>CAVZNL010000007.1:0-42728 GCA_963776655.1 uncultured Alphaproteobacteria bacterium | reverse complement strand
GGTAAACGAATGAAGTCAGCTATGGGTCAATAGCCGCAGTTAGAGACGCGGCCGAGTGGACTGAGGCCGGCTCGATCAAAGAGAGTCTTCGAAGTGGATCCAGGCTCGTCCACAACGGCGTCCTTGGGTTGTACGCTCAGGCGCCCACGATGATGCGCTCTGTCATCGCGGACTGACGCTCAAATATCCAGCTCGTCCGGCTTGGCGAACGCGGCGCGCTCCTGAATGAAGCGGAAGCGCGCCTCGGGCTTGTTGCCCATCAGCTGATCGACCAGCTTGCCCGTGCTCTTGTCGTCGTCGGCGATCTCGACCCTGAGCAGCATGCGCGCCTTTGGGTCCATGGTCGTTTCCTTGAGCTGCCTCGGCATCATCTCGCCCAAGCCTTTGAAGCGTGAAACGTCGACCTTGCCCTTGCCGTTGAACTCCTTGCGCATCAATTCGTCCTTATGCGCGTCGTCGCGGGCGTAGAAGATCTTGGCGCCCTGGCTCAAGCGATAGAGCGGCGGCACGGCGAGATAGAGATGACCGCCCTCGATCAGCCCGCGCATCTCGCGGTAGAAGAAGGTGATGAGCAGCGAGGCGATATGGGCGCCGTCGACATCGGCGTCGGTCATGACCACGACCTTCTCGTAGCGCAAATCCTCCTCGCGATAGCGGGAGCCGGTGCCGCAGCCGAGTGCCTGGATCAGGTCGCTCAGCAGCTGGTTGTCGGCGAGCTTGGTCGAGCTTGCGCTCGCCACGTTGAGGATCTTGCCGCGGAGCGGCAGCACGGCCTGGGTCGCCCGGTCGCGCGCCTGCTTGGCCGAGCCTCCGGCCGAGTCGCCTTCGACGATGAAGATCTCCGTGCCTTGCGCGCCGCTCACGGCGCAATCGGCGAGCTTGCCGGGAAGCCGCAAGCGCCGCGTCGCCGTCTGCCGGCCGATCTCCTTTTCCTTCCTGCGGCGGAGACGCTCTTCGGAGCGGTCGACCACCCAATCGAGCAGACGGTTCGCCTGGGACGGGTTTCCGGTCAGCCAATGGTCGAAGGCGTCGCGCAGGCCGCTCTCGACGATGCGGGCGGCCTCGGGGCTCGCCAGCCTGTCCTTGGTCTGGCCCTGGAACTCGGGCTCGCGGATGAACACCGAGAGCATGGCGGCCGCCGTGCCGAGCACGTCGTCGGCCGTCACCTGGCCGACGCGCTTATGGCCGGTGAGCTCGCCATAGCCGCGCAAGCTCTTGGTGAGCGCCGCGCGCAGTCCCGCTTCATGCGTCCCGCCGTCCGGCGTCGGCACGGTGTTGCAATAGGAGCTCAGGAAGCCGTCGTCGCTGGCGATCCAGGCGATCGCCCATTCGACCGAGCCGGAGCCTTCGGTCTTCTCGATCCGTCCCGCGAACACGTCCTTGGTGACGGTCTCCTGGCCTTCGATGCGGCTCGCCAGGAAGTCCTTGAGCCCGCCCGGGAAGTGAAACACGGCGCTCTCGGGCGTCTCGCTGTCGCCGGCGAGCAGCGCCTTGGCGCACGACCATCGGATTTCGACGCCGCGGAAGAGATAGGCCTTCGAGCGCGCCATGCGGAACAGCCGCGCCGGCTTGAAGGCGGCGCCCTTGCCGAAGATCTTGGGGTCGGGCCTGAAGCGGACGCGCGTGCCGCGGCGGTTCTTGACCGCGCCGAGGCTCTTCAACGGGCCGTCGGGCTTCCCCCGCGTATAGCTCTGGCGATAGAGCTTCTGGCCGCGCGCCACCTCGACTTCCATCGTCTCCGACAGCGCGTTGGCGACCGAGACGCCGACGCCGTGCAGCCCGCCGCTCGTCTCATAGACCTTGGAGTTGAACTTCCCGCCCGCATGCAGCGTGGTCATGATGATTTCGAGCGCGGACTTCTTCTTGAATTTCGGGTGCGGATCGACCGGGATGCCGCGGCCGTTATCGGTCACGGTGAGGAAGCCGTCCGCCTCGAGCGCGACCCCGATATGATCGGCGTGGCCCGCCACCGCCTCGTCCATGGCGTTGTCGAGCACCTCGGCGAAGAGGTGGTGCATCGCCTTCTCGTCGGTGCCGCCGATATACATGCCGGGGCGCCGGCGCACCGGCTCGAGCCCTTCCAGCACCTCGATATCGGCGGCGGTATAGGCCTCCTCGGCGCGGGACGAGGACCGGCCGCGCGCGGGCTGCTTGCCGGGCTTGATCGGCCTCTTCTCGGCTCGTCATCGAGCTTGGCGAACAGGTCGCGCGATGTGGCGGCTTTGCGCATGGGTCTTTTCGACACCAGGGGCTCCACGAATCTCACTGCACAGGGAACGACGTCTAGCTCGCACGCGCCCGCGGCTTTTTCAAGAGCGAGGAGACCGGCCGAACTCCTCAGCCGATCTTGCCGCCGCCGATCTTGGTGATGGCGAGCACCGACGGCCTTGGCGGCATGTTCGGATCGAAGTCCGGCCAGCGCGTGGCAGGGTCGGCGAAGGTCGAAGCCCGCTCGAAGCCCTTGTAGCGGTCGGTGGCGTCGGTCCCCGGGTGCTGCACGGCGACGAACAGCGTCTCCTGGTCCGGCGTGAAGCAGGGGCCGCACAACTCCGCGCCGACCGGGCCGCGGAAGAACAGCTTGGCCGTGCGCCGCCGCGCGCCTTCGGTCTCCAGCGCATAGAGGCCGTCGGCGCGTCCGGTCGGCCAGGGATCGCCCTGGTCGGTCGAGATCCAGAGCCGGCCTTGCGCATCGACCGCGGCATTGTCGGGGCAGGCGAACCAGCCATTGTCGGACGTTGCCGGATTCCACAGCGCGCCGACCTCGGCCACCGAGGGATCGCCGCAGCGCACCAAGCATCCCAGGCGAAGCTATCGGCGGCATGGTCGCCGTCGGGCGGGCGTCATCTCGATGATGTGGCCGAACACGTTCTCGGCCCGCGGATTGGCGGCGTCCTCTTGTCCGGCTTCGCGATCCTTGTTGTTGGTCAGGATCACATAGACGCGGCCGGTGACCGGATTGGGCTGCACGTCCTCGGGCCGGTCCATGCGGGTGGCGCCGAGCAGGTCGGCGGCGATGCGCGCATCGATGACCACGTCGCCTTGGTCGCGCAAATCCGTTCTCCGGCGTGAGCGGGCCTTGTCCGAACACGAGCGGCAGCCAAGTGACGCTGCCGTCGGCGTCGAATCGCGCGACCGACAGCGTTCCTTCCGACAGGAGCCGCATATTCGCGGCGCGATCGTCGGGATCGTATCTTCCGTCGGAGACGAAGCGATAGACATAGTCGAAGCGGGCATCGTCGCCGCAATAGACGACGACGCGGCCATCCTTGTTGAGGATGCACTCGGCGCCTTCGTGGCGGAAGCGGCCGAGCGCGGTGTGCTTCACCGGCACCGAATGCGGATCGAACGGATCGATCTCGACGATCCAGCCGAAGCGGTTCGGCTCGTTCGGCTCCTTGTCGACATTGAAGCGGTCGACGAACTTGCCCCAGGCCTGCCACAGGCCCGGCACGCCGTAGCGCTCATAGCTCTTGGCCTGAGCGCCGCCGAGGCCCGCCGGCGGCTTGCCGCCTTGCGCGCAGAGTTCGCTCCAGAAATAGCCGTGGAAATTTTCCTCGGCGGTGAGATAGGTGCCCCACGGCGTGACCCCTCCGGCGCAATTGTTGAGCGTGCCGAGGATGTTCCGGCCCGACGGATCGGCGCTCGTCTTCATCCGCTCATGACCGGCCGCCGGTCCATCGACGGTCATCGCCGTGTTGGCGGGGCTGATGCGGCGGTTGTAGGTGCTGTCGAGCACGGGGCGCCACCCATCCTCGCCCTGCGCGATCTCGACGATGGTGACGCCATGGGCCGCCATTTCGATCGCGACCAGCTCGGCCGTCATGTCGGGAAAGCAGATCAAGTCCTGGCGGGCGATGCCGGGGAACATGACCTCCTCGTTGGTATATTCGTGATTGACGCAGAGAAGGCCGCGCCGGCCGCTGTTCGTCGAGCGGGAAGAAGGCGATGTAGTCGTTGTTGTAACCGAACTGCTTCAACTGCGCCGCGGCGCTCTGCCGCAACGGATCGAAGGGCAGGCGAGTCGGGAAACAGCGGATCGCCCCATCGGAGCAGCACGTCGGCCCGATATCCCTCGGCGACATGGTGGGTGCCGTCGACGCCGGCGGCGATCTCCGCGAAGGCGAAGCGATCGGCGGCGTCGACGGCGCGAGCCGCGCGACCTAGCGAGCAGCGCCGGTCCGAACAGCGAAGCGGCGGCGGCCGCTCCGAGCGTGCCGCGCATCACCTCGCGCCGGCTGTAGCGCCGCAAGATGACGTCGCCGATGGCGTCGCCTTGCGCCGGGCTTAGCGGCACATTGTCATGGGCCTCATAGGCCTCGGCCCTGTTGCAGAAGCCGTCGGTTTTCGCCATATGCCTTACTTGGGTTGCGATCGGGCGGCGGAGATTAGAGCCGCACCGTGACAGATTTGCGAAACGGAACGGCACGATGGCGGCAGAGACCCCGATTTGCGATTTCGGCTGGAAGGCGCCCGCGTTTCGCCTTTCCGGCGTCGACGGCAAGACCTACAGCCTCGACGCGCTGAAGGGGCCGAACGGCACGCTGGTCATGTTCATCTGCAATCACTGCCCTTATGTGAAGGCGGTGATCGACCGCATCGTGCGCGATGCCAACGAGCTGCGCGGGCTCGGCGTGAACGCCGTCGCCATCTCGTCGAACGATGCCGTGCATTACCCTGAGGATTCGTTCGTCAACATGAAGCGCTTCGCGGCGGAGCATGGCTTCACCTTTCCCTATCTCTACGACGAGAGCCAGGAGGTCGCGCGGGCCTACGACGCCGCCTGCACGCCGGACTTCTTCGGCTTCAACGCCGAGCTCGAGCTGCAATATCGCGGACGCCTCGATGAAAGCCGCAAAGAGGCCGCGCCCGCGAGCGTCCGCCGCGATCTGTTCGAAGCCATGAAGCAGATTGCGCTGACCGGGCAGGGCCCCCGCGAGCAGATCGCCTCGATCGGCTGCTCCATCAAGTGGAAGGCGGCCTGAGCCATGGCGTGGCGACCATCGCCTGTTCGCCATAGGGCGGCACACCGCTCGGCCCTTCAGCCGCGTTAACGCACCCTTAAGCCTACCGCTTTCCCGTTTCTTTACGGGCGGCCGCTAAAATTCGTCTCAAAGCGGCGGAGTAAGTGTCATGGTGATCCGTTACGCCATCTTGGCGGCGCTTGGAGCGGCCTCGATCTGGGCCCTCATCACCGTCGGCGCGAACAACAGCCGATGGCTTCTCGCCGGTACGGGCCAGGCCGGGTCTGAGCGCGACTTCGCCTTCTGGCTCCTGGCCGCCATCGCCACGCTCATCACGTTATCGCTCGGCCGCTTCTTGATCTTCGGGCGGCCGTCCATGGTCGACGGCTGGTACCAGGAACACAAGCCGTGGATCTACACCATTCTTGGCGGAGGGCTGCTCTACGCGGTGTACTGTCTGATGTAAGCGCGCGAATTTGGGGGAGCCTGGCGGGAACCTTGCTGCCGCGTCGACGGGGGAACGCGGACAAGGTTCGGCAGGCCGGGCTCAAAAGTGGGGCGGTCGCCCATGTGAGTGGCCGCCCCAACTTTTTGTGGATCGAAGCCTTCGTCACACGCTGTAGTACATGTCGAACTCGATCGGATGGGGGAACATCTCGAACCGCTCCACCTCTTCCATCTTGAGTTCGAGATAGGAGTCGATCGCGTCGTCGGTGAAGACGTTGCCCTTCTTGAGGAAGGCGCGGTCCTTGTCGAGCTCCTCGCAGGCCTGACGCAGCGAGCCGCACACCGTCGGCACCTTCTCGAGTTCCTCCGGCGGCAGGTCGTAGAGGTTCTTGTCGATCGGATCGCCGGGATTGAGCTTGTTCTCGATCCCGTCGAGGCCGGCCATGAGCATGGCGGCGAAGGCGAGATAGGGATTGGCGGCGGGATCGGGGAAGCGCACCTCGACGCGTTTGGCCTTCGGTCCCGAGCCGAGCGGAATGCGGCATGAGGCCGAGCGGTTGCGCGAGGAATAGGCGAGCAGCACCGGCGCCTCGTAGCCCGGCACCAGACGCTTATAGGAGTTGGTGGTCGGGTTGGTGAAGGCGTTCAGCGCCTTGGCGTGCTTCAGGATGCCGGCGATGTAGTGCAGCGCGGTATCCGACAGATCGGCATATTTGTCGCCGGCGAACACCGGGGTCGAGCCCTTCCAGATCGATTGGTGGGTGTGCATGCCCGAGCCGTTGTCGCCAAAGACCGGCTTCGGCATGAAGCAGGCGGTCTTGCCGTAGGCCTGCGCCACCTGGTGGATGACGTATTTGTAGATCTGCATGGCGTCGGCGGTCTTCACCAGCGGCCCGAACTTGATGCCGAGCTCGTGCTGGGCGGCGCCCACCTCGTGGTGATGCTTCTCGGTGACGACGCCCATGTCGGCCATCACCGACAGCATCTCCGAGCGGAGGTCTTGCGCCGAGTTCGACCGGCGGCACCGGGAAATAGCCGCCCTTGGTGCGCGGCCGGTGGCCGAGATTGCCCATCTCATATTCGGTGTCGGTATTGGTCGGCAGCTCCATCGAGTCGATCTTGTAGCCGCAATTGAACGGCTCGGCGGCGAAGCGGACGTCGTCGAACACGAAGAACTCGGCCTCCGGCCCGAACACCGCGGTGTCGCCGACGCCGGTCTGCTTCAAATAGGCCTGCGCCTTGCCGGCGATCGAGCGCGGATCGCGCTCGTAAGGCTCGTTGGTCAAGGGTTCGAGCACGTCGCAGAAGATGGCAAGCGTGCTCTGGCGAAGAACGGGTCGATCACCGCCGAGGTCGGATCGGGCATGAGCTTCATGTCCGAACTCGTTGATCACCTTCCAGCCCGCGATCGAGGACCCGTCGAACATGATGCCGTCGGTGAACGCCTCCTCGTCCATGATCTTTGCGTCCATGGTGACGTGCTGCATCTTTCCGCGCGGATCGGTGAAGCGCAGATCCACGAACTTGATTTCGTCGTCCTTGATCTTCTTCGTCACACTCTTAGCGTCTGCCATCGTACTCCCCTGTCATTGGCGTGATGAGATGCCGCCCTTTTGCGTTTGGCGGCGGAAACTCGCTCCGGCCCGCGCCGCGCCGGCCTTAGGCTCAGCCATCCTCCTCAGATGGCGTCGTTTCCCGTCTCGCCGGTGCGGATGCGCACGGCCTCTTCCACATTCGATACGAAAATCTTGCCGTCGCCGATGCGGCCGGTCTTGGCCGAGGCGATAATGGCGTCGATCGCCTTCTCCACCATGTTGTCGCCGAGCACGAGCTCGAGCTTCACCTTGGGCAGAAAGTCGACGACATATTCGGCGCCGCGATAGAGCTCGGTGTGGCCCTTCTGGCGTCCGAAGCCTTTGGCCTCGGTCACCGTGATGCCCTGGAGACCGATCTCCTGCAGGGCCTCCTTCACCTCATCGAGCTTGAACGGCTTGATGATTGCTTCGATCTTTTTCATTGTTTCGCTGCACCTCCCATGGACGCAAAAGGGCGCTTAGCCGCGCGCTTCCGTCCGTGATCTCGCTAGACTGCCGACCAGCCAAAGCACGCCCTATGCCAATCCTCAAGAGGCAAGTTTTTTCTTTACATTTCAAGACTTTGTGGCGAGTTGGGGCGGATCGGCGGCGGCGGGAAATTGATGGCTGCTCAAGACTTAGGCTGTATGCATAAGAATTAAGCAGATTTGCAAGCCTATGTCTTGGACGTCTTCTTGTCGCCCTTGCTCGACAGAAGCGCTCACGCCTCACGGATGAACGATGATCGAGCTTCTGACCGCTGAGGAGATGGGGCGCGCCGACCGTCTCGCCATCGAGGGCGGCGTGACCGGCGCGACCCTCATGGAGAATGCCGGCCGCGCCGTCGCCGAGGAGGTCGGCCGCCGCTTTCCCGACCACGAGAGCGTCGTCGTCTTGTGCGGTCCCGGCAATAACGGCGGCGACGGTTTCGTCGCCGCGCGCCACCTCGAAGAGCGGGGCTACAAGGTCAGGCTCGGCTTCGACGGCGACGAGGCGCGCCTGCCCGCAGACGCCGCCGCCATGGCCAAGACGCTACACCGGGGCACGAGAGCCGCTTGGCCCCGGCCTGCTCGCCGGTGCCGATGTCGTGGTCGACGCGCCTGTTCGGCGCCGGGCTCGCCCGTCCGGTCGAGGGCAAGCTTGCCGCGTCTGATCGAGAGCGTCAACGCGTCGAATCTTCCCGTCATTGCCGTCGACGTGCCGAGCGGCATCGACGGCACGACCGGCGAGGTGAGGGGCGCGGCCATTCGCGCCACCGCGACCGTGACGTTCTTTCGCCTGAAGCCGGGCCATCTCCTCTTGCCGGGACGGACCAATTGCGGGGAGATGAGCGTCGCCGATATCGGGATTCCGGCGAGCGTGCTCGCCGCGATCGCGCCCAAGACCTTCGCCAACGAGCCGGCGCTCTGGCTCGCGAAGTTTCCCTGGCCGCAGCCTGAGAGCCACAAATATGCGCGCGGGCACGCCGTCGTCGTGTCGGGGCCGGTCTATAGCACCGGGGCCGCACGGCTCGCGCGCGCGCGGCGCGCTCCGCATCGGCGCCGGGCTTGTCACGGTCGCCTCGCCCCGCGACGCGCTTGAAGTCAATGCCGCGCAGCTGACCGCCATCATGGTGCGCGAGGCCGACGATGCCCGCGGACTGGCAAGCCTTCTCGCCGACCGGCGCAAGAACGCCGTCTTGATCGGCCCCGGCGTGGGGGTCGGCGAGCGCACCAAGGAAATGGTCTCAGCGGCGCTTCGCTCCGACGCCGCGATCGTGCTCGACGCCGACGCGCTCACCTCTTTCGCCGAAGATCCGCGCTCCGCTCTTTGCCGCCATCGCCGCGCGCGCCGCGCCGGTCGTGCTCACGCCTCATGACGGAGAGTTCGCGCGCCTGTTCGGCGACCTGGCCGCCGTTCCCAAACTCGAGCGGGCGCGGTAGGCGGCCTCCCGCGCGGGCGCCATCGTCGTGCTGAAGGGCGCCGATACCGTGGTCGCGGCCCCCGGCGGAACCGCCTCGATCAACGCCACCACCAGTCCGTATCTTGCGACCGCCGGGACCGGCGACGTGCTCGCCGGCATGATTCTCGGGCTCCTCGCCCAAGCGCATGCCGGCCTTCGAGGCGGCGAGCGCCGCCGTGTGGCTGCATGGGGCGGCGGCCATCGACTTCGGCCCCGGCCTGATCGCCGAGGACCTGCCGGAAATGTTGCCGAAGGTGCTTCGCGGACTTCAAGGATCGTCTAAAAGTTGGGGATTGGGCCCGATCTCTGTTCGGCCCGAGACGCTTGGTGACCCGTTTATTGACACACTCCGGCCTTATGAGAGACATGGAGCAGATGCTCCGGGGGAAGGCTGCTTGATCGTCACCATGAGACGCTTCGCGCGTGAGGACTGGCTGGCTGCTTGCGGGCTTTCTCGCCGCAGACACGCGCCATCACCGCCATGGCCGAGGACGTGACCCTGTTGCGCGCCCGCGAGGGGGCTGCGGCGCTCATGCGCGGGCAATACGACAAGGCGATCGCCTCCTATGACGAGGCGCTTGCCGCGCCGGAGATCGCCGATTTCATCGAGGCGAGCATCTATAGCGATCGCGGCGTCGCCAAGTGGCGCCTGAACCAGACCAAGGAGGCGATCGACGACTTCAACAAGTCGATCCAGCTCTCGCCGGAGAACTCCGCCGTCTACAACAATCGCGGCAACGCGCTCATGGATTTGGGCCATCCCGACGAGGCGGTGAAGGACTTCGACCGGGCCATCGCGCTTTCGCCCAATTACGGCGCCGCTTACAACAACCGTGGCAACGCCCGCGTGGCGCTCGGCCAGCACAATCTCGCCTTTCAGGATTTTCGCAAGGCCGTGGAGCTGATGCCGCAGAGCGCGGTGCCGTTCAACGGGCGGGGCATGGCCCATGCCGAACTCAAGCGCTATCACGCCGCGGTGCGCGACCTGAGCCGCGCCATCGGCCTCAACCCGAAATACGTGGCGGCCTATCGCCACCGCGCCGACGCCTATCTCGCGCTCGGCATGTACCGTGAAGCGGTGGCCGACGCCACCCAGGTCCTGACCCTCGAACCCGACGTGCCCAATCCCGACATTCTCTTCCTGCGCGCCCGCGCCCATACCGGCGACAAGAAGCTCAATTTCGCCCTGGACGACCTGAACAAGGTGATCGAGGCGAAGCCCGATCTGGTCGATGCCTATATCGAGCGTGCCATGGTGTTCATCCAGGCGCGGCGCTTCGACGATGCAATCGGCGATCTCAACCGCGCCATCGAGCTCGAGCCCCAGAACGTGCGGGCTTACGCCATGCGCGCCTCGGCGAGACTTCAAGCCGAGGCCAATGACGATGCGCTGTATAACGCGCTGTATGACGTGAACCAGGCGCTCCAGCTTGCGGCGACGCGACCCTTCGCGCTGAGGGTCAGAGGGAATATCTACGAGGCCTTGCCAGCGCCCCGACGAAGCGATTGCCGACTACCGCTCGCGCCTTGCCCAAGACCCGTTCCAGACCGAGAGCCGCGAGGCGCTCGAGCGTCTGAAGCAGGAGGTGCCGGCCGAAGAGGGGCGCGTCCTGGGCGAAGCGGTCGCCGGTTGGGTGATCAAGGAGCCGCAGCCCGGACGCTACATCGCCAGCAATCCGAAATACCCCGCGCTCAGGACCGAGCTCGAGATGTTCGGCACCGGCACGCCGAAGATCCTGGAATGGAAGCTGCTGAAGGACGCGCTCACGGGCATCGGCCTGTTGAAATACTACGCCGGCGACTTCGGCGACGGCGCAGCAACCAGCCTCGAATATGTCGCCATCGTCGATACCCGCGCCAACAAGGTCGTCTCCGTCGAGCCCCATGCCTGGGGCGAGGCGACGGCCCAATGGAACTGGCAGGCCGTCTCCGTGGTGGTGACCGATCCCGACGGGAACGCCAACGAGATTCAGCTCCGCAAGGTGAGGCAGAAAGCGCCGCCGCGCGACGATTTTTGGGGCTTCGAGCGGCCCGGCGGTGCGCCGCCCGAGAGCAGGCGCGCCGCGCGCCGCGGTGGCGGCGGCGGCGGAAGCAGCGGCATGTTCAATTGGCTGTTCCGCTGATGGCGCCCCCGCGTTTCTCGCCGGATAACGCAGACGGATGACCCTGTTCCTGGCAAGCGTGCGCGATGCCGCCGAAGCCGAGATGGCGATCGGCGCCGGCGCCGACATCGTCGACCTCAAAGATCCCGGCAGGGGCGCCCTCGGCGCTCTCGCGCCGAAGACCATCGCCGCTTGCGTCAGAGCGGTCGCTCGCCGCGTGCCGGTCAGCGCCACCATCGGCGACCTGCCGCTCGAAGGGGATGCTGTTCGCGCCGCGGTGCTGACGACGGCGGCGCGCGGCGTCGACTACGTCAAGCTCGGTCTCTTTCCGGGAGGCGACGGCGAACGTTGCTTCAACCTGCTCGCAGACGCTTGCGGCCCGGACCCGCCTCATCGTGGTTTTGTTCGCCGATGCCTTGCCGGAGTTCGACGCGATCGGAATTGCGGCACGGATCGGAGCCGCCGGCGTCATGCTCGATACGGTGGGCAAAGGCGAGGGCTCGCTGCCTGACCTGATCTCCCCCGAGAGGCTCGCCGCTTTCACGCACGCCGCGCGGGCGCGAGGCTTGACGATCGGCCTTGCCGGATCGCTGAAGGCGCAGCCACGTGCCGGAACTCCTTGCACTCGGTCCCGACCTGCTCGGCTTTCGCGGCGCGCTTTGCCGCGACGGCAAGCGGGACCAGTCCCTCGATCCGGTGCGGCTCGCCGGCCATCAGGGCGCTGATCCCGAAAGAGCGAGGCGTTATGCGCGAGGCGAACTTGCCGGATCTTGCCCCACACGCTTTATGCTAGGGATGGCGCGCCGAGATGGATCGCGCCGCAAGGAGCCCTGCTCATGGCCGAACCGAAATTGAGGCGGGTAGCACCCGGCGTCGTGCCGGCCGAAGCGCTGGTCCCCGACCGCGTGTTCATCCACGATCTCGTGCTCGATGTCGAAATCGGGGTCTATACCCATGAGAAGGGTGTCGACCCAGCGCGTGCGTTTCTCGGTCGATGTCGATCTGACGCCGGCAAACCGGGCGATCGACGACGATATCGGCCGCGCCTTCGACTACGACACGATCATCGAAGGCATCAAGGACATCGTCGCCCGCGGGCATATCAACCTGGTCGAGACCCTGGCCGAGGAGGTGGCGGGGCGTTGCCTCGCCCATCCCCGCGCCGCGCGAGTCACGGTGAAGATCGAGAAGCTCGACAAGGAGCCGGGCGCCGTCGGCGTCGAGATCGTGCGCGTCAAGGGAAGCGACTAGACGATGGCGGGCCAAGGCCTTGCGCGCGCATGCCGAACCTGCGCCCGCCGGCGGTGACGCGGGCCTGGTCGTCGTCAAGCTCGGCGGCAGCGTCATCCGCTCGGGCGAGCTTGCCGCCTGGCTCGATGCCATTGCCGCCGCGCCGTGTCCCATCGTCGTGGTGCCCGGGGGAGGGGCTTTGGCCGATGAGGTGCGCGCCTGCCAAGCCGGGCTCGGCTTCGGCGACCGCCACGGCGCACCGCATGGCGCTGCTCGCCATGGATCAGCTGGCCTGGGCCGTTGCGGGTTTGCGGCAAGGCTTTGTCGTCGGCACGACCGAGGCCGAGCTTCGCGCTGCGATCGGAGGCGGGCACGTGGCCGTCTGGGCGCCTTACGCGCTTGATTGCCGGGCGAAGCGACGTCGAGGAATCCTGGCGCCTCACTTCCGACAGTCTTGCGCTATGGCTTGCCGCCAGGATCGGCGCCGCACGCTGCTATCTGATCAAATCCATGCCGCGCCAGGGGACAAAAGCGGATGCCGCGGAGCTTGCGCGAAGCGGCATCGTCGATGCCGCCTTTCCGTCGATGCTGAGGGATGCCGGCGTGCCGGCGTTCCTGCTCGGCCGCGGCGACCAGAGGGCCTTCGCCGCCTCGCTCGCCGCCGACGACCCAGAGGCCGGAGGCTTGGCCGCCGCGATCGCTTAAGCCAACCCCTTCAAACCTCCCCCTTGTGGGGAGGTCGGCGCGCTGCTGCGCGCCGGGTGGGGGGCGCGGCACTTTTCCCGCCCCACACGCTCAGCTTTCGCTCCGCTCAATCTGCTCCGCGGCTCTCAATCGCCGTCCTGAGGCGGCCGCGAAGCGGCGCTCGAAGGATGCAGCGAAACCGTCATCCTTCGAGGCTCGCTCCGCCCTGCCTTCGCCGGAGCGAAGCCCCGGCTTCGCGCAGGCAGGTCGCGCCTCAGGATGACGGCTTGCACCAGGGTGAGGGGGTGAACCTCCCAGTCGCCCTCCCCATCGAAGGGTGGGATTTGCAGAACTATTTCTCGCGTCGCGTTCACGGGCATGACGCGGCGCGAAGAGCGGGTTAGAACGGCAAGACGAAATGGCGCGAAACGCATCATGGCCGAGAACATCCTGTTCCTGACCGGACATCTGGCGCGGCCCCGGCTCGAAGCCGTGCTCGAAGCCATGACAGGGAGGCTTCGACTGGAAGGTGCTCGATATCGGCGTCAAGGTCGCGGCGCTGATGACCGAGGACATCATCGACCGGCGGCTGCCCAAGCCCGTCGACGCCGACAAGGTCATGCTGCCCGGCCGCTGCCGCGCCGATCTCGACCGCTTGGGCGAACGCTTCGGCGTGCCGTTCCTGCGCGGGCCCGACGAGCTCAAGGACATCCCCGTCTATTTCGGCCGCGCGCGGAAGGCCTCCGACATGACCAAATACGACATCCAGATCTTCGCCGAGATCGTCGATGCCTCGGCGCTCACCGGTCGAGGCGATCGTGAAGCGCGCGCGAGGCTACGCGGAAGCGCGGCGCCGACGTGATCGACCTCGGCTGCCTTCCCGATACGCCCTTTCCCCATCTCGAAGACGCCATCGCGGCGCTCAAGGACTGAAGGGCTACAAGGTGAGCGTCGATTCCGCCGACCCCGACGAGCTGAGGCGCGGCGGCAAGGCCGGCGCCGATTTCCTGCTGAGCCTCAACGAGTCCACCCTCGCACATCGCCGATGAGGTCGCCTCGATCCCCGTGCTCATCCCCAAGGAGCACGGCGACATGGCCTCGCTCTACCGCGCCATGGATGCGCTCGACGCCAAGGGCCGCAAATATCTCGTCGATCCCGTGCTCGATCCCATCAATTTCGGCTTCATGCAGTCGCTCGAGCGCTACGCCGAAGTCAGGCGCGAGCGCCCAGATGCCGAGATGCTGATGGGCACGGGCAACCTCACCGAGCTGACCGACGCCGACACCACCGGCATCACCGCGGTGCTGCTCGGCATCGCCTCGGAGCTGCATATCAGGAACGTGCTGGTGGTGCAGGTGAGCCCGCACACCCGCCGCACCGTCGAGGAGCACGACCTTGCGCGCCGCATCATGTATGCGAGCCGCGCCGATCATGACCTGCCGAAGGACTACGCCGACGGGCCTGCTGACCGTGCATGCGCGGCGGCCGTTCCCGCAAACGCCGGACGAGATCGTCAGCAGCCGCGCGCGAGGTGCGCGACAGGAATTTCCGCATCGAGATCGCCGAGGACGGCATCCACGTCTATAACCGCGACGGCCATCACCTGGCGCAAGACTGCCCTCGATCTGTTCCCCAAGCTCGGCGTGGAGAAGGACGGGGCGCACGCCTTCTATCTCGGCGCCGAACTCGCCAAGGCCGAAATCGCTTTCAGGCTGGCCAAGCGCTACGCGCAGGACGAGCCGCTCGATTGGGGCGTTGCCGCCGACGCGCCGGTCGACGACGAGACAAGGCTCAAGGAAGCCGGGCATACGCTGATCGCCAAGCGGAAGCGGGAAGCCTCCTGATAGCGAGAGTTAGCCCAACATGCCGATGATCCGGGAATGCATCGTCACCACCCTCAACGAAGAGGGCAAGGTCCATATCGCCCCGCTCGGTCTCATCGCCGAGGAGGGCGGTTGGATCATCGCGCCGTTCCGGCCCTCGGCCACGCTCGACAATCTCGGCGTCACACCCTACGCGGTCGCCAATTTCACCGACGATGTTCTTGTCTTCGCCGGTTGCCTGGCGGGACGGAAAGACTGGCCGACGCGGCCTTCGACGCATGTCCCGGGCGCCGTGCTCGAAGGCGCGCTCTCCCATGCCGAGCTTGCGGTCGGCCAGGTCGAGGAGGACGAGCAGAGGCCGCGCTTCCATTGCCGCGTCGTGCATGAGGCAAGCCACGCCCCGTTCAAGGGCTTCAACCGGGCCCAGGGCGCGGTGATCGAGGCCGCCATCCTCGCGAGCCGCCTGCATATGCTGCCGCGCGAGAAGATCGAGCGCGAACTGGGGTATCTGCAGATCGCGGTGGAGAAGACCGCCGGCCCGCGCGAGCACGAAGCCTGGCGGCTCCTGGTCGAGAAGATCGAGGACCACTACAAGCAAACACCGCCTGGTTGAATTTCCCCATCTCCTCAATCGTCAGCTGAGGCGGGCCGTGCAGCGACCGTCGAAGGACGCACCGCGAGCCCGTCATCCTTCGAGGCTCGCTCCGGCTCGCACCTCAGGATGACGCTCGCTCGCGGCAACCGCAGTAGCGGCGCTGCGATGTTTCCCTCTCCCCTCGTGGGAGAGGGCCGGCGGAGCCGCTGACCCGGGCGTCGCGCGCTGACCCCTACCGGCTGCGCCGCTGCTCTCCCCAAGGGGAGAGCGGGATACGTTCGCCGCAAGACTTGCTCGCCGACGCTCACAAGATTTCCCTCTCCCTCAAGAGGGGAAGCGTCGGCTTCTATCTCGGTCCGAGATAGGGATTGTTGTAGCGTGCGTCGACGCAGCGGTCGCCGTTCCAATAGCGATACTGGCCGCAACTTGCGGGACGGGGTGGCGGCAGGACAATCACAGCGGCGGGCGCTCCCTCATCGACGTCGATCTCGACATCGGTATCGACCGCGACCCCGGCATCGGGGACGACCACGACAGATTCGCCTTGACGGCGCCATTGACGGCGCCAGCCGGCCTCGGCGACCGGCGTTGGCGTCGCAACCGATGTGAACGCGGTCAGTGGCGGCGAAGCCTCGGCCTCATGCGCCGTGCCACCAAATCCAAGGCTGCCGGCGACAACAACCACCACGAGCGTCGGAACGCGAAGCACCCAAGTCCCCATCTGTCGCTTGCTCCTCTTTTACTCAAATTTGCCCGAGGCCTTGCTTGACACGAAGATCAGGCCGCCCTAGTCAGTGATACAATTTCGCCGCTGCCGGCAATGGCGCAACGATCCGGGGGGTCAGGCGTTTGTGTAACGTGCTAAACAGGAGGTCAAAATGGCCCAGAACATCTTCGGATCAGACGGTGGCCCCGCGGTGCCGGGCGGCAGCGTCGCGAAGCCGCTCATCATCGCTTTGCTCGCGCTCCTCGCCTCCCGCTATTTCGGCGGCGGCAAGAAACAAGACACCGCGCCTGCCGAGGCGCCCAGAGCTGCCCGAATCCGCGCCCGCAATCGTCGCCCGACGCCCGGCAGCATCCTCGATGGGCTTGGCGGCCTCATCAAGCAGTTCCAGCAGAAGGGACTCGGCGATGCGATCGAACTCCTGGGTCGGCACCGGCAAGAACAAGAACGTCGCTCCCGACCAGGTTTCCGTGGCGCTCGGCGGCGACGTCGTCGACGAACTTGTCCCGCCGCACCGGGCTGTCGCGCGATCAAGTCGTGACGGAATTGGCGCGTATGCTGCCAAATGTGGTGGATAAGCTTACCCCTGACGGTCGACTTCCGACGCGGCAAGAGGTAATGCGGCTAATGTCCTAGCGGCGTATCGACACTCAACCGAGTTCAGCCAAGAGAGGGTCCTTCATGGGGATCATTGCCTGGATTGTCTTGGGTCTGATCGCCGGCTTCATCGCCAGCAAGATTTACGTGGGCTCCGGCCAGGGCCTGTTGCTCGACATCGTGCTCGGCATCGTCGGCGCGGTGGTCGGCGGCTTCCTGTTCACCGCGCTCGGCGCGACCGGCATCACCGGCTTCAACATCTGGAGCATGATCGTCGCGACCATCGGCGCCATCGTCGTGCTGTGGCTGTACCACGCCGTCGCCGGCCGTTAGATCCTGGCCTCGAGGTGGGCGCGCGGCGTCGCGCTCACCTCGATCGTCCTCACCCATCGACAATGAGCTCGTGCGCGGCGAGCAGCCCGACGGCGACGGCGGGCGCGCACGCCGCCGCCATGTCGCGCGCGCTTGGGCGCGCAATCGATCAGGTCGGCGAAATCGTGGTAGCGGCGGCCAAGGCGCGGCCGCGACATGCCGCGCGATGAAGCGCCCGCAGCCGGCGCCGATCACCGGCGCGTCGGGCGTCAGGCCCTCGCGGGAGAGCGAGCGTCAAGCGCCGCGGCCTCGATCTCGGCAAGCTGGCAATCGGCGAAATAGCGCGCGAGATCGACGTAAGCGAGCAGATCGGCCGCGGTTGCGTCGCGGCCGAGCATGCGGGCGAGCCTGGCGGCGCTTTCCTGCGTGCTCTTTCCCTTGAGATCGGGCGTCGGGTAGGGATCGGCGCCCGCGGGAAGCGCACCGAGCAGACGCCACACGTCGGCCATGGTCGCGAAGCGCTCTGCGGCGACGCCCTGCATGCGCCCCTTGAACGGCGCCGTTCGCGCTACCGCCATCACCGGCGTGCGCACCACGCCGGTATAGACAAGCTCGCCCTCGGCCAGCCGCTCGGCGTCGGAATAGCCGCGCGCCGCGACCGCCCCGCCCTTGAGCGGAACAAGGTCCGTCGTCGTGGTGCCCGCATCGACGAGCAACGCATCGGGAAAAAATTGCGCGACCAAAGTCGCGCTCGCATGCCAGTTGGACGAAGCCACGTCGAGCGCGTGCTCGACGGCACCCATGTCGTGAAGAAAGCCCGCCCTGCCCGCCATAGAAAATTGCCTCTCCATCCGTGCTGTTCCGCATCATCTCGACGAGATAGGCCACCCCGCGAGCACGATCGGAAAACACGTCCGAGAGTTCACCCGTCATGGTGACGGCATGGACGGCTCCCCGTTGGACAAAGCGGAAGCGCCTCGGCGAGCGCCGCATCGAACTTGCTCGCGTCTTGCCGGAGCGGGCAGGGGATCAGCGCCACCTCGAGGGCCCGCCGCGTCTCGATGTGGGCAAGCTTGAGATTGGCGCCGCCGAGGTCCCAGCCGATCACCGAGGTCGAATTTTCCATTGCCGCCACCGCTATACGTCCTGGCAAGCTTGTTGTCATAGGTGTCTGACATGGGCAGCACGAGCGATTTCGCAGTCATACCGGCGCTCGACCTGAAGGACGGCATCGTCGTCCATGCCAAGGGGGGAGCTCGCGCCGATTATCGCCCGGTCGCAAGTCCGTTCGGTGCGGCCGACGATCCCTTGACGATTGCGCACGGGCTCCTTGCCGTCACCGGCTCGCCCGTTCTCTATGTCGCCGACCTCGATGCGATCACGGGCGCCGGCTCGAATTTCGAGCTCGTGCGCGGCCTCTCCTACGCTCTTCCCGATGTCACGGTCTGGATCGATGCCGGTTTCTCCAGGCGTGGCCGATTGCGCCTTCTGGTTGCCGCTTGGCGCGACGCTGGTGATCGGCAGCGAGAGCTCTTGCGGCAGTCGAGGATTGGCGGGAGACTCCAAGCGGCGTTCGGCGAGATCGTCGTGCTGTCGCTCGATTTCGATTCAGCCGGACAAAGAGGTCCAGGCGCACTGTTCGACGATCCCGCGCTGTGGCCGGGCCGTGTCATCGCCATGCATCTCGGCCGCGTCGGCGCCGAACAAGGCCCCGACGTCGGATGGGCTCGAATCGCTCGTCGCGATGGCCGCTGGCCGTTCGATCTTCGCGGCAGGGGGCGATCAGGAACGCGAACGATCTTGCCGCCATTGCCGCGGCCGGCGCGCGCGGTGCGCTGCTGGCGACGGCGCTGCACACGAGAGACGCTCACGCAAAAAGAGATCGCCGCCCTCTTGCGAGAGCGGCGATCGTAGCCTCGAGCGCTGCGCGCGCTTGTTCGTCAGAAACCCAGCTTTTGGAGCCACCGCCGAATCGGGCCCGGACCAGCTGATGTGCCGGGTTGCCCCCGACCTGGGGGTTCTCCTTTTCAACCGGCAGCGAACGGATGGTGCGCGGCGTCCTTCTTCGCGGTGACCTCGGAGGCCTTCGGCTCGCCCTTGACGGCGCGGGCGATGGCTTCCTTGGTGGCGCGATAGTTGAAGTCCTGGATCTTCTTGTCGTCCTTGGCTTCCCAGTGAATGAACACGCCGACGGTGACGAAGAGATCGTCGGCTTCGTTGGCGGGGATCACGCCTTCGGCGACGGAGTTGGCCACGGCCTTGGCGACGGCATATTGTGCCGGGCCGAACATCTGCACCGCCTGGCGCGCGTCCTTGATCGTGACCTTGTTGTAGAGGATCGTTGGGGGCTTGCAGAGCAGGTTCGGCGCAATCACCGCCAGCAGGGTGGTGAAGCCGTCTTTGTTGTTGGTCAACGCATTGCAGAACGCCGCTTCGACGGCACCGCCGCGCGGACCGAGAAGCAAATCGACATGAGCGACCTCGTTGCCGTCACCGACAAGCAACTCGCCGACACAAGTACCACTGATTTTGGGCATGAAACCCTCTCCCTAATGGGCTGACACGACACGAACCAATAAGCGGGCGCTGACGGTAATAGCCGCCACCGCAAGCCGACGAAAGTAGCTTGACTAAGTGCCTCCGTCCGCAACTCCTGATGAGAAGCTCGGCGGGGAGAAGATAAGCCGGGGGCGGAAGGATCGGCAAGTCGATTATTGCCGGCACCGGGCGCGGATTTCCGGCCCTACAGTCGGGCGGTTCGAGCGCGGCCGCGAACAGCGTCGCCACGGTCAGATCGGCCGAAGTGCCGGGGTTCAGCCCGCGCTCCTTGAGCGCCCGGTCGAACGCCATGAGGGGCGCGATCATGGTTTCCGGTGCCTGGCTTTCCTTGAAGCCGGCCTCGATCGGGCGCGGCCTCCTCGCGCACCAGGGCCGCGCTCCGCGTCGCCGAATTTTCGCTCGATCAGGGTATCGGGGAGATGGGCGAGGAAGCCGAGATAGACGCGCGTCACCGCCCAAGGCCCGTCGCCCCAGCGCTCGCGCCCTTGCGCCAGCCATTTGCGGCCGAGCTCGAAAATATCGGCGAAGTCGTGGGCGTAGTTCCAGGCGATGCGGTCGCGCGCCTCGGCCGCGCGCATGGCCTCGAGCAAGGTCACCTCGGGCTCGGAGGCGACATCGTGTCGAGGCGCCTCGCCCAAACCGCCGGGCTTCGATCGCGCGGATGGCACGGTAGGCCTCGCGCGCGTCGTCGACGGTGAGATCTTGCAGGACGAGGCGAAGCCTTGGTCGCGAGGTCGCCGCCGTGCCGATCGAGAGCCGCCGCGGCAAGCGGTGCTGCGAGCAGGATGATGCCGAGATTGGTGTTCTGCCCGACGGCGCGCTGCGTCGCCGCGGCCGCAAGCCGGATGCGCTCGCCGACGCCGACGCCTTTGCGGCCGATGAGCGGAGCCGCCGCTTCGGCGCTTGCGGCGAAATCGGCTACCGTCATGCCGTGGCCGTCGCCGAAGCGGTGCACGTTTCCGGGCTTCAGCGCGTCGAGTTCGGCAAGGCAGGCGTCGAGGAAGGCTTCGGGCGATCGCGTTCGGCTTGAGCGGCCTGGTCAAGCGCCCTCTTGGCCTTCGCGGCTTGTGGGTGCGAGGGCCGCGTCGAGGAAGGCGTCGACCAGCTGGTCCGAGATGCGGACGCGGCTCACGCGTTGAAGTCCATTCCAGGCCGGCATCGAGTTCACTTCGAGCACGAGGAACCGGCCGTCAGGCGCCTGGATGATGTCCACGCCGGCATAGTCGGCGCCGACGCATGCTGCGGCCTTGAGCGCCAGATCGACAAGCTCCTGGCTCGCGATCGCAGCCTTGGCGCGCGCGCCTTGCTTGATATTGGTGATCCAGCTCGAACCGTGTCGGATCATGGCGGCGATGACGCGGCCGCGGCACACGAACAGGCGCCAGTCCTGATGGTGCTGTCTGCGCCGGCGGCTATGAACTCCTGGAGATAATAGACCCCGTTGACCTCCTCGGGCGAGGCGAGATCGGCAAGCGAGGAAATCAGGCGCAAGCCCTTGCCTTGGGCGCCGAACAGCGGCTTCTGCACCAATTTGCCGCCCCTCGGCGAGGACGCGCGCGCGATCGCCTCGGCCTCGGCGCGGTCGACCCGGGCGAAGGTGCGCGGCGTCGGCAGGCCCGCGCGCTGGAGAAAGAAGGTCGTGGTCGACTTGTCGACGCAGCGTTCGATGGCGCGCGCGTCGTTCCACACCGTCACGCCGAGCTCGCGAAGCGCATGCAGCACGCCGAGATAGAGCGTGACCGCCTCGAAGCTGCCGCCGGGAACGAAGCGGACGAACGCGCCCTTCGGGCAGGCGGTCGCCGAGACCCGGGATGAAAAGCCCGGTCGCCGTCTCGGTCGAGAAGCCGCAGGCGTTGAGCGGCGCGAGCAGCGGCGTGATGCCGCGCCGCTTGAAGGCGCGCGCGAGGCTTCGTCCATGCCAGTCGCGGCCATCGCCGAACATGACGATGGCGGCGTCGTTGGCTCTTTGCGTGCCCATGGCTTCAGGCGAAGGAGCGCGACAGCACGGCCGTATCGATGCGTCCGCCCTCGAAGCTCTCGCCGGTCTTGAGCGAGGTCACCGTCACCATCGCCGGGCTGAACAGCATGCGGTCGATCGCGTAGAAATCGCCCTTCACCGCGGCGAAGATGTCGGCGAAGGGCTTGCCGTAATCCTTCGACTTCAGGCTCGGCAAATTCTCGGCCAAGCGCCTTCGCTTCCTTGGCGCCGCTCGACACGAAGAGCTGGGCGCGGCCGCCATAGATGATGGCGTCATTGGTGCGTCCCATGGCGGCGATGAAGTCGGGCGCCGGCGGCGGCAGCGGCGCGGTGGCGATGCCGTCGATGATGTGGTCGAGCGGAAAGTGCAGCTCATGCGCCTTGTGCAGCGCGACCTCGAGGCAGCGCGCGGCGATCTGCACCGTGCCGGCGAGGCTCGAGGTCGGCGCATAGACGAAGGTGAGGCGGTTGGGCTTGAGCTTGCAGGCCTTGGCCACCTGCTCGACCAGTGCCGGCGGCGGCGGGCGGTCGGCTTCGAGCACGAGCACGGCGCTTGCCGCCTTGTCGCGATAGCCGAGCTCGTCGAACAGCTTCTCCGAGGAACCGATGGCGCGGGCCGGCCCCGAACCGAGCACGCTGTATTTCTTGCCCTTGTCCTCGGCCGAGAGGCTCCATCCGGCATATTGCGAGCCGAGGCAGGCAAGCACCGGCTGCGAGGTATGCACGGTCACCACGAACGGCCAGGAGCTGTCGGTGTCGGTCGTCTCGAGCGACACGCGCGCCGAGGCCGCCGAGGCAAATCTCGGCGATGCGGCGCCCGGCCTCCAGACCCCCGACGGCACTGCACGCCGCAATCGATGCGGCATTCGCCGAGCGTCCCCTCGCTGACATCGACGCGCAAGCGCGTCGGCGTCAGCGATGAGCGCCTTGACGAGCGGTTCCGCCTTGGCGTTGACGCTCGGCCACGCCGCTGCCTTGCGCGCGCGGCGATTTCTTCTCGTGTCGTTCACCGTCTTCCCCCTGCTAACGCTTTGAAACAATGTCAGAATTTTGCACCTTCGCGCCTCGACCAAGCGTTTGGCTCGCCGCCGCCGTGCCGGCGCGGGCCAACACAGTGCATATCGGACGGTTCTTGTCGATCCATTCCGATGGCTTGGGGCGGTCGGCGACCCATTCGGGCCATGACCATGCCCGGCAGGCGCCGCGCCGCCTCGCTCGGCATAGACGATCGCCGAGGCCATGGCATCCTCGAATTTCGACACGCGTGACGGCAGCTTGCCTTCGCGGACCGCTTCGCAGATGGAGGCGAAGCAGCGGCGTTGCGCCGCGATCGAAGATATCGAGCGTCGCGCCGGGGCGCGGGTTGATCTCAAGCAGGAGCGGCTCGCCGTCGCGCACCAGGAAATCGGCGGAGGCGAGCCCCTTGATCGCGAAGGCGCGGGCAAGCTCGCATGACCGCCGCCGTCATCGCGCCGCGCCAGTCCGAGCGGAGATCGTTGCCGGACGACACCGCGCCGCCATAGCGCCAGGGGCTCGAGGGCCGGGGCGCCGTCCATTGCTCGCTGAAGCCGAGCACGCGGGCGCCGCTGCCATTGGCGACGAAGAGCGCCGAAACGGCACGTCCCGCGACGCGTTCCTGATAGTAGAGATTGGCGGCGTCCTTCGCGAGCCGGCTCGGCACGATATGGCTGCCGCCGGCGCCGCCGCGCTTCTTGGCGAGCCACGCGCCGCCGCGGGCCGGAGGCTCGCTTGCCGTCGGCGGATGCGGCGATGCCGAGGCGGTCGAGCGTCGGCGAAGAAATGCTCCGGCGCCTTGAGGCGCGCGACGGTGGCGGCGTCGGTGCCGAGCAGCGGCCAGCGCTTTGGCGATCAGCGCTCAGCAACTCGGGGCGATCCTCGAAGCCCGACCCATAGACGAAACCGAGGATCGGGGAGGGAGCGGCGCTCGGCCAGCGCCTTGAGCGCGGGATAAAGGGTCTGCCAGCGGAACCCGCGCTTGATGCCGCCGGGCAGTTTGCGGCAAGCGTGCGCCGCCTCTTGCGTATCGGCGTCGGCAAAAAAATCGGCGACCAGCGGCGTGAAGCCGGCGCGGCGCGCCGCCTGCGCGAGCGACCGTCCCGAGACGGCCGCGATCAGCAGCGAGCCTCTCACGACGGCAAGTTTCTGGGCAAGAGCGTAAGCGTCCCGGAAGTCGAGATAGAGCGGCTTTTTCGACTTGATCATCTGCTTTGAACAGGCCGGCCTCGGTTCGGTACTTGATGTTGCCGACCGCGAGCGCGCCGATGCCGACCGCTTTGGTGCCCGGGATCGGCTTGGCATTGTCGTTGACCCCGACGCCCTCGACGCCTGACGGCGGCACGGCATTCACGTCGGTCGCGACGAGCAGGTTCTTCGCTTCTTTCAGCTGGTCGAGCGTGAGCAGCCTGCGGCCGGCCGGCCCCGCCGCGAAGATGATGTCGGCATCGCGCGCCAGCGCCGCTTTCTGCTCCTCGGTGCTTCCGTCGGCATAGCCGACATCGACGTCGAAACGCGCCTTGGCCTCCTCGGCGAGTTTGCGCACGCGCTCAGGTCCGTCGTAACCGATCAAGAGTCGACGATGCTCCGTCCATGGCGGCGATGACGGCCGAAGCGAAGGCGACCACGCCGGTGCCGCCGAACACCGCCACGCGCTTGCCCTTGAGCTCCGGTCGTGAACTTCTGCTTGAGCGCTTGCTTGGCGCAGGCGACCATCGCCGCGGCGGTGGTGAACGAGCCGGCCGGGTCGGCGAACACGGAAATCTCGAAGGGCGGCACCATGGCCTTCTTGGCGCGGTCCATCATGTCGAGCGCTTCGATGGCGCGCTTGCCGCCGATGAACATGCCGGTGCGCTTCACCCCCTCGGGCCCGCGCGAGAAGATCGCGTCCTGCACCAGCCCGGTCACGTCCTCGATGGTGACGTTGGTATAGGGAATGGCGGCGTCGAAACCGGCGTCGAGCGCCATGTTCACGTCGAACGGGCTCATATGCTTGAGCGGCGTGATCATGTGCAGAATGCGGGGGTTCCCCATGAGCGTATCGTCTCCCTGCTTAGGCTTGGCCCGCGTGCTTGGCCGTTTGGCACGGCTCAAGTCGCGGGCCTCAATGCGCATCGCTTTAGCACAATCGGCGAGGCGGCAAAGCGTCTTGAGGACAAGGAGTGACTTGACAGAGCGGAAGTTCTTTCCACGCGCGCCCTCCGCACCCTGCTCTTGTTTCAGGCTCACAGCAGCTCCCGGCGGGTCGTCATTCGATTCGATCTTTGCACCTTCGTTGCGTCCTTGTGCGAGCGCGAAGCTGAGCCCCGGATGGCTGACCTGGGCCCGCAACCGGTCAAGCAGTTTCTCGCCTTCGGTTTGTGAGGCGACGAAGGCAAAGCCGGTCGGCCCCCAGGAACTCTGGCCAAGCCCGACGATCCCCTCGTTGCGAAGCCAAGCGAGCGCGTCGGCGACGCGCGGGCTCGCATAGGCGCCGCCTTGCGAGGGCGCGAAATAGGCGCCCATGCAGGCTTGCAGATAGCCGACATGCTGGCAGAAGGTCGCGAAATCGGCGGCGGCAAGGGCGGGCAAGCGCGCCTTGCGTGATCCGCCGGTGCCAGCGCCTCGGTCTTCGCTCGCGGGAAAATCGGGCAGCGTCTCGAACGCCGCGGTCTCGCTCGACGCCGGCGAGACCCTTCGCGTCCTCATCGAAGATCAGGAGCACGCGCCATTCGGCCGGGAAGGGGAGGCGGCTCACGAGCTTTGGCAGATCGCCTGCGCCAGGGCCTCCATCGAGCACGGCGCCGCCTTGCGCGAACGTGGCGATGCCGATGCCCGAACGGAGCGCCGCGCCCGAGCCGCGCCGCGATCTCTCGCGGTGCGAGGCTCAAGTCCTTCGAGGGCGGCGAAGGCGGAGCCGACGGCAAGGGCAAGCTGCGTGCCGGAGCCGAGCCCGGCATGCGGCGGGATCGCCTCCTCGATCCTGAGATCGTAGGCCGCGTCGACGCCGCAGCTCGCGGCGATCTTCCGCAGATAGCGTTCGGCGCGCTCGCTCTCGGGTCCGCTCACCGTGAACCGTCTCGCGCGCTTGCGCAGGACGAGCCGGGTCCTCGGCCGGTCGAGCGAGAGCCCGAACGAGCCGAACGGACGGCCGCTCCGTCCGCTCGGATCGAGAAAGCCGAAATGAAGCCGCGCCGTCGCGGTCACGGTCGCTTGGCGCGGCAGGTCCCGCGCCGCCCTTGCGTTTCTCGACTGGGGGGAAAGGCCTCCATTGATCGGCCCGAAGCCTCTCGCTATGCTTTGGCTGAAGGGAAGACGATTACTCTTTCAAAAGAGAAGGACGATGGCAACGTCCGAGCGCACCTATAGCGACGCGAGGTCGAGGAGCGGCTCAAGAAGGAGCTGCCCCACTGGTATCTCGAGGACGGCTGGATCAGGCGCCGCTATCGCACCAATAGCTGGAAGGGCACGCTGATGGTGATCAACTGCGTGGGCCATCTGTCCGAGGCCGCCTGGCATCATCCCGACATCACCGCCTCCTATGCCTGGGTCGAGGTGAGGCTGAAGAACCACGCCGCCAAGGGCATCACCGACAAGGACTTCGAGCTCGCCAAGAAGATCGAGGACGTCGTCCATTGGCAGCCGGGCAGGGAAGGGGGCGCGCTCGAAGGGCACCCCCGCCGAAGACACGCGCTTCGCCTATATCAAATACGACAAGCCCAAAGCCTGACCGGTTTTGCCTTCAGCTCACAAATACCAGTGCCTCCATGCCCCTGGCCGCGCTTGCGCCCCTCAAGCCACCTGTTTAATGGTGCGCGGCTGAGTTGGCGCAGAGGGCCGGTCCCGCCATGGCGGATCTGAAGATCAAGGGCGTCACCATTGTCGAGACGTTCGCCGAGGCCTTCCCCATGGTCGGCACGCGGATCGTCATCACCGCGCCCTCGCTCGAATGGGCGCTGATCGCCGCCCGCACCATGACCGGCTTCGCCACCTCGGTGATCGCGTGCGGGGCTGAAGCCGGCATCGAGCGGACGCTCTCGCCCGACGAGACGCTTGGACGGCCGTCCCGGCGTCGCCGTCCTGCTCTTCACCATGGACACCGACAAGCTCCAGCGCCAGCTCCGCAACCGGGTCGGCCAATGCGTGCTGACGAGCCCGGGCTCGGCCTGCTTCGCCGGGCTCGACGGCGAGAAGAAGCTGAAGCTCGGCGCTTCGCTGCGGTTTTTCGGCGACGGCTGGCAGATGTCGAAGATGATCGGGGGGCCGGAGGTTCTGGCGCATCCCGGTCATGGACGGCGAGTTCCTGTGCGAGGCAACCACCGGTCTCACCAAGAAGGCGGTTGGCGGCGGCAATCTGCTCGTGCTCGGCAAATCGCACGCGGCGGTGCTCGCCGCCTGCGAACGCGCCGTCAAGGCCATCGCCGAAATCGAGGGCGCCATCACGCCGTTCCCCGGAGGCATCGTGCGCTCCGGCTCGAAGGTCGGCTCCAAATACAAGGGTCAGATCGCCTCGACCAACGACGCCTATTGCCCGACGCTGAAAGGCGCGGTCGACACGGCGCTTCCGCTCGACGTCGAAGCGGTGCTGGAGATCGTCATCGACGGGCTGACCAAGGACTCGGTCGCCAAGGCGATGCAGGCGGGTCTCCATGCCATCGCCGAAGGCGGCGCCGAAAGCCGGCGTCACCCACATCACCGCCGGCAATTACGGCGGCAATCTCGGTCCGCATCATTTTCATCTCAAGGAGATCGTGGCGTGAGCGCGCTGACCTTCGAGCTCAAGAGCGCGCCCGATCAGAGGCTCGATCTCTCGCCGCTCACCCCGGAACGGCTCGACGGTCTCAAGGCGAAGGAGATCGAAGCGCTCGCGATCGGCACCACGCGCGTGCCTCTGACCGTCGGCGACGTCTTCAAGGTCAAGGGCAAGGACACGGGCGAGATCCGATTTGCCGGCACCGACGGGCGTTGCGACAAGATCGGCGCCGGTATGACGAAAGGCGCGATCGTCGTCGATGGCGATGCCGGAGCCTATCTCGGCGCCGGCATGAAGAAGCGGCAAGATCGAGGTCAACGGCAATGCCGGCGTTTTGGCCGGTGCCAGCATGGCGGGCGGCGCCATCGCCATCTCGGGCGATGCCGGCGAGCGGGCCGGCGGCATCAATGTCGGCGAGACCCTCGGCATGAAGGGCGGCGTGCTCACCATTGGCGGCAATGCCGGCGCGCTGCTTGGCGAGCGCATGCGGCGTGGGCTCGTGATCGTCGGCGGCGACGCCGGCGACTATGCCGGCGGGCGCATGGTCGCCGGAACCATCCTCTTCAAGCGGGGTGTCGGCGCCAATGCCGGTTATGGCCTGCGCCGCGGCAGCCTGATCTTCGTCGAAGAACCGAAGGACCTGCTGCCGACCTTCGGCGATTGCGGCGTGCTCGAGTTCGACTATCTCAGGCTGCTCGAGCATTGGCTCCGCGCGAACGGCAAACCGATCAATCTTGGCGGTCGCGCGCCCGCAGGCTCATGGGCGACATGGCCGTGCTCGGCAAGGGCGAGATGCTGATCCTGGCTTGAGCCTGTCGCTTGCGCCCGAACGTGATGTTGACACCTCGAACGCCCATATGGGCTATGCTCCCATGGCATGCGGATCTCGCGTGATCGGCTTGCAGGATGACCGCTTCCCCTTACGTCCTTCTTGACGACAGCCTGACGCCTGGCGGCCGGAGCCTGCTCTATACCGATCCGGAGCGCATCGTTGCGGCTTACGCGCCGGACGAGGTCGAAAACGCGCTCGAACAGGTCGAGGCGGGGCTCGCGCGCGGCCTCCACGCCGCCGGCTTCTTCGCCTACGAGCTCGGCTATTGCCTCGAACCGAAGCTGAAGCACCTCTGTTCCGGGCGCCCGCCAGCGTTCCTTTGTTGTGGCTGGGGCTGTTCCGCGCGCCGCGGCCGCTCGACGAATTGCGGCACCCGCGCCTGGCTCGATGACCATGGCGCGGCAGGACGGGCCGCGATCTCAGACCTCACGCTCTCCTGGACCCGCGAGCACTACGACCGCGCCTTCGCCAAGGTTCAGGACTACATCGCCGCCGGCGACGTCTATCAGATCAATCTCACCCTGAAGTACCACTTCGCCTTTGCCGGCGACCCGGTCGCGCTCTACGCGGCGCTCAGGCGCAAGCAGCGCGTGGCCTACGGCGCGCTGATCCGTACGGGCGAGCTCGACGTCCTTTCGCTGTCGCCCGAACTGTTTTTCCGCCGCGAGGGCAAGCACATTTCGGCGCGCCCGATGAAAGGCACGTCGGCGAGGGGACGGACGCCGCGCGAAGATGCCCGCCTCAAGACGTGGCTCGCCGTCGACGAAAAGCAGCGCGCCGAAAATCTCATGATCGTCGATCTCCTGCGCAACGATCTCGGCCGCGTGGCGAAGATCGGCTCGGTCGAGGTCACCGACCTGTTCACGGTCGAAACCTATCGCTCGGTGCACCAGATGACCTCGGGCATCACGGCCGAGCTCAGATCCGATATGGGACTGAAGGACATGCTCCGCGCGCTGTTCCCATGCGGCTCGGTGACCGGCGCGCCCAAAGTCCGCGCCATGGAGATCATCCGCGAGCTCGAGGCGGCGCCGCGCGGCGTCTATACCGGCGCCATCGGCCACATTGCGCCGTCGGGCGACGCTCAGTTCAACGTGGCGATCCGCACCGTGGTGCTCTCGGGCAACCGCGGCGAGATGGGCATCGGCAGCGGCATCGTTTCCGATTCAAAGGTCGACTCCGAATTCGACGAGTGCCTGTTGAAGGCGCACTTCCTCACCAAGCTCGATCCGCCCTTCGAATTGATCGAGACGCTGCGCTTCGAGCGGGCAAGCGGCTTTCACCTGCTCGAACGGCATCTCACGCGGCTGCAAGCCTCGGCCGCGCATTTCGCCTATCCTTTTTCCCGCGAAGCCGTGCTCGCCGCGCTCGACGCCGAAGCCGCCCGCGTCGAGGCCCCGGTCGCGATGGTGCGGCTTCTTCTCGCCGAGGACGGCACGATCACCGTTACCTCGACCGGCATCACGCTGCCGACCGAGGATACGGTGTGGCGTTTCGTGATCTCCGACCAGCGCCTCGACGAGAAGGACGCCTTCTTCTATCACAAGACCACGCGGCGCCAGTTCTACGAGCGGGAGATGGAGCGGCAGAAGGCCCTCACCGGATGCGACGAGGTGGTGTTCCTCAACAGCAAGGGCGAACTCACCGAGGGCACGCGGACCACTCTCTTCATCGAGCTCGACGGCCGGTTGTTCACCCCGGCGCTCGCCTGTGGGCTTCTTCCCGGCACGCTGCGCGAGGAGCTTCTCGATCTGCCGCGGGCGGCGGCGAGCGAAGCCGTGCTCACGCCGCAAGACGTGATCGCCGCCGACCGCATCTATCTCGGCAATTCGGTGCGCGGGCTCATTCGCGCCGAGCTGATCCGGCCGGGCGAGGATGCGGAGCAGGCGCGCGCACCCGCCCATGCCGCCGCCGGATCTTGAAGAGCCTCGGAAATGAAAACCATCATGGCCGGGAAATTCCCGGCCATGACAGGCATTGCGTGATCGTTCATGGATGCCCGCCGGTCGCCGGGCATGACCAGGCTTAGCTCCGCTCGTGCCGCTCATCGATCGTCGCGGGAGTCGGCCCGTTGGCGGGCGTTTCGCTATGGAGCCGGCCCGCGGCCTTGCCGAACGAGGCCCTGAGTTCGACCCAGGCCCGCGCCAATCCTTCGCCGACATCCTTGGCGCCCTGACGAAGCGGCTCGGAACGCTCCCACACCTGCCGCGCCGCTTCGGTCGAGCGTTGGCGCATCTCGTTGAACGTGCTCTCGGCTTCGTGCGTAGCCCTTTGGCGCAGCTGCTCGAGCTCGAGCTCTCGCGCCTGGCGGAAGCGTTCGCGCGCGGTTCCTCACGTCTTCGAACTGCGCTTCGAGGCTGGACACGAGATGCGTCCCGAGCGCGGCGGTGTGTTCCTGCAGCTCGGCGAGCTGCCGGCCCAGACTGATCGAGATCGCGCTGGAACTCCGACCACTCGCTTGTCCGCCTTGCGTTTCGCTGCTGTCGATTGGGTGCCGAAATCCGAAGAGTGCTCGTTTTCCATCTCTCGCCTCACTCTCTTGGAACGGGGTCTAACAGGGATATTGGGGCAGCGGTTTGTTGCGCATCAAGGCCGAGTATCAAGTCTGGCTTTCCGGTCGCTTAACGGCAAGCCTACGTTGCGAACTGACTAAAAATAGATTTGGTTTCGCCGCGTTCCGCGATCAAGGGGGGTCAAGGGAAGCGGAACCGGGCGCGGCTCAAGCAGCCACCACGGCGCGGTTCAGGATTACGCGGCGCGTCGCTCGAGCGAGAGCAGGGCGGCATGCACCGCGCGGAGCAGCTCCGCCGGACTGCGATTGTCCGCAGGCGGCATGCCTTCCTCCGTCGCCCTGAGCAAGGCCTCGGCGTCGGCCTCCCAGCGCAGCGAGGATCGAGCGTTTCTCCTCCGCCGAAAGCTCCGCCGCGCCGAGCACGTCCTCGGGTGTGCGGAAGACGGAAGCGGGGTCGAGCTTCGCCCTGTCGAGATCCATGGTTGCGCGTGTCGTCGGCATTGCGTTTCATCCTTAACGAACGAACGGCATGAAACGTTGCCATAATAGCGGGAGGAGGGGCACAAAGTTCAGCAAAAAAAGGTTACCGCTTCAGGCCGTCTTGCTCAGGCCTTCGCCTGCCGCGCCGCTCTCTTCCAGATCCAGGCCAAGGATGCCGGCGAGCCGGTTTCGCGCGCGATTGACGCGGCTCTTGATCGTGCCGACCGCGCAGCTGGAAATCTCCGCCGCCTCCTCGTAGGAGAAACCGGCGGCTCCCACCAGGATCAGGGCTTCGCGCTGGTCGTCGGGAAGCTGCGTCAGTGCGGCGCGAAAGTCCTGCATGTCCATGTGGCCGTGCTGCGTCGGGTGCGTGGCGAGCCGCGCCGCATAGGCTCCGTCGGCGTCCTCGACCTCGCGCCTCCGCTTACGCCGCTCCGAGAAATAGGTGTTGCGCAGGATGGTGAAGAGCCAGGCCTTGAGGTTGGTGCCTTCCTTGAACGATTCGAGGTGGTTCCACGCCTTGAACAGCGTTTCCTGCACGAGATCGTCGGCGCGCTCCTTGTCGCCGCACAGCGACACGGCGAACGCGCGCAGGCTGCCGATTTCCGCCACGAGCTGCTCTCGCAGGCTGGAAGACACTTTGCGCCGCAACTACTTGTCTCCGCTTCGCTCGAGATCCTTAAGCAAGCGCAGGAGATGCTCCGGTATCGGGCTCGCGCGCGACTTCGTCGAAGACGGCGCGGACGTGACGGCCGATGTGAGCTTGCAGGGCGGGGGTCAGGCCGCCATCGGCTTTTGCCCCTTGAGGTGCACCGGGATCTGGCTGGGCGCCTTGGTCCATCTTGTTGCTTGTGCCTGGCATTTTTCGCCGGCGATCCTTGGTGTTTGTGCTGCGGTTCACAACGGTCCTCAATACGCCCCGTGTCGGTGAACCTAAGATACCGGATTCTCCGAACTCCGGGGTGGAAAAACGCCTAAAGCGTTCAATTGGTTCCACTTCTGGAACCCAAATTCCGTCAAGTGCGTTAACCCGAACTTGGTGCGGTTTTGAGTTGCCACCCTCGGCCCGGTCTGTGACAAATGGGGCTTGTTTCCGGGTTCATCAACAACGAAGGCCACGTCAGAATGTCGACGTCCAAAGCGATCGCGCCTCATCTCCCGTATCTGCGGCGCTTCGCCCGCGCGCTTGCCGGCACCCAGGCCGCCGGCGACGCCTATGTGGCGGCGACCCTCGAAGTGTTGATCGAGGATCCGGAGGCGTTCGACAGCGCCCTCGATCCGCGCGTCGCGCTCTATCGCACCTTTGTCGGGCTGTGGAACTCGGTTGACATCAACCTCAAGCCGGAGGGCCCGGCGAGCGCCCGCCACTCCGGTCGACCGCAAGCTCGAGTCGATCACGCCCCTGCCGCGGCAGGCATTTCTGCTCTGCGCGGTGGAAGGCTTCTCTCCGGCCGAAGCGGCGCAAATCCTCGACGTCGATGTCGCCAAGGTCGATGAGCTGATCGATCTCGCGGGCCGCGAAATTGCGGCGCAAGTGGCAACCGACGTCCTCATCATCGAGGATGAGCCGATGATCGCCATGGACCTCGAAAGCATCGTCGAGGGCCTCGGCCACCGTGTCACCGGCGTCGCCCGCACCCACGCCGAGGCGCTCAAGGCCGTCGATCGAGCGCAAGCCCGGCCTCGTGCTTGCCGACATTCAGCTTGCCGACGGTAGCTCAGGCCTCGATGCGGTCAACGAGATGCTCGGCTCCTTCGCCGTGCCGGTGATTTTCATCACCGCCTATCCCGACCGGCTGTTGACCGGAGAAAGGCCGGAACCGGCCTTCCTCATCACCAAGCCGTATCAGCCCGACACGGTGAAGGCGATCGTGTCGCAAGCGCTGTTCTTCGAGCGCCGCGCGCAATTGCGCGACCGTCCGCAAATGAGGGCCTAGCCGGGGACGCAAATGACCCCGGTTAGGCCGATCGATTCGATCCGGGTCAGATCCTTCCGAGCAGCAGCAGGATGAGCACGATCACCAGGATCAGGCCCACCACGCCGGACGGGCCGTAACCCCAACCCCTGCTATGCGGCCACGCCGGAAAGGCTCCAAGCAGTATTAAAATCAAGATGATAATGAGAATCGTCGTCAGCATGATACCCCCCTTGGTGGGCGTCGCGGCCCTGATGTTCCTGCCGCAGAACGCCTCGCATGTCTGCGATTTGGTCCAATGCGGGAACAAGTCTACACCGTTCCGCAAGAACCCACTAGCACGGACCCGATCTTCGGGGCGGCGCCCGTTACGACAAGTCTTGATCGCTTGCCGGAAATCCCGTCAACTCTTGCAGCTGTGCCTCCAGGGAAAGGCGCCAAGCGGGATGGCAGCAACGCGCATTCTCGTCGTTGAAGACGAGTTCCTTATCGCGCTGGATATTTCCGGCGTTCTCGAACAGGCGGGCCTGACCGTGGTCGGCCCCGCTGCAAATGTCGGTGATGCGCTCGAAGTCATTGCCCGTGAGGTTGTCGACGGAGCGCTGCTCGATGCTCATCTGGCCGGCGAGCCGGCCAGCCGCATCGCCGATGCGCTGATTGCGCGGCGCATCCCCTTCGCCTTTGTGAGCGGCTATGGGCGCGAGCAACTGCCGGCCGCCCATCGCAATGTCCCCCTTGTGAAAAAGCCATTTACGGGCAAGGACTTACTTGCCGCCGTCGCGCGTTTCTAGAACCGACTCCGCGCCTGTTATTGCAACAAAGTCCAACAACGCGCGTTAAGAAACGGGCGGAAGGCGGCGACCCGGCCTTGCTCAAGCCGAGATGCCTAAGATGCATTGGGTCGATGATGTTTGCCGTGGCCGCAGCAATTGCCGGAGGATTCGATTTTGGCGGCGTCGTCCCGGTCGCCTTGGAGGGCCGCTTGCTCCCTGTTTTTCAGGTTTCTGGAGATAAGGCTTGCCGCGAACCGCTGGACGGAACGAGCCTGGCTTGCGCACAAAAAGATGCGCCCGCAACCGGGGGAGGACGGTTGCGGGCGTCAGGTTCGAGCGCACCAGGGGAGGGGCGGGACGATGGTTTGCGTGCCCTCGAACGGCAATCTAACTCTGTTGGCGCGCCAGAGTTCCCTGCACCCGTCGCTTGTGGACACCCTATCGAAGCGCCCAACGCGGCCAAATTCCGCGGGCCAGGACCGCATTTGCGCGGTCGGCAGATCCCCGCGTCCCGCCATGGACGGACGCTCCAGGCGAGTTGGCTGATCCTATGACCTCTTGGCTGTCATCTCGTTCCAATGGACTGGCCGGGCTCGAACGGCTCCAGGTCTTGTCCGACGCAGTCATCGCGCTCTCCTTCCTGATCATCGCCGCCGCTCTGATTTACCTCTATCGCCGGCGCGGGGAACGCAGTCCCGGTGTAGCGGCGCTGGTCGCAATATTCGACGCTGTTCATCGTCGCGATCGGCCTCGCTCATCTCGCCTCTCTGCTCGCGGTTTGGGTGCCCGGGACGCTCGGCGCGGAACCGGAACTCCTGTTGAAGGCCGTTGGCGCCGCGCTCGCGCTTGCCGCTGCCATTGCGCTTTGGGGGCTTGCGCCGCGCTCTGCTGCGGCTTCCCTCGCGCGACCGGCTCCAGGCCGAGGTGGCCGCCCAATTGCGCACCTTCGAGGAGCTGAAAGACGGCGCGGCATCAACTCGAAGAGCGCGTCGAGGCGCGCACCAAGGAATTGGCGGAAGCCAAGCAGCGCTTCGAGATCGCGCTGCGCGGCTCGCCCATCTCGGTGTTCAGCCAGGACCGGGATATGCGCTTTACCTGGGTGCACAACCCGCCGGCCGGCCTCTCGCCCGAAGGCCTCATCGGCAAGACCGACGCCGAAATCCTGCCGCCCGAGGCCGCCGAGACGATCATGGCGGCGAAGCGCAAGACGATGGAGACCGGGAAGGCGCAGGAGCTTGAAACCAATTTCGAGCTGTTCGGGCGCAAGCGCTCCTTTTATCTCATGATCGAGGCGCTCAGGGACGAGCACGATCAGCGTGCTCGGCACCACGTCGGTCGCCGTCGACATCAGCGAGCGCAAGGCCAACGAGGACCAGCTCCGCCTCCTGCTGCGCGAGCTGACCCATCGCTGCAAGAATCTGCTCGCCGTGATTCACGCCATCGCGCGGCAGACCGCCTCGCGCACGCGCTCGATCGACGACTTCCTCGACCGCTTCAGCGCGCGGCTCGTCGCCATCGGCTGCTCCCACGACCTTCTCATCGCCGACGATTGGCACGGCGCGTCCTTGCGCATGCTGGTCGAGCAGCAACTGGGCGACGCATGCCGATCGCTTCGGCGACAGATCGCCATCGAAGGCGAGGACGTCATGCTGAAGCCCGAGGCCGTGCAGAATCTCGGGCTTGCGCTGCACGAGCTCGCCGCCAACGCGCAGAAATACGGCTCGCTGTCCGACGCCGCACGGCCATGTCAGCATCCACTGGCAATTCTGCGAGGAAGCCTCCAAGCTGAAGCTCGTCTGGCAGGAGAAGGGAGGGCCGCCGGTGATGCCGCCGGAGCGCTCCGGCTTCGGCCGGGCCATGATCGAGAACGTGGTGGGCAAGGCGCTTGAAGGCGACGTGATGCTTGTCCTTCCCGCCCAAGGGCGTGCGCTGCGAGATCGTCATCCCCTCGGCGCAGGTCACCTCGCGCGGCTAGGCGGGCTTGATTCCCGACACTCGGTCGTGATCGGCCGTGCGCGCAAGTTGAATTGCGGCGCGCGCCTGAACGCTTACATTTCCCTGAAATTGGGCGCGCCAATAGGCGGGCGCATTTCGCGCGTGCCAGGCAAGGCCCGACAGGACCAAGGAGAGATCATGGTTACGCGACGCGACATGACTGTTGGTGGCGTTGCCCTCGCCGCCCTCGCCGTGGCCGGCGCGGGCGCGCTCAGATGGCGCGGCGGCGGCGCCGATGCCGCGACGGAAACGTTCGAGGTGACCCGCACGCCGGAGGAATGGCGCAAGCTGCTCACGCCCGAGCAATACGCGGTCTTGCGCGAGGAGGACACCGAGCGCCCCTTCACCAGCCCTCTCAATGACGAGAAGCGGAAGGGCGTCTTCGCCTGCGCCGGCTGCGACCTGCCGCTGTTCTCGTCCGAGACCAAGTTCGACAGCGGCACCGGCTGGCCGAGCTTCTATGCGCCGATCGAAGGCGCGGTCAGAACAGGACACCGATTACACCTTCGGCATGGTCCGCGAGGAGGTGCATTGCCGCCGCTGCGGCGGCCATCTCGGTCATGTGTTCGACGACGGCCCGAAGCCGACGGGCCTGCGCTACTGCATCAACGGCGTGGCGCTGAAATTCGTCCCGGCCTAGCGGCCAAGCTCGGGCTGGCCTGTCAGACGGCGGATTCCCAGCCCTTTCCGGGCGTCCCGCAGCTTTCTTGACGTGGCGTGGAACCTCCTTGCAGCCTCGCGTGTTGATTGACTTTGGCGGGGGTCAGTGTCGCGTTCCCCGCTCAGCCGTGTACGGGGGTGAAAGGGTCGGGTCCGGCCCTTTCGCTCAACTCATGCCGGACGCCGTCGCCGCGCCGGCGCGCTGATCGACGGCTCGTTCCTTCGCTCACCATGGTGCCTCCTGCGCGCCATATTCGAGTTCGCCCGCAGCGAATGCGTGCCCGGATCGATGCCGCGCGTGGAGGATGCGAGGTCTTGCCATGACGCAAGGAACCGCCGAAGCACCGCCGCCGCCGACGATGGCGATGATGCAGCTTCTGTTCGGCAAGCAGCTCACCTATTCGCTGTCGGGCGTGGCGCGGCTCGGCGTCGCCGATCACATGGACGGCGACGCCAAGGCCGGTCGAGGAGATCGCGGCCAAAGCGGCGCGCACGCGCCCTCGCTCTATCGCGTCATGCGCATGCTCGCGAGCTTCGGCGTGTTCCGGGAAGGGCCGCCGCGCCATTTCGCGCTGACCCCGATCGGCGAGCTGCTCAAGACCGACGCGCCGGGCTCGCTGCGCTACATGGCGATGATGTTCGGCGAGGAATTCTCCACCCGCGCCTATGAGCATATCGCCGCGTGTCTGCGCACCGGCACCGACGGCGTCAGCAAGGCCTACGGCAAGCACGATCTGGGAGGTGCTCGCCGAACGGCCCGGCGCAATGCGAGACCTTCCAGAACGCGATGACCAACTCGACCGCGGTCGCGGCGGAAGCGATCGTCGAGGCTTACGACTTTTCCGGGATCAAGCGCCTCGCCGATGTCGGCGGCGGCCACGGGCTGCTGCTCGCCTCGATCCTGCGCGCCTATCCCGAAATGCAAGGCGTGCTGTTCGACCGGCCCGAGGTGGTCGCGTCGGTGCCGAAGGAGCAGTTCGCCGGCTGCGACGGCCGCGTCGCCGTCGAGGCGGGAAGCTTCTTCGAGCGCGTGCCCGACGGATGCGACGCCTATCTGATGAAGCACATCATCCACGATTGGAGCGACGAGCATTGCCGCACCATTCTCACCCTCATGCGCGAGAAGCTGCCGCAGCACGGCCGCGTGCTCGTCTGCGAGATGGTGGTGACCGGACGAGCCCGGGCCCACGCCCGCCAAGATGCTCGACATCGAGATGCTGGTGATGACGGTGGGCGGCAAGGAGCGCACGGAAGAGGAGTTCGCGCGCGCTGTTCGCCGCTTCCGGCTTGCGGCTCAGCCGCATCGTGCCGACCGGGCGCCCGATCTGCGTGATCGAGGCCGTCCCCGCCTGACGCGGCTAAGCGAGCTCGGATGCGCCGGACCTCGTCCGGGGCCGGGTTTGTCCCGGCCATCCGAGGCGGCGTCGGCTGCTGAAAGGAGCTTCGTGGACGCCGGCGCTTCGGCGCCGGTGCTGATTGCCCGCAGGCTTCTGCGCCGGCGCGATCTCTTTCCACAGCTCGGCGGGAAAGCCGCGCGCGTCGACGGTGAAGATCTGCCGCGCGATGGCCGGCTTCTTACCCTTGCACGACCAGTCGTAGATCATCGGGTTCTCGTGCCCGATCACGGAGAGCGGAATGACGTCCGCGTTGGGCTGGCCGGCGCAGAACTCGCGCATCGCCTTGGCTCGGCTTCATCTCCTGGTTGGCCTTGCCGCAGATCGGGCTGTTGCCCTGCACGCAAGCCCAGACCTTCCCGTCCATGCAGCGCCACACGACGGCGCGGGCGGGATCGACCTTGGAGGTCTTCTGCGCCTTGATCTCGTCCTTGCTGTAGAGCGCGGCGACCATCCAATCCGGCACCGCCGGCCCCGTGTAGCGCGCATCGGGCGCATCGACATTGCCGACCGCCTGACAATAGGCCGCCGCATCGGTGAACGGCTCGTCGACCGCATGAGCCGGAGCGAGGCCGTGCAAGAAAGAAGAAAGCCCGCGACAAAGAGAAGATGAGGATCGGCATTCTCATCGCTGCGTCATCGTTGCATGATTCGAATGCGGCCCAAGAGGCGGCCCGGCTCGCTGCTGGGGGTGCAGGGAAGGTGGGCCGGGCCTAACCAGCCGCGCGATACCCCATACTAGGACTGGCTGGGGCCAATGATAGCAAACGGCGGTCATATTAGACATCCCCGATGACGCGTCTCATGCCCGCGCATCGGCGCGCCAGGAGATCAGGACCGCGCGACAGAGGCTCAGAAGATTGCGAGAGACCGGCGCCGGGGCTTGGCTGGCTCGTACGAGAGGCCCCTGCAAACGTCCTAGAGGCGCCTGCAATGCTTTTCATTTGGAGCTGGAACCAGTCCGAGCGTCAGCCGTTTTTCCTAAGCCCAAGCAGTAACAGCGTCATGGAGGAAACGTCATGAAAACCGCAATTTCTGCATTCGTATTGGCCTTGGCTTTAGCCCTTGCAGGCCCCGCCTCGGCCGGACGACGTCACGAAAGCAACCGACAAGGCCAGTTGCGACAAGGCTGGCGGCACTTGGGACGACACCGCCAAGAAGTGCTCTGAGAAGATGTAAGCACCAGTGCTCCTCACAGTTGGCAAGGGCGCTCGCTTCGGCGGGCGCCCTTTCTGCTGTCTATCGCCCGGATCGGACGGATTACTTCGCGACGAACTTGGTGCCGGGAATCTTGTTGCACTGAGCCTTGGTCAGCAGGAGATAACCCTTGCCTTTGCAGGAGTTTGAGGTTGCACCGCCGCACGCGCTGGCGCCGGTACTGCAGTCGCTTTTACCCCTGCAGGCATTGGCGCCCATGCACTTGCCTGTTGCCTCAGCGTGAGCTGCCGTCGGAACGGCGGCCGTGAAAATGAGCGAGGCCACGGCGGTCGCAATGGCGGCGCCGGATTTTTTGGCAACGTGTTTCATGGGAATTTCCTCCTTCGACCGTCAGTTTAGCCCCGCAGCGTGCGGCCTAGAAATCACAGTGTTGTGCTTGACATTATTGTCCGGCGCTCGCTTCGGCGGGCGCCTCTTTTTGTCAGATGCAGCGAGCCCGCCGATCAATATCTGTTGCGGTCTGTGTTCTTGCTGCCCCGTGACGGCGGCGGCGTTCCAGCCACCCAGTCGGCTATGCAATTGGCAATATAGGCTTCCCTTTCCCTCGCAGTGAGCGCCGGGAGAACGCGATTGGCGGCCCGCCAACAGGCAGTTTCAACCCATTGGGGGGCGGCAAAGGCCGGGGTCGCGAAAACCAGAGCGAGACAGATCATCGGAACGAACTTCATGGGGTTGCCTCCTCGCATTCTCGAAGCGTGGCACGGCTTAGCTTAGCAGGTTCCCGGGCCCGATCACTTTCAACGGAGGTAATGAACGGCCGCCTTACTGCGTGCCCTTAAACTCCATGACGCGGCCGGCAGCGCGCAACTCCTTCAAGGTCTTGCCGAAGCAGTCGCCGGCGGCTGGGCGATCAGAGGGCGGCTGCCCAGGCCCTTGGCGTCCACCGTAACTGCGAGATCTCCGGAGACGTAGGTGGCGGAACCATCCTTGCTGATGAGGTTGAGACAGCCGACCGCCCACGTCTGGGTCTGCTCGTCGAAGCAGATGACTGCGAGCGGGAGGTCGGGGGAACGTTTGGGCGACAGATCCAGTCGCCAAGAAGACAAGGACTGGCGACGGCGTAGGCCGCCAACGGAAGGTTGGGCATGATCAACTCCTCGTGCGCCGGCGCCATTGCGTCGCGGATAGTAACGTGACTGGATGCAGCCCAGAGCAAAGGGCTGCAATAAGTTTGAAACCAGTCGCCCTGGGCACCGACGGCACAATCTCCAAAACGGCGGGCTGAGCCCCGCGCATTGCCCGTCCTTCCGTCCCTGGCTGCGCTGTGAGTTGGCTTCGCTAAACGCTGAGAAAATTGGCTCCCCGGGCCGGATTCGAACCAGCGACCCAGCGGTTAACAGCCGCTTGCTCTACCAGCTGAGCTACCGGGGATCAGAGCCGCTCACTTCGAGCGGCGCTTGAGAGGTAGATAGCAAAAGGGAAGGGGCCTTTCCAGAGCTTTGCGCCGAGGCAGCGGCAAAAGAGGCGCGTGGGCCGCGGCGGCATTTCCGGCGTCGACCCCGCCCCAAGCCGCCGCGCCGCTGGCGCGCCAATGGCGCGCCCCTACAAGCTCCTGTACGATCCGGCGCATTGATGCGAGCTTTTTCATGAGCAAACGCGGAACGATCGCAGCAGCGCGACGCGCCGCTGTTCGCATGGCTCGGTCCGCTTGCCGGCTTCGCCGACTTCGGCACCGACGGCTATCCGCGCCCCGTCCGCCGCCGGCTGAACATCGTCAACGTGATGGCGCTGCTCATCGCCATCTTCTCGGCGGTCTATGCCGGCGTGTTCGCCTTTTACGGCGTGGACACCTATCTGCCGCTGATCCTCGTCAATTTGGTGCTGGTGGCGGTCGCGCTGCTCGCGCCGCTCGCGCATCGCATCAACGACATCGCTGCGGCGCTGCTGCTCGCCGGCGCCGAATTCATCGCGCTGTTCTTCTTCGTGCGCGAGCTCGGCCACGACTCGGGCATTCAGATCAACTACATCATCGCCGCCGCGGTCGCCTTCGCCATCTACGGCGTGGTCCGCTTCCGCCTCGTCGTCGCGGTGATCGCGATCGGGCTCGCGCTGCATGTCGCGGCCTGGTTCCTGTTTCCGCCGGAGCGCGCCCAGATCGCCGCCGATCCCGGCCTGCTCGCCAATCTCTACATCTCCTCGGCGGCCACCACCTTCTGCATCATCGCGCTGATCGTCGGCTACGCCTTCACCGTGGCCGACCGCGCCCGCGCCGAGGCTGACGCTCTGCTCGCCAACATCCTGCCCGAGGCGATCGCCGAGCGCCTGAAGGAGAGGCCGGGCGAGGGGTCGCCGACAGCGTGGCCGAGGCCTCCGTCCTGTTCAGCGATCTCGTCGGCTTCACCGAGCTCGCGCAGAGGCTCGGCGCGGCGCGCACCGTGGCCCTTCTCGACCAGATCGTCACCGAGTTCGACCGGCTGGCCGCGGCGCACGGCGTGGAGAAGATCAAGACCATCGGCGACGGCTACATGGCGGTCGCCGGCGTCAGCCGCCCGCAAGCCGATCATCTGCCGCGGCTGGCGCGCATGGCGCTGCTTCTGCCCGATCTGGTCGAGCGGCTCTCCGCCGCGCATGGCGTCGAGCTGAAGATCAGGGTGGGCATCGCCAGCGGGCCCGGTCATGGCCGGGGTGATCGGCGCCGACAAGTTCTCCTACGACGTCTGGGGCGAGACGGTGAATCTGGCCTCGCGGCTGGAATCGCACGGGCTTCCCGGCGAGATCCAGGTTTCCGACGCGGTCAGGGAGGCGCTCGGCGACAGCTTCGTGTTCGAGCCGCGCGGCGCCATCGAGGTGAAGGGCGTCGGCCGGCTGGAGACCTGGCTTCTCAAGAAAGAGAGCGATCGCCGCCCGGCCACGCCGCTTCCACATCAGCTTAGCTTGAGAGCTCTGGTCGAAACCCGAGGCGTTGCCCGGCATGGCGCGCGGCAAAGACGCAGGTTGCCGCGGCGCCCGCAACTCCCTATGTCCGGCATCGACCCAAGGCTTGGATCCGATGGCTCACAAAGTCCGCCTCTTCAATCGCCACTTTCATCTCCCGCAGTCGAAACCGATCCGCATCGGGCTCGGCATTCTGCTCGTCGCCGGCGGCCTTGTGGGATTTCTTCCTGTGCTCGGCTTCTGGATGATTCCGCTCGGGCTCCTGGTGCTCTCGGTCGATCTCCCCATCGTGCGGCGCTGGCGCCGCCAGCTCACCATTTGGTGGCACCGCAAGAAGGGCGAGGAGGACGAGACTCGTCCTGTGACCCGACCGTCGCACAGGCGTCGAAGAAGGATGCGACCCTCGGTCGCGATCGACGGCCGTAGTGTCAGGGCAAAGGCTGCACTGAAACTGAGCGTCCATCGTGAGCACCTTTTGTGGTGTCACCGCTTATCGCATCCCGCTGGCTATGTGCACTCGCGTTCTTAGCGGCAATGCTGCTACACTGATGCCTCATAGCATTGGGAGGCAGCCATGGCACCGAAGACGAAACGGCGTGCACGCAGCAAGACGGTCGTAAAGGCGCGGCGGGGCAAGACCGTCATCAAGACGAAACGCAAGACGGTGGCCAGGAAGAAGCCAAAAAAATAGGCGCCGAAGCGAGCGCCTATCGTTCCAATACCTCCGGCACGGAACCGCGGCTGAGGGCGCTCATGCCAATTGCCCTCCATATCGACCGGATGTTGGAGGCCACGACCG
>CAVZNL010000006.1:0-557287 GCA_963776655.1 uncultured Alphaproteobacteria bacterium | reverse complement strand
ACGCGGCACTTGGAACTTGCGCGAGGTCTTGCCGCCGCCGCTGCGGTATTTCGAGGTAATAAGTTTGGACACTACGCCCTCAAGTTGGCGTCCCGCACGCCCGGGCGCTTAAGGGGACGCCCCAAAGATAAGAGGAAGCCCCGGAGGCACGGGGCAGACCTCAGTGGGGCTTCGCTGGTCCTTTGGGGGGACCTGAGGCGAGGGAGAAAAACCCGCCACATGGTGGTTTAGCACTCGCGCAACTAAAGTCTTAATGAACCCGGGGCGCACGCTTCGGCGGGCGCCTGTACGGGGAACCTAAGCCCGCTCAGTAGCGTTTATGCGTCGAGTTCGGCAAGACCCCTTCCCCCTGCGCGCTTGCCGAACGGGCTTGGCTTCTTGAAAACCCCGCTCCCCCCTAGCGGGGTTTTCTCTTTGACAGGGCGCGTATGACTGGATCATCCGCGGAGTACCTATTCGCCGCCAACTTGCACATCGCTGATCCAGCGGCGCGCAAGCAAGGTTGGCATGCGTATGGGCGCACGGGATGGATCAAGCCTGACGGCGGTGAGGTTTATTTCATCAGCCTTCCCGAGCAGCTCGCTGCAATAGACCGGCATGCAACAGTCTACTTCGTGGGCGAGTTAGCGCCGTACGTTCGACGCCTCGACCGCAAATGGGCGAGGCTCAAAGCGTGATGATCGGCAAGGTCACGACCGAGTTGCGTCGCTTCAAGCGGATCACGTTGACCACCATTGCGGCTTAACCCGGCCATTGCGGGGGAGGCTCTTAAGGGAGTTGCCGCGATGACCGACAAGAAAGCACAGCTCCGCTACCCGGTGCGACGGCCCTCACGCATTGAATTCGTCTCTTGCCAGTTGCTGCTTGCGCACCTTGGCCATCATGTCCCACGCATTAGCCATCTCTTCGAGTTGGACCTTTTGCTGGGGATTTTTCATCTGAGTGGCCAACTTCCGGCATTCGGCCGCGTGTGCCTCGTATTCGGACACCTTACGCATAACTTTCTCACCCCGAGATGACCCCTCGGGGCCGGCCCCGCGCATCCAATGTCCACGTTGGGGCCTTGGTCTCGGGTAAAGGCGCTCGCTTCGGGCGAGGCTTCAATTGCTCGTCGATTGGCTTGTGTCTCCAGCCAACGTTGTTCTACCGGCCTGTCGCATCCTGTCAGGCTCCGGCATATCGGCTAGTACTCTTTCGTAGAGTGTGTCGAAGTCAACCCTGCCCGTGCCCGTACTGTCCATGACCAACTTGCGTAACGCCTCTCCCCGCTCGCCATCCTGCGCTCTATCGCGGAACGGATCACGGCTTCAAGCGCTGCCCAAGCGGCCTCATAGACGCGGTCGATAATCTCCAAATCTAGGGGGTGAAACACACGGGGGTGGAACGAGCAACCCAGATCCGAACCGCTAAGGGTTCCAACTTTATGGGTAGGCCAAGCCCAGCTCAGTGTGGCTCAACGTCTGAAGTTGGCGCCCCGCGCGTGGTAGTGAGCGGCTCGCATCGATGGGTAGTCCGCCGTACCGGGGCCCGGCGCCTTAATGCCTCAAAGGTGGATCGCGCCGCGCCTACGCACCTTCAAACAGATTGCCGGCGGCGAGCAGCAGATAGGCGACTAGCAGAAGCAAGAAACCACCAGTAGGGAGAAATGGCGGCATCTGCACGCCCGTATAAACCAGATAGCGAACCACTACAGCGGCGAGTGCCAAAACGACAGAGATAAGGAACGTCAGTTGTTTCGGTGGTGTGAGTGCAAACATTTGATTTATCCCCTGAAGCGCCCTTAAGTGGGCGCTGGCATTGTAGCACCCTTTCTGTCAGGCCATCGCCTCGGCGGGTAAGGAAAGGCCCCGCGCGGGCAGAAAGCGCAGGGCCGAGGAAAATGCGTTCTGCGTGATGGCCTTTGGGCTCGCGACTTCCCAGAGGCCTTCTCCCCCGCAGACCATTACCATAAAGGTTTCAGTAGACTGAGGCTGTAGCCTAAGGGCCACACCGAAGCGGAAACCAATTGTTGCGCCTCACCGCGACTGTCTTGAAGCTGAAACGGGGGTATGGAATCAATTCGTTGCGGGGGTATGTGATGCGGAGGACAGTCACATGCTTGGCGATCCCGAACAGTGTCGCTTAAACGCGGTGCGCTGTTTGAAGCTATCCCAGCGTGCCAAAGATCCCACAAGGCGCCAAGACCTCGCCTCCATGGCGGAGACTTGGGAAAAACTAGCTGCCGAGCTTGATTCCGAACAAGCGCTTCTCAACGCGCTCCCCGAACTTGAATTTGGCGAACCATTCTACGGAGTACCAGAGGCTCTCAATCTCCGGGCAGTAAACAAACAGCCCCGGCAGCGAGCCGGGGCTGAGTAAAAGGCCCAGTGATGTGCTGCGCGAAACGCCGTCAGGGCAGCACGCTCTGTTATGACCGATTACGCGAATGTATCGGCCCTAGTCCGGGGCCATTCAAAACCATAAGGCGATTCGGGACGCGGCACTTGGAACTTGCGCGAGGTCTTGCCGCTGCCGCTTTAATGGGGCCTTTCTTCTTCTGATGGCGTCTGTCGCATTCTTCCTCTCGATAGAGTTCGCGCACGGACGCGTTCTGCGCCTCCCGCGTTGCTTGGCTCTTGCGGCGTCGGCTCCACATGGCACTGCTAAAGGCAATTGCTAAAGCTAGTCCGCCTACGCCCAATGTCGCGCGTGTCGGCTTCTGGCTCGAGATGATCGATGAGAAAGACCACGAGGGTGCCAGGGCTGACGGGAGCCCCGAAGGCCTTATTTGAGGGCTTCCGCATGCCGCGGGGCGGGATGAGCGTTTGCGGCGAATGCAGCGCAATTACGCAAATCTGAGCACTCCTCAGAAAACACCGCATTTTCAAACGCTCGCTTCCTCTTAGGTATCAGCAGGGTAACAAATGCTGGCCCGATAGTCCGGAGCCAAACGTATGTATCGCCCCGGGTCCGGGGGCATCGAAAACTGTCAGGCGATCGGGCGGGGCTAAAGACCCCACGTCTCTCGCTAGACGCCTCAGCGGACGGCCCAGCCCCTTCGCACGATCACGCTCCTTAAATGGCCTCGACAGCCTGCTTTCTCCAAACGAATGAAGACAGAAGGTCGTCGACATATCCCGTCACACCGGGACCGAGCTCTTGCAGCGTAAGTTCCGTGCCGTTGGCGAAGCGCACGCCATCATGGTGCGGTCCAACCTCCAAACGGGTAAAGGTGACGTTTTCAATTGCCGAGACGCCGACGCGCCTCTGAACTCTTTCAGAAATGCCCTCAAGCCTCAGCTTTGTATCGCAGGCCATGCATACGGCAGTAGAAGCGTCACCTGGCGCGATGAAGCCGATGCTGCGGCTCTCAAACTGATGGGTCTGGTATTTTTCGCCGAGTTGCGCCGGTCGGCTCCGATAGTGCTCTAGTGAATAGTCGCACATGATTTCCTCCATTTGGTTTCTGCCCGCCTAACGCAAGATGGAACCCGTTGGTTGACACGTCTTATAAATTTAATTGTTCCGCTCGATTTGTCGCGGCATCAGCGCGGCAGAAGGCCGGCAGGGCCTTAGCGCTTGTTTTTCTTCGGCCTGAGAGGCCTCAATAAAGGATCACGGGCGCGGATCCCGGCACAGCAAAAGTCTTGTGACCCCAAGGAACACAGCGCGCACTTAACAGTTCCTTGAGTTCGAGAAGACCCTTAAGGAGAAACTCATGAAACTCGCAATTGTGACTAGCGTGGCATTGGTTATCGGTGTGGGTTCTGCATTGGCTGGCGGTGGAGCGCCAGTTCCAGAAGGCTCACAAAATCCCCCACCATCAGGTCGTCCAAGCGCTCCACTTGATGATGCGGCCTGTAAAGATGTTTGGAAGATGGCTGCGCCTGCTGGCGACACGCTTTCAAAAGACAAAGCAACGCCTTTCGTCGTGAACTACGAAATGGTGGACGCTGACAAAAACGGCAGCATTTCTCAGTCGGAATTCCAGACTGGCTGCGGCAAGGGTTGGATTCAAAAACCCGATGCTTCGACCGTCAACGAGATGAAGGACACCAAACAATAGGATGTGTGGCCGAATTAAATGGGGGGCGTCGGCCGAAGCCGACGCCCAGGTGTTCATAAAGCGACGTTGTTGCCGATCGCGTCGTGGCACACAGGTCTAGTCAGATAGCTATCTTCGACGGGAGCACGGCAAACCTTCTTCGATAGGCAACGACGGATCGCGTGCCTCTAAGTAATCAAGCGTCGACGCCAAACGCACCGCTGCGGGCTCGGCCATAACATCGGCGCGTCTCAGGACATTGACGCCGAGGCGCTCGGCAAGATAATCTTTGGCAACCTCCAACTCGCGGCGCCGACCAAGGGTGTTGAAAAGGCCTGGTTGGGCATGATCATTGCTGCCGACGAGATCGTACGCGACGAGACCAATCAAGCGGAACGGCCCGTGATGATCAACATGTTCGAGAAGATCGACGGCTGCCGAATAAAGTCTCTCGGCTACGTCGGTCGGCTCGCTGAGTCTGTGCCGACGGGATATCAACTGAAAGTTAGCCCGTCTTGAGCTTCAGGCCTACACCGAAGGCCAGATAGCTCTTTTTTCTCAAACGCCGGCCGATCACATCGGCCGATCACCTCATATGAAACTTGATGTCCGCCTTGTCGCTGAGATCTCTATCGAGCGTGCTTTCCGATCCAATGCTCTTTGACATTCGAGAACCAAGGACCGGTCTCGGGTCTTCCGTATGCGCCAGAGTATAGAAGTGAAGGCCGGCGCCTTCCGAGCTTAGTGGGGCGGCTTTCCATCGATGATCTGTCAAATAACACAAGCCGGCCAACATTCCTCTGGCTGGGGGCAGAAGTCAGGAGGCAGGACCACACTTCCGCTCATCGCACTTACCTTGGCGACTGTCCGAATTGCCACTCATCGGACCAAGTCCTAGGCCTGACAACAGCGTTGGGCGGTGAACAACGGTGAACTAAAAGTTGAGCTGGTCGTGGGGTTCGGCCGGCGCCTCTTATCCGGACGCCACCAATTCCTTTACCACCCTAGCAAGTCGATCGCGGTAGACTGTCTTTGCGATCACCGGCGCGCCCGGCACTTGTTTATGGATGCGCTCGACGGTATCGCGGTCCGTGTATGCGGTGACGAAGACGACAGGTATATCGCATACCTCCCGAAGCCACCTGGCAGCCTCAATTCCTTCACGACCTCCTTCAAGATTTACATCCATCAGGACAATATCGGGCGGATCCTCCATTACCTTCAAAAATGCGTCTTGCCCGTTTGCTGCTAGTTCACAAGTGCTGAAGCCTAACGCTTGCATGTCTACTGCTAGGCTCATGGCGAACAGGGTCTCATCTTCGACAATCAGGGCGCGGCGTTGCTCAGGCGAATGTTCGACCATCTAAGTGCCTCCTCACGCGATGGATCGAAGACTACGCTGCGAATGCGGAGAAGATGGGGCCCAATTAAGCGCTTGTTTCACCGTCGGGTTTGGCGCGCTAGGAGAGTGGATGCCGGTCCTCCGTCAGCTCGAGGCTCCATTTAATCCCATGTCCGCTAATGGCACTAAGCAGACGTGATCGGCTGGCGGCTTGATGTCCGCTCAGCGAAAAGGCCCCCGCTTCGGCGGGGGCCTTGCTCTTCTTGCGGCAGCAGTCGCGGCCTAGCCTTTCTTCTTCGAGTGATACTCCTGCGCCTTAGCGAGATTGCCTTGCGGATCCTTCATGAAGGTGGTCTTCGCTTCTTCGCTGCCGAAGCAATAGGTCTTGCCTCCAATCTGCCCATTGATGGAGCAGTCGGTCTGTACGTCCTTGCCCATCGCGAGCCCCATCGTGCACATGTTGTCGTACTCGCCGGTTACGGCCAGGGCTGTGGTGGCCATGCCAAGCAAGAAAGCGCCGGCAACGGCGGATGTGACATACGCTTTACGCATCGATACCTCCTTAGGGGGTTGACGGTTCTCCCGCCCTTTCGTGATCGAATGCCTAAAGGCGGAGACATACAATTCAAATCTGCGTGTAAATTAACCCCGTCGCGCCCCACAGCTGGCCGCCGAATATGGAGCCCGAAGCCGCTTAGAGGGTGCAGGTCGGCCAAGATGCGGGAGTCCGCTTGTGGCACAAAGCAGACAACGCGCTTCGCCGCTCCGATGTCGGCTAATGACCCAAAGCGGACTTGAAAGCGCTCTCGAGGCCAGCAGGGCCCAGCTCACCTGAGCACCGACCCCTTGGTCTCCGGGAGGGTCAGCGTGGCGACGAACGCGACGGCTGCGCCGACCGAGACATACCAGAAGAACCAGCTGCTGTGGCCCATGTTGCTGAGCCACTGGATGACCAGCGGAGCGGTGCCGCCGAATAGGGCGACGGTGAGGTTGTACCAGGTACCGATGCCCAGGCAGCGTAGCTCGGTCGGAAACAGCTCGCTCATAATCGCCGGGGCGATCGAGCTCTTCATTGCGTAGAGACCGAGTCCAAAGCAGAACATCAGCAGCACCGACCCGAAGCCCGCCTCGGGCTGGATCAGCGTTGAGATCGGCACGATTAGGAGCCCGATCGCGCTCGACCACACGAGCAGCTGCGGCTTGCGGCCGAACTGGTCGGCGGTCCAGCCGAAGGGGTATTGCAGAACCACGAACATTGCAGTGGCAATCGACAGCGCCCAGAACACCATGCCGTCGTCGAGCCCGTTGCCCCTGACCGCGAACGGGGTCAAGGCCGAGAAGAAGGTGTAGTAGCACAGCGTGCTGAGCAAAGTGAGGCTGATCAGCTGGGCAACCGACTTCGGATGCTCGCGTAACGTCTGCAGAAGAGGGTTCTTGATCGCCTCGGCCTTGGCGACGTTCTTCTCGAACTGCTCGGTTTCGACCATGTCGCGGCGCATCCACATCCCGACGAGGCCGAGGGCGGCACCGATCAGGAACGGGATCCGCCACCCCCAGCTGGCCAGCTGGTCGTCGGCCAGTGTGCTCGCTAGGAAGGCACCGAGCAGCGATGCGAGCAGCACCGCGCTGCCAGTGGAGATGTAGAAGAACGAAGAGTAGCGGCCGCGGCGGTTCGGCGGTGCGATTTCGGCCAGGTACGCCGACGCGTTGGACACCTCGCCACCGAGCGACATGCCCTGGGCAATACGGGCGAGCAGGAGGAGGATCGGGGCGAGCCAGCCAACGGCGGCGTACGTCGGGAGGATCGCGATGACCAGCGAGCCGCCGGCCATCAGCATGATGGTCAGTAGCATCGCCTGCTTGCGGCCCTTGAGGTCAGCGTAGCGACCCAGCAGGGAGCCACCGAGCGGGCGGAAGAAAAAGGCGAGGGCGTAGGTAGCGAACGTGCCGATGAGCGCCAGCGACTCGTTCTCCGCCGGGAAGATCTGGGTGGCGAAGTAGATCGAGAAGGTGGCGTAGACTGTCCAGTCGTACCACTCGACGGCGTTGCCGACGCTGGCAGCGATGAGGGTGCGCATCGGCAGCTTGTGCGGGGCCTCCGCGCCGTCGTAGCCGGGCGACGTACCCGGGGCCTTGCCAGCGTGAATTTCCTCATGGCTGGTCATGAGACGTGCTCCTCCGAGATAGGGCTCCTCCTGCAGACCCAAGCTGAGGAAGTGCGCGACCTAGCAACGAAGGTAACAGCGAAAGTGGCCGATCAGATCAAGGAGCTTTTCAGCAGAAGCCCTCCCGGGAGACCGGGCCCCGGCGAAAAGGAGTGGATGGGTACGTCCAGCGCCTCCGCGATCTGCATCAGCCGAACTCGCGCCAACGCGGTTGGTCCCCTTTTCGTATTTTTGAATTTGCTGGAAAGTTATCCCGATCCGCTCGGCAAGAGCCGTCTGCGACATGTTTTTTGCAAGCCGCCTGATCCGGATATTACGTCCTACCACCACATCATTCTGATGCGGCCCTTTCTTGCCGCACCTTCTTCTCCTGCCAAGTAGCTCTCCAATGCGGAGCGGACTATAGCGCCGAATACAATCCTGATGCGGCCGGTGATCGGTTCAAGTCTGCTTGTGGCACTTAACGGACCTGCCGACCGAGCCGAGTGATGTCTGCTGCTGGGAGAAGTACAGACGCATCGCAGACTCGCCTCTATTTCTGCTAGTGACCCATTTTTGACATTCGCCCCTCACGGTCCGAGTTGCCCCACACTGCCTTGAGATATCAGGCTGGGACGGCCGGACCCGCCTTGACAAAGACGAGCGAAAGATTGTTCGCAGGCATCTGGACAAGCTCGAGTAGTTCAAGCCCGTGGGGCGCGGCCGCGTCGACGAGGTCGTCTACGTCGCGAACGCTCCAACGCGGGTCCCGCCTCTTTAGGTCTGCGTCGAAAGCGGCATTGGACGCCGCCGTGTGTGTCCCGCCCAGCATGAAGGGCCCGTAGAAGACGAGGACCCCATCCGGCTTCAAGAGGCGTCCCGCACCGGCAAGGAGCCCGAGCGTTGCCTCCCAAGGCGCGATGTGGACCATATTCAAGGAGATCATCGCGTCAAATGGTGCGTCGTCCTCCACGCCCCATATCCCTTCGCGCACGTCGATGGAGACCGGCGCCCGCACATTGGCGAGCCCTTCGGTGGCACTCCACGCCTTGATGCTGGCGCGCGAGGCCGCGTCTGGATCGCTCGGCAGCCAGACGAGCCCAGGCAGCGTCTTCGCGAAAGAGATGACATGCTCCCCGGTCCCGGATCCAATTTCGAGCGCGATGCCCTTCTTCGGCAGAACCCGAATAAGCACCTCTCGGATTGGCCCACAATTGCGCGCAGCTGACGGGGAGAACTGTCGAGCGTCGCCGTCGCGGCTGCGAACCTCGACCGGATCAGAGCGCCGGGGATGATCGGCTTTCGACATATCGAAATGCTTAGCCGAATTTGTTGCCCGAGCAAAGCACACGGCGACCGGAAGCTTCCTATCTCCGGCCAGCGCACGTTTACAGATTCCTTCTTGCTTTTGATCGAGTTCACTTGTGCTGGGGTGACTGAATTGCCATCTGTGAGATACGCGCGCCATTGTTGACTAATGCCAATACATGCAGCGCGCCGTGGGGCGGACCATGTAGCATGTGATGCCCATTAAACCAGCGTCCGCCCCATTCTCTATTTGTGTATATAGGCGTGCGCGCTGAGTGCTGCACCGGCACAAAAGAAGACCGAGCGCACGCGCAAGGTGGTCGATGCCGCCTGAGCGCTCGTTCGTAGCCTAACCTAGCTTTGAGGAAGGCCAAAAATGTCGTGTCAATTCACTGTCGGACTTAGAGTCAAAAGGAAGGCGGATCGAATTGTCGTCGACGCTGAAGACGCGCTCATTGCTGCATTGAAGGTCAAAGCTGAGCGGCCTGAGGCCACAATCCTGTATGTGCGTCGGTTGAACCAACGCGGCGACACACGTCACCCGCCTCACACCCTCACGGAGGCCGTTGACCGTGGATGATCACGCATTGAGTTCCAAGACGGAGATCGCCTTTGGCCGGGCGTCATCATCGAGTAGCGACACTTCCGGGTGCCGCTGATTGAACTCCCTCAGAGCTAACTTCGAGAATTCGGCAAAGCTGCTACCCCTTTCGGTATCACACTCAGCTCGGAAAATTGTCTGGCCATTCCGGTCAACCCGCAATTCAATTCGCATAGCAGCGACTCTCGTTCCGCGTAACCGCGGCCGGCCAGGCCAGCTTAGACCTCTAACCGCGTGAAAGCAGCGGACGTGCAGCCGTGATGGTTTGAGCGTTAGATGTGGTTAATAGCGAGCCATGCAACGGGCTTAAGGAGTCCCGGATGCCGATCAGCCGCTGAAATGCTCCTGCAGAGCGCGCCGCTTGCTTTCTCGCTCGCGCGCGCCCAATTATAGGGACTAGCACTCTTCTTCGACGAGTGCCAAAAGCCGCTCCACCCGAGCTCACATCCCGAGAGAGAACCCCATGAAATTCAAGCCGCTACATGACCGCGTCGTTATTCGCCGCCTTGAAGGCGAAGAGAAGACGAAGTCCGGGATCATCATTCCCGACACCGCCAAGGAAAAGCCGCAGGAAGGCGAGGTCGTCGCCGTTGGTCCTGGCGCGCGCGACGAAGCTGGCAAACTCATCCCCATCGATCTCAAGGCGGGCGATCGAGTGTTGTTCGGCAAATGGTCGGGCACAGAAGTGAAGATCGACGGCGAAGAACTCCTCATCATGAAGGAATCCGACGTCATGGGGGTGCTCGAAGGCGCCAAGGCCAGCAGGAAGGTCGCATAGTCTCGCCGTAGCCTTCCATCAGTTCATTTTAGGAGACTCAAAATGGCCGCCAAGGACGTCAAATTCTCCACCGACGCTCGTGACAAGATGCTGCATGGCGTCGATGTCCTCTCCAACGCTGTCCGGGTGACGCTCGGGCCCAAGGGCCGCAACGTCGTCCTAGAGAAGAGCTACGGCGCGCCGCGCGTCACCAAGGACGGAGTCACCGTCGCCAAGGAGATCGAACTCGAGGATAGGTTCGAGAATATGGGCGCGCAAATGCTGCGCGAAGTGGCATCGAAGACCAGCGACATCGCCGGCGATGGCACCACCACCGCGACAGTGCTGGCTCAGGCGATTGTGAAGGAAGGAATCAAGCTGGTTGCAGCCGGTATGAATCCGATGGACCTGAAGCGCGGCATCGATCTGGCAGTGGACGAGGTCGTCAAGGACATTGCGCGGCAGGCCAAGAAGGTCAAGTCGTCGGAGGAGATCGCCCAGGTCGGCACGGTCGCCGCCAATGGCGAGAAGGCTATCGGCGACATGATCGCCAAGGCCATGCAGAAAGTCGGCAATGAAGGCGTGATAACGGTGGAGGAGGCGAAGAGCTTCGAGAGCGAGCTCGAAGTGGTCGAGGGCATGCAGTTCGATCGCGGCTATATCTCGCCCTACTTCATCACCAATGCCGAAAAGATGATGGCCGAGCTCGAGAGCCCATACATCCTCATCTACGAGAAGAAACTCTCGAATATGCAGTCGCTGCTACCGCTGCTTGAGGCGGTCGTCCAAGCCGGCAAGCCGCTCTTGGTGATCGCCGAGGACGTCGAGGGCGAGGCGCTCGCGACCCTCGTGGTCAACAAGCTCCGCGGCGGCTTAAAGGTCGCGGCCGTCAAGGCCCCCGGATTTGGCGACCGGCGCAAAGCCATGCTGCAGGATATCGCCGTGCTCACCGGGGGTGAGCTCATCTCCGAGGATCTCGGCATCAAACTCGAGAACGTGACCATCGACATGCTTGGCCGCGCCAAACGCGTGACCATCACCAAGGACGACACCACTATTATCCACGGCGCGGGCAAGAAGACTGATATCGAGGCCCGCATTGCCCAGATTAAGCAGCAGATCGAGGACACCAGCTCCGACTACGACAAGGAGAAGCTGCAGGAGCGGCTTGCAAAGCTTGCGGGCGGCGTTGCCGTGATCAAGGTCGGGGGTTCAAGTGAAATCGAGGTGAAGGAGAGGAAAGACCGTGTCGACGACGCGCTGAACGCGACGCGGGCTGCGGTCGAGGAGGGCATCGTACCCGGCGGCGGTGTCGCTCTGCTATGGGCCGCGAAATCCCTAAAGGTCAAAGGCGACAATGAAGACCAGGAAGCCGGCGTCAACATCATCCGCCGGGCGCTGCAGGCGCCGATCCGCCAGATTGCCGAGAATGCTGGCGTCGAGGGTTCGATTGTGGTCGGCAAGGTGACCGACCATAAGTCGCCGTCCTTCGGTTTTGATGCCCAAACCGGCGAATATGGCGACCTGATCGGGAAGGGCATTATCGACCCGGCCAAGGTCGTGAGGGTCGCCTTACAGGACGCGAGTTCGGTAGCTGGCCTCCTGGTGACAACGGAAGCGATGGTTGCCGAAAGACCGAAGAAGGATTCGGGCTCTCCGGCCATGCCGGGTGGCGGTATGGGCGGCATGGATTACTGAGTTCGGGCAGGAAGCATCTCTGACGGGTCGCATAGCTGCATCAGCATCGTCATAGGAGGACACAGTGGCGAAAGGCCAAAAAAGAAGCAATCGCGAGAAGAAGAAACCGAAGGCAAACAAGAAAAAGGTCGTGCCGACGGCTTCGCCATTTGCTTCAACCGCTCTGCCGGAGAAGCCCAGCCAAAGCGCCGTTCCAAAGAAAACCCGGTGACGAGCCGGCCATTTGATTGCCGTGGCTAGCTCGGATGGGGCGCTCCCGAAGGCTGGGGAATGGGCAGCTGAGTGATGAAGCCAGCTAAAGAGTGGTGAGTGGGAATTGCCACGTTGAAGTTAAGCCCCGCAATTACAGGGTTCGTCGCAATGTTAGCCCTAGCGCTAACGCAGCTTAGTGCCTTCGCTGCCTAATGCTGGACGCGCCAAGGCTCGCGCCGGATCGGAGGCACCTCTTGCGACGCATTGGCCGTTCCCGGCATTTGGCACAAAGCCTGACTTAGCAGCGACGTGCCGATGCTGGTCGGCAAGGAGCCATGAGCAGACAGTGAGCCCATGCTCAGATTGCGGGGCAACAGCCTCGTTCTAGATGACCATTAGCCCTGTTGCCAGGGAAGGCCAGCCGCCTTCCAACCCCCGGCGGAGCCACGATGTCTCTCGTCGTCGAGCGGTCCTTCAAAACCGCCGGCAACGTTGTGACAAGCGCGGTACCCCACCGCTGCCATCGCCTTGGCTGCAGCCAGGCTTCGGCTCCCCGAACGGCAAATGAAGAAGAGGTCGTCGTCCAGCTGGATGCCAAGCGCCTTTAGCTCACCGGCCAGACGTTCAGCGAAGCGCGGGTCCACGGCCTGATCGGGAAAGGTCTGCCACTCCACGAGGACAGCCCGTTTACCGAGAGGGCCGAGGTCCGGAATCCCTACATAGGTCCATTCCGCGCGCGTGCGCACATCGACGAGCTGCGAGCGAGGGCTTGACGTGAGGCCATTCCAGGTCGCCTCGACATCAACAGCGTCAACCGGTTTAGCGCCGTTCTGCACGCTCATAACAAATCCTAACTGGCTCGGTAGGAGTGTCTAGCCACAAAACTCTTATTACGGCGACACGTCACTGGCGTCCAAGTGGTCAGCAATACCTATACTTGGGGTTTGCCAAGCAGGTTGCAAATATATTTTGAACCCTGTCTCTGCAGCGGCGTTAGCATCTAATCGGGGGCCTGCTGGTTTTGCGAGGCCACACGCGGATGACTACAACTCACACCCACCGATATCGCGGATACGAGATCGTGCCTAAGCGTCAGTGGTCGCAGTGGTGCGTAAGCATCTACGCCACGCGCGCCGACTTGCCCCTATTTTCGAGTTCGACCTTGAGCACCTTGACGCCGCAAAAGGAACACGCGGTGGCCGAGGCCAAGCAAAGAATTGACCGCATGCTCTTACGCTTCGAGAATTCGCGCACTTAGCGACTGTCGGTGACCACTATGCCATGTAGCTGCCGCCTACGTCCCAATCTGCGTGAAGTCGAGCGTCCTAAGTTGGGCTCCGGATCTTGCAATCTCAGCGCACCTGACGACCGAAGCTGAAAGCGATGAGTTTGTGGACGATGCACTTGCTGAATTGGAGGAAATCCGTATCGATGCGAAGAAGGCGCTAGCCGCGGCACAGATCTAAACTGACCCACGGTCCAAGCGTCCGCTTCCCTAAATTATGGCCAAAGGCTCGGCGCGGCCGAGACCGACTTGCGACGATAGCGACGGTATGCCAAGCCTTCCTTCAAAAATGGAACGGACTATGACCTACGTCGTCGATGAGAAGTGCATCAAGTGCAAGACCACCGATTGCGTCGCGGTGTGTCCCGTCAACTGCTTCTACGAAGGCGAGAACATGCTCGTCATCCACCCCGACGAGTGCATCGACTGCGGGGTGTGCGTGCCCGAGTGCCCGGTCGACGCTATCAAGCCGGACACCGAGCCTGACCTCGAGAAGTGGCTCGAGCTCAACCGCGAATACGCACAGAAGTGGCCGAACATCACGGCCAAAAAGGACATGCCCAAGGACGCCCGGGCTTACTGGGACGAGACCGGGAAATTCGACAAGTACTTTTCGGCCAAGCCGGGTGAGGGCGACTGAGCAGGTGCACTCTGGAAGATACCCATCGAGCGCGTTGCTGCCAAGCTTATAGAACGCGGCAAGCTGAGCGCTGCCGAAGCTCTGGAAGCTAACCGACACGCTCCCTTGGTGTTGCCGTCGCCTGGCTCGCCCGTGGCAGAACGAGGTCGCAATTGCGTAGCGCCCAGACAGCCTTCAGTCTCCCGCCTCGTCTTTAGGGCCAGCGATGAGGCGATCCATTCACTTATTACCTCCCACAAGCTGCTCGGCACCGATGAGTGGTTCGTAATCCACCACATGGACTGCGGCATGGAGACGTTCACTGACGAAGTTATGCGCGCGCGCTCCTGAGACAGAGCCTCGACACTGCAGAGCCCAGAGCGGACGGCTGGCACGATGTCGGGCGCGGCCCGGGTTTCTCGGAAGGTGACTTCATCGACTGGCTGAACATCGAAAGTCAGACCGAAAGCGTGATCTTCAATGTCCGGCGTATTGGGTCACATCCACTTGTTCCCGGCTCGGTGGCGATCTACGGCTACTTCTATGACCTGAAGAATGGCATCCGCCGAAGGCGCAAATGCGATCACTTCCGGAGTTCGAAGACTGAGCGCATGGACAAAGGTGAGTTCAGCTTCGTTTGTGACGGCTATATCCAGCAAAATGGTCGGTGCGGCCGCCTTGTGCCAAGTTGGCGTCTGAGTGCGAAGGCTCGGCAGCGGAGCTCGCTTGTTCATCGTGGCGATAGAGCGATAAAGCCTCAGGCTGTCCGCCATCGCGGGGAAGCGGCCAGCTGCAAGCGCAGCTTCTAAGCTGCCATATCTTTGCAGCAAATTAGCGGCCCGGTCGCGCCTACGCCGGGTGCCCCTGGCACCTTGTCTGACGGGTCGCCACGCAGCGCGATGAACGATCCGCGCTAGTGGTCGTTTGCAGCAACCGGATAGACATCGCGAAACTGTTTGTGGTTGCGGCTGCAGAGATAGCTCGATCTGACGGGTGTGTCATCGTCTCTAATTTCCCGGTTTCGCCTTGACACCATTCGCCATGGAACACCGCCACGCGATCAGCTCGCAGGCCGAGCTCGCAGCACATCCGCTTTTGGGGTAAGGCGGACACTCCCCGTAATGGCTCAGCTATGCCATTATGATCGACAGCCTAGCTATGCATTGACTTCGAGGTACACACACACACATGAAAACTTGTCCAGACTGCAATGGCGATGGTGTCGTTGACAAAGATACGGACGATGAACGCCAATGCCGGACGTGCGGTGGCCTTGGTTCTGTACCTGATAACGACGACGAGCATGAAGAAATAATAAAAACATCGCGCGATCTGCTGCTGAAACAAACAAGGCTGATAGCGAACGCCGACCTGAGCGGGCTAGCGATCACGATGAAATAGTTGGGCGCGTTAGTCAGGAATCTTGAGCCCCAGCTCGATTGTCCAGCGTTCGCTATTGAACGTTGATCCTCGTGTTCGTGGTGGTCGAAGCGGCGGCGCTCATTGCCTATTGACGTTGGACCAATCGAGGCCTTGCGGCGGTCGATGTGGCTCGCGCCACTTCCGGGTATGTGTCTGTCCTTGCGCTCAAAGACGCTTTGACCGGACAGATCTGCACCTCGATCGCGCTCTGGCTCGGGGCGGCGCGCGTCACCCATTTCGCTGACCTTTTGCAGCGCCGGCGCCGGCAGTAAGGGCCGTCGTCAGGTCGCCTTGACACCGGTTTCTGTCAGCCTAAGCTCGTGCCGCGGGCCCACCGAGCCGCACCACGCATTGTTTGCTTGAAGGCAGGTCCCGCCAGGAGAGTAGTCATGACTGTAGCTGACATTTTGCGAAGCAAGGGTACCACCGTAAAAACGGTGCGGCCGGACGAGACGGCGCTCGAGCTCGCCGAGCAACTCCGAGCGGCGCGCATCGGCGCCGCGATCGTTAGCCATGACGGCAGCTCGATCGACGGCATCATCTCCGAGCGCGATCTCGCTTATGGCTTAGCTGCGCATGGAAGCAAGTTGCCGAGCGTCGCCGTGGAGAAGCTGATGACTAAAGTAGTTGTCGTCTGCTCGCCGGAGGACACCATCGTCGACATTATGGGCGTCATGACGCAGAGGCGCATCCGCCACCTGCCCGTCAAGAATGGCGATCAGCTTATCGGCATCATCAGCATCGGCGACGTGCTCAAACACCGTCTGGGCGAGATGCAGTTGGAAGCCAACGTGCTCCGCGATTATGCCATTGTCCGGCGCTAGCGCACGGATTGCGCTGGCCAGTGGTGGCAATGCCCTCTGAACCATGGCGTTGTAGGAGCCTTTGCGCAGCGAGCCACAGATTGTGAGCACATTCATGCCATGGGACCTCCCCTCGTTCAAATTAAGCGGGGGTGCGAAGCAACACGCTTAAGCCATGTGCCAGCCATGACTTATGACGATCGATTGGCCGGTCAGTGCATTCGTCTCGAAAGCGGCGAGGAAGGCTCGGCAATATCCTCCACCGTCGTGAATTCGTGGTCCACGGTCTCGGCGAGCATGATCTCCTTGACGACGCGCTCCTCGCTGATGCCGAGCTCTCTGGCCTGCTCGGGGATCTGCTTTTCGACCAGGGGCGTCTTCACGAAGAATCTTTTCCGAATTCATTTGGTGAAATACAGGCGCTGAATGACTGCCATTATTAGTGCCGTCGCCCAGCCGAAGATGATCCAACCATTGACAGCTTCGAAGCTCGCCAATTGGCGCCACTCGCGGTCGAGAACGATGTCCCCGTATCCGACAGTCGTGAAGGTGACAGTCGAAAAATAGAGTGCCTCCTCAAAGCTCGGTAATGCGCCGCCCACGTAATAGAACGTTGCCCATAGTGTGACGTCGAGAACAATCGGAATTAGCAGAAAGAGGATCCATATCACTGTCGTGGTAGCAGGCTTGCGAGCCATGGCCCCAGGCCTGCGCTCTTCGATTCGCTTGAACTTGTTCAAGCCAACGGTCATGAACAGGGCTTGGATAACGACGGTAGCGGCGATAAGCCCAGCCGCCATACTTAAGCGGAAAAACATTGGTTTTGCTCGATCTAGTGCTCGGGATTCGTGAGCTCCATCGTCCTCACTCAGCCAACCCATGCCTATCGAGTAACCAGCGGCTGACCCAGTGACCTGTTGTCCAAGTTGCTGAACAGGGCCGCAGAGGCTCCGTAGACGGTGCGTATCACCACGCATATTCTACACGACGACGCGCCGTATAGCCGTTCTAAAGGCCGCGAAAAAAGCTGCTCGAAATGAAATGGACACGATGGTTACCTGGGCTGGTCACTCTGCGCGAGTACCAAGCAGAGTGGCTACGCCATGACATCGTTGCCGGGTTGGTGTTGGCAACGATGTTGGTACCGGTCGGTATTGCCTATGCCGTCGCATCGGGTGTGCCGGGTATCTATGGTCTCTATGCGACGATTGTACCGTTACTAGCTTATGCGCTGTTCGGGCCCAGTCGCATCTTAGTGTTGGGGCCGGACTCATCGCTTGCCCCACTCATTCTCGCCGTCGTCCTTCCACTCTCAATCGGAGACCCCGTTCGTGCCGTTGCGATCGCCAGCATGATGGCAATCGTTTCGGGAGTCGTCTGCATTGTTGCAGGGCTAGCTCGGCTGGGCTTCATAACCGAGTTGCTCTCGAAGCCGATCCGCTACGGATACATGAACGGAATAGCGCTGACGGTTCTAATTAGCCAACTTCCCAAGCTTTTCGGCTTCTCGATAGAAGGCGATGGACCATTGCGAGAGCTATGGGCGATAGCGCAAGCGATCTTGGACGGAGAAGCCAATTGGATTGCATTTGCGGTTGGCGCGGGCACGTTGGCCGCCATTCTTGCACTGAAGAACAGCTCGCGCGTGCCCGCGATATTAATTGCAGTGCTGGGCGCCACCGCAATCGTTGGCTTATTGGGCTTAGCTGCAAGTGCCAACTTGTCCGTCTTGGGTCCGCTTCCCCAAGGTCTGCCTACCTTCACTATCCCGTGGATGTCCTATGCCGATATCGGTCCGGTCGTGATTGGAGGCCTGGCGGTCGCCCTCGTGTCGTTCGCTGACACGAGTGTCCTTTCGCGCGTCTACGCCGCTCGAACGCGCACGAATGTCGATCCCAACCAAGAAATGGTGGGACTCGGAGCCGCCAACCTGGCTGCCGGATTTTTTCAGGGCTTTCCCATCAGCAGCAGCTCCTCACGCACTCCCGTGGCGGAAGCTGCAGGGGCGCGAACGCAGTTAACCGGAGTGGTCGGCGCGTTGAGCGTTGCCCTGCTTTTATTGGTCGCGCCGAAATCTTACTGCAAAACTTGCCTTCTGCTGCTTTAGCTGCGGTGGTAATCGCCTCAGCAATAGGTTTGTTCGAGATCACCGACCTCATTCGAATTTTTCGCATCCAGCCCTGGGAATTTTGGCTGTCGATCGTCTGCTTCTTGGGCGTTGCAGTCTTTGGCGCTATTCCAGGAATTGGCTTGGCAGTTGTGCTCGCGATCATCGAATTTTTGTGGGATGGTTGGCGCCCCCACTCTGCTATCTTGGGTCGTCCCGAAGAGGTTGAGGGCTATCACGACATCACACGCTATCCAGCCGCTCAACAGATCCCCGGTCTCGTCCTCTTCCGTTGGGATGCACCTCTCTTTTTTGCAAATGCGGAGTTGTTCAAGGAGCGTGTTTTGGATGCGGTAGCCCGCTCCCATAGCGTAGTGCGTTGGTTCGTTGTTGCGGCGGAACCCGTCACAAGCGTGGACGTCACCGCAGCCGATGCGCTTGTTGAACTCGACGAGACTTTGCATGCCAAGGGAATCGAATTGTCCTTCGCCGAGTTGAAGGATCCCGTAAAGGACAAGCTCAAGCGCTTCGGACTCGTTGCCCAGATTGGTGAAGCGTCATTCTTTCCAACCATTGAGGCGGCTGTTAGAAGCTACGTGCAGAAGCACGCAGCCAAACAGTAGGACTGATCGTACCGCCAACTAAGAAGGGGGCAGGTTGCGATGAACTGGCTTCTCATCTTCGTGCCCATCTCTATCGGCCTGGAATTCTTGGCTCCCGAGCGATACCTCCTTGTGTTCGTAACATCCGCCCTTGCTATCCTACCTTTAGCAGGGTGGATGGGCCGGGCAACAGAACAACTCGCGGAACGAATGGGCGAGGGGGTGGGAGGACTTCTCAACGCCACCTTCGGCAACGCCGCTGAACTCATAATTGCGCTGGCCGCGCTGCGCGCTGGGCTTCACGACGTCGTCAAGGCCTCCATCGCAGGTTCAATCGTAGGGAACATACTATTGGTGCTTGGCGCTGCCATGCTCGCTGGCGGATTCCGTCGTTCCGAGCAACATTTCAATGCGTCTGGGGCCCGTTCTCAAGCCACGATGCTCTTGCTCGCGGCAATCGGTTTGGTCCTACCTGCTGCTTTTCAAGCCGCGGCGGGTGCGACTGAACAGGGGCTCGGCAAACTAAGTGTCTCGATTTCCGTAGTACTCCTTCTGGTCTATTTGCTCTACCTGGTGTTCGTGCTCGTCACGCATTCCGCATTATTCGCTGGACCCTATCAGGAAGAGAAAGGCGAGACAGAAGGGTCGGTCGCCCGGGCTGCGTTTGTGCTTGCTGCCGCGACGGCAGCAATTGCCTGGATCAGCGAGATCATGGTCGGTGCAATCGAGCCTACCGCGCACGAGTTCGGTCTCAGCAATGTATTCGTTGGAGTCTTTGTGGTGGCGATCCTGGGAAATGCTGCCGAACACGCGACAGCCGTTAGCGCGGCTATGAGGGACCGCATGGACTTATCGCTTTCGATTGCGGTCGGGTCGAGTGTGCAAGTGGCACTTTTCGTCGCGCCGGTCCTAGTATTTGCGAGCCTTTTTCTTGGTCCTGCACCGATGGACCTAGCCTTCCCGACTGAACTCGTGCTGATGGTTCTTCTGGCCGCGATAATCACCGCTCAGGTCGCCGGCGACGGACGGTCCGATTGGCTAAAGGGCTTGCAACTCCTTGCCGTCTACTTGATCTTCGGCCTCACGTTCTTCTTTTTGCCCGGCGCATAGTCTCGGCCACCTGCTAGTTATCAAGCTGCCCCGGGGCCCGGACAGTCACCGGCTGTGGCATCGGCTCAGTGGCCGCCGTGTGGTTCGTCCACGTCTTGCCGTGCTGTTTGAGGAGAGACGCGGTTCGATGTCCAGAGACCCCAAAGACTGGCTCACCATAATGGCCCAATGTCACGTGCGGGTTCTGAGGCACCACACTTCGGGGTAGGAATACCCAGCAATGCAATATCTCACGACAGGCTCTCCGCAATTGTAGGCGGGAGCGGGCTCACGGCCGAGAGAGCACTCGAATGGCTGCTGAGGGCATTGGAAGAAATGTGACTGTTCAGCTTGGAATCGAGAGGGACACTGCGTTCATCAGTGACATGGCAGAACCAGGCTCCCCAAGGTGAGGTATCGAAGCCGACTAGGGTCGGTCACTCCATTCGCCACAAGGTTCAAAAGCTTCTGTCCGATGGCAAGCCTCAACTCGCTATCGTCGGCATAATCGCGGAAGGGGTCGTCCGCCCTTACGACGCTCCAAATGGCGGAGAACGCCTGGTCCATCGCTGCAAGCGTCTTAGGTTCGTATATAGCCGTTCGGGGATTTTGAGATGTCATCGGGGTCCCTCCTTTGCAGGCGGGAGCGCGACCTACCTCTCTCAGCCACCAGTGCCTGTGGGGGTGCCCTTACTGGTGATTATTTAAGTATGCGCGCCTTATGTGACATTAACAAGGCCGTTGCTCGAATTGGTTGCCGGTCGCGAGGGCGCGCCAATCAACCTATTGATGCGCCTCTAACTGGCCGACGATGGAAATCCTAAATGGCATTGACCCTGTGAAGCGTGTGAAGTAATCGGGCGCCGACTGAATTTGGCTGAAGTTCCGCTTATGGCACTAAGCAGACAGGCTCGATGCACCGACGAATTTCCGCTTCCTGGGGCAAAGCGGACGTTGCCTACCCGCTACTTACCCATCTCGTATCTGGGAACACCCTACCAAACCGGGCAGCGGCCTTTCGTTTGCAAAAGGCGTGGGGGCCGAATTTAAGGCTTAGTTTAAGGTCCAAGCGGCATCCTGCCTGAATGTCGCTCAAGGCAGCACAGCACTCCCAGATTGCTTTGGCTTACGAGACAGCAGCGGCCGATGGAAGACTTCCCGCACACGCCAGAGCCGCCTTTGCCAGGAAAGCAGATTGGTTTCGTCTGCTCGCCCGTGTGGCAGAAAAAAGAGAGCGAGCGGCAGTAATCGCAAGTGAAGCGAAGCGAAAAGCCCAGGAGCCACCGCCCAACCCGTTTTTGGCGCCCATGCGACCAAGACGATGGAGCTTCGGGGGGCTGCGTACACGGAACTAGGGCGTGTACTTATAAACCGACAGCCCAATGCTGGCTTGCATGCGCCGTTCAACGTCCGCGGGCATGGCGCGGGCTCGTCACTATGTCCCCTTATGACCCAAAGCGGACATTCAAGCTACGAATCAAATCCGGACAGCTGTCGGAGAATCGGGAACCCGATGCGAGTAGCATAGGTTGCCCTATTAGATGATTGATGGTCTCGGAGGATGGACGCATGAACCTGCTGCGATCAATCTGTTGCCTTTTTGCTGGCAGATGTGCCGTGGAAGAACCTAAGCCGACAAAAGACACAATGCGACGTGAACCACCTAAAGCCGATCTCGGCCAAACGGAAGCGGAGTTAGAGAAGACTGGCAAAGAGCAGATGAGCCATATGGAAACCGGCAAAACCAGCTGATCGGCCAGCGGCGAAAAGCGCTTGAACGGTCTCTTCCATAAAGAAAGGTACCCCGCCGGTAGTCGTGACGATCAGCTCCTTGAGCGGCGCGAGCGTTCGATTGATGGGCTCGCTGATTGACCGGATTCAGGGGTGTCGATTGATTGTCCGCTATTGGCGCCAAGGAGACCAAAGCACGCTTCAGTGCAACGTCTGCTTTTGACTCAAAGCGGATTTGATCGGCTGTAAAACCTAGTGGATGCGTGCCGCTAGGCAGAACGGGTAGAAAGCGTAGCCCATGTTCGGGGTCCGACGATGCCATCCGGAACCAGTCTGTGATCGCGCTGGAAACGCCTGACGGCGGCTTCGGTCACAGCATTGAAGGTGCCACTCGCTGTGACGCCCACCTTGGTCTGTACTTGCTTGACCTGGTTACCCCTCGCGCCTCGTCGTAGTGTCTTGCGACCCTCGGCGTCTATCACGGGAATCACGTAGGGGAGCGGTGCCGTCCCGGCCATTATCGCGGCGACTTGTAAGCGAAAATCATTCATGTCGAAGGTGGGGTCAATCTTGCGACCTGGCGGCAGTGCGTATTCCTTGTGCCCACACACCATAATTGCATTAACCCTTATTTTCTTCAGTATTGCCGCCACGCCGCGGCGATAGGCATCCATCTGAACCGCCGGCCAGGGATCTGCTTTCGGTCCGCTCGTGAACCCGGTGTTCTCGGCCTCGATGCCAATGAAGTTAGTATTGCCGCGTGTGAAGCCCTGCCAATCGCCGGTTCCCGCGTGATTGCATCGCCCGGCCGCGACTACATACATCGTGCCATCGCGTCCCAAACAAAGCTGGGCGAGCGGGCCGGGGAGGTCCGGTCGCCCGTTCGTGACTACTCCCAGACTAGGCATATTGCCGCTCAGTGGCCCACCGGTGTGATGACAGATGACGCCCTTGATCGCTCCGACATCACCGCGTCCGCGGCTCCGCCAGCCAGGCTGTTCAGCCACTTTAAGGCCGGCATCCAACAAGACACGCGGCATCCAGGTCAGGGAAAAGGGCAATTTGTCGATCCTCAACGGCCCCAATCGCTATCTATTTTTTAGAGCTTCGTTGGCCTCTTCGTCCGACACCACCTTTTGCGGGCGGCAGCTCGATATCGGCCGTCGTTTCACTTTTAAGGATTCCGACGGCGCACCCATCGATCGCATCTTCTGCGCGGGCTCTGAGAGAGACCTTGACGCGCTTTGCCGGGCGTTTTCTCTCCGCGGCCTTCTTTGTTCTCGTTCCTAACGTGCCTGATGTCTTTGTCATGCGACTTTCCCGCAAGCCCCCAAATGCAGACTTCAAATATTGAACCTTCCCCCGATACGCGGCGCGCCCACCGCCGTACGGGGTGTGCTTCTGTAGCATGCTCGCGCCTTCCTCGCCCAGGTCATAACAATCACGGGCGCTTGCGTCCCGACCAGCGCCAGCTCGCGCGCAGCGAAAACCCGCTAACAAGGACTCGCGCGTCCTAACAGCAATGTCCGCTAATGGCACTTGGCGGACTTCAGACGCTGACATCGTGAGTTCCGCTTCCGGCCTAACCCCGAGGCTGTTCCCAGGTCGATTAAATTAGAGCGGCCGTTATTCAATTCAGTCAGGTGCGGCCCGGTGCACTTAGGCCGCAGTCGTGCAGGCGATCTAAGCAGGGACGATCATCTTCCCGACCGGCCACAGCCGACTCGCCCGCACGGCCTTACGAGACGTTCGAGTAATTGCCCAGAAATAGCCTCATCATGGCCGCATCACGCGGCCACGGGGAGAACTGGAATTGAAGGAGCAACAGCCGGGAGGGGTCCCGAATGCGACTTATCGCCAGCTTACTGCTGGCGGCGGTGGCTATTGCGCCATGCGACGTTAGCGCGAATGACGTTAATCCGTTTGTTCCAGAAAGCATCGTAGAAAAGCAGACCACATCAGGGGCAACACGCAAGCTGCCCATCAACGAGACGACGAGGCGGATCCTGCTCACAGCCTCAAGGCAGTCAGGTCTGCGCGTGTACGTCTTCTCAGGCGGCCAGCCCACACAGGGGCAAAACCGCACAGGCACACATCGGCACGATCTTGGCGGTGCGGCCGACCTCTACCTAGTTGCACCCAGTGACGCACCACATCTTGGACATGCGCGATCCCGATGATCGGGTGTGCATGGCCTCATTCATCCAGGCATCGGTAGCAGCTGGCGCTACAGGCGTCGGCGCCGGGCTTGGGTACATGGGCGCGCACGCGATGCACATCGGCGGTGGAGCTGCCGCGTATTGGGGTGGCGCTGAATGGGTGCCGGCAGCTTACGAGCGAGGGCTGGCTGGGCTGCCGATACTCCCATGCCCTGCACGCACGCCATCGACCAAGCGAGAGCTGGCCGAGATCGCCGAGCACAATGCAAAGATGACCGGCTGCCCGGACGAGGTCGTCGTCGCGGCCTACAACGCCAAGATGACAGGATCGGCGTAGGCTTACGACTAACGTTAGTCGCAACAAGCGAAAAAAGGCCATAGCCTCGATGAAGGAATGCTAGCCTTCCGCGCGGCGCGCGAACCAGGACGCCGGTGCCGAAGTTAACAACCTTGTCACGCTTTACTGGCATTCTTAAGCGGCCGCAGATCCCGCTGGCGGAGGCGGCTCTTGAGGGGATGAGCACATGAGACTGGTGGCGTTGAGTGTCCTGCTGATCGGCAACCTTTTCGCACATCAGGTGCTGGCCGAAGATGTTATCCCCCAGCCTTTAACGCGCGCTGACTGCGGCAAGGCCGGCATGGCCTGGGATGACAATGCCAATGTCTGTGGAGCAGCGTCTCTATCTGCCGCGGCAGTGCCCGAGACCCCAGAAACAACGAGCCAGAGTGCTTCGGAAGAGACCGGCCCAATTACGTCCACGGTCCTCATCAACATCGACAAAGCCAGTCAGAAAATGACCGTTTCGTTGGATGGGGTGCAACAATATGAGTGGCCTGTTTCAACAGGTCTTCGGGGTTACACAACGCCATCGGGAACTTACACCGCCAGATCGATGAACAAGATCTGGTACAGCAGACAGTGGGACAATGCGCCCATGCCCCACGCTGTGTTCTTCACCCGAGACGGCCACGCTATTCATGGCACCCTCGAGGTGAAACGCCTCGGCAAACCCGCCTCGCATGGCTGTGTGCGGCTCTCACCCAAAAATGCGGCCACGCTTTTCGCACTGATCGAAAAAACCGGTGTGAAGAACACGCAGGTGGTGTTAGCCGGCAGCACTCCGGGGGGTGAAGGAAAAGTGGCAAATAAAACCAGAGCCAAATCGCGGTACGAAAATTACTACGCGGACTCCTTTCCTGAGCGGCGAAGACGAGGCGGACTTTTCAGACGTCTATTTGGTGGATAAATCGGCGCTCAGCGGTCCGCGTCTCTCTTAGGTCGGATTGATGGCTAGGGTCCGACTGGAGAGCAAGTCGGATGTCCGCTTTTGGCACTTAGCGGACCTGCAGAGTGGCAGACGTCCGTTCATGGGCTCAAGGCGGACTTGGATAGGCTCTCGCTGAAACGTTTGCAGCGCGTTTGCAAATGCGCCGCTATCCCACCACGTTCATTGATCGGAATTGGCGGAGAGGGTGGGATTCGAACCCACGGTGCGGATAACCGCACAACGGCTTTCGAGTTCTAAGATTCTCATGCCCGCCCGTGCCGCGTCGTAGCTAAGCGTGTGCTCTGGTTCGGCATTTATGCTCCGATCATCTTGCCTTGTTATGCCTGGTGCCTTGCCGTGCTGCGTGGTTGGTTTGCAATTTGGTTTGCAACTCTCGTCACCGGGCCATGTCCGTTTACACCCACAGCGGACGAACTCGACAAGATGCACTGTGTCCGCTTCTGACCCAAAGCGCCTTCGGCCCGCCCTTGTCGCGCCGCCACCAGTATCGCCATAAGACTGGGCTGGTCCCCGGGGCCAATCCCGCTGCAAACTGCTGCTCTTGCATAGATTGAACCACGCGCCAAAATAAGCTAGCGCATAATGGAATGTGTCGAGCCTATTGCCTGCTGCGCGAGATATCTGATGGGGTCTAGTGCTGCACTTATCCGGTACTGGAATGGATTGAGGTGCAAACGCGGCAAGCTGTAGGGCTGGCTTTGCGGCCGGGTACAGAAGAGGGGCGATGGCCTTAATCTTGGAAAAATGCGCCGGCGTTCCGCGGAAGCAATTCGCTGCCGGTACAGTGCTGCTGTCCGAGGGCGAGACGTCCGGGCGGCTCTACGTTCTGGCCGAGGGCAGCGTCGAGGTGCAGAGGCGACACCCAGGTCGGCCCGATCTGATCGACCCATGAGCCGTCCTTGACGAACGGCGACTGATGCACGTGGCCGGAGAGAACCATGTCCGGCCGGTATTGCTCGATCCACTCTCTAAGTTCGACATCGCCGAAATACCGGTCGCCGCCCCAACTGGTGGGAGACTTGGCCGGCGGAGCATGGTGGAGCCAGATCCACCGTTCGGGCCGCTTGGTGGAGGCCTCGGCGAGCTGCGCGCCGATACCGGCCTTGACGATTGGACCATCCCACCAGGGGCAGGCGGTGAAGAGCGTCCCGTCGATGACGATGGACTCTCCATCCGACAGGACTCCCTCGGGCTGCGAAGCCTGACAGCCATTTCGCGAACTTCTCACCGGCCTCGTTCTTGGCGTCGAGATCGTGATTGCCGGAACAGATCAGAACGCGGGTTTTCGTCCGCAGCCGCTCGAAATATTTGCGCACCACCACGCTCTGGGCACGACCGTCGACCAGTGAGGCGAGGTCGAGATGGTCACCGGCCATGACCACCACGTCGAAGTCGGCCGCATAGTCGAGGACCCAGTCGAACTGCGGCAGCGAATAGTGGAGATCGGCTACCAGGAGAAATCGCATGGCAGAAACTTGGACATAGGGTCGCGTTTGAATTTGCGCCGGTCGCATCAGCTCGCCGGCGCTCTTCTCCTCACCCAACGACGTATTGGCGGAGAGGGTGGGATTCGAACCCGAAGTGGACCTTCTTCTACTCACTCATCATTTGCCCATAAATCAACTCGAAGGCGTATGGCGATACACCAACTGTGCCCCGATAAGGATTGTCGAGCAGGACGATCAAACAGATCATAGTGCCTGTGAAGAACGAGATCGCTCCGCCGAGCAACAAATGCGTTCGTAGCCGTAGGTCAAACATCCAAATCAGGAACATGTTGATCAAGGCTCCAGCCGCCACCGTGTACCACATGATTGGTGGGATCCCGGCCGTCACATAGAAAAGGCGCAACCGGCGCGCCTCAAAAAAATCATTAAATTGCCGGAGCGCCGCATTGTGAAGGGCCTTGTGCCCCTCGGTCTGAGGTTCGGCCAGGGCTAACCTTGCATGCAGCGGTGCAGCGCGGTTGACCCTCCAGGGGTCTATGCCCTTTGCTTGTAGTGGCCAAGCATCCTCGATAGTCGAGCGGGTATATTCTCTGATGAGTGCCTTCAATTCCCCCCGATCAGTTTCGGGATAGGCGCTGATATCCCGATAGAGCGCTGCGAGCGATGAAGCCTCGCTTGCGACCGCCTTCTCAACGTCAGTATGATTTTGGTAAGTGGCGACTGCAAGTAAGCCGAGCAGCAGGCCGTAGATCACGCCAAAATATTGGAGATAGTCTCCGAGAACTTCGTTGAGTTGCACTTCGCCTTGAAACCAAGGGGCCAGGATGGGACTGACTAGGATCGTGCCCAGCGAGCACAAACCCACGAACAGCACTGCAAACAGGAAAACAAGAGCAAGCACGGGAATGTCATAGACCCAATAGAACATGGACACCCTCCAACCAGTTTTGCTCAGCGGAGTCTTCGCCGCGCAGTCATGATGTCCGCTTTTGACCGATTGTGTTGAAAAACTCTTCGGGCGAGCGCTTTGACTGCATCGTGGAGAATATCATTTCGTGACCCGGCTGATCGCAAATCCTGATTCCAAAAATCGCCGCGATGCGAAAAGCTATTCTGCCGTCGGCGTCTGACACGCGAGGTTCCCGACTATATCAACACAAGACCCACAGCAGACGTTGAGACCGCGCATGTCACTTTGGCTCTTAGACCTCGAAACAGGACACCTGCAAGAAGCAGCAAGAAGGCCACCAGCATCGTCTCAAAGCTGTGTCCGCTCACCACCGGAATGGCAACATCTGCATACCGCACCAGCAGTGCCAGGACTGCGAGCACCACAGAAAGGATGAAGGTTACTTGGGATGCGGTGAAGGTTCATGCGGTTCCCCCCTTTTTTAGTCAATCGGTTGAAGCTCCCAACAACTCTGGCAGCTCCGCCACGTTCACTGCGATGCACCGCGCCTCATCGAAGGTCAGCACCTTTGCGATGTCGGCTTGATCGCGTGTGTCCCTGCATAAATGTACGCCAGCGCTTGGCCAGACGCGTCCAGCACCTTGAAGGCACCAGACGTCTGCTCGACTTACCAGGGCGGCGGGAAACGGCGTGGGGACATGGCTCGTAGATTAAGGGCGCTCACAAGCCGACGCAAAGAAGACGCCTAACCATGCCTACAAAATCCAAAGCGGGTTACAAACATTTGTTATATGATGGGTATCAGTAAGGGCGGGGGCTTTTTACACGCATGCGCTACTGTAACCGTGCTCTTGCAAAGGAACTAAGCGATGAGAAAGTCATCCGCCATTCTTGTGAGCGCCATTGCTCTTGGCCTGGCGATGTTTCTGCCTCTCGAAGCATCCGCCCAGGGCGTTAGCATCTACATCGGTCCTGGTTACCCAGCCTACGGTGGTTACCCAGCCTATGGTGGTTACCCAGCCGATGGTGGTTACCCAGCCTACGATGCTGGTTACCCAGCCTACCCAGGCGCCTACTACCCGCCTTATCCCCGCTACTATGGTGCGTACAGCTATCCTAGCTACGGTTACGGTTATGGCCGTCCTTACTACGGCAACTATTGGGGCCAAGGTCGACGCGTTGCACGCCGAGTTTATCGGCGACATGACCGCTGGGACAAGGTCCGTTCGCTGAGTTCCGCCCTTAACGCCTTGGGTTTCAATGGTTGCTGGCGGAGGGCGCAGTCATCGGCGAACCTGTCTCCACTTATGATCCGATCGGGCCGTCTGGCTGCCGATATGCCTCTGTTTTTGCCAGCGATCTTGTTTCAATTCCCTACGTGCAGGAACAGGGAATTCTTGCGACGAAACAGGGAACTTCGACAGGGGAGCAGGGAGCTGACCCGCTGCAGTCGCAAACGATCTGTGTTCCGCAGGTGTTGAAATCCTATCGCCCGCTCCAATTTTGCGCGGACTGCCCGGCCATGTCCTTTGGGGGGAGCAGGAGGGAAGCAGCGCGGATCACCAATGTCCGCTAAGTGCCAGAAGCAGACATCCACGGCACCACGCAAAATTCTCTGGATCACAAAGGACGGTGTGGCGCCGCACCCGGTCGACGGCGCCAAAATCGGCTGATGACAGCTACCCCGATGCTAAACGCAGCGGCGGTGGTTGCCAACCACGCATGCTTTCGCCACCAACCCTCGTTTTTGTCTTCCCGACGTCTGCGAAGGATCTCCCGCGCAAATGCCTTTTTGCGAGGGCTCAACTCCCTAGGATCCCGATTGCTTCGCTCGTCCATCGATCACCCTAGCCCGGCCGTCAGTGAGTTCGACCGCCACGCCATTATACCGCTCGCTCGCGGCAATCTACCCGACCGTGAACGAATTGACCTGGTTTTGACCAGCCCGCAATCCACACATCGATATGTATGGAGCTCCGTTTCGGGATGAGTCGGATGCGGTTCCACCCCAGCAAGAGTGGTTTCCTTGCCGCAGATTGGGCAGGCCTCAAGGACTACCTGATGACTCCACATGTGACCTCCTTCTGCCCGACCCCAGGGCGGAGGGTGCCCCCAATGGCTCCTATGGAAAGGATGAAATTGAACCCGGTCGCCTTGTAATGGCGGCGCGGTCGATTCGGAGTGTGCGCCTCTCGCTGACGAATAGCGAGTAGAATGATGAGGGCGTCGCCCGGCCGGAGCGAGTGCCCCTTTGTGCGCTACGCCTATGGGCAACCGGGAACTAAGTCAGCGCGAGCCAGTTCTCCCTGTGGTGGCATAGGCGCGGTTCCACCCGCCCCCCGTTTCAGCCAGCGCCGATTGCCCCAGTACCAAGTGGAGTAAAAGAGAAGTCCGGCCCACCCGGGCTTCATCTTTATGTGGTGAGTGTCGATAAACAGCGGCGAAAGCGCATAGCTGCCTTGGGCGGCCCGGATTTGCGCAAGCACCCTAGCCGGCGCTACGTTCTGCTTCGGACTTGCCGGCATTATTTTCGCTTTCATTGTCATAGGCCTGCTCTTTGGCTTCGGCTCTAACTGACGCGGGTCCTGTCTTCTCACCACGCCATCCGTGCCAAAATGGGTACGAAGTCGCTGGCGCGCTATGAGCGGGGGGCATAAATGCCAAATGAAACACAGGGGATTTGTCAGTGGCTTACGCACCTCGGCGAATGGGCTGCTCATCCCGGGGCCTATGGCATTCTCGTCGTTTATACGGTGCTCTGGTTCGTCTTTGATCGGGCTTCGCTCGATTGGCATGGCATTGCCACTCTAGGTGTTTGGTTCATGACACTGCTCATACAGCGCACTGAACACCGCGATACCCAGGCCCTTCAGGCGAAGCTCGACGAGTTACTGCACGCGCATAGTCAAGCAAACAACGCGCTCACAAAAATTGACGACCAGGAGCCCGAGGACATCGTGCGCCATCGCACCCAGGCGCGGGCGGCGGATTAGAGCGAGGATTTCTGCGCTACTGTCTCGAGCGACCCGGCATTAGTGCGGAACCAACTGTCCGCGAGGCAGTTAGCTTGATGACCGGGTCCGACGACACCGTCCTCGATGATGTGTCCGTTCGAACGACACCCTCCTTGATGATGTTTCCCCTCTCTTGAGACCTGCCGGGCAGTCCTCTTCCGCGCCAACAGCCGCGCGGCCGAGCCCACAAATCAAATCAAATTAGGAGCACGTGCAATGAAACTCGCAACCTTTACCGCCATGGCGGTTCTGTTTAGTGCCGGTTATGCCTTCGCTGGCGGCTGGAGCTCCGGTTCCAGAGGGCTCGCAGTCCGGTGAACCTTCCGGTCGTCCGAGCGCGGTCTTGGATGACGCCGCATGCCAGAGCGTGTGGAAACTGGCCTCGCCAGACGGTGACACTTTGTCCGGCGACAAGGCCGTGCCGTATATCGTGAATTTCCAGATGGTCGATACGGACAAGGACGGAAAGATTTCCGCGGCCGAGTTCAAGACCGGCTGCGGCAAGGGCTGGGTCCAGAGCGCCGACGCTTCAACGACCAAGGAAATGACCCCGCCCGCCAAACTCTAAGCGTTAAACGACGCCGCGTAGTGTAACGGCGAGTGATGAAGCGGCCTCGGGTCTTTCCTGGGGCCGTTTCCTTTTGCGTGATCCGCAGGCTCGATCCCGCCGCTAGGTTTGCTAAAATCCACGCGAAGATAGAGCAAAAAGTGGGAATCCTCCGGCGTGGCCAAACGCAATCCTTTCGCCGCCATCGCGCATGGGCATGACTTGGCCGAGGCCATCGTCGACGCCATACGCGAGCCCCTTCTCGTGCTCGATCCGGACTTGCGCGTGATTGCCGCGAGCCGCTCGTTCTACCGGACTTTCGCCGTGACGCCGCGCAAGACGGAAGGCCAGCTGGTCTTCGACCTGGGCGACGGGCAGTGGAACATTCCCGGGCTCCGCGCGCTCCTCGAAGACATCATTCCGAAGCGCCGCACCGTCGAGGCCTATGAGGTCGAGCACGAATTCCCGTCGATCGGCCGACGCGTGATGCTGCTCAATGCCCGCCGGGTGTTTGACGAAGATGGTTCGGCCTCCGCCATTCTTCTGGCGATAGAGGACGTGACTCGGCGCCGCGAGGCTGATCGTGAAAAGGACGAGCTGCTTCAAGCAAAAGGAAATTCTGCTCCAGGAGATGCAGCACCGCGTTGCCAACAGTCTTCAGATCATCGCCAGCATTCTTCTGCTCAAGGCCCGGACCGTGCAATCGGAGGAGACGCGTCTCCACCTCCAAGATGCTCACCAGCGCGTCATGTCGGTGGCAACGGTGCAGCAACAGCTGCACGCCTCTGGGCTAAACGAAAGGATCGAGATCGGGCCCTATCTGACCAAGCTGTGCGCCAGTCTTGCAGCGTCGATGATCGGCGAACGTCGGGCGCTCTCGATCAAGGTGCAAGCAAGCTCTGGCGGGGCGGTATCCAGCGAAGCTGTGAGCCTCGGGCTGATCGTGACGGAGTTGGTGATCAACGCCTTGAAGCACGGCTTCCCGGCCGGAGCGGAGGGCGAAATCCTGGTCAGCTACGACGCGCAAGATTCCGGCTGGCGCCTCTCGGTTTCCGACAATGGATCGGGGACCCAAGGAAGCGGACGGCGAGCCCCCACATACCGGCCTTGGCACGAGCATCGTCGAGGCCCTGGCGCATCAACTCGAGGCCACGGTCGCAGAAAACGAGTGGACCTGAGGGCACCACGGTGACGATCACCGCACCCGCAATCAACGCTGGCATAGCGACTGGCGGAAAAATGGGAGTGCGCGCGTGATCGTATTTCCCCGAGGCGAAGTTAGAACGTGGAGCGATCTCACGCCCGGAGCTCTGTTCGGCGTTTCAATCAGGGGCGAAACCCACTTAGCCGTGAAAATTCAGTGCAGCGGTGACGAATATCATTGCGCCGTCTTGACGGGATTGCCGCTTCACTACGTGCGCGAAATCGTAGTTCAAAACTCGCTGCTCTATTTCTTCCCAATAGCAAATAGTCCCTGTAGACGCTGCAGCGCCTGATGGTCCGCGGCCACAGCCGGGCTCGCTCCTTCAGAATTCCAAAGGACTCTTTCTCCTTACATCGAGACGCGCCCCTTCGAAGCGCGCCCCTCGAAGAATGTCCGCGCTGGGTAAGTTGCCGAACTCACTGCGGCCCCATGGGTTTGGTCGGCTTCGCGCCATCAGCGCACGTTCGATACCCCCTGACTGAGAGCACCGACCGCACTTTGGCGGCATAATGCGTTGTCGGCAATCGCCCTCAATACCAAGGCAAAGAGGCTTGGCTACCGCCTCCAACGTCCTCGGCCGTACCAGCCGCCACCCAAAAGAACAAGCACGACGAGGATGATGATGAGAAGTGTCGTGGTGTCCATGTTGCCCTCCGTATGGAACCTCTAAAGCAGGACACTCTATTCTCCAAGTGTCAAGAAAAGCTTCCCCAGCCGGCTCGTTACCTTTGCCGCGAATGGGAGTTCATCGGCGCCGCGACGGCTGAGCAACCCAATGCTGCCACAATCAGGCAAAAGCGGGGTTACATTTTGCCTTTGGTGCACTGGCTGTCGCATCCCACTTCATCCCTGCCTTTTCACAGGCAACTGACGGAGCGCTCAAGATCGTTTCTGCGCAACCCGGAACGAACACGCCTTCAGCTGGTTCTGCATAAGGGCTCGCTTTGTGCGAGTGACACTCATCCACATGGAGAACGCTATGACCCACTTTGCAGGCGCACAGACGCAGACGAAAAAATTCACCAACCAAAATGACCTATCGTCGGACGCTCAAGAGGTCCGAGAGAACATCAAGGATCTGGGTGACAGCGTAGGTCACATGGCGAGCCGTCAATACGAACGTGCTCAAGACATGGCGACCGACGCTATCCAAGAAACCGGCGATGCAATTCAGCATAACCCGCTTACCGCTATCGCTATCGGCCTCGGGGTTGGTTTCCTATTCGGCAGAGCCATGGGCGGACGCCATTAAACCTCAGCAACTCTCCCGCAAAGGCGCCCGCGGGTTCGAGCCACACATCCTCTTCATCTATGCCAACAAGGTCGCGATGCACTATCACTTCCCAGCGATTGCACGTGCATTGGCGCACGCCAACGACGGGTTCATGCCCGATGCGGGACGCTCCTTCTCGCGCGGAAGGAAGCAGCCAAAAGAGGCGCAAGCGCTCGCCAGCTAACCGAGGATGGGGAAGCTTGCAAGGCAATACCAATGCCAAAGTTCTGCCGACGATACGTCGGCGTCAGGTGCATGGTGCCGAGTGACATAGACCAATCTACTTATGGTAGGTCCATACAGCCTAGTGGTCACGATGACTCTTGCGCGCTAATCTGCAGTCAACGCCCCGCCCCACCGTACTCGAATCTTAGCCAAGAAATTTCGAGCATCCAGGGACAATAGGATACGCAGTGCTCTCACTCGATCTTCCTGAGCTAAAGGCACCAAATAGGGCCTAAGCGGCGTAAGTCCACGATCGGTCAGCGCCCCGCCGTTGTAAGCAATCTGCACACGTTCAATCCAGGCACATAGTTCTTGCCTTCCCGCGGAGCTAATCAGGGCGGGGAAATGCTCCTGGGTGACACCCGAATATGAAAGCGGAGCATCGGGCAATATTTCATTTCTGATAATCCAAACCTTACGCCCTTGTATGAAGCCGTAGCTCGGATCAGACGGTGAATTCCATTGGGCTTCGTCCAGGATTGCCCTGATCTCCACGGGCAAAAGCCTATGACCGGAGCCAGTTTGCGCTTCCAGAAGTCCTGGGTTGTCCGACAACTTTGCAGTTCGGCTACCGTCTCCCTGAAGCAGCCAGGCCTCTTGTAACGACACAAGGGCTACCACTTCAGAAAGGAGTTGCCGCGCAGTAGTTTCTTGGCGAACTTGTGTCGAAGTGAAAAGGAACACTCCCGCCGTTATTGTGCCGCCTATTATGGCACCAATCAAAGCAGCGAGGATGTCTCTCCAACCCACCGTTTGATCCTACCGCGGGAGCGCCAGGCGGCAGCGTGCGACCGCTGGGTCCTGGCTGTTCATGACCCCGAGGTATGCGATAGCGCGCTTGGCCTGGCTAGGGGTCAGCGTCAGGGGAAGCCCAGCCCGGTCGGCCAATTCCCTGCACGCACCGGGAATGCGCACACGTTCCTCACCGTGCGAGGGCAGAGTGAGCAGCATCAGAGCTATCCCTGTGAGTATGCGAGGCACCGATCGGTATTTTAGCCCAAGCCGCATCCCCTCTAAGGAACGGATGATACGCCATGGCAACCTTGCTTCGCAACATCACTGCCTATCCGAATGACGCGAAGACGGCTCATCAGAATTTCCCCCTTTCACATCAGAGCCGACCCATGAGAAGTAAGACGACGAGGATGATCAGGATGATGCCGATGACCCCTATGCCGCCGTGACCATACCCGTAGCCGTAGCCGCCGAAGTGGCCACTGAAGCCACCAAGCAAGAAGATGACGAGGATGATGATGAGAATTAGTCCGCGACGGGGCACTCGCTCGCTTACGAGAACCGCGAAACGCGCGCCGATGTCGATACGGCGAAGGTTCCCACTATGGACGAGGCGCGGATGGGCCAGCAATATCGCGAAGCTGCTATTTCTCCTCGAGAAGGAGTAAGCGCGTCTGCTTCGCTTCGTCGGGCGCCATTTTGCTATTCTAGTTTCGGCCAACGCGGGGGAAGGCTTCAAAGGGAGTCGCCGCGATGACCATTGAGGATGCAAAGAAAATCGCGCATGGACTGATCCAGGGCTTTATCGGCCCCGATCATAAAGTCATGGATATGCCGAGCTTCTACAGCGCTATCGTGCAGGCGCTTCAAGCCGCCCACCACCAAGGCTGGAATGATCGCGCCGAAGCGGAAAATCCAGTGACGAAGCATTAGAAATGGCCGTCCCTGCTCTCCTGATCTTGGGGTTTGCCTTTGACGGGCGCGCGGAGACGGAGAGGATATTTTCGTCATCGTTGACGGGACGAAAATAGCCAAGGCGCCCGCCCCGGAACTCCTTACGCAAAGACGTGGATACCCTTAGAGCCGGGATATAGATCGGGCCGGCATTGAAAGCGGTGGAGGAATACAAGGCCAGCCTTGCGAAGAATCCGAACCCACCCGCCGCGAACATCACGCGATTTTGAGCGGAGACAAACATACGAACAATGCCGTGCAGGCCACTTCGCCTGGCGGCTAAGTGAGGCCGCCATGTCCGCTTAGGGTCATTAGCGGACACTAGAGCGCCGATCAGGGCTGTCCGCTTAACCCCAAGAGCGGACATGCTCACGTTCTGCATCAATGTCCGCTAAGTGCCAGAAGCGGACATGGCGGAAGCCGCCCGCAGACCTAATTATCTAGTGCTGAATTCCTAGGGGAGCGTATCCTAAGGGCCCCGTTTCTCGCCACGGGCGGGCCGTGTGCGTCGGCAGATCATCAACTCCAAGTCGGCGAGAGGCCGGTTCCGTTGCGGGTGATTAGTGCCAAAGGTCTTGTCATGCCACCACGCTTCCCGATTGTCAGCTCGTCGAGTTCAGAGGTTCGGAGCGCGGCTCTCCTGCTGATCGGGGCAATCGTCATCACCGGGCTCTATGTCGGGCGCGAGGTGCTGCTGCCGCTCGCTTTCGCTATCCTGTTGAGCTTCGTGCTCACGCCGGCGCTCCTTTTCTTGCGCCAGCTGAAGGTTCCGCGGGTGCTCGGCGTGACGATCGTCGTCGCCTCTGCCTTCGCCCTCATCTTCGCTCTTGGCTGGCTCATGTCGCAACAGGCGACTCAGCTCGCCGAGGATCTTCCGCGCTATCAGCACGTCCTCGCCGATAAGATCGCTGCTTTGCGCAAAAGCGCCGCAGCCTCGCCGGTATTCGAGAAGGCCGCCGACGCGATGAAAGGACTGGAGCGCGAGCTCACCGAGCCCGAAGATGATCCTGCCGCTGGGACGGCGCTCAACCCGGCTGCTGAAGGCAGGGGGCCTGACAAACCGATTCCGGTCGAGGTCCGTGAGCCGGAGCCGAAGCCCTGGGAGCTTTATCAGAGGATCGCCGGGACGGTGCTGCCACCGCTCGCCACGGCCGGCATCGTCATTCTCTTCGTGATCTTTATCCTGTTGCAGCGCGAGGATTTGCGCGACAGGGCGATCCGTCTGCTCGGCGCCTCGGACATGCAGCGCGCCACCTCCGGTGTGAACGATGCCGCGGAGCGCCTCAGCAAGTATTTCCTGAGCCAGGTTTTGATTAATTCTGCTTACGGCGTCTTCATCGCGCTTGGGCTTTGGCTAATCGGTGTGCCGAGCCCCATCGTGTGGGGCATCCTCGCCATGCTGATGCGGTTCGTACCCTATGTGGGCTCATTCATCGCCGCCGCCTTTCCCCTGCTTCTCGCCGCGGTGGTAGCCCCGGGTTGGACGACCTTTCTGCTGACCTTTGCGCTGTATCTCATCTCGGAGACGCTCATGGGCCAGGTGGTGGAGCCCCTCGTCTATGGGCACGGCACGGGGCTCTCCCCGATCGCCGTCATTGCCTCCACCGTGTTCTGGACGTGGCTATGGGGCCCGCTGGGCCTTCTGCTAGCCATGCCGCTCACGGTCTGCCTCGTGGTTCTCGGCCGCCATGTCGAAGGGTTGAACTTCTTCGAGGTGCTGCTCGGAGACAAGCCGGCGCTCTACGCCGCAGCAGAGCTTCTATCAGCGCGCGCTCACGGGCGATTCAGCGGATGCCACCTATCAGGCCGAGCTTTGCCTGAAAGAGCAGCCGCTCGCGACCTATCTCGACGACGTGGCCCTCAAAGGGCTGCAGCTTGCCGAGCGCGATTTCGAACGCGGCGCCCTCGAAGAGGAGAATCTCAAAGCGCATCAGCACTACCGTCAAAGAGATCATGGACAACCTCGCCGATTTCGAGCCGCGGCGCTGGTTCAGGAAGGTGGAGCCCGCCGAGAAGAAAGAGGATGCGGAGGAAGCGGAACGGGATTGGCTTCGCTCAGCACCATGGATGAGGTGGAGGAGGACCCGCTTCCGATTCTTGAGCCTGCCGATCTCGCGCCAGGCTGGGAGGAAGAGGACTCAGTCCTTTGCATCGGTGGCCGAACGCCCCTCGATGAGGCAGCCGCTGCCATGCTTGCTGGGCTGCTGACGAAGCACGGCCTGAAAGCGCGCCTCGCTGAGAGTGAGGCGATCTCGGCCGGCCACATCGTCTCTCTCGATGCCGCCAAGGCCAAGCTCGTCTGCCTGTCTTTTCTCGGCATTGGAAGCAGCTCAGCTCAGGTGCGCTATCTCGTGCGGCGGCTACGGCGCATCCTCCCCTCAGGTTGCATGATCCTTGTCGGCTACTGGGCCGCCGATGCGGCAGGCGCGCCCGTCAAGGCCTTGGAAGAAACGGCCGAAGCCGACGCCTATGCCACCTCGCTTCAGCAGGCCTCGGAAATCGCGGTCAACGCCGCGCGCCGTCCAGGGCTTGAATTGGTTACGTCGCGTCTGTACCCCAACGCGGAAGCCGACGTGATGAGCAATCGAGACAAGGTTCTCGTGGCCACTGAGTTGCCGCTCAAGATTGTACCGCGACCTACAGATGACCGACCTAGTCGGGGTGGTGCCAAGCCTCGAAAACATCAACCATGAACCGCAAGCCCGATCCCTACGGCCGCGACGCGACGCGTCCTTACCACATCCCGCTCAAAGGTTGGTGGCAAGTGGCTCAAAGGGTATGGAGCGAAAGCAATCGCGACAATCTCTCGGTAGTGGCCGCGGGGTGTGCCTTCTTCGCGCTCTTCTGCCATCTTCCCCGCACTATCGGCGCTGATCTCTCTCTATGGTCTAACTGCGGATCCCGCGACCGTGGAGCAGCACTTCCGCATGCTTAGTTCCGTGCTGCCCACCCAAGCCTACGACATCGTGATCGAGCAGATCCACCGTATCTCAGCAGCGTCGAGCGGAACGCTGGGCTGGAGCCTTGCGGTGAGCCTGGTCCTGGCTCTTTGGAGCGCCAATGCCGGCACGCAAGCCATGATGGCCGCTCTGAACATCGCTTATGAAGAGCCCGAGCGCCGGAGTCTCTTCCGATACTATTTGGATGCCTTCACCTTCACGATCATTGGCCTTCTTGGGGGTGTGGTCATGCTTCTCGCCATCCTCTACGTGTCCGATCCTGTTCGCCTTAACTGGCTATTCCCACGCCTTCGAGCTCGTCGTCGGTGTGGCGCGCTGGCCGTTCCTCGCGCTCTTCGTGCTCTCTATGCTCGCGCTCCTCTACCGCTATGGCGCTTGCCGCCGCAGCGCCAAATGGCATTGGGTGAGTGTGGGCTCTCTCTTCGCCATGGTGGTTTGGTTGATCGCCTCGGCGGCCTTCTCACTCTACGTCTCGAACTTCGCCAACTACGATAGGCTTTACGGATCGCTTGGCGCCGTCATCATCCTGTTGTTCTGGCTCTACATCTCGTTCTACATCGTTCTGATCGGCGCCGAGATTAATGCAGAGCTCGAGTTGCAGACGGCCAAGGACACGACCGCGGGCAAGCCGCGGCCCATGGGGGAGCGAGGCGCGTTCGTCGCCGACCACGTGGCAGGGGGACCTGATGGTCATAAGCGACCGGTGAGTCCCGTGACACGCGACCCGGCAGCCGCTAAGCCCGGCGGCTGCCTGACCCCCCTGACGCGAGTGTCCGCTTAGTGCCAGAAGCCGACATTGAGTGCTGACGGCAGCAAGCGGTTGACACGTATGGGCCCACCTCAAGTGATGGACGGCCACCATCGGGCAATGCAATCAGCGTGAACCTTCGGCTACTCCGAGCTTCTGTTGAAAGCCGCTACTACTACCCAGTAGCGATTGTGAACCGGCGCGATTCGGATGCCAAGAGCTCGACTAGCGTCGCCATCACCGACGCTATCGAAGCCCAAATATAGTGGGTGACACATACGGGTTCTGATCGGCGAGGAATGTTCGCTCCCCGCTACAGTTTGTGCAGACGTATATTTCTCTCTGTTCTCTAAAGGTGCCAGCCGTCTCGATCAGCCTAAGCCGCAGCTCGCCCCCGCACTTGCAGCGCAACGAGGGCGGAGGTTCGACGAGGGAACGCATGTTTTCCTCCCGCTGCGGAGCTGGAGAAATGTGTGGAACTTCTTGAACGTCCACGAGGTTCACGGGTTCCCATGTGCATATTGATTTGGCCCGGCGAGCTAGCGCGGACCGCTGGATTCCCGACTAGCTGATTGGTATTTATTGGGCAGCGAGCAACCATCCGCGGGGCTGACGTCAACGGATCCACGCCACATGCCGACCGAAATCAGGATCATCAGCCATTCTAAGTCACCGTTCTCACGGTTGCATTTTTCGTGGTCCTATTCGCCTGGTTCGGGTGGTGGGACAACATTCTGCGATTTATCCCCCATCTGTCGGCACGCGCGAACGTGGGCTTTTACCTAATGTTCTCGACAGCGTTGCTGATTGTCTGGCTCCTTGCCGTCTTTGGATTTGATCGGTTGACCGTGTGGCGAGTGCGCCCGGGGCAAATGATTGAGGAGCGCCTGGTGGGCGGTCGGGCCCGCAGTTTCGACACGAACTCGCTTGTCTTTGACGACATCTCTCTTAAGACGCTCTTGCTTTTCGCCTGCGGCCTAGGGCTGTGGGTAGTCTATGGAGTGTTGCGCGAGGACATCGTCATTATCCTAGCTAATGGCATCAGCCTGGCGCTGCTTGCTGGGCTCTTGTACTTGAAGTTGCGGCAGACTCGCTCCTAAGTGCGCCGGCTGGCTCAGGCACCGAGACGTCCCTTCCGAGAAGGCCACGGGCTGTTCGGTAGAACGACTGGATGTCCGGTTTGGGTCAGAAGCGGACTTAGCGACCACGGACCGAAATGTCGGCAAAGGAGATCGCGAAGGCACCCGCACCGAAGGACGCAAGTTCCAAAGGTGCCAAGCTAAAGCGGACTAAGTGATCTAATCGGTATGCGTCAGAATGCGGTCGATGCGCTTCCTGGCATCGGCCAGGGCATCGTCCTTTGGCGTCAGACTTCTCAGAGTGGATCGCGACAGAATGGGCAGATCTGAGCGCGTGGGGTAGACGCTGACGCACCACTGTGACCACTGACGCCTCGGTACAATGTCATATCCGCGATACCGGCTAGTTTCTGTGGTTGTCATTTGAACGTCGGGCTCATTTTATAAGCCCCCGTCTTTTGCCCGTAACGCCGCAACGTCAATGCGGTTTCGTCATCAGGGGAAAGGAAGAAGCCCCGGAGACGGGGGGCCACTCGGGGCTTCCTGGTTTTGGGGGAACAATGATGGGGAGGGAAAATCCCACCAAGCCTGTTAGCTAATCATCGCGGACCGTCATATCACCCCGGCCGAGTGAGCCAGGGAGTGGCAGCGTATCCCGAAATGTCCGCTTTGGGTCAGAAGCGGACGTAGGAGCGCGCATTGAATTAGTCCGCTTTGTGCCGTAAGCAGACCCTCCTCGACGAGGTCCTACCGACTTTCCGCCCACGGCGACGGCATCTTGACAGCCAAAAGATATGTCATTCGAGCGCCCGGATCTCATCGTTGGCGTGGCGCAGGCGCTCGGAGAACTCGCGCGTCAAATTGCCGAGGATGGTAATCATGATGTTGGGATGCTCGGCGGCAAGTTCCTGTAGTTGCTCGACCGCCAATCCATAGCAGATGACCCGTTCGTCGGCGATTATATCCGCCGACCGCTTGCCGCCATCGATCAGCGCCATCTCGCCGAAGCTTAAGCCCGGTCCGATCGACGCCACGCGCTTCTTGCGCTCGCCTTGTCCTTGAACCCTGATATTAACGCTCACCGTGCCGCGGGCAATCACGAAGAAGAGCTTCGCGTCTTCCCCCTCGCGGATGATGACTTCCCCTTTGTCGAAAATGAGCGGCCGCACAACCTTCTCGATGAGCCTGTATTCCCCAGGCGTAAGTCCCTTGAACAAGTCGAGTTCCGACAGCGCGAATTTTGACTCCGAGCCCCCCTGCGGCGAGCGGGCGAGCAGCCGATCCTCGCACCATTCAAGGGCCGCGTCGGCATCGGTAAAGACGCGCACCGGGAGTTTGTCCTTACCATTCGCAAGGTCGTAGGCAAGCCCCGCCAGCGCCCCGGAGTCGGCGATTCCGGCAAACGCGAGCTTGGCGTTGCCTTCGGCGATTGAGCGTGCCGCGCGCGCGATTAGTTTCCGCGCCGCGGCATCAGCCGAATGAACCCGCTTGAAATCCAAGATAACATGGCTGACCTCGGCCGCAAGCTGCGTGATGCGCCTGAGCATCTGCTCGGTCGAGCCGAAGAACAGCGCCCCTTGAACCTCCAACACAGCCACGCGGCGTCCTTCCCGCGCCAGAATGCTACGTTCTTCCGGCGTGCGGATGCGTTTTGAGCGCACCACGACGCCGCGATATTCACGGCGTATCACGCTCCGCACATTGGTGCGGTTGGTGAAGGCGTGCAGCTCGAATTCATTGGAAATTTCCTGGCAGACGCGGATGCCGCGTACGCTGTTGCCATGGGAGTCGATCGGGGGTGAATAGACGCCTATGCCGATTTGCCCGGGGATGACGGCGATAACACAGCCCGACACGCCGCTCTTGGCGGGAATCCCGACCTCATAGGACCATTGCCCGGCATAGTCATACATGCCGCAAGAGTTCATCACGGTCAGCACGTCGCGCACATATTGCACCTTAATCACGCTCTCCCCGGTGGTCGGGTTGGTCCCGTCATTGGCAAGAGTCGCCGCCATGATCGCAAGATCGCGGCAGGTGACGTTAACCGAGCATTGGCGGAAGTAGAGGTCGAGAACGTCGTTAGGATCACGGGCGATCATGCCGGTGTTAAGCATCATATAGGCGATCGCGCGATTGCGGTGGCCAGTCGCGTGCTCGGAGCGGAAGACGGACTCGTCGATCTCGAGCTTGCGGCCGGCGAGGCTTGAGAACAGGGCAAGCATGTTGGCGATGCGCGCGCCCTGCGAATCGCCCCGCATAAGCTCGGCAACGGCAATGGCTCCGGCATTGACCATCGGGTTGAACGGACGATTGGCGACCTCGTCGAGCACGATCGAATTAAACGCCTCTCCCGTCGGCTCGACGCCCACACGCTTAAGCACTGCTTCGCGGCCGTAATGCTCGAGCGCGTAGCCGTACATGAAGGGCTTTGATACCGATTGAATTCGTGAAGCCCTTGTCGGCATCGCCGACGGCATAAACCTCGCCGTCGACGGTGGCGATCGCAATGCCAAACAGAGAAGGGTCGGCCTTTCCGAGCTCCGGGATGTAATCGGCCGGTTTTCCTCCGGTCAGCTCCGAAATGCGTTCACGAAGCTCCGTGAGGTAGTGCTCCACGGGCACGAGCCCCGCGGTTGGGCTCGCGTAGGGCCTGCGGCGTTCACTACCGATTTTGTTCAACGCGTTCCCCAATTTACGCGTCGGCAAGACGAGGCGGAGCAAGTGCAGCCGCGGGTACCCTTCAATATCGCAAGTTGACCTGAAGAGCGTGCTGAATATTTGTGCAAAGTGGAGGAAGTTGTGGCCAGGTCTGCGCCAATGCGGCGGCCTGTCGCGGATGTCCGAAATGGGTCATAAGCAGACATCGCGTCACGTCCGCGTCATGTCCGTTATTCCTCTCAAAGCGGACATTCATCAGCGCGGTTTGCACGTCCGCTTAGTGCCAATACCGGCCGAAGTCGAAATGCGAGACGAGAGCGCGAGGGCCGGTTCTGGCCCCTATTCCGCTCTTCAGACCGGCAGCCGCATCTGCTTGCGCAGACTCTTGTCGAACGCAGCTTCGGGCACAAAACGCCGCAGGAAACTGGCTTGGCGTGCCTTCTTTCCCGCCGCATAGCGCCTCCTCGGGACTGCGGCAGTCGCAGCCTTCAACACAGTCTCGGCGACGACTTCGGGGACATCGCCTACTTGTTGCATTGCCTCACGCATGACCGCTTTCGCCCCGGCGCGCGCCAAGTCATAGACATCAAGCAACCGATCCGGCGTCGTGAGATTGTCCTCGAATAAAGTGCGGGTATAGGCGGGTTCGACCAGCACCACCCGAATCCCGAATGCGCGCAATTCGTGGTCTAGCGATTCGGAATAACCTTCGAGCGCATGCTTCGTCGAGGAATATAGAGCTAAGTAGGGAGCCGGGATCAAACCCATCACCGAGCTCATATTGATAATCCTTCCGCTCGCCTGGCGTCGCATCGTCGGCAACACCGCGTTCGTCACTCGGAGGACGCCGAAGAGGTTGACATCGAACAGCGCCTGAGCTTGGGCGATCGAGGATTCCTCGGCGCCCCCGAGCAATCCAACGCCGGCATTATTGACAAGCAGGTCAATTCGCCCAGCGTCGGATATCACCTCATCGACGAGCTTTGCGACGGAAGCGTCATCGGTCACGTCGCCGATCAGCATCGTGATGCCTTCGGGCTTTTCCGAGACGGCCCTACGGCTGGTTCCGAACACCCGAAACCCCGCGTCCTTGAGGGCCTTGGCCGTTGCCCGTCCGATGCCCGTGGATGCGCCCGTGACGAGGGCGACACCAAGATCGGCTTTGCCAGCTACTGACTCTGTTCTGAATGCGGACATGATGAACCTCCAACATTTTGATTACGATCGTTATGATTGCAATAGATGGCGGTCGTCATTATATTTGTCAAGACCCACTCTGACCCTGGAGCTGCGACATGCGCGTTTCCAAAGAACAAGCCGCCAAAAATCGCGAACGCATCCTCACGGCAGCGTCGCGCCTTATTCGAGAGCGGGGAATCTCCGGCGCGGGCGTCGATGCGTTGACCGAAGCTGCCGGGATGACTCACGGCAGCCTCTACAGTCAATTTGGTTCCAAGGAGCGCCTCGTCGAAGAAGCATTGGACTGCGTGATAGCCGCCAGCGCGTTGAGGATGGACGGCGCGGCCACTCTCGGCGACTACATCACAAATTACCTTAGCGGCTCGCACCGTGACATGCCGGGGCGCGGCTGCCCCTTTGCGGCTTTGTCTTGCGAGATGCCGCGCCAAAGCGGCGCTGTGCGAGAGCGGTTCACGGATGGATTGCGGGCGATGGTCAAGCGCCTGACCAGTCGAATGGATTCCGCGCTGAAGCAACGGCAGCGCTATGAAGAGGCGCTCGCGACGGTCGCCTCGCTGGTCGGCGCACTCGTGCTCGCCCGCGCCGTGAATGATCCCAAGCTTTCGGACGATATTCTTCGCGCAACGAACAGCAGGTTGAAGGGCTAATCGCCCATAGACGTCAATTAGTGGGAGGAAACCACAAATGCTATACAGTTACATTGTCAAAAAAAGAATCCGACAGAGCTTCGACCACCTCAACAACCATCGCTGGGATGAGGTGCTGAAAGCGGTCGCGCCGAATGTCCATCACCGCTTGCCCGGCGCCAACTCGCTTGGTGGTGAGCGCCACGACAAAGAAACCCTGCGCCGCTGGTTTGAGCGCCTCGGCCGCGTCCAGCCCAATCTCCATCTCAAGGTCAACAACATCTGGGTGAAGGGCTGGCCGTGGCATACCACCGTGTTTGTGCAGTGGGACGGCACCGCAACGCTGCTCAACGGCGACGCTTCGTACTTCAACCGTGGTCTCCAGGTGATCACCCTGCGGTGGGGCAGAATATATGCGGTCGATGTGTTTGAAGATTCACAAGAAGCGGCCCGTGGGCTTGCCGCCCAAGCGGCAGCTGGCCTCGAAGAAGCTGTCGCCGAACAAATTGTAAGCTAGCAGAGGCGCAGTCAGAGGCCCGCGCCTTTTAGCGTGCTCGTAGCGCAGCGAGCGCCGATTTCCTCAGCCAGAGCCACGGCCTTTTCAGGATTTATGTTGCCGATGGCGATGTCAAACCCCTTCGAAGCGAGAAGACGGGCGAAGCCTGATCCCATTTTGCCTGATCCGATAATTGCAACGGTCATGTCCGGGCTCCTGTGGGGTGTTCTACTCGCCAGCGCGTGACGCCCAATCCGCGCTGCTGCTCACACTGAGCCCAGAACGTCTTGGAAGCAAATAGGGCGGCGCTTGTTATGTCCGCTTTGGGTCATTAGCGGACATCGGCGTGCCGATCCGCGATGTCCGCTTTACCCCCGAAAGCGGACATGTTCAGCGTCGAAATCGATGTCTGCTTTGTGCCAAAAGCAGACATTAGTCGCTATGGGCGCAGGTCGATAGACAGCGTATCGCAAGGGACAGAGATCGCTTCGAGGAACTAAGCCTGTCGCCAGTCTGCAGCGACTCTTGCTTCTTGTTTAGATAGTACCGATGAAATCCCGTTTGCCAAGTTCAACACCGCAGTGCCGCAGGATGTCGTAGGCCGTGGTGCAGTGGAAATAAAAGTTGGGCAGCACGAAATGCACCAGATAGGACTGGCCTTTAAAACTTAACGTGTGTTCGCCAAGGGTTAGGGTGATGTCGCGACCCTCAGAGCCGTCAATGTCGCTAGGTTGGATGGATTGCACGAATGCCACCGTGTTTGTGATCCGCGCCTTGAGATCGGCAAAGGTCTTCTCCGTGTCGTCGTGTTTCGGCACTTCTACACCCGCAAGCCGCGCAGCGGCTCCCTTGGCGAGATCGGCTGCAATCTGGATCTGACGAATGAACGGAAACATATCAGGGGCAAGCCGGTAATTAAGCAGGACTTCCGGATCAATCTTGCGGTTCCCGGCATAGGCCTCGGCTTTGTCCAAGATCACGGAGAGGTTATTCAACGTTTGGAGAAGGGCTGGCACCGACGCCTGGTACATAGAGAGGGACATCGACGGACCTCTTTTGGCGGAAAAGAAGGGGAGGATTATCCGCAGCAAGGAACGCGTGCGCAACTGCCTAAGGGTGAAGACTGGATTATTGAAGCAGCCGAGCAAAGCACACGGCGACCGGTATGCACTTCCTATCTCCGGCCAGTGCAGTTTACAATTCCTTCTTGACCTTGATCGAGGTCACTTGTGCTGGGGTGACTGAATTGCCATCTGTGAGAGACGCGCGCCATTGTTGACTAATGCCAATACATGCAGCGCGCCGTGGGGCGGACCATGTAGCATGTGATGCCCATTAAACCAGCGTCCGCCCCACTCTCTATTTGTGCATATAGGCGTGCGCGCTGAGTGCGCCGCGACGCGACAACACCCAGGCACAAAAGAAGACCGAGCTGCGCACGCAAGGTTGGTCGATGCCGCTGAGCGCTCGTTCGTAGCCTAACCTAGCTTTGAGGAAGGCCAAAAATGTCGTGGCAATTCACTGTCGGACTTAGAGTGAAAGGAAAGGCGGACCGAATTGTCGTTGACGCTGAAGACGCGCTCATTGCGGCGTTAAAGGTCAAAGCTGAGCGGCCTGAGGCCACGATCCTGTATGTGCGCCGGTTGAACCAACGCGGCGACACACGTCACCCGCCTCACACCCTCACGGAGGCCGTTGACCGTGGATGATCACGCATGAGTTCCACGACGGAGATCGCCTTTGGCCGGGCGAGTTGCTGGAAGGAGGCTTAATTGACCTACATCGTCAATGAAAGCTGCATCAAATGTAAGTACATGGACTGTGTCGAGGTATGTCCGGTCGACTGCTTCTATGAGGGTGAGAACATGCTCGTCATCCACCCGGACGAATGCATCGATTGCGGTGTTTGCGAGCCGGAATGCCCGGTTGATGCGATCAAGCCGGACACCGAGCCGGGACTCGAAAAGTGGCTCGAGATCAATACCCAATATGCTCAGGTCTGGCCGAACATCACCGTAAAACGTGAGCCGCCGCCAGATGCCAAGGACTGGGAGGGCAAGCCTGACAAGGCCAACCTGTTATCGCCAAACCCTGGCACAGGTGATTGAGGCTGGACAGCGCAATGTCAGTTGCGTGCATCGGCAAAGTCAATCAGTGATCATCAGGGGTGTCGAGTACAGCTGAAGGAGGTAGACAGGTCGCAGACCCGGCGAGCGCGAGATGTTCGAGCGTGTGGCCAAACTGGTGAAGACGGACAGGATGAGAACATGGAGGCTTGATCAAGTGGCCCGGTCGATTTTTTTGACTGAGTTCGTGTCCGCGTTCTTCCTGGCGATGCGCTACTTCTTCAAGCCGAAGGTGACGCTGAACTATCCGTTTGAGAAGGGGTCGCTCTCGCCCCGCTTTCGCGGCGAGCTTGCGCTGCGGCGCTATCCGAACGGAGAGGAGCGCTGCATCGCCTGCAAGCTGTGCGAGGCGATCTGCCCGGCGCAGGCCATCACGATCGAGGCGGGGCCGCGGCGCAACGACGGCACGCGGCGGACCACCCGCTTCGACATCGACATGATGAAATGCATCTACTGCGGCTTCTGCCAGGAGGCCTGCCCTGTCGACGCCATCGTCCTGGGACCGAACTTCGAGTTCGCGACCGAGACACCCGAGGAGCTCTACTACAACAAGGAACGCCTGCTCGCGAACGGCGACCGCTGGGAGCGGGCGATCGCTAAGAATATCTCGCTTGACGCGCCCTATCGATGAGCGGGCTAGAGGGTCGCCATCGCCGGGGGCCTCAAGAGCTTGAGCTGGGTCACCTGGTGTCGGCGTAGTCTCGAAAGTCGCCATCGGCGTGGAATGAAAGTTTGGGCATGAAAGAAGAGCTTAGGCGATGACGGAAGAGCTGACCGGACGACGAATTGTGGTACCGGAAACGCGCGAACTTGGCCAACTGCTCCGCATGCTGGAGGAGCGCGGTGCCGATACCGTCCCCTGTCCAATGATCGCCATCCGCGATGCGCCTGATCCGGTCCCCATAAACGCGTGGCTACGCCGCTTCGCGAAAGGGACGTGTAACGACCTTGTGCTGATGACGGGTGAAGGTCTACGGCGGCTCCTCGGTTTCGCCCGACGCCTTGACCTGGAACCCGCCTTCCGTGTCGCGCTCGCCGAGACACGGAAGATCACGCGTGGACCAAAACCAGTGCGCGCGCTGCGAGAAATCGGATTGGCCGCCGACGTGCCCGCCGACGAACCCACGACTGAAGGCGTTATCGCGGCGCTGGAACGGCATGACCTCACCGGGCGTCGCGTCGGCGTGCAGCTATATCCCGGCAATGCGAATGAGCGACTTCTGAAATTCCTCGAAGGCGCCGGCGCGAAAGCAGATCCCGTGCTTCCATATGTCTACGCTTCTGAAGTCGACGATGCGCGCGTGATTGCTGTCATTGCCGAAATGGCTGCCGGCCAGATCGACGCGATCGCCTTCACAAGCGCGCCCCAGGTTCGACGGTTCCGCGACGTCGCACGCGCCTTTGGTCGAGAAGCGGAGCTGCGGCAAGGTCTCGAACGCATCGTCGTTGCGGCGGTCGGGCCCATTGTTGCAGCCGAGCTCAATGCGATTGGAGTGCAGGTGAACGTTACTCCTCGTGACAACACGTTCTTCATGAAGCCACTCGTACGAGAGCTCGCGGCTGCATTAACAACGGGGCATAAGGGCTAACTGCCTTCATACGAAAAGGAGCTCACTCGCTGAATTGGACGAAATCCGTATCGATCCAGCCCGCCACCACCTCAGGCGGGAATATCCGGGCCTGCAGCGCCAAAGCCGTCTGCCTTAGAAAGAATTCACTGTCGACAGTTAGAGTAGGGAGGGCAGGAATGACGAAGGGGAAGTTCGGCTTTCATCGAGGTGGCGGCAAACACGAACCTGGTCCTGCCGCTGCCTACGTGCAGATCTACGTGAAGTCGAGCGCCCTCAGTCGGACTCCGGATCTTGCAATCTCAGCGCACCTGATGACCGAAGCTGAAATCGATGATTTTATGAACGATGCACTCACTGAGTTGGAAGAAATCCGTATCGATGCCAAGAAGGCGCTAGCCGCGGCGGCTTCACACTAAGCTTCCCAAAAGTCTGGCTTAAGCCGGCTGAGGCGGGTTTTCGTGGCTATCGCATGCGAAGCAGAATGTCCGCTTTGGGTCAAAAGCTGACTTTTGGCCTGACGTGGCGAATGTCCGCTTTGTGCCAGAAGCGGACGTGCAGCTACTGCGCGCAGCGGACGGTGGTACAGTGCGCGATATAGTCGTGAAGCGATTTCGCCGACCCACGCTAAGCTCGCTTCACCAAGGAGAATGGTCATGTCCGCGCTATCGTTATCGCTCACCCGGCGCAACTTTCTTGGGACCTCAGCAGCCGCGGGCACCTTCAGCCTGCTTTCCGAGCATCTGGCCGCTGCGGGCGACGCACTTACCAGCGAACCATCGAACCAAGGAGATTCACGGATGGGTACGATGGAAGACAATGCAATCCGCCCTTTCCGCATCAACATTCCGGAAGAGGCGCTCCTCGATCTCCGCCGACGGATCGCGGCGACCCGGTGGCCTGACCGCGAGACGGTCGCAGATCAATCCCAGGGCGTGCAGCTCGCGACGATGCGGGAGCTCGCGCACTACTGGTCGACAGAGTACGATTGGCGCAAGGCAGAAGCGAAGCTGAATGCCCTGCCGCAATTCGTGACGACCATCGACGGGCTCGATATTCATTTCATCCACGTCCGGTCACGCGAGAAGAATGCGCTTCCGCTGATCATCACCCACGGCTGGCCCGGCTCCGTGCTCGAGCAGATCAAGCTCATCGGCCCGTTGACGGATCCAGTCGCGCACGGCGGTAAGGCCGAAGACGCGTTCGACGTGATCATCCCGTCGATGCCGGGCTACGGCTTTTCCGGCAAGCCGACCAGCACCGGCTGGGGTCCGGAGCGCATGGCCCGTGCCTGGGCCGAGCTGATGAAGCGCCTCGGCTACACCCGCTACGTCGCCCAGGGCGGCGACTGGGGTGCGTTCGTCGTCGATCAGATGGCTTTGCAGGCGCCTGCGGGCTTACTCGCCATCCACACCAACATGCCGGCCACTGTCCCGGCCGACGTCGACAAGGCGCTCCTAGCCGGCGCCCCACCGCCCTCCGGTCTCTCGGCCGAGGAGACGCGCGCCTACGAGCAACTGGTCAGAACCTTCAAGCAGGTCGATTACGCAAGGCTGATGGGATCGCGCCCCCAGACCTTGTATGGCATCGCGGATTCGCCTGTCGGCCTCGCCGCCTGGCTTCTCGATCACAATGATGCCGACGGCCAGCCGGCGGCGGCGGTCGCGTCGGCCCTGAATCGCACGAGCAGCGCTACGGGCGAACTTACCCGCGACGAGATCCTCGACAACATCACGCTTTATTGGCTGACGAACACAGGCGTCTCCGCGTCTCGACTCTATTGGGAATACAAGGGCGGCTTTTTCAACGTCAAAGGCGTCAAAACACCGGTCGCGGTGACCGTCTTTCCGGGGGAGCAATATGAAGCTCCGCGAAGCTGGACCGAGCGCGCCTACCCAATGCTCATTTACTACAACCGCGCGGCGAAAGGCGGCCACTTCGCCGCGTGGGAGCAGCCCGACATCTTCTCGAGGGAACTAAGGGCAGCATTTAAATCGCTGCGCTGAGCTCGAGGACACGAACGGCTTCTCGCGGCGTCCGTGTCCTAACGGTCGAACCACACGAATGTTGAACTCGGTTCAGTCGACGTGGGCTGCCGCGGCACTGCTTCCGACCGCGTCGCGGCCTAGAGCAAACGTCCGCTTTGGGTCATAAGCCGACCTGGCCTCGGCAGCCAATAGCGGACATGAGGTTACTCGGTGAGGGGGTGCCTCGGCCACGCCAAGCTGCTTCACTCTGCTCCTCCGGCCGATATCGGCATCGACGAAATCATGGCCACCAGAAACGGCGCGCGCGAGCTACCGCGCTAAGTGGCCCTTGGCCGTGCAGGGACTTTTGTCACCCCACCCGCTTCAACATCTTAGTAATACCTAAGTAACAAGCTGAAACGGGTCGGGGCGCGATAGGCGCTCCAAATCTGCTTCTGCGAAGGGGGATGGGACATGCGTGTTCTAAGTTCGAGCCTCATTGGTTTAGCCTGTATCGCCACAATGGCCGCCTCAGCCCCACCAGCTAACTCTCAGTCGACTGCTCTGTCGCTTGGAGGCAGCGGGGGTGGGGTTCAGCTGATAGACAATCGGGATCGGCGGAGCGGCTACGCCCGTCGGCATTATCGTGGTCATTACGGTCGTTACTATGGTCCCTACTATGCACCATATGCCTATTACGGGCCGTACTACGGTCCTTACTACTACCCCTACTATCGTCCGTATTACGGTCCCAGCGTCAGCTTCTCGTTCGGATTCTGACAGCTAGGCTCCCGCATTAGACAAGCTGCGCTGCGATGACTTCGTCAAACAGCGCGAGCACAGCCGTGTGTCCCGTTATGTCGTTGACGCGAACCAGTGTAGACGTGCCCCATTGTGGACGCAGCGCTTTGAACGCTAAGTCGTGAGCCGCATCGAAGTCATGGGTAAGCTCGTAGGCCGCCGCGATCAGTGCGCCTAGAGCGCACCTCTTAACTGCACTGGCGGCAGTTGGACAGACTTCTTCACCATTCAAGTCTCGGGCAAGGTTGCCACGACACCAATGCCGTTCATCCGCGATCAGGGCGCGAGCCGTTTCGGCGATCTGTATTTGTAGTGGTTTTGCCATGGCAAACTCGTTGCGTCAGTCCGAGGACAGTACGGTAACGAGTTCGCGGTGCAGGGCAAGCCCTCTCAGGCTTTGCGCCATCCAAACAGGCCGCGACGACGCGGGCGGGCATCGACCAGGAGGCGTTGATTGGACTCAGCCTGAGTTCTCCAAGCGTCACGGTCTTTCCGAATGTCATCAAGCTGCTCCTTCAGGAGGCTGCTCACCTCCTTCAAGGCACCGATTTGAGCTTCTAGTGCTGCCATTGCAACCGGTGCAATAGCCGTTGCAGCTTGTTTCAGATCGCCGTCTTTCGGTGTTGCAGGAAACACTCGGAACAGTTCTGCGGGATCAACCTCATATGTTCCCATGAAAGTTCTGGTAGCTGAAATCCGGCCCGTCTTGATCGCTCGCCAGATGGTCGATTTCGCAATTCCGGCCGCAGTGGCGGCTTCGGATAGGCTGAGCATGGTTTTCTCTCCCCGTTTGGTCCTTTGCCCCTGCAACGTGGCGATGCGCTCCGTCAAACTCAGTATCTGAGGCTCAGGCGAACTGTCTGAGGGACGCAGGGGTGCAAATCTTTCGGCGATCAGCCTTACCGGTGCTTCCGCTAAGTTCAGCATGGCGTTCCCTCCTCGTTGCGTGGTGTACCAACGCAACGTTCTCAGCACATGGTTAAGGGATTGTTAACGGAGAAAAGTGACAGGGGCAGAGCTTCCCGCGACTGAGATTGGCGAGTAGCGACCAATTGTGATCACGAGGACCATTTTGGGCATTTTGGGATCGCGCCACGGGTCGGACTACCCTGCGACGAGGCGCGAGGGGTACAAACCGAGGTTGGCGTCGCCGCGACTGGCCGCTTCGACGCGGGCACCGAAGCCGCTGTGAGACGTTTTCAACGTGACCACGGACTAGTTCCGGATGGCATCGTCGGTCCTCGAACATGGGCTACGCTTTCTGGCTAGACGCAGATTCCGCTTTGGGTCATGGCTGACGTCAAGCAATTATGGTCGGGAAAGTGGTCAAAAGCGGACGTAAACATTGCGCTGAGCTCCCGCCGGCTTGCGCCAGAACTCTTGCGACCAAAAGCTTGAAACAGGAGCAGGAAGTCGAGGGTGAGAGGTGCCGAATATCCTGATCAGAAAACCGATCGCCCTACTCAAGGCGGAAGCCGAAGAGACTGAGGTGCAGGCTTTGCTCACCCATGGCGGCGTGCCCTTGAAGCGCACGCTTTCAACGTGGAGCCTCGTCTCGCTCGGCATCGGTTGCATCATCGGCGCCGGCATTTTCGTGCTCACTGGCCATGCCGCGGCCACCAACGCCGGTCCCGCCATTGCGCTCTCCTTCGTATTTGGCGGCATTGCCTGCGCCTTTGCGGGTCTTTGCTACGCCGAGATGGCGTCTACCGTCCCGATCGCCGGGAGCGCCTACACCTACGCCTATGCGACCATGGGCGAGTTCATCGCCTGGATCATCGGCTGGGACCTGATCCTGGAATATGCGCTTGGAGCGACGACGGTCGCCATCGGCTGGTCGGGCTACGTCGTGAGCTTTCTGCGCGACCTCGGCATTCCGATCACGGACCAATTTCCAACATCGCCGCTTGCCTATGACGCGGCAGCCGGCGTCTGGAGCCGCACCGGTGCCGTCCTCAACGTTCCGGCCATGCTCGTCATCGTGGCGATCTCGTCCCTTCTCGTCATTGGCATTCGTGAATCCGAGCAGGGTCAACAACGTCATCGTGGTGATCAAGGTGGCGATCGTCGTTGCTTTTGTCGTGGCGGGCATTGCCTTCGTCGACACGCAGAACTGGGTAACGGCAAGCAACCCGGAAGGGGCCTTCATCCCGCCAAATCAAGGACCCGGCATTTTCGGCTGGAGTGGCGTTCTGCGCGGCGCCGCCGTCGTGTTCTTTGCCTATATCGGCTTTGATGCGGTCTCGACCGCCTCGCAAGAGGCCATCAACCCGAAGCGCGACATGCCGATCGGCATCCTCGGATCGCTTGGTCTCTGCACGCTGCTCTACGTTCTGGTAAGCTTCGTCATCACCGGCATCATTCCCTACGACCAACTGAATGTGCCGGACCCGATCGCCGTCGGCGTCGACGCGATCGGCTTTACCTGGCTATCCCCCATTATCAAGCTAGGCGCGATCTTGGGCCTGACCTCGGTCATTCTCGTGCTGCTGTTCGGCCAGCCGCGCATCTTCTATTCCATGTCGCGCGACGGACTGCTGCCGGCCTTCGGCGCAATCCATCCGCGCTTCCGCACGCCTTACATCACCACTATCGCTGTGGGCATGATCGTCACGATTCTGGCGGGGCTCCTGCCGATAGGGCTCGTCGGCGAGCTGGTGAGCATCGGCACGCTGTTCGCCTTCGCCATCGTCTGCCTCGGCGTGCTGGCGCTGCGCATTTCGCAACCGGACATCGAGCGGCCCTTCAGCACGCCGGCGGTCTATTTCGTTGCGCCGGCGGGAGCGCTGTCGGCCTTGCTGCTTATGCTTGGACTGCCGGGCGATACGTGGCTCCGGTTCGGCGTCTGGATGATGATCGGCCTTGTCATCTATTTCCTCTACGGCATGCGCCACAGCCGGGTGGCCAGCGAAACGGCCTAAGGGTGCGAGTGATATGACCCGATGTGAGAATTATAGACGCCACCCGGACTAGCGCCGAATCGGGAGGGGTTATTCGGGAGGACCAAGCGTCTGTCGTCGTGCCACGGCTCCCCGCGAAACCTGATTTCTGGAGTCTCTGGTCTATCGTTGTGTCTTGCCGGCCGCCCAGCGCTCAAGCCTGAAATGTCCGCTTTGGGTCAAAACCGGACTAAACAGTTGTGTGCTGGATATGTCCGCTTTACTCTGAAAGTCGGACTAAGCTAAGTGACGGTTGCACGGAGCTCGTCGCGCCCACCATTGGCATCCAGTCTTGCTCAAGCTGCTAAGGGGTTTCGCGGCGAACTACTCGCTAATGGATCTCTCCTTTTGGAGCTTCGCTGATCCGATAACTATCGAGCAAGCCGCTTGCCTCTGGATCGGTGTAGACCCCGCGAAGAATCCCTTCTCGCGACCCTCGGACGAGGCTTCGAAAGTAGCGGCAATGGTGCAAGCGCTTTCAGGGGGTGTGGCAGTTGGCCTGCTAGAGGTTAATTCATCCAAAAACCCCCTATCGACCATAGGCAACTACTCTGCCTCCCTTGTAAGCCGCGAAGCGCTGAGGGTCTTTGCTGAGCGCAAGGGCCAGCGGCCCGCTTTTCTCTTCGATGTATTGATCGGTGACTCGGGTAAGGCCAGGCACGATAAGTCAACTTCACCGGTAAGCTCCACTACTGATGCCAAGGCAAAAGGTGGGCGCCCCGCGGAGTACGATTGGGATGGCTTCATCACAGAGATCATTCGCATTGCCGATCTCAATTCGCTGCCGGAAAAGCAGTCGGAGCTCATTTCTCGAATGCTTGAATGGTGCAACCGCAACTGGGGGAAAGAGCCCGCCGAGAGCTCGGTCAAAGGGAGAATCTCTCTAATATACAATAGATTAGGTCGAGGCCGAAAACCTCCTGCTCTTTAGTTTCTGGCCTTTACGGCTTTTGCGCTCTCCATCTTCGCGCATTGTTCCCTGAGTTGTTCGGAATCGGCCAGCCCCGAGCACGAAGGGAATGATGGTGATGAAGATGTATCGCCTAGCCAACTCGCGTCGCCGCTGCACTGCGCAAGCCCGAAAAAGCATCCTTGGGGAGCGTCGCTAGTAATGGGGCGACGCAATGCCAATCCTCGTCTTATCAAGATCCACCGATCATACACGGTGGAGGAAGCGGCCCACGCGCTTAGGGTGCACAGGAACACGGTACGTAATTGGATCAAACAGGGACTGCCCACGATCGATAGCAGGAGGCCTAGCCTCATCCACGGCCGAAGCCTTCTTGCTTTCATCCGGGACCGGCGCAACAAGACCAAACAGCCGTGCGGTTCCGACCAACTCTATTGCGTCAAGTGCCGCATGCCTAAACGACCGGTCGCAAGCATCGTTCAATTCATCCCGATAACGCCGCTATCAGGAAACCTGCGCGGTAGGTGCCCCGATTGCGGCTGTCTCATCCATCGACGTGTGGCCCTGGCCAAGCTTTGTAGAGTGAGTCTAGAGGTCACCTTCCAGCAAGCGGGACCACGCATAAGGGAGCGCCCTTGCCCCACCGTAGAATGTGACTCTCCAGGCGAGGCCTCCACTCATGAGAATGCCTAACCAGAATGCTTAACCCCGAAAACGAGCGCATCAAACGGCGCTATTTCACCTACCTCAAAGAGGCGAAGCGCTATAGCGAAGCCACCGTAGACCGGGTGGCTAAGTCGCTGAGCCGGTTTGAGGACTACACCCGGTCCAGGGGCTTTAAGGTCTTTCGTGCCGAGCAGGCGGTAGCCTTCAAGCGAAATCTTGCCGAGCAGGTGAGCCAGAAATCAGGTGAGCGGCTTAGCAAAGCGACCCTATACGCGACCCTCACGGATCTTCGAAACTTTTTCCATTGGCTCGCTGGACTGCACGGTTTTCGCTCACGCTTGAGCTACTCAGACGCGGAGTATTTCAACCTGTCGGAGAAGGACACGCGCATTGCAAAGGCCCAGCGCGAGTCATCCTTTCCAACCCTCGAACAGATCCTGCACGTCATTAGGAGTATGCCAGCTGGCACCCAGATTGAGATGCGAGACCGGGCGGTCATCGCGTTTGCCATCCTGACCGGCGCTCGCGATGGCGCTATTGCCTCCATGAAACTCAAGCACGTGGACATTGTGCAAGCCAAGGTCAATCAGGATGCGCGAGAGGTACGCACCAAGTTCAGCAAGACGTTTACGAGCTGCTTTTTCCCGGTAGGGCACGAGGTGCTTCAGGTCGTTATCGATTGGATCAAGCATCTGCGTAAGGTCAAGTTGTGGGGCGACGATGACCCGCTATTTCCAGCGACGAGGGTCCAACTAGACGCAAATGGGCACTTCGCGCCCCTCGATCTGGAACGTAACCACTGGAGTAGCGCCGGCCCCATCAGAGAAGTCTTCAGGCGGTCATTTACAGCGGCAGGGTTGCCATACTTCAACCCACACAGCGTCAGGAAGACGCTCGCGCTATTCGGCGAGAAACGGTGCCGCACGCCGGAGGAATTCAAGGCTTGGAGTCAAAATTTGGGCCACGACAAGGTTCTGACGACCTTTGCCAACTATGGCACGCTCACCCACGCTCGGCAGGCGGAGATTCTGCGAGAGCTTTGGGAACCAACGTCCCAGGATGATGAGGAGCTTCACCTCGCACGGCGGCTCGTCCGCGCTGCAAGGCGACCACACTAATGCGAGCAAGCAACCGATTGAACATCGCGCACCCTCTGCGCACCGGTCAGATTGCCGCCCGAACAGGCTTTTCAGTTCGGCACCTTACGCGTTTGGCCGCGGCCGGAAAAATCCCCGGAGCCCATCAGCCGAGTGGACCAGGCGGGGCATGGCGGTTTAGCCTGGACGAGTTCGATGCATGGTGGAAAGCCTCTGAACGGAGGGGGCAACAATCATGGGCATCTATCGGCGAGGAAAGAAGTGGTGGGCACGCGCCCAGCGTTCGGGACGCGAGCACCGGGCATCGCTTAAAACATCGTCTAAGACAGTCGCTGACCGACGTTATCGCGAGTGGCTCGACGAGCTCGACGCGATAGCCTGGGGCGACAAACCCCGGCGCCGCTTCGATGACGCCGCTGAGCGTTTCGTTCGGGAGCACCTGCCGACACTCAAGGTCGCGTCGTCGAGACGCTACGGTGTCTCGCTGGATTGGCTGGCCGACGAATTCGAGGGTGAGTTCCTGGATCAAATTGGCACCGCCGAGCTCGCCGAGTTCGAGCGGAAACGGCGCCAGGCCGGAGCCGCCGCGCCGACTGTAAGGCGCGATCTTGCCTGCCTGTCCTCAATCTTCGGCTCGTGCATCGAATGGGAGTGGTGCGACGTCAATCCGGTGCCGGCTTACATGCGGCGCCGCAAGAAGCGAGGCTTGCGCGAGGCCCCTGCCCGCACCCGCTACCTCTCACATGAGGAAGAGACCGCTCTGCTTGCCAACGCCTCGCCGGTCGTCAGGTCCGCGATTGCCTTTGCCATCGATACCGGGCTCCGCCGCGAGGAGCAATTCAGTCTCACCTGGGACAAGATCGACCTCTCTGTCGGCGAAATCCTGCTCGACGGCAACACCAAGAGCGGAAAGCCCCGCCGGGTGCCGCTTCTGCCCAGGTCGGCACAAATACTGGCACAGTTGCCCAGGCACATCAGGAGCCGCTACGTCTTTTGCCACGGCAACGGCAACCGATTCGTGAACATGGAGAAGGGTTTAAAGTCCGCCCGCCGACGGGCCGCTATTAGAGCCTTGAGGTGGCACGATTTACGTCGCACCTGCGGATGTCGGCTGCTGCAGGACCATGCCATGTCGATGGAGGGGGTGAAGGAGTGGCTTGGCCACGAATCCGTGGTCACCACTGAGCGCGCTTACGCCTTCGTCGAGATCGAGCACCTTCACCGAGCCGTACAAAAGTCGGCACAGGCGTAGCGGATCGGGGGGAATTACAGTGGAATGTCAACGGCATTAGAATTTGGGACGACGAACTCTGACTCCGCCAGTCTTGGTTCGAATCCAAGTCCCCCAGCCATCGATCAATCAGCAATTTCAATGCCCATCATAATATGACGGCAGTTTCGTCCTGAACGCGACATGCGCCCGCGCCGGAGCCCTGCGCCAGGACGCGACGCAGGGCTCTTCGACGTTGACCCACGACTGCATGCTTACGGAGCCGGACAATCCGTGGGCTGTCCGGTACGGCCGTCGACGCATCTCACGACGACACAGACCCCGTCGGGGTCGCAGTCGCTACAGACCGTGATGTCGTTCTCGCCGTGCGTACAACTTTCGGTGCGAGACGTTCCGGCAGAGCCCCTGAAACCGAGAGGTGTCTTTCCGTGCTTGGTGATAAGTGTCTTCTGAGCCACTGTGGTGACGCCTGGGGCGGTTAGGCGGTCGGCACGCGCGGCCTCGTGTATTGCCACCGCCGTGGCGAAAAATATGATCGCGGCTGATAGGCCGGTTAGCGAAACATGGGTTTTCATGGTCCGTCCTCTTTTTTCCGGGATCGGCATGAGCGCCGATCTTCCCCTTGGACGAGGCGAGGACGAATCCGGTTCAAACGCGAATTCGGCGGCAGTGATGACGATGAAGTTCCGCGATCACCTCTTCGGGTACGCCGTGAAGACGTAATCCTTTGCCTTCACGATCGTATGGCACGCGAACCCGCACTTGGCGTCGTTCCCCTGCAAAGATGTATTGGGCGTGAAGGTGTCGGACGCGGAGTCATAGTCAAACTGGGCCCATCCCCAATTGCCGCCGTCCGCAAATCTCTTGCTATCCCTCACCATGCAACCAAGACCTATCAGGGTACCCGGGATCGTCGTCGGAGCGGGTGCTTCCGTGCTTTTTTCCGGCTTCCAATGGATCTTCGCGGTCTTGGCGCCATCCGGGAAAGGCTTGCCGTTGCCGAACTCCCAGAACTCGGCCTCGGCGGCCGCCACGTGGACCCGCAGGTCCGGACGCAGCCGCTCTTTCACCCCGTCGGCGAGCAGCCCGCCACAGTGGTCCATGTGCATGTGGGTGAGCACCACGTCGGTCACGGATGCGAGATCGATGCTGGCGGCCTTCAGTCGCTGGGCCAACTTCCCGGCCCGCGGCAAGTCCGGGAACTCCATCCCTATCCCAACGTCGATGAGTATGGTCCGGCCGCCGCTGCGCACCACGACCACGTTCAGCGCCCACTCGAGCACGTCCGGCGGCAGGAACATGTCCTCCAGCCAGGCCGCCCGGACGGCCGGGTCGGCGTTGTGGCCCAACATCGCGCCTGGCAGCGATAGCACCCCATCGCTGACCACCATTACGTCAATCTCGCCGACCCGCAGCGCGTAGCGCGACGGAACCAACTCGGACTCCGGTCTACCGTGGATGTACCTTGCGTTCACCTTGTCGGCGCACTGCTTGACCGAGGGGTGTGAGGTGTTGTCCAAGCTCATGTTTGCCTCCTGCTGACCGCTCTACCCACGGCCGCATCGTCCACCTCCGCGAGCTGAGGCTATCACATTTGGGGACGACGTCTGTTGTGCGTCACAGCAAAATTGACAGCCGATTGACGGCTCAGGGTCATAAGCAGACGTTGCAGCAGGCGTCGGAGATGTCCGCTTTACCCACGAAAGCGGACATGCGCATAGCCGTCCATAAATGTCGCTAAGTGCCAGGAGCGGACCCAAATTCCTCTCTAGTTTGGCGTCGAAGTCGGCAGTTGATTATGACAGGAAGATCAAATAGCCAAATTCTGTCGTACGCGGTCAGAACGCAGTTGAGCTGCCCGGGCGAGGCGGGGTTGACCGGGCAGCATCCGCTGGGGGAGGTTTCGTGATGCCGAAGGGTAAGAAGATCAAGGTTGGCATCTATCACCCGCCAAAAGCTGGGATGCCCTACTTGGTCGTGACTGTCTCGCCAGAGGGCGTGCTTGCGACCGCCGTCGAATCAAAAGAAGAAGCGAGAGTTTTGGCATCGAAAAAGACGCAGGCCGTCACTATTGAGGACGCGATAGTTAAAACCTGACCCTCGCAAGTGCCCGATACTTATCCGCGGCGGCCTCGGTTGTGTGGAAGTGGGAGGATAGGCAATGCCGAAGGTGTTCAAGTTCAGAAAATACGCCCCAACGACGGACGACTACGTAACGTCCAGCCGCATGGCCACCAAAAAGAAGATCAAGCAGATCGATGCAGAAATCATCCCCGGAACAGAGGCGAAAATCGACGGCAAATTTTTGAAGGATGGCTGGACCGAGAAGAATTTTCGCCCGGACGAAGCCTAGGGAGCTGTTGCCACTCGCAGTGTTGCCTCCTGGCGACGGCCTGCCCTAGGCAATTTGCTTTGTGGATGCTGGTTTCGGGGAACGCAGCCGACAAGGACTAATGAACGTTGCCATCGGCGCTCAAGATTTAGCGTTTGAGGAAGCCTTCCGAAAGCAATCGGGAGAGGATGTAACGCGATGTGGGGGTGAGCTTTAGCTTCCAGGGACGCCGCCACTCGGCTTTGTCGATCTCGCGGCGATCTCCTATCGTCAAGCGACCCTTGGCGCCCCGGGTAAAGTATATGGCGTCACTCATTCGACGGCCGCTGATGCCGTTCACGCCGCCGACCTTCTTCCATAGATGGAATTTTCGCAGTCGCAGTTGAGGCAATTCCTCTCGAACCTCACGGCTAAGGCACTTTTTCAAGCTCTCCCATGCGCCATTTCTTTTTCCGCCTGGGAAGGTCCAAAGGCCATCCCGGCGTCGCCTCACGAGTAAAACGCGCCGCCCATCCTTCGCTGCCACGACAAGTTTTGCGGATTTGGGTTTTAGCTCCATCCTTCTAGAACCACCTTTTCCACGCGCTGGCTCGCGACTCGACCATATTATTCCGGTTCGGCAACGAGGAGCACCCGCTTCTTGTGCTTACGCACGCACTTGTTACACGACAAGAGTTCAGAGAGCGAGCGTGACCATCTCGTCGAAGATCGATGGAAGCAGCAGAATCGAATTAAAAATAACTCCGGACAGCTTGTGTCAAAATCGATGGGTGAAAAAGAGCCCCGACAGGGGTCGGGGCTAAGGCTGTCCAGTACGACCCTCGCTAAGGTCGCTGTAGAAAATCTTAGCTGATTCGCCATCGAGAAATCGCGAGGAACTCCCATCTTTCCACTTCACCCATGGGGCGGGGTTGGCCCTACGATTCGCGTCGGCCGTCATGACCTATTCGGGCGGCCATCGACGCAAGCGCGCGGCAAGCACGCGCATCACGGTGAGGGCAAAAAAGGGCGTCTCATGCACCATGAACACGAAGGCCTTCTCGGTGACGGGAGCAAGTTCGCAAACTGACTTTGCGCGGGCCGAGGCCGCTCGCGGCGAACCGTCGATGAGTGCCATCTCGCCAAAAATGCCTCCGGCAGACAAAGTTTCGACGATCTTCCCATCACGTTCGATTTCGACTTCGCCCTTGCGGATCACGTACATCTGGTCGCCCTTGTCGCCCTCCGAAAAGATCGTCTCACCGGGTTTGAAGTTGGCAGGAGGGAATCCCGCATTGGCAAGAAGTTCGAAATTGATCGTGGGCGTTGCCATGGGCAGCTATCCTTGCGCTAGTCTTGCCGCGCGTCCCTACGCGCTTCCCCCAAGATAATTGGCCTCCATGACAGTTTGGCGTAAGTCGGCATTTGATTATGACAAAGAGATAAACTAGGCATTTTGAGATAAACTAGGCATTTTCGGGCCCTACGCACATCAGAACGCAGTAGGCTGCCCGGCGAGGCGGGTTGACCGGGCAGCAATTTCGAGCCGCGGCCTACGCTTGTGGACGGGTTGTGATGACGAGTGATTTGGCCCCACGCGTCGGCAAGATGCCGAAGTTCAGGGAGATTGAGCTCAAGTTGGAGTTCGATCCCGCCAATCTGGCACTCATCCGCGCACATCCGCTCCTCGCGACCGACGGCACGACGGCAGCTCTTCACTCCACCTATTACGATACGCCCGACTTCGTTTTGCGCAATGCGGGTGTGTCCTTGCGTCTGCGCGATGCCGATGGACGGTTCGTGCAGACGATCAAGAGTACGAAAGACAACGCTGGAATTTTTGAACGGTTAGAATGGGAGCATGAGGTCAAGCGTTACGACATCGACTTGATCGCGGCACGGGACACAGCACTCGAGCCGCTCTTGAGCGTGAGCGTTCGCAACGCTCTGCGACCCGTGTTTGATACACGTGTCGAACGCACAATCTATCAGCTTGAAAGAAATGGATCGGATATCGAGGTTGCGCTCGATCGAGGTGAGGTCGATGCCGCGGGACACCGCGCTGCGATCCACGAACTTGAGCTCGAATTGAAGCGCGGAGATGCGGCCGAGCTATTTCGCCTTGCGCGAGAGTTAGACGCGACTGTGCCGCTTCGAATAACAGGAAAGGCGAAGGCCGAGCGAGGCTACGAGCTGGTTGAAAATCATAAGCCGATTGTCGAGAAAGCTAGGCCGCTCGAGCTTGATCCAGACATTCCGGTTGAGGAGGCCTTCCAAGCAGTTGCGCGAAACTGCCTTCGTCAAATCATAGCCAATGAGCCGGGGGTTTGCGCGGGCGATGCGGAAGCACTGCACCAAATGCGTATCGGTCTGCGCCGCCTACGCACCGCCATAGTCGGGTTCGCCAAGCTCTTCACCGAAGCCGAGCAGGAGAGGATCAAGGCGGAGCTGAAATGGGCCACGAACCAGCTTGGCCCGGCGCGCGATCTTGATGTGCTCGCCGCCGACGTATTGAAACATTTGAGCGAGAACGATGCAGGCGAGAAGGAATTTGCCGAGGTCAGTCGTGACCTCACGGCGAGGCGCGCGGAAGCCTTTGCCAGGGCGGGAGACTTTCTGCGTTCGGACCGCTTTCGTAAATGTTTGCTTGATGTCGCCGAGTGGATTGAAGCCGGCCCCTGGACCAATAACGCTGCGGCTTCGGCCGATGCTGACCGGCCTGTTGAAGAACATGCCGCTGCGGTTCTAGCCAAGCGCCGCAAACAAGTCAGAAAAAAGGGTCGAGACTTGGGTGAACTCAGTGCGGGGGCGCGTCACGAGCTCCGGATCAGAGCGAAGAAACTGCGATACATGACCGAGTTTTTCGCCGGCGTGTTTCCCGGCCATAAGAATGCCAAACGACGGGAAGCAGCGCTGACCTCGCTAAAGCAACTGCAAGAAGACCTCGGCCGCCTCAACGATATAGCCGTGCGCAAAAAGGCGCTCGCTTCGAATGGTGACGGTCTCGGTGCGCACGCCGCTGCCATGCTCGATGCAGAGGACGCACAGGCAGATAAGCTTCTTAAGCACGCCCAAGCCGCTCAAGCCGATTTCAGCGCGGTGAAAGATTTTTGGAAGCGCTAGCCAGCCCCAACGGCGCTCTTCACGCGTTTTCGGCCAGAGTGTCAAAGTCGCTACTGCCGTTCCCACGCGGTATACTTCCATGGAACAGATTCACGTGGTTTGTTTCGGATATGGCCGGGGCGCCACAGAGAGGGGTTAGGTGTACCAGTTTCACGCCTCCGCCCGGGATTCGGAGCCATGGCCCGCCTCATTGCCTTTCGCCGCTCGGCTTGGCTAAAGTCCAAGCGGGACCAAAAAGTGTTTGGGAGAAACACATGCCGCGCTTTGCTCTTGCGCTCGTCTTGTGCGCTTCCGTCCCTTATGGCGCCGCCGTGATCGGCGCGGGCGCGCAGGCGCAAGACAGTGAGCTGTCTCGCTGCCTCGATGCTTCCACCATCCTTGGAGCGGGAGGCGATGTCTCCGACCAGGAGCTGGCGGCGGCCCAAAGCGCCTGCATGGGTCTCAAGCAATCCCCGCCGGACGAGAAGACCCTGGCGAGGGTCAATGCGGCGCTCGATACAATTGCCAGGGAAATGCAACGCCGCCAGGCCTCGGCGCGCTGATCGCGGGCCCGGACGACGGGGACGAAGTGCTCTGCTACACCGACCAGGGCCCAAGCCGGTCGGCTGGGTTCCATGGCGTGTCGTGGAGAACCCTGTGAGCCGCGCGCCATCGCGCCGGAAGCCAGCGGCGCAGCGTCAGTTCGATGCGGCGGAGCGGTGTCGCGGTGTCCTGATGGCCCTCACCTTGGATCACGATGGCTCCCGACTGGCCGGCATGCTTCTCGAGCCATTTGGGTCCAGGCCCGCGCATATAGTGCAGCTCGGGCCGGTAACGATCGGTGAGATATCTCATCCCTGAACCTCCAAGCCCCCTCGCCGGCTTGAGCCGGGCCTCGTCCCAAGAGTGGCCCAAGCTCGTTGCCAATGCGTTTATGCCTTCGGCGGACATGCGCTTCTCTGCGCTAGGGTTAATCGACCGTGCCGAGATCCGCGCGCAAGGCGCGAAGGCCATCGATCTGCGATCGTTTGCGCGGGGCAGCGGTTCTGGGCTAGGCAGGACCGCCTCGAAACGGGATAGGTGAGCGATGCTCTTGAACACGCGCCGCCGGGCGCTCGGTCTCCTTCTTGCCGCCACGGCCGCGATGCGGCTCCCTTACGTGTCCCGCGCCTTCGCGGCAAAAGACGCCAAAAAGGATTGCTTCGAGTCCAAATCGTTCGGCCCCTGGAAGGCGCAGGCGAGCAACAGCCAGGCAGGGGCGCGCATCAACGAGGTGCAATTTGCCGATAATGCCTGCGATCTCCGCATCGAGGTTCAGGTCGCGCCGAGCTTCGAGGGCAAGATCGTTGTCTACGGCGACCCGGAGAAGACGAAGCTGCCCAAGAAGTTTCTGGTCGAGCCCGACAACCGCTTGATCGCATGGGCCGAGGACGGCAAGGAGGCGGTGAACGAGCCGCTGTGCGGCAATTGCACCGATATTTTCGACGACAAGGTCAGCATCGTGCTGCCGCTCGCCGTCGCGCCCCTGTTCCGCGAGAACAAATCCATCGACATGGCTGTCAGGCTTGCCGGCAAGGGGGAATGCCGTTTCACGCTCGATGGCGAGAGCTTGCGCGCGGGCCTCGAATGGGCCGCGGAGAGGAAGACGGCACTGGCAGAAGCCTATGAGGAGGAGAAATGCACCCCGCCCGAAGGCTGCTTCATCACCTCCGCCTGCTGCGATGCGCTCGGGCTCGACGACGATTGCTTCGAGCTGCGGGCTCTCAGGCGTTATCGCGATGACGTGCTGGCGAAGCGGCCGGGGGGCGCCGACGCGATCGCCGCCTATTACGCCAGCGCGCCGGTGATCTTGACGCGGCTCCCACGCGCCGCGCGCGCCCATGTGCTGCGCTCCCTCTACGCCCGCTACATCCTCCCGAGCGCGGTAGCGGCAACGCTCGGCCTGAACGCCCTCACCTATCGGCTCTATGCCCGGATGATCGGGGAGCTTCGCGCCGCGTTCATGCCGGGGCGAGAGGGCTGAGAGAATGCGAGGATCGGTTCGGCTAGGCCGGACCGGCGCGGGCTTAAGACCAGGTTTCTGTCAGCCTGATCAGGCGAGGACGGGCCGCGCCCCGGCTTTGCCGCATTCAGAGCCGACTTCGCGCCTCACTCGATGCATAACCTTCGCGGCCAATAAGAAAAAAGCGGGACGTAAGCCGCTTCCGCCGAGGGAACTTGTTCTTGGGGGTGGGCGTATAAGGGGGGACGCGGGGGTGTGTGTTGCGTTGCGTTCGCGTTGTTAGTCTCGTTCTCGCCGGGCTTGTTGCGAGCGGACCCGTTGCGGCCGCCGATAAGGCTGCGGCCGGCGTTCGGGCCGAGAGGTCTTCGCTTGGATTGGCTGCCGGTCCGGCGGCTGCTTCGGAGACCGTGTTCGCGGCCGATATGGCGAGCCTCTTTCCGCAAGGCGATCTTGAGCATCCTTCCCGTCTTGGGCGATGCCGGCACCGCCAATCTTGCACGTCTCAACACCTCTAACGTCGATCTTGCCTTTGTCGCGACCCACGTCTTGGCCGAAGCAGTCGCCAAGGACGTGACCCTCCGCGACCGGCTCGAACTCGTGACCCGGCTCGCCCCGCAAGAGGTTCACGTTCTTGCCCGGGCCGATATCGGCAGGGTCTCCGGATCTGTCCGGCCGGCAGGTGAATTTCGGGCCGCCCGGCTCGGCCTCGGCGGTGACCGCTGCCGCGCTGTTCAAGGCCCTCCGGGTCGAGGTCGAGGCTTCGAGCCTCGACAACACCGCCGCCATCGAGCGGCTGAAGCAAGGAGCGATCTCCGCGGTGGTCGTCGTCGGCGGCAAGCCGGCGCCGGTGATCGGCGCCATTCCACTCAATTCCGGCATCCATCTCCTGCCGGTCTCGTTCGGCATTCCGCTCGAAGCGGAGTATCTGCCGACGCGGCTTGGGCCGGCCGACTATCCCAATCTCATCCGACCCGGCGACGAGGTGGTGACGGTCGCGACCGGCCTCGTGCTGCTCGCCGCCAGCATCGAAAGACGATCCCGGCTCTGCCGGGCGCGTCGCCCGCTTCGTCGAGACGGTGTTCCCGCGCTTCGCGGAGCTTCAGGCGCAGGGGCGGCATCCGAAATGGCGCGAAGTCAATCTCGCCGCGACCTTGCCCGGCTTCAAACGGAATTCCGCCGCCGCTTCATGGCTTCTTGCTGCAGCAAGAGGCGCGAAGCGGCCGCTGACGGCAAACGCCGATGCGAGCCGGGCTCCGGCGCTTCCGCAAAGCGTCTCCATGAGCGAGGCGCAAAAGGAGGTGTTGTTCAAGCGGTTTATCGAATGGCAGCGAGGCAACGGACGCTAAGGCGTCGCAACGGAGGAACGCAAGGAGACAGTTCGCAGTTCAGCACAGCGGCGCGTTCATGGGGCATGAGCGCGTCTTGACGGGGGTAAGCGGGGCGTGGCCCGCGCGCGGGCACTCGCGCGGGCGAAGAAGGGAGCATAACGATGAGCCGTTCCACGACGCCCGTGACGGAGCAGCCGGACTGGCATCCCGTCCATCGCGCCAATGCGTTGCTGCGCGAAGCCTTGCAAGGCGCAACGCAATCCTTCGAGGCATTGGAGGCCCGTTACAGCGTCGAGTCCCTGTCGGACGCGATCGATAGCGTCATGACCGGGCCGGCGCAGATAACCTATCCGACGCCGCTTGCCGTGCGTCTCGATGGCTTGGAGATCGAAGAGGCGATGATCCCGGGCCTCGAGGGGTTCATGCACCCGCTGATGCATGACCCCGGCCATCACCTGGCCGATTTCGGTGACGATACCGATGAGGTTGCCGCGCCCGTCGAGGACGACGACAGCTCTCGGCGCCATTCCGGAAGCCTGGGACGACGATAGCGGCGATGGCCTCGACCAATCCGAGCCGATGCGAGCTGGTATCCCCGCTCGACTCCGAACCGTCGTTTCTTCCGCGGCAGCTTCATGTGCAGACTTTGATGGGCGAGTTCCGCCGCCGCCAGCGTTACGCAAGCCTGCTCGTCGCCGCCTCCATCGGCACGGCTGTTCTCCTCACCGTCGGAGGCGTCGTGCTTGCCGCAAGCCTTGCAAGCGCCCGCCCTTCCGGCGGCGACGACCTCCAGCGTTCGACCTCGGTCGTCTGGCAAGCCGCCGGGCACGAAGGGTGCCGGGCTTCAGCTTGCCCTCATATCGGCCAATCGCGCCGCCAAGGGCGAAGCGCTCTCCGTCCCGCCCGAGACCGACGCAACCCGCGGACCCGCCGGAGCTTTGCCCGCAGCGCCGCAAACCATTCTTGCAGCAAGCGGACGGCACGATCGCCTTCGGCGCCTTCCTGCCGCCGATCCATGCCCGCTACTTTCTCGTGCGCGGACTTCCGGCCGAGGCCACGCTGTCGGGCGGGACGGCAAAGCGGAAGGGGAGCATGGCTCATCAAGGGCGAACATGTCCCCGACCTCACTCTCGCCCTCGGCGAAGTCGCGGCCGGAGACTACCCGATCGAGGTCTATGTTCTTGAGTCCGGCGACGGGCCGCAGGCGCGTCGCAACTTCGTGTTGCGGGTTGGGCCTTCCGACCGCGTCCAGGCGGCGGCCTCCAGCCCGAACGTGACCTTCGCCGTGGCCGGCGCCGTGCCGGGCGCCCCCGGCATCGAGGAGCCCACCATTCCGCCCGAACCGGCCGTGCTGCGCGCGAGGTCGGTGCAGCTCCTCGGCGAGGGCGACATCGCCGCGGCGCGGCTCCTCCTCCTCCACCTCGCCGAGCGCGGCGACGGCGAGGCGGCCTACGATCTCGCGCGCACGTTCGACGGTCGAGATGCTGGCCGAGCTCGGCGCCGAGGGTCTGGACGGCGATCCCGCCCGCGCCCGCGGTTGGTATGAGCGCGCCTCGCAGGACGGCAACGTCAAGGCGGCCGAACGTTTGAAGATCCTCGCTAGTCTTTCGGGAACAGGTCCGTCCGACTAGTGCAAGGAGGGCCGCAGCCGCTCATCCGAGTGAAACCAATCGGGGGGAGTAGAGTGGCTGCGGCCCGCCCGTCTCAGACGAGATAGCGGCGCCTAAGCTCGGCAAGCACTGTCTCGGCGAGAGATTCGGGCGTTGTCTTGCTGGTATCGAGCCTGAGCTCCGCCCGCTCGGGCGGCTCGTACAGGGAATCGATGCCGGTGAAATTGGCGATCAGCCCGGCGCGGGCCTTGACGTAAAGACCCTTGGGGTCGCGCGCCTCGCAGATGTCGAGCGGCGTGTCCACGAAGATCTCGATGAACTCGCCCCCCTCGAACAGGTCGCGTGCCATGCGCCGTTCCGAGCGGAACGGCGAGATGAACGACACCATGACGATGAGGCCGGCATCGACGAAAAGCCGCGCGGCTTCGGCCACGCGGCGAATGTTCTCCACGCGGTCCGCGTCGGTGAAGCCGAGATCCTTGTTCAGGCCGTGCCGGACATTGTCGCCGTCGAGCAGATAGGTGTGGCGGCCCATGGCATGCAGCCGTTTTTCCAGCGCGTTGGCGATGGTCGACTTGCCGGCGCCCGAAAGTCCGGTGAACCACAACACGCAAGGCTTCTGTTCCTTGAGGCCGGACCGCGCCGTTTTGTCGATGGACAGCTCCTGCCAGCGGACGTTGGTGGCGCGGCGCAAGCCGAACTCGATCATGCCCGCCGCCACGGTGGCGTTGGTGAAGCGGTCGATCAGGATGAACGAGCCGGTGTCGGTGTTCTCCGCGTATGGGTCGAACACCAGCGGCTTCGCGGTATTGAGGTTGCAGGAGCCGACCTCGTTGATTTCGAGCGTCTTGCCCGCGACGTGGTCGAGATTGTCGACGTTGAGCTTGTATTTGAGGTTGAGCACGGTCGCCGTCGTGGTCTGGTTTCCGCATTTGAGCGTATAGGCGCGTCCGGGCAGCATCGGTTCATCGTCGAACCAGATGATGCGCGCGGCCATCTGATCGGCGACCGAGGGCGCGTTCGCGGCAAGGGCGATAACGTCGCCGCGGCTGACATCGACCTCCTCGGCGAAGGTCAGCGTGACGGCATCGCCCTGCTCGCGCCGTTTCGAGGTCGCCGTCGGCGGTGACGATGCGCGCCACGTGGGCGCGCTTGCCCGAAGGATGAATCACCACCTCGTCGCCGCGACCGACCCTGCCGCTTGCCACGGTCCCGGCATAGCCGCGAAAATCGAGATGCGGCCGGTTCACCCACTGCACCGGAAACCGGAACGGCCGCTCCGCCGCTTTCCTGCAACGTCCACCGTCTCCAGATGCCCGAGCAGCGTGGGCCCGTGATACCAATGCATATGCGCGCCAGGGCTCACCACGTTGTCGCCCCTGAGCGCCGAAACGGGAATGGCCGTCACCGACGCGAAGCCAAGCTGGCGGGCGAAGGCGGCAAACTCCTCGGCGATCGCTTCGAAGCGCGCTTTGTCGAATTCGACCAGATCCATCTTGTTGACGGCAAGCGCGACCTTGCCGATGCCGAGAAGCGACAGGATGCAGGCGTGACGCCGCGTCTGGGTGAGGATGCCGCTGCGGGCATCCACGAGGAGAACGGCGAAGTCGCAATTGGATGCGCCCGTTGCCATGTTGCGCGTGTACTGCACATGGCCGGGCGTATCGGCGACGATGAACTTCCGGCTCGGCGTCGAAAAGTAGCGGTAGGCGACATCGATCGTGATCTTCTGCTCGCGCTCGGCCTGCAAGCCGTCGATCAAGAGCGCAAGGTCGATCGGGCCTCCCCGGCCTGCGCCCTCCCGGCGCTGGCCATGCTCTGCGCTCTGGATCTGGTCCTCGAAGATCAGATGAGAATCGTAGAGAAGGCGGCCGATCAGCGTGCTTTTCCCGTCATCCACGCTGCCGCAGGTGAGAAAACGCAAGAGGCCGCGATCCTCTTCCGCCGCGATCCGCGCCTCGACCCGCGCGCGTGCGTCCGGGCCCCCGTTTCCGCCGACGACGCTCAGGCGCGGCATCAGAAATAGCCCTCCTGCTTCTTCTTCTCCATCGATCCCGCCTGATCGTGGTCGATGACGCGTCCCTGGCGCTCCGAATAGCGCGCGGCGACGAGCTCCTCGACGATTTCCGGCACGGTCGCGGCCTCCGACCGGATGGCGCCGGTGAGAGGATAGCAGCCGAGCGTTCGGAAGCGCACCCGTATCATCTCGGGCTTCTCGCCGGCATCGAGCGGGAGTCGCTCGTCGTCGACCATGATCAGCGTACCGCCGCGCTCGACCACCGGGCGGTCCGCGGCGAAATAGAGCGGAACCACCGGAATATTCTCCAGATGGATATAGGTCCACACATCGAGCTCGGTCCAATTCGACAGCGGGAACACGCGCATGCCTTCGCCGGGACCGATCCTGGTGTTGGCGATATGCCAAAGCTCCGGCCGCTGCCGCTTTGGATCCCAGTTCTGGGCGGCGTTGCGGAAGGAGAAGATCCGCTCCTTCGCGCGCGACTTTTCCTCGTCGCGCCGCGCCCCGCCGAACGCCGCATCGAAACGGTGGGCCGCAAGCGCCTGCTTGAGCGCCTCGGTTTTCATAATATCGGTATAGAGCGCGCTGCCATGGGTGATGGGCGAGATGCCGTCTTTGACCCCTTGCTCGTTGCTATGGACGAGGAGATCGACGCCGAGCCGCCGCGCCTCCTGGTCGCGAAAGGCGATCATCTCGCGGAACTTCCAGGTGGTGTCGACATGGAGCAGCGGGAACGGCGGCTTGGCCGGGTAGAAGGCCTTGAGCGCGAGATGCAGCATGACCGAGGAATCCTTGCCGATCGAGTACAGCATCACCGGATTGCGGAACTCGGCCGACGACCTCGCGCATGATGTGAATGCTCTCCGCCTCGAGCTGGCGGAGATAGGTGGAAAGCCGCTGCTTCATGGCTTGGTTCTCAAACGGATGACCTGGTCTTCGGAACGTGCCGCCGGCTCCTCGGAGGCCTGGGCCTTCGCGCCTTGGGCCTTGGCGAGCTTCGCGGCCTTGCGCTCCTCGGCGAGATAGCGATAGGCGGAAAACGGGATCACCGCGAGATAGGTCACCGAACCGACGGCGAGCGTCAGCGCGGGATAGGTCAGGAGCACGGCCATGAACGCGGCCGCGAGCACGAAGACGGGCGGCACATACTCGCGCGCGATCCGTCTGCCCGATCAGCTTGCCCGAGAAGGTCGGCACCTTGCTCACCATCAGAAGTGCGATGGCGAGCGTATAGACGAGCACGAGCGGGGTCAGGCTCGGCAGGTGCAGCCCGAGATCCTGCGACATAGATCGGCAACAGCAGAATGATGGCGCGCCGCCGGCGCCGGCACCCCGACGAAGTAGTTGCTCTTCCAGGCGGGCGTATCGGTGGCATCGAGCGCCACGTTGAAACGCGCCAAACGAAGCGCCGAGCACACCGCGAACACCAGCACCGCGATCCAGCCCAGGCTGTGCAGGTCCTCGAGCGCCCAGTTGAACATGATGATGGCCGGCGCCACGCCGAAATTGACGAAGTCGGCGAGGCTGTCGAGCTCGGCGCCGAACCGCGATGAGGCCTTGAGCAGGCGCGCGACCCGGCCGTCGATCCCGTCGAGCACCGCCGCGAACACGAGCGCCGCCACAGCCAAGTCCCAGCGATGTTCGATGCCCATGCGAATGGCGGTCAGCCCGGCGCAGAGCCCGACCAAGGTGAAGATGCTCGGGATCAGCACCCTGACCGGCACCTGACCGCGCGAGAAGACGGTCTGCCGCCGCTTGCGTTCGTCGCGTTCGGGATCGAAAGGAGGAAACATAGGCCTATTCCTCCGCAAGCTCAGAGCCTAGCACGGAACCCACCGCTCGTGCCTCCTGGCCGGGCCGGACCTCGGCCAGCACCGTCTCTCCGCCGATCGCCGTTTGACCGACCTCGACACGGGGCTCGGCGCTGGCGGGCAAGTACACATCGACCCGGCTGCCGAAGCGGATAAGGCCGATGCGTTCGCCGCGGGCCACGCTAGCTCCCCTCGCCCTTGAAAGTCACGATGCGCCGCGCGATGAGCCCGGCGATCAGCACGAGTGCCGACCTTCTCGCCGGTCGGCGTCTCGATGACAAGGGCGTGGCGCTCGTTCTCCTCGCTCGCCTTGTCGAGTTCGGCATTGAGAAAGGCGCCCGGCTTGTAGGCGCTCGTCACGATGCGGCCTGCGATCGGGGCGCGCACGACATGCACGTCGAAGACCGAGAGGAACACGGAAACGCGGGTGAGCGGCTCGCTTCCGAGCCGAAGCTCGCGCGGCGGCATGGCGGGGTCGACGGCGACGATCCTGCCGTCGGCGGCGCTCACCACGAGGCCCGCGCGCGACGGCGTCACGCGCTGGCGGATCGCGGAAGAAATAGGCGCAATACGACCGTGGCGAGGGCCGCGAGCCAGCCGAGCGGCGGCGCCAGCGCGAACAGGATGAGCGTGGCGAGCGCAGCCCCTGCGACGAATTTATAGCCGTCGGGATGGATCGGGACAAACGCGCCCAAGATGCTGTCGAGAAGGCTGTGGCGGTCGTTCATGCGTGGGCGACGGTTGGCCTATGTCGAGGCGAGCGCCTCGTCCTCGAGACGTTCGGCCGCGCGCGATGGCGGCGGCCCCTCCTCGTCGAGCGCGTGCGCGAGCCGCTCGCGCGCTTCGTCGGCCTCACGCTGGCGAGCCCACAGGCTCGCATAGAGGCCGCCTTTGGCCAGCAGCTCAAGATGCGTGCCCTGCTCGACGATTTCGCCGCGATCGAGCACGATGATGTTGTCGGCATGCACGACGGTGGACAGGCGATGAGCGATGACGAGGCTCGTGCGCTCGCGCGCCACCCGTTCGAGCGCATCCTGGATCTCGCGCTCGGTATGGCTGTCGAGCGCCGAGGTCGCCTCGTCGAGCATCAGGATCGGCGGCGCCTTCAGGATGGTGCGGGCGATCGCCACGCGCTGCTTCTCGCCGCCGGAGAGTTTCAGGCCGCGCTCGCCGACCAGCGCGTGGTAGCCTTGCGGCAGCGTCATGATGAAGTCGTCGATCTGGGCGAGCCGCGCCGCCTCGCGCACCTCGGCCTGGCTTGCATCGGGTTTGCCGTAGCGGATGTTGTACTCGATCGTGTCGTTGAACAGCACGGTATCCTGCGGCACCATGCCGATCGCCGCCCTGAGCGAGGCCTGCGTCACGTCGCCGATGTTCTGGCCGTCGATCACCACTCTCCCCCCGGTCAGCTCGTAGAAGCGGAACAGGATGCGCGAGATGGTGGATTTGCCGGCGCCGGACGGTCCGACGATGGCGACCATTTTTCCCGCCGGCACCGCGAAGCTCACCTGCTTCAGGATCGGGCGCTCCGGATCGTAGGCGAAGGACACGTTCTCGAACTTGATCTCGCCTTTCGTCACGCGCAGCGGCTTGGCGCCCGGCCTGTCGACGATCTCCGCCGGCTCGTGCAGCAGCGCGAACATGGTCTCGATGTCGATCAGGCCCTGCTTGATCTCGCGATAGACCATGCCCATGAAATTGAGCGGCAGGTAGAGCTGCATGAGGATGGCGTTGATCATCACGAAGTCGCCGACGGTGAGCGCGCCGCGTGTCACGTCGCGCGCCGCCAGCAGCATGCAGACCACCGTGCCGACGGTGAAGATCAGCGCCTGGCCGGTATTGAGCAGGCCGAGCGAGGTATAGGTGCGGATCGCCGCCCTCTCGTAGCGCGCCATGGAGGAATCGAAGCGCCGCGCCTCGAGCTCCTCGTTGCCGAAATATTTCACCGTCTCGTAGTTGAGCAGGCTGTCGACCGCCTTGGCATGCGCCTCGGTGTCGGATTCGTTCATGTCGCGGCGGATGACGATGCGGCGCTCGCTGGCCCAGAAGGTGAACCATACATAGAGAGCGACGGTGACGAGCACGACCACGACGTAGATCCAGCCGAAATAGAAGGCCACCAGTCCCGCGATCATCACCAGCTCGACCGCGGTCGGGATCGAGTTCAACACCGCCATGCGCACGATGGTGTCGACGCCGTTGACGCCGCGCTCGATGACGCGGTTCAAGCCTCCGGTGCGGCGCTCGAGGTGGAAGCGCAAGGAGAGCGCATGCAGATGCCGGAAGGTGCGGTTGGCGAGCTGGCGGACCGCATTCTGGGCGACCACGGTGAACCACACGTCGCGGAACTGGGCGAACAGCACCATCAGCACGCGCCCGACGCCATAGGCGATGATGAGCACGGCGGGGATGGCGGCAAGAGCGAAGGCGGAGAGCCCGGCGCACGGCGCCGGCGCTCGCCTCTCCGGTGAGGAGGTCGACGACCGTCTTATAGGCGATGGGAACGGCGAGGGTGATGGCCTTGGCGACGACGAGCGCCGCCAGCGCAAGGACCACGCGCCAGCGAAGATCCGGCCGATCGGCCGGCCAGACATAGGGGATCAGCTCGCGCAGGACGCTCCAATGTCCCGTCCGCGCCTGAAGCACGGCGTCGCTTCTCGTTTGCGGCAGCCGGTCTTGCATGAAGAATCGGTTTCTATCAGCGCGCCCGCGGCGCGGCAAAAAAGGGCAGCGACCGGGCGCTGCCCCTGCTCTACGGATTATATAGGCTCACCGCGCAGCCCCGCCAAGCGCGTCATTCCGGAGGCACCTTGACCTGCTGTTGCGGGTGGATCAGGTCGGGATCGCTGAATGATCTCGCGGTTGTCCTGGAAAATCGTGGGGTAGCGCAGGCCGCTGCCGAGATAGCGCTTGGCGATGGCCCACAGCGTATCGCCGCGGCGGACGGTATAGACGTCCTTCGTGCGCAGGCCGCTGTCCGGAGCCGCGACCGGCGCCGCCTGTCCCCGTGCATCCGCCGCCGGTTCCTTGGCGGCAAGCTCGGGCGGCTTCGGCACCAGGCGCTCGATCGCGACCATGGCCTGCGCCGTGGCCTCGCCCGTCGCCGCGTCGATGCGTTCGGCGCGGAAATTGTGCTGGCCGGTGCCGAGCTTCTTCTCCGCCACGACGTTCCAGATGCCGTCGCGATCGGCACGCACCGTCGCGAGAAGCTCGTCATCGGAATAGACCTTGATCGTCGCGCCCGGGATCGCTCGTGCCGGTGATCGACACGCTGCCGACCGCGGAGCCGGTGTCCTCGTAGTCGACCGTCTTGAACACGAGTTTCGGCGCCTGCGGCGCCGGCGTGCTCGCCTTGGTCCCGGGAGAAACGGCGCGCGTCGTCCCTTGCGGCTCGGCCAATGCCAAATCCTGCGCTTGCTTCGGCGGCGCGGCACTCTGCTCCGCCGCCGGGGACGCAGGCGCGGCGTCGACCTGAGACGACGCGGTTTCGGCGGGGGCGGCCTCGATCTCTGACGCCGTGGTGCTTGCCGGAGGCGCGGCTTCGACCTGTGACGCCGTGGTGCTTGCCGGAGGCGCGCCTTCGACCTGAGACGTCGTGGTGCGTGCCCCGGCGCGGCTCGACTTGCGAGCCTGCGGAGCTTGCCGTGGGTTCGGCGGGCGGGCCTGCGGCTTTCGCCGCGTTTCCGACTTCGACGCGCACCCGCTCCTGCGACGACAGCGCGCGCGTCCCGTCGGGCGACGTGATCTTCAGGGATAGCGCATGGTCGCCCGCCGGAAGCGGCTTCTCCAAGACCGCGCTCCACTCCCCTTGAGCATCGGCCGTGGCCGCGGCCACCTTCGTGCCGCCGGTTTCGATGCTGACCTGCCAGCCCGGCGCGGCGCGGCCTGCGATCACGCCCTCGCCGTCGGGCTCGATCACCACCACGTCGAAGCTCGGCACCGACCGTAGGCTCGGCGTCAGGCCGGACGACGCCCGTCGCCTCCGGCGTCGGCTTCGACCCTTGTCCAGTCTCAGGCGTGGTGGCGGTCTCAGGCGTGGATGATCTGGGTCCCGGCGGCACCGTGGTCCCGGCCGGACTCTTCTTCGCGGTATCGAAGGGAAGCAGGGTCCCCTGCTGGTAGAGGTAGAGTCCGCCCGCGCCGGCCAGAAGGCCGACGCCGATGGCTACAACGATCGCGATCGCCTTTCTATCGCTCATCCGTCAGTCCTTCGCCGGCGCTCCGCGACATCTCCCCGCTAGGGCGAGGTCGCCTTGGGCGCCGGCCCGTCGGGTGGGCCGTCGCCCGCTCCTGGTTTGGCTCGCTGGATCGTGACGATGGCCCGCGCGGCCAGCATGTCGGTGGCCTTGATCGTATTGATCCGCGCGCAGCGTGTGACGTCCGTCGTCGAGCTTCATGGCGCTTTCGATGCTCCATTTGCCGCCGTCATCCGGCGTGACCGTGGCAAAGGGCTCATCGTCCAAAAACAAATAGAGCTCCCTCCCGGGCAGGGCCTCGCCGGCAAGCGTCAGCTTTCCGCCCTCGCCGGTCTCCTGGAAGTCGACCGTGCTCAGCCTGAGCGGCGACCTCGGCGGCGGCGCAGCCTCGTTCCCTTCTGCCGCGGACGTTCTGCCCTTCGGGCATGCCGGCCGCGGCCGGGGCGAGCGAAAGCGCCGCGAACCCCAAGACAAGGGTCATCAAGACAAGCGTCATGATGTGGATACAATTGCGCTTCATTTCATTCTTCCTCACTCAACTCGATGTTACGCGCGCGCCAAGGCAAAAAAACGTCAAACCGGCCGGATTTTGCGGAAACTATCGAATTCGCCTGCTTCGCGCCATCTGAATGACGGGCTGGCCCGGCCTTCCTTGACGCGCGGCTGAGCCGGATGGCAGATGAAATCCATGAATGAAACGCACTTCACCTCCGGACTGCAAAGCATCTGCGTCTATTGCGGCTCCGGAACGGGTCGAAACCCGGCCTTCGGCGAGGCTGCGCGCAAGCTTCGGCCGCATCCTGGCCGCCGCGCGCATCGGTCTCGTCTATGGCGGCGGCAGTCTCGGGCTCATGGGCGAGATCGCCCGGTCGGTGCTCGATCACGGCGGTCACGTCACCGGCATCATTCCCGGCTTCCTCAGCGAGCGCGAGCACATGCTGATCGAGGCCCAGGAGCTTATCGTCGTCGACGACATGCATCAGCGCAAGCAGCTGATGTTTGCCAAGTCGGACGCCTTCGTGGCGCTGCCTGGCGGGCTCGGCACGCTCGAGGAGTTCGTCGAGCAGCTCACCTGGTCGCAGCTCGGCCGTCATGCGAAGCCGATCGTGCTCGTCAATATCGAGGGCTTCTGGGACCCGCTCCTCGTCCAGTTCGAAAGCATGGTGGCCGAGGGCTTCATTCGCCCCGGACTCGACCTCAACCTGCTCGTGGTCGATCGCGTGGAGGACATCATTCCGGCGATCGACCGGGCGCTCGCCTCCACGCGTGCGCGCGCCGGTCGAGGCGGAAGTCTCCGCGAAGTTCTGAGATCTAAAGCCGCTCGCCGCCGCACCCGGTCTCAATCATAGGCATTCCACTCGGGATGGCCGGCAAAGGCCGCCTTGCCGTCGCGCGCGACACCGACGCAGAACCGCGTCGTGTGCGAGCTGCCGAAACACATCGTCATAGACGATGTAGCCCACGATATAGAACGGCGCCGGCGATTTCCGAACGGAAGACCGTCGCGGGCGAGAACAGCTTGAACGGGTTCCAGGATCTCGTTGGTGACGGTGCGTTTCGACGCCGTCATAGGTCGGCTTCCGCCCGCGCGGCTCCTGCGCCAGGAACTCGACCAGCCATTCGCGGATCACCGCCGGCGTCTTGCCGTAATTCTGCATGGCGAGCCGCACCGTCGCCTGGTCGTGCAAGAGAAAGAGATCGGTCGGACCGCCGAACACATAGGCCCGCTCGACCGCGGGAACATGCTCGGCGGCGATCCTCGCGGCATTGGCCACGCGTCGCGTATAGATCCACAGCAAGAGCGTCGAGAGCGCGAGCAGCGCCGTGAGGATGACGAGGCCGCGCTCGACCGAGCCGAAGACGAGCGCCTGCGCCCGGCAGGCGTAGAAGCCGAGCGTTCCGATCGGATCTTCTCCTTCGACGCATTGATCGCTCGCGCCCGCCTCCTCCTCGGCGGCCGATCTTGCCCGGAAGTCAAGCGCATGGCCGTCGCTCGGCAGTGTCGGACGGCGCAGAATTGCCGTGATGGGGACTGCCCTCGGTGCGCCTGCGGGAGCGCGGGCGTGCACCAGAGCAGCAGTACAAGAAGGACAGCAAACCTCCGCATCGCGTTCGTCGCGGCTCCGCGAACAGCCTCGGTGTCGCATTCTTATATCTGAAATCGAACGCGGCCAACCGAAAGCGGAAGGAGACGCGCCACTGTTTCTTATCGGGACAGGGACCGGCGTTAAGGCCCGGGCGCGCCGTCGCGGATCAGCTTGTAGTTGATGGAGTTCGAGCAGCGCCTCGAAGGAGGCATCGACGATGTTCGGCGACACGCCGACGGTGAACCAGCGGTTTCCCGCCCCGTCGCGGCTCTCGATCAAGACGCGGGTGACGGCGTCGGTGCCGCCGCTGAGGATGCGGACCTTGTAGTCGACGAGGTCGAGGTCCTCGATGAAGCTCTGATAGGGGCCGAGGTCCTTCCGCAGCGCCTTGTCGAGCGCATTCACCGGGCCGTTGCCCTCCCCGACCGACATCACCGTCTCGCCGTCGATGCGCACCTTGACGGTCGCCTCCGAGACCGTGACGAGATCGCCGACCGCGTTGTGACGCCGCTCGACCATGACGCGGAACGAATCCACCTCGAAGAATTGCGGCACGTTGCCGAGCATGCGCCGGGCGAGCAGCTCGAAGGAGGCTTCGGCCGCCTCGTAGGCGTAGCCGTTCGCCTCGCGCTCCTTCACCTCGTCGAGGAGGCGCGCGATCCGCGGATCGTCCTTGGCAACGACAATGCCGATGCGCTCGAGCTCGGCGAGGATGTTCGAGCGTCCGGCCTGGTCCGAAACCAGAAGCTTGCGCCGGTTGCCGACCGCCTCGGGCGGCACATGCTCGTAGGTGCGCGGGTCCTTCTGCACCGCCGAGACATGGATGCCGCCTTTATGCGCGAAGGCCGCCTCGCCGACATAGGGCGCATGCCGGTTGGGCGCGCGGTTCAACACTTCGTCGAGAATGCGCGAGGCATGGGTCAGCGTGCGGAGCTTGTCCGGCGTCACGCCGGTCTCGAAGCGCTCAGCATATTCCGGCTTCAGCATCAGCGTCGGGATGATCGAGGTGAGGTTGGCGTTGCCGCAGCGTTCGCCGAGCCCGTTCAGCGTGCCTTGGATCTGCCGCGCGCCGGCGCTGACCGCGGCGAGCGAATTCGCCACGCCGTTGTCGGTGTCGTTGTGGACATGGATGCCGAGACGGTCGCCCGGGATGTGCTTGACCACTTCGGTCACGATCGTCTCGATCGCCTCGGGCAGCGTGCCGCCATTGGTGTCGCAGAGCACGACCCAGCGCGCGCCGGCATCATAGGCCGTCTTGGCGCAAGCGAGCGCGTAAGCCGGATTGGCCTTGTAGCCGTCGAAGAAATGCTCGCAGTCGATCAGCGCCTCGCGCCCGCTCGCGACGACGGCCTCGGTCGACTCAGCGATGGCGGCGAGATTCTCCTCGAGGCTGATGCCGAGCGCGACCTCGACGTGAAAGTCCCAGGCCTTGGCGACGAGGCAGATCGAGGCGACCTTGGCGGCGAGCAGCGCCTGGAAGCCGGGATCGTTGGCGATCGAGCGCCCCGGCCGCTTGGTCATGCCGAAAGCGGTGAGATTGGCGTGAGCGAGCGGGCGGGCTTCGGCGAACAGCCTCGTGTCGGTCGGGTTCGCGCCCGGATAGCCCGCCTCGATATAGTCGATCCCGAGCGCGTCGAGCTGCTCGGCGATCAGCCATTTGTCCTCGACCGAGAAGTCGACGCCATGGGTCTGCGCGCCGTCGCGGAGCGTGGTGTCGTAGAGAGAGAGACGTTCACGCGTCATCGCGCCACCTCCCAGGTGGTGACGAGCTCGCCCGTCTTCGGGTCCTTGGCGTCCTTCAGCGTGATGCCCATGGCGGCAAGCTCGTCGCTGATGCGGTCGGCCTCCTTGAAGTTCTTGGTGGCGCGTGCCGCATTGCGCGCCTCGATCAAGGTTTTCACGACCGCCTCGTCAGCTAACAGCGACTGCTCAGTTCGTCGCCGACCCGAATGTGCCGAACCTCGCTCGATCTTGCGAACGCGCTCGCAGGAGAACCCGAGGAACTGGAGCGCGGCGCGCAGAGCCCTGCCAATGCCCAGCGCTATGCAGCTTGTGCATCTCGGTGATGGCCTTGGGCGTGTTGAGATCGTCGAGGAGCGCATCGAGCACCGGGCCGGGAAGCCGCCCGCCGAAGGCGGCTTTCCCTCAAGATCGCCGTACCATTCCCACAGCGTCTTATGGGCTTCATTGAGGCCGACAACAGTCCAGTCCAGTGGCTGCCGGTAATGGGTCCTCAGCATCGCGAATCGGATTGCCTCACCCGGCCAATCGCTACCGCCAAAATTGCTCGTATCGAGCAGCTCGTGCACGGTGACGAAGTTGCCGAGGCGCTTCGCCATCTTCTCCCCCTCGACCTGGAGGAAGCCGTTATGCATCCACACTTGCGCCATGATCGGCGTGCCGTAGGCGCAGCGCGACTGCGCGATCTCGTTCTCGTGGTGGGGGAAGACGAGGTCGATGCCGCCGCCATGGATGTCGAAGGTCTGGCCGAGATGCGCCGCCGCCATCGCCGAGCATTCGATGTGCCAGCCGGGACGCCCCGGCGCGGCAATCCCGGCGGGCGACGGCCATGACGGTTCGCCCGGCTTCGACGGCTTCCACAGCACGAAATCCATCGGGTCCTTCTTGAACGGCGCGACCTCGACCCGGGCGCCGGCGATCATCTCGTCGAGAGAGCGCCCCGAGAGCTTGCCGTAGTCCGGCATCGCAGCGACGTGGAACAGGACGTGATCCTCCGCCACGTAGGCGCAGCCGCGTTCGACCAGCGTCTCGATCATCGCCTTCATCTGCGGGATATGCTCCGTCGCCCGCGGCTCGACATCGGGATCGAGCGCGCCGAGCGCGCGCCATGTCCTCGTGGAACTGCTTCTCCGTCTTCTCCGTGACGAGGCGGATCGCTTCGTTCAGAGGAAGGTTCGGATATTCCTCGGCCGCCCGCGCGTTGATCTTGTCGTCGACGTCGGTGATGTTGCGGACATAGGTGACGTGCTCGGGCCCGTAGAGCTGGCGCAGCAGCCGATAGAGCACGTCGAACACGATGACGGGGCGCGCATTGCCGATATGGGCGAAGTCGTAGACCGTCGGCCCGCACACATAGATGCGGACCTTCCCGGCATCGAGCGGCCGGAACGGCTCCTTCTTGCGGCTCAGCGTGTTGTAGAGCGTCAGCACGACCGACAAAGCCCCTTCGCCTCGAGGCTCGCCCTTCGGTTCTGCGTACTCTGATGATGGTAAAGGGAGAACGGCCCGGGCGAGTGTGATTGCTAGCCCGGAATGATGCCGCAGAAAATGATAAGGATGGGTTGCTTTTGCATCATCTTGGGACGCTTATGGCTCCAATCGGCGGGAGCGTCAAGCAAGCCATCTTATTGATGCCTCATTGACCTCCAAATCTGGCCGGTCATAATGCGTCGGGTTGTCCCTCGGGGATCGGGAACATCGTGAGCGTCCGTCGTGATTTGTGGCGCGGTACCGCGTCATTGCTGCGGCCGGCCGGCGCATGTCTCGGCCTGCTCGCGCTCGGCTGTGCCGGCCTTGTCGCCGGCGCCGGCGGAAGCTTGGCGCAAGGCATCAGCGAGCAGCAAGTCCGCTGCATGCAGCTCCAGGAAGAGCTCGCCGCCGCGCAGGGCGGCGGCGGAGCGAACCGCGATGAACTCGGCCGCATCGATCAGCAGATCGCCCAGGCCGACCGCGTGTTCCAGGGGACGCAAGCGGCCATGGAGGACGCCGGCTGCTTCGACAGTTTCTTCATCTTCGGTCGCGGGCTCGTGCGGAGCCCGAAATGCATCAACATGAATGCGCGCGTCGAAGATTCGCGGCGCCGGCTGACCCAGCTTCAGCAGCAGCGCCAGGTGCTTCTCGGCGGCGGCGGCAACCGGCGGCGAAAGGCCGAACTTCAAGATGCGCTGGCCCGCAGCGGCTGCGGCGGTCAGGCCCGCCCAGCGCCGCCGCGGCGGCGGCCTGTTCGACTTCTTCGGCGGCCGGGACGAGGAGGAGGAAGAACTGCCCCGGACGCCGATCTATCGCAGCATCGACCCGAACGGCCGCTACCGCTCGGTTTGCGTCAGGCTCTGCGACGGTTTCTTCTATCCGATCCATTACTCGACCTATGGGAGCCTTATCGCGCAGGATGCTCAACAGTGCCAGGCGAGCTGCGCGGCGCCCGCGGAGCTCTACGTCTATCGCAACCCGGGTCAGGAGATTGAGCATGCGGTGTCGTTGACCGGCTCCGCCTACATGGATCTCCCGGTCGCCTTGCGCTTCCGCAAGGAGTACGTGAAGGGCTGCTCCTGCAAGCAGGCGGAGTACAATCCGACCGAGATCGAGGCGGCCAACAAGCGGGCGGGAATCGATACGGGCCCGATGCCGCCGGCGGCGGCTCAAGCGCCGGCACCGGCCGCCACCGGCGGTCAGCCCACAACTCAGGCCGCGGCGCCCGCCGCCGCCACAGGCGGTCAGCCCGTGCCTGAGACGAATGTCGAGATCACGGGAAGCACGCCTCCGGCCGATCCGGCCGCGCCGCCTCCGGTGCAAGCCGCCGTACCTCCATCGCAGATGCCTCCGGCGCCTCCCGCGGCCGCGGCGCCCCGCCGCCGCCCCCTGCTGCCGTGGCCGTCGAACGGGCTCCGCCGGCCGCGAAACCCGCAACCGTTCCTCCGCGGCAGAGGCCCCCGGCGCCTCCCGCGGCCGCAGCGCCGCCGCCGCCGCCGTCAGACTCGGCATCTGCCGATGGCGAAGCGCCGCCACAGCCCGCCGCCCCGAAGCCCCGGACACCTGCCGCGCCTAAAGCAAGCCCCTTCGCGCAATTCTGAACTCAAGCGGTGTTGCCTTCGAGCCGCGCCGACGCGCGGCCACGCCCGATCAACGGCAGGAGCTGCTTGAGCTCGGGCCCGTCTTCCCGTCCGGTCAGCGCAAGACGGAGCGGCGCGAACAGCGCCTTGCCTTTCCTGCCCGTTGCCTCCTTCACCGCCGCCGACCACGCCCCCCAGACATCGCCGTCCCAGGGCTCAGGCGGAAGCAATTGCGCCGCCTGACGGCAGAGCTCACCGTCGGCGATGACCGGTTCGATCGGCCCGTTCACCACCTTCCACCACACTCCGGCATCGGCGAGCACGGCGAGATTTCCGCGCACCGCCTCCCAGAATTCCTCTCCGCCTCCCACGCCCATGGCGCGCAGGCGCTCTGCGACCGCGCTGAACGGAAAGCAGGTGCAGGAGCCTCGCATTCAGGAGACGAAGCTCGTTCGGATCGAAGCGGGCCGGCGCCCGCGACAACTTGCGCGAGATCGAAGCCCGCCACGAGCTCGTCGAGGCTCGCATGCGGTGCCACAGCATCAGAAGTGCCGAGCGTGGCGACATAGCTCGCCACGGCGAGCGCCTCGATGCCTTCGGCGCGCAAGCCCTCGACGGCAAGCGACTGGTCGCGCTTGGACAGCGCCTGTCCGTCGGCGCCGACGAGCAGGCTGTGATGGCCGAAAGCGGGCGGCGCGGCGTCGAGCGCCTCGAAGAGCTGGATCTGCGGCGCGGTATTGGCGACGTGGTCCTCGCCCCGGATCACATGGGTGATGCCGAGATCGATGTCGTCGGCGACGCTCGGCAGCGTGTAGAGGTAGGTCCCGTCGGCCCTGACCAGAACCGGGTCCGACAGCGAGGCGGCGTCGACATGCTGCCGGCCGCGCACCAGGTCGTCCCAGACGACGTCGCGCTGCTCGAGCAGAAAGCGCCAATGCGGCTTGCGCCCTTCCGCCTCAAGCCTCGCCCGCTCTTCGGCGGTCAGTTTCAAGGCGGCGCGGTCGTAGACCGGCGGCTTCCCGCGGGCGAGCTGGCGCTTGCGCTTCAGCTCGAGCTCCTCGGGCGTTTCGTAGGCCGGGATAGAGGCGCCCCTTCCGCTTCAAATGCTCGACCGCCTTGGCATAAAGACCGAAGCGATCCGACTGGCGCACCTCAAGCGCCGAGCCAAGCCCGAGCCAGGCGAGATCCTCGCGAATGCCCAAGGCGAACGCCGCCGTCGACCGCTCCCGGTCGGTGTCGTCGAGGCGGAGAATGAAGCCGGCCTGCCCGCGCGCGCGCGAACAAGAAGTTGAAGAGCGCCGTGCGGATATTGCCGGCATGCAGCCGCCCCGTCGGGCTCGGTGCAAAACGAACCGTGACGCTCATCGCCTAAAGCTTCTCGCGGAATTTGTTGGTGATGGGATAGCGGCGGTCGCGGCCGAAATTCTTGGCGGTGATCTTCACCCCCGGCGCGGCCTGCCGCCGCTTGTACTCGGCGAGATAGAGCATGCGCTCGATCTTCTTCACCGTCTCAGGCGCATGCCCGCGCGCCACGATGTCCGCGAGCGGCATCTCCCTTTCGACCAGGCAGTTGAGGATGTCGTCGAGCACCTCGTAAGGCGGCAGCGTGTCCTGATCGCGCTGGCCCGGCTTGAGCTCGGCGGTCGGCGCCTTGGTCAGCACGTTCTCCGGAACGACGATGCCGTCGGGCCCGAGACAATTCTTCGGCCGCGCGCGATTGCGGTAGCGCGCCAGCGCATAGACCTGGCCCTTGTAGAGATCCTTGATCGGATTGAAGCCGCCGTTCATGTCGCCATAGAGCGTGGCGTAGCCGACCGACACCTCGGATTTGTTGCCGGTGGTCAGCACCATCTGCCCGAACTTGTTGGAGATGGCCATCAGCAGCGTGCCGCGCGCCCGCGACTGCAAATTCTCCTCGGTGGCGTCGGGCGTGGTGCCGGCGAACGTCTTTGCCAGGTCCTTGCTCAATCCCTCGACCGTGGCGGTGATCGGCATGATGTCGTAGCGGATACCGAGCGCCTCGGCGGTCGCGGCGGCGTCGTTCAGACTCTCATTGCTGGTATATTTGTAAGGGAGCATGACGCCGTGCACGCGTTTGGCGCCGAGCGCATCGACGGCGATCGCCGCGCAGAGCGCCGAGTCGACACCGCCCGACAGCCCGAGCACGACGCCGGGAAAGCCGTTCTTATCGACATAGTCGCGCAAGCCCGTGACGCAGGCGAGGTAGTTCGCGGCCTCGTCCCGCTCGATTTCGGCGATCGTGCCCGGGACGCAGCGCCACCGCCCGTCCTCGCGCCGCCATTCGCTCATCCCGAGCGCTTCTTCCCAGGCCGGCAACTGCACGGCGACCGATCCATCGCCGTTCAGCACGAACGAGGCACCGTCGAACACGAGCTCGTCCTGCCCGCCCACCTGATTGACGTAAGCGAGCGGCAGCCGCGTCTCGGCGACCCGCAACCGCGCGATGTCGTATCGGACCTCCTGCTTGCCGAGCCAATAGGGCGAACCGTTGGGCACGATCAGAAGCTCGGCGCCCTGAACGGCAAGAGACTTGCAGGCGTCCTCGCTCCAAATGTCCTCGCAGATCGGCACGCCGAGCTTCACCCCCCTGAACGGGATCGGCTGCGGCAAGGGACCCGGGGCGAACACGCGTTTCTCGTCGAACACGCCATAATTCGGGAGATTGTATTTGTAGCGCACCGCCTCGATGCGGCCGCCGTCGAGCAGCGCCACGGCATTGTAGACCGATGGCGCCTCGCCCCAGGGGAGACCGACCAGCATGGCCGGGCCGTCGTCCTTGGTGTCGCGCGCGAGCGCCTCGCAGGCCTCCCGCGCCGCCTTCTGCAAGGCGGGCTTCAGCACGAGATCCTCGGGCGGATAGCCGACAAGGGAGAGCTCGGTGAAGGCAATGAGATCGGCGCCGGCATCGGCCGCCCGCGCCCGGGTCTCGCGGGCTCTTCTCAGATTGCCCTCAAGGTCGCCCAGGACCGGGTTGAGCTGCGCGAGCGCGAGCTTGAACTTGTCTTTGATCGCACGGGCCATGACAGGAACTTAGAACGAAAGCGTCCCAATTACTCGTCATGCCCGGCCGAAGTGCCGGGCATCCACGAATTTTCGTCTCAAGATCAAGACATGGATGGCCGGGACAAGCCCGGCCATGACGAAGTTGTGACTGGCGGAACCGACAACGCGCAACCGCTATTCCCCGGCGGCAATCGAGATTTCGGGCTCGGGCCTGCCTTCCCGCTCGCGCTTCAGCCTCTCGGCCATGATGAAGGCGAGCTCGAGCGACTGGTCCGCGTTGAGCCTCGGATCGCAATGGGTGTGGTAGCGGTCCGACAGGTCGGTCTCGGTGACGGCCTTCGCCCCTCCCACGCATTCGGTCACGTTCTGGCCGGTCATCTCGACATGGATGCCGCCGGCGTGGGTGCCTTCGCTGCGATGGATGTCGAAGAAGGTTTCGACCTCCGACAGGATGAGATCGAACGGCCGCGTCTTGTAGCCGCTGCTTCCCGCCTTGATGGTGTTGCCGTGCATCGGATCGCAAGTCCACACCACGCGTTTGCCCTCGCGCTCGACCGCGCGGATCAGGCCGGGCAGATGCTTGCCGATCTTGTCGGCGCCGAAACGGCAGATCAGCGTGAGCCGTCCCGCCTCGTTATTCGGGTTGAGCACGTCGATGAGCGTAAGCAGCCCCTCGGGCGCGAGACTCGGCCCGACCTTGGCGCCGATCGGATTCTTGATGCCGCGCAAATATTCGGTATGGGCATGGTCGAGCTGGTGCGTGCGGTCGCCGACCCACAGCATGTGTCCTGAGGTCGCGTACCAATCGCCCGAGGTCGAGTCGACCCGCGTCATCGCCTGCTCGTAGCCGAGCAGCAGCGCCTCGTGGCTGGTATAGAAGCTCGTGGTGCGAAGCTGCGGCGTGTTGTCGGCGTTGAGCCCGCAAGCGCGCATGAAGCGCAAGGTCTCGGCGAGGTGCTGGGCAAGCTCCTCGTAGCGGTGGCCCGCCGGACTGTCCTTGACGAAGCCGAGATTCCACCGGTGCACGTGCTCGAGATTGGCGTAGCCGCCTTGGGCAAAGGCGCGCAGCAGATTGAGCGTGGCGGCCGACTGCCGGTAGGCCATCAGCAGGCGCTGCGGGTCGGGCTTGCGCGCCGCCTCGGTGAATTCGATGTCGTTGATGCTGTCGCCGCGATAGCTCGGCAGCGCCTTGCCGCCGAGGGTCTCGGTCGGCGAGGAGCGCGGCTTGGCGAACTGGCCGGCGATGCGGCCGACCTTCACCACCGGCGAGCCGCCGGCATAGGTCAGCACCACCGCCATCTGCAAGAACACGCGGAAGAAGTCACGGATCGTGTCGGCGCGGTGCTCGGCGAAACTCTCGGCGCAATCGCCGCCCTGCAACAGAAATCCCTCGCCCGCGGCCACGCGCGCGAGCTTGGCCGTCAGCTCCCGCGCTTCGCCCGCAAAGACGAGCGGCGGAAAGGTTGCGAGCTGCTCCTCGACCTGATCGAGCTCGCCCCGGTCGGGATAGACCGGGACCTGTTCGATCGGCTTCGAGCGCCAGCTGTCTGGGCTCCATCGCGGCGCCATCTCGGCTCTCCCTGGAAAGTGACCGCTATATAGGCGATCGGCGCAACGCTGGCTAGGCGCCGGCGCAATTGCCTGCCTCCTTCCAGCATGCCACATATCTCTTAACGCAAGAAAAGAGAGCTTGCATGGACCCGAGGCACCTCGAACACGGCCATCACCCGCGCGACATCGCCAGGCGCCTCAAGCAAGGCCCGCGCATCAGCTATCTGCGCGACTGGGTCTATGGCGGTATCGACGGCACGGTGACCACGTTCGCCGTGGTGGCCGGAGTCGTCGGCGCCGAGCTTTCCACCAACGCCCTGCTCATCCTCGGTGCCGCCAATCTGCTCGCCGACGGCTTTTCCATGGCCGCCGCCAACTATTCGGGGACCAAGGCCGAGATCGAGGAATACGAGCAGGTCCGCCGGATGGAGGAGCGGCATGTCGAATTTGCGCCGGACGGCGAGCGCGAGGAGATCCGGCAAATCTTTCAGGCCAAGGGCTTCAGCGGCGAGGCGCTCGACAGCGCCGTCGATGTCATTACCGGCACGCGCGAGCGCTGGATCGACACGATGATGACCGAGGAGCATGGGCTACCGCCGATCAGCCGCTCGCCGGCGCAGGCGGCGCTCAGGACCTTTCTCGCCTTTCTCCTGTGCGGCTCGATTCCGCTTCTGCCCTTCGCCATCGGCGCACCCGGCTCGGTCTGGGCCTCGACCGTCATGACCGGCGCGACCTTCTTCTTGATCGGCTCGCTCAGAAGCCGCTGGTCGCCGGCCCCGTGGTGGCGGACGGGCATGGAGACTTTCCTGATCGGCATTGCCGCGGCAGGTTTGGCCTACCTTGCCGGCGTGGTCGTCGCAGGCCTGATCGGACAGACGCCATAGGCCCTACCGCTGGTCTTGTCGTTTGTGCCACCATGCGCGCCATGGCGATCAAGGAACCAAGCTTCAGCATCGGGATCGAGGAGGAATATCTCCTGGTCGATCGCAACACCCGCGACCTTGCCCAGGAGCCGCCGCCTGCTCTCCTCGCGAAATGCGAGGAGGCTCTGCGCGGGCAAGTCCGCCCCGAATTCCTCCGCTCGCAGATCGAGGTCGGCACGCGGGTGTGCGCGTCGGTGCAGGAGGCGCGCGACCAGCTCGTTCACCTCCGCACGACCGTCGGCCGCATCGCCAACGAGTTCGGGCTCGCGCCGATCGCGTCCTCGACGCATCCCTTCGCCCAATGGCAAAGCCAGCACCACACCGACAAGGAGCGGTACAACGTGCTGGCCGAGGATCTCCAGCTTGTGGCGCGCCGGCTCGTGATCTCGGCATGCATGTGCATGCCGGCGTCGAGGACGATGAGCTCAGGATCGATCTGCTCGGGCAGGCCGTCTATTTCCTGCCGCATCTGCTCGCGCTATCCACCTCCTCGCCGTTCTGGCAAGGCGCGCAGACCGGACTCAAATCCTATCGCCTGTCGGTGTTCGACGAGCTTCCCCGCACCGGCATCCCGCATCAATTCACGAGCTGGAGCGAATACGTTCGCACCGTCGAGCTTCTGGTCAATGCCGGGCTGATCGAGGATGCGACCAAGCTATGGTGGGACTTGCGCCCCTCCGCGCGCTTTCCAACGCTCGAAATGCGCGTCACCGATATTTGCCCGCTCATCGATGACGGCATCGCCATCGCCTCGCTTTATCTCTGCATCTTGCGCATGCTCTATCGCTTGCGCCGGAAGAACCAGCGCTGGCGGCAGTACCCGCCGCTGCTCGTGCGCGAGAACCGCTGGCTCGCGCAGCGCTACGGCATCGAGCAGGGCATGGTCGATTTCGGCAAGGGCGAGATCGTTCCCTTCGCCAATCTTCTCGAAGAGCTGTTCGACCTCGTCGCCGAGGATGCCGATCATTTCGGCTGCGCCGCCGAAGTCGCACATGCCCGCACCATCGTCGCGCGCGGCACGAGCGCCGACCGGCAGCTCGCCCGCTACGACGCGGTGAAGGCGCTCGGCGGCACGGACGAGGCGGCGTTGATGGCCGTGGTCGACGAGATCATCGAGGAGACGATGATGCCGCCCTCCCACCCGGCGCAAAACCAACCCTCCCTCTGATGGGGAGGGCGGCGGGGCCAAAGGCCGAGCCGGGTGGGGGTGAAGGTCTTCAACGCATTACTGCTTCGCGATTTGTGCGCAAAGCCCCCCACCCGGCGCGCCTTGCGCTCAAATAGCGGGGCGGGAGCGTAAAAAACGGAGCGGCGCGCCGACCTCCCGACAGGGGGGAGGTTATGAAGAGAGACGCGCGAGTGACCACCCTCTCTAGATGCGGAGGGTGGCGGAGCCGAGCGATAGCGTGGCTGAGCCGGGTGCGAGCCAATACTCCGGCGCCCAAGAGGCGCGCCCTCGACGGCTTCGGCCCGAGGACTAGGCGACGAGTGCTGTTTCCCGCCACACCTTCTTCATCACCGCGAGCACTTCGGCGTAGCGATAGACCGCCCCATCCGGCAGAGCCCTGCCGATATCGCCGGTCCAAATCACAATCGACTCTGAAGCGCCGAGGACCGGCGTGAATTCCGCTCCGGTCGGCGTGTGGATGATCGACTCGTCTTTGACCTGAAATTGGTTCCGCACCACCTTTGCGTACATGAGTTTCCCTCTCCCCTCCGCGTGTGATTCGCGTGACCCATTTGAGCATGATGGGATTAAGGAGCCATTGCGGCGGACCGTCGCGCCTGAACCACCCTCCCCTTGATGGGGAGGGCGGCAAGTCTTGTCGAAGCGCGGCAACACGCTCCCCGCTCTCCCCTTGAGGGAGAGCACGCGCTCGCGGTGCGAGCGCGGTGAGGGGTAAGCCGCGAAGCGGCGTCAAATGACCCCCTCACCCGGCTCGCCGCTTAACGCGGCTCGCCACCCTCTCCCTCAAGGGGAGAGGGGAAGTCCTGCGCTCCCGCGAGGGGGAGGTATGAGCAGAGCGTCAGAGCGTGGTCGCCATGCCGCCGTCGACATTGAGGCAGGCGCCGGTGATGTAGGCCGCCTCGTCGGACGCCAGGAACAGCGCGGCATTGGCGATGTCTTGCGGCGTGCCGAAGCGCCGGAGCGGCGTTTGCGCAAGCAGCCCCTTGGCGATCATCGGGTTTGAGATGTAGCGGCCGATCAGCGCCGTCTCGACATAGCCCGGAAGCAGCGTGTTCACGCGGATGCCGTAAGGGGCATATTCGACCGCGAGACTCCGCGACAGCGCCGAGACCGCGCCTTTGGTCGCGGAATAGACCGCCATCTGCCGCGTGTGCTTGCTGGCCATGATCGAGGAAAGATTGAGGATCGAGCCCTTGCCCGAGGCCTTGAGCAACTCGAACGCCTCGCGCGCGCAGCGCACGGTCCCGTCGAGGTTGGTCTTCCATACCCGGTCCCAGGCCTCGTCGGAGAGATGGCGGAAGTCTGACCGCTCGCCGACGCCGGCATTGTTGACGAGCACATCGAGCCGGCCATGCGCCTTGCCGATCGCGCCCATCAGCGCCTGCACTTGCGGCGTGTCGGTCACATCGACCGCGTGCGCGCTGGCGGCGCCGTTCGACTTGACGATGGCGGCGGCGACCTCGGCGGCGGCTTCCGCATCGCGGTCCGCCACGATCACGGCGGCGCCTTCGCGCGCGAAGGTTTCGGCGATGGCGCGGCCGATGCCTGCGCCCGCCCCGGTCACGAGAGCGATCTTGTCTTCAAGCCGCCGCATCTGACCCGGCCACCGGCGCCGGCGGCTCCCATCGATGGCGCATCGTCACGAGCTCCTCCGCCGCGCTCGGATGCAGCGGCATGGTGGCGTCGAATTCCGCCTTGGTCACCCCGAGCTTGAGCGCCACGGCCGCCATCTGCACGATCTCGGCGGCGTCGGCGCCGAGCACATGGCAGCCCAGCACCTTGTCGGAATCGGCATCGACGACGAGCTTCATCAGCATCTTCTCCTCGCGGCCGCTGACCGTCGATTTCAGCGGGCGGAACCGCGCCTTATAGACGTCGATATTGGGATGGAGTTCGCGCGCCTTGTCCTCGGCGAGCCCGACCGTGCCGATCTCGGGCTCCGAAAACACCGCGGTGGGAATGACGCTGTGATCGACGGGCGTCGGTTTCCCGTTGAACAGGCGTCTCGACGAAGGCGTTCGCCTCGTGGATGGCGACCGGCGTCAGGTTCTTCCGGTCGGTCACGTCGCCGACGGCATAGATGTTGTCGACCGAAGACTTGGAGAACTCATCCACCACGATATGGCCGTTCCAGCCGAGCGCGACGCCGAGCTGCTGCAAGTCCAAACTCCGTGGTGTTCGGCGCCCGGCCCGTCGCCGCCATCACGAGATCCGCGGCGAGCGAACCGCCGCCTTCGAGATGGACGCGATAGCCCTTCCCCTCCTTCGCGACCGACGCGATTTCGGTGCCGGTGCGGAGATCGATGCCGCGATCGCGCATCGCCTCGGCGAGACCGTCGCGAAGATCGAGGTCGAAATCGCGCAAGATTTGCTCGCCGCGGTAGAGCACCGTCACCGCGACGCCGAGCCCGGCGAAGATCGATGCGAACTCCATGCCGATATAGCCGGCCCCGATGATGGCGATGCTCCCGGGCAGACGCTCGAGCTCGAAGCATTCGTTCGAGCTGATCAGATGTTCCCGTCCGGGCACGTCCGGCATGACGGGACGGGCGCCGGTCGCGACCAGGATCGTCTTGGCCGAGCAGCGCGCCGTCGCGATCGGCGAGCGCAATCTCATGCGGGCTTGCGAGCGCGGCGCGGGTCAGGAACCGGTCGACGCCGGCATTCTCCAAGGTGCGCGTGTAGACGACGTTCAGGCGGTCGACCTCGCGCCTGACATTGTGGATCAGGGTCGGCCAGTCGAAGCGCAAATCCTCGGAGCGTCCAACCGAATGCGCGCGCGTCCTCGAACTCGCTCGCCGTAACGGCTGCCATAGACCAGGAGTTTCTTCGGCACGCAGCCGCGGATCACGCAGGTGCCGCCGATGCGATACTCCTCGGCGATGCCCACGCGGGCGCCGAGCTCGGCGGCAAACCGCGCGGCGCGGACCCCGCCCGAGCCCGCGCCGATGACGAACAGATCGTAGTCGTACTGAGCCACTTGCCGTCAGGCTCCTGCGCGGCGCAACGCTCGGACACCGTCCTTGCCGGCAACGATAGCCAAATCGGCCAGCCCGAGAAACAGGCCGTGCTCGACCACGCCCGGCACGCGCTTGAGCGAAAAGGCCAGCACCTCCGGTTCGGGAATGCTGCCGAAGGCGCAGTCGAGGATGAGATTGCCCTGATCGGTGACGAACGGCGCCTCGGCCCTGCCCGGCTCTCAGCGTGATCGCGCCGTGGCACCCGGTCTCGGCGGCGATCGCCTCGATCAATCCGATCGTCGCCATCAGCCCGAAACGCACGACCTCGACCGGCAACGGGAAACGTGCCGAGCACCGAGACGAGCTTGCTCTCGTCGGCCACCACCACCATGCGGTCGGAAGCCGTGGCCACGATCTTCTCGCGGAGCAGCGCGCCGCCACCGCCCTTGATCATTCTGAGCTCCGGATCGATCTCGTCGGCGCCATCGACGGTGAGATCGAGCCTGCGGCGTCTCGTCGAGCGTGGTGAGCGGGATGCCGAGCCGCGCCGCCTGCTCGCGCGTGGCCTCGGAGGTCGGGACGCAGACCACATTCAGGCCCGCTGCCACCCGCTCGCCGAGCGCGGCGACGAAGCGCGACGCGGTCGATCCGGTGCCGAGCCCAAGCCGCATCCCATCGGTGACGAGATCGAGCGCGGCGCGGGCGGCGGCTTCCTTGAGTTCCGTCGGTCTTGACCAACGTCCGCTCTCCGCCATCCCGCGCGTCAGCGCCACCCTCTACGCTGCCGCTTGCCAGGCCGCAAGGCGCGTGTGACAGAGTGGCGCCATGTTCAAGGACGCGACCATCGTCTTCGACCTCGACGGCACCTTGGTCGACACGGCGCCGGACCTGACCAACGCCCTTAACGACGTGCTCACGCGGCGCGGGCACGCGCCGGTTTCGATCGAGGCCATCCGCGACTGCGTCGGTCACGGCGCGCGTGTCATGATCGAGCAGGCGCTGCGCGCGAGCGGGCGCGCAAGGCGACGTGGACCGGATGCTCGCCGAGTTCCTCGTCCACTATGAGGCGAACATCGCGCGCGAGAGCCGGCCCTATCCCGGGCGCGCTCGCCGCGCTCGACAGCCTTGCCGCGCAAGGCGCGACGCTCGCCATCTGCACCAACAAGCGCGAGCATCTGAGCCGGCGATTGCTCCAAGAGCTTGAAATCGACCATTATTTCACCGCGCTCGCGGGGCGCGACACCTTTCCCGTGGCAAAGCCCGACCCGGGCCACCTCACCGGCGTGATCGCGCTTGCCGGGGGCAATCCGGCGCGCGTCGCTGATGATCGGCGACAGCGACATCGATCTTGAGGCCGCCGATGCCGCCTCCATTCCCTTCATCCTCGTCAGTTTCGGCTATGGCCGCCTCGCCCGTCGATCGCCCGGCCTCCGGCGGCTGTGATCGATCATTTCGACGAGCTCGAGGGGCGCGCCGCCGCGCTCCTCGAACGGCGCCGCCAGGTTGCTGAATGGCGACGCCGCCGGGTTGCGCGGCTGAAACGCCTCAATCCCGCCGCAGATCGGGCCTAATTCCACCCGGCCGCTCTCAATGAAGAGCCATAGTCGAAGCCGATATTCGCATGCCCTGCGGGGGGCTCGTACAGTTGCGCAAGCGAGGGAGAGAAAGATGCTCAGACGTGTCGTGATCGGCGTTGCCATTGCGTGCCTCATGGCTCGGGGCGCCTACGCGCAGGACGAGGAACCAGCCCCCGATAGCGAATGCGCCCAGCAGCTCACCACGGCGCAAGAGGTCGTGCAGGACAAGGTCGATTCCAACGCGCTGAGCGAGGCCGACCAGGAGAAGATCTACGCGCTTCTCGACGAAGCCGACGCGCTTTGCACCGAAGGCAAATCCCAAGAAGCGAGCGCGACTCTCGCCACCGTGAACACCATGGTCGCCAAGGGCCAATAGGCGCTTGGGTTTGCCAGGGCCGCGCCGGGGCGCGGCTCCTCACGTCGACCTGGCGCGGTGACTCACCCCCATCTCCTGCTCCAAGGCCTTGGCGCGTGCGCGCGACCCCGCCGTGCCGGCCGGGCGCTTCCTTGCCCCCCTGCCGGGCGGGCGGTTCCTTGACTTCCCGGGGAGCCGATCGCTAAATCCGGGATCGAGCCTATCCGTTACCAGGGACAGGCTCTCCCGACGGAAGACGCGCGAAGAGAACGGGCGGTTAGCTCAGCTGGTAGAGCACTGTGTTCACATCGCAGGGGTCGCTGGTTCGAGTCCAGCACCGCCCACCATTAAATCAACGAACGACCTGGAGGTTACGCAGCGCTCTTCCGTTCTCTGCGCCGGCCTAAGCGATTTCGCCGCGGAGCTTGGATGGAGGGATGGCCGGGCGTTACGCCGGCAGCTATCTTGACCGACTGGAAGGCTGGCGCGCCGTCGCGACCCTGGCTGACACCGGTCAAGCTTCACTCGTCGAACGCATCCCCAAGGGGTCACTTAGGACTTCAGGTGGAGGGCGACAACTGGCTTGAATGGAACCGGGTGCCGCAGAGGCGGGAGCGCAGGCCGTGAAGCGGCGATTCGAACGCGACTCAAATATGACGCGCATCCCCGACACGCCGCGCGCCGCTGACGCAAGTCCGATTTCGTGAGCTTTTAACCATAGTTGAACCAGGCAACGGGCGCTTTGCGCCGGTTATGGTAAACTGCCAGGCACGTTGAAGGTGCGGCCTTCGCGAGGTCATTTTTCCCTGCCCTCGCACCCTTCGAGTGCTTAAATATGTTGGAACAGCGACTCGGCAGCCATGGAGCTTTCGGCGTGATGGGCGAAGCGGCGGAAAAATCCGGCGCAGAGACCGGCCAACAGGGTTCGAAGCAGGAGCTCGAGCTCATGCTGCTGGCCTCGGCGGGCGCAATCCAGCGCCTGATCGCCGAGCGGAACGCGCTTCGCAGCCGAGCCGATGCGCAGGAGCGCGAGCTCACGCTGCTTCGGCGCAATGTCGCCCTCATCCACGACAGCTACCGACGACTGACGACCGAGTTCATGACCCAGTTCCAGCTCATCGACAGCGCGGTCGGCAATTTCGTCCGCGAGCCTGGCAAACCGACCGCCACGCTCGCCGAGGACCAGGAGTCCGCACCCGACGCGTGAATAAATTGGCCAAGTTCCAAATGTGAGGCGTAGCGTAAAATGGATATGTTCGGCCCCAACCAAAATCGCGGACGCGTCCCTCTCGAGACGAGTTCGACTCAAATTGCCGCCGGTGGAAGCGAGTGAAGGCCTGACGCCGCTCAAACTTCTCGGCTCTCAGGCCGCCGAGACCGAGGAAGCCGAGCGCGGGACCACGGATCTTCTCATTCGAGGACTCGTGGACCGGCTGCCCAAGCCCAACGCGGTCTGGTCGCTCGACGAGCGTGCGAAGTGGCTGCGCACCGCGGCGAGCGTCTTCGGTCTCATCTACAAGGACAGTGACGGCGAGCAGCGGCAGATCGGCATCGTCTTCGCGAAGCAGGGTGTTTCCCTCACCGCGGGCCCAGCGCGCGGGCCGGAACCCAAGACCGATTGACCGGTCGGGTCGTGTGACTGAGGCGAAGATTGTGGCCGCGACGCGCGAGCGAGCGCCTCTTCATTGTGCCGGCTAGGACGGCAGCCCGAAAGCGGTGAACGGGATAAAATCGACGACGTCGCCCTCGTTCACCTCGGCCACGTCCTCGGCGATCTCGATCAGGCCGTCGGCCTCGCGCAAGGAGGAGATCAGGCCGGAGCCGTCGCGCGGAAACTTGGCGAGCGCGAGCCGCCCGCCTGCCTCGTGCGTCAGCTTGGCGCGCCAGAATTCGCGCCGCCCGACCTTCTTTTTCTGGGCAAACGCGGCCGGCAGCGGGAAGCGTTGCGGCTCAGGCCACGCGCCGCCCGCGAGAACCGTCAGAACGGGGCGCACATAGATCAGGAAACAGACGAACACGGCGACCGGGTTGCCCGGCAGCCCGAGCACGACGCTGTCGCCGATCTGGCCGAAGCTCATCGGCCGTCCGGGCTTGATCGCGATCTGCCACAGATGCCGCTTGCCGAGCGCATCGAGGCTGCGCACGACATGGTCCTCGGCGCCCTGGCTCGCTCCGCCTGAGATAATGACCGCATCGTAGTCTTGGCTGGCATTGCGGAGAGACGCCGTCACCTGCTCCGCCTTGTCGGGGAGGATGCCGAGATGGGTCGGAACCGCGCCTGCGGCGCGGACGAGCCCTTCGAGCATCGGAGCATTTGCGTCATAGACTTTTCCCGGCGCGAAGGCTCCGCCCGGCGCGACGATCTCATCTCCGGTCGAGACGATGGCGACCTTGAGCGGCGCATAGCAGGAAAGACGGTCGCGCCCCGCAGCCGCCGCGGCAGCCACCTCTTGCGGCCGCAATCTTGTGCCGGCCGCGGCGAGCACGGCGCCTGCCTTGGCGTCCTCTCCCGCAAGCCTGCGATTGGCGCCTTGCTTCAGGCCCGGGGGAACGACGGCGATAATCCCCTCGCCGCTCCGCTCGATGCGCACATCCTCCTGCATCGCCACCGTGTCGAGGCCGGCGGGCATGACCGCGCCGGTAAAGATGCGCACCGCGCTGCCGGCTGGAGGTACGGTTTCAAACGGATGCCCGGCGGCGGCCTGGCCTCGCGACCTCCAGCCTCGCCCCCCTCTCCTTGTCGTAAGCGGCGAAGGAAAAAGCGTAACCGTCGACGGCGGCATTGTCGTGCGCCGGAATGGCACGCGGCGCGACGATCGGCTCGGCAAGGAAGCGGCAAGCGGCTCCGGCCAGAGGAACCTCCTCGGCCTCCACCACCGGACGCACGCGCGATTTCAGGATCGCAAGCGCCTCGTGATGCGGGAGCCTGTCCTTGTCGAGAACGAAGCAATCGTCGATCAGCTTCGCCGTCATGGCCGCTTGAGTCCCAGATGGTCCTCGATGAACTCAGCCATCGAGGCGATATCGTCAAGGTGGAACACGGGGAGCGGACCGATCTCGGTCTCCGGACGGTCGGAGGCGATTGCCACGATTCCCGGGAACTCCCCGTGCAAAGACTTCCGCGATGCCGCTCCCTCTTTGCGGATTTCGATCTTCGGGAAGTCCTCGCGCTTGAAACCCTCGACCAGAACGACGTCGTACGGACCGAGATAGGACAGAACCTCGGCGAAGGACAGCTCGGGCGCCGCGCCAAGCTCGCGCATCAGGGCGAAGCGCCGCGGCGATGAGAGCGCGACCTCCGAGGCTCCAGCTTCGCGCATCTTGAAGGAATCGCGCCCGCGATGATCGATCTCGAACGCCTCATGCGCGTGCTTGACGACCGAAACGGCATAGCCCCGCCGGGCGAGCTCGGCGATGAGGCGGCTCATGAGCGTGGTCTTGCCTGAGTTTTTCCAGCCGACCACGCCGAACAGGGGCGGGCTCATGGCAAGGATTCCTTGAGCAAGGCATCCGCTTCGGCGAGTTGGCCCGGCTGGTTGATGTTGAAGAAGGGATCGATCCGCCGTCCTCCGACCTCGACCTCGGGGAACGGTACCTCGACTGCTCCGTGCTGTTCGGTCCAGGCGCCCGCCTTGCGCATGCCCTGTTGCAGCGAGGCTTCGAGTTCGGCCGCCAGACTCACCGGCCATAATCCGATGACCGGATGTATGCCCTCCCCCGACCGTGCCACGAGAAGCGCCGGCTTATCCTTGAGCGCGGCGAGAAATCGCTGCACGAGGTCCGCGGGAAAGAACGGCGTATCGGTGGCGACGGTCACGGCATGCCGGATGCCGGGCCGGTTCGCCTTGACCCACTCAAGGCCTGCATGCACGCCGGCGAGCGGGCCGGCAAAACCGGCGATGCTGTCGGCCACCACCGGCAGGCCGAAGGGCGCAAAGCGCGCCGGATCGCCATTGGCATTGATGACCATGCCGGAGACCTGAGGCTTCAGGCGCTCGATGATGCGGGCAAGGATCGGCCTCTCCCCCAGCATCCGCAAACATTTGTCGCCGCCGCCCATGCGGCTCGATCTGCCGCCGGCAAGGAGGATGCCGAAGACAGGCTCACTCACGCTCATGATGAAACCGTAGGACTAGAGGCCGGCCGCCGTCACGTTGATACTCGGCTCGGGCACGGCCCGCTCCTCCTTGCCGTCCGCGCGTTCGATCTTCAGCGCGCAATACTTGTACTCGGGAATTTTGCCGATCGGATCGAGCTGCGGATTGGTGAGGATATTGGCCGCGGCCTCCACATAGGCGAAGGGGATAAAGATCGTGCCCTCCTGGATCGAGCGATCGGCGCGGGCGGTGAGCTCGATCGAGCCGCGCCGCGTCGTCACCTCGCATCGTGCTGACCTGCGCGCTACGCCGTAGCGCGCGAGCGTCCGCCGGATGGAGGCTCGCGGTCGGTCCCGGCTCGAGCGCGTCGAGCACTCGGCGCGTCGTGTCATGGCGCCCGTATGCCAATGCTCGAGCTGCCGCCCGGTAATCAAGAACCAGAGGATACTCGCGTCCGGGACTTCGGCGGGCGGCAGGATGTTCGCGGGCACCAGCCTGCCCGGCCCGTTTTCGTCGGGAAAGCCGTCGCCGAACACTATCGCCTCGCCCGGATGATCGGGCGCAGGGCATGGGTACATGATCGAAGATTCTCGCTCCAGGCGCTCCCACGTGATGTTGTCGAGTGAAGGCATGGCAAGCTTCATCTCAGCGAACACCTCGGACGGATGCTGTAGGTCCAGGAAAGACCGAGGCGCTTCGCTAGCTCGACGATGATCCACAGGTCGTGCCGCGTGTCGCCCGGTAGAGCTCGAGGCCTTGCGGCCCATCTGCACCTGCCGGTTGGTGTTGGTGACGGTGCCCGACTTCTCGGGCCACGCCGAAGACGGCAGGACGACGTCGGCCATCATCGCCGTCTCGGTCAGGAAGATGTCTTGCACGACGAGGTGCTCAAGCTTGGCGATGCCGGCGCGGGCATGATCGAGATCGGGATCTGACATCGCCGGATTCTCGCCCTGGATATACATGCCCCTGATCTCGCCCGCGTTGGCCGCGTTGATGATCTCGACGACGGTAAGCCCGGGTTTCTCGGAGAGCGGCGTCTGCCACAACGCCTCGAACTTCTTGTGGACCGGCTCGTGCTCGCGACGTCGGCGTAGTCCGGGTAGAACATCGGGATCAGCCCGGCATCGGAGGCGCCCTGCACGTTGTTCTGACCGCGCAGCGGGTGAAGGCCCGTGCCGGGTCGGCCGACCTGGCCGCACATCAGCGCGAGCGCGATCAGGCAGCGCGCATTGTCGGTGCCGTGCACGTGCTGCGAGATGCCCATGCCCCAGAAGATCATGGCGCGTCTCAGCGCGGCCGAAGGTTCGGGCGACCTAACGAATGGTGCTTGGCATCGATGCCGCAGATGTCGGCGACCGATTCAGGGCTGTAGCTTTCGAGATGCTCCTTCAAGCTTCTCGAAGTCCTCGGTGTAGGCCTGCAGGTACTGCACGTCGTAGAGCTCTTCCTCGACGATCACATGCATGATCGCGTTAAGCAGAGCGACGTCGCTCGCAGGCTTGAACTGCAGCATGTAGGTCGCGTATTCGCGCATCGCCTGCCCGCGCGGATCGATGACGATGAGCTTGGCGCCGCGCTTTGCCGCCTGCTTGAAGTAGGTGGCGGCGACTGGATGGTTCTCGGTCGGGATTGGCGCCGATGATCACGATGACGTCGGCATGCTCGACTTCGTTGAAGGTCGCGGTGACGCGCCCGGAGCCGATGCCCTCGATCAGCGCCGCGACCGAAGAGGCGTGGCAGAGCCGCGTGCAGTGATCGACATTGTTGTTGCGAAAGCGCGTGCGGATCAGCTTCTGGAACAGATACGCCTCTTCGTTGGTGCATTTGGCCGAACCGAAAGCGGCGATGGCGCCGTTGCCGTGCGTTTCGGCCACGCGGGCAAGGCCCGAGACGGCAAGGTCGAGCGCCTCTTCCCAACTCGCCTCGCGGAAATGGGTATAGGGGTCTGGCGGATCGACATTCACGCCCTTGGGCAGGCCGGGCTTGCGGATCAGCGGCTTCATCAGTCGCTGTGAATTGGTCACATAGTCGAAACCGAAGCGGCCTTTGACGCAAAGTCGGTTCTCGTTGGCAGTAGCCGTTGCGGCCCTGCACGAACGCGATCTTCTCGTCCTTGATCTCGTAGCTGAGCTGGCAGCCCACGCCGCAATAGGGGCAGACCGACTGCACCTCGCGATCGACCTCGCGGCTGCCATGCTGCGTAATCGGGTCGACGATGGATTTCGGCATCAGCGCGCCGGTGGGGCAGGCTTGCACGCATTCGCCGCAGGCCACGCAGGTCGACATCCCCATGGGATCGTCGAAATCGAACACCGGCTTGGCGGCGATGCCGCGCAATGCCATGCCGATCACGTCATTCACCTGCACCTCGCGGCAGGCGCGCACACAGAGCCCGCAATCGATGCAGGCATCGAGATTGACGGCCATCGCCGGGTGGGACAGATCGGGCTTGGGAATGCCGTGTGCCGGGAAGCGGGACGTATCGATCCCCTGCGCCTCCGCCCAAAGCCAGAACGGCGAGACGCGATCGGGCGAGTCCTCGCGCGCCGGCTGATCGGCGAGCAAAAGCTCCATCACCATGCGGCGCGCCTTGCACGGCGCGTTCCGTTGCCGTCTTCACCACCATGTTGGGCGCGGGCTTGCGGATGCAGGAGGCGGCAAGCACGCGCTCGCCATCGACCTCGACCATGCAGGCACGGCAGTTTCCGTCGGCGCGATAGCCGGGCTGCGGCAGCCAGCACAAATGCGGGATGTCGATGCCCTCGCGCTTGGCGACCTGCCAAATGGTTTCGCCCGGCCGGGCGCTCACCACGTTGCCGTCCAGGGTAAAGAGAAGTTGATCCGTCATCCTGCGTCGTCCTCGGCCCCGACGAGCCACATTACCTCATTTATAAGACCGTCAAGCCCGCCCGGCTACCTCAGTCGGCCGAGGCTCGTCCAGGAAGAACTGCATCGCCGAAATGAAGGCATTGGGGGCCGCCTGTCCCAGTCCGCAGATCGAGGCATCGCGCATGGCCTGGGCGAGCTCGGTCAGGAGCTGCTTGTCCCAATCGTCGCGCTCCAAGAGCGCCACAGCCTTGTCGCAGCCGACCCGGCACGGCGTGCATTGTCCGCACGATTCATCCTTGAAGAAGCGCAACAGGTTGATGGCGATGTCGGCGACCTTGTCGCGTTGCGAAAAGACGACAATCGCGTGGCTGCCGACGAAGGCGCCATATTTGTCCAATGTGCCGAAATCGAGCGGGATGTCGGCCATGCTCGCGGGAAGGATACCGCCCGAAGCGCCGCCCGGCAGATAGGCCTTGAAGGTTTCCCCCTCCTCCATGCCGCCGGCCAGCGCGATCAGCTCCCGCGCCGTGATCCCGGCCGGAGCGAGGATCACGCCCGGCTTGTTCACGCGTCCCGAGACCGACCACGAGCGCAATCCCTTGGCGCCGTTCACGCCGTGGTCGGCAAACCATGCGGCGCCCTTCGTCAGGATCTCCGGCACCCAATACAGGGTCTCGACATTATGGTTGAGCGTCGGGCGCCCGAACAGGCCGACCTCGGCGATATAGGGCGGACGATTGCGCGGGTAGCCGCGCTTCCCCTCGATCGACTCGATCATCGCCGACTCTTCGCCGCAGATATAGGCACCGGCGCCGCGGCGAAGCTCGATGTCTCCCTTCTTGATGATGCCCGCCTTCTCGAGCGCGGCGATCTCGTGCGCAAGAATGTGCAACACGGCGGGATATTCGTCGCGCATGTAGAGATAGATGCGCTCGGCCGCAACCGCCCAGGCGGCGATCAGCGCGCCCTCGAACATCGGGTGCGGGTTCCGTTCCAGATAGTAGCGGTCCTTGAAGGTGCCGGGCTCGCCCTCGTCGCCGTTGATGGTCATGAGCCGCGGGCCGGGATAGGAGCGCACGATCTGCCATTTGCGCCCGGCGGGGAAGCCGGCGCCGCCAAGTCCGCGCAAGCCGGCGTCGGTCATTTCCTTGATGATTGCATCGAAGCTGAGCTTGCCTGCGCGGCAACTCTCCAGCACCGCCGTAACCGCCTTTGGCGCGGTAATCCGCCAGCGTCTCATAGGGCGGAATCACCGGCTCGCGCTTGCGGCTCTCAACCACGGCCGCGACCGAGTTGGGCGTCGCGTCGTCGATATGGAGGTGACCGACCTCGGCGACCGGCGCCGTGTCGCAGCGCCCCATGCAGGGCGCGTACAGCACGCGCACCTTGTTGGGATCGGTGCGGGATTTGAGCGCTTCGAAGAGCGCGGCGGCACCCTTGATGGCGCAAGTGATGGAATTGCACACCCGGATTGTCGTGGGCGGCGGCGGGGTCTCCCCCTCCTTCACGACGTCGAAATGGGCATAGAAGGTCGCGACTTCATAGGCGGTCGCCTGCGGCAGGCGCAATTCCTCGCAGAGCGCCTTCAGATGCCGCGCCGAAATCGCGTGGTAGCGGTCCTGGATAAGATGCAGGTATTCGATGAGAAGATCGTGGCGTCGCGGCCGATCGCCGAGAAGGGCGCGAATCTCCGTGAGCGCCTCTAGATCGAGCTGGCGCCCCTTGGGGAAGGCTCGGGCCCGCTTGCGCGAGCCGACATGTCGTGCCGGCCGGTCGGGACCGCCATTGCTTGGGGTCTTTTGTTCCACGCGACGTCTCTCCGTTCAGACCCCCTCGAGCGGCCTCTTATCCTAACTGGCCGCTGAGGAATAACGGCGGAATTGGTGATACCGCGAGCAGCCTCCATCGGCAAGCCGGCCCGCTAGGTGCCAAAGTGATTTGAGCCCCTGGCCAACGGGTTACAATGCTCTTGGCGCTTTTTTTTGCAAGAACCGCAGGCTACATACCTGCCAGCGAGAGTGCCAGACTCCAAGAGAAGAACCGCTTCCGCCGTCACATGACCGAACTTGCCGAAGCATTCCATACGGCGTTGCAGCTCATCGCCACGCTCGATCCCGACCTGCTCGGAATCGTGCTGCTCTCCCTTAAGGTGAGCCTGACGGCGGTGACCATCGCGAGTGCGATGGGCTTTGCGCTGGGAGGCGCGCTTGCCGTCTACCGGTTTCCGGGCCGCGGGGCGCTTGCTGCGACCTTGAACGCGCTGATGGGCCTTCCCCCGGTGGTGGCTGGCCTTTTCGTCTATCTCGCGCTGTCGAATACCGGCCCGCTCGGCGTGCTCCAGCTGCTCTACACGCCTGCCGCGATGATCATTGCCCAAGTGGTCATCGTTACCCCGATTGTCGGCGCCCTGACCCGCCAGGCTTGCGAGGACCTCCTCGAGGAATATGACGAGCAGCTCCGCTCGCTCGGCGCTTCGTCGACCGCCATCATCCTGACGCTTCTGTGGGACGGCCGCTACCGCCTGATCACCGCCGTGCTCGCCGGCTTCGGCCGCGCCATCGCCGAGGTCGGCGCGGTGATGATCGTGGGGGGCAATATCGACCATGTGACGCGGACCATGACCACCGCCATCGCGCTCGAGACCTCGAAAGGAAACATCGCGCTCGCGCTCGCGCTTGGCATCGTCCTCCTCGTCATCGCCTTCGCCGTCAACGTCGCGCTGATGAGCGTGCGCCGTTTTGCGCTCCGGTTTGCCTATGCTTGACCCGACCGCATCGCCGAGAGACTTCGGCATCGCCCGTGACGGGAAGCGCGCGCTGCTGCCGCTCGAACTTCGCCGCCTCACCTATGAGGCGAATGGGAAGCGCGTCATCGACGGCCTCGATCTCACCATCGAGGAGCCCGGCATGACCGTCATCATGGGGCCGAACGGCGCGGGCAAGAGCGTGCTGCTCAGGCTCATGCATGGTCTGATCGCGCCCACGAGCGGCGAGATCCTGTGGGCCGGCCGGCGCATGGATCGCGGGCTTGCGCTGCGGCAGGCGATGGTGTTCCAGAAGCCCGTGCTGCTGCGCCGCTCCGCCGCCGCGAATATTTGGCATGCGCTGGGCTTGCGCGGCATCGACCGAGGCGAGCGCGCGATCCGGGTCGACGGGGCGTTGAAGCTGGCGGGCCTCGAACAGCAGGCCGCGATACCCGCGCGCGTGCTCTCCGGCGGCGAGCAGCAGCGGCTCTGCCTCGCCCGGGCTCTCAGCCTCGAGCCGGAAATCCTCTTCCTCGATGAGCCGACGGCAAGCGTCGATCCGGCCTCGACGCTCGCCATCGAGACGCTGCTGATCGAAGCGCAGCATCGCGGCATCAAGATCATCGCCGTCACGCATGATGTCGGCCAGGCCCGAAGGCTCGCTCAGGACGTCGTTTTCCTGCATCACGGGCGGGTCATCGAGCATGGACCGGCGAAGCGCTTTTTCGCCGCGCCGCGAAGCGAGCCCGCGCGCTGCTTCCTTGCCGGCGGTCTCGTGCTCTAACAATGTGAGGTCCCATGTCGTTCAACCGAAGAACAGTTCTCGGGTTTGTCCTCGGTGCTTTGCTGGTTGCCGCAGCGCCGTCCAGGCTTCCGGCCGACGACAAATTCATCATCGTGCAATCGACCACCTCGACCCAGAACTCGGGCCTGTTCGATCACATCCTGCCGATCTTCACCAAGAAGACCGGAATCGAGGTGCGGGTGGTGGCCGTCGGCACGGGCCAAGCGCTGAAAAATGCCGAGAACGGCGACGGCGACGTCGTGCTCGTTCACTCCAAGCCGGATGAAGAGAAGTTCGTCGCCGACGGTTGGGGCGTGAAGCGGCAAGACGTGATGTACAACGATTTCGTCATCGTCGGGCCCGCCGCCGATTCCGCCAAGATCGCCGGGGTTCAAGACGCCGCCGAGGCGCTGAAGCGGGTCGCCGCGGCCAAGGCGCCGTTCGCCTCGAGAGGCGACGAGTCGGGGACGCACAAGGCCGAACTCAAGCTTTGGAAGGACGCGGGTGTCGATCCCAAGCCCGAGAGCGGCACATGGTATCTCGAGACGGGATCGGGCATGGGCGCCACCCTCAACACCGCAGTCGGCAAGCAGGCCTACACGCTGACCGATCGCGGCACCTGGCTGAGCTTCGCCAACAAGGGCGATTTCAAGGTTCTCGTCGAAGGGGACCCGAAGCTGTTCAACCAATATGGCGTCATCCTGGTCAATCCCGCCAAGCACGAAAAGGTCAAGGCGAAGGAAGGGCAGGCCTTCATCGATTGGCTGACAAGTCCCGAAGGTCAGGCGGCGATCGCAAGCTACAAGCTCGACGGCGAGCAGCTCTTTTTCCCCAACGCCGGCCCCCAGAGCTAGCCGGGCACTCCGACCTGGAGCGTGGTCCGGGGCAGCTTAGGCCCGGGCCGTCTTCAGCGTGACGGCCGCGGCCTGCTCGGCCTCGACATACATCGAGAGCATCGGCTCGTCGCGAAGCGTCACTTCATCATATTCGCCGAACCCGTTGAAACGATTCGCGAGGACCCGGCCGTAGGCGCCGATCTGGCCGATCTCGATATAGTCCCCCTCCCGCACGCTATCGGGGAGCACGAAGGGACCGGGCAGATAGTCGGAGCTATCGCAGGTCGGGCCGTAGAGGGAAAACTCGGTCACTGGTTTTGCCTTGCGGCGCGACGTTCCGACCAGACGCGCCGGGAAGCGGAAGCCCGAATAGGCGGCATCGAACAGCGTGCCGAAAGCGCCGTCATTGACATAAAGGGCATTGCCGCGGCGGGCATCGACGCGAACGATGACCGACTCGGCCTCCGCCACGAGTGCCCGGCCGGGCTCGCAGAGGATCTCGCAGGAATGCTTGACCGCGAGCTCGGCGGCCGCGCGCGTCACCTCGTCCATGAAGCTTTGCAGCTCCGGCGGGTCGGAATGGGGATAGCGGCTGGGAAAGCCGCCGCCGATATCGATGGCATCGACCAGGACGCCTGATGCCACGATCAATTGACCGATCTGCCGGATCGCCTCGCCGAAGGCGGCCGGAACGACCGCCTGCGAGCCGACATGGAACGTCAGTCCGAGGCGCTGCGCGATCTGGCGTGCGCGCAACAGGAGCGCGGGTGCCTCCTCGCTCGAAGCCCCGATACTTGCCCTCGAGCGGGATCAGGCTGTGCGTGTTGGGACAGGCCACGCGGAGGAAGAGCGTGAGGTCTTTGGCCCCTCCGGTCTCGGCCACGATCTTGTCGAGCTCCTCGTCGCTGTCGAAGGCGAAAGACCTGATGCCGAACTCGCGATAGGCCCGCACGATCGCGCCGCGCGACTTCACCGGGTTCATGAAATAAAGCTCGGCGCCGCGGACCCTGGCCAGGCGCTCGATCTCGACCAGAGAGGCGACGTCGAAATCGGCGATGCCGGCTTCCACCAGAGCGTCGATGATCGGGAGCGCGTCGTTCGCCTTCGCGGCGTAAAGCACGCGGCCGGGGAAGTTGTCGATGAACCAGCGCGCCGCGCGTCGCACGGCATGCGGCCTCAATGCGAGGACCGGCCGCTCCGGGCGGCGATGACGCAGAAACTCCGCGGCAGAAGTGAAAACGTCCATCCCATGTCTACTCCCACACGAGATTGCCGATACCAGTCGCTGCCCTTCGAGCGGAATCGCCCCGAGCCCGTTGGTCCCGTATGAAATCCGCGCCGCCTTGTAAAGCTTTTTCGCGCGCCCTTGCGGCGAGCGCCGGCTTCTCAGTTGGAGCCGGAGGGCGCGGGTCCGGCGCTGGTCAGCACATTGGTGCCGGCGCCGGAATAGACCGGACGCTGAAGCACGCCGAAGGTCTTCCGCGCCGCGAGATCGACGAAAGCGGCGGTGAAGACATAGATTTCGGCGCTGTCGAGCGCACCGTCGCCATTGCCGACGGGCGGTCGATCGGCGCCGCCGGCAAGCGCCTCGATCACATAGCGGGTGAAAAGGCCGATATCGTAAGTGACGTCGGGGAGGCTCCGCTGCCCGCGATCGGTGGCAAGAAGCACGGTGAGCGCCGGAACAGGCGCTTGCGGCAGCGCGGTGCCGATTGTCTCGGGGAGATTGGGCGGAAGCACCGAGGCGCCGTGATCGCGCCCGAATTCCATCTCGAGCAGAACCAGCACCGACTTGGCCTTGAGCGCGGCGAGATTGGCGTAGAGCGTCGACAGTCTGTAGCCGCCAGACGCCTCCCGGTGGAGCTCGGTATCGACCGGCAGGAGATAGGTCTCGGCGTCAGCCTCGCCGGCGGCGCCATGGCCGGAATAGTAGATGAGAATCTTGGCGTCGGGCTCTCCTTCGACCAGGCGGGCGAGGTCGCCTTCGAAGCCGGGTTCCGCCCCGAACACCCTTTCCAGCTCGGCCTTCTTGGCGTCCCGCAGATCGATGATGTTGTCGGGCCGGTAGCCGAAATGCTCGGTCAGGAAGGCGTAGACGGCGTCGGCGTCGTTATAGGAGGTGACGCTGCGCGGAAGGCGGTCGTAGCTCCGATTGCCGATGATGACGGCGACCGCGTCAGGGTCTTCGGCCGCGGGCGGCACGGCGCGATAAAGCTCGCGCACCCGCATATAGGACCTCAGCCCGTCGGTGATCCCCTCACCATATTTCGACAGCTGTCTCTGCGGGGCGGGGCAGAGCTGGACATTGCCGGCGCGCTCGATGCGCCGCACGTCGTCGAGGGGAAGCTGGCCTCCGATAGGCACGCAGTCGCGGCACCAGACGACGCCGCCGGCCCCCTGCAATGCGTCGAGCTGGGCCTGGGGAAGTCCCTTCGGCGCCGCCACGCAGGGCCGTTCGCAGCTCCTGACCGCGACGCCGAGACCATGAGCGCGACGGAGCACGGCCACGAGATCCTCCGCCAGGCAATCGAGATCGAGGCGAACGCGCGGGCCCGGTTCAGGAGCCGCCTCGTCGACCCCTCGAGGATCAGAAGCCGCACTGTCCTCGCTGCCGGTGGGATCCTGAGCCAAAGCGACGTCTTCTTCGCCCTCGCCTTCCTCAAGGGCGGCGTCCCCGTCCTGAACCGGCGCGAGGGGGTCGACCGCCTGCTCGAGCGCTTCCGCGCCCTCTGGAATCTTGCACAGCGCCGCAATCTTCTGCTTCACCGGCTCGGCGAGAAGATCGCTTTGGCTCGCGAGACCGTGCTCGTGCTTGAAGTGCCAAAAGGCCGACCATGTGGCACGGCCTCTTTTTCCGTCGACCTCGCCCTTGTAGTAGCCGAGTTCCGCCAAGCAGCGTTGCGCGCGGGCGATCGCCGCCACCTGCTCGGGCGACGGCGGTTCCGGCGCGGTATCGGCTCGCGCGAGCTGAGTCCGAGACGTTCTTGTGCCCGGCCTGAGGTCCAGGAGGCGTCTGCTCCTGTTGAACGATGGATGGGGAGGCCTCTTGAGCGTTTCGTGCCCTGCGCTCCTTGCGGCCGGCCTCAGAGCCTTCTGCCAGCGCGGCGAGGCCCACAGCCGTAACGACGAGCCCGACTGCCAGGCCCTTTACCGCTCCCACTTCCCCGCCATTGACTTTCCCTGACGCTCCGCCGCGAGCGCGTTCGCCGAGCGGCAGATACTAGCACCGTTCTCGTTGCACCGGGAGCCGGGAGCGTATCTCGCGCCCGCCGGTCTCTCCCTGCTTGGCACACCTACTCCTCGGGCGCCTCGCTTGCCCCATTTTCGTCCGCGCCTGCGGCCCTCTCGGATTTGGGCACAGCGTCGGGCCGCGGCGGCAGCGACTTGATATAGGCGGCAATGGCCTTGCGGTCGTCGGGCGTCAACTTGGCCATGTTCTCCTGCACAGCGCACCATCGTTTCGCCGATCGTATCGAAGTCGGGCTTGTTTCCGGTTTCGAGCAGATAGGCGATGTCCTCTTCGCTCCAATCGCCGATGCCGTCTTCGCTCGGTGTGATGTTGGGCACCGAGCCTTCACCCTCGAGACTTGGCGCGCCTGCGAATTCGGTGTCCTTGACGATGCCGCCGAAGACGTTGCGCGACGAGTGGCACTCCGAGCAATGCGCCGGTCCCCGCACGAGATAGGCGCCGCGATTGAGCTCGGCGCTCGCGGTTGGATCGGGCGTGAAGCTCTTGCCGTCGACATAGAGAAGATGCCAGAGGCCGAGTCCGCGGCGGAGGTTGAAGGGAAAGCGGAGCTCGGACGACGGCACCTTGCTGCTTCACCGCCGGCAGGCTGTCGAGATAGGCCTTGAGATCGATCAGGTCCTCATAGCGTCATGCGCTGATAGGACGTGTAGGGAAAGGCCGGATAGAGATAGGTCCCGTCGGGGGCGATCCCGCGCTTCATCGCGGTGACGAAGTCGAGCGTGGTCCAATTCCCGATGCCGGTTTCCTTGTCGGGAGAGATGTTGGGCACGTTGAAGGTGCCGAACGGCGTCTTCAGGCAGCGGCCGCCTGCGAGCCTCTCGGCGTCCTTGATCTTGAGCGTCGCCGCACCCCTTGAGCGGAACGGCGTGACACTCGGCGCAGCCGCCCGCAGTGAACATGTATTTGCCATTGGCGAGATCGGGCGCGTGCCCGGGCAGCGCCGATGCCGGCACGGTGACCGGCATGGTCACGAGGTAGAAGCGCAGGCACCCGCAGCACAGACGACAGAGCCAACAGCGCCACGCAGATCAGGCTTGACGGCGACGTCCCTCGCCACCGAGACCGGCGCCTTCGCGGCCGTCACCGCCGCCATGCCGGATCATGTGGTCGAGCAAAGCCTGCGACGGACGTCCCGTGACCGGCAGGCGATAGGCATATTGATATTGGGCGATCGCATCGGCAGTGCGCCGGCCATAAACGCCATCGGGCGGACCCGGGTCATAACCGAGCTGATACAGCGTGACCTGCGTGTCGTAGACGAGATTGGATCCACCGTAAGGCGCGGCGCCATAGGCATAGGCGCGCCGCGCATTGTCGGCCTCGATGGCGCCGGTCACGAGGCCGACGCCTGCGCCGATCGCGGCCCCGCGGCCTACGCCTCTGCCCCCGCCGATAATCCCGCCGATGATCGCGCCCGCGACACCGCCCTGGATGCCGCGCTCGATCACTTGCGCGGAAGCAGGCCTTGCCACGAGCGCCTGACCGATCAGCAGTGCGGCAGCGAGCATCGCGCCGAGCTTGATTGCGCGAACGGCAAAAGCCGCATGACAGTTCATTGTGGGTCTCCTCTCGCGCCTCGCCTTTCGCGGCGAGCGGCTATCCCGCCGGCCCTCATCCGGCGCCTTCGCTGCGGCACGGATCGCATTCTGCCACAGCCGAAACCTGCCCCACCAGCTACCAGGCGTTCATGGCAGGGGAATGGCGCGCCCTTCCTTGAGGACGTCCCAGCCTCGCTTCACCGCGGGCCGTTCGGCGATCGCCAGATACCAGCGCTTCACGTGGGGATAGTCGGCAAAATCGACGGTCTGCCAGGCGAAGCGTGAGATCCACGGCCAAAGCGCAATATCGGCGACCGAGTAATCGCCGGCCACATACTCCACTTCGGCAAGCCGACGGTCGAGCACGCGCCACAGGCGCTTCGCCTCCTTGGCATAGCGCTCCTCGGCATAGGTGCTCTTGCCCGGATTGAACTTCACGAAATGATGGACCTGTCCGAGAAAAGGCCCGGGCCCTCCCATCTGCCACATCAGCCATTCGACCACGCGCCACTTCGCGGGGAAATCCTGCGGCCAGAGCTTGCCGGTCTTCTCGGCGAGATAGAGCAGGATCGCGCCCGACTCCATCAGATGCAGTCCGTTATCGGTGTCGACGATCGCCGGGATCTTGTTGTTGGGCGCGATCTTGAGGAACGAAGGCGCGAATTGCTCGTCCTTGGTGATGTCGATGGGATGGACGCGGTATGGGAGGCCCACCTCCTCCAGCATGACCGACACCTTCTGTCCGTTCGGTGTCATCCAGGTGTAAAGCTCGATCATGGTTCTCTCGCCTCTTGTGCACAGCGCAACGACGCATGCCCGCGAAACGCTGTCCTGTCAAAGGGAGCACACGACGCCGTTCGCAGGTGCGGAAAATTTGATTCTATCAAGTGTTCATTCATTGGCCTCTCTATCGCCCAGAACCGGTCGCGTCCGCGCCATAGGACGTTGCTAGCTCGTTGACGACAAGGGCGCCGCAAGTCGAAGCGCGGCGCAGGGAGGATATCGATGCCCAACTATGCCCATCGCGATCGGCAACAAGAGGACGCGGCGTCGTCTCGACCGCACTTCGCCCGCTATGCGGTGTTCTACACGCCGAAGCCCGGCACGGCGCTTGCCGCCTTCGGACGCTCGTGGTTCGGCCGCGCCAATGACGGCGTCACCCTGCAGGCATTTTCCGACGCCGGCCTGAACGGCACGAGCTTCGCGCGGCTTGCTTCCGCGCCGGGTCGCTACACCGGTCTGCACGCCCTGATCAGGTCTCCGTTTACCCCGCGTGAGGGCATCGGACTCGATGCGATCAAGACGCGGCTCATCAACTTCGCGAGACGGCGGAAGCCGCTTGCGACCGGCCCCTTGACGCTGTCGCGCGCCGGTCGCTTTCTCGTGCTGCGCCCGGTCGAGGCAACGCCCGGCGCTCGAATGGCTCGCCGCCCAATGCGTCGCCTCTTTCGAGGATTTCGCAGCGTCGCCGAGCGACACCGAACGCGAGGAGCACGCCAATCCCAATCTGAGCGACTATCAGCGCCTGCTCCTGGAGAGTTACGGCGACCCCCATGTGCTGAGCGAGTATCGCTTCTCGATCACGCTGACCGGCCCCTTGGACACCGCGCATCTCGAACGAGTGACGCAAGCGCTTTGGCCCGTGCTCGAAGAGATCTGCGCCTCGGGCGTCACCGTCGATGCTCTCTCGCTGTTCGGCGACAGCGAGGCGGCCGCGCGCCGACTCGCCTCATAGGCCGCTATCGGCTCGGAGCGTAGGGTCGCGCGGCGTACCGCCGGCGCACAACGACGCGAGCCAAAGTTTTGACACACAGGCTCGCCACGCTGATCCTCCGTCGGAAAAGACGAGGAGTGAAGATGGCGGATTACGGGGAGATCCTCGAGTTCCTCGCCGCGAACCCGCCTCAATTCGCCGGCGAGCGTGAACTCCATGCTTCGCTGCTCGAGATGATTGCGAAGTGCTTGCGTTCCGACAGCATGGCGGCCGAAGAGGAAGAGGCTTCGCTCGCCGACCTGCAAACCCGCCGCATTCGTTGGGTGGATTTCAACTGAGAGCGCGACTGCGCAGAAGGATTCGTTTTCGAGCGAGCGCACTAGGTCGAATTTGCCTGATTGGGGTCAGCCTCGCGCGGCCTCTGGCGCAGGGCGCTAATCCTGAACATTTGCGCTGCCAGGGTCACGGGTGCTATTTGAGCCAGAGATGAGGCCGCCTGGGCGCTGGATGGCCAGCATTTTATTGGCTTCAGAGGGAGTTGACCGGCATCATGAGGGATAGCGTCGCGGTCAAGCAATCGGCCGACGCCGAACGAAAAAGCTGCGGCCGACGACGTCGTTCGCAGCTTCATCACGAGCCTCGATAGCGCCAAGCGCGCCGAGCAGCCGTATCGCATCTGGATCGTCACGGCCTGTTTTCCGGCCGACACCGTCGACGACATCCTCGCCCTTCCCTTCGAGGCGCCTTCGCTCGAGGGCGTCTCCGGCAAGCGCGAATTGCACAACAACACGCGCAAATATTTCGACGTCGACAACCGCAAGCAGTTCCCGGTCTGCGAGGCGGTGGCGCAAGCCTTTCAGGACAAGCGCGTCACCGACCACATCGAGAAGAGCTGCGGCACCAGCCTCAAGGACACCTATCTGCGCATCGAATATCGCGCAAGATATCGATGGTTTCTGGCTCGAGCCGCACACCGATCTCGGGGTGAAGGTCTTCACCATGCTGGCCTATCTGTCGAAGGACCCGAACCACCACGATCTCGGCACCGACATCTATGACGCCAACAAGCGCCATATCGGCCGCTCGCCCTTCGCCTCCAACAGCGCCATGATCTTCGTGCCGTCGCGGCGACACCTATCACGGCTTCGAGAAACGCCCGATCAAGGGCGTGCGCACGTCGCTGATCATCAATTACGTGACCGATGAGTGGCGCGCGCGCGAACAGCTCGCCTTCCCCGAAGCGCCGATCGCGTAACTCGCTCGGGCTTACATCTGATTCGTCATCCTGAGGAGGCCGTCGCCAGGCGCCCCCGAGGATGCAGCCTAAACCGTCATCCTTCGAGGCTCGCTTCGCTCGCACCTCAGGATGACGGCTGAGCCGTGCAATAAACTTTCCGCTCTCCCCTTGCGGGAGAGCACGCGCGCCGTTTGGCGCGCGGTGAGGGGTAAGCGGCGAAGCCGCGTCACTTCTCCCCGTCACCCGGCCCGGCTTTCGCCGGGGCACTCCCCCTGGGGGAGTGGGGAAATGCGTCGGCTGCTGGGCCCTGCCCCGGCCATTTCGTTTTGGCTTGCCGATGCCGCCGCCAATGAGGCACTTACTTCCCGTCATCGAGTGACCCAATGAGCAAAGTCGCCTGGATCGGGCTCGGCGTGATGGGCTTTCCCATGGCCGGCCATCTCAAGACGCGCGGGGGCCACGACGTCGTCGTGTTCAACCGCACCCGCGCCAAGGCCGAAGCCTGGGTGGCGCGGTTCGGCGGGAGATCGGCGGCGACGCCCGCCGCGGCGGCGGAAGGCGCCGACTTCGTCTTCACCTGCGTCGGCAACGACGACGACCTCCGCCACGTGACGCTCGGGCCGAACGGCACCTTCGGCGCGCTCGGCAAGGGCGCCATCGCCATCGACCACACCACGGCCTCGGCCAGGATCGCCCGCGAGCTCCATGCCGCCGCCAAGGCTCGCGGCGCGAGCGCGCTCGATGCGCCGGTGTCGGGCGGCCAATCGGGCGCCGAGAACGGAACGCTCACGGTGATGGCGGGCGGCGACGATGAGGCCTTTCGGCGGGCCGCGCCCGTGATCGCCGCCTACGCGCGGGCGTGTCAATCTGATCGGACCCTCGGGCTCCGGTCAGCTCACCAAGATGGTCAACCAGATCTGCATCGGCGGTCTCATCGAGGGGCTCGCCGAGGCGCTCCACTTCGCGCGCCATGCCGGTCTCGATATCGAGAAGGTCATCGACACGATCTCCAAGGGCGCCGCGCAATCGTGGCAGATGGAGAACCGCTGGCGCACCATGATCGAAGGCAAGTTCGATTTCGGCTTCGCCGTCGATTGGGTGCGCAAGGACTTCGCGCTCATCTTCGAGGAAGCGCGGCGCGAACGGCGCGAGCCTTCCGGTGACCGCGCTCGTCGACCAGTTCTACGCCGAAATCCAGGCGATGGGCGGCGCGCGATGGGACACGTCGAGCCTGATCGCGCGGCTCGAGCGCGAGCGTTGAGCATCGCGCGCAAGCCGCAACAGCCCCTCGCCCGCTCCTCAAATGATCGCCACCCTCTCCATCAACCGACAGGTAACAACATGACCGCAAGCATCATCGACGGCAAAGCCATCGCCGCCAAGCTCAGCCATTCCATCGCCGAAGCGGTCAAGCGCGTGACCGCCGAGCACGGCATCGAGCCCGGACTTGCCGTGGTGCTCGTCGGCGAGAACCCCGCGAGCGAAATCTACGTGCGCAGCAAGACGGCCAAGACCGCCGCGACCAATATGCGCTCGCTGCTCTACAAATTGCCGGCGACGGCTCGCGCCGACGAGCTGTTTGCGCTGATCGATCAGCTCAACCAGGATCCGGCCGTGCACGGGATTCTCGTGCAATTGCCGCTGCCGCCGCAGATCGACTCGCGCAAGGTGATCGAGGCCATTGCTCCGGCCAAGGACGTCGACGGATTTCATCCGCTGACCGCGGGCCTCTTGTCCACGGGCCTGCCCGGCATCGTGCCGTGCACGCCGCTCGCCTGCATCATTCTGGCCAAGCACGTTCATGGCTCGCTGGCGGGACTCGAAGCGGTCGTGATCGGGCGCTCGAATATCGTCGGCAAGCCGCTGGCGCAGCTGATGTTGATGGAAAATGCCACGGTGACGATCGCGCATTCCAAGACGCGCGACCTGCCTTCCGTCTGCCGGCGCGGCGATATCGTCTTCGCCGCCGTCGGTCAGCCGGAAATGGTGCGACGGCGATTGGATCAAGCCCGGCGCCACCGTCATCGACGTCGGCATCAACCGCGTGGCCGGCGCGGACGGCACGTCGAAGCTCGTCGGCGACGTGGCCTTCGAAGAAGTCGCTCAAGTCGCCGGTGCCATCACGCCGGTGCCGGGCGGCGTCGGTCCGATGACCATCGCCTGTCTCATGCTCAATACGTTGAAGGCCGCCTGCGCGCAGAACGGGTCTCGAGCCGCCGTCCGTGTCCGGTGCCTAGGCGCTCACTTTGTCTTCCGAGGCGTAATCGAGCGGCAGCGCCGTGGTGAACTTGATCTGCTCCATGGCGAAGGCCGAGCTCACGTCGGACAGCTCGATTCTGCTGATGAGCTTCTTGTAGAAGGTGTCGTAGCGCTCGATATCGGGCACCACCACGCGCAGCAAATAATCGACCTGCCCGCTCATGCGGTAGAACTCGACCACCTCGGGAAATTCGTTGAGCGCCGCGTGGAAGCGGTCGAGCCAGTCTTGGGTGTGATGGCTCGTGGTGATGGACACGAACACGGTCACACCGACATTGACTTTCTTGGCGTCGAGCACGGCGACGCGCCGCTTGGATCACTCCCAATTCCTCGAGCTTCTGGATGCGGCGCCAGCACGGCGTGGTCGAGAGCCCGACCCGCTTGCCGATCTCGGCGACCGGCAGGGTGCAATCCTTCTGCAGGATATCCAGGATCTTGCGGTCCATTCGGTCGAGCATGGCGCTATGGGCAATCCATTTTCTAGTCACGCTATAATCGGGAACCAAGTTCCAATAGCGCGCTGTCCTGCTCGATTTGGTAGATTATTTTTCTATAGCCGGCAAGAGGCTTCTACAGCAGCCGCCTCACTTCGCGCCGCAAAACGGGCAGCAACTCCTGCTCGAACCACGCATTCTCCGTGAGCCAGGCATTGTTGCGCCAGGAGGGGTGCGGCAGCGGAAGGACGCGCGGACGCTGTTTGCGCGCGAGATGCTTCCGCCAGTCGTGCATCGTCTCCTGCAACGTCCTCCCCGCCGCGTCGCCGAGATGCCAACGTTGTGCGTAGGAGCCCGACCGCCAGCACGAGTTCGATCTGCGGCAGCGCCGCGAACAGCTCGCGATGCCAGCGCGGCGCGCATTCGAGCCGCGGCGGCAGATCGGCGCCGTTCGCATCCTGCCCGGGAAAGCAGAACCCCATGGGCACGATTGCGACCCGCGCCTCGTCGTAGAATTCCTCGCTCCCGATCCCCATCCACGCGCGCAGGCGTTCGCCCGACCGGTCGGTGAAGGGCGTGCCCGATTTGTGCACCCTGGTGCCGGGCGCCTGGCTGCACACGGCAAGCCGCGCCGTGGCGCTCGCCCTCAACACCGGCCGCGGCTCGTGCGGCAGAGGGCTTGCCTTGCGGCGCCTCGACGCAATTGCGGCAAGCGCGGATCGCAGCGAGCAGGCGCTGAAGCTCGCCCGAGGGCGCGGTCATAGATCGAGGACCAGGCCGTCGCGGGCGATGAGGTAGCGCGCGGCGTCGATCTTATCGATCGCCGACAGCATGGCGTCCCCCATATGAGTGAGGAGCACGCGCTTCGCTCCGAGCCGCTCGTAATTGGCGTCGATGATCTTGTAGTCGAGATGGATGGGAAGACTCACATCGTATTGGAAGCATTCCGAGATCAAGAGGTCGGCGCCCTGCGCCACCTCGCACAGGACTTCGACCCAGCCGGTGTCGCCGGTAAAGGCGAGCACCTTGCGGTCGAGCAAGAAGCGTAACGCATAAGGCGGCGCGCCCGAGGGGTGATGCACCTCGAAAGGAATGACGGTGACGCCGCCCATTTCGAGCGGCATCCGCTCCTCGTATTCGAGGAAGATGAGCTCGAAATTCCGCTTGATCGCGGTGATGCCGGGATAGAGCGCCTCCGCGGCGGTCGCGAAACGCTTGGCGATGCTCTTGGGCCCGGTCACCACGAGCTGCCGCGTTCGCCGGCTCGCATAGATGGCATCGACCAGAAGCCAGGCCAGTCCCGCCGAAATGATCGCCGTGCAGATGGGTCACGAACACGGTGTCGATGTCGTTCGTCTGAAGCCCGAGCCGGCGCATGCCGATCAGCGTCGAGGCTCCGCAATCGATCAGGAAGGTCGAGGCGGAAGCCCGCACGAGAAATGAGGTCTGGAGGCTGCCCCCGGCGCCGAAGGCATCGCCGCAGCCGATGATGGTCAGTTGCATCGCCCCGATCTTAGCCCTGTCTCAGCACGGAGCGACAGTAAACGCACCGTTAGGGATTTCAGCAGATAGTTCTCGCTTGGCCTGGGCGAGGCCGGGCGGGAGCATCTCGAGGCTTATGCCTCTGGGAAGTCTTGCTTTTTGTCAGTCAGGGTGTTGCGGGTCCAACGAAGCATGTCAGCGCGCGCGTCAGCCGAGGCTCACCGAGCCGATCCGGCAGCTTCGAGCAACAAGCGGCGCGCCTTCCGCGGCGTGCAAGAGGCCCGGGAAAAGCTCGCCTCCAGATCGGGCGCAAAGCCGGAGTTCGAATACGAGCTCCTGTCGATGTTTGTCCGCAACCAATTGTCAGCCGCGGTCACAACTCCGCTTCTTGCCGTCATCGTCGCCATGGGCGCCATGTTCTGGGCACCGCCGCGCGACTACTTGATATGGCTCGCCACCGTGTTCGTGGCCAAGGGCATCCTCATCAGCCTGTGCCGGCAATTCATCAAGGCGCCGCGCGACGATGCGCGGACGCCGGTATGGCGCGAAAAGTTCAGCTCTGCCGAATTCCTCTACGGCGTGTGCTGGGCGAGCGTAGCCTTCATCAGCCCCGCCACCCAGAGCGAAGCCGCGCATACTTTCATCTTCGCCACGCTCCTTGTCGTCATCGCGATGCGGGTGCTGTTCGCATCGACGGTCATGCCGATCGTCTATGCCGGCACCCTGCCGATGACCATCGCCATTGTCATTCGCTTCGCCATGCTCGACAACCCGTTCTACTGGGCGATGGCGGCGATGGCTGTCGGCGTCTATATCTATTTCATCTGGCTGATGAAGGGGCTCAACGCCACCGTCGTCGCCATGCTGGAGTTCCGTGCAGAGAAGGATGCGCTGATCGCCGAGCTTGAACAGTCCAAGTCGATCTCCGACGACGCGCGCCTCAGAGCCGAGGAAGCGAACCTCGCCAAGTCGCGCTTCCTTGCCACAATGAGCCACGAGCTGCGCACGCCGCTCAACGCCATCCTCGGCTTCTCCGAGATCATGCGCGCCGAGATTCTCGGGCCTCACGCCAATCCGACTTACAAGGAATATGCCGGTGACATCCACCAGAGCGGCCAACACCTGCTCAACCTCATCAACGAGATTCTCGATATCAGCCGCATCGAGGCCGGGCGCTACGAGCTGCGCGAGGCGCCGCTCGACCTCGCCGACGTCGTCGCGGACTGCCAGCGTCTGCTGCGGCTGCGCGCCGAGAACAAGGGTCTCAAGCTCATCGAGGATTTCGAGCCCGGCCTGCCAAAACTCTGGGCCGACGAACGCGCCGTCCGCCAGATCTGCCTCAACCTCCTGTCGAACGCCATCAAGTTCACGCCGCGCGGGGGCGTCGTTACGCTCAAGATCGGACGCACCGCGACCGGCGGCCAATATTTGAGCGTCAAGGACACCGGGCCCGGCATCCCCGAGAATGAGATCCCGCGCGTGTTGAAGAGCTTCGGCCAAGGCTCGCTCGCTCATGAGAGCGCCGAAGGCGGCACCGGACTCGGGCTCCCGATCACCAAAGGTCTGACCGAGCTGCATGACGGCACGTTCGAGCTCAAGAGCAAGCTCCGCCACGGCACCGAGGTCATCGTCGCCTTCCCGCGCAAGCGCGTCATCGAGGCCCTTCCCCGCGTGCCGGAGCCCGGCGAGATCGGGGCCACGCGGGCGCGCGCAATTTGGCACGCGAGGGCCGGGCGCTAGTCGTCCCGCCGGCAAGCCCCATCGCCCGACCGCCAGGCCATGACGACGGCTTCCGGGGCTGCTACACTGACATCTCACGTGCCGTATCGCGCGGCTTTGAGGGAAACACGAGGGATGAATCGTCTCCGGCTTCTTGCCGTCTCAGTCCTTGCGGCCGGCCTTGCCTGCGCCGCCGGCCGTCCGGCCCTTGCCAACGTTGTCATTCAGATCGACAAGCCGACCCAGACCATGACCGTGTCGGTCGGCGGCAAGGTCCAGTATCGTTGGTGGGTATCGACGGGGGCGTCGGGCTACTCGACGCCGGCCGGCTCTTACACGCCCTTCCGCATGGAGGTCATGCATTACTCGCGGGAGTGGGATAATGCCGGCATGCCCCATTCGATCTTCTTCACCTCCAGAGGGCATGCCATTCATGGCTCGGATCACCCCGGCCGTGGCACGCCGGCCTCCCATGGTTGCGTCCGCCTGTCGCTGACGAACGCCGCCAAGCTCTATCAGCTGGTCGCAGCCCAAGGCATGGCAACGACCAAGGTCGTCGTGAGAGGGTCCGATCCCCCTGGCCACCACGCGGCCACCCGGATCCCGACGCGGAAGCCGAGCCGGCCCTTCGGGGGGCGGGATCGACCTCTCTTTTTCCCATTCTGACAAATTCCCATTCTGACAAAGGGATGGGCACAAGCGCTCGCTTGTGCCCATGGGGGAGAGAAGACGGTGATGGTCGCGGAGACCATCGATTTCGACCCGATTAGCGGGTCATGTAAACGTTCGGGAACGCGTCGGCCAACACGGGGCTGGCAGAGGCAATAACGAGCGCGACGGCGATAACGAGCTTCTTCATAGGGGTTCTCCTTAAGCTTGGCCGGTTGATCCTGAGTTCTCTCGGCATGGCCAAATGTGCCGTTCGAACACCGGTAAGATGGGCTGATGGCGTCCAATTGCCCAATAGCGACTGGCTATGGTTTCGTTGCTTAAGGCGATCGGACGGCTGACGATGCGTTAACCCAGCGCTTGGCGCTGCGCGCTGCTTCTGTTTGCGCTTTGGGCAGTCGGACCGCCAAGAGACTGAGCTCGGCCCAGCGTCGCCTCGGCAGCGGTGATTGCTCGATGGCCCGCCAGTCCCTACATTCCTTGAGGGACAACGGGCCGAGCGGAACGTCCTTGGAGACACCTTGCGTCAATATCTGCCTGCTCGACGCTGCGACCGGGACCTGTCTCGGTTGCGGGCGGACGCTTGCCGAGATCGCCACCTGGGCGCAGATGAGCGATGCCGAGCGCCGCGAAGTCATGACGGCGCTCCCCGACCGCATGGAGCGCCGCAAGACCGCCGAAGGCTGAACCCGTGACGACTTGGCTCGCCCTCTTCATCCTGGCGTTCGCCGCCATCCTGCTCGTCGCCGACGAGTTTGGCATGATCGCGGGCCTCGACAGCACCACGTTCGGCTATGTCGCTGTTGGCCTCGCCCTGCTCGTCTTTATCGGCGGCGGAATGCTCGGAAGCTATCGCGGCCGCGTCGGCGCGATGGCGCGCGATGCGGTGACGTGGCTCGCGCTCGGTCTCGGTCTCGTCACGCTCTACGCCTACAAGGACGAGCTGATGCCGATCGCGGCGCGCGTCGTCGGCGAATTGCTGCCCGGCAGCGCCATGACCGTCGAGCAGAGCTCCGGCGGCCTGACCGAGGTCCGCATCAGGAAGCGCCTCGACGGCCATTTCACCGCGAAGGTCAGGGTTAACGGCAACCCGATCTCCATGATCGTCGATACCGGGGCATCGACCATCGTGCTTCGGCCCGAAGATGCAAAGAAGGCCGGCATCGACATCGGCCGCCTCAGCTATCGCGTGCCGGTGCTCACCGCCAACGGCCGCACGCTCGCCGCGCGGGTGCGCCTCGATAAGGTCGCGATTGGCCCGCTCGACCGCAACAAGGTTGACGCGCTCGTCGCCCAGCCCAATGCTTTGACTCAGAGCCTTCTCGGTATGAGTTTTTTAAGCAGACTGCGCTCCTATGAGTTTTCGGGCGATTTCCTGACGCTGCGCGGCTAGCGCCCCGTAGCGTCCCGCCGCCCTTCCGGAGCGCCAGACCATGAGCACGGCCGGCAAACATGTCCTGCGCGAGGCACTGCTGTGGGCCACGATGGCTCTCGGGGGTTTCGCGCTATTCTATTTCTTCGACGATCTCACGGCCGCGCTCGAACCGGGGAACATCTCGGCCCCTTCGATTGCTGCACGGAATGAGAACGCGGCGACGTCCTCCGGCTTCGCCCGCGAGGTCCGGCTCAAGGCCGACACGCGCGGACATTTCTTTTTGGAGGCTGCGATCAACGACCGGCCGGCGACCTTCATGGCCGACACCGGCGCGACCGTGGTGGTCCTCACCTACGACGAAGCGGCGCGGCTCGGGCTTTTCCCACAGCATCTCGGCTTCAATGCCCGCGTGCAGACCGCAAACGGCGTTGCCCGCGCGGCTCCGGTCACGCTCGACCGCGTGCGCGTCGAGGAGATCACGGTTCGCAACGTGGACGCCTTCGTCGCCGAGAACGGCACGCTCGACACCAACCTCCTCGGCATGAGCTTTCTGGGCCGGCTGAAAAATTTTCAGATGCAAGGCAGCGAACTGATCCTCGCGCAATAGTGGCGGCGGAACCTGCCGGCATTCAGGCTGTTGGTGACTTGCCCGAAATCGCCTATCAAGGCCCGTGATGTTTCCCAAGCCGCGCCAGGACCTCGTCCCCAACACCGCCGAATTCGAGCGCCTGCCCTTCATCAAGGCGACGGGCTTCCGCGAATACGACGCGCGCTGGCGCTATCCCGAGGAGATCAACCTCATCGGGTTCGAGGCCGTCGGCTTCGGGCTTGCCACGCTGATGCGCGCGCGCGGCGTGCCGGTGCGGGTGGTGGTCGGGCACGACTACCGTTCCTACTCGGCCTCGGTCAAAGCCGCGCTGATGACGGGCCTGCTCGCCGGCGGAGCCGAGGTTCACGACATCGGGCTTGCGCTCTCGCCCATGGCCTATTTCGCCCAATTCGCCCTTGACGTGGAAGGCGTCGCCATGGTCACCGCAAGCCATAACGACAATGGCTGGACCGGCATCAAGATGGGCATGGAACGGCCGCTGACCTTCGCGCCCGACGACATGAGCGCGCTCAAGGAGATCGTGCTCAAGGGGGAGTTCTCGCCGCGCAACGAAGCCGGGCGCTACATCTTCGTGCCCGATCTGGCCGAGCGCTACATGGCCGACCTCCTGGAGCGGCCGAAATTGCAGCGCGCGCTGAAGGTTGTCGTCTCCTGCGGCAACGGCACTGCCGGCGCTTTCGCGCCCCGCGTTCTTTCCGAGTTTGGCGCGACCGTGATCCCGCTCAATTGCGACCTCGACTACACCTTCCCCGCCCACAACCCCAATCCCGAGGATCTCGGCATGCTGGACGCAACCCGTGACGTCGTGCTCGCGCATGGGGCCGATCTCGGGCTCGCCTTCGACGGCGACGGCGACCGTTGCGGGGTGGTGGACAACGAGGGCGAGGCGATCTTCGCCGACAAGGTCGGCGTGATGCTCGCCCGCGATATCGCCGCGCGCAACAAAGGCGCGCTGTTCATCGCCGACGTGAAATCGACAGGGCTCTTCCTCACCGATCCCGTGCTCAAGCAGCACGGCGCCACGACCAGGTTCTGGAAGACCGGTCATTCCTACATCAAGCGCTACAGCCACGAGACCGGCGCGCTGGTCGGCTTCGAGAAGTCCGGGCACTTCTTCTTCAATCCGCCGCTCGGCCGCGGCTATGACGACGGCTTGGTGGCGGCGTTCGCGGTGCTCGACATGCTCGACCGCAGTCCGGGCAAGTCGCTCGCAGACCTGAAGCGGGAGCTGCCGCGGACCTGGCAGTCGCCGACCATGTCGCCGCATTGCGACGACGAGGTGAAATACGACGTGGTCGACCGCATGGTGACCCATTTCCAGAACGTCGCCGCCAATGGCGGGAAGCTCGCGGGCCAGAACATCCGCGAGCTCATCACCGTCAATGGCATCAGGATCGTGCTCGACGACGGCACCTGGGGGCTGGTGCGCGCCTCTTCCAACAAGCCGGAGCTTGTGGTCGTGGTCGAAAGTCCGACCTCGGAGGCGAATATGCGCGCGATCTTCGCCGCGATCGACGCGGAGCTCGCGAAGCAGCCCGAGGTCGGCGCCTACAATCAGAAGATCTAGGGCGCCGCCGGCGAACGCCGCAGAACCGTCAACTCGCTGTCGCAAATCTGCAAAGCGAATCTGCTTCTTTGCGCGCGCGCCATGAACGAGTTCGTCTTGATCAGTTTCGTCTTCGCCGCGGGGCTTGCCGCCGGCACAGCCCTCGATCTTCTCCTGCTGCGGACTCTCCTTGCTCCGCCCTTCCGCATCTGGCCGGTGCCCGAGCCCGGCAGTTGGCAGAACCCGGCCTTTTGGACACTGTTTCGCGGCGGCATGATTGCCACCTTTGCCGTCGCCCTATTGGATTGGAATAGCGCGGGCCTGCTCGATGCGAGCCGTTATCTGATTGGCCTGCCGCTGTTCCTTGTTGGCTTCGGCCTCACCGTGTGCGGCTATTTCAATCTCGGCCTCGGCAATACCTATTGTGGGGCCGACGGCCTGGTCAGCCACGGCCTCTATCGTTTCAGCCGCAACCCGCAATACGCCTCTTCCATCCTGGGGCTGATTGGGCTTGCGATCTGCGCCAATTCCTGGTTCGCCGTCCCCCTTGCCGCCTTGATGAGCGGCGCCTATGTGCTTATGGCGCTCACCGAGGAGGCGTGGCTCGAACAGCGTTACGGTGCGCCCTATCGCGACTACTGCGCGCGCACCGCCCGCTTCATCGATGTTCCCGAGCTGATCGCACGTTTCGAGCGGAAGAGGCCTTCCCGGCAACCAGGTTGAAGTTACGGCGCGCCGTTCCTACTCGGCCGCCACCGAATTCGCTCCCGCGAATTCTCCCGCGGCGATGCCACGCGCCTCCATCAGCACCTCAAGTCCGGCGCCCTCGCGGTGCGCGTTCTCGGCGAGATGACGCCTGAAGGCGCGCGCGCGCGGCTGGCCATGAAACAGGCCGAGGATGTGCCGGGTCATGGCGTTGAGGCGCACCCCGCGAGAAAGTTCCGCCTCGACATAAGGGACGAAGCGGTCGAGCACGTCGAGCCGCGACGGCGCCGCCTCCCGCCCGCCGAACAGCGTGCGATCGACCTCAGCCAGGAGATAGGGATCGGCATAGGCGGCGCGTCCCAGCATGACGCCGTCGAAATGGGGCAGATGCTTGCGGGCCTCGGCGAAGGATTCGATCCCGCCATTGACGACGATCTCAAGCTCGGGCCGGCGCGACTTGAGCCGCCGGACGCGGGCGTGATCGAGCGGCGGCACCTCGCGGTTCTCCTTGGGGCTCAAGCCGTCGAGCCAGGCTTTGCGCGCGTGGACGATGAAGGTCCGGCACCCCGCTTGCGCGACACGGTCGATGAACCGGTCGAGGCTTTCCTCGGCGTCCTGGTCGTCGATGCCGATGCGGCACTTCACGGTGACGGGGCGATCGACCGCTTCGCCCATCGCCGCAACGCACTCCGCGACGAGGTCGGGCTCGGCCATCAAGCAGGCGCCGAACCGCCCCGACTGCACGCGATCCGACGGGCAGCCGATATTGAGATTGATCTCGTCGTAACCGTAAGCCGCGCCGATCTTTGCCGCCTCGGCGAGGCGCTTGGGATCGCAGCCGCCGAGCTGAAGCCCGACCGGGTGCTCATCTTCTGAGAAGCCGAGCACGCGCTCGCGATTGCCGTAGAGCACGGCCTCCGCCGTCACCATTTCGGTATAGAGGAAGGTCAGCCGCGAGATCAGCCGCAAGAAGTAGCGGCAGTGGCGGTCGGTCCACTCCATCATCGGCGCGACGCAGAAGCGGTGTAAGTCGGATTTCAAGGACTTATGCTCTCGAAGCGAATCAAATTGTGAAACGGACGGCACCACGCTCACCGGTGGCGCTCGCCCCAATTGTAGAGGGCCTTCAGCACCGGACCGAGAGCCTTGCCCTTGTCGGTGAGAAAATATTCGTAGCGCGGCGGATGGCTTTCATAAAGCCGCGTTCCGATCACCCCGGCGCTTTCCAAGCTCTTGAGCCGCGCCGACAGCGTGTTTGGCGCCACGCCGTCGAGACCCTGCTCCAGCTGCTGAAAGCGCAGCGGGCCTTTGCGGAAAAGATCGCGCAAAACGAGCAGCGACCATTTCTCGCCGATCACATCGAGCGTCCGCGCCACCGGACAATGTTCCTGCCCATATCCGCCTGCCATCAACGCTAAATAGCCAAGCCCCTTGACGATTTCAAGTCACTTGCTATTGACAAGTGACTTGCGTTATTATAGCTATTGATGGTGCCCTGACCCTCAGGAGGTGTGTCATGACCGTTCCAGCATACCTTTCCGTTTATGTGCTGACGTCCTCCGCAGCCATCGTCGCCGCTCTATTGTTTGGGCTGAATCGTGCGCTGGCCCGCGCCGATTGGTCGGCGGGAGAGCGGGCGCGCGTCGTGGGCGTGGCTGCGCTCATCCTCGTCCTTTGGCTCGCCGGCGCCATCGCGCTTGGCGCGGCGGGCGCCTTTCACGCGAGCTCGGGCGATATCCCCACCATTCAGTATGGCGTCTTTCTACCGATCCTGGTCGGCGCATTGCTCATCTGGCGGTCGCCGCTGGTCGGCCGCATCATCGACGCCGTGCCGCAGCAATGGCTGGTCAGCGTCCAGGTCTATCGCGCGCTCGGCGTGATCTTTCTGATCCTCTATGCGGGCGGCAAGTTGCCGGGACTGTTTGCATGGCCTGCCGGTGTCGGCGATGTCCTCGTGGGAGTGCTCGCGCCGATTATCGGGCTCGCCTATGCCCGCGATCCGCAACAGAACGGCGATCTGGTCGCCGGCTTCAATCTGTTCGGCATGGCCGACCTTGCGATCGCCATATCGACCGGTTTCCTGACCGCGCCTTCGCTGGTCCAGCCCTTCGCCGTGGAGCCGCCGAGCGAGTTGATTTCCCTCTACCCCCTCGTGCTCATTCCGGTGTTCCTCGTGCCGGTGTCGATACTCCTGCATCTTGCTTCGCTGGCAAAGCTCAGCCGGACCGTCACCGACGTTGACAGACGGCGCAAGCTCGGTGTCGCTGTCTAGAGCTCTGCGCGCCTCACCAACCTCCGTTGGTCCACCACCGTCAAAGCCTAGGAGGATGCGTTCATGAATTCGTTTCTTTGGGCTTTGATCGTCTTTGCGGCGGTTGGAGTCGGTGTGTGGCTGGTATCCTTTGTGATCGAGGCGCTCAGGCCGAAGCCGGAAGCGCCGGCAAAGCTGCGCTGGGCGCCCACGATCCCGATCGAGACCGTTGAGGTCGGCGGCAACAGGCTCCGCTACATCAAATCCGGCAAAGGTCCGACGCTCGTCCTTCTGCACACGCTTCGAACGCAATTGGACCTGTTCGAGAAGATCGTGCCGGAGCTGTCCAAGCATTTCACGGTCTATGCCTTCGACTATCCCGGCCACGGCTACTCGGACATTCCCGACGCGCGCTACGATGCCGCCTTCTTCACCGAGGCGGTCGAAGGCTTTCTCGATCGGCTCGATCTTCGCGATGTCACGCTCGCGGGCGTGTCGATCGGCGGCTCGCTCGCGCTCATCCTCGCCGCCCGGCATAACCCCCGCGTGGCGCGCGTCATCGCCATCAACCCCTACGACTATGCCAAGGGCCGCGGCATGGCGCGCGGCTCGTTAGCCGGCCGGCTCGTGACCTACGCATCGCTTCTTCCCTTCATCGGCGAGACCGTCACACGGCTCAGGAATTTCCTCATCGTAAGCGCGGTGTTCCGCGGCGGCGTTGCCGACGCGAACAGCATACCGCCCGCGCTGATGAAGGAGATGTACGCGGTGGGAAGCCGCCCGGGGCATTACCGGGCCTTCATCAGCCTGTTGCGAAACGCCGCAAGCTGGGAGGCAGCGGCCAAGGATTACGGCCGCATTGAAGTTCCAGTCCTGCTCATTTGGGGCGATCGCGATTGGGCAACGCCAGACGAGCGCGAGCACGACCGCAGCCTGATACCGGGCGTGGAAATGACGACGCTCGAAGGCGGCGGACACTTCTTGCCGCTCGATCGCCCGAAGGAATTGGAGCGGCTGATTGTCCGCTTTGCCGGCGCTTAAGGGTCGCGCCGAAGTCATATCTTTCGGAACCGGCTGAACACGGGGGCAATACCGTCTATCGCAGCGTGGAGCATCGTTTCCGCCGTTGCCGGCGGATGCGGCTTCGAGATCATGAAGGCCGCCACGTCCCAAGCCTGCTGCACGGTCAGCACCGGCGCCCGGTAGTCGATGCCGAACGGCATGTTGTCGCGGATGTACGAGGCGGCATAAGCCGTCTTGGCCATGCCGGCGCCGGCGTTGAAGCTAGCCTCCCCCCATAGCGGCGGAATGGAGTAGCCGATCGCGGGGCTCGGTTTCGGCGCGCCCTGCCCGTCCTCCTTGTGGCACGTCACGCAGAGTTTGGCATAGACCGCCTCCCCGCGCCTTGCATCGGGCGGGAGCGTCGGGTTTGCGATCGGCTTCAGCCCCATGCCGGGAACGCGCACGCCCTCCGGCGTTCCCGTCCCGACAAATTTGAGGTAGGCGATGACCGCCTCCATCTCGCGGCCCTCGGCCGGCAGGTCCTTGCCGTTCAGGCTCCGCCGCATGCATCCATTGATGCGATCGGTGAGCGTCAGGACCTGGTCGTCGACCATCATCGGGTAGGTGGTGAAGGTGGAGACGAACGGTGCGGCAAAGGGCTGCAATCCCGCATTGAGATGACAGTTCTGGCAGGCGAGGTCGTTGCCGGCGTAGCGCATGGCGGGGTCGGTCGCGTTCTTGCCGATATGGCGGGGCGTGTTGACGATCAGGTCCCTGCCGTAGCGGATGAGATCGTTCTCGGGGCCAGGGCCGAGCTTGGATATATCGGCGGAATACCAGTTGACCGGCCGGTCCCGCAGGGAATAGCCCGCATAGTAACCGGCTGCCGCGCCGGCGGCGGCGCCGAGCAGGAGCCCAACGATCATGCCCAATCCCGATCTTCCCTGTCGCATCCCCGTGCCCTCGACCCCACATTATTAGCGGTCCATGATAGCCATTCCCGCCTGCAATTCTGCAAGCCCGTTGGCCTGATCATCCCAAGCCATGAATGAGAAAGCCCTGAAGAACGTGCACACGGCCATCGACCCGGTCTGCGGCATGACGGTCGACCCGCATGCCGGCAAACCGACAGAACGCTTCGGCGGCAGCACGTATTTTTTCTGCTCTGAGGGCTGCCGCAGCAAATTCGCCGCCGATCCCGAGCGCTATCTCGACAAGAAGGGCGAGCCCGCGCCGCTGCCGCCGGGCACGCTCTACACCTGCCCCATGCATCCGCAAATCGTTCAGGAGGGGCCGGGGCCGTGCCCCATTTGCGGCATGGCGCTCGAGCCGATGGGCGCGCTGCCCGAGGAAACCGACAATGCGGAATTGATCGATTTCACCCGCAGGCTCTGGGTCGCGGCGCCGCTCTCGCTGGCGCTGCTAGCCCTCGACATGGGCGCCCACGTCTTCGGTGTCGATCTCCTTCCCTTCCTGTCGCCCCAAGCGGAGCAATGGCTGAAGCTCGTCCTCGCCATACCGGCCGTGCTGTGGTGCGGCTGGCCGTTCTTCGAGCGCGGGCTCGCCTCGCTTCGCTCGGGCTGGCTCAACATGTTCACCTTGATCGCGCTCGGCACCGGCGCGGCCTTTCTCTACAGCGTGGTCGCGACCGTGGCGCCCGGCCTGTTTCCCGCGGCGATGCGCGACGCCCATGGCCTGGTCCCGACCTATTTCGAGGCGGCGGCGGTGATCGTGGCGCTGGTGCTGCTCGGCCAGGTGCTCGAGCTCAGGGCGCGCGCGAAGACGGGGGGCGCCATTCGTGCGCTTCTCGACCTTGCGCCCAAGACTGCGCTGCGGGTCCTGAGCGACGGCAAGACCGAGACCGTGCCGCTCGAAACCGTCAAGGCGGGCGAGGTGTTGCGGGTGAGGCCCGGCGACAAGATCCCCGTCGACGGCACCGTGATCGACGGCAGGAGCGCGGTCGATGAATCGATGCTGACCGGCGAGCCGATCCCAGTGGAGAAGACGATCGGCGACCGTGTCACCGGCGGCACCCTGAACGGCAGGGGCAGCTTCGACATGCGGGTCGACCGCACCGGCGCCGAGACCACGCTCGCCCAGGTGGTCGAGATGGTCGCTCAGGCGCAACGCTCGCGCGCGCCGATCCAGGCGCTCGCCGACACCGTCTCGGGCTATTTCGTGCCCGCCGTTATCGCCGTGGCGGCGATCGCCTTTGTCGCCTGGTACTTCTTCGGGCCCGCGCCGCAGCTTGCTTACGCTCTTGTCGCGGCCGTCACCGTGCTCATCATCGCCTGCCCCTGCGCGCTCGGCCTCGCGACGCCGATCTCCATCATGGTCGCGACCGGACGGGGTGCCCAGGCCGGCGTGCTCGTGCGCAACGCAGCCGCGCTTGAGCGTCTCGCCCAGGTGAACACCCTTGTCGTCGACAAGACCGGAACGTTGACCGAGGGCAAGCCGGCCCTGACCGGCGTCGAGAGCGCGCCGGGCTTCGCCTCTGACGAGGTGCTGCGCCTCGCCGCTTCGCTTGAAGCCGGCAGCGAGCATCCGCTGGCGGCGGCGATCCTGCGCGGCGCCGAGGCGCGCGGTCTGAAGCTTGAGAAGATCGAAGCTTTCGACGCCGTGACCGGCCAAGGGGTCAAGGGACGGATCGGCGGCCGCACGCTGCTGCTCGGCAATCAAAGGCTGATGCAAGGGGCGGGCATCGATGTCACGCCGCTTGCCGCCTCCGCGGAGAGGAAGCGAAAACAGGGCGAGACCGTAATGTACTTGGGCGTTGACGGCAGGCTTGCCGGCCTGATTGCCGTTGCCGACCCTATCAAGAGCACGGCCGCCGAGGCCATCGCCAAGCTGCATCGCCTCGGGCTCAAGATCGTGATGGCGACCGGCGACAACGAGACCACCGCCAAGGCGGTGGCGGCGCAGCTCGGCATCGACGCGGTGCGGGCGGGCCTCCGCCCGGAGGACAAGCTCGCCCTCATCGAGGACTTGCAGAGGAGGGGCGAGGTCGTGGCCATGGCCGGCGACGGCATCAACGACGCGCCGGCGCTGGCCAAGGCCGATGTCGGCATCGCCATGGGGACCGGCACGGACGTGGCGATCGAGAGTGCCGGGCTCACGCTGCTCAGGGGCGATCTCCGCGGCGTCGTGCGCGCGGTCAATCTCGCCCGCGCCACCATGCGCAACATCAAGCAGAATTTGTTCTTCGCTTTTATCTATAACGCGCTCGGCGTGCCTGTCGCGGCGGGGGTCCTCTACCCTGTCTTCGGCATCCTCCTCTCGCCGATCATCGCCGCCGCCGCCATGAGCTTCTCGTCGGTCTCGGTGGTCGCCAACGCGCTCCGCCTCCGCACCATCGATCTGGATTAGTCGAGCGCGAGCCTACGGCATGATGCCGACGCTATCACCGGCCTGCGGCCCTGCCGTCGGTGCAGGTCCACGCGGCAGGCGGGGCAGATAGGTCGAGGGAGCGGCAAGCCGCCGCCAAGAGGCAAACGCGTTGAGCGGCGAGCGCTCGAGCAACGCCAGCCCCACCGCGGCAAGGAAGGGCAGGCTTTGCACCAGAAGCACCGCGCTGAAAATCGAAATTTCGTGCACTTGCTGTTCGTTGGTGAGGTGAAGCGTCAGCGCCCCGAGCACGAGCAGGCCGCCGAGCGCAGCTTCCCAAAACGCAGGGAAGGACCCTGACCAGCGCGCGCCGCCGCCCTTGGCGGTGCGCACGAACGGCAATCGATCCTTGATCACGCCGTCGGCCACGGCCCGGCCGACGGTGAATTGCAGGGCCATGGCCGAGAGTGCCGCCCCGAGCGAGGCGAAGATCGGCGCCTGCACCCGCCTGCGGTAGAGCAGCACGAAGTGCAGCAGCATGACCGCGAAGGTGGCGAGCACGGGAAGCGTGAGCACGGCCTCCGGCACGGCGATGCCGAAGAAGGCGACGATCGGCATCCAGATCAAATTCAGGATCGCGATGACCACGCCGAGAGCCTCCGCCCCGAGCCACGTCAGCCAGCCGAACAGGTAGTGGCTCCGCTGTTGCGCCGTGAGCCTGCTGCCGCCAGGCAGGAACGCGCGCCAATGCTTCTTGATGAGCTGCACGCCGCCATAGGCCCAGCGATGGCGCTGCCGCTTGTAAGCGGCAAAGTCGCACGGCAACAGCCCCCAGCCGTAGCGCGTCTTCGTGTAGTGCGCCCGCCATCCCGCCTCGAACAGGGACAGGCCAAGGTCGGTATCCTCGACGATGGTGTCGCTCGACCAGCCGCCGGCGGCAAGGAGCGCCTCGCGCCGGATCAGGCACATCGTGCCGTGCGTGACGATGGCGTCGACCTCGTTTCGCTCCACCATGCCGATATCGAAGAATCCCGCGTATTCGCCATTCATGACCACTTGGGTGATGGTCCTCGACGCGTCGCGGTGGTCTTGCGGCGCCTGCACCAGCCCGACTGCCGGATCGGCAAATGCCGGCAGCAAGTCCTTCAGCCAGTCCGGGTGCACGACATAGTCGGCATCGAGCACGCCGATGATCTCGGCCTCCGGCGCGGTGTGTTCGAGCGCAAGCCTGAGCGCTCCCGCTTTGAAGCCCCTGAGCTCGTCGGCGCGCACGAACTTGAAGCGCGGGCCGAGCAGCCGGCAATGGTCTTCGATCGGTCCCCACTGGGCGGGATCCGGCGTGTTGTTGATCACCACCACGCATTCGAAGTTCGGCCAATCGAGCTTTGCCACGCTGTCGAGCGTCTGCCGCAGCATCTCGGGCGGCTCGCGGTAGGCGGGAATATGGATCGACACGAGCGGCTTGTGTTCGGGCAGGGGTCCTCCCCGTGTGAGCAATCGCCGGGGCTTGGCCCCGAACAGGATGGCGGCGAGCTCTTCGATGCGTCGCTTGTTGATGATGATGAGCGGGATCAGCAGCAAGCCGCCGGCCAACATCGCGACTTGCGAGCCGAGCACGAAATAGTGCGTCGCCCAGTAGTCCACGACATTGGCCGACCACGCGCCGATCACTTGTGCGCTGATCGCCAGCACCGACACTTGCGCCAAGGTCGGGCGCGGTATGGTGAAAATCGGGATCGAGAGCAGCAGGGCGATGCCGAGCCCGGCCAACATCTTCAAATAGAAGTTCGGCGTTGCGACCGTGCCGGCAAGAGCAAACTTTGGATTGCGGTCGGCATCGAAGATTCCCCAATACGGCCCGACGCTGCCCTCATACGTTTTCCACGGCTGATCGAACGCCTCGATGATCGAATAGTCGATGCCCATGGCGTCGGCGCGGGTGACGAAATCGCGCACGATTTCAGCCTGGGTGAGAGGGCTCGGCACCGCCAATTTGCGATTCAGTCCCGCGCTCGGCCAGCCGAACTCGGCGATGACGATGCGCTTACCCGGATAGGTTTGCCTGAGGCGCTCATAGACCTTTATGGCGTGGTCGACGGCCGCCGACCCTTGCATGCCCTCCCAATAGGGCAGGATGTGCACGGCGAGATAGTCGACGGCCGAAGCAAGCTCGGGATGGTCGAGCCACACATCCCACACCTCGGCGGTCGAAACCGGAACGTTGACGCTCCGCTTCACGCGCTGAATCTTGGCGATCAAGTCTTGGACGTTCTCGCTCTTGTAAAGCGTCCGGTTGCGGTAGATCGTCTCGTTGCCGACGATGATGCCGTCGATATTCCCGTGCTGCTTGGCGAGCGCGATCCCGCGCTCGATCTCGCTCTCGTTTTGCTCTTCCCGCTCGTTGATCCAAATGCCGAGCGTGACGCGCAACCCGTACTCCGACGCGAGGCCCGGCACGAGGTCCAAGCCGTTGCCGACACTGTAAGTCCGCACCGTCCGCGCATAAGGCGCAACCGCCGCGAGGTCCGACCTGATCTGGGCCTCGGTCGTCGCATCGACTTCGCCATCGCGGCGCGGATCGACGGGAGAAAATGACACCGACGCGAGCGTCCCGCCGGCGTTTGGCGGCGACACCTCTTCATGCATGAGGTGCCATGCGAGAGCATGGCTCGCGGTCGCAATCGCGACCACAACGGCGATGAGGACGTTGCGCATGTTATTGAAATCTCAGTCGTATTGGCTTGCCCTGTCCCCCTCGGCCGCCGAGCCGCAGAGAAGCCCTTGCATATTCCCCAGTAAAACTTTTCCTAGTTGGGAATAGTTCCAGTTTTTGGTGTGGGACTTATGGTTGCTTGGTTCGCCGCCGTGGTTGCCGCATCCGGGGCTAGCCAGCATTCGTGGACGCGCGATGCGAGACGGTCGGCCGCCTTCGGGTCGATCGGTCCTTGTAAAATGACGCAGCGGAACACGAGCTTCAAATGCTCGGATGAGCAGTTGAACCGGTCATAGAGGTCCATGTAGCGGCGCGCGGTGTCGATATCGTCGCGCCAAAGCAGGCTTGCGATTCGTCGTCCGGTCCAAACGCATTCCGCCGCGCCGGCCGACCGTGACAATTTTGCTGCCGCCTCTCGATATTCCTGCATGGCCTTCTCGGCCGCTTCCTGCGCGGCCTGCTCGGCGGCCTTCTGATCGCCGTCCTTTTGCTCTGGCTTCTGCTCGCCCTGCGCCTGTTCCGGCGGCTTCTCGCCTCCCGATTGCTGCGCGGATGCGGGGATCGGGCACATGAGAAAAAGGCCGACCGCTGCGACAGCGGTGGCCGACGAAATGGTGCAGCGCAGCATGGTTTTCAGCCTAGGGTGGAAATCGGACATTTCACCAACCAATCCGCCAAAATTTTCGACGGACCGATGACACCTCGCTATCTATCACTTCGCAAGCGCACAAACCAGAGGTTCAACGGTCCCGGCGAAGCTGCTATTCGTCGCATCCGCCGCATCGCGATCCAACATGCTCCGCTTCCTTGGCCTGCTAGCGCTTGTCGCCTTTACCATCGCCGTCACCTGGTACGCCTGGGGACGGCCCGGCTCTCTGCCGCCCTCCCCGCTCGACCCTGGCGGGAAACTAACGTGCATCTCATATGCCCCGTTCCATGGCGACCAAGGCCCCTTCACCGCGGACGCCAGCATCTCTGATCGGCAAATCGCGCAGGACTTGAGTCATCTTTCCACGCTCACCTCGTGCGTCAGGACCTATTCCGCAAGAGGCGCCCAGGGACGGATCGCCAGGCTTGCCGGTAAATATGGACTCGAGGTGGTGCAAGGGATTTGGCTGGGGCGCGATCGCGCAGAGAATCGCCGCGAGATCGAGGCGGCCCTCGCGCTCGTGCATGGGCATCCCGGTACGCTCAAGGCCTTGATCGTCGGCAACGAGACGCTGCTGCGGGGCGAGCTGCCTGCCGGCGCCGTCAAGGCCTATGTCGAGGAAGTCGGAAAACGCTCTGATCTTCCCGTCACTTACGCCGACGTGTGGGAGTTCTGGCTCAAGGCGCCCGAGCTCGCCTCGGCCGTGGATTTCGTGACGATCCACATCCTCCCTTACTGGGAGGACGATCCGGTCGGCGCAAGCGATGCCGTCGCCCATGTGCGGGAGGTTCGCGCGAGACTTGCGGCGGCGTTCCCCGGAAAGCCGATATGGATTGGAGAGGTGGGCTGGCCGAGCAAGGGCCGCATGCGTGAAGGCGCCCTTCCCTCTCCGCTCAACCAGGCCCGCTTCCTGAGCGGCGTGGTTCAAGCCGCCAAGGCCGATGATTTCCGGGTGAACCTTATCGAGGCCTTCGACCAGCCTTGGAAGCGCCTGCTCGAGGGGACCGTGGGCGGCTATTGGGGCCTCTATGAAGATGGACGGACTGAACCGAAGTTCCGTTTCGGCGAAGCCGTGTCGAACCACCCGGACTGGCCGCTCAAGGCAGGTCTTGGCATTGGCCTCGCCGCTCTCGTCTTTCTTGCCTTCCTTCTCGGGACGCGCGCGCCGCAACACCGCACGACCTTGCCGCGGGAACTCGCTTGTGCCGCGATCGCCCTAGGCTCCGGTCTCCTGTTCGGCCTCGCTGCGGTCGACCTGCCGCTCGAGGGCGAGATCGCGGCTGACCGCCTGCGGGCTCTCGGCATGTTTGTTCTCGCGCTCGTCGTGCCGCTCGCGGCGTCCTACGCCTTGGCCCATGGAAGTTCAGCTCGGCACTTTCGCGACCGCGCTCGCCCCGCCATATCGGCGCAACGCGGGCCATATCGCCGTCGTGCTGGCGGGTCTGCTCGCCGCAACGGTGGTCGCCGCCATTTACGTGGCCCTGGGGCTCGTATTCGACCCCCGCTATAAAGACTTCCCCATCGCCCTTCTTACCGGACCGGTCCTCGCGCTCTGCATCCTCGCATTTGCGGGACGCAAGGCCCCGCCGCAGCCCGACGCCGCCGAGATCGCGGCGGCGGTCGTGCTGACAGGCTCTGCCTTGTTCGTCATCGCCAACGAAGGGATCGCGAATTGGCAGGCTCTCCTGTTCGGAGGCCTTCTGGTGCTCCTCGCTCTCACCGTTCTCGAGGCGCGGGCCGCGCCAGGCTGAGAACGAGCAGCGCCACGGCAAGGGCCGAGATGCGGGTGTTGTAGAGAACGAGGCCGAGCAGCGCGAACACCACGCCCGTGCCGAACGCCACCATGTTCGGCCGCAGGAGCTGTAGGCCTGCGGCCGCCAGCGCCACCCAGCCGAAGATGCCGCGCACGAACATCAGGATCACCGCAAGCCGCAGCTTGCAGGTGAGGCTTTCTTCGCCCGCCTCGCAGGCGACGCCGATCGCCGAATTCTGAATGATGGCGTAGCGGAGGAAGAGCGCGGCACTCAATGCGGCGACGGCAATGACGGCGAGCACGGCAGCGCCGCGCCGAGACGGCAGAAACAACTTGGGCTGATGGGTCTCGGCGTCCGGCTCAGGACTCATGGTCAGCGCTCTTAAGCCGAACTCGGTCCGGCGCGCTAGGCCAAACGCCTAAGCATCTACACATTTCAAGGGTATCCAGCCTTGGCAGGCCGCGCTCAGGCCTCTAAGAGGCTCAGGCCTCTAAGAGGCTCAGGCCTCTAAGAGCGACGTCGAAAGGATCTTCGTCTCCATGCTTGAGCCCGCCCGCAAGCCCAAACTGCTCGTGGACTATGCGCCGCCCGACTATCTCATCGAGGCGGTTGAGCTCGACGTCGCCCTCGATCCAACCGACACGCGCGTCGCCGCGAAGCTCAAGGTGCGGCCCAATCCCAAGACGGCGAGTGGAGGGCGCCCGCTCGTGCTCGATGGTGAGGAGCTTCTCCTCAAGAGTCTTGCACTGAACGGCACCCGTCTGGCACCTGGCGACTACTCGGTCACGGAGACCGCGCTCACGATCCCGTCCGTCCCGGCCGAGCCCTTCACGCTTGAGATCGTGACCTCATGCAATCCGGACGCGAATACCGCCCTTTCCGGCCTCTATCGCTCGCGCGGAACCTATTGCACCCAGTGCGAGCCCGAGGGCTTCCGCCGGATCACCTATTTCATCGACCGGCCCGACGTGCTCGCCGTCTATACGGTGCGCATCGAGGCGGACCGCGCCGAAGCACCCGTGCTTCTGTCGAACGGCAATCCTTTGGCGCAAGGCGATGTTCCGGGTACAGGGCGCCACTTCGCCATCTGGCACGATCCCTTCCCCAAGCCGTCTTATCTTTTTGCGTTGGTCGGCGGCGACCTCGCTCGCGTGCCCGACAGCTTCGTCACAGCCTCGGGCCGCAAGGTCGACCTCGCCATCTATGTCGAGCCCGGCAAGGAGGATCGCTGCGCCTGGGCGATGGAGTCGCTGAAGCGCGCCATGCGCTGGGACGAGGAGCGTTTCGGCCGCGAATACGATCTCGACGTGTTCAACATCGTCGCGGTCAGCGACTTCAACATGGGGGCGATGGAGAACAAGGGCCTCAACATCTTCAACGACAAGCTCGTGCTGGCGCGTCCCGACACCGCGAGCGACGCCGACTATGCCGCGATCGAAGGCGTGATCGCGCACGAGTATTTTCACAACTGGACGGGAGATCGCGTCACCTGCCGCGACTGGTTCCAGCTCTGCCTCAAAGAGGGCCTGACCGTCTTCCGCGATCAAGAATTCACCGCCGATACGCGCTCAGGGCCGGTCGAACGCATCGCCGCCGTGCGCATGCTGAAGACACATCAATTTCCCGAGGATGCGGGCCCCCTCGCCCATCCGGTGCGCCCTGCCTCCTATATCGAGATCAACAATTTCTACACGCCAACCGTCTACGAGAAGGGCGCCGAGCTTTGCCGCATGTTGCAGACCCTGCTCGGTCGCGACGGCTTCCGCCAAGGTCTCGACCTCTATTTCGAGCGCCATGACGGCCAGGCGGTGACGGTCGAGGACTTCGTCGCGGCGATGGCCGACGCGTCGGGGCGCGATCTCTCCCAATTCATGCTGTGGTACACCCAAAGCGGGACGCCAGAGCTTGCCTGTTCGCTCGACTACGACGCGCACGCCAAGACGGCGCAGTTGTCGGTGAGCCAGGTTGTTCCGCCGACGCCCGGCCAAACCAAGAAGGAGCCGATGCTGATCCCGCTCAAGCTCGGGCTCATCGGTGCCAATGGCGACGAGCTTCCCCTGAAGCTCGACGGCGTCGCCGCGGCCGACGGCCTGATCGAGGTGACCGGCCGCGAGCAGGTCTTCACGTTCCGCGATGTCCCCTCGCCGCCGACGCCCTCGCTGCTGCGCGGCTTCTCGGCGCCGGTTCGCATCACCACTGGTCTCGATCCGGACAGGATCGAGTTCCTGATGACGCATGACAGCGACCCGTTCAACCGCTGGCAGGCGGCGCAGACCTACGCCACCAACCTGCTCACCGCCGCGGCCCGCAACGGAGACGAACTCGGGCCTTGTAGGGGGAGACGGGGCGGCGCGGCTTGCGCAAGTCCTCGGCGTCACGGCAAACGACGCTAGCCTGCTTCCTGCCTTTCGCGCCGAGTTCCTCAAGCTTCCGAGCGAATCGGATATCGCGCGCGAGCTTGCCCGCAACGTCGACACCGACGCCGTGCACCGTGCCCGCGAGACGTTGCGCGCGACGACCGGCAACGCCATACGCGAGACGCTCGCCGAGCTTTACCGGAACTCAGCGCCGAGAGGGCCCTATTCGCCGGACCCCGAAAGTGCGGGCTTGAGAGCTCTTCGCAACGCCGCGCTCGATCTCCTGGTCGCCACCGGCGCACGCGCCGAGGTCGCGCGCGCCGAACGCCATTACAGCGAGGCGACAAACATGACCGATGCCATTGCGGCTCTGTCCATTCTCTCCCTTGTGCCGGGCGCGGCGCGCGACGGCGCGCTCGAACATTTCTATCGACGCTGGCAGGACGAGCCTCTGGTGCTGGACAAATGGTTCGCGGTGCAGGCACGGGCCGCGCGCCCGGATTCGGTCGAGACCGTGCAAGCCCTCCTCTCGCATCCCAAATTCTCGCTGAAGAATCCCAATCGCATCCGCGCGCTGATCGCAAGCTTCGTCCATGCCAATCCGACGGGCTTCAACCGCGCCGACGGGGCCGGATACCGGCTTCTTGCCGCTCAGGCGCTAGAGATCGACAGCTTCAACCCGCAGGTGGCCGCCAGGCTCTTGGGCGCCTTTGAGAGCTGGCGCATCCTCGAACCGGTACGCCAGGCCCACGCCAAGGCCGCTCTTGCAGGCTTGGCGGCCGAGTCGCTGTCGACCGACAGCTACGAGATCGTCACCAAAACGCTGGGCGCGGCCTGAGAGTCGGGCGGCGTCAACGGGTTATTAACCGATTTTCCACAGCTTTGCTCTGGACAGACGGCAGCCCGCATCGATTCCAATGGATGCGGGCGATTCGGAGATGCGGCACGTCTCCGGCTCGAAGCAGGAGAACGTCCAAAGGGGGACCCGAATGGCGCGGGCGCGTTCGGCGCGTGAGGGATTCGCATTCGCGGGACCGCATTGGCAGGACCTCCGCGTCATCGTCGGCCGCTATCTGCCCGACGCCGAGCCGCTTCGCCGCCTTGTGCCCCTCCTGCTCGCGGGCTTTGCCGCCGCAGCCGCGATCGGCTTCGCCGTCCAACTGATGCACGGCAAGCGTGCGGCCTTCGAGACGGCCCAGCACCGTCTCGAGCTGATCGCCGACAGCGCCGCCGCGAACCTCAAGGACAAGACGCTCAAGCCTGAGCAGCGATTGGCAAAAGGCTCTGGCCGAGAGCCTGCCCAAGGGCGCGGCCGTCGAGGGCCGCACCATTCTCCTTGCCGACGCCGAAAGCGACATTCGCGCCGCGCGCCGCTCGACGGCGCGCCCTCCGGCGATCTTCTCACCATCCTCGGTCCCCAGCAGCCTCTCACGACCTTCGGGGCCGAAGCCGGTGTCCTGCGCCTCACCCTGCTCGACGGCACCGATGCCCTCGTCACCGTGCGCAACGTGCGCCGATGCGCAGCTCGCTTTCATCCAGCCGGTCGAAGCGGCACTTGCCGATTGGCGGCAGGGCGCGAGGCTCGAGATCACGCTTCTCGTCTTGACCGGTCTCGTGCTCGTGCTGCTTGCCGGCGGCCTTTGGTATCTCGCTCCCACGTCTGCGCGCGTGGACGAGCCGTCCTCTCGCCATGGAGCTGACCGAGGCGCTGCCCGGCTGCGGCGTATGGCGCTGGAACCTCGCCCGCGGCCACGTGCACTGGTCGGCGCCGATGTACCGCCTGCTCGGCTTGCAGCCGAACGACAAGGCCATGGCCTTCGGCGTCATCGCCCGGGCTCTGCATCCCGAGGACGATCTCCGCGGCGAGATCGACCGGCACCTGCGCGAAGGCGCCTCACCTTCGACCGCTGCTTCCGGCTGCGCCACGCCGCCGGGCATTGGGTGAATTTCAGGCTGCGCGGTCAGATCACGCGCGGCTTGCGCGACCGCGAGCCCTGTCCTCACCGGCATGGCCGTGATCGCCGACCACGATGTCGTCCTCGGCTCGGCCGACGAAAACGCGCGGCTGCGCGACGCGGTGGAAACCATTTCCGAGGCCTTCGTGCTGTGGGACAAGGACAACCGGCTGGTGATGTGCAACAGCAAGTATCAGCAGTTCCATGGCCTCTCCGACGACATGGTCCGGCCCGGCAGTCCCGTATGACGAGGTCATCGCCGCCGCTTCTGAGCCGATCGTCTCGAAGCGCGTGGCCGTGGCCGGATCCAATGACGACGACAGCCGCACCTACGAGGCGCAGATCGAGGACGGCCGCTGGCTGCACATCAACGAGCGCCGCACCCGCGACGGCGGCTATGTCAGCGTCGGTACCGACATCACCGTCCTGAAGGCGAGCCAGCAGCGTCTTGCCGACAGCGAGCAGCAGCTTCGGGCGAGCGTCGCCGAGCTCAGGCTCTCGCGCCGCGAGCTTGAGCAGCAGAAGCAGCAGCTCGTCGATCTCGCCGAGAAATACGCGCTGGAGAAGAACCGCGCCGAGGCCGCCAACCGCGCCAAGTCGGAGTTCCTCGCCAATATCAGCCACGAGCTGCGCACGCCGCTCAACGCCGTGATCGGCTTCTCCGAGGTCATGCAGCAGGCGCTGTTCGGTCCTCTCGGCCATCCCAAATATCAGGAATACGCCCGCGACATCCTTGCGAGCGGCGGCTATCTGCTCGAAGTGATCAACGACATTCTCGATATGTCGAAGATCGAGGCGGGCCGCATGTCGCTCGACGTCGGGCAGCGTCGATCTCGCCGATATCGTCGCCGACAGCATGAAGGTGGTGAGCCAGGCCGCCGCCGAGCGCAATATCACGCTCGCCCGCCATGGGCCGCAGCACCTGCCGCTCGAAGCCGACCGGCGCGCGCTCAAGCAGGTGTTCCTCAACCTGCTCTCCAATGCGGTCAAGTTCACCCGCGACGGCGGCAGCGTCGACGTGCATCTGTCCCGCTCGCGCGGCTATGTGAAGATCGCCATCAGGGACACCGGCATCGGCATTCGCCGAAGCCGACATCGCCAAGCTCGGCCGGCCCTTCGAGCAGGTCGAGAACCAGTTCTCCAAGAGCCATCAAGGAAGCGGTCTCGGGCTCGCCATCTCGCGTGCCCTGGTCGAGCTGCATGGCGGAACGCTTGCGCATCATGAGCCGCGAAGGCCAGGGCACGACCGTCACCTGCATGCTTCCGCTGCGGCCCGTGATCGCCGACGAAGAGCCGAAGCTCGCCGCCTCCGCTTAACGCTCCGCTCCGCTCACGCCACGATGCGGTCGAAGGCCTCGTGCACGGCGCCAAGCGTGTCGTTCAACGTCGCTTCGAGCGTGGCGAAATCCGGCATCTCGGAGGCACGGGCGAGCAGGTCTTTCAGCGCGCGCGGCGCCTCGTCCGGCACGAAGGGCTTGTCGAGACAAAGCCTCAGCACCTGGGTCAGGGTGTGATAGAGCCGCGCCGCGGGCACGAGAATCTCGGCATCGCCCGGAGCGAGCACGCCTGCCGCGGCGAGCTTGGCGAGCGCGATCTCGGTGTTCTGGTCGAGCACCTCCGGGTGCTTTGCCGCACTCACGATCTGAAGAAACTGGGCGATGAATTCGAGGTCGATCAGCCCGCCACGCACCTGTTTCAGGTCCCAGATATCCGTGGTGCCCTTCTCGTCGGCGATCTCTCGCCCGCATGGTCCGGACATCCGCCGCGACCGCGGCCCGGTCGCGCGGGGCGGACAGCACCGCCGCGATCGTTTCGTCGATCTGCCGCGCGCAGCGACGCGGGACCTCCGACGACGCGCGCCCGCGAGAGCGCCAGATGCTCCCAGGTCCACGCCGAGCCCCTCTGATAGGCGGTAAAGCTCGAGAGCTTGGTCGCGACCGGCCCCTGGCTCCCCGAAGGCCTGAGCCTCATATCCACCTGATAGAGCGAGCCCTCGGCCGTCTCGGCCGAGAGCGCGGCGATCAGCCGCTGCGTGAAGCGCGTATAGTATTGCACGCCGGGCAGGCTCTTGGCCCCGTCGGACTGAGCGTCGTCGCCCGTCGTAGTCGTAGACGACGATGAGATCGAGGTCCGAGCCCGCGGTCATCTCCCGGCCCCCGAGCTTTCCCATGGCAAGGATCGCCGCCTCCCCGCCCGGCATGCGTCCGTGGCTGTGGACCAGCTCCTCCTCGACCCGCTCGGCCAGCGCCTCGATCAGGGTCTCGGCGAGATCCGCATAGGCTGCGCCGGCCTGCCGCGCCGAGAGCGTGCCGGAGATCACCCGCACCCCGATGAGGAAGGCCTGTTCGCGGCCGACGATGCGCGCGCGGTCGAGCGCCTCCTGATAGTCACGGGCCTCGGCGAGCGCGGCTCCGACCAACGTCCGTCAGCTTTGCAGGCGTGGGTACGGTGCCGAAGAAGCCCGGGTCGAGCACGGCATCGAGCAGACGCGGCCGTCTCGCCGATGATGCGGGCAAGCCGCGGCGCCGTCCCCATGATGTCGGCGATCAGCCGCAGCAGGCTCGGATTGGCGGCGAGCAGCGAAAAGAGCTGGAGCCCGGCCGGCATCTCGCCGATCACCCGGTCGAAGGTCGGCGAGCGCGAGATCCGGATCGGCGGTGCGGCCGAAAGCCTCGAGCAGGGACGGAAGGAACTCGGTCAGCCGCTCCCGCGCGCGCTCGCTGCGGGTGGCGGCATAGCGGCCCGACTGCCAGGCGCGCACGGCGGCGATTGCGGCATCCGGATTCTGGAAGCCGAGACGCTTCAAGCCCGTCAAGGGCCGCCGGGTTGCCCTCGTCGGCACCGCCGACAAGGCTCGGAGCCGAGCTCGGGACCTCGGGCAGTTTCTCGAACAAGGCCTCGTAATGGGTTTCGACGCGCTTGAACCGGGCAAGCAGCGCGTCGCCGAACGCATTGGTATCGGCAAAGCCCGACAGTCTCGCGACGCGATCGAGATCTTCCCGTTCGGCGGGAATGATGTGGGTCTGTTGGTCCTCCACCATTTGCAGCCGGTTCTCGATGCGGCGCAGGAAGAGATAGGCCGCGATGAGCTCGGTCGCGGCGTCCGGCGCGATCCAGCCCCCTTTGGCGAGGCGTTCGAGCGTCTCGATGGTTCCCCGCGTCCTGAGCTCGGGGTGACGGCCGCCGGCGATCAGCTGCTGGGTCTGGGCGAAGAACTCGATGTCGCGGATGCCGCCCCGCCCGAGCTTGATGTCGTGCCCTTCCACCGCGATCGCGCCATGTCCCTTGAAGGCATGCACGCGCCGTTTCATGGCGTGGATGTCGGCGACCGCGGCGAAGTCGAGATATTTCCGCCAAATGAAGGGCGCGAGCTGGGCCAAGAACGCTTCGCCCGCCGCGATATCGCCGGCCGCCACCCGCGCCTTGATCAGGGCCGCGCGCTCCCAGTTCTGGCCGAAGCTCTCGTAATAGGTGAGCCCCGCCTCGACCGAGAGCGCGATCTGGGTCGCGCCCGGGTCGGGCCTGAGCCTGAGATCGGTGCGGAACACATAGCCGTCGGCGGTGTGCTCCTGGAGCAGCCGCACGAGATCGCGCGTCAGCCGCACGAAGAATGTTGACGGCTCGATATCCGGGCTTAAGCCCCGCACGATCGGCGTCATAGAAGACGATGATGTCGATATCGCTCGAATAGTTCAGCTCGAAGGCGCCGAGCTTGCCCATGGCGATGACGAAATAGCCGGGCGAGGTGGCATCCGCTTGCGGCACCAGTTGATCCGCCTCGCGCGCCTTGCGGAACAGGAACGCCGTCGCCTGCTCCAACACCGTATCGGCCGTGGCGCTCAGCGCGTCGCAGTGTCGCCTCGGTCGGCCAGACGCCGCCGAGATCGGCGAGGCCGGCGAGCAGGGCCATGCGCCGCTTGAATCGCCGCAGAAGCGCCGCGACCTCCTGCGAGGTCGGGCGCTTGTGCGACAGCGGCGGCGAGCGCTGCACGCGCTTCGGCCAAATGGGTCTCGGGATCCCGCAAAAGGCACTGCGGCGAGATCGGCCGGATTCCGCAGCGCCAGAGACGCAAGATAGGGGGAGCGCGGAGAACGCGGCCTGAAGCAGCGTCGCGCGCTTTCGGCGCCTCGGCAAGGAGCTTCGCGGCCGGAGCGAGCTCGGAAGCGTCGCGGAACGCCTTGGTCAGGCTTTCGAGGACGTCGGCTCCCCGCGCCGCGTCATAGACGCTCGGGCACTCGGTGATGCGCTCGACGAACGCCGTCACGCTGACCTGGTCTCTGCTCCCGCCTGCTCCTGAGCCGGCACCCCGTTCACAGTCGCCCCGCTCCCGCTCGGCAAAGCGAGGACCACTCTGAGCCCGGGCTCATTGTCCTCGAGTCTCAGACTGCCACCATGCAGCCGCGCCACCGCCGCGACAAGACTCAAACCCAATCCGCTGCCCGGCTCCGACCGGCTCGCTTCGAGCCGGACGAAGCGGTCGAGCACACGCTCGCGATCGGAAACCGGCACGCCGGGCCCGCGGTCGGTGACCACGATTTCGGCGACCTCGGCGCTTTCTCCGTCGCCGTCACCTCCGACCTCGGGCCTGCCGCCGCTTCCATCTCGCCGCGCCGTCAGCCGTGCCATATTTGATGGCGTTGTCGATGAGATTGGCGATGGCCTGGCCGAGCAGCTGGCGGTCGGCGCGGACGAAGATCGGGCCATTTGCCTCGGCCTTGAGCACGAGCCCGCGCTCCTCGGCGACCGGCTCGTAAAGCTCGGCCACGTCGCACAACAGCGCCGAAACGTCGAGCGTCTCGCGGTTCTCGCCGCCGGCGCCGGCTTCGATGCGCGCGATCGAGAGCAGCGCGTTGAACGTCTTGATCAGCCCGTCGGCCTCCTCGATGGTTCGCTCCAGCGCTTCGCGATAGACCGGCTCGCCGTAAGGCTCGCGCAACGCGGCCTCGACGCGGTTGCGCAGGCGGTTGAGCGGCGTCTTGAGGTCATGGGCGATATTGTCCGAGACTTCGCGCAAGCCCGCCATGAGCTGCTCGATGCGCGCGAGCATGAGATTGAGGCTTTCCGACAGACGGTCGAGCTCGTCGCCCGAGCCGGTCGACGGGAAGGCGCCCGGCGAGATCGCCCGCCATGATGGTGCGGGTGGTGGCGGCCAGCGTGTCGATCCGGGCGAGCAGTTTGCGGCTCACCCAATAGCCGCCGCCGATGCCGAACAGGGCCATCACCCCGAGCCCCCACAGCATGGCCGAGCGGACCAGGCGCGCAAGCTCGCGGCGATCCTCGATGTCGCGGCCGACGATCAGGCGGTATCCGCTCGGCAGCCGGAACACATTGGCGAAAGCGAGCCTGTCGCTCGACGCCTCCGGCCGCCGGACGCCGATAATAGAACTCGACCGGGCCGAGGCTATTCCACAGATCGGGCGCCACGGCGCTGAGATTGCCGGCGAGCCGGCGGCCTTCGCCATCGGCCACGAGATAGAGGCTGTTGCCGGGCGTCTCGCTGCGCTCGGCCACGATGCGGACGAGCTGGTCCAGTCCCCCTGCCCGGTACTGCTCGGCAAGTCCCTTGAGTTCGGCGTCGATGGTTTGATTGAGCTGCCGCGAGAGCAGGACCGTGGTGTTCCAGTAGATATAGGCGATGGCGAGAATCGCCGCGGCGCTGAACAGCGCAAGATAGGTCAGCGATAGGCGAAAGGTCGTGGTCCGGAAGAGCTTAGTGAGCGCTGTCACGGATGCTGTAGCCGGCGCCGCGGACCGTATGCAGGAGCGGGTCTCCGAAATTCTTGTCGATCTTGGACCGAAGCCGGGAAATGTGGACGTCGATGACATTGGTCTGCGGGTCGAAATGATAATCCCAGACATTTTCCAGCAACATGGTGCGCGTCACCACCTGGCCCGCATGTTTCATCAGATATTCGAGCAGGCGAAACTCGCGCGGCTGCAACATAATGGCCTCGCCCGCGCGCGTCACCTTGTGCGTGAGCCGGTCGAGCACGAGGTCGCCCACCACGAAGCGCGTGCTCCCCTCCTCCGGCGAGGTGCGCCGGGCCAGCGCCTCGATCCGGGCGAGGAGCTCGCTGAACGCGTAGGGCTTGGTCAGATAGTCGTCGCCGCCGGCGCGCAAGCCCTTGACGCGGTCGTCGACCTCGCCGAGCGCGCTCAAGATCAGCGCCGGGGTCCTGATCTCCTCGGCGCGCAGCGTTCCGATCACCGCAAGTCCGTCGCGTTTCGGCAGCATGCGATCGACGATCAGCACGTCATAGGCGTTGGCCCTGGCGAGCTCGAGCCCGGTCTGGCCGTCGCCCGCATATTCGGCGACATGGCCGGACTCTTTCAGCGCCCGTTTGAGGAAGGTAGCGGTCTCCTGATCGTCCTCGATGACCAGCACACGCATGGCTGCGAGATCTCCCGGGTGACGCTGCCTCGAACGTGACACGGAGGAAGGACCTGCCGATAACGGGGCGGGCGGCGCGGTGGGGGGAACCGCGCCGCCCTCCGGCGTAGAAGGCTCGATTAGGCCTTCTTCAGGGAAAGCGCCACGAAGCGCGTCTGATCGCCGGTCTTGACCTGCATCAGGACCTTGACCGTGTCCTTGTCGGACTTGGCGCCGTCCAGGGCCTTCTTGACGCCGGCGGCGACATCGGAAGGTTCGGAGACGCTGACGCCGGCAACCTCGAGGATGACGTCGCCGGGCTTGAGGCCCTTGTCGGCGGCGTCGCTCTGCCGGATCGACCTCGGTGATCACCACGCCCTCCTCACCGGCGCCGGGAAACTTTGCGGCCGGCGCGAGCGAGAGGCCGAGATCCTTCATCTGCTGGCCTGTGTCGGCGGGCTTGTCCTCTTCGAGCGCGGCAAGCTGCTTGCTGCTCGGAAACGTGCCGAGCTTCATGGTGACCTGACGCTTCTCGCCATAGCGAACGATGGAAAGATTGACGTCGGTGTCGGGGTTGAGCTCGGCGATCTTGCGGGCGAGGTCGCGCGAGTCGTCGATCTTCTCGCCGTTCACTTCGACAATGACGTCGCCGGGCTTGAGGTCCTCCTTCGCCGCGGGTCCGTCCTCCGTCACCTTGGTGATCATGGCGCCCTTGGCCTCGGCCATTCCGATCGAGTCGGCGATGTCGTCGGTCACGTTCTGGATGACGACGCCGAGCCAGCCGCGATCGACGGTGCCATGGCTCTGCAGCTCGGTGACCACCTCCTTGACGAGGGCAGCCGGGACGGCAAAGGCGATGCCGACATTGCCGCCGCTTGGGCTGAAGATGGCGGTGTTCATGCCGATCACCTTGCCGTCGAGATCGAAGCTCGGACCGCCCGAATTGCCGCGGTTCACCGCCGCGTCGATCTGAAGATAGTCGTAAGGACCGGAGCCGATGTCGCGGTTATGGGCCGAGATGATGCCGGCGGTCACCGTACCGCCGAGGCCGAACGGATTGCCCACGGCGAGCACCCAGTCGCCGACGCGCGGATCCTTGGACGAGAACTCGACGAAGGGAAAAGTCTTGTCCGGAGCCTTGACCTTGATCAGGCGCCACGTCGGTGCGCGGATCGGTACCGATCAGCTTGGCCGGATATTTCGTCGCCGCTATCGAGCGTGACCGTGATGTCCTCGGCGTCCTCGACCACATGATTGTTGGTCACGACGAAACCGTCGGACGAAATGAAGAAGCCCGAGCCCTGGGCCAAGCTCGGAGAGGGCTTGCGTCGGCGCCTGCGGCATCCCTTTGCGGAACTGCTTGAAGAACTCGTAGAGCGGGTTGTCCTCGGGGAGATCCGGCATGCCCGGAATCTCCATGTCGTTGTCGGCAACCTTGACGTCGCCCTTGACGTTGATGCTGACCACGGCCGGGCTGACCTTGGCCGCAAGGTCGGCGAAGCTCAGCGGCGCGCGGCCGTAAGGCGTCTCGATGGTCGGCGGCGTGGCGGTCTCGGCGACGGCGAGGGTCACGCTGTTGCCGAGCACAGCCCCAATGCGCCGGTACCGATCAGCGCGGCGGCCGCGAGCAGCGCGGGCTTGCGTGTCAGCTTCCGCGAGCGCGAGCCTCTCAGTCGCAGCGGAGCTCTGGTCAAATCTCATAGGTCACCTCTCTCCTGAGACAAGGAATTGCCGACAGATAGCCTGGCCTCAACGAGGAGGAGGCTTCTGGGGAAACATATAAGCGTCTGCCGATTACGCCGTCGTTTCGACGGCATTAAATTTCAGTAAGGTTGCTGGCGAAAATCGGCCCTCGGCAAGGCGTTCGCCGCTGTCATTCCCATATCACCAAGCCTCAACGCTCGTCCAGCAGGCGCTTCAACCGGCGCTTTTCGCCGGCGTTCAACGGCTCAAGCCCCTCCGCCCGCCTCCGCCGATAGGCAAGCCAGATCAAGAGAACCGCCGCCGCCAACACGGCGGGCGTCGCCAGCCACAAGATCAGGGTTTCCCGCGAGAGCCGCGGCTTGAGCAGGACGAACTCGCCGTAGCGCGCCACGATGAAATCGACGACCTCACGGTCGCTGTCGCCTTCTTTCAGCCTCTCCCGCACGAGCAGCCTGAGATCCTTGGCCAAGGGCGCGTCGGAATCGTCAATCGATTGATTCTGGCAAACGAGACAGCGCAAGCCCGTGGAGATCGAACGCGCGCGTGCCTCGAGCGCAGAATCGGCAAGAATCTCGTCAGGTTGGACCGACCGTGCCGGACCCGGCGCGAGAACGACGAACGAAAGCGCGAGCGCGAGGAGCGAGAGGGGGCTACGCCAAGACATGAGGCTCACTCGCCGGCAACAACCGCCGCCGCCTTCGCTTCCCTGCGTTGCGGCGCGCCGACCCGCAATCGGCGGTCCGAGAGCGAAACGGCGCCGCCAAGAAACATGACGATGGCGCCGAGCCAGATGAGCCGCACGAGCGGGTTGAAGTAGAGGCGGACGCTGTAGGCGCCTTCCTTCAGCGGATCGCCGAGCACGGCATAAAGATCGCCGCGCCAGCTTGCGTGAATCCCTGCTTCGGTCGTGTCGGTTTTCTCGACGGTGAACTCGCGCTTCGAGGGGAGGAGCTCGGCGACGGTCTTGCCGTTGCGCGTGACGACGAACACGCCGACCCGCTCGCGGTAGTTTGGTCCCTGATGCGGGGCGACACCTTTGAAGGTGAGCGTGTAGCCGGCGATCTCCGCGGTGTCGCCCGGCTTGAGCGCAAGAATCTCTTCCGAACGCCAGGCCGTTGTGGCGACGATGCCGATCACCGCGAGCCCGACACCCGAATGGGCGAGCGCGGTCCCGTATGCCGCGCGGGGCAGATTGCGCAAGCGGCGCCAGATCTCGGCGGGGACGGCCTCGGTGAGCTTCACCCGGTAGGCAAGCTCGGAGAGCACGCCCAAGATGAGCCAAAGACCGAGGCCTACGCCGAACGGCGCAAGCCATGGTCCTCGAGCCTGCATCGCCGCCAGCAACGCGACCGCCGCAAGCGCGATCGCCGCCGCGGCCATGAGGCGCTGCGCCGCAGCCGCCAAATCCCCCCGCTTCCAGGCCAAGAGCGGCCCGAACGGAACGGCGATGAGGAGCGGAACCATCAGCGGCGCGAAGGTCAGATTGAAGAAGGGCGCTCCGACCGAAATCTTCTCCCCGGTGATCGCTTCGAGCGCGAGCGGGTAGAGCGTGCCGACGAACACCGCCGCGCAAGCGGTGGTGAGCAGGAGATTGTTGAGCACGAGCGCGCCTTCGCGGCTGATCGGGGCGAACAATCCGCCTTGCGACAGGAGCGGTGCACGCCAGGCGAAGAGCGCGAGCGCGCCCCCGATGAAGACGCCCATGATGGCCAGAATAAAGACGCCGCGGGCGGGATCGACGGCGAAGGTGTGCACGGAGGTGAGCACGCCCGAGCGCACGAGGAAGGTCCCCATCAGGCTCAACGAGAAGGTGATGATGGCGAGCAGGATCGTCCACACTTTCAGTGCGTCGCGCTTTTCCATCACCAGCGCCGAATGGAGCAGCGCCGTGCCTGCGAGCCAGGGCATGAAGGAGGCGTTCTCGACCGGATCCCAGAACCAGAAGCCGCCCCAGCCGAGCTCGTAATACGCCCACCACGAGCCCATGGCGATGCCGAGCGTGAGGCACATCCACGCGGCCAGCGTCCAGGGCCTGACCCAGCGCGCCCAGGCCGCGTCGATGCGGCCGTCGATCAAGGCGGCGACGGCAAAGGAGAATGCCATGGAGAAGCCGACATAGCCGGCATAGAGGAAGGGCGGGTGGAACGAGAGCGCCGGGTCTTGCAGAATCGGGTTCAACCCCTCCCCGTCGAAGGGAGCGGGGTCGACGCGCGTGAACGGATTCGATGTGGTGATGATGAAAAGAAGAAACGCCGCCGCGATCGAGCCCTGGACCGCGAGCACGTTGGCCTTGAGCTGCCGCGGAAGATTGGAGCCGTAGGTCGCGACGCTCGCGCCGAAGAGCGCGAGGATCAGGACCCAGAGGACCATCGAGCCCTCATGGTTCCCCCACACGCCGGAGATCTTGTAGAGCAGCGGCTTGGCCGAATGGGAGTTGCGCCAGACGTTCAGCACCGAGAAATCCGAGGTGACATACGCGATGGTGAGCGCGATGAAGGCAATCGCGACAAGAGCGAATTGCATCTGCGCGGCGGGCACGGCGATGGCGGCAAGTTGCGGATCGCGCAGCCGGGCGCCGATCAGCGGCAGAGCGGTCTGCACGATCGCGACGGCAAGAGCCAGGATCAGCGCGTAGTGACCGGTCTCTGCAATCATGTCTTAACTCCAGACGCCACGCTCTTAATTCACATCGGCCTGCGCGGGCTTCTCCCGCCCATCGCCGCGCCACACGCCTTGTGCCTTGAGCTTCTTGGCCACTTCCGGCGGCATGTAGTTCTCGTCGTGCTTGGCGAGCACGTAGTCGGCGCGGAACACGCCGCCAGGTTCGAGCATCCCTTCGGCGACGACCCCCTGGCCCTCCCGGAACAGGTCCGGCAGAACGCCAGTATAGATCACAGGCAGGGTCTTTGTCCGATCGGTGACGGTGAAGCGGACCGTGGTGCCCTCGCTCCTGACCACGCTCCCCGTCTCGACCAGTCCGCCGAGCCTGAACCGGGTCCCGGGCCCAATCTCCATGGCCGCCACGTCGCTCGGGCTATAGAAGAACACGATGGAATCGCGCATGGCGAACAGGACAAGACCCACGGCGACCGCAAGCACGGTCAGACAGGTGCCGATCAGGATGCCTCTGCGCTGCTTTCGCGTCATGACTTCAATCCAAGCTCGGCCGCGAGCTGATCGAGTTCCTCCAGCGCTTGGCTGTCGCCGCTGAATTGGCTCTTGGCCCTGCCGAGCGCTTTCAACGCGTCGTCTTTGCGGTCGAGCACGCTATAGGCGCGCACCAGCCTAAGCCAATCCGCAAGGGCCCCGCCACCCTGATCGAGCCGTGCGGCAAGACGCTGCACCATTCCCTCGATCATGGCCTGGCGCGCGGCCGGGATCCATGTTCTGGGCGGCGGCGATGTCGGCGGCACCGGGACCCTTCGGGCTCTGAGGCGCGGTCTCTGCCGGGGTTTCGGCCGGCATCGGCTTTCCGGCGAGATGCGCCTCGGCCATTTCGATGCGCTTTTCAACCATGTTACGCCACGGCGCGTCCTCCTCGGCGTCGACCAAGAGCGCGCGCCAATCCGCGACTGCGGCGGCGAACTCTCCGTCCTGTTCCTTGGCGATGGCAAGCAGGATGCGCGGCTCGACCAGCGTCCCGTCGAGTTCCCGCGCGCGAGACAGCGCAAGGCGCGCTTCTTCCGTCACCAAGCCGTTATTGGCGAGCACGAGCGCTTGTCCCTGTCCGGACAGCCGCCTTGCCGAGGGGCCGAGCAGTCTGAGCGCGTGGGTATAAGCTTCAGCCGCTTGCGCGTAGCGGCCCGAGCTCAGATAGACGGGCGCAACCACGTCCCAGCCCTCCCCGTCTTCGGGACGCTCCCTGAGGCGCGCCTCGACCCTGGCGACGAGCGCTTCGAGGTCGCGGTTGCCCGCCGGATCTTCGAGGCGGGCGGCGAGCGGCTGGTCGGGAAGGCGGGGCGAGCCGAAAACGAAGTAGAGCCCGAGCGCGACCAGAGGAAGGCTCACGCCGATGACGGCGATGGCGGCTTTGGCCGAGGCCCCTCTCGTCTCGCCGCGGTCGGGACCCTGCGCTTTATTGTCGGCGGCAAGGAGCCGCCGCGCGATTTCGATGCGCGCGGCTTCGGCTTCTTTTTCGCCGATCAAACCGCGGGCGCGATCGCTTTCGATCTCGTTGAGCTGATCGCGATAGACGGCGGCGTCGAAGGATTCCGGCGCAAGCGGTTTCGTCCCCGTGATTGCGAGCGGACGCAACAGGACGAACAGAACGATTGCCGTGAGGCCGGCGAGGACGATCCAGATCAGCAAGGGGAAGCGCAGGGCTCCGCTCGTTTAAAGAGGTTCTAGGCTAGGGAAAGGTAGGCGAAGGAGCAAGGTCCGGGTCCGCGTCAACATGACGTCGGCGCAAGGCCCCGAAAGCCCCCCGCCGGGCTCAACGCCAATTCGGCGCGGACCGCCGGCTAGCCCACGGTCGCCCAGGTCCCGTCGGGCTGGCGGCAGGCCGTGCCGCGCGCCGTCTGCGGCTGGCCGCCGACATAGATCGTATGGGTGTAGGGCCTGCAATATTGGCTGCCCTGCTGATAGGGCTTGCCCGGAACGATCTGCCCGCGATGCTGGGTCTGGGGATTGTCCCAAGGCGTGGCCGCGCCGGCCTGCCCGTATTCGAGGGCTTGATATTCGGCGGCCATGGCCATGCGCCGGTCTTCCTCGTCAAGGCTCTGCCCGATCTGGTTGCCGATGATGCCGCCGACGACTGCGCCGATTGCCAGGCCCGGAACGCGGTTCTTCGACCCGCCGATCGCCGCCCCGGCAGCGCCGCCTGCGACCGCGCCTACGATGGTGCCGGTGCCCTGCTTGTTGCCCGGCCCGCAGGCCGCGAGCACAGCCGATAGCAAAAGAATGGCAAGGATCGGTGCTCGTCTCATCGCATCCCCCTTCGGCCTCGAAACAGCGCGGCCCGCCCCGGCAAGAGACTGAGGTCAAGTCTAAACGTGTCACCCTATCCTTAACAAATAACAATTCTGGCCAAATTTGGGTTCCTGCGCCGGCGAAAAGCGGCGGGAATTCTAGGCCGCCGGCAACTCGAGGCGGGCGCGCAAGCCGCCCTCCGGCGAGCGTTCGAGCGCGAAGCGTCCCTTATAGAGATGGGCGAGTTCGGCGACGATCGAGAGCCCAAACCCTGAGCCCGGCTTCGTCTCGTCGAGCCGTTGGCCCCGCTTCCCGACCCTTGCCCTATCGGCATCCGTGAGACCCGGCCCATCGTCATCGACGATCACCGTGAACCGCGCCTCGCCGTCATCCCGTTCGGCGCTGGCGCTCACCTTCGATCGCGCCCATTTGCATGCATTGTCGAGCAGGTTCCCGACCATCTCCTCGAAGTCCTGCTGCTCGCCCTGGAACTTCAGTCCGGGCATCGTGGCAACCGCGACTTCGAGCCCGCGCTCCTCGTAGATGCGGTCGACCGTCCTCTTCAACGCCTGAAGCACGGCGCCGACATCGGTCACGTCGCCGATCACGCTCGAGTGCGCCGCCACGCGCGCGCGGTCGAGATGGTGCGTGATCTGGGTGCGCATGATCTCCGCCTGTTCGATCACCTTCGACGCCAACGCGCCCTCGTTCGTGCGCGCCTCGTTGCTGATGACGCTGAGCGGCGTCTTCAGCGCGTGCGCGAGATTGCCGACATGCGTGCGCGCCCGGTCGACGATCTCGCGATTGGATTTGATCAGCGCATTCAGCTCCTGTTGCAGCGGCCTGATCTCGAGCGGCAATTCGCCTTCGAGTTTCTCCGCTTCGCCCGAACGGATTGCGGCGAGCGCCTGGCGAATGGCGCGCAACGGCGAGAGCCCGAACCGCACCTGGAAGAAGGTCGCGGCCACGAGCCCGAGTCCCGCAGCACGGCCAGAGCCATAATCAGCATGGTGGTGAAGGCGGCGAGATCGCGGTCGATCTCGGCGGTATCGCCGGCGACCGCATAGGAATAGGGCGCGGAGCCCAGGCCTGCCGGCCTGATCTCGCGCTCGACGATGCGCAGGCGTTGGGCGTCGGGACCGACGATATAGCCGCGCCGCGTCAGGCTCGCATCGGGTGCCACGCCGCTTTTGCTCGGCAGTTTGAGTTGCTGGTCGAGCAGCGAATCGGAAACGAAATCGGGGCGCGTGGCGCCGTCGAGCGGCATGATCTGCCAGTACCAGCCCGAGAAGGGAATGCCGAAGATCGGCTGGCCGAAATCGGCCGGCTGTTTTGGAGCGCCCGCGCCCCCTTGGGTGCTCGAAGCGACGAGGCTCGTCAGGTACACGTTGAGCCGCGCATCGAAGCTGCGCTCGAGCGCGTGCCGGTTGAGCGAAACGAGGAGAACGGCGGTCAGCGGGAAGACCACGAGGGTCCATGCCGCCGCGGAGGCGAAGAGCCGAAACGCGAGAGAATTAAGCCTCATCGCGCACGTCCGAGAGGCGGTAGCCAAGCCCGCGGACAGTCGTGATGAGATCGATCGGAAGCTTCTTGCGCAAGCGCCCGATGAACACCTCGACCGTATTGGAGTCGCGGTCGAAATCCTGCTCGTAGAGGTGCTCGACCAGCTCGGTGCGGGAGACGACGCGCCCCTGATGCAACATGAGATAGGCGAGCACCCGATATTCATGCGAGGTGAGCTTCACCGCGCTGGCCGTCGACGGTGACGCGCGCCGTCTTGGTGTCGAGCCGCAGCGGCCCGCACTCCATCTCGTTGCGCGCATGTCCCGCCGCGCGCCGCAACAGCGCGCGGAGCCGCGCCAGCACTTCCTCCATATGAAACGGCTTGGCGACGTAGTCGTCGGCGCCGGCATCCATGCCCGCCACCTTGTCGCTCCAGCGCTCGCGTGCGGTGAGAATGAGCACCGGCATCTTGCGTTCGTCGCGCCGCCACTGCTCGAGCACGCTCAAGCCGTCTTTCTTGGGCAGGCCGAGATCGAGCACCACGGCGTCGTAGGGTTCGGTATCGCCGAGATAATGACCTTCCTCGCCGTCGAAGGCGCTATCGACCGCATAGCCCGCATCGCTGAGCGCGGCGACGAGCTGGCGATTGAGGTCCGGATCGTCCTCGACGACGAGAAGCCGCAAGGCGTCTATTCCTCCGTGCCGAGCATGGGGCCGCTCCTAGAACTGCCCGGTGCGAGCGTCAACGGTGACGTTGGTGACCTCGCCGGTCGGGCCGAGCACGACGAGCCTGTAGACGAAGCTGTCCGCCGAGATTGCAGAGAGCCTGGCTGACGATCTTGCCGCCGGTGCGCTTCTGCACTTTCTGAAAGATGACATTGGCGGGCACGAGACGCGTTCTCGGCGATGATCGGACCCGCCTTGCTCCACTCCACGCAGCCGGGCTCCCCGGCCTGCCCGGCATGCGCGAAGAAGGCCGCAGCGAGCGCCGCCATTATCGTTAGCTTTGATGACCCGCCACATGGTTCAGTCCCAATATCCTTGTTGGCAAGACCGTAAAGCAAGTCCCATGAACGACGCATGAATGCCGGCGGCGAGCCAAGTCGCGTGCAGCGTGCCTCGGTCCCGGGTTGACCCGAGGCGTCGGCCGAGGCGACAATCTCGGCAAGTGGAGGAAGGCATGTCCGAGCGCCCCGAGCGGCGACACACGCTTGGCCGACGCAATTTTCTCAAGCGGGCGACGCTTGCGGGCGCCGCCACCCTCGCCCCCTCACTCGCCGCTGCCGGATCGTCCGACCCTGCGCCTGAGGCGCAATCGCCTTTGGTCAATCCCGAAAAGCCGATGCCGGAGACCGTGACCGCCGACGAGATCAGGACCCTTCTCAAGCTCGAGCCGAACCAGACCTGCGGCTTCGTGCGCGCGACCTATAAGAGCGAGCTTTCGATCGCGGCAGGCGGTCTGCCCGCGCCGTTCGCCGACGGACGGCCGCTGGGCTCCGCGCTCTATTTCATGGTGACGCCGGAAGCACCGGTGAAGCTTCACCGCATCAAGAACGATCAGCTCTACCACTACTATCTCGGCGATCCGATCGAGGTGTTGCTCCTCTTCGAAAACGGCAACAGTGAGCTGGTCGTGGTCGGGCCCGAATGTCGTCGGCGGCCACCTGCTCCAGCTCCTGATCCCAGGCAACACCTTCCACACCGCGCGGGTCACCGGCAAGCGCCGCTGGTTTCTCGGCGCGAGCACCGAATGGCCGGGCGTGGTGCCGACGGAAGACGTCGAGCTTGGCAACGCGGCGGAGCTGGCCGCGAAATATCCCGAAGCGGCGGCCGACATCCGCAAGTTCCCGGAACCCGCCGACAAGTAACGGCGCGCTGCCGCGCACAATGCCGAGCACGCGCCGGCGCCTCGGCACGTCACAGCCGCGCGTTACGGCTCTCCACGGCTTTCCTCAGCGCGACCCGATCCCGCGTGGAGACGCCGAGGAGCTCCGCCGCCCGCCACACCAGGTTGGCCTCGAATTCGTGCACGACGCCGTCTGCCATCGTCACTTCCCAGAGCATCTCGACGATGCGCCTGCGCCCGTCCTGGTCGAGCTCGCGACAGAGCACACTTGTGAACCTGTAAAGATCGACGAACTCGACCTCGCGCAGTCCCGCCTCGTCGAGAAGCTTATGGACCTCATTGCCGTCGAGATCGAACCGCACCTGCAACAGGGTCTTGAGCTTGCGGCGCTCGGTGGCATCGACCTCGCCGTCGATCGTCGATGCGTGCACGAGCAGCGCCGCGGCGGCCAGCCGCAATTCTTCCTCGCGCAAACTGAGCGCAGGCCCCTTGTCGCCGCTGAAACGGTCGGCAAGCTCCCTGAATTTGGTCCATAGCGCCATCGACGCGTCCTCGCTTCGTCCGCAAACGGCGTCATATAGCGCAAATGGGGGCGCAAGCGCGACCCACAGCGAGCCTTGCTCGAAGAGAATTCGCGGCGGAGCGTGACGAGACGATCGCCGTTACCGCGGGCGGCCGGTCTCGCTGCGTCGCTCTGATCGCCCTCGATAGAAGTCGCGCGCCCCGAGCCCCCTCACATGCCCCCCGGTTCCGGCGCGCAGCCGGGTCCATAGCTCCACTGCCCTCTCGCCTCTTCCGGCTTGCAAGCGGGCTTGGCCGCGTCAGGCGGTGGTTCGACCGGCGCGCCAAGCGGGTCGATGCAGAGGATATGTCCGGTGACGGGATTGATCTCCGCCTTCCGGCATTGCGGTTGCGGCCCTTGCTCCGCCGTCTCGCCCGCGGCCGCGGCACCGATAAAACCCATCACGATCGAAGTGAAAATCATCGCACGCCACATGGCGATTCTCCGTCGATGGCCTGTTCACTCCGCCGGTTTCGGATGGCAAGGCGTGCCGGTGGCGAAACACTTGCTGTAGAGCCCCTGCTTGACGCATGCGATGCCCTGATCCTTGGCCGTGTTCCAATCGGCATCGGCAAAGATGGCGGCGGCCTTTTCGAGCCAATCCTTGATCGCCGCCTCCTCCAACTCTTCCTGCGAGCTCTTGAACCCGGGCCCGCTGCCGGTGAACGCCGCGTCGTGACACGTATAGCCTTTGGGCGGGCCGGATTGAGCGCGGGGCGCGGTCTCGGGGTCGGACGAAGGCGCGGCCGCCTGAACCGGTACCGATGCCAGACGCCTGCAATGCTGAGAAGGACGGTACAGGTCAAGGCGATCTTCGGCATTGGACCTCCACAGGCACTGCGATGTGTCATGGGGGAAGACTAGCACGGTCTCGGCGACCCGGCCCAAGGGGCCCGACGCCGTCCTTCCGGTCTCGATATCTCGCCTATCGATAGGGCTTGCGGATCATCCAGGACTGAGCCGGAACCTTGGCGCAGGCGCTCGCGAGCACCGCCGCAATGTCGGGGGCGTTCGGACCGGGATTGTCGAGACAGCGGGGATAGATCCGCATATCTTCGTTAACCAGCGAGATCCGGTCGTTCCACTTCAACGTCTCCTTGATCAACTCCGCCACTTTCGCTTCGAGATCGACGATCTTCTGGTTGAGGCAAACGACCTTTTCCTCCGCGCTGCCTTGACTGCAATCGGCGCTTAAGGCTGCGGTGGCTGACAAGACCTGGGCCCCGGCAAACGCGGCCAAGCCCAGAAATAACGTTGCGCAGGCAGTGATGCGCGTTGGCATCCGGCGGATCCTCCATCTTGAGTGCGGCTCTTTGCCAGTCTATGCCAAGGACGGAGATTGGGGGAAAATTTGCAGCGATAGGGCGCGAGGATCCTCACGCCATCGTGAACGCAAAACCGGTTGCGATCTCATGACGACCACCTCGGAGCTTCACCGCGGGCTCATGCGGAAATTCAGCCGCCGCGCGGCCGCCTCGCTTCTGTTCGTGGGCGTGATCCTGTTCGGCGCCGCCGGCAGGATCGACTGGGTCGAAGCCTGGATTTATCTTGCGGTCGCGGCGGCGATCACCTTTGCCGGCGGATTCTGGCTGGCGCGCCGCGACCCCGCCTTGCTCCGCGAACGTCTGGGCTCCCTCATCCAGCGCGAGCAGAAGGGTTGGGACAAGGCCCTGATGGTCGTCCTGCTCGCGGCTTGGATCGGCTGGCTCGTCTTGATCGGCATCGACGCCGGTCGCTATCGGTGGTCCAGCGTGCCCCTCGGCCTCAAAGTCGCGGGCCTCGCCCTGATCGGCCTCGGCTCCTATCTCGTCTGGCTTTCGCTGAAAGCGAACAGCTACGCCGCGCCCGTCGTGAAGATCCAGAAAGCGCGCGGTCACCTCGTGGCGACGTCCGGGCCTTACGCTTACATCCGTCACCCCATGTATGCCGGCGCCATCCTGTTCATCGTGGGGCTCCCGTTATTGCTCGGGTCATGGTGGGGACTGGCTGCGGGTGCCGGCCTCGTGCTCATCATCGCCATCAGGGCCGTGTTCGAGGAGCGAACCCTCGCCGCCGAGCTTAAGGGCTATGCCGACTATGCCGCCCGCATCCGCTATCGTCTTGTTCCGTATCTATGGTAGCGCCCTGGCGTCGGCACTGGCGTCGGCGCGGGCGCCGCGCCATCGATTTATCGGGGTCTCGCCCTGCCGAGGGCAAATTGCGATACTCGTTAAGAAACGACTCGGGGTCTTGGGCAATGTCGAAGGTCAATTTGCTGCCGCTCGCAGCTTGCCTGGCCGCCTTGGCGTCCTCGGGCTGTAGCCTGTCCGAGCCTGCGCCTCGCGACTTTACTTTGGTCGGTCAGCGACCGGGGAAAGCCCAAGAATCAGGCAATTCGCTGGAAGCGGCCGACATAGCCTGCAAAGAGGAGACGAGCAAAAAGGGGGTCGCCTCGGTGGTCGGGATCTTCTCCCGCCTGCGCAAGGGGGCCGCGGATGAGGACTATATCGCCTGCATGAAGGCGCGCGGTTATGAAGTCGAGAAGTGAGCGCGGCCGCGCGGGGCGCGGCTAGGGATTTGGTAGCCTTTGCGCTTGCAACCTCTCCATAAAACGCCTCAATCGGAGTATAATTGTTCGGATAAATGGGTGCGTCCGGTCGGTAGATTGGGGAAGGCCAAACTGCCGGGACGTTTTCGTATGCGAGAGGTCGGGGCAAGGTGCGGGATATCCTCCACGGCAATCGGCGCGGCAAGCTGATCGATTGGCTCAAGATCGATTCCTGGATCGATTCAGGCCTCTATGGCGCCTGGAGCGGCTTCCGCGACTGGTGGAGCGGCTACTCCTCGTTCTTCAACCGCTTCGAGGTCAAGGGCTTCGTCCGCGCGCTCAATGAGCTTGCCTGCGAGGGTCTGACCGTCAGCGTCGCCGGCCTCCTCGTTCTCGCCACCTTCGCTCTTCCAGCCTTCGAGACGGCGCAAGGCAAGATCAATCTCGCCGACGAGTACAGCGTCACCTTCCTCGATCGCTTCGGCAACGAGATCGGCAAGCGCGGGTTGCTGCGCGACGACTCGGTGCCGCTGGAAGAAATCCCCGACGTGATGATCAAGGCGACGCTCGCGACCGAGGACCGGCGTTTCTTCGAACATTTCGGCATCGATGTCATGGGCACCTTCAGGGCGCTCGCCGCCAATGCCCGCAACGACCAGGTCGTGCAGGGCGGCAGCTCGCTCACCCAGCAGCTCGCCAAGAATATGTTCCTGACGCCGGAGCGGTCCTTGAGCCGAAAGATCAGAGAGGCGCTGATCGCGATCTATCTGGAGAATCGCTACACCAAGCCCGAGATCCTCAAGCTCTATTTCGATCGCGCCTATCTCGGCGGCGGTTCGTACGGGGTGGAGGCCGCGGCACAGTACTATTTCAACAAATCGATCCGCGAGGTGAACCTTCCCGAGGCGGCCATGCTCGCCGGCATGTTCAAGGCCCCCACCCGCTACGCGCCGCACGTCAACCTTGCCGCCTCGCGCGCGCGCGCCAACGAGGTGCTGAGCAACATGGTCGAAGCCGGCTTCATGAGCGAGGGCCAGGTCTATGGCGCGCGCATGAACCCCGCCAAGATCGTCGAGCGCGGCGACGGCAAGACGCCCGACTATTTTCTCGACTGGGCCTTCGAAGAGGTCCAGCGGCTGATGCAGGGCAAGGAAGACCACATCGTCATCGCCCGCACCACCGTCGATCTCGGCTTGCAAAGGTCTGCCGAGGAAGCCCTGGAGCAAACCGTCAAGCAGTTCGGCCGGTCGAGACATTTCGACAACGGCGCCTTGATCTCGATGGAGACCGACGGGGCGGTGCGCGCCATGGTCGGCGGCAAGGATTACGGCGAAAGTCAGTTCAATCGCGCGAGCCACGCCTACCGCCAGCCCGGCTCGTCGTTCAAGAGCTATGTCTACCTCACCGCGCTCCAGAACGGTTTCACCCCCGAAACGGGCGTCAGCGACGGGCCGGTGAGTTGCGGCCGCTGGGCGCCGAAAAACTATTCCGGCGGCTACCGCGGGCGCATGACGCTTCGCATCGCGCTGGCAAAATCGATCAACACCATCGCGGTGAAGCTTTCGCTTCACATAGGTCGGCCGCGACAAGGTGCTCGCGAACCTCTCGAAGATGGGCATCAAGCATCTCAAGAAGACCTGCTCGCTGGCGCTCGGCGACAACGGCATGACGCCGCTCGAGCACACCGGCGGCTACGCCGTCTTCGCCGCCGGCGGCCTCGAAGTGCGCCCCTACGCCGTCGAGGAGATCAAGACGCTGACGGGCGGCGACGTCGTCTACAATCACGAACGCGACGAGCCGCCGCGCAAACAGCTCTTCGAGCCCAAGGTGATCGAGCAGCTGAACACGATGCTCCAGGCGGTGGTGCTGGAGGGAACCGGCAAGGCCGCGCAGCTCGATTACACCTACTCCGCCGGCAAAACCGGAACGAGCTCGGCCTATCGCGACGCCTGGTTCATCGGCTTCACCGGCCAGTACGTGACAGGCGTATGGCTCGGCAACGACGACTTCACGCCGATGGCGCGGGTGACGGGCGGCAGTTTCCCGGCGCAGACCTGGCATACCTACATGGTGGCCGCGCACGACACCGACAACATTCCCCAGATCGCCGGCTTGCCTGTGCATCCGGTCCAAGCCGCCGAACAGGCGCGCATCGCCGCCGCGCTGGCGCAGAATGCGACGGCCAATGCCGAGGTCGCCGCGGCTGCGCCTCCGCCCGAGAGTGTGAAGGACATGTCTCGGCGACGCGGCAAGTTCTGGAGAAGTTGAGCTCCATGCTCAAGGACGCCCGTCAGCTCGCGCCGAGCGACGCCGAAGGCCGCCCGGACCGGGCCGAGGCTCCTTGGGCGGCCCCGGGAGCGGAGTCGAAACCAAGCATGGCCGCGGCAGGCAATGCCGCCAACGCGCCTGAGCCGCAGCCTGGAGAGTCTCAAGTTCCGGCCGCGCCACAGACCGCGCTCTCGGCGGGACGGGACGACAATGCGGCGAGCCCGCAATAATCTATCCCGGCTTGTTCCGTTTCGATGGGTAGGATCGCTTGACCACCACCTTGCACGATTCCCGGCTCATGCTGGCGTCCTCGCGGTCGGCTGCTTGGCGCGAGGAAGACGCCGGCCATTCCATGCGCTCTCTTGTCTATTTCATCGGGACGTTCCTCGTGGCGCTGATCCTCGGGATCGGATCGGCCTGGTACATGATCGAGCGCGGATCGCCGCTGACAACGACCAAGGTCGGGCCCTGGGCCGGCTGGGTCAGCGCAGGCAACCCCAAGGCCGACTACTACACCAGGGCCCATGTTGCCCGGAGCGGCAGGCTTCCCCTCACCTCGACGGTTGCCCGCTACTTCGTCGCGCGAACCGACAGCGACGGGCGCAGCGCTCTACTGCGGACTGCGACTATCTGATTGTCGGCGCCGCCGCTCAATGCGCGCTGGTGGTCGCTCGCTGTTGTATGACGAGTATGGCGGCCTGATCGCCAATCCCTCTGCACGCTACAGCTTCAACAGCGAGGAGATGCTCCGTCACTCCGACGGCACGTTTCGCGTCAACCTGTCGCGCAACGCACGCCCTGAGAATTGGCTCCCGAGCGGAGCCGCCGATCAGCGCCTCGTCTTGATGTTGCGCATCTACAGTCCGCGCGAGACCGATGCCACGGGCATCGGGCTCATCCCCGGCGAGCGGCTGCCCAAGATCGAGCGCACAGTCATGCGAGTAAGGCTCCCCGGCCTCTATATCGCCCTTGGACTCGTGCTTGCGGGTCTCATCCACATTGTTGCGGTGCTCGCCTTGCCCATGCTTGCCCCTAAGAATGGGTACGCGCGTCTCGCCGCACTCGGGCCGGCCAATACGATGATCCAGATTCCCGCGGCGGCGCCCGGACAGCACGTCGTGCCGATGATGGCGCCCGACGTCCGCTACGCGTTTTGCCGCTTCGATCTTGCCGGCGGACCGGTGCGCCTCACCGCCACGGTTGCCGACGAGCTTTTGCTGATTGCGCTCTACACGCCGGAAGGAGAGAACTTCTACTCGGTTGTCGGCGCCGACGTGAAGCGGGCAGCAGGTCGAACTCATCATTGCCACCGCCGACCAGACCGTTGAGGAGGCGGGCGTCGACGCTCCGGAATCCTCCGACAATGTCATCGTCGTCAACGCGCCGGTCAGCGAAGGGATCGCTCTGCTGCGCCTGCCATTGGCGGGGCCGAGCCGCGCGAGCTTTGCGGAGCGGGCGCTGCAAGGCCACCTCCTGCGGCCCCTACGCGAGATCGGGCTAGGGCGACCTGCCCTACTTTTTTCGGCCGCGCTGAACGCGCCTCCGCGACGGCGTCCCGGTTTGTGCAGGCCGATCGTTCGAGGCGCCGCGATCGATCCTCACGCCGGGAAAGATGATGATCTCACCGAGCGACCCGCCGAGCGGCTTCGGGTCGGCACCGCCGCCTCTTCGCTGCGGCGAAATTCAAGGATGATCCCCATTGTCAAGTCTCCCCCGCGTGGCGCGCGCTTCGCCTATCGCGGGCGCCACATCGTCCGAGCGAATTAAGCCGCCGGTAAGGTTAACGAACCCCTAATCGGGGTTGCCTTCCTCGCCGGCCTTCGCGCGGGGTATCGCCTCACCCCTCGATCACCGTATCGCCCAGGAAGTGCCGCCCCGCTCTGTCCTCGATCTCGATGATCCAGAGGTCAGGGTCGAATTCGCGCTGGCGGGCGAGATAGGCGTACGCCTGCGCCTGCGCTTGTCGGACGCGGCCCGAAACAGCTCACCCACCGCCTTTCGCTCTCGCTCCCGGCCGCGCCGCTCGGCGCCGGACCATAGAGCGACACCGTGCCGTCGAGCCTGTCGATGCAAATGAAAATGGCCCCGGCGGCATCGTCCCCGCGCCGCACGATCACGACAGGGACGCCCTCGGCCTGGCAGAGGCGCAAGTAAGCCCTGACCCAGACCTCGCTCTTGACCCGCATGGCGGCCAGGGCCTTGCGCGAACGCTCAACGCTCCGCCACCAATTTGCCGGGCGGGCGCCCCGTGACAAGCTCGAGCTCGCTCAAGAGTTCAGGCGTGATCTTGCCCGTCTCCGGCAATTTGGCGGTCGTGTTGGAAGGCGCTGATGGCGCGCGCCGTGGCGTCGCCCATTTCGCCATCCACCGGGCCCGGCGAGTAGCCGAGATCGGCGAGGACCTGCTGGATCGCTTTTACGCTCGAGGGGTTGCCAGCCTTCGCGCGGGAGACTTTTCCCGTAAGGGACCCGGTCGAACCGCCGCGCCGCGTGCTGTCGCCAAGGAGGATCTGGCGCAGGAGCTCGTCGGTGGCCGTGCCGGTGACGGGCAGATCATGAGCCTTTTGATAGGAAGAAATCGCCGCGCGGGTCTTGGCGCTCAGGACGCCGTCCACGGGTCCGACATCGAAGCCCCGCACCGCAAGTTCGCGCTGCACGGCCCTGACCACGAGTTTCCGTCCCGCCGCTTGCGGCTGCAAGGCAGGCAGGTCGGTGCGAACCGGCGCGAGATTGGCCATATCTGCGGAATCCGCAGGCCATTTCCTGCCGCGCCGACGGACCGCCGGCGCCGTTGTGCAGGTCCTGCAAGTAGAGCGCGTTGTAAATGATGCTTCCCGTAAGGCCGAGGAAGCCCAGAAATACGAACCGCGCAGCCGCGACGCCCATCGCTCAAGTGAACCCCAGTTGCCCTGGGCCGATAGGCCCTTCCGTCCGGCCATCTTGGCGAGCGAAACTAAAGAGATGCTAAACGCGCGCCGCAAGAAGGGGAATTGGCGCGCCGGCCTTGCCGCGAGGCTTAGGCTGCCGAGACCTCGGGGCGCAGCGGGGTTGCGTCCCGTGATTCGCCGGCGGCATCGTAGGGGAGGACGATTGTGGCGGTCGTCCCCTCGCCAAGCGTGCTCGCAAGCTCGAGACGGCCGCCATGGAGCCGCGCCAGGCCGCTTGACCACCGACAATCCGAGACCGCTGCCATCATGGGCGCGGTTGCAAGAATTATCGGCCTGCACAAACGGATTGCCGAGCTTGGGCAAGTCCTGCTTGGCGATCCCGATCCCGTTATCGGCGACGCTGAGTTCGACATTTCCGTCCCTCACGCGCGCCGTGACGCGCACAAAGCCGCCCGGATCGGTGAACTTGACGGCGTTTGCGATCACGTTGAGCAGCATCTGCCTGCAGGCCTGCTTGTCGGCCGGGAGCGCGGGGATGTCGGGCGCCACGTCGACGATGAGCGACAACGACCGCTGTTCGGCCGCATGCCGCATCATGTCGCAACACAGTGCGACCAGCGCCCCCACATCGAGCGGTTCCTTGACGATCGTGAACTTGCCCGCCTCGATCTTCGACAAGTCGAGGACCTCGTTGACCACGTGGAGGAGATGCTCGCCGCTTTCATGGATGAGCCGCGCGTAGTCGCGGTAGCGAGCTTCGCCGAGCGTGCCGAACAGCTCCCGGTTCAGGATTTCCGAGAAGCCGATCACGGCGTTGAGCGGCGTGCGCAACTCATGACTCATATTGGCGAGGAACTGCGTCTTGGCGCGGCTCGCGCTCTCGGCATCGTCGCGGGCGCGCAGCAATTCGGCCTCGCGCGCCTTGCGAGTCGGAGATATCGCGGGTGACGGCAACGAGGGCCGGAGCCCGCAATCGCGCACCGGACGGCAGCGCGTCTCGACCCAAATATATTGGACCACACCGGCCGGGCCCGACCGGCGGATCCGAAATTCGACGGCAGTGGGCTCGTTGTCGGCGAGCGCACGCGACAAGGCCGTGCGGTAGGCGGGGCGGTCGGCGACATGCACGCGCTCAAACAGTCCGTCGCCGACAATGTTCTGCTCCGGCTCGCCAAAGAGCTCCCGGGCTGCGGGGGACGCGAAGACCACGCACCCTCTTTCGTCATGGCGCGTGATCAGGTCGGGCAGGTCGTCAACGAGGCGCCGATCGTTCTCCGCTCCCTCACCGGTCGCGGAGATGCGCAAAAGAGATGAGAGATAGGGCGCGAGCCCCCGAACGCCTTTGCTACCCAACACGCGCCTCTCGGAGCGGGTAAAGACCCGCCGTATCCTTGTGCCGGGATTATGGTCATGCGCGCTTAAGGAAGCTTAAAGCGGGTCCCTCGTCTCGCATCTCCGTCGCTAGAGGCAAACGAAGGGTTTTCGCCTACGATTGAGCCGATCTCTGTTTGCGAAACTTAATCGAGCCTTACGAAGAAATAACCGTGTCTGTGACAGAATCGATTTGAATTTTCCATCAAACTTTACGGATTGCAGTGAAACTCCCTTATTTCGTCTGCGCTACTGTCGGCCGCACTAAGGGAATGATAGCGGCGCGAAGCCGCAGGATTTGACAGAGAGGGCAAAGCAATGACTGTTCCTGATCCGGATAGCCTTCTGGCTGATGATCATCGTTCTCCTGCTTCCGACCGACGAGAGGCAGCGCAGCGAAGTCTATGGGACGGCGCAGGCTGCGGTGAACGACGTCGCGACGTTCTGCGATCGCAATCCCGAAACCTGCGCGAGGGGCAAAGATGCGTTCGGCGTGTTCGTGCAAAAGGCGCAATTCGGCGCCCGCATGCTGATGGACCTTATCAACGGCCGCAGGCGAACCCGGCGGGGTCCCAGGCGAGACCCCGGCCGACACGCAAGGTTCAGAGACCGACGCCCGTGTTCGAGCCGGCGCGTTTCGACCTCAGCGCGCTCGCAGGACACGCTCAATCCCGAGGATCGCGAAGAGGCGTGGTCGGGGCCTGAAGAATCCGGGACCTAGGCGCGCCGATCGGCGTTTCGACTGCGATTTCTGCTTTACGGTTGGCGGTCCTCCGCCTGCCCAGGGCGCGCAATTGGGATGGTTTCTGCCCTTTCCCTCCCAAATTGCGCGCCCCAATTTTGGCCCGAAGCACGGTCGCAGCGGCCCCGATTCCCGCCTATATTGATCTCATGGATACGCTGAGTGAGACGCGAACGCGGTCTAGAGCTTCGATGAGATCCTTGACCGATTTCGATCTCCTCGGCGACTGGGAGGATCGCTATCGCTATGTCATCGAGCTCGGCCGGGGGCTTGAGCCCTTGCCCGAGGCGGAGCGTTCCCCCGCCACCAAGGTGCAAGGCTGCGTCAGCCAGGTCTGGCTTTCGACGCGCGTCGACCGCGCGGTTCTGGGATGCCGCGCTTGAACTTTGTCGGCGACAGCGACGCCCATATCGTCCGCGGTCTGATCGCGATCCTCTTCGCCCTCTATTCGGGCAAGACTGCCGAGGACATTTTGAGCATCGATGCCGGCCACAAGCTCGGCCTGCTGCAACTCAAGGAGCATCTGACGCCGCAGCGTTCGAACGGCCTCATGGCCATGGTGAAGCGCATCCGCAGCGACGCCGAGGCGGCGCTCAGCCCCACTTTGCATTCCTAGCCGCTCGCCTGCAACGCGCGGGAGCTCAGCCGACTTGCGCCCGCCGCGACAGCGACCGCGGTTGCCGTTGAAGGCGCGGATAGCAAGGGAAGCGAGCGCTCGGTTGCCGCGCGTGCTTCCGCCGTGGGACCGGCCACGTCGTAACAGAGGATGCGATCGACGCGGCCGCCATCCTCCGACAGCGGCAATCTCAGCCAGAACAGCACGATATGGTCCCGGCCCTTGGCGGGTCCCCGCACCACGCCGTGGAGTGGAATACCCATTCGCCACCACGCGGTCGTGAATGCGGTGCCAGTAGGGAGCGGCGTCGCCGGAAAAGACCTCGCCGGCGCGCTTGCCGGTGATCTCCTGCCCGTAGATGTCGTGGAGCCGCGTCCCCGCCAGCCTGAACGAGGCCTCGTCCATGCCGTCCCTGACATCGATCAGCCCGATAAAGGGAAGCAAGCGCGGGACCTTGAGCGGATCGAGATCGGATCGTGCGGGCATGCGCCGTCCGTCGGCCGACCGGAGCCAATAATCGAATAACTCGCGCTGTCCTTGCATCACGAGCTGGGCTCGAAAGGCGCGTCCGGACAGCATTTCCCTCCCCCGCCGCAAGGCCGCTTGAAGGCCCGCGAATTGCTCGTCCTTATCCGACTATGTGGAGTTCGATTCCGCGACTTGCAAGCGAAGAAAGCCAGATTCGTCAGGAATCACAAAGGCTTGTGGTAACACTTATGGCGCCTACCCGATCTTGGGGCGGCGATGCCGGTGGCCCGCGCGCGCCCGCAGACTCGCCGCGCCGCTGCCGGCAATCGGACGCTTCTTCGGCAGGCGATTAGCGGCGCCTCTGGCCGAGACCCATGCGCTTGGCGAGATCGGAACGGGCGGCGGCGTAGTTCGGCGCGACCATCGGATAATCGTGGGGAAGGCCCCACTTCTCGCGATAATCCTCGGGCGACAGGTCGTAATGCGTGCGCAGATGGCGCTTCAGCGACTTGAACTTCTTCCCGTCCTCGAGGCAGATGATGTATTCGGGCGTGACCGATTTCTTGACCGGGATGGCGGGCTTCAACTCCTCCCGGGCCGGCTGGCCCGAGGCCGTCGAGGCCCTGCTCAGCGCGTCGAAACACATTGTGGATGACGCCAGGAAGGTCGGTCGCGACAACCGTGTTGTTGCTCACATAGGCCGAGACGATCTCAGCCGTGAGCTCAACGAGTTCGTTCTTCTCCAAATTTGCTTCCATGAAATAGCTCCTTGATCTCTGGCCGATCCCCGGTCCAAATCAGCACCTAAACCCACTCCCTGGCGTGCTTGCGCGATCTTGCGGGTCCGGCTGACTTTTCAGTCATTAGATTACGCCGTTTTTGTGACGTGAAAGCGCAAGTTTGCGCAACTACAGAATATAAATGCGAAGGGATGCTTGAAGCTCATTTGGTCCATGGGCAAATTTACAATGCAATCGCGTGCCGACGCTGTTCTAAGAGAAGACTACGGATCATTGGCCGCGATAAACGAAGCTCAGACTTTCGCTTACCCAAGGCGGTTCGCGTCGCTACTTAAGATTGATAGAGAGCTAGTTTTGACCAGTTGGCCATCCCCCCTTCTTCGCGGAACGCGGCAAAATTGCAACTTTGTCGGGAATCAAGCTTGCGTGAGAGGCGCACGACGCCTCTTCGGCGCAGCATCCCCAGTCCCTATATTGCAGCCGAATAAATGCCCACCAACCCGAAAGTGTTCCATCGATGAGCAAAGCTGAGAGCACCGCACAAAAGCGGCCCCGGCAAGATCGCCATGTCAGAGCAGGAGTGGCGCAGCAAGCTTACGCCCGAGCAGTTCTACGTGACCCGCGAGCACGGGACCGAGCGTGCCTTCAGCCATCCCTATCACCAGGAAAAGGGCGCCGGCATGTATCGATGCGTCTGCTGTGGCGCTCCGCTTTTCAGCTCTGAGACCAAATACGATTCGGGCACCGGCTGGCCGAGTTTCTATGCGCCGGCAAGTGAGAGAGGCGGTCGAGCGAGCACGAGGACCGCTCGTTCTTCATGCGCCGCACCGAGGTTCGCTGCGCCAAATGCGAGGCTCATCTCGGTCATGTGTTCCCGGACGGACCCGAGCCGACAGGCACGCGTTATTGCATCAACGGTGTCGCCTTGCAGCTCGATCCCGGTGCAACAGGGCGGCAAGAACAGCGCGTAAGCTCTAACAGCATGACTGTCGCGCTTTCCCGCGCACGGCCCCCTCGCGCCGCCCGCCGCCCGGTGACCTCGATCCATCACGGCATCGCGCGGGTGGACGATTATGCGTGGCTCCGCGCCTCCAACTGGCAAGCGGTGATGCGCGATCCCGGCCGCTGCTCGATCCGGAGATCAGGGCCTATCTCGAAGCCGAGAACGCCTACACCAAGGCGATGCTGGCGGACACCGAGACGCTTCAGGCGAAGCTCTTCGCCGAGATGAAGGGCCGCATCAAGGAGGACGATGTCGGCGTGCCTGCTCCCGACGGAGCCTTCGCCTACTACACCCGCTTCGTCATCGGCGGCCAGCATCCGCTCTTCTGCCGCAAGCCCCGCGATGGCGGCGAGGAGCGGATCCTCATCGACGGCAACGCGCTCGCCGCGCCTCACGCCTATTTCCGCATCGCCGGCGTCGCCCACAGTCCCGACCACAGCCTCGTCGCCTATGCGGTCGATACCAAGGGCTCGGAGCTCTACACCGTCAATGTCATCGAGGCCGACACCGGCACACTCGTCGATTCCCGCATTGCCGACAGCAACGGCACGCTGGAATGGGGCGCCGACAGCCGGCACCTGTTCTACGTCTGGCTCGACGAAGAGCACCGGCCCGCGCCGTGTGCTGCGGCACGCGGTCGGTGCGCGAGACCGCCGACGTCCTCGTCCACGAGCAAGCCGACCCGGGCTACTTCCTCGGCCTCGGCGCGACCCAGGACCGCCGCTTCCTGCTGCTCAGCGTGCACGACCATGAGACCGCCGAGATCAGCCTGATCGACGCCGCCGATCCTGGCGCCGCGCCCCGTCTCGTCGCGCCGCGCGAACCCGAGCACGACTACTCCGTCGACCATCACGACGGCCGCCTCATCATCCTCACCAATTCCGGAGGCGCCGAGGACTACCGCATCGTCGAAGCGCCGGTCGCGACACCCGGCCGCGAGCATTGGCGCGAGATCGAGCCGCACAGGCCCGGGCGGCTCATTCTCGATGTCGTCGCCTACAAGGACTTTCTCGTGCGGCTCGAGCGCGAGGACGGGCTGCCGCGCATCGTCGTGCGCCGCTTCGCCGACGGCGAGGAGCACGCAATCGCCTTCGACGAGGAGGCTTATGCGCTCGGCATCTCGCGCCGGCTACGAATACGACACGCCGATCTTGCGCTTCACCTATTCGTCGATGACGACGCCGGCGCAAGTGTTCGACTACGACATGAACACGCGCGAGCGGGAGCTGCGCAAGACGCAGGAAATTCCGAGCGGTCACGATCCTTCGCGCTACGTCACGCGCCGCGTCATGGCGCCGGCAAAGGACGGCGAGACGGTGCCGGTGTCGCTGCTCTACCGCAAGGAGACGCCGCTCGACGGCAGCGCGCCGCTCCTGCTCTACGGCTATGGCGCTTACGGCATGACCATTCCGGCCGGCTTCTCCACCAACGCGCTCAGCCTCGTCGATCGCGGCTTCGTCTACGCCATCGCCCATGTGCGCGGCGGCAAGGACAAGGGCTATCGCTGGTACAAGGACGGCAAGCGCGAGAAGAAGATGAACAGCTTCACCGATTTCATCGCGGCGGGCGAGTTCCTCGCGGCGCGAGGGTTACACCTCGCGCGGCCGCATCGTCGCCCATGGCGGCAGCGCGGGCGGCATGCTCATGGGCGCCGTCGCCAACATGGCGCCGGATCTGTTCCTCGGCATCATCGCCGAGGTGCCGTTCGTCGACGTGCTCGACCACCATGCTCGATGCGAGCCTGCCGCTCACCCCGCCGGAATGGCCGGAATGGGGGAACCCGATCGAGAGCGAGGCCGACTACCGGACCATCGCCGCCTATTCGCCTTACGACAATGTGCGGGCGCAGACCTATCCGCACATCCTCGCGCTCGCCGGCCTCACCGATCCTCGCGTGACCTATTGGGAGCCGGCCAAATGGGTGGCGAAGCTCCGCGAGCTTGCGACGGGCGACCGGCTCCTTCTGCTGCGCACCAATATGGAGGCCGGCCATGCCGGCGCCTCGGGCCGCTTCGAGCGCCTGAAAGAGGTGGCGCTGGCCTACGCCTTCGCGCTGAAAATCGCCGGCATCTCCGCGGAACGACATAGACAAGCGTAGGACTCCCGCGCTGCGGGTCTAGGAAGCGGCCGCGAATCCCCTCACATTACGCCCATGCTTCTCGCCCGCGACAAATCCCAGCTCCTCATCGTCGACGTCCAGGACAAGCTGCTCGACGCGATCTCGGGCAAGGACCGCGTGGTCGAGCGCTGCGTGCGGCTCGTGCGCGCGGCAAGGACGCTCGACGTGCCGATCACGCTCTCGGAGCAATATCCGCAAGGCCTGGGTCCGACCGTCGAGCCCATCCGCGAGGCCGTCGCCAATGCCGGCTTCGTGGTCGACAAGGTCGAATTCTCCTGCATGAGGAAGCGAGCCTTGCGCGACCGGCTGCATGAGCTTCGCCGTCAAGGCCGTCCCCAGGTCGTGATCGGCGGGATCGAGGCCCATGTCTGCGTGCTGCAAACCGCGATCGATCTTGAGGCGCAGGGTTTCGAGGCCTTCGTGGTTGCCGACGCCATCGGCTCGCGCTCCAAGGTCGAACCGCAAGCTCGCCATCGACCCGGCTGCTCGAAGGCGGGCGCCGATATCGTCGACAGCGAGATGGTCCTGTTCGAATGGCTCGAGCGCGCCGGCACGCCGGAGTTCAAGGAGCTCCACGCCCTCGTCAAGTAGCATGCCGCGAGCGAGCAGAAGCGATCCTGAACCCAGACGCTGCATGCGGTTCATGCTCGGGTTCAGGTGCGGATCCGCGCAAAGTCGGAAGCGTCAGATCCCTGGACTGATGTAAGCAAACCTTCCTCGGCACCGGGCGCGGAGTTCAGGGGCTCCGCGCCCACCCTCTTCAAAACCGATCCGTTTTCAGCCCGTGCTAGCGCTGGCCCAATGGCTTGGCTTGCCTCGCCTCAAGGGAACCTTTAGCTTTCGGCAGACTTTTCCCACCTCCGCAACGACTGGAGCATTGCCGTGGCCTTCGAACTTCCCTCCCCTGCCTTACGACTACGAAGCGCTTCAGCCCTATATGTCGGCCGAGACGCTGCAATATCACCATGACAAGCACCACAAGGCCTATGTGGACAATCTGAACAAGCTCCTGCCGGGCTCGGGCTTCGAAGGCATGGAGCTCGAGGAGATCGTCAAGGCGAGCTTCGGCAAGAATCGCCGGCATCTTCAACAATGCCGGCCAGGACTTCAACCACATCCATTTCTGGCCGTGGATGAAGAAAGGCGGCGGCGGCAAGAAGGTCCCGGGCGCGGTGCTCGCCATGATCGACCGCGATCTCGGCGGCTTCGACAAGTTCCGCAACGACTTTATCGAGGCCGGCAAGACGCAGTTCGGCTCGGGCTGGTGCTGGCTTGTCGATCAAGAACGGCAAGCTCGAAGTGACCAAGACGCCGAACGGCGAGAACCCGCTCGTGCACGGCGGCTGGCCGCTGCTCGGCTGCGACGTGTGGGAGCACTCCTACTACATCGACTATCGCAACGAGCGGCCGAAATATCTCGAGGCGTGGTTCGACCATCTCATCAACTGGGACCACGTCGAGGAAATGTTCGCGCTCGCCCCGAAATAGCGGGCCGATTGTCTTTCACTGACCGGGGCCATCCGGCGTGCCCATGACGCCGGCTTGATACCGCCCAGTCCTTGGGCTTGTCGGGCTTGCGGTCTCGATCCGTCTCGGACGTAAGCCCTAGCCGGTGAAGCCGCCCCCGCCCCGCGTGCGGCTCCTGAGAGCGTTCTCCAGAACGCGCGTCGCCATTGGCACGCCGGTGCGGATGATCGTCTTGCCGAGCGTGGTCCAGAAGCCGTCGCTGCGCGAGCCGCTTCCGGACTTCTTCGCCGCGGCCTTCTCGTCGGCCTGCGTCGGCCTGCGGCCGCAGCGCGCTCCTCGGTTCGCTTCTGCAACATCTCATGGGCCGATTCGCGCTCGACAGCTCGTCGTACTCGCCGCGCACCGGGCTCGCATTGATGACGGCCTTGCGGTCCGCATCGGTGATCGGGCCGACGCGTGAATTCGGCGGCCTGACCAGCGTGCGTTCGACCATGCTGGGCTGGCCCTTGGCGTCGAGCGTCGAGACGAGCGCCTCGCCGATGCCGAGCTCCATGATCGCCCGCTCGGTGTCGATCTTCGGATTCTTGCGGAAGGTGTGCGCCGCCGCCTTCACCGCCTTCTGCTCCAGCGGCGTGAAGGCGCGCAACGCATGCTGGACGCGATTGCCGAGCTGGCGCGACACGGTGTCGGGAATGTCGAGCGGGTTCTGCGTCACGAAATAGACGCCGACGCCCTTCGACCGGATCAGCCGCACCACCTGCTCGACCTTCTCGAGCAGCGCCTTGGGGGCGTCGTTGAACAGGAGATGCGCCTCGTCGAAGAAGAACACGAGCTTCGGCTTGTCGGGATCGCCGACCTCCGGGAGCTTCTCGAACAGCTCCGACAGGAGAAACAGGAGGAAGGTCGCATAGAGCCGCGGCGACTCCATCAGCTTGTCGGCGGCAAGCACGCTGATATAGCCGCGCCCGTCGCGCGTCGTCCGCATCAGGTCGGCGATCTTCGAGCGCCGGCTCGCCGAAGAAGTGAGCGGCGCCCTGCTGCTCGAGCACGAGCAGCGCGCGCTGGATCGAGCCGACCGAGGCCTTGGTGATATTGCCGTATTTCGTCGTCAGCGTGCCGGCGCGCGCGGCCAGATTCTCCAAGCAGCGACCTGCAAATCCTTGAGATCGATCAGCGGAAGCTTCTCGTCGTCGGCGATCTTGAAAGCGATATTGAGCACGCCCTCTTGCGCCTCGCTCAAGTCCATCAGCCGCGAGAGGAGCAGCGGCCCAAGCTCCGAGATCGTCGCCCTGATCGGGTGACCCTGCTCTGCCGAACAAATCCCAGAAGATCACGGGATAGGCCTGGAATGCGGGCGTGAAGCCGATCTCCTTGGCGCGGGCCTCGACCCAGGATTTGGGTTCGCCCGTTTCGGCCACGCCCGAGAGGTCGCCTTTCACGTCGGCGCAGAACACCGGCACGCCCTGGCTCGGAAAAGCCCTCGGCCAAGCCTTGCAGCGTGACGGTCTTGCCGGTGCCGGTCGCGCCGGTAATAAGCCCGTGGCGGTTGGCGAGCCTGAGATAGATGAATTCCGGCTTGACGCTCTTCCCGATATAGATGCTGTCTTCGGGCGCCGCTTCCGGCGCCGCGCTCATCCCCTGGTCTACTTTCGGCGCTGCCTTGCGCTTCGCCATTCCACCATCCTCCTCGTTTTGCGGCTTTCACTTTAGCTTCTGCATGGCCACGCGCAAAGGGAACGCTGGCACGGCTTCCGCGCCGCTTCGCCTTCATGCTAGGAGGAGAAGGGAACCGCTTAGAGCTTGACGCAAATGGCGGAACTTTCCTTGGCCCGGGACTTCCCGCCCGCCGACGAGGCGGCGTGGAAGGCGCTCGTCGAAGAGGCGCTCAAGGGCACGCCCTTTGCCGCGCTCACGTCCAAGACCTATGACGGCATTGCCGTCGAGCCGCTCTATTCCGCGCGCGCAAGACGCGCGCCCGATCGCGGGCCGCGCACCGGGCCAGCCTTGGAACGTCATGCAGCGGATCGACCACGCCGACGCCAAGGCCGCCAACGCGCAAATCCTCGACGATCTGAATAATGGCGCGAACGGCGTCAATCTCGTGTTCGAAGGCGCCGTCGGCGATCACGGCTATGCGCTGCCCGCGACCGGCGCCGCGATCAGCGCGGCGCTCGACGAGGTCCATCTCGATGCCGGCATCGCCGTCGATCTCGACCTCGGTCTTGCTTCGAAAGATGCGTCGGGCCTTCTCGCCACTCTGGTCAAGGCCCGAGCGATCGCGCCGCAGAACGTCAGCATCCGCTTCGGCCTCGACCCACTCGGCGCCATCGCTTTGGGCGGAACGAGCCCCCTCGCCTGGAAAGACGGCGCGGCACTCTTTGCAGGTCTCGTCTCGGATCTCGCCGGCCAAGGTTTTGCCGGCCCGTTCGCCGCAGCCGATGGGCGGGTGATCCATGCCGCCGGCGGCTCGGAAGCGCAGGAGCTTGCCTTCGCGCTTGCAAGCGCGCTTGCCTATCTCCGCGCACTTGGAGCAGAGCGGTGTCGCGCTTGCCGACGCACGGGGCCTGATCTATTTCCGGCTCGCCGCCGACCAGGACCAGTTCCTCACCATCGCCAAGTTCCGCGCGATGCGAAAGCTATGGGCTCGCGCCGAAGCGGCCTGCGGCCTCGAGCCCCGTCCCGCCTTCGTCTCCGCGGAGACCGCCTGGCGCATGATGACGAAGCGCGATCCCCAGGCGAATATCGTGCGCGGCACGATTGCGGCGCTCGGCGCCGCAGTCGGCGGCGCCGATGCGGTGACGGTTCTGCCCTTCAGCGCCGCGCTTGGCCTTCCCGATCCCTTCGCTCGCCGCATCGCCCGCAACACCCAGACAATCCTCATCGAGGAGGCAAACATCCATCGCGTCGCCGATCCAGCCGCGGGCTCTGGCGCCATTGAGGCGCTGACCGATGCGCTCTGCCCAGGCGGCGTGGAGCCTGTTCCAGGCGATCGAGCGTCAGGGCGGCGCGGCGGGCGCGCTCGAAGCCGGGTCGATACAGGAGGACGTGGCCAAAGTCAGGGCCGCACGCGAGGCCAATATCGCGCGCCGCAACGACTCGCTGGTCGGCACGAGCGACTTCCCCGATCTAGCCGAGGGCGAGGTCGAGGTGCTCGCGCTGCCGCGGCTCGCGGCGTTGTCGACCGACGGGCGCGCGCTCTCCCCTATCAGGCTCGCCGAACCTTTCGAGCGCCTGCGCGACCGCAGCGACCTCTATCGCGCCAAGCATGGCGCGAGGCCGAAAGTCTTCCTTGCCTGTCTCGGAGGCCCTGCGGATTTCAACGCGCGGGCGAGTTTCGCCAAAAGCCTGTTCGAGGCCGGCGGCATCGAGGCCGTCGAAGGAAACGGCGGCAACCTCGCGGAACGATTCACGGATTCGGGCGCGAAGCTTGCCTGCCTGTGCTCCTCCGACAAAATCTACGAGCGCGAGGCGGCGGCAGCGGCCGAGGCGCTGACGAAGGCGGGCGCCAAGCGCCTCTACCTCGCCGGCAAGCCCGGCGCCCGTCGGGCCGGACTCGAACGGGCCGGCATTAGCAGCTTCCTTCACCAAGGCTGTGATACGCTTCAAGTCCTGAGCGCCGCCTATGACGAGATCTGACCGAAAATGACGCGCATCCCCTCCTTTGACGAGATCGGCTTCGCCGAGATCGGCTTCGCCGCGGGCGGCTTCGACCGAAGCGCCGGGATCGAGACGCAAGCGCCTGCGCGCGCCGAAGCCTGGCAGACCCCGGAAGGGATCGCGGTCAAGCCGCACTACGATGCTCGCGATCTGAAGGGTCTCGACTTCCTCGACGGCATGCCCGGCGTGCCGCCTTATCTCCGCGGCCCCTACCCCACCATGTATGTGCAGAGGCCCTGGACCATCCGGCAATATTCCGGTTTTTCCACCGCCGAGGATTCCAACGCCTTCTACCGGCGCAATCTCGCCGCCGGACAGCAAGGCGTCTCCATCGCCTTCGACCTCGCCACCCATCGCGGCTACGACTCCGATCATCCGCGCGTGACGGGCGACGTCGGCATGGCGGGCGTCGCCATCGATTCCATCTACGACATGCGCACCCTGTTCGACGGCATCCCCCTCGATCAGGTCTCGGTCTCGATGACCATGAACGGCGCGGTGCTTCCCGTGCTTGCGCTGTTCATCGTCGCCGGCGAAGAGCAGGGCGTGCCGCCCGAGCAGCTCTCCGGCACGATCCAGAACGACATCCTCAAAGAGTTCATGGTGCGGAACACCTACATCTATCCGCCCGCGCCTTCGATGCGCATCGTCTCCGACATCTTCGCCTACACCTCGAAGAAGATGCCGAAATTCAATTCGATCTCGATCTCCGGCTATCACATGCAGGAGGCGGGAGCGACCGCCGATCTCGAGCTCGCCTATACGCTCGCCGACGGCATCGAATATGTGCGGGCGGGCGTCGGCGCCGGCCTCGACATCGATGCATTCGCGCCGCGCCTCTCCTTCTTCTGGGCGATCGGCATGAACTTCTTTATGGAAATCGCCAAGATGCGCGCCGCGCGCCTGCTGTGGGCGAAGCTCATCAAGGACGAATTCGCGCCGAAGGACCCGCGCTCGCTCGCGCTCAGGACCCATTGCCAGACGAGCGGCTGGAGCCTCGCCGCCCAGGACGTGTTCAACAACGTCGTGCGCACTTGCATCGAGGCCATGGCCGCGACCCAAGGCCATACCCAGTCGCTGCACACCAACGCGCTCGACGAGGCGCTGGCGCTGCCGACCGATTTCTCGGCGCGCATCGCCCGCAACACCCAGCTCATCCTGCAACAGGAATCGGGCACCACCCGCATCATCGATCCCTGGGGCGGCAGCTTCTATGTCGAGCGCCTCACCTACGACCTTGCGGCACGCGCGATGAAACATATCGCGGAAGTGGAGAAGATCGGCGGCATGGCCAAGGCCATCGAGGCCGGCATCCCCAAGCGCATGATCGAGCAGGCCGCGACCGCCACGCAAGGCCGCATCGACTCGCGGAAGCAGACCATCGTCGGCGTGAACAAATACCGGCCCGACAGCGAGGCCGACATCGCCATCCTCAAAGTGGACAACCGGGCGGTCAGGCGCCAGCAGCTCGACAAGCTCGCGCGCCTCAAGGCTGAGCGGAACGAGGATGAGGTCCGCGCGGCCCTTGACGCGCTGACCCGTTACGCCGAGACAGGGACCGGCAACCTGCTCGAAGGCGCCGTTCAGGCCGCGCGCGTTAAGGCGACGGTCGGCGAAATCTCCTATGCTCTGGAGAAGATCTATGGACGCCACCGGGCCGAGGTTTCGGCGATCACCGGCGTTTACCGGGCGGAGATGGGCCGCATGGACGGAAGCATGAGCCGCATCAACGAGCTGATCGAGACCTTCGAGACCGAGCACGGGCGGCGTCCGCGCATCCTCGTCGCCAAGATGGGCCAGGACGGCCACGACCGTGGGCAGAAGGTGATCGCGTCTGCCTTCGCCGATCTCGGCTTCGACGTCGATATCGGACCGCTGTTTCAGACGCCCGAGGAAGCCGCGCGCCAGGCCGTCGAGAACGACGTGCATATCGTCGGCGTCTCATCGCTTGCCGCCGGTCACCTCACCTTGGTGCCGGCCTTGCGCGAGGCGCTCGAGGCACAAGGCCGCGGCGACATCATGATTGTCGTCGGCGGCGTGATCCCGCCGCAAGACTATCCCGAGCTTTACCAGGCGGGCGCCAAGGCCATCTTCGGCCCCGGCACGCCCATCGCCGACGCCGCCACCGATTTGTTGCAGAAGCTCGGCGCGAGCGCCAAGTCGCAACAGGCAGCGGAGTAGGTTTCAACAGCGTGCGTTGAACCGGGTTTTGCCCCTACCCCGCCTCCCATGCGCGAACCGGACACAGCCAAGAAGGACATCGAGCGGATTGCCGGAGCCATCCGCAGCGGCGACCGCGTGGCCTTGGCGCGCGCCATCACGCTCGTCGAAAGCGCCAAGCCCGAGGACCAGCTCCGCGGCGAAGGGCTGCTCGAGCGCCTCATGCCCTTCACCGGCAACGCCATCAGGGTCGGCATCAGCGGCGTCCCCGGCGCCGGTAAATCGACCCTGATCGATCAGCTCGGGCTCAACCTGATCGCTCTGGGCCACAAGGTCGCCGTCCTCGCCGTCGATCCGACCTCATCGCGAAGCGGCGGATCGATCCTCGGCGACAAGACGCGTATGGGGCGGCTCGCCGCCGATGCGAATGCCTTCATCCGCCCCTCGCCCGCCGGCGACAGTCTGGGCGGCGTGACCAAGACCACGCGGGAGACCGTCGCGCTCGCCGAGGCGGCCGGCTACGACGTGGTCCTGGTCGAGACCGTCGGCGTCGGCCAATCCGAGACGGCGGTCGCCAATATGGTCGACATCTTCGTCGTGGTGGCGATTCCGGGCGCCGGCGACGAGCTCCAAGGCATCAAGCGCGGCCTGCTCGAGCTCGCCGACATCGTCGCCGTCAACAAGGCTGAAGGCGACCAGGTCGAGCGCGCCAACCGCGCGGCGATGGAATATCGCACCGCGCTGCATATTCTCGCCTCCGGCCATAGCAATTGGGACCCCCAGGTGCTGACGCTCTCCGCGCGCGACAACCGGGGATTGGATGCGCTATGGACGAAGATCAACGAGCGTCATGCCGCGCTTGCGGCCTCCGGCGCGCTCGATGCACGCCGCCGCGACCAGGCCGCGGCCTGGATGCGGGAGATCTTCGAGCAGCGTCTGCTTGCCGCCTTCAAGGGCGGCAAACGCGCGGCCCGCCACTTCCAGGAATTGGAGGACAAGGTGCGCGCAGGCCAGATGACGCCGGCTGCCGCCGCCGCCGAGCTTGGCACGCCTCGCCGGCATCAAGGACACCGATTAGCCGGCCGCCGAAATCGCTTCCCTCTGGGCTTGAGCCCCTTGTAAGTCCAGGAGCATGGCTCGGCCGCGCGTCCTGCTCACGGGCTTTGGCCCATTTCCGGGTGTCGCCGAAAACCCTTCGGCCTGGCTTGCCGAGACGCTGGCGAAGCGGCCGCCGTCGCCCGAATGTCGAGCTCCATGCCCGCGTTTTGCCGACCGAATGGGAGGCAGTCGCGCTCATTCCGCGCCTCTACGAGGACGCTGCAACCGCATGTGATGATTCATTTCGGCGTGAGCAAGCGCGCGCCTGCTTTCCGCATCGAACGCATCGGCCCATAATCGGGCGGCGCGGCGCGCCGACGCGCGCGGCGCCATGCCGAAGGGCCGGACCATCCGCGCGGGCGGACCGCAGCGCTTCGACACGCCGTTTCCGGCCGCAGAGCTTGCCGCGCATCTCAGGCGAAGCGGGCGTCGCGGCCGTGACGTCGCGGTCCGGCGGGGCCTATCTCTGCAACTTCCTCTACTACCACTCGCTCGAGTGGGCGCAGCGGCAGCGAAACGTCCCGCCTGTCCTTTTCGTGCACATCCCGCCTTGGACGCGGAAGCGCGGGCCATGCAGCCGGGAGGCCTTGCTTCACGGCGCAGCCGAGACCTTGCGCTTCGTTCTCGGTTACGCAAACGGCGAGAAGCCGTTGAAAACGAGCGCCCGCCCGCCAATGTCTCGGAGCGAGGCAGGCTTGAGCGCAAAGGATGCGTAGAGGATGGGTGTCGGTCGCCGGCGAGGTGCTGTTGGGCGGGTTCGGTCTTGGCCTTGCCGTCGCAGCTGGCACCGCGCGCCGGCTCCGCCGCGAGGATGCCGACCTGCTCGCCAGCCTTCAGCACGCACGGGATCGTGCCGGCGGGCGGCGAGATCGACCAGACCGCGACGCTTGCAACTCTGCCGCCGACGCAGGCGGCGGAGACCGGCACGCCGCTCTTTCTTCCCGCCGGCATCTATTCGACCAGCCGGCTCACGCTCAAATCCGGCACCCAGATCGAAGGCGTGCCGGGACGATCGATCCTCCGCTATCGCGACGGCGGCGCGCTTCTAAGTCTCGACGGGGTCGAGAATGTCCGGCTCGCCGGCCTCGTGCTCGACGGCGACGCAAAGCCGCTCGGCGAGCGCGGCGCGCTGCTCTCCGCGACCGAGACGAAGCATCTCGACGTCGCCGGATTGCCGCTTCGATCGGCAGCGCCGAGGACGGCATGGTGCTGCGCAAAGTGTCGGGCTGGATCAAGGATTGCGAGATCGGCGACATCCGCAAGGCCGGCCTGTTCAGCGAGGACGCGGGCGGCCTTGAGATCGCGCATAACCATGTGCGCGACTGCGGCGACAACGGCATTTTGGTGTGGCGGTCCGAGCCGGGCGAAGACGCCACCATCGTCGTCGGCGAACCGCATCGAGCGCATCGCCGCGAAGAGCGGCGGCAGCGGTCAGAACGGCAACGGCGATCAACGTCGTTTCGCGCGGGCTCGGTCCTCGTCAGCGGCAACCGCATCGCCGACTGCGCCTTCTCGGCGATCCGCTCCAATTCCGGGCTCCAACTGCCAGATGATCGGCAATTCCTGCGCGCGGCTCGGCGAGGTCGCGCTCTATGCCGAGTTCGCCTTCGAGGGCGCCGTGATCGCCAACAATCTCGATCGACAAGGCCGCGATCGGCGTCTCCGTCACCAATTTCAACGAGGGCGGCCGGCTCGCCGTCATGCAAGGCAATCTCATCCGCAACCTGTTCCTCCGCAAGGATGTCGAGTCGCGCGGCTTCGGCATCGCCGTGGAGGCCGACAGCGTGGTGACCGGCAACGTGATCGAGGGCGCGCCCGCCTACGGCATCATGATCGGCTGGGGCCGCTATCTGCGCGACGTGAGCGTCACCGACAATCTGATCCGCAACGCGCTTATCGGCATCGGCGTTTCGATCGATCCGTCGGCGGGCACCGCGCTCATCACCAAGAATCTGATCACCGGCGCGAAGGAGGGCGCGATCCGCGCCATGAGCGGACCGACCCCGATCGGCCCCGACCTCGCGCACGGCGAGCGCCGAGACCTTCGGCAACGTCGCGGTCTATGCCAACGTCGCCCGCTAAGCCTCGGCCGGCGGATCGCATGCCGACCTTAAGGCGCCCTCGGCCTTCTGGCGCGGCGCGACCGTCCATCGCGGCGAGCCCCCGCAGCAGTGCCGCGCTCGCCACGACCCGTCCGACGCGCAAGCCCCGCCAATTGAGGAGCTCGCCTTCGAGCTGCTCGGCGAGCGCGTTCCGCGCCTCGGGGAGCAGCACGGCGAGCACCTCGGCGAGCGCCCGCTCGGTCCCGCGCTTGGCGCCGTCGTCGACCTTGAGCGCGATGCCGAGCCCAAGCTCCGGCAGCGCCGCGCAATGCACGCCTTCGGCGCCGCCCTTGACGAAAACGGCGGGCGCGAGCGCGCGCATCGCGATGGTGTCGAAGCGCCCCTCCCCCGCCACCAGGGCCGGGAGCGGCGAAACAGGCGCGGCGCAGCCGCTCCGCGGCCGTGCCGCGCTCGGGCGCGAAGCCCGTGCCCGGTCCCAAACCGCGCGAAGCCTCGCGCCAGAGCGCGCAAGCGGCAGCGACCAGGTCGGCACCGAGCAGCCGTCGATCGCCAATGCCATCGCGGCTCAACCGGAACTCCGCAAGTCTCTGAAATGATTCCCGCGATCATGACTTGCAGCGTGTGGTCCGGACGCTCGTAGAAGCGCGGATCGAGGCCGAGATGAACCGCGGCCGCGAGCATTCCGGCATGCTTGCCCGAGCAATTGTTGTGGATCGGCGTGCGGGCGCTCGCCGCCCTGCATCAATTCGCGCATGGCCTTGTCGCTGACCGGCCAATGCGCGCCGCAGGCAAGATAGCTCTCGTCGAGCCCCGCCTTGGCTGAGCAGGCTTCTCACCGCCTCGACATGCGCGCGATCGCCGCTATGAGAGGCGCAAGCGACCGCAAGCTCGGCATCGCCGAGCCCGAACGCATCGGCGGCCCCGCTCTCGACGAGCGGAATGGCTTGCAGCGCTTTCACCGCGGAACGCGGGAAGACCGGCCGCTCCACATCGCCGAGCGCGAGCACGAGCCGCCCAGACGCATCGGCGACGGCGATCGCGCCCGAATGACGGCTCTCGACGACCGTCCCTCGCATCACCTCGACGAGCACGGGATTGGCGGAGGCGTTCACGCTCATGCCGCTGCGATGAGGATGGGAGCACGGCGCGCGCCCCAATTCCCGGCCACCGGGTCGAACAAACCGGGGCAAGGCGCGCCGCAGGCGACGCAGCGTCCTTCTCCGTCGAGCCGCCAGTCGGTGATCGTGTACCAGTCGCGCCCGATCAGCCGCGCGCCGCAAGACGCGCAATACGTGCTCTGTCCCGCCTCGTCATGCACGTTGCCGGTATACACGTAGCGAAGGCCGGCGGCGCGCGCGATGGCTTGCGCCCGCGTGAGGGTCGAAGGCGGCGTCGGCGGCTTGTCGCGCATCTTCCAGTCGGGATGGAACGCGGTGAAGTGGAGCGGCACGTCAGGCCCGAGCGCTTCCATGACCCATTCACTGAGAGCGCCAACCTCTTGAGATGAATCGTTCTCGCCCGGAATCAGGAGCGTGGTGATCTCGAGCCAGGTCTTGGTCTCGTGCTTGACGTAGCGAAGCGTGTCGAGCACGGCGTCGAGCGAGCCGGTGCAGAGCTTGCGGTAGAAATCCTCGGTGAAGCCCTTGAGGTCGATATTGGCGGCGTCCATGGCCGAGAAGAATTCCGGCCGCGCCCCCTCGCCGATATAGCCGGCCGTCACAGCCACCGTCTTGACGCCGGCCTCCCGGCATGCGGCGGCGACGTCCACGGCATATTCGAGGAAGATGACAGGGTCGTTATAGGTGAAGGCAACCGATCGCGCGCCGCTCTCGACCGCCGCCCGCGCGATCGCTTCCGGCGAAGCATGCTGTTGTAGCCGGTCGTCGGCGCGGGCCTTCGAGATGTCCCAGTTCTGGCAGAACTTGCAGGTGAGGTTGCAGCCGGCGGTGCCGAAGGAAAGCACGGCCGTCCCGGCAGGAAGTGGTTGAGCGGCTTCTTCTCGATGGGATCGAGGCAGAAGCCCGACGAGCGCCCGTAGGTCGTAAGCACGATCCGGTCGCCGTCGCGCGCCCTGACGAAGCAAAGTCCCCGCTGGCCCTCATGCAGCTTGCATTCGCGCGGGCAGAGGTCGCATTGCAAGCGGCCGTCGCCAAGCGCAGTGCCAGTAGCGGCCAGGCACCGCGGCGCCGATCGCGATGTTTTCCATGGTAGAAACATGGGCAGGTTCTCATGGGAGTCAACGGCTCATGTTTGCGCGAGAGCGAGGCTCGACCGTCAGACAAGCCGCGGTCGCAGGCAGCTTTTATCCGCTCGAGGCCAATGACCTGAAAGCCGCGGTCGATGCCCTGTTGGCGCAAGCCAACGGCATCGACCAACCAGGTCTTGTCGGCGTCATCGCGCCGCATGCCGGCTACATCTATTCCGGCCCGGTCGCCGGCAATGCCTTTGCGCCGGTCGCATCATCCGGCAGCGCCTTTGAGCGGGTGCTGCTGATCGGACCCGCCCATTACGTTCCGGTCAGCGGCGTTGCCGCGCCCTCCTCCGCTTCTTTCGCCACGCCGCTCGGCATGGTCGAGGTCGATCGAGACGCCATCGCCTCGCTTGTGGAATCAGGACTCGTCAGCATCCACGATCGCGCCCATGCGCCCGAGCACGCCCTCGAAGTCGAGCTGCCGTTCCTGCAAGCGGTGCTCGGGCGCTTCACCCTCATACCGCTGCTCGTGGGCGATGCCGCCCCTGAGTGGGTCGCGGCAATCATCGATGCGGTGCTTGATGAACGCACGCTTCTCGTGGTCAGCACCGACCTGTCGCACTATCTCGACGACGCCTCCGCGCAGAAGCGCGATCGTGCCACGGCCGAGACCATCGAGCGGCTTCAATCCGACCGGCTTGGGCCATACGACGCGTGCGGGTTCGCCGCGCTGAACGGCGCGCTATGTGCCGCAAGCCGCCGGCAATGGCGCATCAAGCGGCTCGATTTGCGCAATTCCGGCGACACGAGCGGCGACCGGGCCAGCGTCGTCGGCTATGGCGCCTGGGCCTTCTCTGCCCGGTCATAAATCTGGGCAATTCCTCATCCTGAGGAGCCGCCGGGGGCGGCGTGTCGAAGGAGCGTGTCGATCACCAGCTTCGAGACGCGCTCCACCTAAGCGCCCCTCGGCATGAGGCGGGCTTAGCGCCGGCTGCTTCGTTCAGCTTCTCGCGCGCGCGCCACCGGCTTCGCCGGGACGCCTGCCTTGGCGGCAAGCTCGACCGGCAATGCCTTCCGCGTGTTTGGAAGCGCGGATGACGAGCGAGGTCTTGACGCTTGCCACATTGGGCGCGGCGGTCAGCTCGTGGATGATGAAATCCTGAAACGCGCTCGAGATCGGGCGCGACGCAGCGCAGCAGAAAATCGATCTCGCCCGAGAGCATGTAGCAATCGCGCACGATGGCCGAGCGCCGCGCCCGCTCCTCGAAGGCGATGAGATCGGCCTCGGCCTGACTGTGCAAACGGATCATGGCGAAGGCCGTGACTTCGAAGCCGAGCGCCTTGTCGTTGAGCAGCGCGGTGAAGCCCTTGATGATGCCCGCCTCTTCGAGCGCGCGCGCGCGGCGCAGGCAGGCCGGCGCCGAGATCCCCACTTTGCGGGCGAGATCGACATTGGTGATGCGGCCGTCGGCCTGCAACGCGTGCAGAATTCGCCAGTCGGTCGCATCGAGCCTAGCTGAGCGCATGCGTCTCTCTCCCTGGACGGTGGATGGGATCGCGGGCTAGAAGGCGGCTCTGGGTCCCTGCCGGCCGTTCCGCGCAATTTTACGTCCTCCAGCCAAAAGAATCGAAAAGAAATTGAGCGCAAATCGTTCCGGAAATTTTAGCGCGGCGCAACCACGGCCCTCTCCGCCGCGAGACAGAAGTTCTGCGCCAGCCGACGCCGCAGGGCCGATCGCCACGAGCAAGGCGGCCCAGCGGCGAGGAAACCTGGATCGTCACCGACGGCTCGGTCGGCATGGAGGCGCAAGGCATTGCCGTGGCAGAGGCGGTCGGTCTCCCCTTCGGCTTGAGGCGGGTGCGTGTCGACCGGAGCCGATGCGGTTCCTGCCGGCGCCGTTGCAGCTTCTCGTACCGCCGTCGCGCCTTCTCCGCTTCGTCGCCGCCAACGTGCCGCTCGAAGCGCCCTGGCCGCGCCTCATCATCTCCATCGGCAGGCGCAGCGTGCCGATCGCGCTTGCCATCAAGCGGCTCTCCGCATCCTCACGCCTTCGCCCTCCACATCCAGAACCCGAAGGTCCCCGCCCGGCTGTTCGACCTCATCGCCGCGCCGGTTCACGACGAATTCGAGGGGCCGAACGTGATCGTCACCTTCGGCGCCGTGCACAGCGTCACCGGCGAGCCGCCTCGCCGAGGAAGCGGAAGCGCTTCGCGCCGCGCGTGAAGCACCCTCCCTCATCCCCGCATCGCCGTCCTGCTCGGCGGCGAGAGCCAGGCCTTCAGCTTTCCGCCCGAAATCGCTGCCGCGCTTGGCGCCAAGCTCGCCGCGCTCGCCAAGGAGAGCGGCGGGCGCGCTGCTGGTCACGCCGTCGCGCCGCACGCGGCCGAACTCGCTTGCCGCGCTCGCCGGCGCCATCAAGGACGTTCCCCATTTCGTGTGGGACGGCACCGGCGACAATCCCTATTTCGCCTTGCTCGGGCTTGCCGACGCCATCGTCGTCACCGAGGACTCGGTCAACATGGTCACCGAGGCGGCCGGCACCGGCAAGCCGGTCTATGTGCAGGCGCTCCCAGGCCGCTCGACCAGGCTCGCCCGCTTCCACCGCCTGATGCAGGAACGCGGCGCGACCCGTCCCTTCGAGGGGCGTCTCGAATCGTGGCGCTACGCCCCCATCAACGACACCGAGCTGGTGGCCGGCGCCATCCGCCGCGCGCTAAACCTTGAAACCAAAGGATAATCGGTCCTTCGCAGGCAACTCGGCTTGCGCCGCGCGCTCCTGTGCTTACCTGTGCCTCCTTTCCTGCATTCGAGAGGCAAGCCCATGGCCGCCCCCGCCACGCCAAGGTGATCATCATCGGCTCAGGCCCGGCCGGCTATACCGCCGGCATCTATGCCGCGCGCGCCATGCTGAAGCCGCTGCTCATCGAGGGCATTCAGCCCGGCGGGCAGATGACGACCACCACCGACGTCGAAAACTATCCGGGCTTCGCCGATGTGATCCAGGGTCCTTGGCTCATGGAGCAGATGCGCGCGCAAGCCGAGCATGTCGGCACCGAGATCATCCGCGACCACATCGTCGAGGCCGACCTGAAGCGCCGGCCCTTCTGGCTCAAGGGCGACAGCCGCACCGAATACACCGCCGACACCCTCATCATCGCCACCGGCGCCAAGGCGCGCTGGCTCGGGCTCCCTTCCGAGGAGCGCTTCAAGGGCTACGGCGTCTCGGCCTGCGCCACCTGCGACGGCTTCTTCTTCCGCGGCAAGAAGGTGATCGTGGTCGGCGGCGGCAACACCGCGGTCGAGGAGGCGATCTATCTCGCCAATATCGCCAGCCACGTGATCCTTGTGCATCGGCGCGGCGCGCTCCGCGCCGAGAAGATCCTGCAAGAGCGGCTGTTCGCCAATCCGAAGATCGAGGTGATGTGGAACGCCGAGCTCGACGAGGTGCTCGGCGTCGACAATCCGCTCTCCGTCACCGGCGCCAGCGCTCAAGAGCACGCTGACCGGCGAGATCGTCACGCTGCCCGATCGACGGCATCTTCATCGCCATCGGGCACGAGCCGCAGAGCGAGCTGTTCAAGGGCCAGCTCGACATGAAGCCGTCCGGCTACATCCTGGTGAAGCCGCACTCGACCGCGACCAACGTGCCGGGCGTCTACGCCGCCGGCGACGTCGCCGACGACGTCTACCGCCAGGCGGTGACCGCGGCGGGGCTCGGCTGCATGGCGGCGCTCGAGGCCGAGAAACATCTCGCCGGCATCGAGCCGGTCGCAGCCGCCGCCGAATAGGCGCGCCGCGCGATCCTCTCCCAACTCGACTAGCGCTTGAACGCACGACCGTAAGTCTCTGCCGTTCATGAGATTGGCGCTGCAACGCGCGCTCCGAGAAAATTTCCCGGCGAAGACTGACTTTCCAGCGGCGAAACGTTAAGCTTAATCGTCAGCCGAGGCTGAGCTCCCCCATTCAGCACGAGAGGCCGTACCATGACAGAGTCCACTCCAACAAAAGTGGCCGCCGACCAGGCGCGTGCCGCGCATCGAAAGACCAGCGAGGAATTCGAGCAGTTCGCGACAGACGGTCAAATGCCCGAGGCGGTTCGGGTCTTCGCCGAGAAGAACATCGCCCAAAGCCGCGAGCTCTACGAGCGCTCGAAGGATACGTTCGACAAAATTTTGGAGAGCTGGGAAAAAACCTTTGACGCGGCCGGCCAGGGCGCCGTCGCGCTCAATCGGAAAGTCATCGACATCGCCCAGCGGAACATCAACTCCAGCTTCGATTTCGCGAGGAGCCTTGTCGGCGCAAAGACCCTTGCCGAAGCGATGGCCTTGCATTCGAACTACTGGCAGAAGCAACTCGGCACCTTGCAGGCGCAAGCCGACGAGATGCGCGAGCTCTCCACGCGCGTCACGTCGACGTCACCGAGCCCGCCAAAGCGCAAATCAAGCGCGGCATCGACGAGCTCGATCGGACACATTAACGTCCTCTCCCATTGCGGGAGAACGTCTCCGCGTGAGCGGAGGGTGGCGATGCCGGCTTGGCCTGCGGCAGGAGATCAACCCTCCCCTTGATCGGGGAGGAAGCCCCCTGCTTGGTCCCAGCGCATGGAGCTGCAAATGCGCGCCGCCGGACCTCCCCGGGAGGGGAGTTTTTGGGCACCCTATCCCTTGCGGCAGGCGGTCTAAAGGCACCCGGCTAGACTGCGAGCGCGCGATGAGCGTTATTCCTTCCCCTGGGCGGCGTCCCATTTCGCGGTCGCCTCGGTCAACATCGTGTCGAAGCTGCCGTCGGTCGTCATCTCGGTAATGGCCTGGCCAAACTTCCCGGCCAAGGACCGGCAGGGCGACTTCTTGGAGAAGGCGACGAACATCTCGGCGGTGAGCAGCGCCTGGTCCAGCACCTCGATCTGGTCCTTCACCCCGGCTTTGGCGGCTTCGGCGAGACCCGGATAGTAGCCGGCGATCGAGATAGTCGGCCTTCCCGACAAGCAGGTCCTTGAACGCATCGTCGATGCCGTCGGCGCGGGCGACGTCGAGCTTGTCCTTGATGAAAGCGTCGAACTCGGTGCCGTAGCTCTCGCCCTGATTGGTGACGCCCTTCTTGCCGATCAGATCGTCCTGGCCCGTGAACGGGAACGCCTTGCCCTTGGCGACGAAGATCGCCACGTCGTCGTACATGAAGGCCGGCTGGACATAGTCGAGATATTGGGCGCGCTCGTCGTTGTAGTAGATGCCGAAGATCATGTCGGCCTTGCCGTCGCGGGCCGCGGCTTGAGCGTCGGCCCAAGTCCCCATGCATTTCGATTCGAGCGGAACATTGAGCTGCTTGGCGATGGTCTCGACCAGCGTCGGCGCGGCGCCGACGATGGCGTCGCCGTCCTTGTAGGCGATCGCCGGATATTGCGGGTGGCCGGTCGCCGTGATCTTGGCGCAATCGTCGGCGGCGAAGGCGGCGGTGCTCGTGAGCGCCAGCGGCCACGAACACGCTCAAGCAGAGAAATCTCTTCATGGTCGAAAGTTCCTTGTTCTTAATCGGGGTGGGGCAACGGCAGGGGCGTATAGCCGGCTGGAGACAGCCGCTCAGGAGGCTCTCGTCTACCGCCCTTTCATCTGCGCCTTGATCTTGTCCACGTCCGCTTGCGAAACCTTTCCGGCCTGGACCAGCGCTTGCACGCAGGCCGGCGACAGGCACGGGCCCGCTTTCTTCATGCACAGATTCAGGGCCGCGGTTTGCAGCCCATAGTCGCCGCAGAACTTCTTGTAGTCGTTGGCGCAGTTGTTCTGCATGCCCTTGGTGATGGTCCCCGCCTGCGCCGAGCGCCGCCGACGGCACCAGGCATAGGAACGGCAGGGCGAAGACGAGGACGATGGCCGCTGCGGCACGATTACATGTCATACGCGAATATCCCTCTTTATACGGACCGAGCTTCTAGCACGCTTCTTGGCCCCGGGCCACTGCAAAGCGGCATTAGGCCAAACGCGCCGGCCGCCAAACGCCCCCCTTTCTCGTCAAAAATGCAGTAGTCTAGCGACAGAGGAGCGGGCTTGGCTCGCACTTGCAACCAGCAAGCCTTGAGAGGACCCCATGGCAGAGAAGCCGTCGTTCGAGATACCGCCGGAGCTGCGCGACTTCGCCGAGAAGAATGTCGAGCAGGCGCGCGTGGCCTACGGTCAGTTCATGGATTTCCTGTCGCAAGCCATGGGCGCATGGGCCAACACGCCGGGGGCGCGGAGATGACGGGCTTCAGGGCCGTGCAGGAAAAGGCCATCGCCTTCGCCAAGGAGAACGCCGAGCGCTCCTTCGCCTTGGCGAGCGAGCTCGCCCGCGCCAAGGACATGCAGGAGGTGCTGACCCTCCAGAGCCGCTACGCGCAGACCCAGATGCAGACCTTCGGCATACAGGCGCAGCAGCTCTCCTGGCTGATGGCCGACGCCATGCGCGACCTGCAACAACCCAAAGCGCAAAGGCTAGGCCGACCGCCCGGCGTGTGAGGCGCCCCGAACTTAAGCCGCCTTGGCGTAGTACGACTTGAGCTGGTTCATCACCTTCTGCTTGTCGAACTCCGCGCCCATGGCGAGCATGGCGTCGGCGAAGCGGCTCACGATCTCGGTGATCTGCTCGGGGCTGAGCTGATTGAGGATGCCGATGCGGACCTGCACCGGCTCCGACAGCGTCGGCCAGATGCCGAAGCCCTGCGCGCGCGCGCCTTGCACCAGCTCCTTCTCCTTGCCCTTGAGCTTGCCCGGCAGGTTGAGCACGACGAGGCTGGTCATGTTGGAGGTGACGTCGCAGCCCATGGCCTCGACGGCCTGGCGCAGCGCCTTCTCGTGATAGGCGTAGTCGGATGCTTTGCGGCGCCGGCCATAGCCGAGAATGATGCGTAGCGCCTCGTGGAACGCGGCGACCGCGTAGCAGGAATGGGTCTGGTGATAGACGGGCGTCTCCACGTCCTTGCCGTCGATGATGCCCCAATGGCGCGCGTCGAGGATCGGGTGATGCACGTAGGTGCGGCAGCCGCGCTTCCTGCACCATCTCGATCGCCTTGTCGGTGAAGCTGACCGGCGCATAGGTGAGCGGCAGCGACAGCACGCCCTTCTGCGGACACGAGGCCCAGGCCACCACGCCCGGATAGTCGTCGATGTTGAAATCGGCGACGCCGAGGCTCGATACCGCGTCGACGATGCCCATCACGCCATGCTTGAGGCAGGCGTCGTTGAAGGCCTTGAGGTCGTTGATGCGGCCCGAGCCCGTCTCCCAATGCGCCATGAAGGCCCACATCGGCTTATGCTCGGCGAGCGCCTTGTCGACGGTCTCGCCGGTGACCGACTGGCCGTGCGGCGTCTCGACCACGATCACGCTCTTCGGCTTCGGATTGAGCGAATCGGCCGCAAGCTCCTCGGCGGTCGCGGCCTTCATGCGGATGGTGAGGCTGTCGATGCCGGAGAAGGTGCCGTTGGGGAACGCCACCACCTTGTCGCCCGGCAGGATCAGGGACAGCACGCAATCGAGCCCCGAGAAGCCCGTCCCGGCGACGCCATAGGTGTAGACGTTCTTGGTGCCCCACAGCTCGCGCAGCATCTGCTTGGCCTCGATCATGCCGCGCAGCACGTCCTTCTGCATGTGGTCGGCGACGCCGGTCTTGGCGAAGCGTTCGAGCACCCGTGGGTCGGTGTTCCCAGGCCCTGGGCCGGCGGCAAGCGTGTGCGGGGATTTCAAGCGGCGGATAGATTTTCGTCATGGGAACACCCTCTGCGTCTAACGGTCGTCGCACAAAAATGCGGCACAATCGTCTAACCGGCCAGGACGCGCCGCGGCAAGACCGGCGGAGGCCCGAATTTCGGGACCCGCCAGCGCCGCAAGTAGCCGCGGACGTTATGTGACGTGATGTAAGGACGGTGCTGGGAGAGAATGAAAGGAAAAGGAAGAAGCCCCGAACGGGGGGAGCGGGGCTTCTTCCATGTAGTTCCCTGCGGGGACGGTGATGGGAGGGAACGCCATCACCGTCATCGCGACCTTACGCCGATTTCCGAGAAAAGTTCGGGACTTTTTTGCGAAAATGGTTAAGGTTAACGCGACGGGACGCGTAGGGGTCACCTCCAAAAGGCCTTAGAGGGAATGCGCGGTAGGATCTCCATGGTCGACAAGTATTTGAGTTGGGCCGCCGTTCTGGCGGCCACGATCTGGCTGATGGTCGGCGCGGCGCAGGCGGCCCCTTGCGGCAACAACGGCGCCGGCTTCGAGGCGCTGGAAGAAGGTCTTCGCCGGCGAGGCCTCGGGCAACGGCGTCGGACCCAAGGCGATCGCGGCGCTGATGGCGACCAAATATTCGGTGGGCACGATCAGGGCCGACCGCGGCCAGAAGAGCTTCAAGCTGAGCCTCGATCAGTTCATGGCCAAGAGAGGCGGCCCGGCCATCGCCGCCCGTGGCAAGTCGATGAAATCGGCCAATGCCGCGCCTGTTCGCCTCGCTCGAGAAGCGTTTTGGCGTGCCCGCCGGCCCGCTCATCGCCATCTGGGGAATGGAAACCGCGTTCGGCAGCTTCATGGGCAATCAGCCCACCATCTCCGCGGTCGCCACCCTGGCCTATGACTGCCGCCGGCCCGAATATTTCACCGACCAGCTCTATGCGGCGCTCCAACTGGTCGATCGCGGCGTCTTGAGCGGCGCGACGCGCGGCGCCATGCATGGCGAGGTCGGCCAGACCCAGTTCCTGCCGAAGAGCGTCCTGCTCTACGCCGTCGACGGCGACGGCAACGGCGTCATCAATCTCAACACCAAGGCCGACGCGCTTGCCTCGACCGCCAATTTCCTCAAAGGCCATGGTTGGGTCAGAGGCGCCGGCTATCAGCCCGGCGAGCCCAACTTCGCCGCCATCCAGGGCTGGAACGCGGCCGGCGTCTATCAGCAGGCGATCGCCATCATCGGCAGGCGCATCGATGGGAGCTAGCGCCTGAGGCTCGACTTCTCGCCGCGCCGGCGAATCTGCGCTACCTGCTCAAAGCGTGACCGGACGAAAAGGCCAGGAGACCGAGGGACAGTCATCCCGCGCGCTTGCCCAGGCGCTCGGCAAGCTGATCGCGCTCGTGCTCGTCGTGATCGTCGTGATCCTGATTGAGCGCTATTGCACCGTCGAGGTGTCCCCCTTCGGCCCCGGCGCGAAAATCGTCTCCGTCGACGGCGACACGATCCGGGCGGCCAACGGAGCCGAATACCGGCTGTTCGGCATCGACGCGCCCGAGCTTCACCAGACCTGCACCGAGGCCAACGGCAAGGTCCTGGCTCTGCGGCCGCGCGGCGAAAGCCAAGCTCACGACCTCGATCAAGGGCGGCAATGTGAATTGCGAGGCACGCGCCATCGATGGTTCGGTCGCGTCGTCGCGGTCTGCAGCGCCGAGGGCGTGCCCGATCTCGGCGAGGCGATGGTGCGCGACGGTTATGCCGTCGATCTCGGCGGCGCCGCCGGCAATCCCTATCGCGATGCCGAGGCGGAGGCGCAAGGCGCAAAGCGCGGCATCTGGCGCGGAAGCTTCGAGCGCCCCTCAGACTGGCGCCAGGCGAACCCGCGCGCCGGAGACTAGTCCTGCCCCGTGGCGCGAAACCCGAAACGTGCTAGTTGAGGCCATGTCGGAATTCGATCTCGCTCTGTCGGTCGCCCTCGGCATCGGGCTCGCGGCGGCGACCGGACTGCGCCTCTTCGTGCCGATGCTGGTCGCGAGCGCAGCGGCTTATACCGGGCATCTTCCTCTAAGTGAAAACTTCGCATGGCTCGGCACGCTGCCGGCGCTCATGTTGCTCGGCGTGGCGGCGGTGGTGGAAATCCTCGCCTACTACATTCCCGGCGTTGACAATCTTCTCGATAGTTTGGCAACGCCCGCCGCCTTCGTCGCGGGCACGGTCATTGCCGCGGCGGTGATGACGGACCTGCCGCCAATGGTGAAATGGGCGGCGGCGATCATCGCGGGCGGCGGCGTCGCCGGTTTGACCCAGTCCGTGACCACGGTCGCCCGGGCGAAATCCACCGTGTTCACCGGTGGGCTCGGAAACGCAGCCATCGCATCGGCGGAGTTTGGCGGTTCGCTTGTCGTCTCCCTGCTCGCGCTCGCAGCGCCGATCCTCACGCTGCTCGCCGTCATCGCCGTGCTGTGGCTGGCCGTGCATTGGCTGCGGCGCATGTCCCGAAGCGGGCAATCGTCGAAAGTCTAGGTCCGGTATTGCCGGCGCCGTGGCTCACGCGCTCAGGGCGGCACCAGGCCTATGCCGTAACGGCGGAGGCGGCTCCGGTTCTGGCTCCGCTGCAATCCGTGGCTCGAATACGCCGATGCGATTCCGACCTTCCGTTCTCGCCTGGTTCAGAGCCGCGTCGGCATGGCGGTGCATCTGGGTGAAGTCCGTCTCGGCGCCATCGCTGACGGCGATGCCAATCGATATGCTGGACGGAGCGCCCGCGAGCGGCATTCCTCCGGAGAGCCGGCCAAGGATTTGATGGGCCATCTCCCTGGCTCCCGCGGTGTCGCGGTCGGGAGCAAAGATCAGGAACTCATCGCCAAGCCGCGCACATTCGTCGCCTGCGCGCAGGTTTGCGCGAATGGCCTCGGAGGTCCGCGCGACGACGGCATCGCCGGTCGCATGGCCACGCATGTCGTTGATCAGCTTCAGATTGTCGATATCGACGATCAACATCGCGCTTCGTCCGTTGTACCGCTCCACCGTCTTCTTCATGACGTCCATGGCGCCGCGGCGGTTGAGCATTCCGGTCAGGCTGTCGCGAATCGAAGTGTCGAAGAGCTCGCGCATGCGGCGCTGCAAGGCGCCGTGATAGACGGCCACCACATAGCCGATCGCCAGGGCCAGAAGCAGCGCCGCGCCGAGCGTGGCGATGGCAATGGAGCGGAAGCGCGCCTCCCGGGTCAGATAATATTGCAGGTCGAAATCGACGCCGACAAAGCCGCTGTAGCGGCCCCCGCTGTCGTAGATGGGCGCGTGGGCCGTCAGAAAGGTCCCGAAATCATCCTCCTCGAAAGTTGGCGTGACGTAGGTGTTTCCCGCGGCGACCCGCTCGAGCCAGTCGTCGTCGTTCGCCTCGCGGACCTCAAACGGCTCATTATAGGCCGAGGCGCGCAGCCCGTGCTTGGTACGCAGGCGGGGAGAGGTGGCGGTGTCGAGGATGAAATGCGCAACGCCGCCTCGATCGACCATCGTGTACACATAAAAGATGTCGGGGTCTGCCGAGTGTAAACGCACGAGAGGTGCAAGCGCGCGCGCGTAGAGCTCTTCGCTGTAGTTCTTGGGGTCAAGCAAGCGGCGGTGGAGGTCCCCGTCGACGACGCTGGCGGCGACTTGGCCGATTTCTCCAACATGCGAGCGGAGCACTTCCCAGCGCGCCTGTTGCGAGAGCCATTGGGGGACGGCGACGATCGACACCAGGATCGCGGCCGCGGCCAAGCTGGCAAGGGCAAAGACGGACCGGCTAAAGCGCTTGTCGGAACCGGTAGAGCGCGGTGGGAAGAGTTCTTTCGGCAACGTACGATCAACGCCAATGGACGCCATGCTTTCGGGCGGCGCGAAGCTAGCGCGCAAAAGCTTATTCAATCGTTACAGGCCGAAATGCGCCTCTACGCCGCCTTTGAGCCGCGGCTCGCCAGAACGTGATCGGCGGCCTTTCCGGTCAGCTCCGCCAGATGGTCGAACTTGGCGCTGAAGGTCCCGACCCCCGCCGTCGCCGATCGCAACTCGACGATCAGGTTCTGGATCTCGGCCTCGGGGAGGTTCGCCTCGACCACGTCCCAGCCGGTCCATCCGGGCCGCGAGTCGAAACCGAGGATCTGCCCGCGCCGTGACGACACAATCGAGTTGACCTTCGCCGTGGCCTCCGACGGCACCGCGATCTCGACCGCCATGATCGGCTCGAGCAGGACGGGCGAGCATTTGCGGCATGCCTTCGCTCATGGCGATACGGCCGGCCTGACGGAACGCCATATCCGAAGAATCGACCGAGTGGTAGGACCCGTCGATCAGGCACACGGCGACATCCACCACCGGAAAGCCGAGCGGGCCGGAGCCGAGAAAGTCGCGCACGCCGATCTCGACCGAGGGAATATAGTTCTTCGGCACGACCCCGCCGGTGATCTCGTCGGAGAACTCGAAGCCGGCGCCGCGCTGACGCGGCTTGATCGTGACCACGACGTCGCCGAACTGGCCGTGCCCGCCGGATTGCTTCTTGTGGCGGCCGCGCACCTCGATCGACTTGCGAATGGTCTCCTTGTAGGGGATTTGGCGCGGGCGGGTCGAGGCGTCGATACCGTATTTGCGGACCAGCCGCTCGAGCGCCACGCGCAAATGCATTTCGCCCTGTCCCCACAGCACCATCTCGCCCATGTCCTGGCTGTGGGTGAGCGAGATCGAGGGATCCTCCTCGATGATCTTGGCGATGGCGGCGGTGAGCTTCACCTCGTCCTTCTTCTCCTTGGCGGCGATGGCGAGACCGAACACGGGGCTGGCCGTTACCGCCGTTTCGATGGCGGCCTTCTTTCCCTTCTCCTCGGTCAGCGTGGCGCCGGTCTTGATGCTGTCGAGACGCCCGAAGGCGACCGTATCGCCGGCCGTCGCCTCGCCGCGCTTTGTCGGCTCCTGGCCCATGACGGTGAAGACGCCGGAGATACGCTCTTCGCCGTTCGCACCGTAGACGGTGGTCCCGTCGGCGAAACTGCCGGTGAGCACGCGGGCGAGCGACAGCTTGCCGCCATGGGCGGTATGGAAGGTCTTGGCCACGAAGGCGCAAGACGGCGCCTTGTCGACGCCGAGCCGCTTAGCTGTGACTTGGACAAAAGGGACTTCGTGCCGCAGCGCCTTGAGCAGCCGGAAGATGCCGTTGCCGTTCTCCGCCGACCCCATGAACACGGGGCAGATCAACCCGTCGCGGAACTCCTTGGAGAGATCGTCGAACACCTTGTCGCGCGGCGGCGGCACATCCTCCAGCAGCTGCTCCATCAGCTCGTCGTCGTAGTCGGCGAGCTTCTCGAGCATGGAGAAGCGCGCCTCCTTCTCGCTCGCGGCGAGAGCGTCGGGGATCGCCATGACCTCGCTCGGCGCATGCTCGCGATAGACATAGGCGCGCTCGAGCGCGAGATCGATGAAGCCGGTGACGATGTCGTTCTCCCAGATCGGGATCTGGCGCAGGACGAGCGGCTTGGTGCTGGCGGGTTGCAGCATCGGCACGATATCGCGCACGCGCGCCTCCGCCTTGTCGATCTTGTTGATGAAGAGGAAATGCGGGATGCCGCGATCTTCGAGCTGCTTGAGGATCAGTTGCAGCGCGGGAACCTTCTTCTCGTCGGGCTCGCACACCACGACCGCGGCGTCGCAAGCGGTCAGCGCATGGGCCGCGTCGGCCTGAAACTCGATCGAGCCGGGGCAGTCGAGGAAGGTGAAACTATCGCCGAGGAAATCGACGGTGGCCGCGTTGAGCTCGACGCTCATGCCGTGATGCCGGGCCTCGTCGGAGGCGTCGCCCACCGTGTTGCCGCCGGCCGTCGAGCCCTGACGGGTGATGGCGCCGGTGCGGGCGAGAATGGCTTCGAGAAGCGTTGTCTTTCCGCTGAGATAGGGGCCAACCAGTGCGATGCAGCGGGCGCTGCGGGCTGGTTGGCCCTGCGCTTGGCCCATGATCTCCTCCCTTGCGGTTATGACCCGCGCGGAGAAGGCTCCTGACGCACCCACCCGCGCAAGCCTTAAGGATGCCATGGTGACAAGCCGAACGGCCTCTGGCAAGGCCCCGATTTGTGCGCCGGCGCCTAGCGTTGGCTTTCGCGCTGATCGTTCCGCGAAGTCCGGCTGCCATGATCCCGTTCCTGTGCCATTATGGCGGGACGTGGCGGAGGGATTGTCATGCGCATGCTTGGCGCCGTTATTCTACCGGCCCTCATCTCGCTGCCGCTCATCGCTCTCGGCGGTCATGGCGCGGGGGCTTTCGTGCAGGCCATCAGTCCTTCATCGGCGCATGAGCGGGAGTTCATCGTCGAGGTCGCGATCGAATGCGGCGTGTTCGACGGCAAGTTCCAGTGCAGGCCGGCTCGCGGGGGCAAGCAGTTCGGAAAGAGTGCGACTCCGGGGAGCCCAGAAGAGCCTCAAGGCAATTCACCCGAGGGGACCCCGCCGAGCCCCGATGGCGGGCAAGGCGCTCAAGGCTGGACATCCGATACGACGACCGGATGTCGGGGCGGCATGGTCGGCACGCCGCCCAACTGCCAGTGCCCGGAGAATTCGGAGTTGCTGGGCGGCAATTGCGTTCGCTACACCGCTTCGGCCTGCAGCAACGGGCTCGCTGCGGACGCCCTCCCGCAAGCCTGCCGGGGTGTCGAAGAAAAGGTCTCCTGCAAACTGCGTGAGGACGGACTGAAGGATTGCTGCTGCGTGACCTACGACAAGTTCTAGCCGTCGCCCGGCCCTAATCCTGATGCGGGCCGAGCGGCTGCCCGTGGCTGAACTCGATGACGTGGCCGGAGGGGTCCTTCACCGCGCAGAGATAGCCGGTCGGCGGCGCATAGTCGCGCGGCTCCCAATGGAGGCAACCGTCTTTGCGCGCGCGCTCGGCAATCCGGTCGACGTCCTCGCGCGTTGGCACGCCGAAACCGTAATGGGTCATATCCCCTTCGTCTTGGGTGTGCGCCGGGCCCGCCGCCGAGCAGGACCAGCACGAAACGGCTCTCCGCGCCCGGGCTCGCGAGCCAGACCGTGCGGCCGCTCGCCCTTGCCGTGCTCGCTTGACGAGCTCGAGCCCGCAATAGCTGCGATAGAAGGCGATCGACCGTTCGAGATCGCGCACATGCAGCGCGCAATGGGTGAAGGCCGGTGTCATGGGCCGGTCAGGTCCCCTGCCCCTTCCGGTGCTCGGGATAGAGCGTGGCAAGTGCGTCGCGCGTGGCGGGCGCGACGCCGCGCTCGGTGATGAAGCCGGTGATGAGCCGCGCCGGCGTGACGTCGAAGCCGTAATTGGCGGCAGGCGTCCCCGGCGGCGCGATCTCGACGGTGGCGACGCTGCCGTCCGGCAGGCGGCCCGTCATGCGCGTGACCTCCTCGGCGCCGCGCTCCTCGATGGGGATCGTGCTGCCATCGGTCAGGTTCCAATCGATGGTCGAGAAGGGCAGCGCCACGAAGAACGGGACCTGGTTGTCGCGCGCGGCGAGCGCCTTGAGATAGGTGCCGATCTTGTTGGCGACGTCGCCGGTGGCCGTGGTGCGGTCGGTGCCGACGATGCAGAGATCGACCTGCCGCTTCTGCATCAGATGGCCGCCGGCATTGTCGGCGATGAGCGTGTGCGGCACGCCATGCGCGCCGAGCTCGAACGCGGTGAGCGAGGCGCCCTGGTTGCGCGGCCGCGTCTCGTCCACCCAGACATGCACGTCGATGCCCTCGTCATGGGCGCGATAGATGGGCGCGAGCGCCGTGCCCCAATCGACGCAAGCGAGCCAGCCGGCGTTGCAATGGGTGAGGATATTGACGGTCGCTCCGCCCTTCTTCTCGGCGTGCGCCTGGATGAGCCCGAGCCCGTGCTCGCCGATCCTGCGGTTGGTCTCGACATCCTCGTCGCAGATCTGCGGCGGCGCGGGCGAAGGCCGCCGCAACGCGCTTGTCGCGCGGCTGGTTGCGCACGGCCTTCTGCATCTCATCGAGCGCCCAGCGGAGATTGATGGCGGTCGGGCGCGTGGCCGCGAGCGCCGCGCAGGCGCGGTCGAGCGCCTCGTCGGACGCGTCGTCGCGGAGCGCGAGCGCGACCCCGTAAGCGGCGGTCGCCCCGATCAGCGGCGCCCCCCGCACCTGCATGGTGGCGATGGCGCGCGCCGCATCGTCGAGGGTGCGAAGCGTCACGGTCTCGAACGCGATGCGGCAGCTTGGTCTGGTCGATGATCTCGACCGACTTGCCGTCTTCGTTGAGCCAGATCGTGCGATAAGGCTTGCCGTCGATGTTCATGTCCCCGCTTAACATAGCTCGCGGCCAAAGAAGAGTCGCGACATGAGAGCGGCTCGCCGCCCTCTCCCGCAAGGCGACAGGGGACGGTCCGGCCGCAGTCAGTGGCCCGCGAAGGACATCAGCGTATGACACTCGACCCCGAGTCCGGCGAGCCGCGTCGACCCGCCGAGATCGGGCAGGTCGATGACGAAGGCGGCGCCCACCACGTCGGCCTTCAGCTTGCGGAGAAGCTTGACCGCCGCTTCCGCCGTGCCGCCCGTGGCGATGAGATCGTCGACGAGCAGCACCGGCTTGCCCGCGCTGATGGCATCCTCGTGGATCTCGATGACGTCGATACCGTATTCCAGCTCGTAGTCCTGACCGATGGCTTTAGCCGGCAACTTGCCCTTCTTGCGGATCGGCACGAAGCCGCACCGCAGGCGATCCGCCACGGCGCCGCCCAGGATGAAGCCGCGCGCCTCGATGCCGGCGACGGATTCGACTCTGCGATCGGTGTAGGGCCTGACCAATTGCTCGACACAGGCCCTGAAGCCGTTGGCATGGCCGAACAATGTCGTGACGTCGCGGAACACGATGCCGGGCTTGGGATAGTCGGGTATGCTGCGCACGAGGTCCTTGAGATCGAGATCGTCCGACAAATTCATCAAGGAACCTCCGTAAGATTGGCTCGCGGCGAAACGGCACCCGCGTGAGCCTATAGTCGAAGCAGGCGCGGCTGGCTAGCCGAGGCTCGCAGTCCGGCTGTGGTTCGAGGCCCGGCCGTCATCCTGAGGTGCGAGCGTGAGCCGAGCCTCGAAGGACGGCCGGGCACCTCACCACGACGGGCGCGTGGCTTCAGGGTTTAAGCACGCGGCCCGCTACCGCATCGAGCTTCCTCAGAAGCGCCGGGTCGCGTGCCTCGGGCGCGGTGATGATGGCGGTATCGAGCGCGCGGTCCGAGCCGATGGGACAAGGCTCGTGCTCACGGGGAAAGGTCCTTGCGAGCCTTGCCACGAGCCGCGCCCCCTTCTCGGCATTCGCCATCAGCACCTTGATGATGTCGGTGACGGTGACGGCGTCATGGTCGGGATGCCAGCAATCGTAATCGGTGACCATGGCGACCGTGGCGTAGCAAAGCTCCGCCTCGCGGGCGAGCTTGGCCTCGGGCATGTTGGTCATGCCGATGACCGAGTAACCCAGGCCCTTATAGGTCAGGCTTTCGGCGAGCGTGGAGAATTGCGGGCCCTCGATGCAAACATAGGTGCCGCTCCTGACGACCGCGAGTCCCTCCGCATCGGCGGCCTCGGCCAGGTGCAGGCGGAGCCGCGGCGATACCGGATGGGCCATCGACACATGTGCCACGCAGCCTTTGCCGAAGAAGGAGCTGTGGCGGTGATAGGTGCGATCGACGAACTGATCGATAAGAACGAAAGTCCCCGGCGGCAGCTCCTCCTTGAAGGAGCCGCAAGCCGAAAGCGAAACGAGGTCGGTCACGCCCGCCCGCTTGAGCGCATCGATATTGGCCCGGTAGTTGATGTCGCTCGGCGACAGCCGATGCCCCTTGTCGTGGCGCGACAGGAATACGATCGGCAGCCCGTCGATCTCGCCGATCCTGAGCGGCGCCGACGGCTCGCCCCAGGGCGTCTCGATCCGTTCCTCGCGCACATTCTTGAGGCCCGGCAGGTCGTAAAGACCCGAGCCGCCAATGACCCCGAGCACCGCTTTGACCATTCTTTCTCCGACCTCCCCGCAAAAGCACGGGCGGTGACGATAGTGAAGGACGCGCCGCCTAAAAACTCATTCACCGATATGGATATAGAACACGCTCCAGACCCAGTCGGCATGCGTGGAATCTTCGGCATTGACCTTTTGCCCGCCGCTTCTGAGCAGCCAAATCGGCCCCTGATCTCCGAGGCCAAGCGGAACGCCGTCGGCGGAGAGCGCAAGGATCCAGTCCGCCCCGGCGATATCCTCGGGCGCAAGCCATCCGGTAAAACCGTCGAGCGCCATGAACGTGACCTTGACCTTTGCCGCCTCGAGAAATCCGAGCAACTCGCGGAGCACCGGCCCGGTGAAGGTCGCAGGCTTGTCGAACTCTGTGGGTTGCGCGGTCACCGTTCCTTGCGGAAGGGCAAGCAGCATCGAGCGGTCGAAGGCAAAGGCGTTCTTGAAAGCGGCCTTGTACTTCGCCAGCACGACGTCGCGCTTCTCATCGAGGGGACCACGGTTGGTCTTGCCGACCAGGCCGCCCACGGTCAGCAGCACCATGTCGCGCGGCGTTTGGGACTCGCCGGCGGCCTGCGCGGGAAGAATGCAGAAAGCGAGTGCGAGGGCGAGCAGCGCGCGTTTCATGGGCGCTCCTTATACCTGAACGGACGAGGGATAACAGCCGATCGGGTGCCGCCGGTTCTTACGCCGTGCGCTGCTTCTCGCCGTGGTGGATTCGGTCCCATACCGCTCGCTTGGCGAGATACATGACCGCCAGGAAGACGATCAGGAAGATCATGACCCGCCCGCCGACCGCATGGCGCTCTTCGAGCTTGGGCTCTGCTGCCCACATCAGAAAGGCGGACACGTCCCGCGCATAATTGTCGACGGTTGGCTTGGTGCCGTCGGTATAGGCAACGAGGCCATCGCGGAGCGGCGGCGCCATGGCGATCTGGTGGCCCGGAAAAGCCGAATTGTAGTGCAGGCCCTGGGCCACATTGAAACCTTGCGGCGGCGGGACATAGCCGGTGAGCAGCGCATAGAGGTAGTCGGGACCGCCCGGCCGCGCCTTGGCGATGACCGAAAGATCGGGCGGCAACGCGCCGTTATTGGCCGCGCGCGCCGCTTGCGCGTTGGCGAAGGGTGACCGAAACCGGTCCGACGGCCGCGCCGGACGTTGGAACATCTCGCCCTTCTCGTTCGGCCCATCGGTGACCTGGACTTGCGAGGCGATGACCTCCACGGCTTTGGGCGAGAATTCGGGCCCGCCGGGTTCGCCAAGATTGCGGTAGGACAGGAGCCGCATCGAATGGCAATTCGCGCAGATGTCCTTGTAGACCCTGAAGCCGCGCTGAAGCTGAGCGTTGTCATAGGTGCCGAGAGGCGGAGAGAAGCTCCAGCTCTGGCGCACGATTTCCGGCTCATGATTGTTGCTTGCCGGCGTGCCGGACGCGTCCTCGGCGCCGCTTGGGCCAACAAGGCGAGCAGCAACGCGGCGGCTGCGGTGAGAACGAAGCCGGAGGATCGCATCAGCCGACCTCCTCCGTCTTGAATTTGCGCGGCGTCCTGGCTTGCGGCGTTTGCATCGCCTCGGGCCCGAGCACGGGCTCGGTGATGCTGCCCGGTAGGGCGCGCGGCTTCTCGATCCGGCCGACAACGGGCATCACGACGAGGAAGAAGGCGAAGTAGTAGACGGTGAGGATGCGCCCGAACACGAGATACCATCCCTCGGGAGCCTGAGCGCCGAGATAGCCGAGCGCGACGCACGTCAGCACGAAAGCCCAGAAGAACCATTTGTAGACCGGCCGGTAGCTGGTCGATCGCACCCTTGACGTGTCGAGCCAGGGCACGAAGAACAGAATGAGGATCGAGCCATTCAGCGCGGCGACGCCCAACAGCTTGTTCGGGATGGCGCGCAAGATCGCGTAGAAGGGGAGGAAATACCATTCCGGCACGATATGCGGCGGGGTCTGCAGCGGATTGGCCGGTACGTAGTTGTCGGGATGGCCGAGAGAATTCGGCGCATAGAACACCACGGCCGCGAATACGAGGATGAAGGCAACCAGCGCCAGGCCGTCCTTGATCGTGTAATAGGGATGGAACGGCACCGTTTCTCTCGGCGATCTCACGTCGATGCCCGTTGGGTTGTTATTGCCGGGAATGTGCAATGCCCAGATATGGAGGGCGACGACACCGGCGATGAGAAACGGAAACAAATAGTGCAGCGCGTAGAGTCGCTTCAATGTCGGCTCGCCGACCGCAAACCCGCCCCAGATCCACTCTACGAGCGTGGTGCCGAGCCCCGGGATCACCGCGTCGAGCGACGAGAAGAGATTGGTGATCACGGTGACGGCCCAGAAGCTCATCTGCCCCCATGGCAGCGAATATCCCATGAAGGCGGTGGCGATCATCAGCATGAGGATAAGCACGCCGAGGATCCACAACACCTCGCGCGGCGCCTTGTAAGAGCCGTAATAAAGGCCGCGGAAAATGTGGATGTAGACGGCGAGGAAGAACATCGAGGCGCCGACCGCGTGGACGTAGCGAAGCAGCCACCCCCAATTCACGTCGCGCATGATCTTCTCGACGGAATCGAACGCGCCTTCTTCGGTCGGCACGTAGTGCATGGCGAGCGGTACGCCGGTAACGATCTGGGCCACCAGCATGAAGGTCAGGATGCCGCCGAAGGTCCACCAGTAGTTGAGGTTCCGCGGCGTCGGGAAAACCAAGATCTGATCATGGATCACCCGCACGATCGGGAGCCGCGCGTCGAGCCAGCGCTCGATGCCGGAGTTGGGCTGGTAGCTCGAGGGGTGCGCCATCGACGCCCTACCCGATCTTGATCTTTTGGTCGGAGACGAAGCTGTAGGGCGGGATCGCCAGATTCTCGGGCGCAGGCCCGATCCGCACGCGGCCTGCGGTGTCGTATTGCGAGCCGTGGCAGGGACAGAACCAGCCGCCGTACTCACCCTTGTAGTCGCCGACAGCCTGCCCTTTGGGGATGCAGCCAAGATGGGTGCAGACGCCGATCATCACCAGCCACGGCTCGCGGTCCTTCGCCGCGCGGTTGTCGTCGCTGGCCGGCGCGTCGGCGGGAAGATTGGCGTTGCGGGCTAACGGATCGATCAGGTCGTCGAGCGGCGTCGCTTTGGCCTTGGCGATTTCCTCATCGGTGCGGTGGCGGATGAAGACCGGCTTGCCGCGCCACATCACGGTGAGCGCCTGACCGGGTTCGACGGGGGAGATATCGACCTCGGTCGTTGCGAGCGACAGGGTGGAAGCGTCGGGATTCATCTGATCGAGCAGCGGCCAGAGCGCCGCCGCAGCACCGACCGCGGCGAAGCCGCCGGCCGCGATCAACATGACGTCGCGCCGCGTCGGTTCGTCATTGTCGGCAGGAGAAGTAACGGGAATGTCGTGACTGGCCACAGGCCGAAAAGCTCCGGGGACAACTTAATTTAGAAGATTTAAGGCTCTCACGCGAAATCCGGGTCGAAGCCCGAGGACGATGCGACGGGCGGCGGCAAGTGCCGGACCACCGCGACTTGCCTCTCGAGGTTGCTCTTTCTGCCGCGAACCGGCCTTCTCGCCGCTGGTTTCTTGCATCAGCCCTCAGGGTTGTCCAGGGGGCCAACTCGGGCAAATTGGCGCACAGCGCCCGGCCGTCCACGGCCTGGCGACAAAGGACCGCGCGTACGGGCTTTGACCCCGATCAAGGCCCCCCAAGCGCAGCGCACCATGCCATTGACCCGGCGGCCTGCACGGCAGTAAGGCCTGGGCGATGGACCAGAGAACCTCGACGCGGTCAATTCCGCCGGAGCCCGTCAGCCCGGCGCGGAAGGAGCGTGCCCGGCTTTGGTTCGAGCATTTGCGCGATCGAGATCTGCGCCGCGCTCGAGGCGATCGAGGATGAGGCCGACGGCCTGCCCGGCTGCTGAAGGCAAGGCCCCCGGCCGGTTCGTGAAGACGCCCTGGACCCGCACCGAGAAGGACGGCGAGAATGGCGGCGGCGGCGTGATGGCGCTGATGGCGGGCCGCGTGTTCGAGAAGGTCGGCTGCCATATTTCGACCGTGCACGGCAGCTTCGCCCCGGAATTCGCCAAGCAGATTCCAGGCGCCGAAAACGACCCGCGCTTCTGGGCGAGCGGCATCTCCTTGATCGCTCATCCGGTGAATCCGAACGCACCCGCCGCCCATATGAACACGCGCATGGTGGTGACCTCGAAGGGCTGGTTCGGCGGCGGCGGCGATCTCACGCCCGTGCTGATGCGCCGCCGCACGCAAGAGGATAAAGACTCGCGCGATTTCCACGCGGCGATGAAGGCGGCCTGCGCAGGCGAGCCCTCAGCCGATTACGAACGCTTCAAGAGCTGGTGCGACGAGTATTTCTATCTGCCGCATCGGGGCGAGATGCGCGGCATCGGCGGCATCTTCTACGACTATCTCGACACCGGCGACTGGAAGGCCGATTTCGACTTCACGCAGAAAGTCGGCCGCGCGTTCCTCTCTGATCTATCCGGAGATCGTCCGCCGCAATATGCGAACGCCCTGGACGGACGCCGACCGCGAAGAGCAGCTCGTCAGGCGCGGCCGCTATGTCGAGTACAATCTGCTCTACGACCGCGGCACGATCTTCGGCTTGAAGACCGGCGGCAATGTCGAGTCGATCCTGTCCTCGATGCCGCCTCTGGTGCGCTGGCCCTAACCTCGGCGGACGGCACTCGTCATCGCCGCACATCGTCATACCCGCACATCGTCATACCGGCGGAAGCCGGTATCCAGCATTAAGAACTCAGTGCATGCGGCTCCTGGATTCCGGCTTTCGCCGGAATGACGCCCTTTTCGCGCTTGCCTTGGCTACCCCCTGACGCCGGCATACATCAGCGGCGGCATGACCGGGGCGGGCGCCGTGATGCCGATCGCCTCCCCGACCCGCGTCTCGATGACCGGGGCATCGAAGCCAAGCCGCGCAGCAAGCAGGGCGAGGGCCGTCAGCAGCAGAACCACAACGATCTTCTCACATTTGCGAGCCCTCCGAGCACCCCGTTCGACGCGGCTTCGCGTCATCCGGTTCAAAGCTCTAGGGCCTCGCGGCTGAACCCTCCCTGAGGGCGCCGTTCATCTGCGGTTTAGATTTCGGGCGAGGATTTCCGCCAAGTTTTGTGATGGCTGAGGGCCACTTCGGGCTTGCCAAGGGGCGCCACTTCCCCCATATTTGCGGCTACCGGGCGCCCAAGGCTTTGGGCGCGGACTTGGACGACGGCAAGTGACTATCGCGCCTCAAGAGCACGACCTTTCCTGACATCTCAAGACGCCGAAGGATCCCCTTTCGGGGGCCTACGGCCCGTTTGTGTTAACTTCAACGGGAAAGGAAATTCCCCAATGGCTCGTGTCAACGGCACAGTGAAATTCTTCAATCATGCGCGCGGCTTCGGCTTCATTCAGCCCGAGGACGGCGGCAAGGACGTCTTCGTGCACGCTTCCGCCCTTGAGCGGTCGGGCGTGCCCGCCCTCAACGAGGGCGACAAGGTCTCCTTCGAAATCGAGGACGACCGTCGCGGCCGCGGCAAGCAGGCCGCGAACGTCCAGCTCGCGAACTAGCGCAAGCGCAAGACGATTGAGACCGCCGGGCTGAGCCCCCGGCGGTTTTTTTTGTTCTGCTTCGAGGCCCGTCACTCCGAGATGGGAGTGCGAAGCCCGAGCCTCGAAGGACAGAAGGGCACGTCGTCATGATAGCCGTTGCTTAACGGCTGATTCATTTTGGCGGTCGTATTTTCACCAAGGATCGGGGTTCCACTCGTTCGATCCCGATCCGTGGAAACCCGGCTCGCCAAGGGGCACTTCGCGGGCCACGCCAACAATGAGGGACAGAATCAATGATCAATGGAACCGTTAAAGCCATCGCCGCTGCGGCATTGATCGGCGTGATGGCCGCTTGGCTTACCGGCGCCGGCCGAGGCAGGCCACGGACACGGACACGCCTGGGGCGCGGGCCTTGTCGGCCTTGGTATCGGCGCGATCATCGGCAGCGCGCTTGCGCCGCGCGAAGTCTATGTGGTGCCGCCGCCACCGCCTCCGGCCTATTACGGCCCGGTGTCCTACGGGCCGCCGCCCTGGACGCCCGAGTGGTATGACTATTGCGATGCGCGCTACCGGAGCTTCAATCCGGACACCGGCTACTTCATGGGCTACGACGGCTACCCGCATTTCTGCTACTAGCTGACCGCCGATCTTTTGTAAGCCCGCGGGTCGCCGCCGCGCAGGGCTGCGGCCGGGTCTGGCCAGCCGCCTTGTCTCGGCTTTCTGCGCATCAGCCCCGTAAGCCTCGGCTCGCCACCAAATTTTTGACGAGCCGTTTACCGCTACGGCAACTCGCGCTGCCCCGCGCCCCAATGTGTCTTGAATGTGGCGGCAAGGCGGCGCAAAATTCCATCGTTCTGGGATGAGTCGGAGAGAAGCGCCGGCCCGGATTTTGCGGGCCGAGCAGCGCCGCTGTGGGGGGATGAAAAGGAACTCTGGACCATGAGTTTCGTCACGGCCGTTGGACCCGAAATCGAGAATGCGCGCGACGTGCCGAACGCCCCCGCCGACCGGCAGGCGCTAACCCTGGTCAAGACCCTATCAGGGCATGGTGGCGTGGCCCACCGTGCTGCTCGCCGCCGGCATCGTCGCCGCCTTCGCGCTTGTCACGACTCTCGCGGTCAATGGGCGTCATCCCGCTCTGGCTCGGGCTGATCCTCAACACGCTTCATTCTCTACGCCGACCAGACGCCGCTGCACGAGGCCTGCCACGGCAACATCGCCGGCAAGAATTCGCGGTGGCTCTGGCTCAACCATCTCGTCGGCTACGTGTGCGGCGTGATCCTGCTGCACGAGTACAAGGCCTTCCGCTACATGCATCTCGCCCACCATCGCGACACCAACAACCCGGAGATCGATCCCGATCATTGGGTGGCGGTGAACAACCCGTTCCTCGTGCTGTGGCGCTGCCTGACCATCGTGTTCTGGTACCACCAGTATTTTTGGAAGCACATCGCCTTCCACGCGCACATCCCCGGCATGCGGCCGCTGACGCTGCACATCGTGGCGATGCACGCGCTCTTCTATGGGATTGCGCTGTGTCTTTCGATGCTCGGCTAGTGGCGCGAAGTGCTGATGCTGTGGATCTTCCCTCACATCCTCGCCTCGGCGCTGATCATCTATTTCTTCGCCCACCTCACCCATCAGCCGCATGAGGTGCATGAGCGTTATCGCGACACCAACGTGTTCTGGGTGAAGGGCAAGATCATGGAGCCGATCGTCAATTGGCTCTACATGTTCCAGAACTTCCACCTGATCCATCACCTCTTCCCGCGCGTGCCCTTCTATCTCTATCCGAGGGCCTTCCGCTCGCTGAAGCCGGTCCTGGAGAGGGAGCACGCTCATATCTACGAGTTCGGGCACGAGCCGACGCTCGTGATGAACGACGGGCGGGGGCACACGGCTGAGCGCTTAAGAGCCGCGTTCGAACGTCAAGTCCGCGGGCGAAATCAGCACCGAGAATTGCTGGCACCAGATCACGACGCTCGGAAATTTGGCGAGGTCGACGCCGGCGGGGATCGGATATTTCTGGCTGCCCTTGAAGGCGCGCAAGCCGCCGAGATCGACGAACATCGTGCCGGTCACCTGTCCGGCGTCTCTGATATTGGCATTCGGCACGAGATAGACGTGGAAGGCGGGGCCCGGACCCACTTCGAAGTCCTCGTGCAGGAACACGACCTCCTGATAGACGCTGACCCCGCCCTTCCCATAGTGGATTGGATCGCTCGGATTGGCGTGAATGAACGCGCCCTTGGCCACGAGCTCGCTTGCCTCGGCCTGTGTCAGCCGGTCCATCGCCTCGGGCGGCGGAAAGAGGAAGGGAAAGAGGAAGAAGCCGAGCGCCACGCCGAAGGCCACGCCAAGCACTCCGCCGAGAAGTCCCAGCCAGCGCCACATGGTCCCGCCTCCGCTAAACGTTGGTCGCAGCTTGCCACGCCGAGCCCGCCCTGACGACCCCCGAGCGCGAGGCGCAAGACCCGCACGGCTGATGCGAGCCTCCCGATACGCCGATCCTTCGTGCGCCGCCTCCGGCGGCCTCCTCAGGATGACGGTGAATTGAGCGAGCCTCGTCATCCTGAGATGTGAGCGAAGCGAGCTTCGTCATCCTGAGGTGCTAGCGAAGCGAGCCTCGAAGGATGACGTGCGGGCTAATGCAGCCTGAGCTCGCCCTCGACGAAGCTGAACTCGGCGGGCGCGATCAGCCTCCGGTGCGCCACGCGAATGCGGTAGAGCGCGCCGTCGAGATTGGCGTCCCAGAAATCGAGGAAATCGGTGAGCTTGGGAAAGCGCGGGGCGAGATCGTAGTCCTGCCAGATATAGCTTTGCAGAAGCTTCGGGTGATCCGGCAAGCGGTAGAGGATTTCCGCCGTGGTCAGCGAGAAGCCCTCGATCTGGCGAAGGAAGGCAGCGTCCATGATCTCTGTGTCCCTGCTTTGTCGAGTTTTTCGCGTTTTGCCAAGTGTTAACCGGCGCAACCCGATTGCGTCCAGAGATTTTCCAAGTCAAATCAGTCGCTTGGCAGCAGAGACGGCAAATTGCTAGCGGCGTTGGCACTCGTCCCTTGAAAGTGCTAATGCCTCGATCTACATAGCGCGCGGGTGCGCTGCCGCGCGAACACCCAGTCAATCACAATTGCCCGGAGGAGGAGCCAAGATGAAGTTTCGTCCATTGCATGATCGCGTCGTCGTGCGCCGGATCGAGGAGGACGAACGAACCAGAGGCGGCATCATCATTCCCGATACCGCCAAGGAGAAGCCGCAGCAGGGCGAGATCGTCGCCGTCGGCCCCGGCGCCCGCGACGAGAAGGGCCAGGTTCAGCCGCTCGACGTGAAGCCCGGCGACCGCGTGCTGTTCGGCAAATGGTCGGGCACCGAGGTCAAGATCGACGGCGAGGAACTTCTCATCATGAAGGAGAGCGACATCCTCGGCGTGCTCGAAGGCGCGGTCGCCAAGAAGAAGGCCGCGTAACGAAATCCGTCATCCTGAGGTGGCTTCCGCAGACAGCCGCCGAGGATGACCTTGATTGAGGCCGCCTGCATCGCGGTCCGCGCTTGGCGTGACAAGTCGAGGAGAGCGGCGATTGAGCCAACGGAGAAACAGCAATGTCAGCCAAGGAAGTGAAATTCGGCCAAGACGCCCGCGAGCGCATGCTCCGCGGCGTCGATATCCTGGCCAATGCGGTCAAGGTGACGCTCGGGCCCAAGGGCCGCAACGTCGTGCTCGAGAAGTCGTTCGGCGCCCCGCGCATCACCAAGGACGGCGTGACGGTGGCCAAGGAGATCGAGCTCGAGGACAAGTTCGAGAACATGGGCGCGCAGATGGTGCGCGAGGTCGCCTCGAAGACCTCCGACACCGCCGGCGACGGCACCACCACCGCGACCCTGCTCGCGCAGGCCATCGTCAAGGAAGGCGCGAAATCGGTCGCCGCCGGCGCCAATCCCATGGATCTGAAGCGTGGCGTCGATCTCGCCGTCAACGCCGTCATCAACGAGCTGAAGTCGAAGGCCAAGAAGGTCACCTCGAGCGAGGAGATCGCCCAGGTCGGCACCATCTCCGCCAACGGCGACCAGGACATCGGCCGCATCATCGCCAAGGCCATGCAGAAGGTCGGCAATGACGGCGTGATCACCGTCGAGGAAGCCAAGGCGCTCGAGACCGAGCTCGAAGTGGTCGAAGGCATGCAGTTCGACCGCGGCTATATCTCTCCCTATTTCATCACCGACGCCGACAAGATGCGCGTCGAGCTGGAAAGCCCCTACATTCTCATCAACGAGAAGAAGCTCTCCAATCTGCAAACGATCCTGCCCTTGCTCGAGGCCGTGGTGCAGTCGGGCAAGCCGCTTCTCGTGATCGCCGAAGACGTCGAGGGCGAGGCGCTCGCCACGCTCGTGGTCAACAAGCTCCGCGGCGGATTGAAGGTCGCCGCGGTGAAAGCGCCCGGCTTCGGCGACCGCCGCAAGGCCATGCTGCAGGACATCGCCGTGCTCACCGGCGGCCAGGTCATCTCCGAGGATCTCGGCATCAAGCTCGAGAACGTGACCCTCGACATGCTCGGCCGCGCCAAGAAGGTGGTCATCACCAAGGACGACACCACCATCGTCGACGGCGCCGGCAAGAAGGCCGACATCGAGGCGCGTGTTGCGCAGATCAGGCAGCAGATCGAGGACACGACCTCCGACTACGACCGCGAGAAGCTGCAAGAGCGGCTGGCCAAGCTCGCCGGCGGCGTCGCCGTGATCAAGGTCGGCGGCGCGACCGAGATCGAGGTGAAGGAGAAGAAGGATCGCGTCGACGATGCGTTGAACGCGACCCGCGCGGCGGTCGAGGAGGGCATCCTCCCGGGCGGCGGCGTGGCGCTGATCCGCGCGCAGAAGGTGCTCGACAAGCTCAATGCCGCCAATGAGGACCAGAAGGTCGGCATCAACATCGTCCGCCGCGCGCTTCAGGCCCCGGCGCGCCAGATCGCCGAGAATGCAGGCGAGGACGGCGCCGTGGTCGTCGGCAAGATCGTCGACAAGGACGACTATGCCTTCGGCTTCAACGCGCGACCGGCGAATACGGCGATCTCGTCAAGCAGGGCGTGATCGACCCCGCCAAGGTGGTGCGCACCGCGCTCCAGGATGCCGCCTCCGTCGCCGGCCTCCTCATCACCACCGAGGCCATGGTGGCCGAGAAGCCGAAGAAGAAGGCGCCGGCCATGCCTCCGGGAGGCGGCGGCATGGGCGACATGGACTTCTGAGCATGATCCGGAAACGTGGAAGAAGCCGGTTCTCAGAAGAGATCATGCGAAAGAGAAGTCCTGTTGCGTAAGCGTTTGTAACGATTCGCGTAAGTCGAGCCGCGCCGATGAGGGCGCGGCTCTTCTTTTTTGTGCTTGGGCGGCTGCCGAAGAAAAGTCTTGAGCAGGGCTTTCGCTCAGGCACTCTAAGCCGATGGCGCGCGGACAAGAGGAAGGGCGCATCCGCGTCGGGATCGGCGGGTGGAGCTATGCGCCGTGGCGCGGCGTGTTCTATCCGAAGGGCCTGAAGCAGGCCGACGAACTCGCCTATGCGGCGCAGCACCTCACCTCGATCGAGATCAACGCCACCCATTACCGGCTGCAAAGTGCCAAGAGCTTCCGCGCCTGGGCAGCCGCGGCGCCTGAGGGATTCGTCTTCTCGGTGAAAGGCCCGCGTCTCGTCACCCAGCAGAAGGTGCTGGCCGAGACCGGCACCTTCATCAAGCGCTTCTTCGCCTCCGGCCTTGCCGAGCTCGGGCCGAAGCTCGGGCCGGTGCTCTGGCAATTCGCGCCCTTCAAGAAATTCGACCGGGAGGACTTCGCGGCCTTCCTCGCGCATTTGCCGCGCGAACTCGACGGGCTTGAAGCTCAATCATGTCATCGAGGCGCGCCATGCGAGTTTCCGCACCCGGACTTCGTCACGCTGCTCCGCGACAACGATGCGAGCGCGGTCTACACCGACGCCGAGGCGTGGCCATCAATCGCCGACATCACCGGCGACGTCATCTATGCCCGGCTGCAGCGCGGCGACGATACGCTTGCGGCCGCCTACAATCCGGCGGACCTCGATGCCTGGGCGGGACGCGCGAAGATCTGGGCGACAGGGCGAAGCGCCCAAAGATCTTCCGCTTGTCGATGCCACGCATAAGCCCGACAGCAAGCCGCGCGACGTCTTCGTCTATTTCATCCATGAGGGGAAGCTGCGCGCTCCCGCCGCGGCCATCGCGCTGATCGAGCGGCTCGGGCGGCGCTGACCGATCAGCGCACGATCTCTTTGGCCCTGACCATGAGCCGGTCGCGATCGGCAGCGAAGCCGTCAGCCACCCATTCTGCCTCGAGCCGACGCAGCAGCGCGCCGAGCGCCGGGCCCTCCACCTCGCCGAGCGCCACAAGGTCCGATCCCCTGAGCGGAAAGACGGGCGCCTGCCAGCGCTCGGGCAAGGTCAATGCCTCGCGCCAGCTCCGGTCGTCCGGCGCGGCGCCTGAATCCGCCCAGGCGATCAGCACGACTGCCGAATAGTCGCTCGCGCCGAGCCGGTAGAGCAGCCGCTTGGCCGCGTCCTCCTCGGGCAGGCCGCTCTCGGCATGGTCTCCGGCACCGAGCGCAAGCACCGCCTGCTCGGCATTGGAGAGACGCAAGCGCGCGGCCACGCGCGTCCGCATCCTCGGCGACGAAAACGGCAAGCGCGGCGAGCCTCAGCATGGCGTCGCGGCTGCGCCCGAGCGCCTCCTCGATCGCGACCAACCGCTTGAACCGCTCGAGCCGCGGCACGCCGCCGAGCACGCGCGGCGAGAAGCCCGTAATCGAACAGCGCCTCGATCGCGCGCATCGCCTGCGGCGCGACGAGAAGGCGCCTGACCTCGCCCGCGACCCGCTCCGCCGAAAGCTGCGCCATCCCGCCGCGCAGCCTGACCGAAGCCTGAAGTCCCGCCGGCATCGAACGGGCCCTTGCCGTAATAGGCGTTGAAGCGGAAGAAGCGCAGGATGCGCAAATAGTCTTCCTTGATGCGCGCCTCGGCGTCGCCGATGAAGCGCACCCGGCCGGCGACGAGATCCGCATAACCGCCAAGCGGATCGAACACAGTGCCGTCGCTTCCGGCATAGAGCGCGTTGAGCGTGAAGTCGCGGCGGCGCGCGTCCTCCTCCCAATTCTCGGTGAAGGCGACCGTCGCATGCCGCCCGAAGGTCTCGACGTCGCGCCGGAGCGTCGTCACCTCGAAGGGCACGCCGTCGGCGATGACCGTGACCGTGCCATGCTCGATCCCGGTCGGAACGGCCTTGAGGCCGGCCTTCCGCGCCAGCGCCATCACCTGTTCCGGGAGCGCCGTGGTGGCGAGGTCGATCTCCGTCACGGGAAGTCCGAGCAGGGTGTTGCGCACGGCGCCGCCGACCGCGCGCGTCTCGACGCCGGAGTCCGTCGAGCGCGGCGAAGACGCGCGCCGTCTCGGGACGCTTCAGCCACGCGGCGTCCTTAAGCGAAGGGGGCGCGGAGGAGCGCTTGAGCGCGTTCTCGGGCATGAGCGCCGCCGTCAGTCGATCTCGCCGGGCTTGATGACGCCATCCTCCAGAGCTCGGCGGGTGATAGGTCCCGCCGGGCTTGCCGCCGGAGAATTGGATCAGCGTCGCCATGACGACGAGCAGAAGCCCGCATCCCGCCGCCAGCAGCCAGAAGATCGGCGCGCCCTGCCAAAGCTCTGCCGGGCGCCACGCCCTTCACCGCGACCATGTAGGCCCCGTAGATCAGAAAGGGCAGCGAGAACAGAAGAATGTCGATCAGCGCGATGCGCAACATCGAGTGGCTTGGAACCCCTTGCCGGGAGAAGCGCGCAGCACCATAGCGGCGCTTGTGCCGACAAAGCGAGTGGCGACGGCGGACCGCCTAGCCGCCGCTCCTCCGCCAGGGGAAACGGAAAGAACGTCCCGCCGCTCCACACCCCGGGCCCCTCGGATCCCGGACGCTTCGATCGCCAAGGCGGCAAGCTCGTAATAGACCGGGCGGGCGAGCCGCGCCTTCAAGCCGTCGCGCACGAGAATGAAGGGGATGAAGCTCTCCGCCGGTCCCGGGCTGAAAGCCGAGCGGATGCTCGAGGGCCCGCCGTCACCAGATCGTCCACATTGCTGCGGAAGGTGAGGCTTTGCCCTCGCCCGCGCCCCTCCCGGCACATCTCCACCGCGACGAAGGGCATCGTCTCGACCGCGATCGGCACCTTCTCGACCGGCGTGACCAGGTAGTAGCGCCCGTCGTCCTCGAGGCGAAGCACCGAGGCGAACAGCTTGACCAGCCCTTTCCTGCCCGATCGGCGCCGCCCTGGTAATACCAGGTCCCGTCGTGGCCGATCTTGAGCCCGATATCCCCGCAAAGATTAAGCTTTGGCAATGCTGCCGAAGGCCGTTTGCCGCCGGCCTTTTCCGATGCTACCACAGCGTCTCCTTCGTCTTGGTCAGGCATCGCCTAGCCGCCTCTGACCGCAGTTTCGCGTCGACCGGCGAGCTCGGCGCATGGAGGCCGGAACCAACACGATTGTGACCGAATTGCCGCTCAAAGTGCTTCTACCTCCCGAGGCCTTTGGCCCTATAGTTCCCTATCGACCAGGATCGAGCCAAACTGAAGCCATGACAACACTTGCCCAAACCGAATCCCAGCTCGTCGATCGTATCGAAGAGGTTGGCGCCAAGATTAGACGCGTGCGCGAGACCACGGCCTCGACGATTTTCGGCCAGGAGCGCGTCATCGACCTTGCCCTGATCACGCTCCTCTCCGGCGGCCACGCGCTCCTCATCGGCGTGCCCGGCCTCGCCAAGACGAGCCTGGTCGAGACGCTGGGCGCCGTGCTGGGGCTCGAGAACAAGCGCATCCAGTTCACGCCCGACCTGATGCCCTCCGACATCGTCGGCTCGGAGGTGCTGGAGGAGAGCGCGGCCGGGCGGCGCAGCTTCCGCTTCGTCGAGGGCCCGATCTTCACCCAGTTGCTCATGGCCGACGAGATCAACCGCGCGAGCCCCAAGACGCAGTCGGCGCTGCTCCAGGCGATGCAGGAGCATCATGTCACCGTGGCGGGCATACGTCACGACGTGCCGCGCCCCTTCCACGTGCTCGCCACCCAGAACCCGCTCGAGCAGGAAGGCACCTATCCCCTGCCCGAAGCGCAGCTCGACCGCTTCCTGTTGCAGATCGACGTGTCCTATCCGGACGCCGCCGCCGAGCGCCGCATGCTGTTTGCCACGACCGGCGTCGAGGAGCGCACGCTCAAGACCATTCTCTCGGCCGAGGAGCTGATGATGGCGCAGCGTCTCGTGCGCCAATTGCCGGTCGGCGACCAGGTGGTGGACGCGATCCTGAAGCTCGTGCGCTCGGCGCGGCCCGGCACCGGCATCGACAGGAGCTTGACGACCTGATCGCCTGGGGCCCCGGCCCCCGCGCGAGCCAGGCGCTGATGCTCGCCGTGCGCGCCAAGGCCATGATCGAAGGACGGCTGGCGCCCTCCGTCGATGACGTGATCGAGCTTGCCGAGCCCGTGCTCAAGCACCGCATGGCGCTCACCTTCGCCGCTCGTGCCGAAGGCGTCGACATGAGCCACATGGTGGCGAGGCTTGTCGAGCCGCTAGGGTGAGTCTGAGCTTGGCCGTCACTCGCGAGAGAAAATGCTTCAGCCATTTTCGGGCGAGGAAGCCGAAGCCCATCGCTTGGCGGCGCGCATGCCTGCGCTCCTGGTCGAGTCGCAGCGCGTCGCCCACACCGTCGCCCACGGCACGCATGGCCGCCGCCGCGCCGGTCCCGGCGAGACCTTCTGGCAGTTCCGGCATTACGATCAGAACGACGCGCGTCACCGGCATCGACTGGCGCCGCTCGGCCAGCTCCGACCATCTCTTCGTGCGCGAGCGCGAGTGGGAGGCGGCGCATACGGTCTGGCTCTGGGTCGATCTCTCGCCGTCGATGCGGTTTCGCTCTTCGCTCGCCAAGGTCTCCAAGGAAAGCCGGGCCGTGGTGCTGGCGCTCGCGCTTGCCGAGCTTCTCGCCCGCGGCGGCGAGCGCGTCGGTCTCATGGGCGGACAGCCCTTCACCGGACGCGCCGCCGCCCGCCGCGTCGCCGAGATGCTCATGGGCGACACCAGCGAAGCGAGCCTGCCGCCCAACGCCAAGCTGAGCCGCTTCTCCGAATGCCTTCTGTTCAGCGACTTTCTTGAGCCGATCGCCGACATGGCCGAGCGGTTCGAGGAGATCGCCGCGCAAGGCGTGCGCGGCCATCTCGATCGAGGTGCTCGATCCCGCCGAGGAGACGCTGCCCTACGCCGGGCGCACCGAATTCGCCGCGAGCGAAGGCCGGGACCGGATGATCGCCGGCCGCGCCGAGACCTTGCGCGAGCGCTACCAGGAGCGGCTCAAGCGCCATCGCACCGATCTTGTCGAGATGACGCGCCGGCTCGGCTGGTCGTTCCTCGTCCATCACACCGACCGCCCGCCCGAGGAGGCGGTGCTTGTCGGTCCATAGCCGCCTTGCCGGGCTCGAGCGCGATTATCGCTATCGCCCGCCTCGGCCGGTCGCGGGCAGCGACGAGAACCGCGGGCCGGCAGCCATGATGACCATCGGCACGATCGGCTTCCTTCAGCCTTGGGTGTTGGCGGCTCTTGCCGCGCTTCCCGGCCATCTGGTGGCTGTTGCGGCTCACCCCGCCAAGCCCGCAGCTCGTGGTGTTTCCGCCGACCCGGCTCCTCAAGGATCTCAAGACCACGGAGGAGACGCCGGCGCACAGCCCGTGGTGGCTGACGGCCTTGCGCATGCTGCTCGCCGCCTTGATCATCCTCGCGCTGGCGCGGCCGGTGCTCAATCCCGACCGGCAGAGCTTCACCGGCTCGGCCCTCTTCTCCTCGTCATCGACAATGGCTGGGCGTCGGCCGCGCATTGGGCCGGAGCGCCGCGAGGCGATCGAAGCGGCGATCGACCGCGCCGCGCGCGACGGCCGCACCATCGTGCTTGCGCCCTCCGCACCCGGCCAGCCGGTCAGCGATCCCTTGAGCCCCGATCAGGCGCGCGAACGCGTCGGCGGTCTTGCCCCAGAGCCTTACGCACCCGACCGCGCCGCGCTTGCCGCAACGCTCGAGAAGGAGCTCGGCGGCAAGACCGACTACAGCGTGCTGTGGCTCTCCGACGGGCTCGACTATGGCGACGGCGACGCCTTCGCCGGCGCTCTTGCCAAGCTTGCCGGCGCAGCCGGCAGCCTCGTCCGTGCTTCGTCCCGAGCGGGACGACGCAGCGCTTGCCCTCGGACAGGCTGCAGGCGAAGGCGGCGAGCTTGCCGCCCGCGTCCTGAGCGGCGCCGAGGGGCCGCGCTCCGGCGCCGTCAGGGCGCTCACCGGCCGCGGCGAGCCTCTCGGCGAAGCCGCTTTCGCGATCGGCCAGAGGGCGCGCGCGAGACCACGGTCCAATTCGATCTGCCGCTCGAGATCCGCAATCAGGTGGCCCGCATCGAGATTGCCGGCGAGCGTTCGGCGGGCGCCGTGCTATCTGCTCGACGCCCGCTCGCAATGGCAGCGCGTCGGCATCGTCTCGGGCGAATCGCGCGAAGCCGCGCAGCCGCTGCTCTCGCCCCTCTATTACGTGCAGCGCGCGCTCTCGCCCTACGCCGACGTCATCGCGCCGAGCGAGGGCAACGTCGCCAACGCCATTCACGACCTGATCGAGCAGAAGGTCTCGACCATCGTGCTGGCCGATATCGGCAAGCTCGTCGCCGGCACGCAAGAAGAGCTCGAAGCCTGGGTCAAGTCGGGCGGCGTGCTCATTCGCTTCGCCGGCCCGAGGCTCGAGCAAGGCGGCGACGAATTGCTGCCGGTGGCGCTTGCGCCGCGGCGGCCGCTCGCTCGGCGGCTCGCTCTCCTGGAGCACGCCGCAGCCGCTTGCGCCGTTCGAGGACAAGAGTCCCTTCCGCGGTCTTGCCGTGCCCGAAGACGTGAAGGTCAACCGGCAAGTGCTCGCCGATCCCACCGTGGCGAGCGAAGCCGAGGTCTGGGCGCGCCTTGCCGACGGCACGCCGCTCGTCACCGCCGCGAAGCAGGGCCAGGGCTTTATCGTGCTGTTCCACGTCACGGCGAATTCCGACTGGTCGAATCTGCCGCTCTCGGGACTGTTCGTGGAGATGCTGCGCCGCGTGGTGACGCTCGGTCCAAGCCAGGTCGCGCTCGAGCCGGGCAAGAGCGCCTCGGGCGAAGCCTCCGCCGCCGCTCAGCGCAGCGCCGCGACCGGCGCGCTTCCGCCGCTCCAGACGCTCGACGGCTTCGGCCAGCTCACCACGCCGCCGCTTCGCGCGGCTGCCAATCGCGCCGGACAAGATCGACAGCACGGTGCCCGGGCCCGATCATCCGCCCGGCTATTACGGTCCCTCCGGCGCCGCCCGCGCCTTCAACCTCATCACCGCCAAGACCGTGCTCAAGCCGATCGGCACGATCGAAGGGTCGAGCGCGGTCAGCGGCTACATCATGAAGAAGCCGATGGCGCTCGAGCCTTGGCTCTATCTTGCGGCCATTGCGCTTTTTGTCGCCGACATTCTCGCCGTGCTGGTGCTGAGCGGCGGTTTTCGCTTCCGCCGCCGGGCCGCGGCTGCAAGCGTGATGCCATCCTCTTCGCCGCGGCGCTTCTGTCCTCCTGGCCCGCGCCTGCCGGCGCCCAACAGGCCGCCGCAAGATACGGCCAGCCGCATCGCCCGACGATTTCGCCAGCAAGGCCGCGCTGCACACCCGCCTCGCCTATGTCGTCACCGGCGATCCGGAGATCGACCGCACCAGCGAGGAAGGTTTGGCGGGATTGAGCAAGGTCTTGCGCGCCCGCACCGCGCTCGAGCCCGCCGAACCCATGGGCGTCGATATCGACAAGGACGAGCTGGCCTTCTTCCCGGTTCTCTATTGGCCGGTGCGCGAGGACGCGAGCCCGCTCTCCGACGCGACGCTCGCCAAGGTCGATGCCTTCATGAAGCAAGGCGGCCTCATCGTCTTCGACACGCGCGACCATGAAACCGGCCTCTCCGCTGCGGGCACGCAAGGCGCGGCGCTCAACCGCCTGATCGGCCAGCTCGACATTCCGCCGCTCGAGCCGGTGCCCGAGAGCTCATGTCCTCACCAAGTCGTTCTATCTGATGCGAAGCTTTCCCGGCCGCTGGGACGGCGGCGCGCTTTGGGTCGAGGCCGAGCCGGTCGACGAGGCCGAGCGCAGCGAGCGCTCCCGCCGCACCGACGGGGTGAGCTCGATCGTCATCACCTCCAACGACTTCGCCGGCGCCTGGGCGCTCGACGAGGCGAACCGGCCGATCTATCCGACGGTGCCCGGCGGCGAGGTGCAGCGCGAGATGGCGTTCCGCGCCGGCGTCAACATCGTGATGTACGCGCTCACCGGCAACTACAAGGCCGATCAGGTGCACGTCCCTGCCCTGCTCGAGCGATTGGGACAGTGAGGCCATGAGCTGGTCGATCGAGTTCATACCCTTCGTGCCCTGGCCCGTGCTGTGGGCGCTCGCCGGCACTCGGCGCCGTGCTGCTCGCGCTTCTGTTCTGGCGCTCGCGCCGCGGCGCGATCCTGCGTCTCGTGAGCTACGCGCTGCTGCTGCTCGCCATCGCCAATCCGCACCTGAAGCAGGAGGACCGCGAGCCGCTGAGCGACGTGGTCGCCGTCGTCGTCGACGACAGCCAGAGCCAGACGATCGCCGGCCGCACCGCGCGCACCGAGGAGGTCCGCAAGGAATTGGAGGAGCAGCTCAAGGCCTTTCCCAATCTCGACGTGCGCTGGGTGCGCTCCACCTCGATCTCAGCCGACAGCGAGCGCGACGGCACCATGCTGTTCACCGACCTCGCCCAGGCGCTTGCCGACGTGCCGCCCGACCGGCTCGCCGGCGTGATCATGATCACCGAAGGCGAGGTGCACGACGTGCCGGCCTCCGCCGCGGGCCTCGGTTTCGATGCGCCGGTGCATGCGCTTCTGACCGGCAAGCAAGGCGAATTCGACCGCAGGCTCCAGGTCCTGAGCGCGCCCCGCTTCGGCATCGTCGGCAGCAGCCAGAACATCGAGGTCAAGGTCACCGACACGACCGCGCGCGGGGCCGGCGGACACGGTCAAGCTCACCATCACCCATCAGGGCCAGCCGCCGGTGACGCAGAGCGTCCGCGTCGGCGAGAAGGTCGACGATCCCGGTCAATATCGATCACGCCGGCCCCAACATCGTCGAGATCGAGGCCGAGCCGGCCCCGGCGAGCTCACCACCGTCAACAATCGCGCCGTGCTGACGGTCGAGGGCGTGCGCGAGAATTTGCGCGTGCTGCTCGTCTCCGGCGAGCCGCATGCCGGCGAGCGCACCTGGCGCAACATGCTGAAGTCCGACGCCTCGGTCGACCTCGTGCACTTCACCATCCTGCGGCCGCCGGAGAAGCAGGACGGCACGCCCATCAATCAGCTCTCGCTGATCGCCTTCCCCACCCGCGAGCTGTTCCAGGAGAAGCTCGATCAATTCGACCTGATCATCTTCGACCGCTACCAGCGGCGGGGCGTGCTGCCCCTGCTCTATCTGGAGAATGTCGCCCGCTACGTGGAGAAGGGCGGCGCCGTGCTGGTCTCGGCCGGCGACGACTACGCCTCGCCGCTCAGCCTCTACCGGACGCCGCTCGGTCAGGTGCTTCCGGCCGTGCCGTCGGGCCGCGTGGTCGAGGAGCCGTTCAAGCCGAAACTCACCGAGCTCGGCGAGAAGCATCCCGTCACCAGCGACTTGCCGGGCGCGGCCGGCGAAGAGCCGTCCTGGGGGCGCTGGTTCCGCGTCGTCGAGGCCGATCCGCGCGACGCCGAGGTGCTGATGAAGGGCGCGCAAGACAAGCCGCTTCTCGTCATCGGCGAGCGCGGCGAGGGCCGCGTGGCGCTTCTGCTCTCCGACCATGCCTGGCTGTGGGCGCGCGGCTATGAAGGCGGCGGACCCTACACCGACCTCCTGCGCCGGCTCGCCCATTGGCTGATGAAGGAGCCCGACCTCGAGGAAGAGACGCTGAAGGCGACGAGCCGCGGCCAGACGCTTTCCATCGAACGGCGCTCGATCAAGGACGAGGTCGAACCGGTCACGGTGACGGCGCCGTCCGGCAAGGAAGAGACGCGTCACCCTCGACAAGGGCGAGCGCGGGCTATGGCGAAAGGCCATCACCGCGAACGAGCAGGGCGTCTATCGCATCGCCTCGGGCGACCTTGCCAGCGTCGTCACGGTCGGCAACGCCAATGCGCGGGAGCTCTCCGCCGTGACCGCCACCGACGAGGTGCTTGTCGCCGCTCGTCGACGAGACCGGCGGCGGCAGCTTCTGGCTCGGACGCGACGATGCCGAGGCGGCCAAGCTGCCGCGGCTCGTCATGCTCCGCGGCGGCCAGGTCATGCATGGCGACGATTGGCTCGGGCTGCACAAGCGCGACGCCTATCACGTCAAGGGCGTGCGCCTGTTCCCGCTCTTCACCGGATTCCTCGCGCTCGGCCTTCTGCTCGGCTTCCTGGCCGCCACCTGGTTCCGCGAAGGTCACTGAGCGCGCGTAGCCTTTGACCGCTCCGGCGGCGCCCGCCAGCGCGCCCGGGACAAGCTCAAGAGCAAGCAGCCGCGCGGGATCGACGGGTCCCGGCAAGGTGATCTGCCCCGGCGGAACCGGATTGAAGCCGAACCGGCCGTAATAGGGCATGTCGCCGACGAGCAGCACGAGGCGAGAAGCCTTCGGCGCGCGCCCGCGCCAATCCTTCCTCGACCAGGGCCTTGCCGAATCCCTTGCCCGTCATTCGACGGGTCGACAATGAGCGGCCCGAGCAGAGCCGCCGCCCTCCTCGTCGCCGATCCGGATCGCCGTGAAACGGATGCCGCCCACCAACCGTCCATCGAGCTGGCCGCACAAGGAAGAGCGCCTCGACGGGCGGCAACGCCCTCGCGCACCCGGTAGGCGCTGCGGGTGAAGCGGCCGGGCCCGAAGGCCTCGGCCGAGAGCTGCGACAGAACGGGCGCGTCGCCATCGGTTTCGAGGCGGATTTCAAAGCTTGAGGAAGACATGAGGTCGAGGTCCCAGGAGAGGCTGATCGAGAGACGAATCCCTCAGCCGCGACGGGCACCACAGGCAATGCGAAGAAGTGTCGGCGGCGAGGGGCTAGGCGGTCCGCGCTAGCGCGCGCGCCCTCGTCGTCGGGGAAGCGTGGTTGGGCCGATCCTGGTCCACATGGCGGCGCTCGCTCTATCATGGGCGCCCGCGCCGGTCCAGCGTACATTCAAAGGCATCTCTCGGCGGCATGACACGCCCGAAACCGTGACGTTCACCTCGCGTTTATCGGCTCTCGTCATATATTTGAATCTGCTACAATTATGAGCGGCGAGGAGGGGCGGTTGAGCGTCGCCCCTTGACGAGGTAAGCGGGGCGACGATGGCTGACACGCGCGACTGCTCGTTCTTTATCATTCCGTCCTACGGTCACACCGAGACCCTGGCCTATGCCGTGGCCCATGGCGCGCGTGCCGTCGAAGGCGTGCATGTCAGCGTCAAGCGCGTGCCGGAGCTGATGCCCGAAGAGGTGATGCGCGCCGCCGGCATGAAGGTGGATCAACCGGCCCCCATCGCCGACCCGCAGGAACTCGCCGAATACGACGGCATCATTTTCGGCACGCCGACCCGCTTCGGCAATATGAGCTCGCAGATGCGGAACTTCCTCGATCAGACCGGACCGCTGTGGGTCGAGCGGCGCGCTGATCGGCAAGGTCGGCAGCGTGTTCACCTCGACCTCGACCGGCGGCGGCAACGAGACGACCATCGTGTCGTTCCACTGGACCCTTGCTGCATCACGGCATGGTCGTGGTCGGGCTCCCCTACTCGGCGCCCGACCTTCCCGATATCAGCGAGGTCAAGGGCGGCTCGCCCTACGGCGCCGGCACCATCGCCGCGCCGGACGGTTCGCGCCTGCCCTCGCAGAAGGAGCTGAACCTCGCGAGCTTCCAGGGCCACCACGTGGCCAAGATCGCCAAGAAGCTCGCCGACGCGGAGTAAGCAGCACACACCTTCTCCCATTTCGAGAGTCCCTCTCGCCTTGCGGCAGAGGCTCTAGTGATGTCCGGCAAGATGGTGGCCAGCGTGGTCGTGAATTGGCGGCAGCTCAGCACCATCCATTCGCATGCCGGCGCTGATGTCCGTTTTTGACCCGGAGCAGACCTCAGAGGTCCACAGCAAGCAAGACGCCGGATCGAACGCTCACCATCGGGGCGTGAGCCGCCGTGATTTTCTGGCGACCACCGCGCTCGCCGGGGCGGGGCTGAGCGTCGCGCCGTTAGCATGGGCCGCATCATCGGATCGGCCTGCCGACAACATTGCTAAAGGGGAAAACAAAATGAAGAAACGCAAACTGGGATCATTGGAAGTTTCGGAACTAGGCGCCGGGGCCATGAGCATCAGCGCCAACTACGGACCGCCCGCAGACATCAAGCAGGGCATTGCGACCCTTCGCGGCGCGTTCGAGAATGGCGTCACTTTCTTCGATACCGCCGAGGTATATGGCCCATACACGAACGAGGAACTTGTAGGCGAAGCACTCGCGCCGTTCCGCGACAAGGTTTCCATCGCAAGCAAGTTCGGTTTTGCGATTGACGGCACCATAGCGCTGAACAGCCGGCCCGAGCACATCAAGAAGGTGATCGAGGCATCCCTCAAGCGGCTCAAGACGGACCGCATTGACCTGTACTACCAGCACCGCGTCGATCCCGCCGTGCCGATCGAAGATGTGGCCGGCGCGGTCAAGGAACTGATCAAGGAAGGCAAAGTTCTGCACTTCGGTCTCTCCGAGCCTAGCGCGCGAACCATCCGCCGCGCGCATGCAGTCCAGCCGGTCGCGGCGATCCAGAGCGAATACTCGCTGTGGACCAGAGACCCGGAGAAAAACGGTGTGCTGCAAACCTGTGAGGAGCTGGGAATCGGCTTTGTCCCGTGGGCTCCGCTCGGCGAGGGCTATCTGACCGGGACCATGAACCACAACACACGGTTTGACCCGAAGACGGATTTCCGCTCCGAGTTCCCGCGCTTCTCGCCCGCGAACCTCGCCGCGAATATGCCGATGGTCCAGTTGCTGCGGCGATATGCGGAGAAGACGAACGCAACGCCGTCGCAAGTGGCGCTCGCATGGCTGCTGGCGCAGAAGCCGTTCATCGTGCCGATTCCCGGCACGCGCAACATCGATCACCTCAACGAAAACTTGGGCGGCATCAATGTTGGGCTGACCGCTGCCGATCTCCGCGATATCGAAGCGGCGTTCTCCAAAATCACGATCCACGGTGAGCGCATGTCCGAACAGCACATGCAGCAGATTGACCGGACGGTTTAGTATCTGATCTCTTGGAACCGTGTGGGCGGTCCCCTTGCGGTGCAATCGTTTTTTCTCAATCGTGCCGCAAGTCCCGCAGCGCACCGAACGTCGGCTCTTGGCACATAGCGGACGTGCCCCTCGCGCTGACGAATGTCTGCTTTAAGGGGAAGAACGGACATGGCGCGGGCGTGACACCATTTCCGCTTTTGACGCATTGCGGATGTACGGTCGTCCTGCGCTTCCGCTTGGTCTGCTACTGACCCAAAGCGACTTGGTCTACCGGCGCTCGTGTCGCACTGAGGACAGAAAGCGTGAGAACTTGCACCTCCTAGGGTCGCGTTGCTCTGTCGAAGACCAAGTATTACCCAAAAATATTACTGTAGAAAAAAACTGTAAAAATTGTCCGTAATAAAATGTTATCCGCAAAATAGGCAATTAAAAGCTTGTATATGTTCCGCGACAGGCGTATTCAATATAAAGGATTTGAATGATTTTCATTCAAAATATTTATCAGGAGCACCAAAATGGAAAATTCACCCGCCACGAATACGAACACCGCAGAGAAGAATACTGATCATAAAAGCGCCATTTTAAAGGAAATCTGTGCCAAGTGGAGCAAGTTCACCGAGCAGGATGTCGCTGCGATAAAGGGCAAGGCCGATCTCGTGTCGCAGGTCGTGACCAAGTACGGGCTTCCTCAGGCACAAGCCCAGAGTGAGGTCGACGCTCTGTTAAAGGGCCGTCAGATCGGCGCGGGCGCCTAGATAACGATCCCTCCGGGGCTGCCTGCATTTTTAGGGGTAGCCTCGGACGGTTACGCCCGCATCGTTGTCCTTGCAAGAAGACCTGAGATCCGCAGAAACTGACAAAAACGCTCGCCAATTTGCTGGCACGCCGACCCTAGGCCCTGACGGTAAAGACAGCCGTGCCAACTCCCTGCACGACCCCTTTTTTCGAACATCTCGGCAGGCACCCCTGCCTGTGCTTTTAACCCAAGAGGTATTTCATGACCACCACCCATAGTCCCCCGACTGCCGTCAATATGGCTCGCACTGCCTATCGCAACATGACCGACCAGCTCGGTCTCCTCGGTCTCAACGCCGCCATTCCAGAGGGCGTCCGTGCCCTTGCCGAGAAGAGTGTGGCGCAGACTCGTCAGGTCTATGACCGCTCTTCGGATGCCTTCGATGCGTCCGTGGCGACGTTTGAGAAGACCTTCGACGCTGCCGGCCAAAATGCTGCAGTCTTCAACCGCAAAATCATCGACATCTCACGGCGAAACCTGAATTCCGTCTTCGACCTTGCCACGAGCTTGGCAGGCGCCAAGGACCTCGCCGACATCGTGGCGTTGCAGCGGGCCTATTGGCAGAAGCAGTTTGGCGAGCTCCAGTCCCAAGCCGAAGAAGTTCGCGTGCTGTCGACGAAGATAACGGCCGATACGGTTGAGCCGATCAAGGCGCACGGTTCGGTTGGGACGGTGAAGGCGCGCTAGCTTCGCGCTGTCGCGTGTAGCAATGGTTTTGTCCCTCGTATGTGGGGCGGTCTACTTTGATGACGATACGGACGACCAATAAGACTGTCACGTTCCGGCGTCCTTTCTGCCTGAGGGGCGTCGATCGGGTGCTCCCGCCTGCGGACTACCGGGTGATGACTGACGAAGAACTCATCGAGGGTCTGTCTTTTTCGGCCTACCATCGCATTTTGACGGCAATCTTCATTCCGGGGCCCTCTGGATCCGCTGTCGAGATGGTGACCATCGATCCCTTGGATCTGCAGGCAGCACAGGATGAAGATGCAGTCATGCATAGAGTTGCGCCTAGGAGAGGGCGAGAGGCCATATCATCATGACGGACACAGCCTCGCCGAAAATCGCTCAACTTGTTGCTGACGCCAGAGCTGAGCTAAAGCGTCTCGGTATCGATACCGAAGGCAAACGCTCTGACGAGCTTTTAAACATGGCGCGTGAGCAAAGAAACAACCCCCGACAATCGCAAGCTGGAAGCGACCGCAATGTGGGAATACGCCCCCTTGCCTCGGCTGTTGGCGCAGCACAAGAGAAGGCATCACCATGAGGCAATTGCACGAACATAAACCTTCCAGGCATAGCTTCACCACCGGGAACGTGGTGCGCCTCAGCAAGCGCTTTCCAGCGCGGAAGGCTGCGCCTGGTTCTTACCATGTAGTTGCGCAACTGCCGGAGCGGGATGGACAACTCCAATACCGCATAAAAAGCGGCTGTGAGCCCTTCTACCGCACCGTCAAAGAAAATGAACTAGAGTCGGAGGTGGAGGCAACGGTTACCAGCCCCGCCATCAAACTCTAAGAGGTGTAGGCGCGCTCCTGCATCTGCATCGTGACCTCGAAGATCGCATCGCGCGTGTTCTCTGACGCCCGCACGGCAGCATAGCCTTACTACTTCGGTGTGTACCAGATGGGTGAGGTGTAGGCGCGCTCCTGCATCTGCATCGTGACCTCGGGGCCCATCTTTACGTTAAAGTATTTTGCGTCATACGCCGTCCAGCGCGGTGTCGGGATCTCCAGCACACGGCCGTAGTAGAAGGCGCGTTGGGCCGGGTCGAAATTTGGGTCGGTCCAGACCGTGATCAGCTCCGGCGCGCCGATGGTGTTGGTCCAAGTCGCGTTCGCCACGTCGACGGTGCTGCCGACCGGCGGCACCTTGCCGTCGGCGCCGGGCTTGCGATCGCCCGACCAGGCGACGTCGTAGACTTTCTCCTGCATCTCGCCCTTGGCATCCACCCAGCCCTTGACAATCTGGTAGCGATCGAGATTGGCGCCGATCGGGTCCTTCAACGCGGCGACGAGGAAGGAAGGCGCCTTGCCGGCCGGTGCCGGTCCGAGATCGGCGCCCATCGGTACGCCCCGCGTATAGCCGATCACGGCAGGGCTGCGCGTGTCGGCGTCGGCCGCGGTGAAATCGTAGCCGCCGAAGAAGCGGACGAGCATACGCGGGCCGGTGGTCGCATAGGTCTCGCGGCGCTCCATGGCGTCGAAGATCGCATCGCGCGTGTTCTCTGACGCCCACACGGCAGCATAGCCTGAAGCCGTCGTCTCCCAGCCCATGATCACCGCCTTGTCGGTCTTGACGAATGGATGATCGGCACGCATCGCGCTCGGTTCGGAACTGCTCGTTTTGCCGAAGAAATTGTCCTCTTCGACCGCGGCGAGGCCGGTATGGGCATCGGTCGAGCCGATCATCCCGAACTTGTAGGGATTGACGCCGAGCTCGCTCTCGAGCTTCAGGCCGAGTTTCAGGGCGGAGCGCGCATATTCGAACTCCAGCATCTCAGGCTTCTTCAGCTCGCTCAGGTCGAGGTTGCCCTTGTCCCAGCGCTCGAAATTGGCGAACTCGTCGTTGGGCGAAAGGAAGGGATGCGTCTCGCCGTCCCCTTTGATTTGGGTCGCCTCGTAGAGACGCTCCCACTCGGCACGCGTCTCGGCGTATTCGCGGTCGATCGGCTTGCCGGTGAAGGATTCGATCATCGGAAACATGCGACCATTGGAAAGATTGCCGTTGTGAGCAATTGCAAGCACATCCCCGCCGGTCTTTTCCTCGTAGGCCGCCATCCATTTCCATAGGTCACGAGGGTTGTCACTTCCGAGCGGGCTCATCGTAATGAACGGCTCGACACGACCGGCCCTATCACCGTTGTCGCGAAAGATGACGTTGCGGTGCAGATTGTTTCCGCCGGTATTTGAGGTCCATTCGTAGCCGATGAAGGCGGTGAACCTGCCGGGATCATTGGCCTCTTCCGCCGCCTTGATCGTCTCTTGCCAAGCGCTCCGGTAAGCAGGCGTGCCAGGCAGTGAAAGGAGCGCCTTCGGAAAAGTCCCCTGGGAGAAGGCAATGATCATTTCGATCGCTGCATCCGCTCCCTGACCCGACTGGATCATGTCGTACCATCTACGGCCGGTGGGATCTGCCAGGAGTTCGGGCTTGCCGGCAAGGAGGTCTGGAAAGAAGCCCATATTGTCGGAATGGTCGGAGACGACCAGAAAATCGAGCGGCCGTGACAGCTTTGTCGGCTGCCCCGACGAAGCGGTAATTTCCTCACCTTTGGCGAAGCGGTACGCATCGCTCGGCAACAGCCGTGCGCCGAAGGCGCCAGCGTCAAACGAATAAGCAGTGTGGAGATGGGTGTCGCCGAAGAGAGGCCGGGACGGGAAGTCGCGGCCGGCCCAGGGAGAATACGGCCGCCTGTCAGGAAACACCTTCTCGGCCGTCGCCTTGTCGAGCGTTCCGACGTCGGTCACAAGGGCGTCCTCGGCAAGCGCCGGCAAAGTGAAACTGAGTCCGGTCAGGCCCGCGAGCAGAACCTTGGCGAGCATCGGCGATTTCATGTGATTCCCCCTCAGAATGGATTTCGTTCAAAACGTGGACACACGCTGGATCACCCAGAACATGGCGAGTGACCCAATGAGGTAAGGCGGAGCGAGCGTGGCCCAGCGCGGCAACTTCCGTCGCGTGGGCCGAAAAATTGTGGTGAGGCCAAGCGCGACGGCAACGAAGAGGAGCTGACCGATTTCGACCCCGACATTGAAAAACAGAAGCGCCACGGGAATGTGGCCGGCGGGGAGGCCAACCTCGCTGAGCGCTCCGGCGAAGCCGAAGCCGTGCAGTAGCCCGAAGGCGAAGGCGACGACCCATGGCGCGCGGGCGGCGATGCCCGGCTCGCCCTCTCGTGCTCGGACGATTTCCAGCGCGACGAAGACGATCGACAGCGCGATCGCCGCTTCGACCGGCGGCGGCGGCACATTGACGAAGCCGAGAGTCGCCGCGGCGAGCGTGATGCTGTGCGCGACAGTGAAAGCGGTGATCGCCAAGACGAGTTGCCGCGTAGTCGGTGCGATCAGGATCAGCGCGAGGACGAAGAGGAGATGATCGACGCCGAGCAAGATGTGCTCGACGCCGAGCTTGAGATAGGTCGCGGCGACCGCCCGTCCGCTTTGACCGGCGGGAATCCTCGCCCCCGGCGCCCCCGGCGTTAGCCGTTCGATCCACTCGCCGCCGTCGGTAAAATTCACGCGCACCAGCGCGTCGGTCATGGTGCTCGCCAGCCCTTCGATCCGCACCTCCTGGCCGCCGAGCGGCTCGATCGCCGCCAGGCGCCAGGTCTGGACCATGGCGTTGTCGGTTACGCGCGAAGTCACCGGCGTCACGCGCTCGACCCGTCCCGAAAAGCGCACGTCGAGCCTCAACCTTGCGTCGCCGCGCATCGGCGTCTTGAAGAGCACAGCAAAGATGCCGGGCGCCTCTTCTTTCAGGTTGAGATACGCCGGACGGACTTCGTGACCGAAGGCTTGGGCGGCCTGGAATAGGCAAGCGCCAAAAAACAGGAGCCAAAGGCCCCTAGCAAGATGGCCGAAGCCCTGGCTCCTGCTCATTGCGTCCTCGCCTCACGTGGTGATTCTGACAGCAGCGGGCTGATGCGATCGTCGATGACGACGCCGTACTTCTCGCGCAATTTTCTCAGATACCGTGCCTTCGTTAGCTTCTCGCGCTCGCGCCGCCACTCCTGCAGGACCTTCGGTCGAACCTCCTCGAATGGGCGCAGCATCTCCGGCCGCCGATCGTTTACCCGCACAAGATGCACGCCGTAACCGGATTTCACCGGACCGGCCCACGATCCCGGCTTCAGCATGGACACCGTACGCGCGAAGTCCGCGCCGAACAGGTTCGAGATGGTTCGAGGATCGACGTCGTGGAACTCGGTCTCAAGCAAGGTCGGATCGCCGATCGTGGTCGCGCGATCGATTCCCGTCCGCGGTCGAAATCAATACCAGCGCAGCCTTGGCGTCAGTCTCCGCGTGCTGACGCCGCGTAGGGTTGAAAAAAATCTGCGTGAAGGATAAGCGCGGTTCGACGCGGAAGCGCTCGGCGTTTGTGGCGTAGAACTGACGCAAATCCTCCTCGTTGGGCTCGGCGACACGCGACGTGTCGTCGACGAGGAAAGCGAGCTTCTGCGCCAGCCTTCGGCGAACAATCGTGTCGTTCTGATCGAGACCCAGGGTCTTGGCTTCCCGCGCGAGCAGCTCTTCCTCGAGCAAGCCGGCCACCAGTCCACCCAGCTCCTCGCCCGTCGGTTGACGCTGCCATTGGTTGGCAAACGTCTCCTTCAACCAAAGAACCTCACCTTCCCCGACACGAACCGGATCAGTTGGCGACGTATCTGTCTCGCCGCGGTTGATAAGCGTGTAACCAGCGAACAGAAGAGCGCCAGCGACGGCGAAGTGCAGCAAGGGATCGTGGTAAAGCTTCATTCGTTGCATCCTGATCCAGGCCATCGAGAGCGTCGGATTTCTGGGCCCAAATTGTGGGAGTTCAAAGGCGGGAACGGGCTTCTGGCACTTAGCGGACGTTACACACTCTCGTATCGTGCGTGCGGCACGAAGCCGAGCGCGAGCGCAGCTGAGGCGGGCGAGGGCGAAAACGCAAAGCCCCCTCACCCGGTGGTTGCCTTCGCGCGCGCTACCCTCTCCCCGCGACCTGCCTGCGCGAAGCCGAGGCTCCGCTCCAGAGAAAGCAGGGCGAGAGGAAGCTCACCACAACGGGCGCGGCGCCACGCCCTCGAAGATCTCGGCAAGCCGCGCGCGCGTGCCCGGATCGATGCGCTCAGGCAACTCCCCCTGCGCGAACATGCGCGCTTCGGCGATCTCGCCGCGCTTGCGGTAGTCGGGGCGCCGCTGCCAGTGGCGCACCACGAACACCGCGATATGGTCGCCGGGGAAGCTCGCGAAATTGGCGAAGATGCCGTGGAGCTCGGGCGCAGCCGTGAGCGTCACCCCCACTTCCTCATCGAGCTCGCGCGCGAGCGCGGTGACGAGTGTCTCGCCCCATTCGACGCCGCCCCCCGGAAACCACCAGCCGGGCCGGTAGCCGTGGCGCACGAGCAGAACGCGTCCCTCGGCATCGATCACGGCGCCTTGCGCGCCGAGCGTTATCCCCCGCCGCATGCGCCAGATCGGGCGGACCATGGCAGTCAAGAGGCGCTTCGGCCTGAGCCGGGCGAGCGGGCTTGGCGTCGGTCCTACCGGCGTGCGCTTCACGGCTCCTTCGCTATTGCCTGTTCGGGGACGGGCTTGTCTTCAGCAAGCGCGCCGGCAAGCCGAAAAGCGCGAGAGCGCAAGCGACCGCAACGGTTAGGGCTCGCATGCGGCCATTATAGGGAGCCGCGCCGATTGCCGCACCAGTCCAAATGTTTCGGCCGGTCGCCGTTTTTTCTTCGCCCGAGGCTTGACTTTGCGCTTGAGCTTGTCGGCCGCGCGACCCGGCGGCGGCATTGACGATTCCGTTCTCGCCGGTTCCCCTTTAATCTTGCTGCCGACCCTGCTCTTTCGCCCCAGCCCCGCCCCGTGTTCACCCTCGCCCATCTCTCAGACATCCATTTGAGCCCGATGCCGCGGGTCAAGCGCCGCGAGCTCATGAGCAAACGCATGATCGGCTACGTCAACTGGCATCGCGGGCGCAAATTCGTTCACCGGCGCGATATCCTCAACCTCATCACCCGCGACGTCGTCGAGCAGAAGCCCGACCACATCGCGGTCACCGGCGACCTCGTCAATCTCGGCCTTCCCGAGGAGTTCTTGCGGGCCGCCGAATGGCTGCAATCATCTCGGCCCCCCTGCCCGCGTCACCGCCATCCCCGGCAACCACGACGCCTATGTACGGCTTCACCCCGAGGCCGGGACGCGCCACTGGCGCCCCTTCATGGAGGCCAATGAGGAAGGTGCTGCGCTGTTTCCGACGCCCCCCACGCTCTTTCCCTTCGTGCGCCGTTTCGGCGATGTCGCCCTCATCGCCCTGTCCTCCGCCATTCCCACCATGCCGTTCATCGCCGCCGGCAAGATCGGCTCGGTCCAGCGCGAGCTCTTGGCCGGCGCCCTCGACGATGTTGCGCGCGCGGGACTGTTTCGCGTCGTGCTCATCCATCACCCGCCGTTGCGCCACCAGGCCGGCTGGCATCGCGGGCTTCGCGACGCCGGCAAGTTCACCGAGTGTCTTGAAGCAGCATGGCGCCGAGCTTGTGCTGCACGGCCACATCCACGCGCAGACCGTGCACGAGCTTCCGACCGCGACGGGGACGGCCACTCGTCATCGGCGTGCCCTCGGCGTCGGAGGCGGTCGAGGGGCGTATTCCGGCGGCGCGCTACAACGCCTATTCGATCGCGCGGACCGGCGCCGGCTGGCGTGTGGAGATGGTCGGCCGCGCGGTCGGCGGCGCCGACCATGTCTGGGAATGCGAACGGCGCGTGCTCAGGGAGCGCTGAGCAACACCGCCACGACCAGCCCGACCGCGCCGGTGAGAATGCCGATGGCGAAGGCCCCGATCACCACGCCCATCGCCGCGCCGGAAGCGCCGGGGTCTGCACCCAGGCCGATCATGCGGCCCGTCTCGCCGAACGCCGCCTCATGCCGCTCCCGCCGCACGATCTCTTGCGCCATGTAGCGGGTGATGCGGTCGGCGATATCGGTGACATTGGTCGCGCTGAACAGCGTCCGCCTTCCGTTCTCGCTGTTGCGCACGAAAAGATAGGCGCCGGATGCATCGTCGATGACGGCGTAGGTGAAGAGATCGATCCACAACCGCGCCGGGCGGCTCGGCACGAGCACGAGATTGAAGCGGTCGTCATGGCCGGGAAGCTCGGCGAACACCGCCTCGAGCTCGGCCTTGAGCAGCTCGAGCCGGGCGATCTCGCCGTCGCGGCGATCGGCGGAAAGGTCCAGGCGCTCGGCCTCTTCCAGCCGCGCCTTGCGGATCGCCTCGCGCAATGACCGCGAGGCGGCCGGGCGCGCGATGCTCTTGACGCTCTCTTCCATCCCCGTAGCCCCTTGGCCTCGAGGCTCAGCATAACGCGCTAAAGGGCCGAAATGCGACCGAAATCCGCCGGCCTAGTGCGAGGCCAGAACCACCGAGGCGCGGGCGTCGTCGAACCATTTATCGATTGCGGTGTCGATATTGGCCTCAAGCCCCGCCTTCCAGGTGGCGATGGTGGCGTCGAGCGCCTCCTCGTTGGCGGCGACGAAGCTCTCGCGGTTGATGGCCTCGTTGGCGGCATTCGACAGATAGTCCACCGCGGCCCCGATCAGGACGCCGATCGCGGCGCCGACAACCTGGCCTCCCATCGGCTGGACCGCCGTTCCGGCAATCGCGCCCTGCTGGGCAAAGGCGATCCGCGTCCCGAGCGAAGCGGCGACACGGCGCGACAATTGCCCGAAGCTCTGGGCGAGCACGCCGTTGATGGCGGGGCCGAGCGCGAGCGCGCCGACCGTGCCGCCCGCGGCCACGGCGCCAACCCCGATCACGCCGTCGAAAGCCCGATCCTCCATCAGGTAGGTGGGCGCCTTCCATTTCTGCGCGTCCCAATCGAGCTTGACGTTGGTCATCGGCGTTGCGGCCGGAATGTCCTCGAGATGGCTCGTGTGCTTGGCGAGGAAGAGCTGGAGCCGCATGTCGCCATTGGCGATCACCCGCCGGTAGCTGTCATGGGCATGGCGCACCGCCTGCTCCGACGCCCTTGGTGATGGTCAGGTCGCGCAGTTCCGGCTTCAGCACCTGATCCTTGTAGTTGGTCAGGAAGTAATCCTTGATGTCGGCCTCGATCGCCTCGTTGACCGACTCGTACTTGCCGGCCTCGAAGAAGCGGGTAATGGCCGAGGAGACGGTCTCCTTCAGCACCACATAGGAGCGCTTCCACTCGAAATACCAATCGGCATAGGCCGCGATCGCCTGCTCGCGATCCTGGAAGGCAAGCGCGAAGCTGCGGTCGAGATCCTCATGCGCGACCTGCTTGATGCGCGCGCGTTCCTCGTCGAGCATCAGGATGGTGTCGTTGACGAATTTGTCGGCCTCCGACTTGCTCGCCACCACCTTGCGCAAGCTGCCGTCGACATCCTTGATGACGAGATCGACGGCGTCGGGCGGCAGGGTCTTGGTCGCCGAAGAAGATGTCGAACACGCTTTTGTCGGCATGAACCGGCGCGGTGTGGTCGAGATGGCGGTAATAGCTCCGGTAGAACGTGGTGCCGAGCGAGAGCAGCGCATAGGCCGATAGGATCAGCGCGACCGACACGCCGATCGGCTTGAGCAGCATCCCGAGCGCGCTCGGCTTGACCACCTTCACGCGCTCTGCGCGCGAGCGACGGCCGGCTTTGGCAAGGGAGCGTGCGGCGCGCCGATCGGCGACTTCACCGATCCCATCTTCGGGACGGGCGACGAGGGCGGTGCTTCGGCCTTTGGGCAGGTCGTGCAGCATGAATGGGCACCTCTTGAGCCCGTTCTTAGCAGGCTAGCTTGCCCCTTAGCCCCCTTCATATAGGGTTTTTCGGCTGGCGTTGTAAGCCATGCCACGAAGGATTGGCGCTGCGGCTGCATGGGAACGCCTCGCACGGGATTTGGTTCTGTCCCGAGGAGGTTGCGCCAATGCCACGAGGAGCTGAGCCCGATCTCCCGCTGTTCCGGCAAGGGAGGGTCAACGACCCCGACAGGGCGCTCAACGTGCTCGCGGCGGAGGCAGGGCGCTGCACGCGCTGTCCGCTCTATCGCAACGCGACCCAGACGGTGTTCGGGGAAGGGCCGGCCGATGCGGCCCTGATGCTGATCGGCGAGCAGCCGGGCGATCAGGAGGACCTGGCCGGCCGGCCGTTTGTCGGTCCCGCCGGCAAGGTGCTCGACGCGGCGCTCGAAGCCGCCGGCATCAGGCGCGCCGCAACCTACATCACCAATGCCGTGAAGCACTTCAAGAACGAGGCGCGCGGCAAGCGCCGTATTCACAAGAAGCCCGACACGCGCGAGATCGACGCCTGCCGCTGGTGGCTCGACAACGAACTTGCGATCGTGCGCCCAGCGGTGGCGGTGGCCCTTGGCGTGACGGCAGCACGCGCTTTGATGCGCAAGGCGGTACCCATCAACGCCAATCGCGGACGGTTGATTTCCCTGCCCGAGGGCGGCAAAGGGCTCATCACGATGCACCCCTCTTATCTGCTGAGGCTGGAGGAGGAGCGCGACAAGCGGCGCGAGTTCGACCTTCTGGTCAGGGATTTGCGTTTGGCCGACGATGCGGCGCGCGAAGCGCGGCGCTAGCCTCCTCAAACCAAGGCGTGCCGATGTCGGCACCGATCGCCGCCGCGCTGCGAGATGAGCCGTCGCCGGTCGCGTGCGCGGGCGCCCGCTTACAAGGCGTCGGCGCCCATCTCGCCGGTGCGCACGCGCATGGCCCCTTCGAGATCGAGCACGAACACCTTGCCGTCGCCGATGCGACCGGTGCGCGCGGCGGCGCCGATCGCCTCGACCACCGAGTCGGCGATCTCGTCGCCGACGGCGATCTCGAGCTTGACCTTCGGCACGTACTGCATGACGTATTCGGCGCCGCGATAGATCTCGGTCTGTCCCTTCTGCCGCCCGAAGCCGCGCACTTCGCTCGACCGTCATCCCTTGCACCCCGATTCCGGCAAGCGCCTCGCGCACGGCCTCGAGGCGGTGCGGCTGAATGACTGCAATGATGTATTTCATGAGCTCGTCCCCGCTCACATATTGTAGGCGCGTTCGCCGTGAAGCCTGACGTCGAGGCCTTGCTCCTCGGTCTCAGCGCTGACGCGCAGGCCTGTGACCGCTTGGACGACCTTGGCGATGACGAAGCTTACCACGAGAGACCATAGCAAAGTGGCGACGATGCCGGTGAGCTGAATGACGACCTGCCCGCTCATGCTGCCGCCTTCCGGAAATCCCGTGCCGCCGAGCGCGGCATCCATGAAGATGGCGGTGAGTAAGACGCCGGTCGCACCGCCCACGCCATGGACGGCAAACACGTCGAGCGAATCGTCGATTCTGAAGCGCCGCTTCACCACCCCGACCATGAAATAGCAGATCGCGCCGCCGGCAAGGCCGATGACGAGCGCGGCGCACGGGGCCGACAAAGCCGGAAGCCGGCGTGATGGAGGCAAGTCCGGCAATCGCGCCGGTCACGGCGCCGACCATGCTCGGCTTGCCGAATTTCGTCCACTCGATGACGATCCACACCAGCGTCGCCGTGGCCGCCGAGATGTGGGTCACGGTCATGGCCATGCCGGCATCGGCGCCGGAGGTCAAGGCGCTGCCGGCATTGAAGCCGAACCATCCCACCCACAGCATGCAGGCGCCGGCCATGGTCATCCACGGCGCATGCGGCGGCCTGACATCGTCGGGAAAGCCGAGGCGCGGGCCGAGCAGAATGGCAAGCACGAGTGCCGTCACGCCCGCGGTGAGATGCACCACCAGGCCGCCGGCGAAGTCGCGCACGCCCATCGCTGCGAGCCAGCCGCCGCCCCACACCCAATGGGCCACCGGGACATAGACCAGAAGCAGCCAGAGCAGGCTGAACAGCATCACCGCGCCGAAACGCATGCGCTCCACGAACGCGCCCACGATCAGCGCCGGCGTGATGATGGCGAAGGTCATCTGGAACATGAAGAACACGGTCTCGGGCAGCGTCGTGCCCGGCGCCACGGCGTCGCGCGGCACGCCGAGCAGGAGCGCCTTGCCGAGATCGCCGATCAGCGCGCCTCCGCCGTTGAAGGCGAGGCTGTAGGCGCCGGCAAGCCACGCCACCGACACGAGACAGGCAATGGCGAAACACTGCATCAGCACCGAGAGCAGGTTCTCCGCGCGCACCAGGCCGCCATAGAACAAGGCAAGCCCCGGCAAAGTCATGAACAGAACCAGCGCCGTGGCCGTGATGAGCCAGGCGGTATTCCCCGCGTCGATCATTGGTGTCCCCCCACGCTTCCAGAATCTTGTGCTTTTGCCTAAAACGCTTAGCATGGGGAGAAAGGTCGCGGCAGGGCGTGCGCGCCAATTTGCGCCCAATTGCCCACAGGAGCGTCGGCTCCAGATGCACCACAATGCGCAGGATGAGGCGTGGTATAGTCCTCTCATGAGCAAGGCCTTCACCAAGGAAGCCGGAAGGCGGCGAGGTCTATGACGACCTGCCGGATCGCCCGGTTTCCCCGCATAATCTCGTGACCCCTAAAGGGCTCGAGATGATCGAGGCCGAGCTCGCGCGGCTTCACCGCGAGCATGCGGCGGCGCAGGACGCCGACGACCGGCCGCGTCTTGCCAAGATCAACCGGGACCTACGCTATTGGACCTCGCGCCGGGCCACCGCCCAAGTGGTCGAGCCGCCGCAGCGATGCCGACCGAAGTGCGTTTCGGCTCGACGGTGACGATCGAGCGCGAGGACGGGCGGCGCCAGACCTACCGCATTGTCGGCGAGGACGAGGCCGACCCCTCGCTCGGCACGCTCTCTTACGTGTCCCCCGTGGCCCAGGCCCTGCTCGGGAAACAGGTGGGCGACGTCGTCGAAGCCGGCACCGCCGAGGCCACCATCGTCGAGATTTCCTGAGCGACGCCTAGCGCTTGGGCCCAGAGTCGCTCGGCTTCTCCAGCATGAGCTTGCCCTGTTTCTGCACCAAGGCCTTGGCCTTGTTGGCGAGAAGCGACAGCATCCAGGGGAGCTGCACCTCGAGCCGCACATGATCGTCGGCGACATCGACCGTGCCGGTCGTGGTCTGCCCGAGCAGGCTCGCGCGGAAATCGAGATGGTCGCCCGCCCACTCGTCCTTCAGCACCACGAAGCTCTCGCCGAAGGTCGAGCGCACATTGCCGAAGCCCGCCTTGAGACGCCTCACGGCTTCCTGCTTGCCGAGCCTGTGGGGGATGGTGACGACGACCGGCTGAGACATCTGACCGAAACCTCTTCTTGCTGATGTCACTGTCACGTCATGTGGTGCGGCCCGAGCCGCGACTACCAGTAGGCTGGCGCAAGTGATGCCAACGGGCGCAAGGGCTTAACTTACGGCTGCCGGCCGGGAGCCGTCAGGGCTGGGCCGGTCTTTCTTGTCGACATGGCCGAGGTCGCGCTCGGGCGCCACCTCGTCCCTGCACCAGCTGCTTCAACTCCTTGATCTCGGGAAAGCGCCCGCGCTCGTTGCGCGACCAGATCAGCTTGCCGTCGAGCCGGACCTCGAACACGCCGCCGGTGTCGTCGGGAATGAGCGTGACCGAGCCGAGCTCCTCGGCGAAGGTGGACAGGAGCTCCTGGCCCATCCAGGCCGCCCGCAGCAGCCAGTTGCAAAGCCGGCAATAGGTGATGGCGATGTTGGGTCCTGGCGGAATGGCGGGACGCTCCCGATCGGCTGACAGGGAACGCAACTGGCTGCCAATCTAGTCCGCGGCGCCGTGCGCGCCTCAAGAATTCTTGACCGCCATGGCCGCGCTTCGCGACCAAAGGCGTGCGCAAGGCCTTACGGTCAAGCCAAGAAACCGTGAGCGCCTGCGCGCACCCTTTTGGAACACGGCGCCTTGTCGTAAGCTAGCCCCCTGTCATCATGTCGATGGCCCTCTGTCATCACTCTGTTATCGTAATCTTGGCTTGTTCGCCGAGGCAAACTGCGGGAAAGAGAGGTCTATGCGAATCACCATCCGCCGCAGCCTCCCCCTTCGCCTCCTGGCTGCCTTGGCCTTGACGGCGTCGTTCAGCTTGCCCCCTGGCCGAGCAGCCAGGCTGCCGCCGGATCCCTTCGATACCCTGCTCGGCTCCTGGCGGGGAAGCGGGCAAATCCAGCTCAGTGACGGCCGGACCGAGCGCCTCAAATGCAACGCCTACTACACCGGCGGCGGCTCGCAGCTCGGCATGGCCATCCGCTGCCAAAGCGAAAGCTCCAACGTCGAGATCAGGAGCAAGCTCAGCCAGAGCGGCGGCCGTATCTCCGGCACCTGGGAAGAGCGCACCTTCAATGCCGCAGGCACCGCCTCCGGCCAGGCCACCGGCGACAGGATCAGCCTCCAGATCAGCGGCGGCGTGACCGGCACCATGCAGGTCTCCTATAGTGGCTCGCGCCAAAGCGTCGCGATTTCGACGCAAGGAATTGCTCTGAAAAGCGTGACGATCGACCTCACCCGCAGCTAGTCCGACCGCTCTCAGGCTTGCGCACTGGCCATCCCTAGAGGCACCGTCTCTTGGCAGAGCCTGCAACCGGCGGGAGGAGCCAAGTCATGGGCGAAGTTCTGCTGACAAGTCAGTTGAAGGGGGAGCGGCTCGAGCTTGCCGCCTCGGGCTCGTGGACCGCCGCGCATGCCGGCGAGCTTGAGACGCTCGTCGATAGCGTGGCCGGCGAGGCCACCACAGGCCAAGAATGTGTCGATCGACATGGCCGGGGTGCGCGAATTCGACACGTTCGGCGCCTGGCTGCTGGAGCGCCTGACCCGCGCCTGGACCTCGACCGGACGCGAAGACCGAAGATCGTCGGCTGCCGCCGCACGACCGCAACCTGCTCGAGGAGATGCACGGCGTCAACCGCGAGCCTCCGCGCGCGCCCGCGCGCGAGAACAGAATCGTCGGCGCGCTGGCTTCGCGTCGGCCGGGCCGGCGCCGGGCTTGGCCGCGACCTCATGCTTTTCGCCGACATGCTCGGGGCCGTCGGCGTCGCCACCGTCGCGCGTGCTCATGCGTCCGCAGCGAGTTCAGGTTCACCTCGACCGTCAATCAGCTCGACCGCGTCGCCTGGCGGGCCGTCCCCATCATTCTCCTCATCACCTTTCTTGATCGGCGGGATCATCTCTCAGCAAGGGCATCTTTCATTTCCGCAAGTTCGGCGCCGAGCTCTACTCGGTCGATCTTGTCGGCATCCTCGTGTTGCGCGAGATCGGCGTGTTGATCGTGGCCATCATGGTCGCGGGCCGCTCGGGCAGCTCCTACACCGCCGAGCTCGGCTCGATGAAGATGCGCGAGGAGATCGACGCGCTGCGCACCATGGGCTTCGACCCTGTCGAAGTCCTCATCCTGCCCCGCATCCTCGTTCTCATCATCGCCCTTCCCGTGCTCACCTTCCTCGGCTGCATGGCCGCGCTCTATGGCGGCGGCCTGGTGGCCTGGCTCTATGGCGGCATCAGCCCCGACATCTATATCTCGCGCCTGACCGAGGCGATCTCGCTCACCCATTTCAAGGTGGGAATGCTGAAAGCGCCCTTCATGGGGCTGGTCATCGGTGTCGTGGCCTGCGCCGAGGGGCTGCAAGGTGAAGGGCAGCGCCGAGTCGCTCGGGCTTCAGACCACGGCCTCGGTGGTCGCAATCGATCTTCCTCGTGATCGTGCTCGACGGCCTGTTCGCCATCTTCTTCGCCTCGATCGGGATGTGACGCCGATGGCCAAGAGACCCGTGATCAAGGTGCGCGACCTCGTGGTCGGCTTCGGCGACCAGATCGTGCTCGACCATCTCTCCCTCGACGTGAGAGGGGGCGAGATCCTCGGCGTGGTCGGCGCCTCGGGCGCCGGCAAGTCGGTGCTGCTGCGCACCATCATCGGGCTCTTGCCGCGCGCGCCATGGCTCGATCGAGGTGCTGGGCGTCGATCTTGCAGAAGGCGAACGAGGCGGAGCGGCGTGCGCTCGAACGCCGCTGGGGCGTTCTGTTTCAACAAGGCGCGCTGTTCTCCTCGCTCACCGTGCGCGAGAACGTGCAATTCCCGATGCGCGAGAATCTCGATTTGTCGCCGCGGCTGATGGACGAGATGGCGCTGGCCAAGCTCGAAATGGTCGGGCTCACGCCGGACGATGTGAACAAATATCCGGCCGAACTGTCGGGCGGCATGACCAAGCGCGTGGCGCTCGCCCGCGCCCTGGCGCTCGATCCGGAGATCGTGTTCCTCGACGAGCCGACCTCCGGGCTCGATCCGATCTCGGCCGGCGATTTCGACGAGCTGATCCGCACGCTGCAACAGACCTTGGGGCTGACCGTGTTCATGGTGACCCACGATCTGGAAAGCCTCTATACCGCCTGCGACCGCGTGGCGGCGCTCGCCGACGGCAAGGTCGTGGCCGAGGGCCCTCTTGAAGTCATGCTCGAATGCGAGCATCCCTGGGTGAAGACCTATTTCAAGGGAAAACGCGGCGGCCTGCTGGCCGACCGGCAAATGAGCGCTTGAGACCGGAAGGACCTGATCGATGGAAACGCGCGCCCGCTATGCCTTGATCGGACTGTTCATGCTCGCCGTGATCGCGGCGAGCTTCGGCTTCGTCTACTGGCTCGAGAACAAGGGCGGCTTTGCACAGCGGGATACTTATCGGATCAGGTTTCAGGGCTCCGTCTCCGGTCTGCTGATCGGCTCGACGGTCTTGTTCAACGGCATTCGCGTCGGCGAGGTGACCGGGCTTGGGCTCAACGCCGACGCGCCCCAGGAGGTGATCGCCACGATCGCGGTCGTCAACGGCACGCCGATCCGCGCCGACACGCAAGTGAGCATCGAGACCCAAGGGCTGACCGGCGGCGCCGCGGTGGCGTTGCGCGGCGGCAGTTCGACCTCGCCGCTGACGACAGGCGACGGGGGCGCGCCGCCGACCCTGCTCGCCGCGCCGCAAGCGGGGCAGGATTGGACCCAGGCCGCGCGCGACGCCTTCCAGCGCGTCGATGAGGTGCTCGCGGAGAATTCCGAGGCGCTCAAGAGCGCCATCACCAATATCGACACATTCGCCGACGCCTTGGCGCGAAACTCCGACAAGGTCGACGGCATCCTGGCCGGTCTCGAGCGCATGACCGGAGGCGGCACAAGCCAGGCCGACGATTCCGGTCTACGATCTTGCCGTCGCGGCGAGCCTTCCCGCCGGCGCCCGAAGAAGACGCCGAGCTGGCTGCTAGTCGTGCCTGAGCCGACCACGCTGATGGGATTCAACACCGACAAGATCCTGCTCCAGCCGTCCGCAGGGCGAAAGCGTGCCCGTGGCCAATGCGCGCTGGGGCGACAATCTGCCCATTCTGGTGCAGGCCAAGGTGATTCAGAGCTTCGAGAATGCCGGCTATGCGAAATCGGTGAGCCGGACGCGCGACGGCGTCGCAGGAGACTATCAGCTCCTCCTCGACATCAGGAGCTTCCAAATCTCCACGGCATCGGAGCCTGGAACGGCGGAGATCGACTTCATCGCCAAGATAGTCGACAAGGACGGAAAGATCGTCAACGCGAGCACGTTCGAGGGCAGCGCGCCGGTCAACGGTACCGACGCGCAAGCCTATGTGAAAGCAATCGATGAGGTCTTTGCCAAGCTTGCAGGTGATCTTGTCACGTGGGTCACCGCAACGCTTCAAGACGCCCCGCCGCCTTCGAGCCCCGAAAGCGCCTCACCTCCGGACGAAAGCCCCCCACCTCCGGACGAAAGCCCCTCACCTCCGGACGAAAGCACGGAGGCCCAGCCGGGCTAATTGCTCGTTGCTTCGGCCTACGCGGCCTTCTTCTCAAGATCCGGCGCCCATTTGCCGAGGGTGGCAAGCCCGTTCATCTCGGCCCGATGGGCGAAGGCCGCCTGCGCCATCGCCTTGTTCTCGGCCTTCCCCGACCACGCCTTCTGCGGGGCCGCCTGGAGCGCGCGGCCGTAGGAGAAGCTGAGCCGCCACGGCACCCCGCCGATCTTGTTCATCGCATCGAGCCGCGCCGTCGCCTCGACATCGGACTGGCCGCCGGAGAGAAACGCGATCCCGGGGACGGCCGCCGGAACGCAAGCCTTCAGCACGCGCTAGGGTCTTCTCGGCGATCTCGGCGTCGGACGCCTGCTTCGCGCTCTTCTTGCCCGGCACCACCATGTTGGGCTTGAGCACCATGCCTTCGAGCTTGATCCGCGCGTGATAGAGCTCCTGGAACACCGTCTTCAGCACGAATTCGGTCACGTCTTCGCAGCGGTCGATGTCGTGATCGCCGTCCATCAGCACCTCGGGCTCGACGATCGGCACCAGGTTCTCCTCCTGGCACAATGCCGCGTAGCGCGCGAGCGCATGCGCGTTGGCGCTGCATGCAATTGTAGCTCGGGATGCCCGGGCCGATATCGATCACCGCACGCCACTTGCAGAATTTTGCGCCGAGCTCGCGATACTCGACCAACCGCTCGCGCAAGCCGTCGAGGCCTTCGGTGATGGTCTCGCCGGGAGAGAAGGCCAGCGGCTTCGTTCCCTTGTCGACCTTGATGCCGGGGATCGAGCCCGCCTGCTCGATGACCTTGACGAGCGGCGTTCCGTCTTCGGCCTTTTGCCGGATCGTCTCGTCGAACAGGATGACGCCGGAGATGCGGTCGGCCATGGCCTTGGCGGCGCGGAACAGGAGCTCACGATAGTCGCGGCGGTTGGTTTCGGTGGATTCGACGCCGATGGCGGTAAAGCGTTTCTTGATCGTTCCACCGGACTCGTCGGCGGCGAGGATGCCCTTGCCGGGCGCCACCATGGCCTTCGCCACGCGGTTCAATTCAGCGAGATCCATCATGCTCTCCGCTTATCCAGCCCTGTTCGCTTATAGCCTAGCCCATTGCCGGCGGAGCAAGCCAGCCCGCGGCGCCCTTCTATCACCGCCCGGCCAGGCGCGGAGGCACCTTCTTCCACGGATAGCCCGCTTGGGCGAGCCGGTAACCGAGATCGAACAACTTGCCCATATAGACCGGATCGAAAGCCTGCGTGCTCGTGTCGGGAAAGTCGCCCGGGAATATGGGCGAGGTTGTAGTCGATGCCGTTCTTCTTCGCGAACACGAACAGCTCGTAGAGATCGCCGACGCCCTGGCTCTTGATCAGGCTCGAGACGGCGCGGCCCGGCGATCGACAGGGTCCTCGCCTTGACTGCCTTGTATTCGGGCGTAACGCGTCCATTGCGGATGATGTAAGCGCGCCTGATCGGATTGATGCCGACGCCGCCGTCAACCTTCTTTGCCATGAACTGCGTCGGCACGAGGAACACCTCGCGGGTCGCGCCGCCGTCGACATGCATCTCGTCATAGACGCGCACCGTCGGCCGCTACTTTGACGAAACCGGGAGGAAACACGGCGGGGATCGCAGCAGAGGCGAGCAGCACCTTGCGGAACAGATCGAGCGCTTCAGGGCGGCCGCTGACGGCGATCTGGCCCATATCCCAGATCACGGGTCGCTCGGCATCGAGATTGGTCGTGCCGATCAGGAGCCTGCGCCCCTTGCGATGCTCCTCCGCCACCTCTTGCAGGAAGGCCTCGTTCACGTAGAAGGCGACGACACCCGCGAGCGGCGCGTTGCTGGCGAGCGCATCCCCGCCGAGCAGTCCCCTGATCGGCTGAGCGATGGCGATGTCCTTGGTGGTCGACTGGGTGAAAACCTTTTTCAAGGCCTCATCGTATTTCGGCCCGAGAAAAGCGAAGGGCGCAGTCAGCGCGCCGGTCGAAACGCCGGTGACGACATCGAATTCGGGCCTTTTCCCTGAAGCGGTCCAGCCGGAGAGCACCCCTGCCCCGAAAGCGCCGTCGGCGCCGCCTCCCGACAAAGCCAGAAAATTGACGACGGGGCGCCGGCCTTCTCTTAAGAGCTCGGGCCGGTTGGCGCGGACTTGTGCCCATTTCTCCTTGACCAGGGCATCGGCATTGGGCGGAAGCTCATCGCCCCAGAAGCGGATGGGCGCCTGGCCCATACCCACCACCTCGGCTTGGCTCTCGAGCGAAGCAGGCACCGGATTGCGGGCAATGGCCGAGGCGCAGCCCACCAGGGCTCCGGCGACGAGCAACGCCCACACGACCCGCGCCACGTCTCCCCCTTCAGCGCCATAAGCACGGCGCCGCGGCCCCCATAGGAATTTTGTTCAAGGGGCAGCACATTACCGCAAAATTATGGCAGGGGGAGAACCTTTGCGGATGGAGTGTCCATCCCGAAACGGGACTTGTATAAGGTCCGTCCGACAAAGGAGGTCTCATGCGCGTAATCGTTGCACTCTTTATTGCCCTACCCGTCACTCTCGGCGCGAGCCTTGTCGAAACGGCGGCCGACGAGTGTGCGATCGGCGACGCGGCCCTCTGCTTGGCCAATCCCAATTGTCACTGGGACGGCGAAAAGCGCGGATGTTATCCGGGTCCCGCCGAGTACCAAGATGCCTGCGCGGTTCATACCGACCAGGAGATCTGCGACCTGGATACGACGCTTGGCTGCAAATGGTCCGCCGATTCCAACAAATGCGAGACCAAGGCCAACTAGCCTACGGGTTTGCGGTCTCGGGCGCGTTCAGCACGGTGCGAAAGCCGAGATGGGCGGCGCTGAGGTCGACTTCCTGCGGCTGCCGCGCGCTGGCGCGATAGCGCGCGCAAAAATTGGACGAACACAAATAGGAGCCGCCTTTGATGACTTTGCTCGGCGCCTGTCCCGCGGCGACGCGGAGCTCGACGAGAGCGGGACCGCCCGGATTGAGCGCGGCCTCGCGCCGATGGCCCGGCACGTACCAGTCGGCGGTCCATTCCCAGACATTGCCGACCATGTCGTAGAGCCCATAGCCGTTGGGTGCGAAGCAGCCGGCCGGCGCCGCTCCGCCATAGCCGTCCTGCTCGGTATTGTAGACCGGGAAGATGCCTTGCCAGCCATTGGCGATCGGGTTGCCTTCCTTGTCGAAGGCCTCGCTCCAATCCTCGCCGCTTTCGCGGCCCCCGCGCGCGGCATATTCCCATTGCGCCTCGGTCGGAAGATCGCGGCCGCGCCAGCGCGCATAGGCGAGCGCATCATCGTAAGACACATGCACGACGGGGTAATTCTCCTTGCCCTCGATCGAGGATCCCGGACCGTCCGGCGCGCGCCAATTCGCGCCCTTCACATATTGCCACCACTGGGTGATGTCGCCGCCGCGATCGAGCCGGGTGGGCGGAATGAACATCACCGAACCGGGGGCCGTCAGGTCTTCGGTCATGTTCGCATGGGTCTTGGGATCGAGCCCGCGCTCGGCCAGCGTGACATAACCCGTCGCCTTCACGAACGCGGCGAACTGGGCATTGGTCACTTCGTGACGGTCGATCCAGAAGCCATCGACGCGGACGGCATGGCTGAAGCGCTCCTCCGGCTGTCGCCGATCGGACCCCATTGTGAAGCTGCCGCCTGGAATGAACACCATCCCCGCTTTGCCGCCCTCGGCGGACGACGGGCCGGAAACGTTCGCGCAAGCCTCGCGCGAAGGTTCCGCCAGGACAGCCTGGGGCGGTGACAAGACACTCAAGGCCAACACGCCGGAAAGCATCCTTGCCGGCAATCGGCCGAATATCTGCATCGTCTGAGTCACCCGTTCAGGTCTCGCTGCCCCCGCGCGATCATTCTTAGCGTTTTTTCACGACGCTTGGGAGTTCTCCTGCGAGTCCCGGCCGCGATCGATCGTCTATGCATTCGGCGTGGCACCGGCCGGAGGTTTGCGAAAAACTCTTTGCCCGGACAATACGTCCTGCGCCAGGTTGCGACCCTTTGGCAGCACGGCCGCGCCCGCGACCGCGTTCGTGCGTCATGTCCGCGACATTCCCGCATGTGCCAGGTTGCAAGTTCCCGCACCACGCTCCGGCCCCAATGTGGTCGTGGACTCAGGCCGCTAATGACGCCACTTTCCCTGGAGATCGCATCGGCGCGAGCGGAGCAGCATGAGCGAGGCGGCGGCAAGACAGCGCATGAAGACGCGAAATCCACTTGTCGCGCTGACCGGCGCCACGGGCTTTATCGGCCGCTATCTGCTTAGAGAGCTGCCGAAGCGCGGCTACCGCCTGCGCGTGCTGCTGCGGCGCCCGGCAACGCTGCCCGAGGGCTGCGCCGGCGCCGTCATCGGCGATCTGGCCCGGCCCTACAACATGGCCGAGGCGCTCGCCGGGGTCGATGCCGTGATCCACACCGCCGGTCTTGCCGGCACGATGACCGGCGTGCCGGAGGACGATTATCGCCTGTTCAACACCGAGGCCACGGTCGGATTTGCCAAGGCGGCGCAGCGCGCGCAAGATCAAGCGCTTCGTCTTTCTGTCGTCGATCAGAGCGCAATCCGGTCCGACCGCGGAGGGCGTGCTCACCGAGGAATCGCGAGCCTCGCCCGACCGACGCCTATGGCCGTTCGAAACTCGCCGCCGAACAGGGTCTCGCCGCGACCGATCTCGACTGGGTGGCGCTCAGGCTTGCCCTTGTCTACGGACCGGGCGTCGAGGGCAACATGGCGAGACTGATCAAGCTTGCGCGATCCCCCTACCCTCTGCCGCTTGCCGGGCTCAAGGGCCGAGCACTCCTTGCTTGGACTCGACAATCTGGTCGAGGCCGTCGATGCGGTGCTGAGCGGCGGAAGCGCCCTTGAGGCGCCCGCTGATCGTCGCCGACGCCAAGCCCCTCACTCTCGGCGCGATGATCGCTGCGATGCGGCATGGTCTCGGCCGACGCCCGGCACTTTTCTACGTGCCCGAGCCCTTGCTCAAGGGTGCGCTGCGCGTCGCGGGCCAGGCGCGAGCGATTCTCGAGCCGCTATTCGGCTCCCTTGTCGCCGATCCGTCGGCGCTCGCCCGGCTCGATTGGGCGCCGAAGGTCGAAACCGAGGCCGGACTTGCCGCGCTACTCCGCGCGCCGATGCTGCATGCACGTTGATGCTGCACTGCAGCGCAACGTCACCGAGATTTGTGCGCTGCGAGCCTACCGTCTTACCTTCGTCGCATTCTCTTGCTATGGTCATCTTGGCTGACGGGGGTCGCCGTTTGGAGCGAGACGCTTGCCTTGAGGGCGTGACTCTGAGCCCCCGTGAACACCGCTCAGAGCACATCTTCCAGGCAGGTCGAGGAGGTGGGATGGCACTCCCGAAGATAGTCCTGCGTGGCAGGAAGATCATTCTCCTAAGCGGCTTCAAGAACGGGGCCAAGGAGAGGAACACGCATGACGCTCTCGTAGTCGACGCCGAGGACAAGTTGCGTCTGGCTGCGAAGCGCAATCCCGATGCCGTCGCTTTCGGTTACGTTGCCGGAGAATGGGTCGCAGCGGCATAGGATTGTCCAGCTCAAGCGTAAGCGAGTTTCCAACGACGCTAACCTGCGCCTGATGCGGCTTCCGTCCATTCCCGCGGGACCGCCAAAACTCATGCCCGACACCACAATCAGAAATCGGGGTAGCCTAAGATGACTCCCGAGTTGGAGGCGTGAGATGACGGCTCTTCGATCGCTTGGGGTCGTGGCCGTTTTGATCGCGCAATTCCTCGTGCAGCCGGCAAAAGCTGGTGAGCTTTGTTGCGGCGTGGTGGCAATTGACAAGGATAAGGGCACCGTCACGCTTAAGAGCGGGCAGACCGGCAAAATGACAACGGTTCGAATCCAGGATCCTGCCCTGCTGAACCAACTGAGAGTTGGTCAGAAGGTGCAAGGGGCCTGGGTACCCTCGGCTTGTCCCCCCCGATGTAAGCCGTAGGCCGGTCTGCCGATCGCCCCTCAATGCTGCGAGACCGTGACGCCCCACGGGGCCCTGCCGACCGGGACCGACTTCACGACTTTCAAGCTCCCCACGTCGATCACCGACACGTCGTTGCTGTTGCCGTTGGTCGCGAACAGCAAGCGACTCGTCCGGCGTGAAGGCGAGCTGCCATACGCGCTTGCCGACGAGCAGGTATTGTTCGACCTCGAGCGTCTTGCCGTCGATCACCGCCACGCGATTGGCCGGTCCCAGCGCAACGAAGGCCTTGCTGCCGTCCTTGGTGACGCGGACGCCGACCGGCTGAATGTATTCGGGCTGAACTCCCGGAACCGCGAACCCGATGGTCTTGATGATCTTGCGCGTCTTGGCGTCGATGACCGAGACCATGCCGGCCACCTCCGAGGTGACCCATAGCCGGCTTCCATCCGCCGTGAACTCGGCGAAGCGCGGCCGCGACCCGACCAGAACATTGTCGGTGATCTCGAAACTCTCCGGTATCGATGAAATGGGCCATGTTGGTGGTCTCGGACGGTGACGACCACGGTCTTGCCGTCGGGGCTGACGCCGACGCCCTCGGGCTCGACGCCGACCTCCACCTCGGCCAAGACCTTCTTGTCGTTGAGATCGATCACAGTCAGCAGATTGTCGTCCTCGTTGGCGACATAGACCGGACTTCCCGAGGGATGGAGATTGAGCAACTCCGGGATCGGGGCCCGACGGCAAGTCTCCTACGATCTCCCGCGTCGCGACATCGAGCACCTGCACCGTGTCGTCGTCGCTCGCGCAAATGAGAAGATGCTTGCCGTCCTTGGTCAGCATGATGCCGCGCGGGCGCTGGCCGACGGGAATGGTCTCCAGCACCTCGAGCGCTCGCACTGTCGAGCACGGTGATCGAGTTGCCCTTCTCGTTCGAAATGTAAACGGTATAGGCGGCGGCCTGGTCGGCGGCGAAGAGCAAGACTCATCATGGCAACGACCGCCAACGCGGCCCGTTCTGCGGTTACAACCATTATCCTCACTCGTCCTCCTCTCGATCCGCTCCGGATCGCCGTGCGTGAGAAGCCGTCGTGAATCGCCTCATTGGAACTTGCATTCGCTCTCGGGCTGGTCGATGCCGAGCGTATCGACTTCGGCGCGCTCGTGCAGAAAGCCCTCCTGCGGCGACATCGACACCGGCAGGTCGGGACCGGCGACGATGATCGGCTGCCTCATCTGTCCGTCCCAAGAGCGGAAGGTGACCTTCTGGCCCTTGAACGCCGCGAGGTCGAACTGATCGCCCCGGAGATAGGCGTTGACCGCGGCGAAGTCGCCGGAGCCGGCGCGCGAGGCGCTCTTCGCCGACCGCGCGCACCGCGAGCCAAGCCTGATAGTCGAGCGGCAGCATGAAGCGCTTGGCGAAGCGCTGGAAGCGATTCTGCATCTGCGTCGCCCCCCATTGCTCATGCGCCGGGTGCCAACTCATGGCTCTGAGGCCCGCGGTGCCTGCAACCGGCCGCGGATCCCAGGTGCGATAGGGCAGATACGGACCGAACACCTCTTTCTCGTCGGCCACGACGACGACATCGTAGCTCGGCGCGCCTTGCGTGAAGACCGGCATCTGCTGCTGGATCTGCTGGTGACCCGTGTCGGAGCGGCGCGCGCCCGGGCGTCTCCTTGTATTCGCGCTCCTCGACGATGGTGCCGCCGAAGCGCTTGGCCGCCCGGCGCAGCGCATCGAGATAGGCAAGGTCTTCGGGGAAGACGCCCTTCGCCACGAGCCAGCGCGGCCATTTCTTCCACACCAGATATTGGGCGAGAGCATCGGCGAGCATGGCGCGGTCAGGCGCCGTGTGCAGCACGTTGGCCCGGCAGTCCTCCTGGCGCAGGCTGACATCGGTTGCGCGCGATATTGAACAGCAGCACGTCCTTGTCCTTGACCGCCTCCGAGAGGCGCAAAAGGACATCGGCGGGCGCATCCACCAACACGAAGTGGTGGCCGCTCGCGACAAGCGTCATCAGCGCCTGCACGGCATCGCCGCCGACCGGCACGCGCTCGACGTCGAGCGTGAATTGCTGCTTGGTGAACCGGCCGGTGGTGTTGTTGTCCTTGAGTGCGATCAGAGCGCCGGCGACGCCCAGATCCTCGGGCTCGACATTGAGCCGCGACAGCGGGATGGGTCGCTTCACCTCCTGCTTGAGATAGCCGATCGGCACGTGTAATCGTCGCCTGAGGCGAAGGCGGCGCCTCCTCTTGTCCGTCTTGCGGCGCAGCGAGACTCGAAAACGGCGCGATGAGAAGGAGCAGGACGGCGCAACCGATGCGTCCGAACCAAACTGGGCCCGCGGTTACGCGACGGCGAGTCTTCCGGCTCCGGCGAGCGAATGAACGTGTCGGGATTGCATCCGGGAATGAGCCTGCACGCACGTTCACGAAGTTCGGGCCAGAAACTCCAGCAGGGTCGGTCCGAACTTACAAGCTTGCCGCAGCGCAAAACAGCGGCAAACGTAGCCGAGAGTGGCAAATTTCGCTGCCTAGCAAGCGGTTTGGGCCGCGCTCTTGGCAGCTCGGATTGACAAATTGCAAGGCCGCGCGCAGTCTGCCGCCCGTGAGAACCCGACTGGAGCGGCCGGTACCCAACCGGTCGAATCGGGACCGCGTAATGGAGGAAAACATGGGGAGCTGTAAAACAGCGGCCACGTTCGCTGGCGCGCTAATTGTGAGTTTGGCCGGTGCGGCTTTTAGCCCGGCCTTTAGTGGCGGAGCGGAAACAGAAGCAGCTGCGACAACGAAGACCAAAGATGCGCCCACCCCGTCGGTGACGCAGGAGCAGCTCAGCGCCGCGGCCGGCGATGAAAACAACTTCCTGCACACGAACGGCAATTACGATCAGACCCGTTACTATCCGGGCAAGCAAATCAACACATCGAACGTCGGCAAGCTTCGCCCCGCCTGGATCTTCCAGACCGAGGTGAAGGAGTCGCAGGAGACAACGCCGATCGTGGTCGACGGGGTGATGTACGTCACGACCTCCTTCAACCACGTCTATGCGATCAACGCCAAGACCGGCGAACAGTATTGGCACTACAAGCACAAGATGGGTCCGGTCACGACCTATTGCTGCGGTCCCAACAATCGCGGCGTCGCCATCCATAAAGACAAGGTCTATATGGGCACGCTCGATGCCAAGCTGGTCGCGCTCGACGCCAAGACCGGCAGCCTGGTGTGGGAGACGCAGATCGCCGAGCCCGAGCTTGGCTACAGCGAGACCATGGCGCCGACCGCTGTCGACGGCAAGATCCTGATCGGCACCAATGGCGGCGAGTACGGTATCCGCGGCTTCGTGCGTGCCTACGACGCCGAGACCGGCAAGATGGTGTGGAACTTCCACACCATCCCCGAGAACTCGGTCGGCGTGTGGGCGACCCATGACGCCACGGGCAAGGACATGCACCGCGACATCGCGGCCGAGAAGGAAGCGCTCAAGAAGCTGGGCGATCCCTACAAGACCCTCGGCGGCGGCGTGTGGCAGAACCCGGCGGTCGACCTCAAGACGAAGCGCATCTACTTCGTGGTCGGCAACCCGTCACCGGACCTCGACGGCTCGATCCGTCCCGGCGACAACCTCTACACCGACTCGCTCGTTTCGGTCGATCTCAACACCGGCGAGTACAAGTGCCACTTCCAGTACATCGCCCATGACGTTTGGGATCTCGACTCTGTCAGCCCGCCGATCCTGGTCGACGTGAAGGACAAGGACGGCAAGATCGTCCCGGGCGTCATTCACGGCGGCAAGACCGGCAACGTCTATGTCCACAAGCGCGACGATTGCAGCCTGATCCGCTTCTCCGACGCGATGGTGGATCAAACCGGCATGTGGTCACTGCCGACGCCTGAAGGCGCGCCCATGCTGCCCGGGCGCCAATGGCGGCGTCGAGTGGTCGGTCATGGCGGTCAATCCCGAACTTGGGATGACCTATGCGGTCAATCTGCACCAGCCGATGACTTACCATGTCGAAAGCTCGCCCTATCCGGGCGGCAAGCTCTGGCTCGGCGGCGCCTTCAAGATCATCCCCGGCTCCGAGCAGTTCGGCAACGTCACCGCCGTCGATTACAACACCGGCAAGATCGCCTGGCAGGTGAAGACGCCGTTGCCCATGATGGGCGGCGCGCTCACCACCGCCGGCGGCCTCGTGTTCACCGGCGAAGGCGACGGCTGGTTCAGGGCCTATGACGCCAAGACCGGCAAGGTGCTTGTGGTCGTTCTTCGCCGGCGCCGGCGTGAATGCGCCGCCGGCCTCCTACTCCGTCGACGGCAAGCAATACATCGTCGTCGGTGCGGGCGGTAACGTGCAGATCGACTTCAAGCGCGGCAACAACATCATCGCCTTCACGGTCGACTGATCGTTCGCCGCTGCGATTTGCAACACGAGAGGACGGGGCTTCGTGCCCCGTCCTTTTCATGTCAGAGTTGTTATGAACGCTTGCCCAAGGGAGTTGAGGACATGCCACTGAGCGGTTTGGCTTCGCGCGTCGCATTTTTTGCAGCTGTCCTGCTGACGAGCGGGAGCGCATCCGCGGCCGATATCGCCGAGAAAGCGAAGCTATGCGCGACGTGCCATGGCGAGCAGGGCACTCCCATCAACAAGCAGACGCCGGTGATCTGGGGGCAGAGACGAGGGCTATTTCTACCTACAGCTGCGCGACTTCAAGAGCGGCGCACGCAAGAACGAGCTGATGGCGCCGATCGCCGCGGCACTCGAAAAAGAAGACATGCTGGCGCTCGCGGCCTATTTCACGAAACTGAAATGGCCGAACCTGCAACAGCCGTCGGCGCCGGACGATGTCGCCAAGAAGGCCGAGACGGCCTCCGCCTCGATCGGATGCAAGGGCTGCCACCTCGAGCACTTCCAGGGTGACGGCACCACGGCGCGTCTCGCCGGCCAGTGGCAGGAATACCTGCAAGCCACCATGATGGCCTTCCGCGACGGCTCGCGGGGCAACAACCCCGGCATGTCGGACCTGATGAAGGCCACCTCACCCGACGACATCGCGGCGTTGGCGCAATATCTCGCCGGGCTTCAGATCGACGCCTATCTCGGCAGCGGCCGCTAGCGTCAGCGCGCCGCCAGTTTCTCGCGGAGCGCCGTGAGCGTCGTGAGGTCGCCCGCGGTCTTGCCTTGCTTGTCCTTGAGGCTCTTGTCCGCCCCGCGCGCCATGAGCAAGTCCGCGGCCGCCGCATGGTTGAGCTCGGCGGCAATCATCAGCGCCGTCCGCCCGCGATTGTCCTGCTCATCGAGCCTTGGCGCCGCGATCGATGAGCAGCGTCATGACGTCAACCGCGTCCTTGACGCCGGCTTCGGCGGAGTAGCCGGCCGCCCACATCAGCGCGGTGAGATCGTTGCCGTACTTGGCGTTCACATCGACGCCTTGATCGAGGAGGAGGCGCACCACCGGCGGTAAAGCCATGACCCGCGGCATAGACGATCGCCGACTTTTTCGTGCCGTCGATGGCGTTCGGATCGGCGCCCTTCTCGAGCAGGAACTGCACGATCGGCACGCTGCCCATGAAGGCGGCGGCCGCAAGCGGCGCGATCGCGGTGCGGCCCGGCAGGTTCACGTCGGCGCCACGCTCGACCAGGAGGCGGACGACAGGCAGCCGGCCGGCCTCCGCCGCCTTGAACAGTGCGGTCGAACCATCGAGATCGCGCGCATCGACGGGGGCGCCGTGCTCGAATGAGCAGCGTCACGATCTCGCTCGTGGCCGGCCACGGCCGCCCGCGTCAACGGCCTTTGCTCCGAGTCCCGTCGCGGGCCTCGACGGAAGCGCCGTGCTTCAGCAGCAGCTTTGCCAAGTCGAGGCAACCCTTGTCGGCAGCCGCGAACAGCTTGGCGTTGATTTCGACCGTGCTCGCCCCGCGCTCGATCTGCTCGAAGCCCTGCTCGAGATTGCGGCATGCCCTTTCGCTATAGACCGCGCCCGCCGGATCCGACGCGAAAGCCACAAACGTTACGAGGACGGCAAGGCAAAGGGAGACTCTGGACATCATGACCTTCTCTCGGTGCTTGTTCCGGCGGCGCCGCGCCGTAGCTACGGCAACAACTTCCTCAGGGTCAAGGCTCAGCGGGTCACGGGCCCCTGTGCCCGCTGCCAGGCCTGCAACCCGCCATGGATATGACGCGAGCTGCCAAGCCCCGCCGCCTGCGCCGTCTGGACCGCCATGGCCGATCGCTCCCCGAAAGCGCAGTAGAAGACGAGCCGCTTTCCGGTGGCCTTGGCCAATTGCTGCAGCAGGCCGTCCGCGCTCGAGACTCCCCTCGCACCTCGGGATAAGGGACATGCAGAGAACCCGGAATGATCCCTTGCTTCCGTCGCTCCTGGTCCTCCCTGAGGTCGACCAGAACGACATCGGGTTGACCGAGGAGGTCTTTGGCCTCCTCCGCGCTGATCGACCAACCTTTGCCCGCGACGATCTGCTGGGCGAGGCCGATGCGCATATTGGCCGGGACGGCGACATCCATCATCTTCGGGTTGGGCAGGTTGAGAGCGTTCATCAGCGCGACATATTCGTCGATCGACTTCGCCTGAAGCCGGGGATTGAAGGCCTTCTCCTCGCCGATGGTCGAGACGGTGTCGCCTTTATAGTCGTGGGCCGGATAGACCAACGTCTCATCCGGAAGCTTGAGCAGGCGCCCGAACAGCGAATTGTACTGCGCCCGCGCATCTCCGTTCTGGAAGTCGGTTCGGCCGGTTCCCCTGATCAGGAGCGTATCGCCGGTGAACACGCGGTCGGCCATGAGGTAGCTGTAGGAATCGTCGGTATGCCCCGGCGTATAGATCGCCTCGAGGCTGAGCCCTTCGATTCCGACTCTGTCGCCGTCGCCCACCCTGATCGACACGACGTCGGCCTTGGTCTGCTCGCCCATCACCGTGATGCAGCTGCGTGCGCTCGCGCAGCGCTTCGAGCCCGGTGATGTGATCGGCGTGGAGATGGGTGTCGATCGCCTTCACCAGCCTGAGGTCGAGCTCCTTCAAGAGCTGGATGTAACGGTCGACCCGTTCGAGCACGGGATCGATGATCGCCGCCTCGCCGCCAAGGCGGCTCGCGAGCAGATAGGTATAGGTGCTGGACGTCGAGTCGAATAGCTGGCGGAAAATCATGGTCCGGTCTCCCGCTCCGCTGCGACATGCCGCAAGCGTTACGTGCGCGGCGAAGCTCATAGGAACTATAGCAGTCCTGGACGAAGGCGGAGCAAAACAGGATAGACTTCGTCCCCGGGGCCGACACCAAGTCGGGCGGCAAAGCCGAGCCGGCAAGACAGCAGCCCCGCGCCTCGCTCGTTATCTGCGCAATGGTCCGGCGGTGACCGTTACGCGAGCCGGTTGACAGGGGCGCGTTTACGCCGTTGAGAGAGACGAGAACCTGTCGATGGCAGCCGGCCGCCCGCAACCTGGCCCCCTTGGTACCACCGCATGCGCGATTCTGTTTTGGACAAGCTCATCTCCGTTCCGCCCGAATGGGCGCCGCAGAAGGCGATCTGGACCGCCTGGCCGGCAAATGCCGAGGAGTGGAACGGCGACCTTGCGAGCCCGCGCCGCGACGTGGCGGGCCTCGTCGTGCGCTCGGCCAGTCCAACCGTGTTCGTGTGCTCGTCGCGGGCGCCGAGGCCGAGGCCTCGGCCCGCGTCGCGCTTGGCGGCGCGGCCGAGCTCGTTCCCGCCCGCTACGGCGATATCTGGCTCCGCGATACCGGGCCCGATCTTCGCGCGGACGGCTGACGGCGCCATCGCGCTCAGATTCCGCACCAATGGCTGGGGCGGCAAGTTCGACCTTCCCGACGACGCCACCGTCGGCGACGAGATCGCGCGGCTCGCCGGCACGCCTGTCCGCACATTCGACTTCGTGCTCGAGGGCGGCGCCGTCGAACATGACGGAGACGGCACGATCCTCGCCACGCGCGAGACTCTGCTCAACGCCAATCGCAACGGCTGGACCGAGGCGCAAGCCGAGGCGGCGCTCGGCGAGGCCTTCGGCGCGCGCAAGATCGTCTGGCTCGACCGCGGCCTCCGCAACGACCACACCGACGGGCATGTCGATGTTCTCGCGCGTTTCGCGGGCCCCGCCCGCGTCGTGTGCCAATCGCCTTCGGGCGCCGATGATCCCAATGCCGAGATCCTTGACGAGATCGCGTGCGCGCTCGAAGGTGCGACCGATGCCACGGGACGGCGATTCGACGTTGTCCGCATACCAAGTCCCGGCCTGGTTCTGAATGACCACGGTGAAGCCGGCACCGGCCTCGCATCTGAACTTCGTCATCGCCAATGGGCTCGTCGCCGTGCCCGTCTACGGAACAGCTTCGGCCTCGCGCGCGGTCGAAGCTTTGCAGGCGGTGTTCCCTGGCCGTAAGGTCGTCGGCCTCCCCTCGCTCGGCCTTCTCGGCTCAGGGTCGGCCGGCGGCGGATCGTTTCATTGCATCACCCAGCAGGAGCCGGCGTGATGGGGACGCGGATGCTCACCGTTGCGGCCCTTCAGGCATCGTTCGGCCACGACATGAAGGCCAATATCGCCAAGACCGAGGGATTGGTCCGCGAGGCAGCACGTCAAGGCGCCCAAGTGATCCTGCCGCCTGAGCTGTTCCAGGGCATCTATTTCCCGACGCAGGCAGGACCCGAAATGGTTCGGGACCGCCTACCCTGCAGGCGAGCACCCTTGCGTGCTTGCGCTCGCCGCGCTCGCCAAGGCGCTCAAGGTCGTCATCCCCATCTCCTTCTTCGAGAAGGACGGGCCGCGCTACTACAACAGCGTGGCGCTGGCCGATGCCGACGGCGCGATCCTCGGCGTCTATCGCAAGAGCCACATCCCCGACGGACCCGGACTACATGGAGAAATACTATTTCCGGCCGGGCGACACCGGCTTCAAGTCCTGGAGCACGCGCGCCGGAACGATCGGCGTCGGCATCTGCTGGGACCAGTGGTACCCGGAAGCGGCGCGCGCGCTCGTCATCGAAGGCGCCGAAATCCTGTTCTACCCCACGGCCATCGGCTCGGAACCGCAGGACCCCACCCTCGACACGCATCTTCCGTGGCAGCGCGCGATGCAAGGCCATGCGGTCGCCAACGCCGTTCCCATCGTCGCGGCGAACCGCATCGGCATCGAGGAGAATGACGGCGCCACCCAGAGCTATTACGGCCATTCCTTCATCGCCGACCATAAGGGTGAGCTGGTCGCAAGCTTCGGCGACTCGCGACGAAGGCGTGCTGGTGGCGAGCTTCGATCTCGACGCGATCGCGCGCTACCGCGCCGAATGGGGCTTCTTCCGCGACCGCCGCACCGACCTCTACGCGAAGACCCTGCGTTGATCGCTCAGAGATAGCTCCACCACGCGGCCGCTGCCGCGCGCTTTGAGCCCCGCAAACCAGCGGCAGAGCGGATAGAGCAGGACGAGCACGAGCAGCCAGACGAGATAGACGCCCATGAGGCTCAGGCCAATCTTGGGATTGCTTGCAAGCGTGCCGTCGATCGCAAGGCCCGTCGCGACCGCGAGCCCATGGATCAGGTAAATGTGGACCACATAGAAGAAGAACGGGACCTGTCCGAACACGGCAAGAGCGCGCGCAAGCGCCCCTCGCGCGTGCTCGAAGGCGCCGAGCAGCATCAAAGCGGGGCCTAGCGTCATCATCAGAAAGAGCAGCGAGGGCGGATATTTCTCGCAATTGAGGAAGGACAGCAGCGTGCCGAGCCATGTCTCCTGCACCGTCCAGGATCCGGGGTCGCCATAGACATTCGTGGCGCGCAGCAGGACGAAGCCGGCGGTGATCGCGGCACCGAGCCCAAGCAGAACGCGTTTCCTCTCATTCGCCGCGAGCGTCATCACCGGGCCGAGCGCGTAGCCGGCGGCCATCACGCCGATCCACGGGATGAGCGGGTAAAGCACGAAGACGCGCACGGAATCGCCAAACGTCGCGAAGCCCGGTTGGTGCAGGACGTGCCAGAGCGAGGCACCCGCCCCCAACTCCTCGGCCCGGACACTATCGAGAAAATTGTGACCCGCGATCATGATGAGCGCCACCGCGGCAATGCCCGCGCGCGGAAGCCAGACAAGCGCCGACAACGCCACCATCGAGGCCCCGATTACGAAGATCACGCCCGCGGTGAACGTACAGATCGAATCGGAGATCGAAGCTCCAGGCGAAGCTCACGATGGTGAACTCGATGACGATGAGCCAGAGCCCGCGCGTGACGAGAAAGCGGCTTGTCTCCGCGAGGCTTCGCCCGCGTCCATAGAGGAAGGCCGAGAGACCGGCAAGAAAGATGAAGGTCGGCGCGCAAAGATGCGTGACCCATCGAGTGAGAAACAGCAGAGGCTCCGTGACGTCACGGGGATTGAAGCCGCCGGCGCCGAAGAAATCGCGCGTATGGTCGAGCGCCATGAGCGCCATCACCAGCCCGCGCAGGATATCGATCGAGGCAATCCGCGCTGCGTTATCTCGCGGCACCGGATCGCTTCCCGCTCGGGAGGGTCTCGAGGCGGCAGCTTCCGAGGCACTGGCGTGAGGCCGCGGCGGTTGCGCTATAACGCGTCTAGCCAAGTCATATCCTCAAGGACGACGACCCCGTGGGGCTTAATCCTGCCGCAAACAGGCCGACCAGTATCTCACCTTGCGCGATGAAAATGCATCGAAGCGTCGCATGGTAGACCGGTCGACCGACCCCGCCTTTTTTGCCTTGCTTTCCGGAAGCTACGCGCGGCTCGTGGGGGCGCCACTCGTTCCGGAAGGAAAGCACGCACGATGGCTCTACCACGAGGCGCCGTTCGCCGTCCTCGCGCACGGCACCGATCAGGACCCGAAATTCATCTATGCCAACGCGGCTGCTCAGGCCTGCTTCGAATATTCCTGGGAGGAGTTCCTCGCTTTGCCGTCGCGGCTTTCGGCCGAGCCGACCGATCGCGCAGAGCGGCAGACCTTGCTGGACAACGTCGCGCGCGACGGCTTTCTCGCAGGCTATCGCGGCGTCCGCATTGCCAAGTCTGGCAGGCGCTTTGTCATCGAGGACGGGATTGTCTGGGAACTGATCGACGCCGCCGGCCTGCGGCATGGCCAGGCCGCGACGTTCCGCTTGTGGCGGGACGTTTGACTGCGGACGATGATGCCGGTCGCTGGCTATCTACGGCGTGGTCATGGACGGGGGGCCGGGCGAATTTGATGCGAAAGCGCGCCCCGGGGGGTTCTGCAACCCCAGGTCTTGCGGCAACCGGAGCCCTTGTGCCTCCTCCATCCGTGACACCTTCTCTCCCCTTGCGCTAAGCTGACCGGGTATTCAGGAGCCAAACTGCCTTGTCGCCCAGCGAAGACAAAACATCGCCTCCCCCCTCGCAGGCACGCCCGCTCATCGTTCTGATCGCCGGTGAGCCTTCAGGCGATGCTCTGGGCGGGAGCCTCATGGCCGCGCTCGCGAAACAATCCAACGGGTCCATCCGCTTCGCCGGGATCGGGGGCCCTCAGATGATCCGCAACGGGCTCGATCCGTTTTTTCCTGCAGACGAGCTCGCGATCATGGGACTGGTGGAAGTCGTCCGTCACATTCCTCGCGTACGCAAGCTGATTGATCTGACGGCTGAGAGCATCGAAAAGATGCGCCCCGACGCCGTCATTACCATCAACTCGCCCGCCTTCACGAAACGGGTGGCGATAAAGATCAAGCATCTCGGCATCCCGATCATCCACTATGTCGCTCCGACGGTGTGGGCATGGCGCCCTCGGCGTGCAAAAACCTTCGCTCGCATCTTCGATCACCTGATCACGATCTTGCCGTTTGAGCCGCCCTATTTCGAACGTCACGGCCTCTCTTGCAGCTATGTCGGCTATCCCGCCATCGAAAACGCGTTGGGCGGTAACGGCGCCGCGTTCCGCAAGACCCATCAGGTCCAGGCCGGCGACGTTCTGCTCTGCGCCATGCCTGGAAGCCGCAAGAGCGAGGTCCGGCGTCTGATGCCAATCTTCGAGCAGACGATCGCATCGCTGTCGAAGCAAGTGCCCAGCCTCAAGGTCGCCATGCCGATCGTGCCCAATGTCGCCGCCGAGGTTCGCAACCAGTTGCGGACTTGGACAATGCCGGTCATCCTGGTCGAGGAAGGAAACGAGCGACGCAATCTCTTCGCCGCATCGGATCTGGCGCTCGCAAAGTCGGGAACTTCAGCGGTCGAACTCGCCGCGGCCAAAGTGCCGACTGTCATCACGCAAAAGCTTTCCTATGTGTCCGTGCTGATCTTCCTCATGCTTGTGAGGGTTCGTTTCGTCAGCATCATCAATTTGATCGCCGACGAAGAGCTGCAACTCGAACGCCTGCAAATAAGCTGCACGCCCAAAGCCTTAACCAAGGCCTTGATGCAATTGCTCGCCGACCGGAAGGCCACGGCTTCGCGGGTCGCCAAAGCCTTTGAAGTGGCGAGGGAACTCGGAGCCGAGGGCGTACCGCCAAGCGCCAAGGCGGCTCACGCCGTGCTGACGTTCCTCGGCCGCGTCAACTCCGCCAATGCAGCAGCTTCGGCTGGACCGGATTGCGGAAAGGACGGTTCTCCCGCTCGGCCTCAAGCCATTCACGCTTGAGCGCAAAATACCATTTCGCTTCCTGGTCGGCGTCGCCGAGGAACATCATCTTGGTGCCGAATTTCAGACCGTCCTGCTGCTTGATCGCGGCGGTGCGGTCTTGGCCTAGAAACTGATGCACCAGGACATGCGCGAGCGGGCGGAGGATGTCCAGACCGGGCACCGTCCAGTAGAGGCACTGATTGACGGTGCAGCTATTCTCGTCGATCGGGGTGATCGTGGTCAGGCCTCCGGCGCTGTGCTTGCTGCCTTCGACGACTTCGAAGCGAACGCCTGGAAGCTGAAAACGGATTTCGGTGCTGACGTCGCTTCCCAGCACTTTGTAGGGCCGGGCGCTGCTCTTCAAGGGAAACCGCGCCATCTTGAAACCGAGTTCGGACGGCTCATACTGCTTTTTCTTTTCCCGTAGCACCCGCTTCCCCGTCCGCCACCACCACGAAGTATGAACGTAACCGCCATGGGCGGGATCCATCAGGCCGATGACCGCCCAGACTGCGTTGCAGGGAAAGACCTGCGAGACCGTGACTTTGGGTGTCGCGCCTTCGAAGCCTGGAAGTTGCGGCACCGGACCCGGTTCAGCGTCGGGCTTTGCGCCAAAATAGACCCAGACCAGGCCCTGGCTCTCGCGACAGGGATAACTGCGGACCCTGATCTTATCGGTCTCGGTGGGATCGTCTTCTGGGAGGGCCGGGATGAAGACGCAGCTTCCATTGTCGTAGTCGAAGGTCCAGCCGTGATAGCAGCATTCGATGCCCTCCGGCTGCATGTGGCCGTGATGCAGCGGCATGGCGCGGTGCGGGCAGACATCGTGGAGGGCGAAAAGCGAACCATCTTTACGGCGCCCGACGACCACCGGGCCGCCAAGCAGTGTCATTCCGCTCATCTTGCCCGGCTTCAATTTGTGCGCGGGCATTGCCGCATACCAGAAATTCGTCAGATACTCGTCACGTTCGGACAGCATCGATCCTTGACCGCGGAATTTGAACCAACGCTAAATGCAAAGTCCCCCAAGACCCCACCGGCGAGCAACTTTGCACCTTGCAGCCCGTACCCCGCAATTGTTTATTTCGGGCCCGCGGATCGCCTTGCGCATTTCCCCTCTGGCGGGATTACGACCTTTCTGGGGCACGTTCGTCGAGGAATAGTCAGGTGAAAAAAGTTCTCGTGACGCCGCTGCTCGATCTGCGTTACCGCATCGAATATGCGGGTCTGCGGATTTTGATCGCCCTCGTCCGCATCCCTTCGATCGATGTGGCCGGAAACATTTCGGCGAAGCTCTGGCGCTTCTTCGGGGTCTACCACCGCAGGCATAAGCGCGCGCTGGCCAATCTCGAGCGCGCATTTCCGGAGAAGAGCCCCGAGGAGCGCGAGAGGATTGCGCTTGCCATGTTGGAAAATCTCGGCCGTGTCATGGTTGAGACCATGAACATCGACCGGATCCTGAAGGAACCTGAGCGCCTGCATGTCACCAACGGACATTGGATCGGCCGTTACAAGAACAAAATGGGGCCGGCCCTGATCGTGACCATGCATATGGGAAATTGGGAACTCGGGATGTGGCCGGTGATGCTTGCAGGGACCCGCCCCGCCGGCGTCTACCGGCAGGTGAAGAACCCCTATGTCGACCGCTATCTCAGGGCCCAGCGCAAGGATCTTTACCCCGGCGGATTGTTCGGCCGCGGTCGTACCGCCGGCACCGACGAGACGCAGAAGACGGCACGCCTGATCATGGACTATGTGCGCCGGGGCGGCAGGCTGGGATTCATTTCGGACCTGTATGACGCGAACGGCATCGAGGTGCCGTTCTTCGGTCACCCGGCCAAGAGCATGCCGATCGCGGCCATGATCGCGCGCCGAGTAGGTGCTCGCATCTGGATCGGCCGCTGCCTCCGCATCGGCAACCGCTCCTGCTTCGATGTCAATGTGAACGAGCTCAGAATTCCCCGCACCAACAATCAAGCGGAGGACATCCGCGCGATCACCGCAGCCATCCAAAGGCACTTCGAGACCTGGATCCGCGAAAATCCCGAGCAGTTCATGTGGTCGAATCGCCGTTGGTTCTAGGCGGTTGACGCCGGAAAGGGCGCCCCGGGCTCGCTACGACCGCACCGGCCCGCCCGCTTGCTTGGGCGGCCGGTCCTGCACCCTTCGCAGGTGCTCCTCGATACTGTCATTGATCATGCCTGCGACGCGGAGCGCCTCGCAGCCCGCGCGGCCGTCAACCAAAGGCTTGCTGCCGGTGAGGACGCAGTCGAGAAAGGCGTCGATTTCGTTGGCGAGACTGTCCTGTTTCTCGATGTCGTACGTTTCGGTGGTGATCGCCGCGAGCCCTTCGACCATGGGATCGCCGCGCAACCGATAACCGAATATGCGCCCCTCGCCGAGATCGCAGTTCAAATACTGGTTGCGGGCAAAGACGCGCATGCGTCGCTCGGTCTTGTAGCTCACGCGGCTTGCCGTCACGTTGGCGACACAGCCCGATTCGAAGGTGATGCGGGCATTGGCCAGATCGATTCGCTTGCCGAGCACCGGCGTTCCCACGGCATCCACGTGCGTGACCGGCGAATCTGACGAGACCGATGATCATGTCGATGTCATGGATCATCAGGTCGAGGATCACGTCGACCTCAACGCCGCGATTCTTCCACGGGGAGATGCGGTAGCTCTCGAAATAGAGCGGGTCGGCGATCACCTTGGAAAGCGTGCGATAAGCGCTCGAGAAGCGCTCGATATGCCCGACTTGCAGCACCGCTTTTCGCGCTTCGGCAAGGCTTGCCAGCTTGTGTCCGGACTCGACGCTGTCGGTCAGCGGCTTCTCCACAAGGACATGAATTCCGGCTTCGATCAGGTCGCGGGCAACCTCGTAGTGAAGCGGCGTCGGCACGGCGATGCTCGCGGCATCGACCTTGCCGAGAATGCTGCGATAGTCGAAGACAGCCTCGCCGCCGAACTCGGCGGCGACGGCGCGGGCGCGTTCCGGGTCGGTATCGACCACGGCGACGAGCTTCGCCCGCTCGATTCCGCGAATAGTGATTGGCGTGGAAGCGGCCGAAATAGCCGGATCCGACGACGGCGACGCGAACAGGATCTGCCATGGCCGTTAACCGGTCTCCCCTACTCGGCCGCATGGGCAACGCCCGCTTTGCGTGATGTCGATCGCCTGACGGACCGTGGCGACGATCAGGGCTTGGGCGTCCGCGCCGAGATAGGGATGCATGGGAAGGCTGATCACGCGTTTTGCCAGGAACTCGGCCTGAGGCAGGCCGGCCGGCGCGCTTGGAAATTGCCGGTATGGCGCCAGGGAATTCAGCGCGCTCGCATAGTGGATCGCGGTCGGAACCCCGGCATCACGGCAGGATTTGGCAAGCTCGTCGCGGCGCTCGGTGACGATCGTGTATTGCGCCCAGACCGAGGTCGCTCCCGGCATCAGCTCCGGAACCTTGACGACCGGCGCAAGCGCTTGGTTGTAGCGCTCGGCCCGTTCCTGCCGCGCCGGAATCTCGTCCGGAAACAGACGAAGCTTCTCAAGCAGGATGGCGGCCTGGATCGAGTCGAGCCGGCTGTTCAACCCGACATGTTCGGTGTCGGGCCGGTCGGGCCCCTTGCCGTGATTGCGCAGTGAGCGGAGCCGCGCCGCCCGCGCATCGTCGTCGGTGAAGACGGCCCCGCCGTCGCCGTAACCGCCAAGCGGCTTCGACGGATAGAAGCTGGTCGCCGTGTAGCTCGCGAGCGTGCCGACCTTCCGCCCATCGAGGCTTGCGCCGAAGCTCTGCGCGGCGTCGGCGATCACCAGAAGATTGTGAGCCTTGGCGATCTCGCCAATGACCCTGTAGTCGGCCGGCTGGCCGTAGAGATCGACGGGGATGACGCAACGGGGCTGAAGCCCGCGCCGCCTTGGCCTCCCCGATGGCCGCCTCGAGACTTGCGGCGTCGAGGTTGAACGTGTCGGAGCGCACATCGACGAAAACGGGGGTGGCGCCGCAGAGCACGGCGACCTCGACAGTCGCCACGAACGTGAACGCGGGCACGAATACGGCGTCGCCGGGGCCTATGCCTTCGGCCATCAAGGCGAGGATCAACGCGTCGGTGCCGTTGGCGCAGGTAATGCAGTGCCGGGCGCCGCAGAAAGACGCAAGCCGGCCCTCAAGCTCGGCGACCTCAGGCCCAAGGATGTACTGACCGTGGTGGAGAACCGCGGAAATCGCCTGTTCGACGCGGTCGCCCAGGCGCTCGCGCTGCGCGGCAAGGTCGATGAAGGCGGGAATGGCTTGCGTCCGGTCGTTGCTCATGCGATCTCCCCCGCCCCTCCTTGGCGCATTCTAGCAGCAGAATGGTCCAATATCGGGGCTTGAGGTCTGGGCGCTCCAGGCCTCGAACTTGCGAGATTTACAGGGATTTCCCCCAGGCTTCCGGTCAGCCCCGCCGCCGACTACCATAGCAGGATCCAAGTTTCAAACGCGACGGGCCTTCACAACCTAGAAATACGCTTGCGGAGGGCGCCAATGCCAGAGCTTCATCTCGTGCACGGAAAGGCCCTCCCCAACGGCGATCGCGCGTGACCCATGCTGCTCGGGTCCGAACGCCTGATCGCCTCGCCGCGCCTCAAGGGATTGCGCGTCGGCGTGGTTGCCAATCCCGCCTCGATCGACCGCGGCTTTGGCCATGTCGTCGACCGTCTCGCCTCCGCGCGCGACTGGAAGCTCACGGCGATCTTCGGCCCCCAGCACGGCTTTCGCTCAGACCTCCAGGACAATATGATCGAGACTCCTCACACCGAGGATGCGCGGCGCAATGTGCCGATCTTCTCGCTCTACAGCGAGACGCGCGAGCCGACGCCGGCAATGCTCGACCTGATCGATGTGCTGGTCGTCGATATTCAGGACGTGGGCGCGCGCATCTACACTTTCATCTACACCATGGCGAACTGCCTGCGCGCCGCCGCGCGGAAAGGCTTGCCCGTCATCGTCTGCGACCGTCCCAATCCGATCGGGGGCGTAGGCATTGAAGGGCCCATGCTGGAGCGGGGCTATGAGTCCTTCGTCGGACAGTTTCCCATTCCGATGCGGCACGGCATGACCGTCGCCGAGCTCGCCCGTCTGTTCAACGAACGTTACGGCATCGGCGCGGCGCTCGAAGTCGTGCCCATGGAGGGCTGGTCGCGCGGCATGTATTGGGACGAGACCGGGCTGCCCTGGGTGATGCCCTCGCCCAACATGCCGACTCTCGACACAGCCATCGTCTATCCGGGCACGGTGCTGTTCGAGGGCACGATGCTGTCCGAAGGCCGCGGCACCACCCGCCCCTTCGAGTTGATCGGGGCTCCGTGGCTCGACGGCGATCAGCTTGCGTCGCGCATGAACGCCCTTGGGCTCGAGGGCGTCCATTTTCGCCCCGCGACGTTCGAGCCGACCTTCCAGAAGCACGCGCGAGCGACCTGCGGCGGCTGTCAGATACACGTGACGGACCGGCATGCGTTCCGGCCCGTGGCGGCCGGTGTGGCGCTGATGCGCGAATGCTATGGGCTCGCGCCCGACCGGTTCGAATGGCGCGCGCCGCCTTACGAATACGAGCATGACAAGATGCCGATCGATATTCTCGCGGGCTCGCCGGCGCTGCGGCGGCAGATCGAGCGGCAGGCTCCGCTCGAAGCCATCGTCGGGGGCTGGAGCGCGGGCGAGGCCGAATTCGCGGCAGTTCGCGAAGAGTACCTGCTCTACTGAGCCCCGGCGCTAAAGGAGCGTTGCACAGGCGTAAAAGAGCGCGCCGATGGCAGCAGCCGCGGGGAGCGTGATCGCCCAGGCGATCAGGAGGCTTCCCGCAATGCCCCAGCGGACAGCCGAGACCCGCCTCGCCGCACCGACACCGACGATGGCGCCGGTGATGGTCTGGGTCGTCGACACCGGCACGCCGAAGGACGTGGCGAGATAAAGTGTCGCCGCGCCGGCCGTCTCGGCGCAGAAACCCTGCACCGGCTTCAGCCGCGTGATGCGCGAGCCCATCGTGCGCACGATGCGCCAGCCGCCAATGAGGGTCCCCAATCCCATCGCCGCCTGGCAGGTGATGACCACCCAGAACGGCACGTGGAATTCCGCGCCGAGAAGGCCCTCGGCGTAGAGCAGCCCGGCGATGATGCCCATCGTCTTCTGCGCGTCGTTGGCGCCGTGCCCCATCGAATAGAGCGCCGCCGAGCCCATCTGCATCACGCGAAACTTGCGGTCGACCGCAAGCGGCGTCGCGCGGTGGAACAGCCAAGCCACCACCAGCCAGAGCAGCAGCGCCAAGGCGAAGCCGAGCAGCGGCGACCAGACGATTGCCCCCCCGGTCTTGATGATGCCGGGCCATACGACGGCGTCGATCCCGCTCTTTGCCGTCCCCGCCCCGACCAGACCGCCGATCAGGGCGTGCGAGCTCGATGACGGGATGGCGGCCCACCACGTGATGAGGTTCCACGCGATCGCGCCCATCAACGCGCCAAAAATGACCCGCCAATCGACCACGTCGGGCGCGATGAGGCCGGTGCCGACGGTCTGCGCCACGTGCAGCCCAAAGAACAAGAAGGCGATGAAATTGAAGAACGCGGCCCAGAAGACGGCGATTTCGGGCGAAAGCACGCGCGTGGATACGATGGTGGCAATCGAGTTCGCCGCGTCGTGCAGGCCGTTGAGGAAATCGAAAATCAGCGCGACGGCGATGAGCGCGACGATGATGTAGAGCGAGCCTGACATTCCCGGAAAACCACCAACCCGCCCTCAGACATGCTCGATGACGATGCCTTGGATCTCGTCGGCGACGTCGTCCAGCTTGTCCACGGCCTTCTCCAGATGATTGTAGATCTCGCTGCCCCGAATGAACTCCATGGCGTTCCCCGCTTTCGCTTTTTGGTAAAGCTGTCCGAGACCCCGGTCGAGGATGTCGTCGGCGTCGCCCTCGATACGGGTGATTTGCAGGCCAATCTCATTGAGCGCCGCGGCGTTGTTAGCCAGATCCGGAAGCATCGATACGGCGCGCTGGACGAGCTCGGCGCATTCCACGATGGCGTCTGCCATGAGCACGCATATCGGGTTCGAACCTCGTCGCCTCGAACAGCACGATCGCCTTGGCCGTCTGCTTCATCTGATCGATGGAATCGTCCATCGCTGTGATCAGGCTCTGAATGTCGGCGCGATCGAACGGCGTGATAAAGGACGTGCGAAGCCCAAGCAGAACGTCACGCGCCACGGTATCGGCTTCGTGTTCGAGCTTCAGGATATCGTCGCAGCGAAGCTTGATCTGATCGCCGCCGGCGAGCATGGCGCGGAGCGCCCGTGCGCCGTCCACAACCACCGCCGCATGCCGCTCAAACAGCGGGTAGAACTTCGCCTGGCTCGGCACCAGTTTGTGAAACCATCGCAGCATGCCGTCTCCCCGTTCTGCCTGGTCAGGTGCCGTCTCAAAGCAATGCCGGGAAACCCGCCGTCAGGTCAAGGCGCAAAAGTCACTTCTCAAGCCGGGAAAGCATCGGGCAGCCAAGCGTCTTCTCCAGCGCTTGGGTCAGATCCTGTTCGGCGTCGGCCGCGATGTACAGCCCTCCGTTCGTCTCGGCGAGGCATTTTGCATCGAGGATGCTCTGCTCTCCGGTCCACGAGAAATCCTTCATGCGGAAGGCGATGACATGGACCGTGAGCCGCGCGGCGGCGCCGTGCAGTTCCTTGCCGAGATCGCAGGGCGATCCGCCGCAAGTCTCCTCGCCGTCGGTCAATATGACGATAAGGCCGGGCTTCGCCTGATAGTCGAGGACCTCGGCCGCTTGCGCGACGGCCGCCGTCAAAGGGGTCTTGCCGGCCGGGGTCAAGCTGCTCACCTCCCGCATGATGCGTTCGCCGGCGTTCGGCGTGGGTCTTAGCGCGAGTTGCACATTGCATTGCTTGTAGGGTCCGGGACCATACGTGATGAGTCCGACCCGGCGGAAACGGGTGATGCTCGGCAGCACCCTCGCCAGCGCCGATCGCACCACTTCGATGCGCGGCTGGATGGTGGCGATGCCCTGATTGAGGTTGCCGGCCATGGACCCCGAGGCGTCGAACACCAGCATGGCGTCCTCGGTGCAAGGGTTGTCCTCCTTGTCGTCTGCGGCGCGGGCGGCGGCACCGCCGGCAAGAAGCGCCGTGAGCGCGACGGCAAGGAGGAGTGGTTTGCGAAAGCGCAGGTCCATGGGTTAACCCCGGCGGAATTGGCCAACTCTAACCCAAAAAGACCGGGAGCGCGTCAAGCCTCGGCAGGGCCAACGGCTTGTAACCCGCGAGGCCAGGGACTAGCTTCCAAGCCGACCGCGTTCCGACGGAGAAATCCTTGCTAAGTCCCGCCATTCGCGTCCTCCGTTCCATCTGGCGCGGCTCCGGCAGCGACCGGGGCGAGCGCGCCATCCCCGAGGAGACGGCGATCGCGTTCACTTACAACACCGCCTCTTACGCGGTCATGATGGCGACGCCGCAGGACCTCGAGGACTTCGCCATCGGCTTCAGCCTGACCGAAGGCGTGGTTTCCTCGATCGAGGCCATCGACAGCATCGAGATCGTCGAAGTGGACATGGGCGTCGAGCTGCGCATCTGGCTGAAGGCGCCTGAGGCCGCTGAATTCTTGGGCCGGCGAAGAAAGATGGCGGGCCCGACTGGGTGCGGGCTGTGCGGCGTTGAGAGCCTCGTCGAGGCGATGCGCCCTCCGCCCGCGGTCGGCGAAGGCCGAGTGTTTACCCCGGATGAGATCATGACCGCCGTCAACGCCCTCCTCCCCTTGCAGGTCCTGAACCACGAGACGCGGGCGGTTCATGCCGCGGGGTTCTGGCAGCCGGAGCGCGGCCTTGTGGCAATCCGCGAGGATGTCGGGCGCCATAATGCGCTCGACAAGCTGGCAGGCGCGCTCGCCCGCGACGGGGCTTCGGCCCGCGACGGCCTTGTCGTGTTGACCAGCCGCGTATCCATTGAAATGATTCAGAAATCCGCGGCGATCGCCGCGCCGCTCGTTGTCGCCGTGTCGGCCCCGACGGCGTTGGCTGTGCGCATGGCCGATTCCTGCGGCATGACGCTCGCCGCCATCGCGCGGAAAGACGGGTTCGAGGTCTTCACCCATCCCCACCGGATCAAGGGAGACCTTGCAACGCATGTTGCTTGAGGCGTGGCGGCAACCCGCGCCCGCCACAATCCGATGTTAGCGAATCCGGCAAAAAGGCCAGTGATCGCTCGGGAGGATTGCCCATGAACACCCTGCTCAAAGCGCTCTGCCTCGTCCTCGTTGCAGGATTTACGCTTGTTGCAGAGCCGCGCGGAAGTGAAGCCTCCTCGGCCGCCAGCCTCGAGGCCGACGCCAATGAGACCCTTCACAGTTTCGTCCGCCAGGTTTCGGGCGCGCGCGAGCTGGCCAACAAGGCCGCGGGCATCCTGGTCTTTCCCTCCGTCGTCAAGGCCGGCATCGGAATTGGCGGCGAATATGGCGAGGGCATCCTGCTCAATCAGAAAAGAGTTGAGGGCTATTACAATCTGATCTCGGCGTCGTTCGGCTTTCAGCTCGGCGTGCAGGCGCGCTCGATCATCATCATGTTCATGACCGAGGATGCGCTTGCCGGTTTTCAACGCAGAGCCGGCTGGAAGATCGGGGTCGACGGCTCGGTGACGATCATCACCGTCGGCGTTGGCGGGTCGATCGACACCGACAAGATCGTAAGCCCGGTGATCGGCTTCGTCCTCGACCCAGCGGGACTGATGTACAACTTGACGCTCGAGGGCACGAAGATCAGCCGCATCAATCCTTGAGGCGGGATCGCATTACCCGCGCTCCGGCCATCAGGCACCCCTCCTAGTCGATCTTGAGCCTGGTGAGCGTCACCGAGGCGCTGCCGAGAACCGTCGGCAACCCGATCCAATAGGGCACGTAGAGATCGGTCTTGGGCATTCGCACGAGCCAAGCCTCGATCCGGTCGGTTGTCGACAGGTACCTGATCACGTCATTGTCGGGCTTGTGACCGCCGACCGGAACGAACCTGACCTGGCAAACGGCGACCGAACCCGAGAGGCTCTTGGGCGCTTTGGCTGGAAGCGCATCGACACGTTTCGGGGCAAGCACGAGATCGAAGCGCAGGCGACCGTCGAAGACCGGCAAGGTGCCGTTGCAAACGGAATTGCCGGCTTGCGTGTGAAGGAACGCCGCGCTCAACGGGTCGATGACATCCTCGAGCTGCTCCTTGGTCACCGGCACGCGGCGCGTGCCCGCCTTCTTTTGCGGAACAATGCTGAGGTCACTGACGTCGCCGTCGTCAAAGCTGATGCGACGCTCTTCCTCCTTGCCGCCGCCCTCGTAGCTGACGACGAAGCTCGCGGATTCGGGTCCGAGCTTTCTGAGCCGGCCGGTGCTCGTCACCCTGCCTGACGATTTGTGAAACCGGCCGAGAAAGAGCGAAAACCGGCCCTCGCCCCGCATCTTGTAGGAGGGTCCCTGGAAGCGGGCGCTGAGCTGGAACTCGCCCAGGCTGAAGCCGGCGAGAGCGACATCGTAGGTGGCCAAGACCTGACCTTGGGCGAGGCGCTCTTCGGCCGATCCCGCGTCCCGCGACGGGCTGCCGAACACGAACACGATCAAGGTCAACGCAACGCCATACTTCCTCACGGTCACTCCCCTGCACCATCTCGTGTCGGTTTCGCGGTCGCCCTGGGCGACTGTCGAAGCCCTTCCCGACTATAGTATGACCTGGAATCCGACCTGCCAAATCGTCGTTCCGTGGGCCGAGCGCTGGCATATCGCCCGTCGGTCGCCCGCGTTTTGAGGTTCAGCCGCGTTCGATTGCGGCCCTTGCGATCGACCGGACGCCAACACCGTGGCGGACAAAGTCGGGCTCCGCGGCTGCCGGCCGTCCCGGACTCTCCAAAGGTTCAGGGTCGGGGATCTGGGACAGCCGCAGGGAATTGACGACCAGAAGCAGGCTCGAACTCGCCATGACCGCAGCCGCCAGCACCGGCTGCAACACGCCGGCCATCGCCAGCGCCAGTGCGATCAGATTGTAGCCGAAGGCCCACATCAGATTGGTGAGGGTCGTGCTCCAACCCTTGCGGGCCACGGTGATAGCCCAGGGCAGAATCCACAAACCGTCCTTGGGCAGAACGAGAGCCGCCGTTTCGCGCGCGAGGTCGGTTGCCGAGCCGACGGCGATACCGACATCGGCCTTGGCGAGAACCGGTCCGTCGTTCAACCCGTCGCCGACCATCGCCACGATCTCATGCTTCGCACCGTACCGGCTCAGCGCCTCCTGCTTGGCTTCCGGCGACAGTCCCGCTTGCACGTCCTCGATCCCGACCATGGCGGCAATGCGCCGGGCGGCGGGAGCGAGATCGCCGGTCAACAACGCGACTTGCAGGCCGAGGCGTCGCAGCGCCTCGATCGTCGCGCGCGCTTCGGGGTTGAGCGTATCGTCGAGGGACATCACGGCGTGGACGCGCCCGGCCCATCCGACATAGACCACCGAAAACCCGCTTTCTTCCATCGATCGTGCCCGCTCGGCGAGAGCCGGCGCAAGCGTGAAGCCGAGGTCGCGCATGAAGGCGTGATTCCCGGCTGCGACCGGCTCGCCGTCAACCTGCCCCCGAATACCGCGACCAGGGACCGCGCGGATATTGCCGGCCGCAATCGGCGCGATGTCTCGCGCCGCGGCCGCGGCGGTGACGGCGCGCGCGAGCCCATGCTCGGAATGGCGTTCGAGCCCGGCGGCCCTTGCGAGGACCTCCTCGGTCCCCGCCCCCTCGGTCTCGATGCCGACGATGCGGGGCCTGCCGGAGGTCAACGTTCCGGTCTTGTCGAAGGCGATCAACCGCGTGCGGGCGAGAGCCTCGAGCGTGCCGGCATCGCGAAGGAGACAGCCTGAGCGCGCGAGCCTCCCGATGCCGAGCGAGGTTGCGAGCGGCGCCGCGAGTCCGACCGCGCACGGACAGGCGACCACCAAAACGGCAAGGCCAATCAGCAGCGCGCGATCGAACGGCATCGTCTGCGCCCAATAAGCGGCGGTCAGCAGGCCCAGAATGAGAACGACCGGCACGGAGATGCCGACCACGCGGTCGGAGAGGCGCTGGATGGGGCTGCGGCGCGACAGGGCGTCGCGTACGGAGCGGCAGATCTGCGCCCAACGGGTGGCCGATCCCGCGCCCGTGCATCGTATCAAAAGCGGTCCGTCGAGATTCATGCTGCCGGCAATCACAGCGGAGCCGACGCCCTTGGCGATTTGGCGGCTCTCGCCCGTGATGACGGCTTCGTCGGCGTGGGATTCGCCTTCGACCACCACGCCGTCGACCGGAACGCGCTCGCCGGGCCTCACCCTCACCACCATCCCGGTTGCGATATCGCGCACCGGGCGTCGGGTCTCGGCGCCGTCATCGGCAAGGGTTGCGCACTCGCTTTCCGCCGCCAAGAGCGGCTCAAGATCGCGCGCCGCCTTGGCGCGGCCCGCGGCCTCGATGTAGCTGCCGAGCGTAAACAGCATCAGCACCATGGTGGCGGTATCGAAATAGACCTGTTCGCTGCCCTCGATGGTGGCGAACACCGAATAGGCGTAAGCGGCGCCGACGCCGAGAACGACGAGGGCTGAGGCGGTCACGCGTCCCTGAGCGCCCTGAATCCAGGTTTCGCGGAAGTACGGCTCGCCGAGAATGATAAGCGCCGGCGTCGCGAAGGCCCAGAGCAGCAAGTGGATCCAGGGGAGCAGCCACGCATCGGCGCCTCCGAAGGTTCCGGCATAAAGCAGCAGGCTGATGAGCATGATGTTCATGGTGAGAAAGGCGCCGACGCCGAACCTGATCAACAGCCATGCGGCATCCCACTCCTCGGTCCTGCCGATCTTCACCTGGTAGGCGATGCAGCAGCCATAGCAGCAAAAGACGCACTCCTCGCCGTTGAGCGTGCGCTCCATGGCGCGGATCCCGATCGGCAGCGAGCAGTGGCTGCACAGATGATTGCCGCCTTGGGTCATCAGCCGGATCCCGTTGCCCAGGCGTGTGCCATATGGGAATCGAGGGGCAAGAGGCCGCGGCCAAGGGTGATGACGCCGAGCACGAGGATGAAGCTGCCGGCGAGCCAAACCCCGCGTTGCCGCCACACCGGCGTGAGAACCTGGCCCAAGCCGCCCATCATCAGCATGGCCGGAAAGGTTCCCAACCCGAAGGCCAGCATGACGAGAAAGCCGGGAAGCGGAGCCGCGGTGCTCGCGGCCTGCGCCACGAACGCATAGACAAGCGGACAAGGAAGGAAACCGTTGAAAACGCCGAAGGCAATCGGCGCGGCGCGGCTCTCCGAGCTCAAGAGATTGCGGAAGGTCGCTGCGAGCGTCGTGCCGCCGAAGCCGATATTGCCAATGCGGTGAAAGCTCTGGAGCAGGCCGAAGAACTGCAAGCCCATGACGATCATGAGGAGGCCGGCGGCAATTGCCAGCAGGCGCTGGGCGGTGTCGAGCGGGGTGTTCAGCAGAGGGTTGCCCAGTCCGTGCGAGGTGGATACCGCCTCGCCCAAGACGCCGGCGAGCACCCCCATGAAGCAATAGCTGGTGAGCCGGCCTGTGTTGTAGAGCAGGTGACGCTCAGCCGTTACAGCACGCCCGCGCGGATCGCGACCGAGTGCGCAGGCAAAGCCGCCGCACATGCCGATGCAATGAAAGCTGCCGGCAAGACCGGCGGCGAAGATCACGAGATAATAGCTCACTGGCAGATGACCTGACCAGTCGCCTACCCGGTACCGGCAGGCTGTTGCGCGGCGCCGCTACCAGCGGATCAGCCAAATTACCCAAACGAAAAAGGCGGTGTGAGCGATGGCACCGCCGACAAAGGCAATAATCTGGTACACATCCGCGTTCGCGAACGTGAAAGTTGTATGCTCGAGCACGCGCCTCCTCCTGTTCAGCCGAAAGAAACCAGTTTCACGTTGACGGCCAGCGCGGTCACCAGCAGGATCAGATTCACAATCGCCGCCGCCAACACGATCTTCGCAGCTAGCATGGACTGCTCCCTTTCTAATCTATGACTTCTCGGCTGTCAGGTGGTGCCGACAGATAGATGCGCCCGGGACCGAGGCCGCCCCAATAGGTGTAAGCGTAGTAGAGTCCCCAGACGAAAAGCACCGCGTAAACGACCAATAGCCAGATTGGAATATAGCCGTGGCGAGCCTCAATGGTGCCGCCGGCATATTCCTCCATCTCGTCACGATGCAGCTCGGCCTCGCTTCTCGGCCTGCTCGGTGTCGGTTCGATTTGCGTCACTTTCCATCTCCATCTCGTAGAACCTGACGGATGCGTCGTCGGCACGGTAGAAGGCGCCCGAAAGCACGCCCCAAATGAAGACGCAAACCGCGCCAAGGCTCATCAACAGGGCGCTGGCGTAGGGTCCGGTGATCTCGAAACCCTCCATAGGTCATTCTCCCGTGGTGGCGGCTTGTGTGGAGTTGTCCAAGGTCGCAGCCTTTGGCTTGGAGTCCTGAGCCGGAATATAGGCCGTTTCAGGGGTATCGGCTTTCAGCTCTGGGTTGTTGAGTGCCGCCCGGTCGGTCTCCGGGATTGCCAGCGGTTGCCTCGTCAACGGGTCCTTATAGGCGGAAAGCGCCAGAACATAATAAGCGAGCGCCCATCGGTCCTCGTCCGGCAACGAATCCTTGTACGACGGCATGGGCGTACCGGTCAGTCCCGTTGTCATGGTGCGGTAGATGTCTTCGACCGACGGACCGGACTTGAACTGGCCGCTGGTCAAGTCGGCCGGCACGATCGTGAAGTCCTCATCGTCGGCCAGCTCGGCGGACTTCTCGCCGTCGCCCTTGCCGGTTTGACCGTGGCACTCCCAGCATTTTGCCTGCTCCCAGACTTCCTTGCCGCGATCGATGAGCTGCTGCGTCGGAACCGGCGGCCTTCCGATATAGAGCGGAGCGCCAGGCGGCTCCTCGACAAAGAAAGCATAGGGCTTGGCGGGATCGGAGCGATCCACCGCCAGCACATATTTGATGTACTGGATCACGGCGAGGCGATCGTTGAGGGGTATCTCATACCAGGCCGGCATCGCCGTGCCGCGGATGCCGCGGCTGATCGTTCGCAGCAAATCGCCGTCGGTCGGCACGGGTTCATGGGTCAGCCTGAATTTGAACACGGCGTTGTTGAAGTTCCTCGGCCGCTGAATGTAGAGGAACGTCGAGGCCGGCCCGTTGCCGTCGCCGTTCACCCCATGGCAGCCGAGGCACCTTCGTTCATAGACTTCCTTGCCATGTGCGATCCATTCCTCCGACCGCGGGATGGAGACATCCATCACCTCGATCCTCTGCGGCTCGAAAAGGTCGCGCCACTTGCCGCGGTTCATGCCGAGCTTCTGCACGTAAGCAGTCAGCGCTTGCAGGTCTTTCGTCTCGGCGGCGATCTTGACCCTCTCGCCCTTGAACTCCTCGTGCGGCGTCCAGATGACGGGTTTCTTGTCGCGCGCGCTCATCGGCACGAATAAGAGGCCGTCCGAACTTGGTGTGAGCCTGATCGATTGATTGCCTGCGAAGTCGAACAGCCGCTCGGTCAGCGCGTTCTTTTCCAGCGTGCGGTTACCGCTCCCGTCGTCGACGATTGCAACGGCCTCTCTCGGCCTCTCGAACAAGCCCCGGTACGGCGCCATCACCGAGTCCGGCGAAAGCATGCGCGGATTCCAGAAATGCGCATAGTGCCACTCGTCGCCGTATTTGAGCCCGACTCGCATCAGGTCGGGTCCGATGCGTCGCGTGCCAAAAAGATGTGGGATGTCGAAAGCGAACTCGCCCAACTTCGTCACCGGCCCCCAGCGGCGCGTCTCGCCGGTCACCGGACGCACGAATTGGGAATGGCAGTACCAGCAACCCTCGCGCAGATACACGTCGCGGCCGCGCTGTTCGAGCGGCGTGTAGTCCGTGGCCCTGCTCAGCATCCATTTGAGCTGGCCGAGATCGGTGCGCACCACCGATGTCACCTTGTCGGTGCGTGACGAGGGTTCGAAGAAGGGCAAGAACCCTTGCGTGCCCAAGGCCAGGAAGAAGAACAGGACGCCTGCCACCAACGTGACGAATCGTCCGGTCATCGGGCGGCTCCGCCGGCTGGAATCGGCGCCGTGCCGTATGCCGGTCTTTCGACCGCGAGGGCCGTCATCATCAAATTAATGACGAGCAACGTCATCCCGATGTCCATGCTGATCCCGGCCATCGTGCGCAGGAACCAATACGGGCGCATCGAGAGGATCGAATCGACCCATTCAACCCCGGCCATCCATTGGAACCCTTGCTGCAAGCCGCCCGCGGTCAACCCGAGACCCATGGTGGAGATCCCGGCGGTGATGAGCCAAAAGGCCCAATTGCCCATCCTGAACGACCACAGCTCGCGGCCGCAGACGCGCGGCCAGACATAGACGAGACCGCCCATGGCCCAGACCACGAAGGTGCCGAACACGGTGAGGTGCGAGTGGGAGATGACGAAATCGGTGAAATGCGTGGGCTGTTGGATCGCGCGGAGCGCCTCGGTCGAGCCCTGGAAGCACCCGAACAAATACATGATCGAACCCATGATCAGGAACTTCGCCGGCAGGTTGGTCCCGAAAGTATGCCAGCGGCCCATCATGGTGCCGAAAAAGTTCACCAGGACCGTCCAGACCGGAATGATCAGCAGCATGGAGGTGACGATCGCGATGGTCTCGGCCCAGTCGGCGATCGGGCTGTAGAGATAATGATGGATGCCGACGAAGGGATAGAACAGCGCGAGCGACCAGAAGCCGACGAGCGAGAGCTTGTGCGCGTAGATCGGATTGCCGGCGCTGATCGGCAGGAAATAGTAGATCAGGACATAGCCCGCGGGCGTGAGCCAAAGTCCGACGATGTAGTGGATGTAGAGGCCGTGAAAGGCCGCGCTGTTGATGCCCGTGATCATGTAGGGAAGGAGAATCCCGAGCACGAGATTCATCGTGGTCCAGACGAACGCCCCGATCAGGTACCAAAGCGCGACATAAAGCGGCGGCTCCAGGCGGCGGGCAATGGTCATCAGGAACTGCGCGGTGATGATCGCCACGGCGACGAAGAGCGGGATCTTGGCCCAAATGGGAAATTCGCCGGCTTCGAGGCCGTTATTGTCGCCGAACGGCAGGGAAATGAGCGCCGCGGCCGTGACGATGTTCCACACCCAGGCCAGCGGCACGCCGAATTGCGGCCATGGCACCCGCACCCCGCATAGCCGCGGCACCAGGTAGTAACATTCGCCGATAAAGAGTGCCGAGAAGGCGCCGAAGATGACGCCGTTGACGTGGACCGGCCGCAGCCTGCCGAACGTCAGTTCGATGGACGTTCCGAGATAGTCCGGAAAATTGAACAGCCCCGACAGCGCCACGCCGATCGACGGCGCCACCAGGAGCCAGAACATGCCCCAATAGAGCCAGACCCGAACCACTGGCCAGTCGACCAGTGCATCCAGGTCGACGCCGGCGAATCTGCCACGCAGCACCGTCGCGGTTTCTGACACGGCCCAACCCCCATCAAGCGGCTAATCTCGACACGCTATCCGAGCCGACCCCTTCTTCAGACCAGGGCTTTCTACGTCCTCTCATCTCACGTCACGGCAACAACGCCGATGAAAGACTAGAACCAGGCCGATTCCAAGTAAAATAAAATCTGAAACGTCTCGCCTCGCGGCGCGTGCGGCAAGCGAAGCGGCCAGCAATCCAAATGGCGCCCGCCACAACCGAGGTGCCTGAATTTGAACTGTAAGCTCGCCTTTACACCTTGACTATTGGCCTTGCACTTGGGGGAACAGGCTGCTGGGCTTTACGAGAATTGCGCCTCACGGTAGGCCCGAGCGATTGATGACCTCTAGCTTTAGGGGAGTTGCAATGGAAACAGAAACATCCGTGTTTCTCGCCCAACTGATCGGACCGATTCTCTTGTTGGTCGGTCTCGGTCTCGTTCTCAACCGCGACGTCTATCGCGAGGTGGCCGAAGAAGTGCTGCGCAGCCGGGCGCTCACCTACGAGTCCGGGCTGCTTGCGCTGACGGCGGGGCTTGCCATCGTGATCAACCACATGTGGGTGCACAAAGGCTGGCTGCTCATCATCACGGCTACGGGTTGGCTGCTGGTGCTTCGCGGCGTGCTGCGCATCTTGATGCCGCAACAGACGAGCGATCAAGTCACGCGGCTTCTTGCCCGCTGGCCGCAGATACTGACCGTAAGCGGCCTCCTGATCGGCTTCTTCGGCGGTGTTCTCATCTGGCACGGTTATGTCGAAGACGTACGTTGACCTCGCTTCGCAAGAGGCGTTGCAATTCCCGGTGCAGCTGCGATCGTGGCCCTCGCGATCCTCTGACCGGGGCACTTTCCTCGTGTAGAATACCGGACGCATGTCTATGAAAAGCGTTCTCGTTGTGCTCGCCCTTCTCGTGCTTCTCGCCGTAACGCTCGGGTGGGCCGTCTATGCCTGGAATGCGATTGACGTGGAGATGAGCGTCCACGGCTACGTGGCCATGATCCTCGGCATCGTCTTCTCGCTCCTCGTCGGCTGCGGGCTGATGGCGCTGGTGTTCTACAGCAGCCGCCACGGCTACGACGAACCACCGGACCGTCGTTGAGCGACCCTGATATAGGTGGGCATGGCGGTCGAAAGGGGGCGACATGGAAGATCAAGTGATCACGCTGACAGTGCTGACACTCTACGTGTTGGTGTTGATTGTTCCCATCGCAAAGGTGCTTCGTCGGGTCGGCTTTAGTGGCTGGTGGAGCATCCTCGCATTGGTGCCGGTCGTGGGCTTTATCGGGTTGTGGATATTTGCTTTCATTCGATGGCCTATCGACGAACGGACCCGATAGGCTTTGAAAGCGGGGCGCCAGGAGCAAGCCATCCGGATGACGCGCCGATCCGGTCCGCCATGTCGACGAGGGCAGTCGGGTGACGTGGCGCAGTCGATTTTCTATTCCGTCGCGAGGCGGCGCGTCTCGGGGTCCTGCGGCGGACCGTAATAGCCACAAGCGGCACGGCGGCCTCCGGCACGCACCCGAACGTCTCTTGCAGATCGTGAAAGATGGGAAGGGCGGCGCCCGGACGATGCTTGTGGCGGGCGATGATCGCGCGCCCCTTCTCCGCGTTCCATGATTGATATGCAGGCATATTCTTGCCCCACATGCATCAATTCGGCCAACATGAACAACATAGGCGGCGTCGAATCAATAGAGCGGAATCGTCGGCTGATCGGGATTTCTGATCGACCGAAAACGGCTATTGCGAGCCCCGCGCAGCGCCGATTGCCGTGGAGCCAGCCAGCAAAGGCGCGAGCTGTTTTGCCTCGTTGAACAATGCGTTGATCAAAGGCGTAAGCGGATCTCGGTGCGGCACCACCAGCCCGATTGAGTGTGTCGTTTCAGGCTCTACGATGGGGATTGCCCGCACCTTCTCGGTGAGACCCAGTCCCTCTGCCAGGAGAGCCGGCATTACGCTCGCCCAACGCCCCGTCCGCACATGTGTGAACAGCACGATCATTGAATCTGATTCGAGTGTAGGCGCCGCTTCGGCACCTGCGCCCCGGAGCAGGCTGTCGATGATGCGCCGGTTCTGCATGTCCGGGGTGAGCAGGCAAAGAGGTACGCGGGCAACATCCGCCCAGGTCACCGTCTCGCGGTTGCCGAGCGGGCTGTCGGAGGAAATTAGCAGCCTATACTCCTCATTATAGAGCGGAACGGTTTTCACGCGTCCGAGCGGCTCATTGTCCAAGTAGGTGATGCCGGCATCAATTTCCAAATTCTCGAGCAGGCCGAGCACCTCAATGGAGGTGCGCGACAAAACGGTGAAGCTCACCTCTGGATGCCGCGCGCGATAAGGCGTTGTGATCATCGCCACCATGGCGAGCGCGGTTGGAATCGCTGCAATTCGAATATGCCCGGCGAGGCCGTGCTTCAGCGCCTCGATCTCCTGACGCATGGCCCGCGTATCGCCCACGATCCGGCGTGCCCAATCGAGCACGCGTTCCCCTTCGGGCGTGAAGCCCTGGAAACGCGATCCGCGCTGGACGAGCAGAACGCCGAACATATCCTCGAGCTGCTTGATGCCGGCTGAGAGCGTCGGCTGGCTCACGCCGCAGGCTTCGGCGGCGTGGCCGAAATGCCGCTCGCGCGCAAGCGCAAGCATGAATTCGAGCTTGTCGTGCATGGCGCCCTGGCAATTGTCGCGAGCCCGCAATTGTGAGGCGTGGGCGCCTCCGCATCAACCGTCTTGAGCCAGGGTGCTCAAGAGCCATCCAGCCTGTTCACCGTGTAAAATTCTCCACGCGTTGCGCTGGGCGAGCTCACCGGATGAGGTCCACTTTCGCGCTGTCGCGGCCCTCTCGGCTATTGCCGCAGCCGCTGCCGCCCGGGGTCGCGGTTCAGTAGCTCGTCTCGTGTTGGCAATCAGGGCCGCCGATCAGGGCCGCTCGCCGACGCGCAACTGGGCTGCCTCTGCGGGTTTCAGGAATTGCTTGTAGATCCACCCTTGCGCCGACGTGGCCGGATCCGTGACTTGCACCCAGTTCTTGTCGCGGCCCGTCACTCGGACTTTCACGCCTTTTTCAAGCACCTTCACCGTTTCCGAGGATTGTTGTGGTCGCGCATGCATGTCCACGGCGCTGATGATCTCCACCCACTCTGCATCAGCTTCCACCGACTCGCTTAGGGCGAAAGCGCCGTCATGCGACCGGCGCGTCGGAGGCGCGGGCTTGATCGTCACGACCTTGACGGTTGCGACCTTCACCGCGGGTTCGGCATTCACAGAATGTGCAGGCCTCCGCTCTGGCAGGGCTGGTAAGGCTTCGGCGGGCACAGGCGCCTCAGCCTCGTGCGCGATTTCTCCGAATGGGTTGCTTTCAACCGTGCTGACACCACCCTCCTCTTTAGGATTGGAGGCGATGGTGAAACGGGTTTCGGATTGCGCGAGAACAGTTCCGTCCGCCGCCAGGAGTTCGATGCGCATATCGAAGGCGCCGGTTCGAGCATGCGGCGATCGAAGCCGCAACTCGCCGATTTCATCGGGACGCAAGCTCCAACCCGTCATGCCATAGGGCCGTCCTTGCGACAGCGAAGCGCCGTCCGGCAGGCCGCTGATTGCGATCAAGCTTCTCGCCGGAAGAGCCTCGGTGGAATCGACAGCGATCACAAAGCCGGTTTCCTCTCCGACTTCCGCCTCGAGCTTGTCTGGCGTACTGAGCGCGATCTCAGGCAAAGCTGGAGCGGGCGTCTTGCTTGCATGCGGGTAACTGATCATACCCTGCCACAGCAAGAGGAGGAGGATTGCCATGGGCACGAGCGCCGCGGTCACGAGGATCATTGTGGCGGCCCGAACCGGCGAGGCTTTCCCCTTCTCACTGACGTTGCTTTTTCCGCTTGTCAGTTTCGTAGAAGGAGCTTCGTCGCGTTCATCCGTCGGCGGCTCCGGCGCGAAGCGCTTCGCAATCGTCTCTATGCTTGGTTTCGCTGCGACTGGCCGGCGAGTCGCTGGGACCACGTACTCATCGCTCTCTGGCATGAGAGCGCCCACTGATGACCGCATGACATTCTCCTAGGCATCGCGCTTGCGATTTGCCGTTCAAGGACCGAAGGGTCCCCCGCCATCCGCCCCTCCACCTGCGTCTATGTTAATGACAGTGCCATTTTGGTCACTTTCAGGGCAATCGGAGCGCGACCAACAGATTTATTCGCCTGTTCTGCCTCGCGACATGCGGTGCGCTTTGTCTCCGCCGAGACGACGGGCCGTCTTTATCGCGCGACTGCGATCCAATTCGGTGAACCAGTCGAGTCACGGCACCCAACTTTCCCTAAAATATTCAGATGGTTAAGGGTGGTGGCTATGCGTCTGCCCGAACACAGGGCCCATTTGCGGTTCGGCAGCGGCGGCACGCACCGGAATTGTCGTGAAATCGCGCCCCAAGGGTTCAGGGATCGTTAGACTTTTCCAGACCATTTTGGTCCGGCAAGTGTTGGAAAACGTGGCATGCCCGGGCCGCTTATCGCTCAACAGGATTCCCTTGCGATCGTGATAGCCGCCGCACTGGCCGTGCTCGGCTTCGGGATTGCCTCTCGCATCCTGTCGCAGGCGCGCGAGAGCGAGGGCACGACCCGACTTGCCTGGGTCCTGTTCACGGGGCTGGTGGCGGGCGGGAGCGCTTGGGCAGCCTATTTCACCAGTCTTGCCGGTCTCGACCTCGGTACCGTCGCTGTTTACGACGTGGTTTCCACCCTGGAGCTCCTCGGGATCATGGTTGCAGCGGCGACATTCGCGGCCTATCTCGGGCTTCTTCGGCAGAACCCGGTCGTAACGTCCGCCGGTGTATCGCTTTGCTTTGCCGGCAGCTTGGCGTTGCTGGCCTGGTACGGCCCCTCGCTCGTAACGATCAGTGGCAGCCTGGCCCGTCCGCATGACGGGGCCGCTGCTTTCACAGCAGCGGCAATTGGCCTGGTTGGCGGCAGTCTTGCGATCGTGATTTGGCGTCGCGCGTCAGGCTTTGCGCGCATTGCTGCGCAAGGACTCGTCCTTGCGGTTGCCGTGCTTCTGGCCTACGCGGCATCGGTCTACGGGCTTGAAGCGCGCTTCGCCGGAGGCGCATATCTTTCGGCCACAGAATGGGATGTCACGCGAACTGTTTTCGTGGCCGGGCTCTCCGCTTTCATCCTTGTGTTTGACATTGCCGCCCTGGCCGCGGTGCTCGTGAACAGCAAGGATCGCGCCGACCAACTGCTCCGTACACGTGCACTGGTCGACGGTGCCGTCGAGGGCATCATGATCGTCCGCAACGGGAAGATCGCCTCCGTGAATCGCTCGATGCTACACCTTACCGGCCGATCCGAGATTGAAATGATTGGCAGCCGTCTCGAAACGCACCTTTCGCCGCACAGCCCGGCAGCCGAATTCTGCGCCCTCCCGAGCGGCCACAGCACGCAGATGCAGCTGTCGCGTCTTGTCGGCCCTCCGCTTCCGGTCGAAGTGATCGTCAATACTGTGCGCCGCATGGACGGCGAGGAGCGAGTGCTTGCGGTGCGTGACATCAGCGAGCGGCTGGCTGCCGAAAAAACGATCCGTCACCTAGCTCATCATGACGGGCTGACGGGGCTGCCTAACCGTGCACTGCTGAATGAACGATTGGAGCAGGCGCTTGTCCGCGTCAGGCGTGGGGAGACCCTCGCAGTCCACTTGCTCGATCTCGACCACTTCAAGAACGTCAACGATACGTTGGGTCATCCGGCCGGCGACAGACTTCTGAGGCAGGTGGCCGACCGACTGCGCACCATCGTGCGCGAAACGGACACGATCGCACGCATGGGCGGCGACGAGTTCGTGGTTCTGCAGGTCGCCCTTTCCGAGCCGGCCGATGCCACCATCTTGGCGCAACGCATCATTGAGGTGCTGGGCGAGCCTTTCATTATTGACGGCCGTCACGTCGTTATCGGCGCCAGCCTCGGCATTGCCCTTGGACCGGCCGATGGGGTCAGCCCCGACCAGCTGATGCGGAACGCCGACCTGGCACTCTACCGCGCCAAGGGCAAGGGGCGCGGCATGTACCGGTTCTTCGAGCCGGAGATGGACGCACTCATGCAGGTGCGGCGAACGCTCGAATGCGACTTGCGCAAGGCGCTGATCGACAGCGAATTCGAGCTCTACTATCAGCCGGTGGTAAACCTCGCGAGCAACGAGATTACTGGATTGGAGGCGCTGCTGCGCTGGCATCACCCTGATGACGGCACGGTCTCGCCGGACATGTTCATCCCGTTGGCGGAGTCGACCGGGCTCATCATTCCACTTGGCGAGTGGGTACTGCGAAATGCCTGTGACACAGCCGCGAAATGGCCGGATCACATCACGGTTTCGGTCAATATTTCCCCGGTCCAGTTCAGGAACCCGGGACTGGTAGGGAGCGTCGAAAGCGCGCTCGCTGCCTCCGGTCTGCGGGCGGATCGGCTCCAGCTCGAAATCACCGAGACCTCCGTCTTGGACGACAGCGCGACCACCCTTGCAAGGCTCTACGAGCTTCGCGAACTCGGCGTACGCATCGCCATGGATGATTTCGGCACGGGTTATTCCTCGCTCAGCTACCTCCAGAGGTTTCCCTTCGACAAGATCAAGATCGACCGCTCGTTCATACATGGCGCGGCCGATTTCGTTGGCTCGCTCAGTATCGTGAGAGCCGTTGTGGCACTCGCCAACGGGCTGGGCATCGCCACGACCGCCGAGGGTGTTGAGACGCAGGACCAGCTCGACACGGTGAAAGCTGCGGGTTGCACGGAAATGCAGGGCTTCCTGGTCAGCAAGGCCCTGCCCGCTCACAAGATCGATCAGCTGTTGCTGGCGCATGCCAAGGTCACAGTGGCAGCTTGAGCCGGCGATCTCAGCCACCGGTCCGCGCAAAATCCTCGAAGCTCCGCACGGGATAACCCAAGGATCGCGCACCGCGACCTTCGACAACGCGACCGCAGCAAGCGGAGCGCTTTCGGTTGCGGCCTGGCTTAGACTAACGGGTCGAACATCAGATATTCTTGATCGATATGGATTTTTCGTTCGTCAGATTGACTTAGATCGAGCGCTGCGGGTGTCTGCTCTATACAATGTGGAGAATAAACATCGCTGTATCGCTTCGCCCCGCCGGCAGAGAGAAAGGCGTTCAGTTCGTCGCTATCATGCCGCAGCCCTCCTCTTCGACCCTTCTGCTTTTGCTTGGGTAAATTTAGTGCGAAGCGGCCATTAGGCTTCAGGACATTGTCCCGCAAGTCATCTAGAAAGAAGGCCCACTCGCTGAGAGTCCAGAGGCGCCCTTCAGTCCGGTTGTAATTGAACTGGCAGCGATAGGCTGTGACGAGATCGAAGCGCCCCATTTGCGGCAGGGGTGTCGCGGCCAGGATCGCTGTCTCGATCACGTTCTCTATTCCAAGCCATTGGCGCAACTCCCGACTGAATGAGTCGCCGGGAACGTCAAGCCCGGTGCAGCGATGACCGAGCCAAGCGCACACATAGAGGAAGTATCCGGGGCCCAGTCCCAGATCGAGAATGTCAATGGGGTTCGCGCGATCAAGGCCTAGATAGTTCGCTTGTCTCCATGACACGGCGAGCCATCGATCGACATCTCGATATTTTTTTCTTTTCCTCTTGTCGGCCGTCGTCTCGCACAGGTTCGCCAATGCGGCGCGGTCCAAGCTATCGTCAAGGCGGCGGGCCGACGCTCGGCCTCTGGCATCGCTCTCAACCATGGTTCGTAACCCTACGGTGGGACTACACCATTCTGGAAGCCGGAGAGCAAGCAAGGATGGTAGCGGAGGAGGGACTCGAACCCCCGACACGCGGATTATGATTCCGCTGCTCTAACCAGCTGAGCTACTCCGCCAATTGGCTCTGCAAGCGGCGATATAGGGATCGCCAATAATTGCGTGTCAAGCAAACGCCGGCATGCACCAGCGCGCGCGCGACCTGCCATTTGATCCTCACCCTGATGGGCTCGGGCAGGCGCGCGCGCACCGCCGTCCGCGCCCTTGACCTTGCGGAGCCGCGCCGCCTGAGCCAATTCGAGGCGCCAGCCCAAAGCCCGGCTCCTTGACGAAGCGGAGCATGGTGAAGAGGCCGAACGGCCGTAAGCGATCGGCGCTCGGCGAGGCGGAGATCCTCGCAGACCAGCACCTGGTCGAGCCCGAACACCGGGCGCCAGCCGATGAAGATCGGCGAACGGCGCGAGCTTCCGCTCGAGCCACCCGCGCATCCCCTCCTCCTGGCTGAAATGGTTGACGAGGATCACCTCGCCGCCGGGCGCGCAGACGCGCTCGAGCTCGCGCATCACCCGCTCCGGCTCCGGCACCACCGTCATCACATACATGGCGACGACGGTATCGAAGCTCTCGTCGGGAAAGGCGAGCGCGCCGGCATCCATCTCGTGCAGGGCGACGACATTGTCGAGCTTCTTGCGCTCGACCTTGTCTTCCGCCTTGGCCAGCATCTCCGGCGAAAGATCGATGCCGGTGATGGTGAGATGGCTCGCCGTAGCAGGGAAGCGACAGCCCGGTGCCGACGCCCACCTCCAGCACCCGGCCCTTCCGCCGGTTGATGATGCGCACCGCGTGCTTGCGTCCCGCCTCGGCGACCAGGCCGAAGGTGAAGTCATAGACCGGTGCCCAGCGGCGATAGGCATGACGCACGGAAGCCGCATCCATCACGGGTGACCTTGTGAGCCACGTTCCCTCTCCGACCTCGAAGCGCCGCCTTGGCGCCTTACCGCGATACGGCCGCAAGCGTCTTTTCGGTGCCGCCGTTGGCCGCAGGAACCGCAAAGCCGTCTTGCGCCAGATTGGCGTCTCGCGCGGTGGACTTGATCCAGCCGCCGCCGAGAAGCCGCTCCCCGCCGCCACCGGCGGCGTAGAAGACACAAGCCTGTCCGGGCGACACGCCGTCCTCGCCATGGGCGAGCTCGACCGTGAAGCCGTCCTCGTTCGCTGCAACAAGCGCGCCGGCTGCAACGGTCCGCTCGAGCGGATGCGCGCGAGGATCTCCTCCCCGCTCGCCGCGAACGCCTCGAAGGGCTCGTCGCCGAGCCAATTCACGTCGCGCAAGCGTGAGGCGCCGCGTCCGCAAAGCTTCGCGCGGACCGACCACGACCTCGCGCGCCGCGGCATCGAGCCTGAGCACATAGAGCGGCTCCCGCGCCGCCACGCCGATCCCCTTCCGCTGGCCGATCGTGTAATTGATGATCCCGCCATGGCGGCCGAGAACGCGGCCGTCGACATGGACGATGTTGCCGGCCTCGGCCGCGCCCGGGCGCAGACGCTCGATCACTTGCGTGTAGCGCCCGGTGGGCACGAAGCAGATGTCCTGGCTGTCCGACTTCTCCGCCACGTCGAGCCCGAAATCGCGTGCGAGCTTGCGCGTCGCGTCCTTGTCGAGCGCGCCGAGCGGGAAGCGCAAGAAGGCAAGCTGCTCGCGCGTGGTGGCGAACAGGAAATAGCTCTGGTCGCGCTCCTTGTCGGCGGCGCGGTAAAGCTCCAAGCCGCTGGCGCCGGGCTCGCTCCGCACATAGTGACCGGTGGCGAGCGCCGAGGCGCCGAGGCTTGCGGCCGTCTCCAGCAGATCGTGGAACTTGATCTTCTGGTTGCAGGCGACGCAGGGCACCGGCGTCTCGCCGTGAAGATAGCTGTCGGCGAACGCGCCCATCACCGCCTGGGCGAAGCGCGCCTCGTAGTCGAGCACGTAATGGGGAATCTGCAATTTGTCGGCGACGCGGCGCGCGTCCTGAATGTCCTGGCCGGCGCAACAGGCGCCCTTGCGGCCGACCGCCTCGCCGTGGTCGTAGAGCTGAAGCGTGACGCCGACGACGTCGTAGCCCTCCGACTTCATCAGGGCCGCGACGACGGAGGAATCGACCCCGCCGGACATGGCGACAACCACGCGGGTCATCGGCCGGAGCGCCGTCGAGGTGAAGACTGTTAAGCACTGGGGCCTGCAACGAAACCACGAAAATTCCCGCTCGAAAGGACGCGTAAGGCCCGTCGGCAAGTTCTTGGGGTCTGCGCCAGTATAGTGGGTCCGCTCGAGACCGTGCCGCTTTTCTTCCGGACAACTAGGCCGAACATAGGCATCGGCCGCATGTTAAGCAAGACGAGAAGACGCTCGGCGGGGACGCCTGGCGAGCCTTGCGAACGCTCGGGTTCTCGCTGTGATTTCAGCAAGTTTTGACTATTTCCTTGCCGCTTCTTTTACCTGACGGCTTAGGTAAATCTTAAATGCGGCTTGCTAGCGTCGCTCGAGAGTTTGGCGCTATCCGAGCATGTCGTGGTTGTGAGTCCGATGACCGAGAATTATAGGCCGCGCGTCAGATATGTGATCGGGCCCGACGGCAGTCCGCTGACCGTTGCCGATCTCCCGCCCCGCGACACCAAGCGGTGGGTCATCCGCCGCAAGGCCGAGGTCGTGGCCGCCGTGCGCGGCGGCTTGATCAGCCTCGAAGAGGCTTGCGAGCGCTACACGCTGACGGTCGATGAGTTCCTGAGCTGGCAGCGTTCGATCGACAAGCACGGCCTCCCCGGCCTGCGCGCGACCCGCATTCAGGAATATCGCGGAGGCTAATCGCCCCTATTCGGCTGCCTCGGGATTCGCCGCGCGGCGGCAGGCCGCGGCGCTCTTGGGCATTCGCTTGTTGCAATTCGTACTCGCCGCGCTTCCAGCGCTCGATATCGTATTGCATCTTCGCGGCAAGATCGGGCGGCATGTTGCGGTTCGCGGTCCTCACGACCGTGAAAGTGCCTTCCTGCTTGAAATCGATGGCGTAGGTGGCGAGACCGGCCTGCCCCAAGTGCCTGCCTCTGATGGATGGTGATCTGCACCTTGCTGCCGCTCGGGCTGACATCGGCCCGGTAGACGTGGTTCGGGCAGGAGCGGATCGACGGCATTGAACCAGCAGCTCTTGATGCGGCCGCCGAGCAGAACATAGGCGTCGATCGGCTTCGACGCCGCGATCGACATCCGGCTCGGGCTCCGAGCCGGCACGCGCGCTCGTGCTTTCGTTTGACGCTTTGATCGAGGCTCCGTCGGCGATACCGCTTCCGAGCCAACCGCCGCCGAAACCGCTCGGACGCACTCCGCATCCGGCGACGAAGGAGAGCGATCAGAACCGCAACAAGGCTCGACAACACGACTCGTGACAAGGCACCGTCCCCGCCGCTTCAATCCCGGAAATTCACATATTGCAGGGGCTGCTCGAGCGAGAGCCCCTTGACGTGCTGGATGACCGACTGCAAATCGTCGCGCTTCTTGCCCGAGACCCTGAGCTCGTCGCCCTGCACGGTGACCTGCACCTTGAACTTTCCGTCCTTGATCTCCTTCACCAGGCGCTTGGCCAGCTCCCGATCGATGCCCTGGCGGATCAGCGCCTTCTGCCGCACCGCCTGCCCGGCAGCCTTCTCCAGCGGCTTATAGTCGATCACGCCGACGTCGATCTTGCGGCGGGCGAGATGGCCCTGCAGCAGCTCGTGCATCTGCTTGAGCTTGAGCTCGTCGTCGGCATTGAGCGTGATTTCGGCCTCGTTCCGCTCGACGCGCGACATCGAATTCTTGAAGTCGTAGCGCTGGCTCATCTCGCGCGTCATGTTGGCGAGCGCATTGTCGACCTCGGCGAGATCGGTCTTCGAAACGATGTCGAAAGACGGCATGTCAGCCTCCGCCGCGAGCCTTCCGGTCGAAACGACGACACAGTCGATCGCCGGCGCCGCTCCAAGCGTGGGGACCTGTAGGCTCGCCGATCAGCTTGCCACGCGATGGGCTGCGACCACATCGAGATCCGCGGAGCGGTTCGGGCCTGCTCGAGCCGCAGCCGTTCGGCGTCGCGCTCCTCCAGGAGCTCGATCTTCTTGAGCTCCTCGCAGGCCCCATCGAGATCGCCGCGGGCGGCGGCAAGTTTCGCCGCGAGGTTCGTCGGCCGAAGCCGCCAAGTTGTTGCGCCGCTGGATCGCCGCCTTGGCGAAGGTCGGATAGGCGTAATGATTGACGTCGGAGACGCCGGCGCGCTCCTGCTCGATGGCGATCTGCCGGTCGAGGTCCGAGGCCATATGATTGAAGTCGCCGATCATGGCTTCGATCTCGGCGACCTTGCGGCGCTTCTCCTCAACCTCGAAGCGCTTCAAGCGGATCAGTGCGTCGCGTGACTTCATAACTCGGTACCCTCAAACATCTCAACCCGTACTGTGAAATTCAATATTCATGGCCGCGTCGCGCGGCTGGTGCGTTCGGCCGTCCCGATCCCGGCCCTTTTCCGGGACGGAATTGCCGGTGCGCGCACGGCAAGCGCGGGCGCAAGCCCATGTCGTCAAAGAATCGGCAATTGCGCCTCGCACACGATCCAGAGCCCTGGGCAGGACCGGGGCCCCCTGCCCCTCGACGCCCATCATCGCCAACAGGGCTTAAGGGCCGGTAAACCATGTGGGTGGCATTTAACCGATGGCCGAGACGGGACTGAACAGCATGGTTAGCGGGCGCTGAAGGATGGTTAGCCACTCGCTATCGGCTTAGCTTTTGTTAACTATTGGCCGTTAATTTGTTGATTCGGATTAACCAATCGGCGTGGCGTGTCAGGGTCAGGGAACAAGCCGGGACTGCGAGGAGACGGGGGATTTTGACATGCGGGTTCTTCTGATCGAGGACGACAGCGCGACCGCCCAAAGCATCGAGCTGATGCTGCAGTCGGAAGGCTTTAACGTCTACAAGACCGACCTCGGGGAAGAGGGCGTCGACCTCGGCAAGATCTACGACTACGACATTATTCTACTCGACCTGAACCTGCCCGACATGAGCGGCTATGAGGTGCTCAAGACGCTCAGGGTGAGCAAGGTTCAGACGCCGATCCTGATCCTCTCCGGGCCTGGCCGGCATCGAGGACAAGGTGCGCGGGCTCGGCTTCGGCGCCGACGACTACATGACCAAGCCCTTCCACAAGGACGAGCTGGTCGCCCGCATTCACGCCATCGTGCGCCGCTCCAAGGGCCATGCCCAGTCGGTGATCCAGACCGGCGGGCTCAAGGTCAATCTCGACACCAAGACGGTCGACGTGAACGGCCAGCGCGTGCATCTGACCGGCAAGGAATATCAGATGCTCGAGCTGCTCTCGCTGCGCAAGGGCACGACGCTGACCAAGGAGATGTTCCTGAACCATCTCTATGGCGGCATGGACGAGCCCGAGCTCAAGATCATCGACGTCTTCATCTGCAAGCTCAGAAAGAAGCTCGCGGCGGCGACCGGCGGCAAGCACTATATCGAGACGGTCTGGGGCCGCGGCTATGTGCTGCGCAACCCCGAGGACGAGTCCGAAGCCGCCTGAGAACTCCCTCGTTCCAGGACTTAGGATACGAATGGCCGGGGACCTCTCCGGCCATTTGCTTTGGGCGGTCTCGCCCCCCTAAATCAGCCCCACCGCATGAAACTTGGCTTCGATGATGTCGCGGTCGAAGGGCTTCATGATGTACTCGTTGGCGCCGGCCGTGATCGCGCGGGTGATATGCTCCGGCGTCGTTCTCGGTCGTGCAGAAGATCACCTTGGGGGCGCTGCCGCCCGCTCCCGGCGAAGCGCGACGAGGAAGGCGATACCGTCCATCACCGGCATGTTCCAGTCGAGCAGCACCGCGTCAGGCATCGACATGCGGCATTGATCCAGCGCATCGCGCCCATTCTCGGCCTCGGAGGCTGTGAAACAGAGTTCCTCCAGGATGCGCCTCGCCACCTTGCGGATGACGGCACTGTCATCGACCACCAAGCAATGTTTCATGCGCGCAGCATCGCTCTTGCTCGCGGGTTCACGCGGCTCTGAATTGCGACCTCGCCCTCGCGCGCCTCGGCGGTGACGGTCATGCCGGAAGCGGCGGCGACCCGTTTGGCGTAATAGGGCTGGATCGAATGGGTATCGACGGCGACGCCATTGGTCCCCGACAGCAGGCTCCGCACCTGGTCGGCAAGCCGCGCCGAATCGCCCGTGGCCCTCACGACGAAGCTGACCTCCGGCGGAATGCCGTCGATCTCGACATCGACCGATTCCCCCCGCGGCAAGGCCACCACGCCGAGCGCCACGAGATTGAGCAGAAGCTTGACCTTGTTCTTCGGCAGCGTCACCGCCGGCCCCTGCCAGTTGACCTGATGCTTGCCGCTACCCGCGACGAAGTCGCGGGCGACCTTCTCGGCGTCGCGGAGATCGATCTCGGCGCCCGCCGATCCCGGCCGCGCCGAAGGCAAGGCGCGCGAATTGGAGCTTGGCCGAGGCCTGCGCCGCGCTCTTGCGGATGAGGTCCATGGCGGCCTCGCGCATGGCCTGATCGGGCTCCTCGGCCAGCATCTCCAGTCCATTGGCGATGGCCGCGACGGGATTGATCACGTCGTGGCAGATGCGGCTCGAGACCAGCGCCGCAAGTTCAAGATCGCCGAGTGCCGTCGGCTCGGTCATGGCCTCCTCCTTCGCTTCCGCTCCCTGAGCGCGGAGATGACGTGGCTCACACCCGATTTTCTGGTACATGGGGCCCGCGCCTCCACCCCCTAGAAGCCGCATCGAGAGGCGCGAAACCGAATCAATCTCCGCAAGGAGGCATTTTGCCTTGTCAGGCCCGACAGACGACAACAGCGCCGGCGAAGCGATCCTGGGACCGGCGCGGCTTCGACTTCGACCGCGCCGCATCGCTGTCTCACCGAAGCCGCCGCCCGCGCCGGCGCTGCCATCATGCAGCATTATCGCGGGACGGCCGAATTCGAGCTCAAGGGCGACAACAGCCCGGTCACGCGCGCCGACCGCGACTCCGAGGCGATCATCCTCGCGGCGCTGGCGCAGCTTGCGCCCGGGGTGGCCGTCGTATCGGAGGAGGCGCATGACGGCGCGATCAGGTCCGCTGCCCGATCGCTTCTTCCTCGTCGATCCGCTCGACGGCACCAAGGAGTTCATCAAGAAGCGGAGCGATTTCACCGTCAATATCGCCCTGATCGAGGACGGCCGCCCGCGATTTGGGCTCGTCTATGCGCCGGCGCGCGCGCTGCTTGCGGTGACCATCGCAGCGGGCAAGGCGGTGGAGGTCGAACTTCCTCCGAACGCCGCGGGCGCCGAACTCGGCCGTCTGCATCAGAAGGCGCTGCATACGCGCTTTGCCGGCGAGACCGGTCTGACCGCGCTCGTCAGCCACTCCCATCTCGATCCAGACGACCGAAGCGTTCCTGGCCAAGCTCAAGATTGCCGAGCGCTCGGGCGCTCGGTTCGTCCGTCAAGTTCCTTGCCATCGCCAGGGGAGAGGCCGACGTCTATCCGCGCTTCGGCCCCACCATGGAATGGGACACCGCGGCGGGCCAGGCCGTGCTCGAGGCGGCCGGCGGCAGCGTCGTCGACACCGACGGCCAGCCGCTCCGCTACGGCAAGACCGCGCAGGGCCTGCGCAATCCGAGCTTCATCGCCTGGGGCCGAGCCGGCCCCTGACGATCCCGACGGGCCCCGGCGCGCGCGTCAAGCAATCAGCCACCCTTTGGTAACGGTTTAGGCAAATTATAGCGATCGCGAGCCGGGCGCCGCGAGCCGTCATGCCACGCTCGTCGGAATCCGGAGGGCACGGTCATGCATCTCAGAGATTATCGCTTCTGCCGCTCTTATTGCCGTTCTGTCCGCTCTCGCCCCGGTCGCCGCGGCTGACGACAAAAGTGGGACCGGAGCCGATATTCGCCTGGCGCAAGCCGAAGGCCCGATGGTGATCACCCCGCAGCCGGATGCCAACCGACACCTGGCACCTATTCCTCCGCCCCCGGGCGAGAACGGCTACGATTCCGGCGGTCCAGGGACAGCCCTATGAGCCGGCGCCGCAGAGCGCAGGCCCATGCCGGACAAGGCGGCGGAGGCGGGAGCACCTTCTCGGCGGAGGAAATCAAGAACACGGGTCACCGCTTCTTCGGCCGCGTATCCATGGAGTTTGCCCGCGTCGTCGAATATGCCTTTCAGCGCGCCGGCCGGCCGAACGGCTATATCCTCGGCGAAGAGGCCGGCGGCGCCTTCGTCGCCGGCCTACGCTACGGCGAGGGCACGCTCTACACCAAGGATGCCGGCGACCACCGGGTCTTCTGGCAGGGCCCCTCCGCTCGGCTACGACTTCGGCGCCGAGGGTTCGAAGACCATGGTGCTGGTCTACGATCTTCGCAGCCCCGGAGAGATCTTCACCACCTATGCCGGCGTCGACGGCTCGGCCTATTTCATCGGCGGCGTGGGCGTCACCTTCCTGGCCCGCGATCACGTGGTGCTGGCGCCGATCCGCTCAGGCATTGGGTTGAGGCTGGGGGCCAATATCGGCTATTTGAAATATACCCGCGAACCGACCTGGAATCCGTTCTAGATTGGCGCTAAGGAAGCCTGGCGGAGGCTTTTCAGCGGTTTGCGCCGAATTGGCGCCAAGTTTCCGCGTGAGTCTGCCGAGATGCGTCGGCGTGGCGGCGCGTAAGGGCGCCGAACCCGGGAGCGCTGATTTCGATGATCAACGCGTTGATGTTTGGAGCGCTCGGCTTCCTCTTGGGATGCCTGCTTGCGCTCATGCTCGCCCCGCCGCTGTGGAACCGCGCCGTGAGGCTCACCACGCGCAAGCTCGAAGCCACCATGCCGATGTCGCTGAACGACATCCAGGCCGACAAGGATCAGCTGCGCGCCGAATTCGCCATCGAGCTGCGCAAGGTCGAGGTGGCGCTCGACAAGGCCAAGGAGAAGGCCGCGCGCGAGCTGATCGAGGCCAACAAGCGCCGCGTCGAGATCGCGATGCTCAACACCGACCTCGCCTCGGCCAAGGCGACAGCTCCAGGAGAACGAGAACGCGAACCGCGTGCTGCAGCAGACCATCAAGCGCCGCCTGCCCGATCTCGACAGCCGGCTGAAAGCCGCCAAGAAGGCGCTGGCCGAGCTTGAGTCGGTCAATGCCGAGCTGCGCACCACGGTCGCTTCCCAGTCCGAGGCGCTCAAGACCGCGCGCACGACCTTGCACAATCAGCGCGCCGACATCGATCGCCTGCGCACGCGCCTTGGAAAGCGGCAGCGGCGCCGCGCTTGCGCGGATTGGGGAAGCCCGACGCGCGCACGCTTGCCGAGAGCCAGCGCCTGAGCGCGGAGCTGTCCAAGGCGCAGGAGGAGCTCGAGCGCGCCGAAGACGGCGCGCAGGAGAACATGCTTGCTCCGCCGCGAGCTGAGCCGGCTCGCCTCGCAAATCCTCGCCGTGGCGCGGTCGCAAGGTCTGGCGCAAGCGCAAGCCCCGCAGGCGGTCCAAGTCGCCGCAGGCGGTCGCGGCGCAGGTCTATGCCGAGGAGACCGCGGTCGAGGACCCTGAAGCTCGGCAGCCACAAGCCGAACAGGACATGGCAGACCGGCGCATGGCGGAAACGGCGCCGGACACGCGCGTCGCGGATGACGAGGCCGGTACGAGCGTCGATTCGGTGGCGGCCGGCATGGGCCGATCCGCGCGGCAGGTCAGAGGCTGCCGCAGATGAGCGCCGATGACGCGGCGGAGGACGCGTCCGCCGAGCCGAAAAGCTCTTTGCGCGAAGATTCGTCGCGCGGCGAGAGGCGCGGCGCGCGCGCAAAACGAAGGGCAGCACGAGTCTCGGCGACCGGCTGCGGGGCCTCGTCGCCGAGCGGCCCGAGAATTGAGCGACCGTGAACGCTCAGGTGTGAAGGAATTCTCGCGAGCCATCCTGTAGTCTGAGCGCCGTCAGCCGGTCGGTGAAGACGGCGCCGGTATCGATGCCGATGCGGTTCGGCCGGATCACCGGCAGTTCGCTCCGGAGTATGTCCGTGCACCACGATCTTGCCGAAAGGGCCGGCATGATCGAGGAACGGGCCCCTGATCCAAATCAGATCGGCTTCCGATTGCGCCGCGAGCGGCACGCCCGGCCTCACGCCCGCATGCACGAAGAGATAGTCGCCGAACGACGACGCTGAGCTTCAAATTCCTGAAGAAGCGAAGATGCGACTCGGGTAGCGCCTCGGCAAAGGCCTGGCGCCAAGTCTCAGGGGGCGCGCCCAGCCGCGCGAGCCGCTCGCGTATCGACGCCGTAGGACTGCATCGTGGCCTCCCCGCCATTCATCAGCCAATGATCGAGATGCCACGGGATCTGTCGAGGAAATCGAGCAGAATGGCCTCGTGATTGCCTTTGAGGAAATGCGTGTCGAAACCTTGCGGCAGCCCTGCTGATCAAGTCCGCTCGACCACGCCCCGGCTGTCGGGCCCGCGATCGACATAATCGCCGAGAAAGACGAGCGTGCGCCTGCCGCGCATGCGCGCTGCGCCGCGCATCGTCCTCGATCAGCCCGAGCAGGCTTGCGCAGCAAGTCGAGCCGGCCGTGAATATCGCCCACCGCGTAGAGGAGCTGACCCTCTGGCAGTGCCGGATGGTCCAAGCCTGGCGAAACTGAGAGCGGCATCGATGCCGCCACTCTAGTCCAAACCGTGGCGGTGCAGACAGTGAACATCGGCGGGAACAACTCTGGCGCGCATTACGAGTCTCGCAGGCCGAGCCGGCGAGTCTCGCGGTAGAGCTTCGTCGGCAGGCCGAACACCGTGTTCACGCAGTCGCCCTTGAGCCCGATGAACAGAACCATCTCCCCGTCGCGGAGCTGGTCATCCTCGGTGATGACGTAGAGCTTGTCGATGTTGAGCGGCGGCAAACCCTTTGAGCAGAGCCGCGCGCTGCTCGAAGGCCGTGAGATCGGCCCCTTCGAGATAGATCGTATTTGGCGTGCACCTGCTCGATCGCGCGCGAGGATCTCGCTCTCGGGCTTGCAGGCGACAGGCGCGAAGATCGGGCCCTCGCCGTTGTAGTAGGTCGTGCCGTAGGTCTGAACGACCGGCTCGAGCTTCTCGCGAATAGGCCTGGAACGCGGCAAGACCGATCAGCACGCCGGCAAGGGCAAGCCCCGCAGCAATTCTCGAGCCGGCACATACGCATCCGATCACGATCCTCCGCTGTCTAGATCACGGAATCCGTCTCGCAGATCACTGTATCTCTGTGGCCGCACTCTGGCAGCTTATAGCCAATGACGGTTCCTGTCCTGAGGTCCACGATAGGGGATGGGCAGCCGACGCGCCAGACCCGCCACGGCGTGTTCCGGTGGCTCTGGTCCCAATCGGTCGCAAGGCGGATTCCGGCCCGCGCGCATTGCGACGCCATGGCGAAATTCGGATTGAGCGGCCGGAGCGGGATCGTCGATCCGGGCTGAGCTGCATGCCTTCCGCCGGGATCGTAAAGCTGGATCTCGTTGCGCCGGCACACCATCATCGAGTGCTGCGTCGCCCATTCGCGATTCTCGCAATGGGTGAAGGCGGCGTTCTGGTCGGGCGGACCGGCAAGAACCGTCTTGCAGACGATGAGCACGAGCACGGGAGGGATTTGGACGCCCATGGCTAGGCCCTCCCTTCAGACAAGCTGTCTGAGGGCTTGCGGTGGTGCGGTTGGCGGCTGCCTTCTGGCTTGAGCCGAAACAAGCCGGCTCGCCGCGGCGGCAGGGTGAGGTTCGTCAGCATCGTAGGGCCTCCTAATGGAGTTGATCGGTAAGCACCGCTTACTGCTCCAGCCCTTCCTCTGGGCTGGACTCATGCCCTTGACGCATCCTCCATGTTGCAACGCGAATTGGTCGCGCAAGTTTCAGTTGTAGTCTGAACGACGCAAATCGAACTGACTGTAAAGTATCTCTGCGTCCTTGATTTCGCAATTGCGATATTGCGACGCAGCATACGAATCACAGGTTCTCGTTAAAGTATGCCTAACGGCGCGGGCCCGATAGGGCAGCACAGCAACACTGCCAGGACTTTTTTGTCGGGGGCTTCAGGACGACCCGTGAGGGCTGACGCTCTCCCGTCGGGATCGCGTGAGGGCGAATGGCACCACCGGGCGGTGCAGTGATCTAGCTTTTATGGGATTTCCTTGCCGAGACCAGCGGCTAACCGCCCTATGCCCACGGCCGGTGGCGGTCTAGTATTCGGTGGCGGAGACAAGTACGGGGTTCAGAGTACCGCGATGAGACGGTTCCGGGAGCAGGCGGAGATTGCGACCTCTGCGCTTCTGCGATTCTGGCCGCATCAGGTCAGGTCGATGCGCGCGCCGTCCCCGACCTCATCGACCATCCCAAGCGGGAACGCCGGCTCGCCGCCGCGTTGCAGGAACGCGCTCAAGGGAACGCAGCTCTCTTCGTCCATTGGCGGGGCGCGCTGCACGCGCGTTCGGCCAAGTCACATCATTCGGCCATGTCATGTTAAGAGACATCAGCACGCGCAGAAAGCTGTTCCTGCTTTGCAGCGCGTTCGTCGTCGCGATCGTCGTCGCGATTTACATCTCCGTTGCCGAAAAGCGAATTTCAATTGACTTTACCCGCGATGAACTCGTTGGCGTCGATCATATCGAGCAGTTCCGAGAAATCTATGCGACGCTTATTCCCAATCCTCTCAGCCAAACCTCGCCCCCGCCATTTCCCGACACGACAATATACTCAAGCGCCGAGTCCAAATCGGCCTCACAGGATAGCCTGCGCACCGCGGCACTTGAAAAGTCGCTGGAGAGAACGCTGCGCAGAATTTGGTCGGGTCAAGTGACGGCTGATGCGCAGCGCACCGTTGCCGCCGAAGCACTGGCCAAGACCGCGCAGGTGATCGCGCGTGTCGGCGACAATTCCAAACTCGCGCTCGATCCCGAACTCGACAGCTACTATTTGCAAGACATCTTGGTGCGCCAGATGCCCAAGCTGCTCAGCCAACTCGGCGACGTGCGGAGCCTCGCAAGCAGCTCTCATCTGCCGACGACGCCCGACGCTCAGACGCACCTGCACGCGCGCGCCGCGATAGCCCGAACGACGGCGGAGGAACTCGCGCGAAGCTTGACCTCCGCCTATCGGGGCAATGAAAGCGGGTCATTGCGGAGAGGCACCGAAGCGATGATGGCCGTGATGCTGTCGAGCGTCACCGCCTATCTCGGCGGCGTGGATGAGAGCCTAACCCAACCGGACGCGTTCGATCGCGCCTCGCTCGAGCCACTGTGGAACGGCGCGGCGGAGGACGCACTCACGGCCTGGTCGGGCGGACTGACGGACCTCCGAGGCCTCCTGAACCAACGCATCGATGGTCTGATGGGCAGGCTTTACTGGAGCCTGTTCATCATGGGAACCCTCGCGGCGCTCAGCATCCTTCTCGCCGTCATGACCCACAGAAGTATCGTGCGTCCGCTCGCGCGACTCGAAGATTTGGCAAACCGCGTGCGGAATACGAAGGACTACACCCACCGCGTCGACTACGAGAGCAAGGATGAGATCGGGCATTTGGCGGCGGCCTTCAACGAGATGCTGGGTGAGCTCGATCAGGCGCGCAGCCGCGAGCTCGCGGACCGTGCCGAGCAAGCCGCGCGCAAACGGCTGGGCGTGCTGCTCAATGCCTCGCCTGCGGTCATTTACTGCCGGTTGGCCAGCGGCGACTACGAGCCAACCTTCGTCAGCGACGAGCGTCACCCGGCTGTTCGGCTGCACGCCGCGCGAATATCTCGACAATCCCTACCTCTGGCGCGACCGTGTTCACCCTGACGACGTCCCGCGCATCGCTACCTGGGTCGACAAGATGTTCGAGAGCGACAAGCGCGCGCTCGAATATCGTATCCGCCGTCCCGACGGCACCTATTTCTGGGTGAATGACGAGCAGCATGTCGTGCGCGACGACAAGAGGCAAGCCTGTCGAGATCGTCGGGTCGTGGACCGACGTCACCGAACGCAAGGAGGCCGAAGAGGCCCGCGAACGCGCGCGGCAGCGGCTCGACCTGCTGCTCCGCGCCGCCCCGGTCGTGGTCTACAGCTTCGCTGCGACCGGCGATTTCGCGCCGACCTTCGTCAGCGCCAGCATCGGGCCGATGCTGGGCTACCGCGTCGGACGAATATCTGAAGGACGCCGATTTCTGGCGAGGCCATGTGCATCCCGACGACCTTCCCGAGATCGAGGCGAAGCAGGTCGAGCTGTTCCGGCATGGCGAGCATCTTGCCGAATATCGCTTTCGCAAGAAGGACGGCACCTATTGCTGGGTCAGCGACGAGCAGCATCTCATTCGCGACGAGACGGCCGCCCGATCGAGGTCGTCGGCTCCTGGAGCGACATCGATGCGCGCAAGGCCGCCGAGCAAGCCTTCCAGGCCGCGCAGGAAGAGCTGAAGAAGGCAACCGCGGCGGCGCTGGAGGCCAGCGAGGCCAAGAGCGTCTTCCTCGCCAATATGAGCCACGAAATCAGAACGCCGATGAATGCCGTCATCGGTCTCTCCCACCTTGCGCTCAAGACCGATCTCACGCCGCGCCAGCGGGACTACGTGCTCAAGATCAAGAGCTCCGGTCAGCATCTTCTCGGCATCATCAATGACATCCTCGATTTCTCGAAGATCGAGGCCGGCAAGCTGTCGATCGAAAATATCGACTTCGATCTCGACAAGGTGCTGGAGAATGTCGGGAACCTGATGTCGGAAAAGGCCTCGGCCAAGGGGCTGGAGCTGATCTTCGAGGTCGAGCCCGCGGTCTCGGCCCATTTCCGCGGCGATCCGCTGAGGCTCGGTCAAATCCTGATCAACTTCTGCAACAACGCGGTGAAGTTTACCGAGACCGGCGAAGTTGCCGTCCAGGTTCGCGTTCTGGAGGACAGCGCCGACAGCCAGCTCGTCGAATTCTCGGTGAGCGACACCGGCATCGGCATGACCGAGACGCAAATCGAGCGGCTGTTCCAGGCCTTCGAGCAGGCCGACGCCTCCACCACCCGCAAATATGGCGGCACCGGCCTTGGCCTGGCGATCTCCAAGCAGCTGACCGAGCTGATGGGGGGTCAGGTTTCCGTCGAGAGCGAGCCGGGCAAGGGAAGCACGTTCCGCTTCACCGCCCGGCTTGGCAAGGGGATCGGCCTGCACGCGCCCGCGCCTCCTCCAGTCCGACCTGCGCGGCCGCCGCGTGCTCATCATCGACGACAATCCCGCATGCCCGCGCCGTATTGGCGAACATGCTGACCAACATGACCCTCGTTGCCGACGAGGCGGCGTCGGGCGAAGAGGCGATCGGGATGATCCGTCAGGCCGCCAAGGCCGGCGAAGGCTACGAGATCGCCTTCATCGATTGGCAGATGCCGGGCATGAACGGCATCGAAACCGGCAAGCGCATTCTCGCTTTGCCCGACCTCGACTCCCCGCCCCATCTCGTGATGGTGACCGCCTATGGCCGCGAGGAGGTGCTGAAGCAGGCCGAGGAAAGCGGCTTTGAAAACGTCCTCATCAAGCCCGTCACGTCGTCGATTCTGTTCGACACCGCCGTCGTCGCCTTGGGCGCCGACGGCGGCAAGGTCGGAGACCGTGCCGGCCGGTCCCTCTTTCGACATCGACCGCATGCGCGGCGCGCGAATCCTGCTCGTGGAGGACAACGAGATCAACCAGGAAGTCGCGATCGGCCAACTCGAGGATGCCGAGGCCTTCGTCGACCTGGCGGAGAACGGCGAGATCGCGCTCGGAATGATCCGCGGCAACGACTATGACGCCGTGCTGATGGACATGCAGATGCCGGTCATGGACGGCATCGAGGCCACGCGCGTCATCAGGTCCAATCCGCGCTTCCGCGAATCTTCCGATCATCGCCATGACCGCCAATGCGATGGCGTCCGACCGCATCCTGTGCCTCGAGGCCGGCATGAACGATCACATCGCCAAGCCCATCGATCCCGACCAGCTGTTCGGCGTTCTGCTTGCGCTGGATTCGGCGCGCCGACGGCGACGGCGTGCGCCGCGCGTGACGCGGCGGCGCATCCCGCGGGCGAGCCAGGACGAGCGATACCGAGCTCGTTATACCCGGCATCGACGTGCGCTGCGGGCTTGAAGCGGACGCGGCGGCAATCGCAAGCGCTACGAGACGCTGCTGCGCAAATTCGCCGAGCAGCAGAGTGGAACGAGCGCCGCCATCGATGCCGCACTGTCCAAGGGCGACGCGGCCACCGCCGAACGCGCCGCGCATTCCTTGAAGGGCGCCGCCGCCACGCTCGGCGCGAACGCGCTTGTCCGAGGCCGCGGCTCGGGCCGAGGCCGCGATCAAGAGCGGCAAGGACGATCCGGCCGAGCCGTGCAGACGCTTGCGCTCGCCGCTTGACGACCGTGCTTGCCGACCTTCGCGCCGCGCTTCCCGACGAGACCGGCGGCAACGGCGCCGGGCGTGCCGCGGCGATCCCGCCAGCGTCCAGGAGCCGCTCGCCCGGCTCAAGCAGCTGCTCGAGAGCCGACGACGGCGAAGCCGCCGATTTCATCGTCGATGCGAGGCCGCGGCTTGCCGGCGTGCTGACGCCGGCCGAAATCAAGGCGCTGACCGACCGCGTCGGCAAATTCGATTTCGATGCCGCGCTCAAGTGCCTGTCGGGCATCGCCGCGCGCCTGTCCCTCAACCTGGAAGGCAAATGATGTCGGGCCCGGACAAGAAGCTCGTCTTGATCGTCGACGATACGCCGACCAACGTTGCCGTCGTTTCGGGCGTGCTGAAGGACTCGTTCCGGACCAAGGTCGCCACCAACGGCGAGAAGGCGCTTGCCATCGCCAACGGCGCCGAGAAGCCCGATCTCATCCTGCTCGACGTGATGATGCCCGGCATGGACGGCTATGAGGTCTGCCGGCAGGCTCAAGGACAATCCCGCCACGCGCGACATTCCCATCATCTTTCTCACCGCCAAGACCGAGGAAGTCGACGAGGAAAAGGGCTTCGACGTCGGCGCCGTCGACTACATCCACAAGCCGTTCTCCGCTCCCATCGTGCTGGCCAGGGTCAGGACGCAGCTCGCCTTGCAGGAAGCGCTCACCGAGGCCCGGGAGGCGCGCAAGCAGGCCGATCAGCTGCTGCATGCGCTGCTGCCGAAAAAGGCCGCCGACGAGATCCGCAGCATCGGCACCGTGATTCCGCGGCGCTACGAGAATGTCGCCGTCCTGTTCTGCGACGTGACCAACTTCACCGCCTATTGCGACCAGCACGAGCCCGAGGACGTGGTGTCGCGGCTCGATGCGCTCTTCGTCATTTTCGAGCGCATCACCGCCAAGCACGGGCTCGAAAAGATCAAGACCATCGGCGACGGCTTCATGGCGGTCGCCGGCCTGCTTCAAAAGGTCGACGATCCGGTGGGCGCGGCGGTTCGCTGCGGGCTCGAGATGACCTCGACCCTGATCGACGCCCATCTCGGCTGGGAGGTGAGGGTCGGCGTTCATGCCGGCCCGGTCGTGGCCGGCGTCGTCGGCCAGGAGCGCTATCAGTTCGACATCTGGGGCGACACCGTCAATGTCGCCGCCCGCATGGTCGGCATGAGCACGCCGGGAAGCGTCGCCGCCACCAAGGAAATCTTCGAGCAGTTCGGCTCCGCCTTCGACGGCGAGTCGCTCGGCGAGCTCGACGTCAAAGGCAAAGGCACGATCTCCGTCTTCGGCCTCCGCACGCGCGGCGCTTGAAAGACCCGGAACGATGCACCGGAGGTCAGGTTTGAGGCTCATCGGCACGACGCCCCGCTCACCTCATCTGGCCAGCGAAAGCAGAAAGTCTCGCATCTTCTCCCAGGCGCCATGATCGAAGAGATCGTTATGGTGCGCCTTCGGGGAACGGTCTCGATGCGTTTCGGATCGTTGGCGGCGCGGTAGATGCGTTTGCCCATTTCCACCGGGATCACCTCATCCTGCTCGCCATGCAGGATGAGAACCGGGGCCGTGACGGCAGCGGATGTCGCGCTCGACATTGTATTGGTCGGTGATCAGCAGGCTGAGCGGCAGCCAGAAATAGATCGAGCGGCCGACATCGACGGTCGAAGTGAGCGGCGCCTCCAGCACGACGCCCGCGACCGGCCTTTCCGCCGCGAGCCGCACCGCCTGGCCCGAGCCCAGCGATTCCCCATAGGCGACGATGCTCTCGGCCGGCACGCCGAGCCGCCTCAGATGATCGTAGGCCGCGATCGCGTCGGCGACATTGTTCGCCTCGGTCGGCTTTCCCGCCGAGCCGCCATAGCCGCGATTGTTGAGGTAGAAGACGCCGAAGCCGCTTTCGAGCATCCTTGCGATCTTGGGCGCGCGATTGGCGGCGTTGGCCGCATTGCCGTGGAAATAAAGGAGGGTCGGCTTGCCCGTCCTCCGCCGGCGCATACCAGGCAATCAGCTTGGTGCCGTCGGCCGCCGCGAGCTCGATCTCCTCGACGCCGTCGAGGCCTGCCTCCGCCGGCGAGATGCGCGCCGGATCGGGAAAGTACATGAACAGCGCGGTTGCCGAAATAGGCCACCGCGCAGATCGCGAGATAGGCGGCGATGAGCCAGAGAAGGATGTCCATGATTTCCCGCGCGATGCCTTCTTCCGGCACTGTCACGGCCAAAAGCGACCGCTGGCGCCGACGGCCACCGTTATCAAGTCCGAGCACGAGATTGATCGCGACGATGCGGCGGATCTGATTGAGCGCAGCGGCGGCGTCCGGCAATGCGCCCCGTTTCGACGGCGCGGGAAAACCGGCGCCACGGCGCGAAGAAGAGATGCAAGAACAACAGCATCATCAGAATGCCGGTCGACCTGCATGACGTGGATGTGCAGGCCGGCGCCGGCGAACCCGCCGAAGCGAAGGAACAGCATCGCGTAGCCGCTGACCAGGAGAACGGCGATGCTCGCCCAGACCCAGGGAAAGAAGCGGCCGAACACGCGGGGCCAGAGCGCAAGCCGCAACGGCGGCTCAAGCGGCCCCGCCGACGGGCGCAGCACCATATAGGCGAAGAACATGCCGCCCACCCAAACCACGGCGGCAAGAGCATGGAGCGCGACCAGCATCGTCATGACCTCAGACCTCGAGCGAACGAACGGCCACAGCATAGCTTAAAGCGGCGTGCGCAAGTCCCAGCTAGCGATTTCGTGATGTTCGCGGGCCGGGGCGGCTTTGGCCTTATTGCTGCTCGTCAGCCGAACACGTCGCGCATGAACGACGGTACCAGCCCCCGGCCTCCACGGCCATGCGGCGGCGCTGCTCGGTCGTGGCATCGGCCTTGCTGATAAAGAAATCGGTGGTCTTGAGCGTACCGTCGACCGGCTTGAAGTTGATCGCGTTGGTGAAGGCGTCGTCGGGCCCGAGGAAGGTGTAGCAGGAATTGAAGAGATGCGGGGCCGCGGGCGGCGTGCCGTTGAGCGCCGCGGCGATGGCGAAAGCGCAGGTCTTGGCCTGGGTGTTGGCGGAGAAGGCCGATTTCGGCATGTCGCCGCCGATGACGGCGTCGCCGATGACATGGATGTCGGGCTGAAGCTTCGAGGCGAAGGTCACAGGATCCACCGGGCACCAGCCGGACTTGTCGGTGAGACCGGCCGCGTCTGCCGGGTGTCCCGCCATCTGCGCCGGGATGATATTGGCGACTGCGGCGGGGAAGCGCGCATTCGCCGCGATCACGACGCCCGCCTTCGACGTCGACCGCCTTGACGCCTCCAGTGAATTGCACCGGCAGCCACTCGATCATGCCGGGATAGCGGCGCGCCCACGCCTCCTCGAACAGCTCCTGCGCCTTGAAGGCGTCCTTGGCGTCGAGAATGATGATCTTCGATCTCGGCTTGAACTGCTTGAAGTAATAGGCGGCGAGCGAGGCCCGCTCGTAAGGCCCGGGCGGGCAGCGGAAGGGATCGGGCGGGATCGCAATGACGAAGGTGCCGCCGTCCTCCATCGCCTCGAGCTGTTTCCTGAGGAGCTCGGTCTGCGGGCCCGCCACCCAGGCATGGGGCATGATCGCGGTGGCCGCCTCGTCGTAACCGTCGATCGCGCCGAACTTGAAGGCGATGCCCGGGGCAAGCACGAGCCGCTCGTAGGGAAGCGTGGCGCCGGTGCTGAGCGCAACCGTCTTTCCCGCCGGGTCGATGCCGGTCGCCTCGGCGTGCACGATTTTGATGCCGGCGCTTTGCGCGAGCCTGTCGTAGCCGTGGGTCAGCGAATCGAGCGTGCGCAGTCCGGCGAGATAGAGATCGCTGAAGAAGCAGGTGATGTATCGCTCCTTGGCTTCCACCAGGGTCACGCCGAGCCCTTCTTTCGCGAGATAGCGGGCCGCCGTCGCCCCGCCGACCCCGCCGCCGATCACAACGACGGGCGGTTTGGCTTCGGCGCGGGCAAGACGCGGCGCCGCCACCGCCGCAAGCGTGGCTCCGGCGACGGCGCCGAACTGGCGGCGGGTCAGGCCGCTCACGGCGACCGCTTCCTTGCCGCGGTTGGCGAGATAGCGCGCCACGCTGGCTATTTCTTCATCGGTCAGCGAAAGAGCGATGGCATGCATGACGATGCTCGGGTCTTCGCGCGCCCGATAGCGCGCCAGCGCATCGGTGATCGCCTTCTGGTCGAGCCCCGTAAGCGGAGGAATGCCGTGGTTCTTGCCGTCGGGATCGTGGCAGGAGGCGCAGATCGCGGCGAGGCGAGCGCCCTGGTCGAATTCAGCCGCGCCGCCTGCGATGGCGTCCGCGACCGGCGCGGCCGCGCCGCCCATCATCAGGATCGCCGCGGCCACGCGCTTCACCAGGGGGCGGGCGCCCAACGCTGCATGCACGATCTTACGCTTCCTTGTTAACGCGACTATTCAACCACAAGATCGTGCGAGAGCCCGTACAGCGCTCCGCCATCTTCTTCCCAAGTGAATTGCAGCTTGCCGCTCTCCGTCGCGACGAGGTCGAACTCGAAGAACGGGTTGGCCGACACCGCCTCGTGCAGATCGACGCTGAACACGAGGGCGCCGCCGTAAGTGCAGGCGAACTTGTTGATGATCTTGCGCGGGATGACGCTTCCCTGCTCGTTGCGGCGCAAGCCCGTCTCCATCTTGTGGCTGATGATGGTCTTGACGGTGAAGAGTTCGCCTTTGCGCACCGACTCCGGAACGACAATGCGCGGCGTAGGTGCGGTCAATTCTCAAGCCTCCCGACAGTGGTCAGGCGCAGCCATCTGTGGCGACGTCGACCCAGGTCTTGTTCACGAGCAAAGCGCCATCGCCCATTTCGGCGACGGCGACGACAAATTGCGGCTTGGCGAGGCGGATGCGTGTCGACACGCGCGGCGCGCTCCGCCCGGGCACGAAATTGAAACCGACGACCTCCAGCAGCGGATTGCCGGGCGCGAACACGCGCACCCGCTTGACATGGTCGTCCTCGGTCATGGCGGTGTCGATCGCGATGTCCATCGGCACGGTATAGCCGGTCGGGAACACCGACGGCATCGTCAGGCGCACGCGGTTCGACACGATTCCGGCGCGGCCGAATGTCTTTTCGACGAGAGCGAGCGCGTCGTCGCCGCCGAGGGCGGAAGCGGGAAGAAATGCCGTGCCGGCGAGCCCGGCTGTCCCGGCGCAAACGCGCCTCAGTAGCTCGCGTCGCGTCAACTCCATCGCGTCAGACTCCATGACGCCGGACTCCCAAGCAACACGCTTGCCCGCCTCTCTCAGTGTAGCAAAGCGCGGGAAGAGGTAAACCGCGACGTTTCGCATCGGTTAGCGGCGCAGGGGCGGGACGCGATCGAACGCTCATCCCCGCCCCAGAAACGCCGGGGTCGCAGGACTCCGTCAGAAATCCATGTCGAGATCGCCGTGGTGATGATGCCCTGGAAGTTCGGGCGGCGGCGGCCCCGGCACCTCGGCCACCATGGCACCGGTTGTAATGAGAAGGCCCGCGACCGAAGCCGCCCCTTCGAGCGCCGCGAGCACCACCTTGGCGGGATCGACGACGCCCCGCTGCACCAAGTCGCCGTATTCGCCCGCGCCTGCATCGTAGCCGAAGGCGTCGTCGCTGCTTGCGAGCACCTTGGCGACCACCGTCGCGGCATCCTCGCCGGCATTGTCGGCGATCTGCCGCGCCGGCCACGCGATTGCCCGCCGCACGACTTCGATTCCCGCATTCTGATCGTTGTTGTCGGTCTTGAGCGTCGCCGCCGCACGGCTTGCCCGCAACAGAGCCACACCGCCGCCCGGCACGATGCCGTCTTCGATGGCCGCCCGGGTCGCGTTCATGGCGTTGCGCATCCGGTCCTTCTTTTCCCTCATTTCGAGTTCGGAGGCGCCGCCCACCTTGATCAATGCAACGCCGCCGGTGAGCCGCGCCAACCGCTGCTCGAGCTTCTCGCGGTCGTAATCGGAATCGGTCGCTTGCAGCGCGTGTCTGATCGCGGCGATGCGAACGTCGATCGTCTCCTGCTTGCCCTTCCCGCCGGCGATCGTGGTGTTGTGCTTGTCGACGGTAACTTTGCCGGTGCGCCCGAGGATGTCGAGCGAGAGATCCTCTAGCTTGACGCCGAGATCGTCGGAGAGCGCCGTGCCGCCGGTCATCAGCGCGATATCCTGCATGATGGCGTGGCGGAGTTCGCCCATCTCCGGCGCCTTCACGGCCGCGACTTTGAGACTGCCCCGGAGCTTGTTGATGATGAGCGCGGCCATCGCCTCGCCTTCGATTTCCTCGGCGACGACGAGGAGCGGCTTGTCGGCCTGGACGACTTTTTCCAGGAGCGGCAGCAATTCGTCGAGGCGCGACAATTTTCGCTCGCTGATCAGCACGAAGGCGTCGTCCATCTCGACCAACATCTTGTTGCGGTTGGTGACGAAATGCGGCGATGCCCAGCCGCGGTCGAATTGGATGCCCTTTACGATCTCCAGTTCCGTCTTGGTCGAATTCCCCTCCTCGATGAGGATTGCCCCGTCGCGGCCGACCGCCTGCATGGCCTCGGCGATGACACGGCCGATCTCGGCGTCGCCGTTCGCCGAGATGGTTCCGACCTGGGCGATCTCGGCGTTTGACGAAACTTTCCTGGCATTTCGCCTGAGCTCCGCCACCACGGCCAGGACCGCGCGGTCGATCCCCCGCTTGACATCGAGCGGATTCATGCCGGCGGCGACGGCCTTGGCGCCGCCCGAGACGATGGCGTGGGTGAGCACGACGGCGGTGGTGGTGCCGTCGCCGGCGCGGTGCGAGGTCTTGGTGGCGACCTCGCGCACCATTTGCACGCCCATGTTCTCGAACTTGTCGCCGAGCTCGATTTCCCTGGCGACGCTTACGCCGTCCTTGGTGATCTTGGTGCCAAATTCGCGGTCGAGCGCCACGTTGCGTCCTTTGGGACCGAGTGTCACTCTGACGGCTTTCGCCAAGGTCTCGATGCCGCGCAACATGCTGTCGCGGGCCTCGAAGGAAAACTTGATGTCCTTGGCGGTCACAGCCGTCCTCCTGGCGCCAAAACCTCACATGATCGCCCGCCTGGCTGATTATTCTTTCGCGCCGCAACATGACGCAAGCCAGTTCGCACACTGAATTGTTGCGCAAGGTGCGCGGAAAGCAAGGCTGTGGCGGCGTTGAAGGCGATCTCGCATCGGCGGCAGGCGCGCCGGAAGAATTTTCGACGCTTGGATCGCATCGCGCTTGATTTTGGACTCGTTCTAAGCAAAGCTATGACGACCGGACAATTGTAACGGAGCCTTGACGTTCCGATTACGACGGAACCGGGGATTGCCGCAAGGGCGCAACCCCGAGTTTAGGTGATTTCTGTGCTGGGCGAGTCAACGATAAACCTCCTTCCCTACGCGCGAATAGCGGTTGTCGCGACGGCACTGGTGGGCCTGCCGGCGCAAGCTTATGACGTGGCCCCTGTGTCCGACGGCGGCACCGTCGAGGGCAGCGTCGTTTATCGCGGCGAAGTGCCGATGAAGAAGATCATCCCCACCAAAGACCGCGATGTGTGCGGCGGCGCGCGCGAGGAGCCGCGCGTCAGGGTCGGTGCCAATCAAGAGGTTGAGAGCGCCGTCGTCTATCTCGTCGGGGTGAAGGCGGGAAAGGACTGGCCCGAACAGTCCGCGCCGCCGGCCCTCAACAATGTCGAATGCCGCTTTGAGCCTGAGGTTCAGGTCATCAAGGCAGGTCCACTCGACGTCTTCAACAAGGACCCGGTGCTGCACAACACCCATGGCTACTACGGCAAGCGGACGGCCTTCAACCTCGCCCTGCCGAACAAGGACCAGCGCATTCCGGTCGACCTGCCTCGTCCCGGCACGGTCCGCGTCGATTGCGACGCGCATGGCTGGATGGAGGGCTGGGTCTACGTGGTGGACAATCCCTACTACGCGGTCACCGGCCCCGACGGCAAATTCAAGATCACCGACGTCCCGCCCGGCGAATACAAGCTCGTGGCGGTTCAACATTTCACCGGGCCTGTGGAGATGCCCGTAAAGGTAACGGCGAGTCAGCCCACAAACTTGGAGATCGAACTAAAAAAACAATGAAATGACCAAGACGCGATCGGCTGTCGCGTTCGCCTCGATGAGTTCAAACGGACTTGAGGAGGACGGAGCATGTCTGACGAACTTGAACGCCTCCGGCGTGAAATTCACAAAGAGCTGCATCAGCCGGGCGTACGTCCCGACGACTCGTTAAAGATCACGCGCCGCACCTTCATTCACAAATCCTTGGTATTCGGCGCCGCCACTGTCGGCCAGACCTTCGCCTGGTGGCCTCTTCTGAACACCCTCGACATCGCCCACGCCGACGAAGCCCCGTTCAAATTCGCGTGGATCTCCGACACCCACCTCTATCCGAAATCGCTCAACACCCGCTTCGTTGAGAAAGTCGTGCGCGCAGTGAAAGACGTGCAGGCCATGGATCCGCCCGCCGACTTTCTGATCTTCGGCGGCGATTTGGCCCAGCTCGGCACCGTCGAGGAACTCGAACTCGGCAATGAGCTGCTCAAGGAGATCAAGATCCCGAAGCACTTCATCCCCGGCGAGCACGACTGGTACCTCGACATGGGCAAGAAGTGGAACGAGCTCTTCGGCAAGGCGACCTGGACCTTCGATCATAAGGGCATCCGCTTCATCGGTCTCGACACGGTCGGCTTCGGCCCCGATTACTGGACCGCTAAGAACATGACCCCGGAAGAGCGCATGGGCCATATGGCGACGCTCGACGGCACCGTGGCCGGGCCCTGGGCCGGCGTCGGCAAAGCACAGACCGAGTGGATGCAGAAGACGCTCTCCGACTGGCCCAAGGACAAGCCGGTGATCATTTTCAGCCACAACCCGCTCTACGAGTACTACCCGCCGTGGAACTTCTGGATCCGCGACTGGCGCGAGGTGCAGGCGGTTTTGAAGCCCTGGACCAAGGTCACCAACATCCACGGTCACGTGCATCAGGTGCTCTACAACGAGATCGGCACCCTGCGTTCGATCGGCATGCTGGCGACATCCTGGCCATGGCCTTATCCGCCGGACGCCGTGCCGAAGCTGACCAAGCCGATGATCCGCGTCGATCCCGGCGATCATTTCGACGGCGTCGGCTGGGGCAAGTGGAGCGTGGACGGCAAGGGCAATCCCGACGTCGAATACATCATGTGGGGCCGCAAGGAGGTCTTCGTTCAGTCTCCGGACGACTACTCCAAGAGCATTCCGGAAGTGATCCGGCCGCGCATCGCCGACAACCAGTACCCGTGGGCGAATCCATAAGGGGTAAAGGCCATGACAACCGTATCAAAATTCTCGAATCGCTTGCGGCGTCTGACTGTCGTTGCCGCGGCTCTGTCTTTTGCCGCCGTGGCCGGCCCCGCCACCGCCCACAAGGATCCGGTGACGGCCGAGCAGCTTAAGGAGTATGACGAAGCGTTCATGGCGGAAGTGTTGGCCGGCGATCTTCTGTTCCATGGCGATGGCGCGACGGCGAAAAAGATGGGTGTCGAACTCTCCAAGACGGGATGGGCTTGCGCGATGTGCCATCCCATGGGCGCCGACACCCATCCGCATACGTTCCCGAAGTTCCAGGCGCAGATGGGCGAGTTCGCAACGCTTCGCGATATGATCAACTGGTGCATCGAGAAGCCGAACCAGGGCGAGAAGATCGATCCCAATGGTGCGGCGATGAAGGCGCTGGAAGCCTATATCACCTGGTCCAACACCGGCTCGAAGCTGATACCGGGCAAATACTAGGGGATCGGGCCGGCACGGCTCTTTAAGCCGCCGCCACCGAACAAGAACCCCGGCATCGGGACGGTCCCGATGCCGGGGTTCGTGGTTTTCCGCTGCCCTACGCCCGGCCCGGCCTTCTCAAACCCGGCTGGGTCAGAGGTCTCCGCGGCGCGATTCCGGTCGTGGCCGATCCTGATTTCGTTGATGCCCCGCCGCGAAATTTCGGCCACGTGACAAGCGTCGGCGAAAGGCCGCCGCGGCGCTGCCGCGACGGCCTCTGCAATCAGCAGCTCTGGTGCCCGTTAGGGCTCAGGCACCGCCGGTGGCGGAACGGGCTCAACGATATCGTCGTCCGGGATGATGATTTCCGGAGCGGCGCCGAGCCTGTCGGTGCCCTCGATATCGCGCTCAAGAGGCGCTCCCGTTTGATCGTCATACTGGAAGTCGGGGCGGTCATAGCGAGGAGCGGGAAGCTCAGGCCCGGCGGGCGAGTCCACATCGGGCTCGACTGCAAATGCCGGGGTGGCAAGGAAGGCCGAACTGCCAAGAAAGGCAAGCGCCAGAATACCGTGTTTTACCGTACTCATTTGCAACTCCTTTCGTCTCCTGGACAAGGAACGGAGAAGAGGCAAATGGGTTCCGCTGGTTGAGGCGTTTTAACGAGCCGAACAGGGGCTCGGCCGGGGCGGGCCCTCGCTTTTGGCCATTGGAAGGGGCATACTCAGGCCCCGCCGCTCGCTCCAATGCGCAAGGTTTCTGAGTACGAGACGCACGCGGCCGAATGCCGGAAAATGGCCGCCCAGATGAAAGATCCCGAGCAAAAGGCGCAGCTTGAGGAGATGGCCAAGACCTGGGACATGATGGCCGGCGTGCGCAAGAAGCAGCTGCGCATGAAACACGGCAAGAAACCCGGCGAGGCGGCCTCGGACGACGCGTCCGGCAACGACGACGGCGCATAGTAGCTTCGACAAGGGTGATCCGGAACGCGGCCCGGTGCGCGTTCCAATCGGCCCACCGACACCGCGACCATCAGTGAGCGCTTCACTCTGATTCGCCTGCCGCAAGCCGCATGCCAGCCTCCATCCACACATCGGGGATCGACTGTTTCCATGCTTTGAACACGGGAGCGAAGGCCATCAGCACCGGCGATTGATTGACCTCCGTCGCTTCAAGCTCGATATGATCCTCGTGACGACGAATTAAAGCGCTTAGCTGAATGGCCGGCCCGTTCTTGACGACTAGGCATGCGGTTAGTGCTTCGAGGCGCTCCGGAGAGTCGGAGGGTCGCTCGTATGGCTTAAGGGAAGCAATGGGAGCTGTCCAAACTTCACCAACGGAAATCACTGCGTCTGCGCCATATTTAGTTACCTCGTCGGCGAGAGCGCGCATGAGGAGATACTTCTGTGCGTTGTTCTTCCGGCTGAGCATTGATGAGCTGAACGAGCCGTCGATTGCGAAAGAGAAAGAAAATGTGTAAGTGGTAGCCATCCCTGAGGAACACCTCGCGTGCTGTCTCGAAGAGTCGCGCCACCTTCTCCTCTTCCGGGGCGTCTGGTGGTCCGAACATCCCCTTGTGTATATCGCCGTAGCGCTCCTTGGCGGCTTTGGCGCTATCCGGATCAGGTTCTCGCTTGACGTTCCTGAACTCGACCGGAATGCCATCGGCCAAATTTATCCTGAGGGCACGCGGATGCTCGTCAATCATGCAGGGTAGGCGACCCTCCCGCGCACCCTCGTCGTAATATTCGCCAGTCGCCACATTGGTGATCACGGGACAGTCCAGGCCCATCTGCCGATGGGCGTCGTGCACCAGTTCGCTTATTCGCCCGTAGGCGATGGCCACGGCTTCAAGCATCTCGTAATCGGGAAGGGTGTTCTCGACCCAGCGCCGCTCAATTCTTAGGGTGCCATTCTTTCGCACGTGATCACCCACTGCACCTTCGGGGACGTTCTTGATCAGCTCCCAGGGGCGCTCGAAGAGTTGCGCCGGCACCTCTATCCGCGGCCCCTCGTCCAGGTAGGAGGCGATAATCTCCGCTCTCACGAAACTGTTCGCCTCGAGGTCTCCCTGCTTCTCGATCCTATTCCTTGCGTCCACCATCCATCGCATTAGTTGATCTGCAGCGAGCTTCTCTCGCCACGTCTGGTACCAGCGGTCGAAGTCGGGTATCTGGTGTTTGTGGTTTTGCAGCACGAAGCTGACGGTTCGCAGTGTCGCGATTGCGCTCTGAATGGCGACTCTGGAAGGACTTCGGATCGAAATATGCTTGCTCGGCTTGATGCCAATATCGGTGCACATCTTCCAGCCGCCGATCGACTGCGTTGAGTGGGCAAGAATGGTGGGGCTTTGTGTTCATATTCTGTGCGCCTCGACCCACGCATCGATCTCGGCGAGCCACCTGATTTGGCTCGCTCCCGTGCTGACCAATAGTACAGCTAACCAGCGCGGTGGCTCTAGTACCTCGGGTTGACCATGCTCGTGTCGGTAGTTGTGGCAGGCGTCCACCCATTCACAGAGGGCGTCGAACGCCTTGGACGACGCGGCCGCGGCAGGTGGATTGCCGTCCGTCATCCTCTGCAACACCGGACGAAGATTGGCGCGCGCACGGTCTGCGTTTAGGCGCGGCTCGTTGGGGAACATCAGTCTGAATAGTCCCTCGGCCGCGTCGAAAGTTGCCCGGATCGCTCCCCTTCCATCTGGACGCGCGGCGTTGAGCCGTTCGTGCGCATCCTGGAAGTTACGCTCCACGTTTACGTACCGGGGATCTCCCAAGCCTTGAATGACCGATGCTCGATTCCGTTCGAACTCTTGGTCGACCGTAAGGTGCACCCCACCATGAAAATCAACTGCATATTGCAGGTTCTCCTCCCGAAAGATCGCGTTCACAGTATCAATAAACCGCGCAGCCTCATTCCCGAAACCGCGCTGGCTCCTTTCCTCTTGCTGGCGCGCCTCGTAGACCAGCGTTATGGTGTCCAGCACGTCTCGGAGCGCGGCGTCGGCGAAGAAGCGATTCCAGTCGATGTAGTTGTAGCCCATGGGGACGTCGATCCCGAGGCGCTGCGCAATCAGGTCTACCAGCCCGGGCGCCCTTATGTTGCTGACAACAGCGGCCAGCCGCCGCCTCATCCGAGGGCTATCCTGCTCCGGCGCGCCGCGCTCAATATAAAGCAGAGAGAAGCGCTGGCCCTCTGGACGGTCGGCGTCACTCATCACTGATCCTTAGAGGACGCCATATTAGTCCAAAATTAGTTTGGGAGAGGAAGAAGTGGCGCCCCGTAGGGGTTTCGAACCCCTGTTTCCGGCGTGAGAGGCCAGCGTCCTAGGCCACTAGACGAACGGGGCGTTTGCTCCGGGCCGAGACCGAATGAAAGCTATAGCTTCAAGCGGCGAAATGGATCAAGGCCTATTGAAGGGAGGCGCGGTTCAACCGCATCCCGGAGGCACCATGGCCAAGACCGACTATAAATCCGTCGATCAATACATCGCCGCGCAGCCGGAGCACGCAAGGGCCGTTCTCAAGCGCGTGCGTGGCATTGTGAAGAAAGCCGTACCGGATGCGGAGGAAGTGATCTCCTACCAGATCCCCGGCTACAGGCACGCCGGCGGCTTCTTCCTCTACATCTCGGGATGGAAAGAGCATTATTCGTTTTATCCCGCGACCGACGACCTCGTCGCCGAACTCAAGGACGACATCGCGCCCTATCTCGCCAACAAGAACACAATCCGCTTCGACCTCACAGATCCCATCCCCACGAGGCTGATCGAACGCATCGCCAAGCTTCGCGCCAAGGAGGTTGCCAAGAAAGCCGCCGCGAAAGCCGCAAAGCTAAAGAAGAAGCGGTGATCTCGATTAAGCGTGACGGCGATGCGTCTCAAGGCCTATTCGGACTTGAGCCTGATGCGGGCGACGATCTTTCCGGTCTCAAGATCGATCACCGCAATCTCGGGGCCCGCAGCCGAGTTCAGATGGATCGCGAGCCTGTCGCCGTCAAGGGAGAGCGCCGTGACGGCCGCATCCTTGCCGATGGGAAGCTCGGCCTCCACGCCGCCGAGCACGGCGCCTGACGGAGCCGCGTCTTGCCCTCCCCTGGAGGCCTGATAGACAATGGCGGCGAGCACGAAGGCGAAGCCGCCGACCAGCAACAGCCCCATCACGATCACGGCGATTTTCAGCACGCGCACCTGTCGCGGGGTGAACACCGTGCCCGGTAAGGGCGTATTGTCCGAGCTCGTTCAAGACCGTCATTGCTTGAGACCTCATGCCTCAGCCTACAGAAAGCTCTCGCCCTCAAGCGGCTCGGCGCCGACGCGGAGGCGAGCCATGAGGGATTGCGGCTCGACCGGTTCTTGAGCGAGCGCCTGCCCGAGCTGAGCCGCACCCGCGTGCAAAGCCTGATCAAGAAGGGCCACGTCTCATCGGGCGGGGCGACCATAGTGGACGTGAAATACCGGGTCAAACCGGGCGAACGCTTCGCGCTCGACCTGCCGGCGGCCGCGCCGCCAGAGCCCCGCGCCGAGGCCATTCCTCTCGACGTGGTCTACGAGGACGATGCGCTGATCGTCATCGACAAGCCGGCCGGCCTCGTCGTCCATCCCGGCGCCGGCCATAGCGCGGGCACGCTGGTCAACGCGCTGATCGCCCATTGCGGCAAGAGCCTCTCCGGGATCGGCGGGGTCGCGCGGCCGGGGATCGTGCACCGCCTCGACAAGGACACGAGCGGGCTCATGGTCGTCGCCAAGACCGACGCCGGCGCATCGCGCCCTTGCCGAGCAATTCGCCGACCATGGCAGATCCGGCGCGCTCGAACGCGGCTATCTCGCTCTTGTGTGGGGATCCCCTTCCCGCCCCCATGGCACGATCGATGCCGCGATCGGGCGCCATCCCACGAGCCGTACCAAGATGGCGGTGCTGCCGTCATCCAAGGGGCGCACGGCCGTGACCCATTGGCGCGTGATCGAGACCTTCGGGCGCGGGAAAGAGCCCATCGCCTCTCTCGTCGAATGCACGCTAAAGACCGGGCGCACGCATCAAGTGCGCGTCCATCTCGCGCATATCGGTCATCCGTTGATCGGCGATCCGCTCTACGGCCCCGGCTATCAAGTCGAAGCTGCGCAAGCTTCCGGATCCGTTGCGGGGCAAGCTCGCCGCGCTTTCCCGCCAAGCCCTGCACGCGGCGCGGCTTGCCTTCGCCCATCCGCAGACCGGCACATTACTCAAATTTAATAGTCTTTTACCTGTCGAGCTCTCTGAGATCGTTGAGGCTTTCAAGGAACTGTGAAGAGGTCGCAGTCTTTTTTCCTAATGGCAAAGGTTCTATAGAGAGGGACGCCGGGTGGCGGCGTGAGTTGGGAAAATTGCGGCCCTTATGGCCGCTGGAGACGGGTTCTCATGGCTGCGAGGAGTTTGCCGAGTGTTGGCGCACAGGGCGGACTGACGCGCTACCTCGAAGAAATCAGACGGTTTCCGATGCTGGAGCCGCAGCAGGAGTACATGCTCGCCAAGAGCTGGCGCGAGCATGGCGACCGCGACGCGGCGCACGAGCTCGTCACGTCGCATCTCAGGCTCGTGGCGCGCATCGCCATGGGCTATCGCGGCTACGGCCTCCCCATCGGCGAAGTGATCTCCGAAGGGCAATGTCGGGCTGATGCAGGCGGTCAAGCGCTTCGATCCGGACAAGGGCTTTCGCCTTGCCACCTACGCCATGTGGTGGATCAGGGCCGCCATCCAGGAATACATCCTGCGCTCGTGGAGCCTGGTGAAAATGGGCACCACGGCGGCGCAGAAGAAGCTGTTCTTCAACCTGCGCAAGATCAAGGGCCAGCTCAAGGCGCTCGAGGAAGGCGATCTGAGGCCCGACCAGGTGAAGCGCATCGCCACCCAGCTCGGCGTGACCGAAGACGACGTGGTGTCGATGAACCGGCGGCTTGCCGGCGACAGCTCGCTCAACGCCCCGGTCAGGAACGACGCCGAAAGCGGCGAGTGGCAGGACTGGCTGGTCGACGACACCATGGACCAGGAAACCGCGCTTGCCGAATCGGAGGAGCGCGACCACCGCCGCGGGATGTTGAATGACGCGCTCGAGGGCCTGAACGCGCGGGAGCGCCGCGTGTTCGAGGCGCGGAGGCTCGCCGAGGAGCCGCTCACGCTCGAGGAGCTGTCCGCCGAGTTCGGCGTCAGCCGCGAGCGCATCCGTCAGATCGAGGTGCGCGCCTTCGAGAAGGTGCAGAAGGCGGTGCAGAAGGCAGCCGCGGCGGCGCCTGCCCGCGAGCCCGCCCCGGCCGCGTGAATTTTCCTCTCCCTTCCTCGGAGAACCTGGCGCGCGGTTAAGCGCACGCGGTCGGGGGCCATGGCCGGCATGAAGCAGCTCGCCGTCAACGGCGTCGAAATCGCCTATCTCGACGAGGGCAAGGGTCCCGCCGTCATCGTCGGTCATTGCTCGAGCGCTTCGCACAAGGAATGGCTGCCGCTGATCCAATCGCTCAAATCCGATTGGCGCGTGCTCGCCCCCGATTTCATCGGCTATGGGCAATCGCAGCCTTGGCCCGCCACCGAGCCCTTCTCCATCGACGCCGATCTTGAAGTGCTGCTCGCCGTCGCCAAGAAGGCGAAAGGCCGCTTCCATCTCGTCGGCCATTCCTATGGCGCGGCCTTGGCGCTGGAGGCGGCGCGCAGGCTCGGCCCCCGCGTGAAGAGCCTCACTCTCGTCGAGCCCGTCTCGTTTCATCTGTTGCGGCTCGAGGGAAGGCCCGAATGGGTCGAGGTCGAGGGGCTCGGCCGCGCCGTGCTTGGCGCCGTGGCGCGGGGCGACGACCGCGACGCGGCCAAGGCCTTCATGACCTATTGGCTTGGACGCACGCGCTGGTGGTTGTCGCCCGACCGCTTCAAGACGGCCATTGCCGCCACCATCCCCAAGGTCGCGCTCGAATTCGCTATCGCCATCGATGCCAAGACCACGCTTGCAGGACTATGCCGCAATCGCCGCGCCGACATTGCTCATCGCCGGCAGCAAGACCCGCGCCCCCACCCGCGCCGTCGTCGATCTGCTGGCCGCCACATTACCCAACGCCGACGCTCGGCATCCTCCAAGGCGCGGGTCATATGAGCCCCTTCACCCATCCCGCCGAGCTCAACCGGCTGATCCTCGCCTATCTCCACGCTGAGCGGTGACCCCCTCGGCGGCGCGGTCGGGCTGCGCAACGCCGTCCTCGTCCGGCAATTCCTCGATATCGCGGGCGAACAACTCTTCGAGCTCCGTCGCCTGCGACCGCGCATTGGCGCGAACCTTCTCCAGATCCGTGTAGTACTGGTAGTCTTCATAGAGGCGCCGCTCATCCTGCTGCTTGAAGGTCTCGGTCAGGCGCTTGACCTCGGCCTCGCGCAGACCCAAGCCTCGCAACAATCTCTTGGTCAGCTCGAGAGCGGACAAGAAGGTCTCGCGCTCGATGATCGTCACGCCGAGATCCATGAGCTTGTGCACGTGCGTTCGATCCCGCGCCCGGGCATAGATCGTGAGATCGGGAAAGTTCGTCCGCACGATCTCGGCGACCCGGAGCGAACTCTCGACATTGTCGATGGCCAGCACGAAGGCGCGTGCCTTGTCGGCGCCGGCGGCGCGAAGGATATCGAGGCGCCCGGCGTCTCCGTAATAGATTTGCGCGCCGAAGCGTTTCACGAAATCGACGTGCTCGATATTTGAATCGAGCGCGGTAAATGGAATGCGGCGAGCCCGCAAAACGCGCGCCGCGATTTGGCCGAAACGTCCGAAGCCGGCGACGATGACGTGCCGATCGCCGTCCGGCGGCGTCTCGTATTCGGGAGGCGCCGGCTTCATCGCGCGGTTGACGGCATCATCGATGAGAAGAAGGAGCGGCGTCGCCGCCATGGACAAGGTGACGGCAAGCGTCAAGAAATTGGCCAGTTGGCCGGTCGATCACGCCTTCGAGCGCGCCCGCCCCGAACAGCACGAAGGCGAACTCGCCGCCCTGACTGATGCACGAGGCCGAGTCGTCTCGCGGCGACGCCGTCCAGTCCCCACCAACGGCCGAGCAGATACAGGATACCGGCCTTGATGACGACGAGGCCCACGACCAGCGCGAGCAGCTTGACGGGCTCGCCGACCAGCACGCCGAGATCGATCGACATGCCGACGGCGATGAAGAACACGGCGAGCAGCAGTCCCTCGAACGGCGCGATGTCGGCCTCGATCTGATGGCGGTATTCCGAATCGGCGATCAGCGCGCCGGCGATGAAGGCGCCGAGCGCGGCCGAAAGCCCGGCCGCTTCCATGACCAGCGCCACGCCCACGACCGTCAGAAGAGCGCTCGCCGTCATCGCCTCGCGCACGCCGGTGGCGGCGACGATGCGGTAGAGCCGGCTCAACAGAAAGCGCCCGGCGACGATCACGCCGAGGATGGTGACGATGGCGACCAAGGCATGGCGGACATCCATGCTTGGCTCGGCTGCGCCGAGGGCGAACAGCGGCACGAGCGCGATGAGCGGGATCGCGGCGAGGTCCTGGAACAGCAACACCGAGAAAGCGAGCCTGCCGTGACGTGTCGTGAGCTCGCCCTTCTCCTCGAGCACCTGGAGCGCGAAGGCCGTCGAGGAGAGCGACAGCGCAAGCCCGATGAACAAGGCTTGCGCCGGGGGCAGACCAAGCCCGATGCCGATTGCGGCAAGCACCGCGGCGGTGGCGACGAGCTGGGCCGTGCCGAGGCCGAAGATCGCCGAGCGCATCGCCCATAGCCTGACCGGGACGAAGCTCAAGCCCGATCACGAACAGCAGCATCACCACGCCGAACTCGCCGAAATGGAGGAGTTCCCCCACATCGTTCAGCGCATAGAGGGGTCCGAGCACGTAAGGCCCGATGACGACGCCCGCGGCGAGATAGCCGAGCACCGCGCCCATGCCAAGGAAGCGGCCGAGCGGCGCGGCAATGGCGGCTGCGGCAAGAAACACCGCCACTTGAATCAATTGCGCCGTTTCCATGACAATCCCGTCGCAAGTCCCGCACCTGGGTAGCATGCAAAACAGAAAGCCACTAGCCGGGAGCGCTGCGGGATCGTCATCCTGAGGTGGCCGTGAAGCGGCCCTCGAAGGATGGCGCCTGAAATCGTCATCCTTCGAGGCTCGCTCCGCTCGCACCTCAGGATGACGGCTTGGCCATGCAACAAACTTCCCCCGCTCTCCCCTTGGGGGAGAGCACGCGCGCCATTTGGCGCGCGGTGAGGGGTCAGCGGCGGACACGCGAAGCGTGAAGCCGCGTCGAACTGAAGATCCCCCTCACCCGCCCCGGCTTTCGGGGTCCCCATCGCGCTGGCGCGATGGGGTGCCCCCGCCGGGGCACCCTCTCCCGCAAGGGGAGAGGGAAAACTCAAGCGGCGCTGGTCAAGACTGCGCGCACGCCGCTCCATGCTAGGGAGTGGCCGCGATGGGGCCGCACGAAACGTCATCCAAGCCAAGCTTCACCGAAGCGCTCGCGCTTTGGGGCAGGATCGGCATCCTGTCCTTCGGCGGCCCCGCGGGTCAGATCGCTCTGATGCATCGCATGCTCGTCGATGAGCGGCGGTGGATTTCGGAGGAACGCTTCCTGCATGCGCTGAACTTTTGCATGCTTCTTCCCGGCCCCGAGGCGATGCAGCTCGCCACCTATGTCGGATGGCGGCTTCACGGCACGATTGGCGGCCTGGCCGCGGGCCTTCTTTTCGTGCTGCCGGGCGCCTTTGTCGTGCTCGGGCTCAGCATCGCCTACGCCTATTACGGCCAAGTCCCGATGGTCGAAGCCGCCTTTCTCGGCGTCAAGGCGGCGGTGCTCGTGATCGTTGTCGAGGCGCTTCTCCGCGTCGCAAGGCGCGCCCTGCGCGGGCCTTACGATGTCGCGATCGCCGCCGCGGCCTTTATCGCCATCTTCTTCTTCGCCGCGCCCTTTCCCGCTCATCGTCGCAACGGCCGCTGCGATAGGCTTTCTACTTGCGCCCGTCTCGCCCGAGTCCGCCGGCCGCGGCGCGGGCGACCCTTGAGCCGGTTCCGCTCTCGCGCACGCTGAAGACCGCCGCTCTGTGGCTTGCGATCTGGGTCGGACCTCTGCTCGTCATCGCCGCGCTCTTCGGCCGCGACCATGTCACCACCGATATCGCGCTGTTCTTCTCCAAGCTTGCGGTCGTGACCTTCGGCGGCGCCTACTCGGTCCTCGCCTATATGGCTCAGCAGGCGGTCGAGACCTATGGCTGGCTGAGCGCGGGCGAGATGCTTGACGGGCTCGGCCTCGCCGAAACCACGCCCGGCCCGCTCATCCTCGTGACCGAGTTCGTGGGATTCCTCGCCGGCTTCCGCCATGGCGGCGAACCGAAGCTTGCCTTCGGCCTGCTCGGCGCCGCCATCTCGCTGTGGGCGACCTTCGCGCCCTGCTTCCTTTGGATCTTCATCGGCGCGCCTTATGTCGAGCGCCTGAGCGCAAGCCCGCGCCTCGCCGGCGCTCTTGCCGGAGTCACCGCCGCGGTTGTCGGCGTCATTCTCAATCTAAGCCTGTGGTTCGCCCTCCACGTCCTCTTCGGCAAGGTGACCGCGACATGGCACGGCCCGGTGCAGCTCTGGACGCCGGATCTCGCGAGCCTCAACGTCGAGGCGTTGATGCTCGCGATCCTCGCCGCGATCCTCCTGTTCGGATTTCACCTCGGCATCGTGAGCACGCTCGCGATCGCCGCTGCCGCAGCGCTCGTCTGGTCGCAACTCGGTTTCTAGCGCGAAGCGCTCCGTCTAGCGCGGGACCCAGAGATTGACGAAGGGCGCCCTCACCCACGTCCCGAACCGGCCGTTATAGACCCTGGCGAAGGGAGCGGCGACGAAGGTTTCCCTGCGCGTATCGACATAGGGGCCGTCGCGGTAGCGCCAGCGCCGCCTGTAGTAGCCTGCCTCTTGCACCAACGACGTAGCGGCTTCCGGAGTGGCCGCAACGCCGGGACCGGCCAAGACCGGCGCAGGCAGGCTGACAATCAAGGCGAGGCCAGCGGCCGCGAGAGCGAGCGCAAGAGAGCGGATACGCATTTAATTTCTCCTTAACCAATTTTCCGCCGGCCGGCCCGGCAATCTGCGGCGGCAGTGTGTTCGGCCAAACGCGGCAAGGCAAGCTCGAATTACAGCCAGCCTCTGCGCTTGAAATAGAGATAGGGCACGACCGCGGCCAAGATCATCAGCGTGATCGCGAGCGGATAGCCGAACCACCAATCGAGCTCCGGCATATGTCGAAAGTTCATGCCGTAGATCGATGCGATCAGCGTCGGCGGCAGGAACACGACGGCGGCGACCGAGAAGATCTTGATGATGTCGTTCTGCTGGATGTTGATCATGCCGAGCGTCGCATCGAGCAGGAAGATGATCTTGCCGGAGAGAAAGGTGGCATGGTCGGTGAGCGAAGTGACGTCGCGCGCCGCGGTGCGGATACGCGCCTGAAGCGGCTTGACCTCCTTCCGCTCGTTCGCCGCATGAATGAGAAAGGTGAGCAGACGTCCGAACGAGTGGGCGCTCTCCCGCGCCTTCGAAGTGATCTCGCCCTCGCGGCCGATGGCCCGCAACATCACGTCGAAACGCCGTTGCCGCGACGCGGCCCCGCCTTTGATCTCGAAGATCGAATGGGACAGCCCCTCGACCTCTGCCTGAAGGCGTTCGATGAAATCGGCGAGACGATCGATGATCGTTTCCAGGAGACCGATGAGCACGGCGGCACCGGTCTTGAGATCGGTGTCGGCGCGATTGCACCGCGCCACATAGATGGAGAAAGCCCGGGGCTCCGCGTAGCGCACCGTGACGAGCCGCTGACCGGCGAGGATGAACGTCACCGGCGTCGTTCTGGGATCGCCCTTGCTCGGAGTGGTAGAGCAGGGTCGCAGTCATGAAATAGGCGCCGTTCTCCTGATAGAGGCGGCTCGAGGCCTCGATCTCCTGCTGCTCCTCGCGCGTCGGCACGTTGAACTTGAGCGCGCGCTCGACCTTCTTCTCCTCCTCCCGCGTCGGATTGAGGAGATCGATCCACAACGCTTCTTCGGTGATCCTTGGCTTCCCCTTCTGGCGCTGAAGCGCTCCGGAGCGGTTCTCATAGACGGTGAGCATCGGACCTCCCGCTTCCGAGCCCGGACGCGCCGAGGCCGGACCCTGTCACGCCGGATGAGACCTTATACCAGCACGTTTGTCTTGCCACTGGGACAATGCGGCTCACGCGAGGCGGAAGGTCGCGCGCCCGAGTGGCTCAGTTCTTCTGCACGATGCAGGCGCCACCCTGGGCGCGCAGAAGCTTGCAGAGCTTGTCGGCATCTTGCCGGCTGTCGGCGCCGATCTGCACCGTGTACATGGCGCGGCGCCCGCGGCTCAAATTACGCTGCGGCAGCACGAAGGGTTCGCGGCTGCCGAGCAGCGCCTCATGCGCCCGCTTCAGCCTGCCGAACTGGGCGAGTGCCTTGGCCTTCGAGAAGGAGCTCGACACGTGCACGCCCCATGGGCGCCAGGCCCCGCTCGCGGTCAGCGGTTCGGTCTCATACACGGCGCGGACCACGAGCGGCGCAAGCGCGCGGCAGGAGTCCTGAACCTCCGCACCGGCGATCTTGAGCGTCTCCGGCAACTCGGTCTCGTTGAGCTTCCACTCTTCCGCCGCCCGCCCGGTGACGAACTGGACGTAATTCTGCGTCTCCCACGGCAGGCCGCCCGACCCTGAGAGCCAGGCCCGTACGCGCTCGGCTCCCGCGTTATAGGCCGCCGCAGCAAGCCCGAAATTGCCGAACTGGCGACGAAGATCGGCCAAGAGGCTCGCCGAGTGAATGATCGCCAGTTTGGGCTCGAAGGGATCGTGGAGCCCGCGTTCCTCGGCGGTGCCCGGCATGAACTGGGCAATCCCTTGCGCGCCCTTCGGGCTCACGGCTTGCGGGTTGAACCGGCTCTCCTTCCAGATCAGGCGCACGAAGGGCATCGGCGGCAGCCCGCGAGCCTCGGCCTGCTCTTGCATGATCGGACAGACGATATCGACGAAGGGCTTGGGCCCCGCGAGCGCGACGCCGGCCTCTTTGACCCCCGCCTCGATAGGCGAGGTGGATTTCTCTTCAGCAACCGACAGGGCCGGCACAAGCAGGACTAGAGCCGCAGCCAAGGCTCGCAGCAGCAACAAGCCGCCGGTCACGGGCGCCGCCAGAAACCATGCCAAGGGCGTCACGGACCGCTCCTCATCGTGGAAAAGCGCGGAGCGCCGTGCCGGCGACACGGTCAAGCTCCTTGCGGGACGCTCCGCTCGCCGCCTGCACCGCCATGCCCTCCATCATTGTGGCGAGGAAGCGGGCGAGCGCCGAGGGATCGGCATCGGCAGGAAGGTCTCCTTCCCTCTTCGCCCGCTTCAGGCGTTCGCGGATCGCGGCTTGACTCGCGGCGCGGCGCCTTTCGAGCTCCTGGCGAATGCAATCGGTGTCGTTCGCCCGAGACGAGCGCGCCATGCACCGTGAGGCATCCCCTGGGGTGGCAGGGATCGCTGAGGAACTTCGCCGTGCCGCGCAGGAGGATTTCGGCGACGCGGCGCGCCGTGGGCGCGGCAAGCGCCTCGTCCCAAAAGGCGGTGCGCAAGCGCCAATAGCGATCGAGCACCTCGCGGAACAGGCCCTCCTTGTTGCCGAAGGCGGCATAAAGGCTCGGCGGATTGATGCCCATGGCGCCGGTCAGGTCGCACAGCGTCGCGCCCTCATAGCCCTTGCGCCAAAACACTTCGAGCGCCCGGTCGAGCGCCTGGTCGGCATCGAAAGCGCGGGGCCGGCCGATCGCCACGGCTCTATCTCCTGACATATTCGTGATCCCTAACACCTCCTTATCTGTAGCAAGTGCTATATAATCCACTTGACAGCCCGGGTCCAGCGCCACATATGTAGCATATGATACATAAGTCAAACAACGGAGATGGGCTCATGTCAAAGGCACTCAGTGGAAAAGTTGCTTTGGTCACCGGCGGCTCGCGCGGCATTGGTGCCGCCATCGCCAAGTCGCTTGCCGATGAGGGCGCCGATGTCGCCATCAGTTATGCCTCCTCCTCTGCCAAGGCCGAGGCCGTCGTCAAGGATCTCAAGCACAAGGGCGTGCGCGCCGAAGCGTTCAGGGCCGATCAGGCCAACGCCGAGGAGGTCGAGGCCCTAGTCAAGGAAGTGGCCGAGCGCTTCGGACGTCTCGACATCCTCGTCAACAATGCCGGCGTGTTCGTCACCGGCCAGGTGCATGACAGCAACAACGACGTTGCGGAGTTCGGCCGCCAGTTTGCCGTCAATGTTGGCGGTGTTGCGGCCGCCGTGCGCGCGGCGGCGCCGTTAATGCACGACGGCGGGCGAATCATCTCGATCGGGTCGACACTCGGCGAGGCTTCGCCCTTCCCCGGGATCAGCGACTACAGCGCGACCAAGGCCGCCATCATTGGCTATACCCGCGGTTGGGCCCGCGACTTGGGTCCTCGTGGAATCACCGTCAATGCCGTTCAGCCCGGCCCAATCGACACCGATATGAACCCCGACGACGGCGATTTCGCCGCCACGCAGAAATCTGCCACGGCACTTGGCCGCTACGGCAAGCCCGAGGAGGTCGCCGCGGCGGTCGCGTTCCTTGCTGGCCCTCGCGCCGCCTACATCACGGGCACGACGCTGACCGTGGACGGTGGCTTCAACGCCTAGCCTCTATCGCCTTACGGAGGATCGACAATGATCGAACGGAGACCCTTCGACGCGCTTGGCGGCGCCGATCACGGTTGGCTCAAGGCCAAGCATCATTTCTCCTTTGCGCGCTACTACGACCCCGAGCGCCTGGGACACGGGGCCTTGCGCGTGTGGAACGACGACGAGATCGCTCCCAACACGGGCTTTCCCCCGCACCCCCATGCCGACATGGAGATCATCACCTATGTCCGCGAGGGCGCCATCACCCATGAGGACAGCCTGGGCAACAAGGGCCGCACCGAGGCCGGCGACGTGCAGGTGATGAGCGCGGGCTCCGGCATCCGTCACGCCGAGTATAACCGCGAGCCTGTGCCCACCACGCTGTTCCAGATCTGGATCGAGCCGAGCGCGGTCGGGCGGCGAGCCGTCCTGGGGCGCCAAGCCCTTCCCGAAGGACGGACCGCTCGGGCCGCTTCGTGCCGCTCGCGAGCGGCTTCGACGAACGACGCCGAGGCGTTGCCGATCCGCGCCAAGGCGCGCGTGCTCGGTGCGACGATCAAGGCCGGCGAGACCATCGAATACGAGCTCGGGCCGGAGCGCCACGGCTATCTCGTTCCGGCCAAGGGCAGCATCGAGGTCAACGGCGTCCGCATCGGCGCGCGCGACGGCGCCGCCATCACCGGACGAGAGCGTGCTGAAGGTCAAGGCGCTCGAGGACGCCGAGATCGTCCTCGTCGACGCGGCGTAACGAGAGGACGCCGAGTCTCGCCTCGCTGCGTGGGCAACGGTGAAAGCCGTTGCCCACTCTTTTTGCCGGACGCAAGCCGCGCGCTATTGGTCGTCCTCGACAGCTGTCTGCGGCCGGTCGGTCCCCGGATCGACCTCTTCGTGCCACACCGCCATCGGCGGTCTCGTATTGGATGCCGACCGTCTCTCCCGGAACGCGCTGTTCGCCCGCGGCCATCCTTGCCGCGGCGAGTGCCGCATCATGGCTCGGAAACGTCTCCGAGAACGTGCCGCGGACCTTATAGGCCCAACCATCCTCATGCTTGACGATTTTGTAGACGACCTTGGCCATGGCGCTTCCTCGCATCCCTGCCTCGCATAACCGATACCGGCCGCCAAGGTTCCGCGCCTTCGGCTCAGAGCGCGATCAGGATCACGCCGATCACCGCGGCGACGAGGCCGGCGATCTTGTGCCAAGCCATCGGCTCGCCGAGAAACAGGACGCCGAGCAGCGACCCGCCGACGATGAACATGCCGTAGATCGGCACCACCACATTGGCGGGCCCGAGCGCCAACGCCTGAAACAGCGCAGTCACGGCAATAGCGAGGGCGATGCCGCCGGCGATGGCCCAGAGCAGCGGCGGCCGCTCGAGCTCGAAGAGGAGCGGCTTGAGCTCGCCGCGCAGCACCACCATGGCGATGGCGAAGACGGCTACGATCGTGGTGGTGACGGCCAGCACCATATGGGTCGAGGCCGAGCCCGAGCGCTCGGCGAGCTTCACGAACAGGGTCATGAAGGAGTAGCCGGCCATGCCGAGCAAGGCCCAGAGCACATAGGATGGAACCATTCGCGCTCCCCCTCAAAATGTTCCCGCGGCATTGCCGGGCTTGATCCCCGATCAGTCCGGGACAGGCCCGGCGATCCATTCCGTTAGCCCTTTGACGTGCTGCACGGTAACGGCATGGATGCCCGGACTCGAGCCTGCGCCCGGGCCGGCGGAGCCGGACCCGGGCGTCCGGGCATGACAATGGAGGGTCGCGATAAGAGGCGTTGAGCGGGAGGCCACGGGGCCGCTAACCCCGCGGCGGGCGGCGGCGCTCGCTGAACCAGGCGCGATATTCGGTCATCTTCTGCCGCTGTGCCTCAGGCGCGCGCCGCTTGCAGGTCGCCGCTTCCTCGCTCTCTTCCGGCGCGCCCCAGCGCAGCTCGGCGCAGTCGTTGACGTTATACGCCATCTCCAGCGCCGCGATGCGGTCGAGCACGTCCTTGAGCGAGAGCGTCCACTGCGAGCCGTCGGTGCGCGTATAGGAAAAATTCCGCGCCGCAAGCTTCCGATGCGAGCATGGTCTCCAACTCCGCCTTGACGTCGGCGACGCTCTTCGCCTTGGGCATGGCGTAGCGCTCCGGCCGCCGCGCCACGCGATCCGGGAACCCGCGCACCACGTCGATCGCGATCAACAGGCGCAGATCGCGCGACGGCGTCGCGAAATCCTCCCACGCGCCGGTCGTCTCGAAGATCGACGCGCCGTCAGGCATGTCCACTTCGCGGCCGCCCTCGACCTGGTACTTGCGCCCGTTTTCGACCGACGTCACGCGGGCCTTGACCTGCTCCTCGAGCGCCGTGATCGCTTCCGTCATCGCGCGCATCGGATCGAGCGGCGCCGGCGACATCACGTCGTCCATGCGGTCGTAGAAGTCCTCGACCTCGAGCTTCGACTGGTCGAGCGAGTAATCGCCGTAGTCTCGGATTGTTCGCGATCTCGTCGTTGGTCAGGCGCCGCAAGGTCCCGTTCTTCTCGCGCACGATCGGGCGGAAGCGCTTGAACCCCGGACTGCCGAGCGCGGGATCCTGCGCGAACAGGAAGTTGCCGCGCCAAAAGCGCTTGCGCGCGACCGTGCCGTCGGGCTGCCCGTCGACGGCGAGGAAGACGCCGGCGCCGTCGCCCGACTGCGGCACGCGTTTGACGAGGACGAGAATGTGCCCGTAAGGATCGGCGTAGACGGTGCCGGGGCGGAGCGTGTCCGCAGTGAGCGGCACGGGATAGTAATCGGTGTCGTCGTCGTCCGCCGTCGTTCGCCCGTTGCCGGAATGCACGGCGTTGGCGACGGTCGTCCTCAGGTAATAGCCGAAGCCCGGCACGAGCCCTTGCGGCTTGCGGGGAAGCTTCATCACGGGAGGCCGGGGAACCGGAGCCGGGTGAGCGAACATGCCGAACAGGCCGGCGGGCGTCGCGGTTGCCTGTCGCAACGGCGGCGGCGCGGGCGGAGGCTCCTCGTTCACGATGTTCCACCACTGTTGGCATTTCGGCGCCTCGCCGCCGTCGCCACGCGTGCATTTCGCGTAGCCGAACGGCAATCCCATCTTGAAGGCGAAATAGGCGCGCAAGAAATAGGGAACGTCGGCGCAGTCGGGTTGAATGACGAGCCCCTTCTGATCCTCGCGCAGACCGAGATGATCGAAGAGCACGTTGCGCGACGGATCGCGCAACACCTCATGCATCGCCTTCCACGACGGGGCCTCGTCGAGCGGCGCATCGAAAAGGATCTCGATCCAGGCCGAATACAAATTTTCGCTCGCCCGATTCCATGCATTGTTGATGGGCCAAACGCTCTTTCCCGCGCGCGGCCGCGGCGCGCTCCTTGCGCTGCACGGCGATTTCGCGCGTGATCGTCGCTGCATTCGGCGCTGCTCGCCCGCGCGCGTGAGCGTCGCCTGCCATGTGCCTGCGGCCGGCGCCGCCACTTCGGCGAACCAGACATAGGGCGGGCCGCCCTTGCGGTCGCGCGATGTGGCCGCGACCGTTCCGTCGGGCGCCGTCAGCGAAAGCTCGCCTTCGAGCGGCTTCTCCGCGGCGAACACGACGCGCAAGGGCGCGCCCTTCCACGGCGCGACGGGCGAGACGAGAACCGTAAGCGAGGCCTCGTCTTCGCAAGCAGCGGAGGGGGCTGCGGCTCTCGCGCCTGAAGTTGCGGACAGGAAAACAACAGGCGCCCCTGCGATCAGCAGGGCCGCGATCGCAACAGCCGCAATCTGGCGTGCAGGTTCCAAGCGAAAAACCCCCGTTTTCCCTCGGTCGGACTCTGAAAAATACCCTGAAATCGGCCGCCGCCAAAACCGCAAATTGCACCCCTCACGGGCGGCCGAGCAGGCTAATCCGCCACATAAACCTCGCCGCCGAGAGCGCGGAATTTCTCGCTCATCTCGGCCATGCCCCTCTCCTTCTCGGCGAGCTTCGCCGCGTAGTCGCGCACCTCGCGCGTGATCTCCATCGAGCAGAATTTCGGCCCGCACATCGAGCAGAAATGCGCAAGCTTCATCGATTCCTTGGGAAGCGTCTCGTCATGGAAGCTCCGCGCCGTGTCGGGATCGAGCGAAAGGTTGAACTGGTCTTCCCAGCGGAAGGCGAAGCGCGCGCGCGACAGCGCATCGTCGCGCGCGACCGCCGCGGGGTGGCCTTTGGCGAGGTCGGCCGCATGCGCGGCGATCTTGTAGGCGATGACGCCCGCCTTCACGTCGTCGCGGTTGGGGAGCCCGAGATGCTCCTTCGGCGTGACGTAGCAAAGCATGGCGGTGCCGAACCAGCCGATCATGGCCGCGCCGATCGCGCTCGTGATGTGATCGTAAGCGGGCGCGATATCGGTGACGAGCGGGCCGAGCGTGTAGAACGGCGCCTCGCCGCAAATCTCGAGCTGTTTCTCGACATTGACCTTGATCTTGTGCATGGGGATGTGGCCGGGCCCCTCGATCATCACCTGGCAGCCATGGTCCCAGGCGACGCGCGTCAGCTCGCCCAGCGTCTCGAGCTCGGCGAATTGCGCGGCGTCGTTGGCATCGGCGATCGATCCGGGGCGAAGCCCGTCTCCGAGCGAGAACGACACGTCGTAGCGGCGCATGATCGCGCAGATCTCTTCGAAGCGCTCGTAGAGGAAGCTCTCTCTGTGATGGGCGAGGCACCATTTGGCCATGATCGAGCCGCCGCGCGAGACGATGCCGGTGACGCGGTGCGCGGTAAGATGGATGTAGCCGAGCCTCACCCCGGCATGGATGGTGAAATAGTCCACCCCCTGCTCCGCCTGCTCGATCAGCGTGTCCTTGTAAACCTCGAAATCGAGCTTGACCGGATCGCCGCCCACCTTCTCCAGCGCCTGATAGATCGGCACCGTGCCGATCGGCACCGGCGCGTTGCGGATGATCCATTCGCGCGTGGCGTGGATGTTGCGCCCGGTGGAGAGGTCCATGACGGTGTCGGCGCCCCAGCGGATCGCCCACACCATCTTCTCGACCTCCTCGGCGATCGAGGAGGTGACGGCCGAGTTGCCGATATTGGCGTTGATCTTCGTAAGGAAGTTCCGCCCGATGATCATCGGCTCGGATTCCGGGTGATTGATATTGGCCGGGATGATGGCGCGGCCGCGCGCGACCTCGCTCCGCACGAATTCCGGCGTCACGAAAGACGGGAGGCACGCGCCGAAGTTCTCGCCGTCGGCGAGCCGCGCGGATGCCTCCGCAGCCGCCTCCGCACGGCCGATATTCTCGCGATGGGCGACGAAGATCATTTCCTCGGTGACGATGCCGGCGCGGGCGAGATCGAGCTGGGTGACGGGCTGACCGGCACCGGCGCGCCCGGCGATCCACCCTGACCTCAGCCTGGGCAGGCCGCGCTCGACATCGATCGCGGCATCGCAGTCCGTGTAAGGACCGGACGTGTCATAGACCCGAAACGGCTTCTCTCCGCTTCCGGCCGAAAGCACGATCTCGCGGAACGGCACGCGCAACGCCGCGTGGCCTTCCGGCGTGGAATGGACTTTTCGGCTTCCCGCGAGCGCGCCGGTGGTGACATTGGGGGAAGCCACGTCTTTCGGGGTAAGAGGCTTGTTCATCGCCATGCTCCCTTGGCCCAAGCGAGGGAGATGCCGAGGAACGGACAAGAGGAAGGTCCCGTCCCTTCGCCGGCATGACCCGGATCAGGTTCGAAGGGTCTCCGCCGGGCCTCAACTTTGAGGCAGCGGACTCTCAGCCCCTTCCAGGGGCTCCCCTCGGACGTTGCGAGTGTAGACCTCGTCCGCCTCCTGTCAAACGCCGGAAGCCGTCAGGCCCGCTTCCGGCGCGGACGTTTGCCGCGGTGTCCGCCCACCGAGGCTGCGCGCGCTGTGCTGCGCCGGCGCGCGTGGCTCTCCCACAAATCCTCGTAGCCCATGATGCAGAGGATGGCGCCGAGCACGAAGGTCAAGGCGGCTCCGGCGACTACGCCCGCCTGGCTGGCCGCGATGCGATCGCCAAACATCTGCACCGTCAGCGGGAAGACAAGGAGCATGATGCCGCGCAGCACGAGAAGCCAGCCGAGAATGGTCACGATCACGCGCCAGTCGGGCACCCACAGATTATGCGCATTGACGATGGCGACGCCCGCGAGCAGCGCGAGAAATCCGGTGAGGAAGATCACGGCCCGATTCGCGATGAACTCCTTCATCAGGCTCGAATAGGCCGGCCCTTCCATCATCAGGCCGAACACCATGCCGATGCCTATGACCAGCAAGACCGGCCCCATCAGCCGCGCGATATATCTCGATGTGGTCATCGTGCCCTCCTCCCGGTTCATGTTCCTCCAGCAACGGAAGGCCGGTTAAGCGCTCCGCTGCACGCCGTTACTGGGTCCTCCGGCAGGACTTTCCGCCAAGGCTCAAGCCGGAGTTGGGCCCTTCGTCCCAACGCCGCATCACCAGGATCGAATTTGACGAAAGCGAGGGCGCGGTGTGATGATTTGGCCAGGTATTCCCGCACGCCCTCGAACTTCCTGCATGTTAAGCCGATGCCGTTGGAACGCAAGTCAGGCACGGCCGAGCGGGAGGAAAATTGTGGCGACGGAAACACTGGCCGGTCAACAGCGTCAAGCCTCGTTCAGGTCCTTCCGAAGGGCGGCGGTAATTTGGCCTAACCCTTAACAAGCAAGGGAATTCTTGCCCCCGCGATCCATACAGTCTAAGCCTCGTCATCATTCTGCCGTGCTTAGCCTTGTATTTCCGTGCCCCAAGGGCTCAGAAAAGCCGGCCATCCCCGCCGCAACCGAGGTCGAGAACGCCGTGAATCAGGAAGTTGCCGCCGACACGCCGACGCGCGCCAAAGGCAAGGCCGCGATCTATCGCTGGATCGCGCTTATCGTGCTCCTGGCCGCGACCATCGGCGGCGTTCTTCTTTATTGGCGCCATGCCGAGCTCTATCCCTCGACCGACAACGCCTATACCGGCGCCAATATCGTGCGCGTGGCCTCGCAAGTCTCAGGTCCCGTCGCCCACGTCTATGTCAGGGATGACGACAAGGTTGCGACGGGCGATCCTCTCTTCGATATCGACGCCTCGCTCTACGACGCGGCGCTGCGCAACGCCCGCGCGCAGTTCGATGCCGCCGCGTCCGCCGCCGGGACCGCGGCCGACGCGCTCAAGGGTGCCGCGACCAAGCTCGATGAGAAGCGCGTCGCGCTCGAGGACGCCATAAGCAAATATCGCGAGGCCAAGGACGCGCAACAGGAAGGCGAGCCGCCCTCTGCTGCGCTCACCGAGGCCTCGAAGGCGTGGCATGACGCCGTCAAGGCTTTCAACGACGCCCAGGCCGAGTTCGACACCGAGCAGGACAAGAAGCTCACGGTCACCACGCCCACGGTGCAGCTTCGGGCCGCTTCCGCGGCGCTCGACAAGGCGACGCAAGAACGGGTGCGCACCCACGTCACCGCCCCGGCCAGCGGCTGGGTCTCCAAAGTCAATCTGCGGCCGGGCAGCGTCGTTCAGGCCGGCACCCCGGCCATGGCCGTCGTCGAGGACGGCAATTGGTGGGTCGACGCCAATTTCAAGGAGACCGATCTCGGGCGCGTCAAACCCGGCCAGAAAGCGACCATCCAGCTCGACATGTATCCCGGCACCACGCTCGAAGGCGTCGTCGAAAGCATCAGCCCCGGATCGGGCGCGAGCTTTTCGGTGCTCCCGCCGGAGAACGCCACCGGCAACTGGGTCAAGGTGACCCAGCGCTTCCCGGTGCGGATCAAAATTACCAGCCCGCCGGATCCCGACAAGCCGCTGCGGCTCGGCGCCAGCGCCACGGTCAAGATCGACACCACCGAACCCTCCCAGAACGCGCAATGAGTCCAGCAAAGCCCGCAGGCGGGAAGGGACGCAAGGGCAAGCCGCCCGCCGCGCCGCCCCGCCCGAGCCTCGCAGAGCTTCATCCCGGACGCCCGCCGATCCCGCTCGTCATTGCCGTGGTCCTGACCGCGGTGCTCGAAGTGCTCGACATGACGATCGTCAACGTGTCGATCCCCAACATGCTCGGCGCCTTTGCCGCCACGCCCGATCAGATCACCTGGGTCCTGACGTCGTATATCGTCGCCGCCGCCGTTGTGATGCCGCTGACCGGCTATCTCTCCACCTGGCTCGGCCGGAGACGGCTTCTGCTCTTTGCCATAACGGGCTTCGTCGTGTCCTCGGCCTTGTCCGGCATGGCGTGGAATCTGGAAAGCATGGTGCTGTTCCGCCTGGCCCAGGGCGTTTTCGGCGCGCCGCTCGTGCCGTTGAGCCAGGCAATCCTGCTCGACGCCTTCCCGCGCGAACGGCATGGGCAGGCGCTCGCCATTTTCGGTCTCGGCATCATGGTCGCGCCGGTGATCGGTCCGGCGCTCGGCGGTTATCTCACCGAGGCCTATTCCTGGCGCATGGTGTTCTACATCAACATCCCCATCGGCCTCGTCGCGCTTCTGCTCTCGGTCGGGTATTTGCCGCGCCGGCCGGTCGCCGACATCAAGACCGACTGGATCGGCATGGGACTTCTGGTGCTCGCCGTCGGCGCCCTGCAATATGTCCTCGACCAGGGACAGACCCGCGACTGGTTCAATTCCAAAGCCATCGTCGTCGGCACGATCATCGCCGGGTTCGCCGGCGCCGCCTTCTTCATCCGCGGCTGGAACAAGACCGACAACATCATCGACCTGTCGCTGCTCAAGGACCGCAACTTCGTTGCGGGGACGCTCGCCATCACCGTCTACGGCATCAGCCTGTTCGGATGGATGGCGATCATGCCGCTCTTCAGCCAGCGGCTTCTCGGCTATCCGCCGGCAACCGCAGGCACCCTGTTCATCCCGCGCGGCATCGTCAGCGCCATAACCCTGGCGATCACCGGAAGCATCCTCATCCGCATATTCGACGCGCGCCATCTCGTGATCGCGGGCCTGGTCATGACCGCGCTCGGGACCCTGCCGATGGCCTATTTCTCCCTGTACGTGGACTATCTGGGGGATCGCCACGCCGGGCATGGTGGCGGGTATCGGCTCAGGGCTTTTCTTCGTGCCGCTGACGGCCGTCGCCTTCGCCAGCATTCCGAAGGCGCAGTACGACGAGGCGGCCGGCGTCTATGCGCTGATGCGAGGCATCGGCGGCTCAGCCGGCATCGCGGTCGTGAGCTGGCTGTTCGTGCGCCAGGCCCACATCCATTTCAACGAGCTCACCGCGCATATCACGCCGTATAACCGCGACCTCGTTCCCTATCTCGGCCAGCACGGGCTTACCCCCTACTCGCCCGAGGCGGTGCCGCTGATCGTCCACGAGATCGCCCGCCAGGCTCAGATGCTCGCCTTCAACGACATCTTCTGGTTCATCGCCATGGTCACTCTGGCCATCATTCCGCTGATCTTCCTGATGAAGCGGCCGGAGAGGGTTTCGCTCGTACCGGCTTAGATGGCGAGAATTCGCGAATAGGGATCGGCCCCAGGGGGCTCGCCCCGGGGCCGATGCAGGGTCTTTCAAATTACCAGCAGGCTTTGGCGCCCGAGGTGCAGACGTAGGGCGAGACCACACCCGCCCAGCATACGGTATAGGAGTTCGCCGTCACGATATCCGGCTTGTGATAGAGGTTGTCGCTCACGCTGGTGCGCCAATAAGGCTGAGGCTTGGCGCGCATGGCCGACACCGTCACGGTGCGGATCTTCTTCTGCGTTTTGTAGTCGGCGATCGCCTGAGCCACCGCGGCCTGCGCCCGGGTTACCGCCGTCACCTTGTCGAACCCATCTGCCGTGCCGGAGAATCCGAGACAGGCTGCATTGGCCGGCGCACTCTGGACCGTGCAGAGTCCCGCCGCGATCAGCGCCAACCCCAAGACACGCATGTACGACCACATAGGGAACATCTCCTTCAGAACGGACGAAGATGGGTTAAGATTATCCGGAGCGCGCGTGCGCGCCAGTCTCTTTGCAGCCGCAGCGCAAGGGTTCCGGGTGGGCTGTAACCTTTGTGCAACAGTCGCGACCACCTGTTAGAGGGCCGAAGGGACGACAGCGAAAAGCGGCGCGGCTTTAGGCACTTACAATAAAAGGGCGAGAGACGAGGAGAGCCTCCATGAAGCTTGTGCTCGTTACCGGAGCGTCGAGCGGGATCGGCGAGGCAGCCGCCAAGCTCTATGGCGCAAACGGCGCCCATGTCCTCCTGCTCGCGCGCAATGCCGACAGGCTCGACCGCGTGGCCGAAGCCATCCGCCGGTCTGGAGGGACGCGACCCCCTACCCGGTCGATCTTTCGCGCGCTGCCGCAGTTGACGAGACAGCCGCGCGGATCGGGCGCGACGCGGGCACGCCCGACATCCTCATCAACAATGCCGGCGCGGGCCGCTGGCTGCCCATGGTCGAGACCACGGCGGAGGACGCTCTGCGCATGATCGAGGTGCCTTATCTTGCCGCCTTCAATCTCACCCGCGCCTTCCTGCCCGAGATGCTCGCGCGCCGGAGCGGCGCCATCGCCTTCATCACCTCGCCCGCCTCCTACCTTGCCTGGCCGAGGGCGTCGGCCTATATCGCCGCGCGCCGCGCCGTGGCGGGACTGGCCGAGACCTTGCAGAGCGAGCTCAGGGGCACCGGCCTCAGCGGTGACCCTCGTCGTGCTCGGGACGGTGGAGACGCCGTATTGGCAGCACAATCCCGGCAGCCGCGAGAACATGCCGAAGACCAACCCGAGGCTCGTTCCCATCCTGACCCCGGACGAAGCGGCAAGGGCCATCTTCGACGGCATCGCAGCGAGACGCGCCTTCGTCGTGAAACCCGGAATCTATCGCGCGCTCTTCGTGCTGAACGCGCTTGTTCCCGCGCCTCGTTGCACGCCAGCTGCGCCGCGCGACCGGCAAGTCACCCTCCGCCTAAGCGACGGCGTCAGGACGCGGCCTTGAGCTCGGCCTTGGCTGGCGGCGGCGCGCCTTCGATCTGCATGGTCCGCGGCTCGGGCGATCTCGACGGCGGAAGCGCCGAAGCGCCGGATGAGGCGCTCCATATATCTGCGGAAGCGGTAATGCTGGATCTCGAACCGGTGCCAGAGCGTGTCCTTCCATTTGATGCCATGGCCGATATCGGGATTGGCGCGCGCCTTGAGCGCCCGGAACCAGGCGGCGCGCTTCGGATCGTTGGCGTGGGCGGTGAGGAAGCTCGCGATCAGCCGCGCCTGATAATCGGCGATCTGCCACACGCCTCCTTCGGCCGGCTCGAACAGTCCGACCACGAAGAAATCGTCGCGCTCGCGGTGGAAGGTGTGGATGAAGAGCTTCGACATGCCCTGCTCGTCGAGAATGTGCGAGGAATCGATGAAGGGGAAGCTCGGCCTGAACCCGGTCGCCCAAATCAGGAAATCGACCTCCTCCTCGCTCCCATCCACGAAGTGCACCGTCTTGCCGTCGAGTCTCTCGATGCCGGGCTTCACCGTGATGCGCCCATGGATGATGTGATCGAGATAGGTGTTGCAGGCGGTGGGATGCGCCTCGAACAGATTGTGGTCGGGCCGCTCGAGGCCGAAGCGGCGATGCGGCCCGACCACGACGCGCATGCCGTAGCGGTACAAGCAGGCGCATGAGCCAGCGCGGCAGAGGAATGCGGCTGGTGTAGTCGACGAACACGTCGGTCGGCTTGCCGAACACCGTTTTGGGGAAGAAGTAATAGGTGCGGCGCATCGAATGAATGGCGCGTGCGCTCTCCTCGAGCGCGGCGTCGGAGAGAATGTCCACCGCCGAGTTGCCGGCTCCGACCACGAGCACGCGCTTGCCCTTGAATTGCTCCTTCGACTTCACGTCGTGAGAATGCAGCATCTCGCCGCTCGAAATGACCCGGATAGGTCGGCACGATCTGTTCCCAATGATGGCCGTTGGCGACGATCAGGCCGGCATAGTGCGCGCGGCGCCTTCTCGCCCTCGATCGTCACGCGCCAGCCTTGTTCGGTACGCTCGGCGCGCGTCACCCGCGTGATTGAAGCTGATCAGAGGATAGAGGCCGAACTCCTTGGCATAGGCGCGAGATAGCTCTTGCGCCTGCGCCCGGCTCACATAGAGAGCCCATTCCTCGGGAAACTCGAAGTCGGGGTAGCGCGACAGTTTCTTCGAGGAGTTGAGATAGGTCGAGCCGTAAACGACATGCGGGCTCTCGGGATTCCAGATGCCGCCGACATCGGACAGCGCCTCGAAACAGTCGAAGGGAATTCCGCGCTCGGCGAAGGTCTTGGCCACGGCAAGCCCGCAGGCTCCCGCCCCGATGATACAAAAACGCTGCACGATCCATAACCTCGTGTGCTGTGCTGGACTTCAAGGCCTGTCCGGTCCGCTTTGCGCGCAGACCTAAGCATCCAAGCCGCAATCGTTCAACCCACTCGCTGCCGCGGCTCGTTGAGCCTTGATCTGGCTCGAGCCTCCGGCTGCGGCGCTTCTATCCTGGATTCGTCCGTGCTTTGCTTTATAGGTCTGACGCCCGAAGGGCGCCCCGGGGGACTTCATGGAGATCAAGCAGGACGTCACCGTCAAGACCTGGGATGGCACCTGGACCTACCATCCCAAGGTCCTGGCCATGCCCGGAGAGCGTCGAGGACCTGGTCGAGATCGTGACCGACGAGGTGCGCTTTCCCTCGCCGGTGCGGCCCGCCGGGTCGATGCATTCCACCGCGCGTATGAACGGCGACGACGGCGGCACCATGGTCGACATGAAGGCCATGAACCGCATCCTGCATTTCACCGACGACACCGTGACGGTCGAGGCCGGCGTGACCTATATCGTGCTGGCGCAAGCGCTGAAAGAGCGGGGCCTCCAGCCTTACGTCACCACCGAGATCGGCAATGTCACCCTGGGCGCCATGGCGACCGCCGCCACCAAGGACAGTTCCTTCCCCGGCGGCTTCGGCCAAGTCAGCTCCTACGTCACCGGCGTGCGGCTGGTCACGCCCGACGGCAGGATCGCGCGAGATCACCGAGCGCGACAATCCCGAGGAGATGCAGCTCATCCGCTCGAGCTACGGTCTGTTCGGCATCGTCTACGAGGTGACCATGCGGGTGAGGCCCACCACCGCGCTTGCGGTGCGCCACTACTCGCTCAGCCTCGACAATTTCCGCAAGTATTTTCCGATCTACAAGGCGCGCGGCTACGCCGTGATGTACTACATCTTCCCCTACGTGAAACGCGTGCTGGTCGAGCTGCGCAAGGACAATCCCGAAGCTGCAGCCAAACTCACGCTACCGCTGGGTCTATCGCAACCGCTTCTGGCGCAAATACGGGCCCGCCGTCACGCTGTGGATCCAGCGGACCACGCGCAACCGCACGGTGCGGGCCGCTTGCCGACAAGCTGCACTTCTTCCTGTTGCGACAGGCGCTCGTGTGGGTGGTGCGCAGCGACCGCACCTGGCCGCACGCCCAGATCATCAACTATCCGCGCTCGCCGGGCGCCAACAAATATCTGTTCAGCATGTGGGCGTTCCGCGAGGGGGGCTTCTTCGACATCCTCGAAGAATATTGCAATTTCTGCCTCGCCTATGAGGCCAAGACCGGATATCGCTGCGACCTCCCGAGCGTCGGCTATGCCATCGCCCGCGACGTCGAGTCGTTGCTCTCCTATTGCTGGGAGGGCGCCACCTTGAGCATCGACCCTGCCTCGACCGGAGGGCCCGAGTGGGAGGAATTCCTGCATTGTTTACAATCAGTTCTGCAGCGACCGGCGCGGCGTGCCGCTGTTCAATCAGACGCCGTTCCTGACCCGCGATCAGGTACGCAAGGCGTTCGGCGTGAGGCTCCAGCAATTCGCCGCGCGCCGCAAGGCCGCCGATCCGAAGGATCGCATGCTCGATTCCTATTTCCGCGAGCTGCTGAGCTAGAAATTGCGGGGCGTGAGGTGCCGTTCTATCCCTGCATTCTCCGTGTGAACCAGCGGATCAGCGGGAAGGAGACGGCGCGGGGCAGAGAGCGGACCAGCTTCAGGAACAGCGCGACCTGCGGCGGGAAGGCGATCTCGTAGGGCTTCCGCCCAAGCCTCTCGAGGATCTTCCGCGCGCAGCGCTCCTTGCTCATCACATAAAGCTTCTTCTTCGGGTCGTACGACGCATTCAGCGGCGTATCGACGAAGCCCGGATTAATGATGGTGACGGCAACGCCTGTCCCTTCCAATTCGATCTTGAGGCCTTCGGCAAGATTGATGACCGCCGCCTTGCTTGCGCCATAGCTGCCATTGCCCGGCCATCCGGCATAGCCGAACAGCGAGCCCATGATGGCGATGTGCCCGGCGCCGCGGGCCAGCATCGACGGCAGCACGGCAGCGACGCCGTTGATCACGCCATCGACATTGAGCGCCATGGAGCGGCGGAAGCCGTCGAGGTCGATCGCGCGGATATCGAACGGCGCGTACATGCCGGCGCCGAACAAAGCGAGATCGATCGGCCCGAGCGCACGCTCGATCTTGCCGACCGTCTCGTGCAACTCGTCGGGCTTGAGCACGTCGGCGGGAAAGGCCTTGATGCGGTCATTGGCGGCCGCAAGCGCCTGAAGCGCTTCGCTCGGCCGCGCGGTGGCGGCGACGGTCACGCCGGCGGAAGCAAGCCGCCTCGCGACCTCGCCGCAGATCGCGCCGGACGCTCCCGTGATCCACGCCAGCTTCCACGGAAATGCTTGCGCCACGTCTTGCTCCCGGACTGTCATTCCCGCGAAAGCGGGAAGCCAGTAAACCACCGGTCTCGGCAATATCGCACGATCAGGGCTACTGGATTGCCCGGTCAAGCCGGGCAATGACAAGAGAATCCTCCCAAGACCCCCTCGTCAATCCACGAACGGATCGTGCACGAGGATCGTGTCCTCGCGCTTGGGGCTGGTCGAAAGCAGTGCCACCGGCGCGCCGATCAGCTCCTCGAGCCGCCGCACATATTTGATGCATTGAGCCGGAAGCTCGGCCCATGACCGGGCGCCGCGCGTCGATTCCGTCCAGCCCTCCATGGTCTCGTAGATCGGCTCGACCCGCGCTTGCGCCCCTTGCGCCGCCGGCAGATGGTCGAGCTCTCTGCCGTCGAGCCTGTAGCCCACGCAAATCTTGAGCTCGGGCAACTGGTCGAGCACGTCGAGCTTGGTCAGCGCGATACCGTTGATGCCGCAGACGCGACGCGTCTGGCGCACCAGGCACGCGTCGAACCAGCCGCAGCGGCGCGGCCGCCCTGTGACCGTGCCGAACTCGGCCCCGCGCTCGCCGATGAGCTTGCCGGTGTCGTCCTTGAGTTCGGTCGGGAACGGTCCCTCGCCCACCCGCGTCGTATAGGCCTTGGTGATGCCGAGAACGTAATCGATGGCGCCGGGTCCGAGGCCCGAGCCGGTCGCGGCCTGCGCCGCCACGGTGTTCGACGAGGTGACGAACGGATAGGTCCCGTGATCGATGTCGAGCAGGGCGCCTTGCGCGCCCTCGAACAGAATGCGCTTGCCCTGCCGCCGCTTGGCGTCGAGCAGCGCCCACACCGTATCGACATAGGGCAGGATCTTGGGCGCGATCTCGGTCAGCTGCGCGCATAGATCGTCGGCGGAAATTTCGGGCTCGCCCAAGCCTCGACGGAGCGGATTGTGATGGGCGAGGATGCGCTCGATCTTGGGCTTCAGCGACGGCAGGTCCTGGAGGTCCATGACCCTGATGGCGCGGCGTCCGACCTTGTCTTCGTAGGCCGGGCCGATGCCGCGCTTGGTCGTGCCGATGCGCCCGTCCCCCGCCGAGGCTTCACGCAGCGCATCGAGTTCGCGGTGAAGCGGCAGGATCAGCGTCGCATTCTCGGCGATGCGGAGATTGTCGCGGCCGATGCTGACGCCGAGCTTCCCGATCTTGGCGATCTCCTCGGCCAAGGCCCAGGGGTCGATCACAACGCCATTGCCGATGACCGAAAGCTTGCCTTTGCGCACGACGCCGGAGGGCAGCAGCGAGAGCTTGTAGGTCGTGCCGTCGACCACCAGCGTATGGCCGGCATTGTGGCCGCCCTGGAAGCGCACGACGATATCGGCGCGCTCGGACAGCCAATCGACGATCTTGCCCTTGCCCTCGTCGCCCCATTGGGAGCCGACGACCACGACATTGGCCACGTTAGAAGTCCTCTCGATTCCAGGCCGGCACGCACAAACGGCCCCGCGTTCAGGCGGGGCCGTGTCACCTTATAGCGCGGCGGCTCGCCCGATGCGAGCCCGCTGATCCCTCCCCTTCGACCAAGGGAAAGGGCAGGTTAAGGCGCCTTCAGCAGCGCCCGCTTCACTTCAGCGAAGGCCCAGTCGAGCCAGGGCAGAAGCGCTTCGACATCGCTCCGTTCCACGGTCGCGCCGGTCCAGATGCGCAAGCCCGGCGGCGCGGCGCGGTGGGCGGCAATGTCCTTGGCGGCGTCCTCGGCGTCGAGCAGGGCCGCGATTGCGCCCGGAACGGTGGCGCGCATCTCGGGCGGGAAGCACGGCAATGTCGGGGTCGACGATCTTGAGGCAGATCGAGGTGTTGGAGCGTGTCTCGGGCAAGCGTGCGAGAAAATCGACCCAAGGCGTCTTCGTCACCCAATCGGAAAGGACGCGCGCGTTGGCGTCGGAGCGCGCGATCGTCCCTTCGAGCCCGCCGACGCTCTCGACCCAATCGAGCGCATCGAGATAATCCTCAAGGCACAGCATCGAGGGGGTATTGATGGTCGAGCCTTCGAACAACGCCTCGATCAGCTTGCCGTGCTCGGTCATGCGGAACAGCTTCGGCAGAGGCCAGGGCGGCGTGTAGGTCTCGAGACGCTCGACGGCGCGGGGCGACAGGATCAGCATGCCGTGCTGGGCCTCGCCGCCCACCACCTTCTGCCAGGAGAAGGTCGCGGCATCGAGCTTCGCCCAGTCGATGCTCTGGGCGAACACCGCAGAGGTTGCATCGCAGATGGTCAGGCCCTCGCGGTCGCTCCTGATCCAATCGGCATTCGGCACCCGCACCCCCGAGGTCGTGCCGTTCCAGGCAAACACCACGTCGCGATTGCAATCGACCTCCGCGAGATCGGGCAGTTCGCCGTAAGGGGCAAGCAGAGCACGGACATTGGCGATTTTCAGTTGTTCGACGATATCGGTGACCCAATCGCGCGAGAACGCTTCCCAAGCGAGCACGTCGACGCCTCTGGGGCCGAGCAGCGACCATAAGGCCATCTCTACCGCGCCGGTGTCGGAGGCCGGCACGATTGCGGTGCGGTAATCGGCGGGAAGCTTGAGAAGTTCAGCCGTCCGCTCGAGCGCAAGCGCGAGCCTTGCTTTGGTCTCGGGCCCACGGTGGTAGCGCCCGACGAGCGCTTGCCTTGAAGCCGTCCACGGACCAGCCCGGATGCTTGGTGCAGGGTCCCGACGAGAAGCGCGGATTGTTTGGGCGCAATGCCGGCTTTGCAAACGCGGTCACGAGAATTTCTCCCGCGGGCGCAATAACACATTGAAACGATTGTGTCTGTTGCAACCGCGCGGGTCTAGGCGGCGGCAGCGTCGGTCAGCGCGTGGACGATCTCGGAGACCACGGTCTTGACGAGCTTCTCATCGTCGCCCTCGGCCATGACCCGGATCACGGGCTCAGTGCCGGACGGGCGGATGACGAGGCGTCCCGATTTGCCAAGCCGCGACTTGCCGGAGTCGATGGCGCGCCGCACCGCCACATTGTCGAGCGGCTGGCCGCCATTCTTGTAGCGGACGTTTTTCAGGACTTGCGGCAGCGGCTCGAAGCGATTGCAGATTTCGCTGACCGGCCTTCCGCTTTGCGCCACGACTGACAGGAGCTGGAGCGCGGTGACGAGACCGTCGCCCGTGGTCGAGAAATCCGACAGCACGATGTGGCCAGACTGTTCGCCGCCGACATTGTAACCGTGCTGGCGCATATGCTCGACCACGTAGCGGTCGCCGACCGGCGTGCGCGCCAAGCCGAGATCGAGACTTTCCAAATAGCGCTCAAGTCCGAGATTGGACATCACCGTGGCGACGACGCCGCCGCCCGCGAGCCGTCCGCGCCGGAGCCACGATTCGGCGATGACCGCCATGAGCTGGTCGCCGTCGATGATGTGGCCCTTCTCGTCGACGATCACCACGCGGTCGGCATCGCCGTCGAGCGCGATGCCGATATCGGCGCGCACCTCGTTGACCTTGCGGATCAGATCATCGGGCGCGGTCGATCCGCAATCCTTGTTGATGTTCAGGCCGTTGGGATCGACGCCGATTTTGATGACCTCGGCGCCCAGCTCCCACAACGCTTCCGGCGCAACCTTGTAGGCGGCGCCATTGGCACAATCGATCACCGCCCTGACGCCGTCGAAGCGGATATTCTTCGGCAGCGTGCGCTTGGCAAATTCGATATAGCGCTCTCGCGCGCTGTCGATACGCGTGGCCCGGCCGATTTTCTCGGAGAGAGGCGAGCAGGTCGGCGCAATCGCCTTCCATCAAGCGTTCGATCTCTTCCTCGTTTTCGTCCGACAGCTTGTAGCCGTCGGGTCCGAACAGCTTGATGCCGTTGTCGCCAAAGGGATTATGGGAGGCCGAGATCATCACGCCGAGATCGGCGCGGAGCGAGCGGGTCAGCATGGCGACGGCGGGCGTGGGCATCGGGCCGAGCTGGAACACGTCCATGCCGACCGCGGTAAAGCCCGAGACGAGCGCGGACTCGATCATATAGCCCGAGAGCCGCGTATCCTTGCCGATCACGACGCGGTGGCGATAGGAGCCCTTGGTGAACAGCCTGCCGGCGGCCATGCCCACCTTGAGCGCCACCTCCGAGGTCATGGGATAGGTGTTGGCGCTGCCACGGATGCCATCCGTGCCAAAGAACTTGCGAGGCATTTGGCTGCCCCCCCGTTTCTTCCCCGTCGGTGCCTGTGGTGGAGTGTTTTCGTCTGACCGACGCATGGGATTATGCTCCTTTCTACCACCCTTGAGTTCAAAAAAATGTAAGCAAAAGTTACACCGGATCGGTCCCGCAAAGGAATTGAATTTGCCTTAATTTTCAGTAGCAAAGGCGGTAGCTCGCCAGATCGTGAGCGCCTGGCGTGCCCCCGCTACGTCGTGGACGCGCAGGATTTGCGCCCCTTGCGCGGCGGCGGCCACGGCCGCGGCGTGGGACCCAGGCTCGCGGCTCCGCGCATCGGCGCCCCCGGCCAAGCCCTGGATGAAGCGCTTGCGCGATGCCCCGATCAGGAGCGGCACGCCGAGCCCGTGGAACAGGCTCGTATGGCTGAGAAGCGCGAGGTTGTGCGCCAGCGTCTTGCCGAAGCCGAGGCCGGGATCGGCGGCAATGCGCGAGCGTTCGATGCCCGCCGCGACGGCCGCCGCAATGCGCGCCTCGAGATAATCGAACACTTCCAGCACCACATCGGCGTAACGCGGATTGTCCTGCATGGTCTTGGGCGCGCCTTGCGCATGCATCAGGACGACGCTCAAACCGCGCCTCTGCGGCCACCTGCGTGCTGTCGGGGTCATAGGTGAGCGCCGACACGTCGTTCAGGATCTTGGCACCGGCTTCCGCGGCCGCTCGCGCCACCGAAGCTTTGCGTGTATCCACCGAGATGACCGCCGGGAGGCCCGAGAGGCCCTCGATGACCGGGATGACGCGCGCAGCCTCCTCTCGCGCCTCAACAGCATCCGATCCCGGCCGCGTCGACTCCCCGCCAATATCGACGATCGCGGCGCCCTCGGCGGCAAGCTCGGCGGCGTGGGCGATGGCCGCCTCTTTGCTGTCATAGAGGCCGCCGTCAGAGAATGAGTCCGGCGTGACATTGACGATGCCCATGAGGATCGGGCGGTCGAGGGCAAGCCCCGCAAAGGGGGCACGCTTCGCCGTGATGCGGGCGAGCAAGGCCTCGAGATCCGCATCGCTGGACGCGGCGAGCGCGTGCGCGGTGAACATCCTGCTTCGCGTCTCGCCGGGCACGCCCTCGATCACTTCGCCGGCGGCAAACGCGATTGGGCCTCCCGCCAGCGGCAGTGCCAAGCCCTCGGCGACGGCCGCGGCGGCGGCCGCGCCGTAGAGCAATCCGATCGGCCTGACATAAAGCCTCGTCATCCGCGAGCCTTAGCACGAAGCGGGCGAAGGACGTGTCGAAAGCGAAAATGCCCGGCAGGACGGCCGGGCATTTTCAAGTTGGCGCGAACGAGCGGCTCAAGTTTGAGGCTGGGGCTCCATGCCGCCGGTATCGGGCTCGGGCTCCGACGGTCTCTTGCCCCGCCCTGCGGCGGGAACGGCCGAGGCAGACCCTGGCCGCGGCGAGACTTCCGCCGCGAACTCGCGCACCGGAGGCTTGCCCTTGAGCAGATCCTTGATCTCCTCGCCCGACAGCGTCTCGTATTCGAGCAATCCGCGCGCGATCGTATGCAGATCGTCGAGATTCTCCGAGATGATCTTGCGCGCGCTCTCGAACGACTCGTCGACGATCCGGTGAATCTCCTCGTCGACCATGGTCTGGGTCTCGTCGGAGAGGTTCTGGGTCCGTGCGATGGAGTGGCCGAGAAAAACCTCTTCCTCGTTGTCGCCATAGGCAAGCGGGCCGAGCTTGTCGCTCATGCCGTATTGCGTGACCATGGCGCGAGCGAGCTGCGTCGCCATCTTGATGTCGGCGGCGGCACCCGAGGTCACCTTCTCGTAGCCGAACACGATCTCTTCGGCCACGCGGCCGCCCATGGCCACGGTGATATCGGCCTTGAGCTTGGCGCGGGTGTAGGAGAGGATGTCGCGCTCGGGCAAGCGCATGACCATGCCAAGGGCGCGGCCGCGCGGGATGATTGTCGCCTTGTGCACGGGGTCGGACGCCGGCATATGCAGCGCCACCAGCGCATGCCCGCCCTCGTGATAGGCGGTGAGCGTCTTTTCCTCTTCGGTCATCACCATGGACCGGCGCTCGGCGCCCATCATAACCTTGTCCTTTGCATCCTCGAACTCGAGCTGCGTCACCAAGCGCTTCGACCGGCGCGCCGCAAGCAGCGCCGCCTCGTTGACGAGATTGGCGAGATCGGCGCCGGAGAAGCCGGGCGTGCCCCTGGCAACGACGCGCAGATCGACGTCGGGCGCGAGCGGGACCTTGCGCACATGCACTTTCAGGATCTTCTCGCGGCCGATGATGTCCGGACGCGGCACCACCACCTGGCGGTCGAAACGGCCGGGGCGAAGGAGCGCCGGATCGAGCACGTCGGGCCGGTTGGTCGCGGCGATGAGGATGATCCCCTCATTGGCCTCGAAGCCGTCCATCTCGACAAGGAGCTGATTGAGCGTCTGCTCGCGCTCGTCGTTGCCGCCGCCGAGGCCCGCGCCCCGATGACGGCCGACCGCGTCGATCTCGTCGATGAAGATGATGCAAGGCGCGTTCTTCTTCGCCTGGTCGAACATGTCGCGCACGCGGGATGCGCCCACGCCGACGAACATCTCGACGAAATCGGAGCCGGAGATGGTGAAGAAGGGAACATTGGCCTCGCCGGCGATGGCGCGTGCGAGCAGCGTCTTGCCTGTGCCCGGAGGACCGACAAGCAGCGCGCCGCGCGGGATGCGCCCGCCGAGCTTCTGGAATTTCTGCGGGTCGCGGAGGAACTCGACGATCTCCTGCAAGTCCTCCTTGGCCTCATCGACGCCGGCGACGTCGTCGAACGTCACCCGTCCGTGCCGCTCGGTGAGGAGCTTCGCCTTCGACTTGCCGAAGCCCATGGCGCGGCCGCCGCCCGACTGCATCTGGCGCATGAAGAAGACCCACACCGCGATGAGAAGCAGCATGGGGAACCACGACACGAGCACGCCGAGCAGTGAGGGGACATCGTCCTCCGACGGCTTGGCCGTTATCTTCACGCCTTTTTGGTTCAGCTTATCCACAAGGTTGGGATCGTTCGGCGCGTAGGTCTGGAAGTTGCGGCCATCGGAGAAATGCCCGGTGATCTGATTGCCGGCGATGGTCACATCCTGGACGTTGCCGCTCTCGACCTCGGAGAGAAGCTGCGAGAAGCTGATATCGTTGCCACGGACCTGCGCGCCGGGACTCTGGAACAGGTTGAACAGCGCCACCAAGAGGAGGCCGATGAACACCCAGATGGCCAAGTTACGGAAATTCGCGTTCATGTACTGACCTGACGGCTCCAAACTGTCGCGGCTGCCGGTGGGACAGCCTCGCATTTCAGTCTTAAGGGCGGCTTGAGGCTAAGCTTGGAACATAGGAAGCTCGCACCTCTTTGCCAAGTTAACATAACTCAAAGAGGTGCATGCTTTCTCAACGGTTTAGGCCCTTAATCGTTGCCATGCCTCCTCGTCGAGCCCCGAACCGACGAACCGGGCCCGGCAATCAAGGCTCGCTGGCTCGCTTAAGCCCGCCCGGCCAAGGGCAGGGAGCCCGATAAGGACCTCGCCCTGCCAGCAGGAGGGCAGCGTTCGTCCGGCGAGACGCGGCAGTGAAGAAACCAAGTCGGAGCGGTCGCGCAGGGCCCTTAAGCCCGGCTCGCCCAAGGCCCTCACGGTCATGGCCCCTGGCGCAGCCGCGCCGAGCTCAATCGTGAAGCGGTTGTCCCACAGCGTCCGCTCGCCGGGATGAAGACGGGCGACGGGAAGTCCCCCGCCCCTCACCTCGCGGAACAGACCGAGGCGGCTTGAGAAGGCCTCGAGCCGGCAGCGTCCAAGTGTGTGCGCGCTGTCCGGACTTGCCTCCAAAGCGGCAAGCAGCTTCTCGAGCTTGGCCAGTTGCACCGGCGTCTCGCCGCCGCCCACGGCAGCGATCAGTTGAGAGAACGCGCGGAGCGCGATCTCTCGCGGCACCGTCGCGAGCGCTGCGCGATCGATCGTGGCGTAGCCCGCCTCGCTCATAGCGCTGTGGCTGGCGAGGAAATCATGGGCGGCTGCATCGAGCGCCTCGCGGGCCCGCCGCAGGCGCCGCGCCGACAGCGCCAGCGCCTCGGGCGTCAGTCCGAGGAGAGAGAGCGCATCGCTTCGCTCCCGCATCCGCGCGCGCTCGAAGCGCGGATCGGCATTGCTCGGGTCCAAGACAAAGGCGAGGCCTGCCGCATCGAGCGTGGCGACAAGCCGCCCCTTCGGGACATCGAGCAAGGGCCGCAAGATCGCGATCCCCGCCCATGAGCCTTTCTCGGGGATTGCGGCCAGGCCATCGAGGCCGCTGCCGCGCTTGAGCCGCATCAGGAAGGTCTCGGCCTGATCGTCGAGGTGATGGGCGGTGACGAGCGCCGGAATGTCGTGCGCATGGCAATAGGCCGCCATGAGGTCGTAGCGCGCGATGCGCGCGCGTGCCTGAAGGCGCGTGGACGGAATCCCCTCCTTCTCCCAAGCAAGATCGCATGGTGGAGTCGAAGCGCCGAAGCCACGCGCCCGACCGTCTCCGCCTCCTCGCGCGAGCCTGGACGAAGACCGTGATCGACCGTGAGCACGCTGAGCTCGGGGCCTGTGTCGCGCGCTTCACGCCACTGCGCCACGAGATGCATCAGCGCGAGGCTGTCAGGTCCTCCCGACACGGCGAGCGCAATTCGCGGAAAGCGCGCGAGCGGCGCGAAAAACGTCTCGGCCTCGGAGCGCGCGATGGGGACGTCGTTCATTTCAACAGCCTGTCTTCTTGCGCCAGGTCTCCGCTTCTTTGCCGATCGGCTCGGGCGCTCCCGGATATTTGGCTTTCAGCTCTTGGAATGTCGAGCAGGCAGCCTCCTTCTGGCCGAGCTCTGCGAGCGACATGCCGAGCTTGAGCAGCGCGTCCGGGGCCTTCTCGCCCGATTCGTCGTTCTTATAGGCCTTGAGGAAGGCATCGGCCGCATCCTTGTACTGGCTGCGCGCAAAAAGAGTCTCGCCCACCCAATATTGCGCTTTGCCCGCCAACCGATCGTTCGGATAGGCGTCGATCAGCTGCCGGAAGGCGCCTTCGGCGCTCGCGTAGTCCTTCTGGATGAGAGCGCCATGGCCCTCCCTGTAGAGCGTCTCGGCCTCGCTGCCCGGAACCGCGGGCGTAAGATTTTGCGGTGCGCCGGGAGCATTGCCGCCGGACGGAGCCTGTTCCGATGCGGCCTGCTGTTCGAGCAGCCGCGCCACCTCATCGCTTCCAGGCTTAGGCCCGTACCAGCGCGACTTCGAGTCGTCGCCCTCATCTTCGCTCTCGTCCGCATCTTCGGAAGAGGAAAAGAATGTTTCCAATCGCGATTTCGGGGCCTGAGCTCTGCTCGGGTGGCACCCCGACACCCGGCGGCTCGAGCGAGGCCGGGGCCTGGACTGCGGCAAGTCGCGCCTCGATCGCGCTCATCTGCTTGCCGATCTGCTCGATATGGCTCGCAAGCGCCGCGATCTGCGTCTCGAGCGCGTCGATACGCGGGCCGAGATCGGCGGGGCCCGAGTGGGGCGCGAGCGGGCCCGCGCCCTCTTGCGCGAGCGGCACGCTTGAGCCGGGCCTCGTAGCGCTGAGCGATTGGAGCGTGCCGATCGTCACCTGCAAGTCCTGAACCTTGGCCTCCAGGCGCTGAAGCCGGGCGCCGATCGAATCGCCGCTTTGCTGCTGCTGCGCCAGGCAAGGCAGCGCCGGCAGGATGAGGAGAAAAAACCCTGCCGTGAAAACGCACGCAGGGCGCGAGCGCCTGCGCCATGTGAAAACCGGAAAGTGACACGAAAGAGACCTTGCCGTTAGGACCGCAATGCTAGTGAGGCCCACCGCGCGTCGAGCAAGGGCGTCCGGCGCGACCCAAGCCATTTGGGCGGTCGTTTAGGGCCAAACTGCGGCCTTGCCGCGACCGCTGGCAAACGGCAAGCGCGCGCCAGCTGTGTCCCGTATGGCCTAATAGTTGCCGGCGACAGCCCCGTTGTTCAACACCGTCTGGGCGCGGCGATTCTGCGACCAGCAGGAAATGTCGTCGCAGACCGCGACCGGCCGCTCCTTGCCGTAGGATATGGTCCTGATCCGCGCCGCGCTCACGCCCTGGCTTGCCAAGAAACTCCTGACCGCCATGGCCCGCCGCGCACCGAGCGCGAGATTGTATTCGCGCGTGCCGCGCTCGTCGGCGTGGCCTTCGATTGTGACGTGTATTGCGAATAGTCGTTAAGCCAGCGGGCCTGGTTGCGCGAGAATGCCCTGCGCCTCGCCGGTCAGGCTTGCGCTATCGACCTGGAAATGCACCACGTCGCCGACATTGACGGCGAAATCTCGTTCCGTTCCAGGCGTTGCCGGCCCCTCGCCGCCGAGGCCGTATTGTTTTGGCTGTGCTTGGCGTGAACAGGCCGCCAGCACGATCGCCAGTGCGACGATGCCCGCGAATTTGCAGGCGCGTCCAACCCCCGAACTCCAACGCATGACTTGGTTACTCCCGCTCGTCAAATTTTAGGAAATCGTAAAAGGGAATTCCTTAACGATCTCCTAGCTCCCTCGAGAATGGCGAGATTGGCGAGCGGAAGCCTAAAAAAGGAAAAGATGCCTGGGGCGCCGCTGCATCACGCAGCGGCGTCCCGGCATCCATATCCCATAATGCGGAAGTCTAGGCGCTTCCGCTATCTATCGGCCTGCAGCTTAAACGCGAACAACCTGCTCGACCACGACGTCGGCTGACCCGAGCTTCAGGGGCTCCGCGGTCACGGCTTTCTCGTGGTGGCCGAAGCAGCCACCGAGCGCAATGCTGGCGGCCACGATCGTGGCGACGACGATAACGCCCTTCAAACCCTGCATGGTCTTCTCTCCTTTGGTTAAAACGGCAGTAGCCGTCTTTGCATGTACCGGCGCGACGTTTTCAGATCAAGAACGGACTCTCCGTCCTCCGACCGTTTTCCGGGCGATTGATGCCAAAATGCCACGCCGAAATCCAGACCTCGCAGCCCACTCAACGCGAGCCTCCGAAAGAGGCCGATCAAGCTTCGTTAACAGATTGAAGTCTCATGCTTAATAAAGGGTAAGCCCGAGTGACCCATCGGCGCACAGAGGTCCCTGGAACAGTGGAATTTTCGAACGGCTTCGGCCCTCAATTGATCAGCGGGGACCAGGCCGGGTCCGAGCCGAACGCGGGCGTGGCGACCTGGCGCTCGTTATAGCCGGTGAGGTCGATCGTATAGAGCCTCGGACCCCCCGCCGCGCCCGGTTGCTCCCGGAAGAACATCAGCACCCTGCCATTCGGCGCCCAGGTCGGACCCTCGTTGTGGAAGCCCTCGGTGAGAATCCGCTCGCCCGACCCGTCCGGCTTCATCACCCCGATCAGGAATTGCCCCCCGCTCATCTTGGTGAAGGCGATGAGGTCGCCGCGCGGCGACCAGACCGGCGTCGAGTAGCTCCCCCGCCCTGGCTGATTCGGCGCGGGTTCGAGCCATCGGCGCCCATGACGTAGATCTGCCGGGACCCGTCCCGGTCGCTCTCGAACACGATCTGGCGTCCATCGGGCGAATAGCAGGGCGCCGTATCGATCGCGCCGGTATTGCGTGAGCTGGATCGTGCGCCGGCTGCGCAGGTCCATGGCGAACAGATTGGAATTGCCGTCCCGCTCCAGGCTCATGACGATGCGCTGACCGTCAGGCGAGAAGCGCGGCGCAAAGGTCATGCCCGGAAACGCGCCGACGATCTCCTTCTGCCCTGTCTCGATGTTGAGCAAATAGACCTTTGGCGTCTCGCCCTCGAAGGACGTGTAGGTGATCTCCTGCGTCGAGGGGCTGAAGCGCGGCGTGAGCACGAGATTCTGGCCCGTGGTCAGCAGCCTGACATTGAAGCCGTCCTGATCCATGATCGCGAGCCGCTTCATCCGCTTGTTCTTGGGACCCGATTCGTCGACGAACACGATGCGCGTGTCGAAATAGCCCTTCTCGCCGGTGATCCGCTCGTAGATGGCGTCGGCGATGATATGGCCGATGCGGCGGGCGTCCTTGGGACGGGCGAAGAACTGCTCGCCCGCGAGCTGCGTGCCGGCGAACACGTCCCACAGCCGGAACTCGGCCCTGAGCTTGCCGTCGCTCGCGCCGATGCGGCCGACCACGAGCGCCTGCGCGTTGACCACGCGCCAATCCTCGAAGCGTGGCACGCTGATCGGGGCCGACCCCCTTTTCGATGAAGGCCGCCTGATCGATCGGAATGAACAGGCCGGAGGATCGCAGGTCGTTCGCCACCACGCCGGAAATTTCGCGCGCGAGTTCGGGAGCCACCGAACCGTCGCCAGCAAAGTCGGGAATGGCGATGGGAAGCGGCTGGATAGTGCCTTGGGTGATGTTGAGCTCGACGACGCGCGCGCAGGACTTGCACAGATCGTACCGAGCGCAAGAACGAGAAGCGCGAGGCGCGCGAGGCGGCGAGGCTTGCGTGAGACGTTGGCTTGCGTCGGGATCATGGCGGTTCTTGGTCGGGAGCGCGCGGGCTAGCCGGCGCGATACATCTCGCTTGGGTCGAAATTGAGGATCATGTCGCGCCAGAGCGCATATTTGTCGCTCGGCAGCGTGTAGGGCTGGCACTGGTAGACGGCGCGCACCGCGCTGTCGGCGGCGGCCTGGAAGAAGGGCGATGCGCCGCTATTGGCGACGGTCGGATAGCCGACCAGCGTCCCGTCCTCGTTGAGCCTGAGCCGGAGCTTCACCACGATCTGGTCGGCGCCGAGCCCTCCCGGCGGCGGGCTCCAGCACTGGGCGATGCGGGCTGCGAAGCGCATCGATCTCGTTGACCGACATGGATCGCTTGCGTGCCGTTCGACTGTCCGCGCACCTTGCTTGGGCGCCTCGTCGGAGGGCATGACCGGGGCCGGTTCATTCGCCGCGTCGGGAATCTTGTTGAGCAGCGCGGCGATACGATCGGTATTGAAGTCGCGCTTCTTTTCGGCCGGCTTTTTCGCGGCGGCGGCCGCCTTGGACTTCACCGGTCTTGCATCGGGCTTTTTCGCCTCGGGCTTCTTCGCGTCCTTCTGCGGCTCGGCCTTGGGCGCCGTTTCGGGCTTTGGCTGAGGCTCGGGTTTCGCCGCCAACTCCGCCGACTGTTCCGAAGGCTTCTTCGCCTCCTTCACAGCTTCCGGCTTCTTCTCCTTGGGCTTGCCGACGAGCGGCGCCTCGTCCTTGGCGTCGGCACTCCCGGCCTTGACCTTGGTGATCTCCGATGGCGTGGCGAGATCGACGGGGATGGCAATGAGCGGCGCCTTGTCCATCTTGGCGGCCGGAAAGGCGACGAGCGCGAAGAACAGGATCGCCGTATGCAGCGCGGCCGATATGAACGTGCTCCTGCCCATGATCTCTTTGACTTCTCTCAGGGCTGATCCATCTGGTCGGTGACGATGGTCACGGGAAATCCCGCTTGCCCGATCCTTGCCAGAACCTTTGCGACATTCCCGTAAGCGGTGCCCTTGTCTCCGCGCACCCAAACCTTGCTGCCTCCGCCTGCGTCCCGGATAGCCGTGAGTTTGGGCACAAGTTCGTCAAAGCCGATCTCCGTCTTTTGCAGAAAGATCTTTCCTTGCGGATCGACCGTGACGCTCAACGGCGCCTTCTCCGGCTCGACCGCACCGGCTTCGGTCTTCGGCAGCTCGACCTTGGGCAACGTCCCCTTCGACTCGACATCGACGCCGACCGTCAGAAGCGGCGCCGTCACCATGAAGATGATGAGCAGCACGAGCATGACGTCGACCATCGGTGTGACGTTGATCTCGCTCATCGGCGCGGCCGCAGCGGCGTCGCGTGCCCGCCGGTTCGAGAGTCGCGTCGCCTGGTTGTAGACCTGCTCCCATGCTGTTGGCTCTCATCAGCTGGTCTTGTCGATTTGGCGCGACAGGATGGCGCCGAACTCGTCGGCAAAGCCTCCGAGGCGGGCCGCGTGGCGCGCTACGTCGCTTTTGAATTTGTTGTAGAAAATCACGGCCGGAATGGCGGCGAGCAGGCCGAGCGCGGTGGCGAACAAAGCCTCGGCGATGCCCGGCGCCACCACCGCGAGGCTCGTGTTCTTGCTCACGGCGATCGCCTGGAAGCTCGTCATGATGCCCCACACCGTGCCGAACAGCCCGACGAACGGCGCGGTCGAGCCGACCGTGGCGAGGAAGGTCAACCGGCGCTCGAGCCGCTCCACCTCGCGCGAGACGGTCACGTCCATGACCTTCTCGACCCTGAGCTGGACGCCCGGCATCGGTCTGGAGCTCCGTTCGCTCCCCTCGCGCTCGGTCGAGCGTTTCCACTCGCGCATCGCCGCAACGAACAGCGCCGCCATGCCCGTATTCCGGCGCTGCGCCAGCGCCTGGTAGAGCTCGTCGAGCGATTGTCCCGACCAGAACACCTGCTCGAACTTGTCGGTTTCTTTTCGCGTCTTGGCGTAGAGGAAGAGTTTTTCGAGGATGATCGCCCAACTCCACACCGAAGCGAGCAGAAGCCCGATGATCACGAGCTTGACGACGATATGCGCGTTCTTGAAAAGCTCGAGGATCGAGAGATCGACGACATCCGGCGGGTTCATGACGGCCTCGTGGGCATGAGCTCCAAGTTCGCAGCCTCCGGCGTGAACCATGAGACGGCAGCGCGGTCCCGCGGCCTCCGCCGCAGGGCCTGACACGACATCGCCGGGGAGAGCGTGCGTTCTGCTCGCGAATCGACCTTTTGCGAGCCAATGGTGACTAAACTTGGACCCGTTACCCAAACTCGCGGCGCGCACGGCCCCTTCGGCAGAGCGACGCTGTTACCGGCATCCACTACGTTTCACGCGGTTGGTTAACGAATCGTTGAAGCGCGTTGCGCACCAGCGCCCCTAACCGCTGCGGCTTACCCGTCCGCGAGACGAGAACGACGGTCACTTTGGCGCGCACAAGCAGCGCATCGCCCCGCCGCACGTCCTGCTGAAGCACGAGGCTTGCGCTGCCGATCTGGGCGCAAGTCGTGACGACCTCGAGCAGATCGTCCATGCTGCCGGGCTTGAGATAGTCGATCTCGACCCGGCGCACGACGAAGACGGCAGGCTCGCCTTGCGTCAGGATCGGCGAGGCTCCTGGCGTCGATGCCCAGCAGCCTGATGAAGTCGGAGCGCCCGCGCTCGCAGAATTTGAGAAAGTTGGAATGGTAGACGACGCCGGCGCAGTCGGTGTCCTCGAAATAGACCCTGACCGGCAGGACATGGGTCTCGCCCTCGATGCGGCCGGCGATGTCCGGCCATTTCTCTTCACGTGCCGTCGTGCTCATGGATGTCCGGCTCATGAATTGCAGCTCGATCCATCCCTCCCCCAACGTGGGGAGGGCGGCAAGCCCCGACCTCGGCGAAGCCGAGTCGGCCGGCGCGCCGGGTGGGGCGGACTTTCGAGGCGAGTGCCATCTCCCCACCCGGCCGCCATCGCAAGTGCGCTGGCGGCCACCCTCCCCGCCACGGGGAGGGATGGAAGCCGACTGCTGGTCCGCGTCATTCCTCGGATCCGTTGAAGAGCGGATATTGCGGCGCCGATTGGGCGGGAGCTTGCAGGCCGAGATGGGCGAAGGCCTGAGCCGTCAGCATTCGGCCTCGCGGGGTACGCGCGATGAAGCCCTGCTGCAAGAGATAAGGCTCGATGATCTCCTCGATGGCGTCGCGCGGTTCCGAGAGGCCTGCGGCGATGGTCTCGATGCCGACCGGGCCGCCGCCGTAATTGACGGCGATCAGTCCGAGATAGCGGTGGTCGAGCGCATCGAGCCCCTTGCCGTCGACCTCGAGCTGCAACAGCGCGTGATCGGCGAGCCTCGTATCGATCGCCGCCGCCCCTTCGACGCTGGCGAAGTCCCGCACCCGGCGCAGCAGCCTGCCGGCGACCCGCGGCGTTCCGCGGGCGCGCCGCGCGATCTCATGCGCGCCCTCGCGCGTGAGCGAGAGCCCGAGCAAGCGGGCGCCACGCCGCACGATCTCCTCGAGCTCGTCCACGCCATAGAACTCGAGCCTGATGGGAATGCCGAACCGCTCTCTGAGCGGCGTGGTGAGAAGGCCTGTGCGCGTGGTGGCGCCGATCAGGGTGAAGCGGGCAAGATCGATGCGCACCGAGCGCGCGGCCGGCCCCTCGCCGATGATCAGGTCGAGCTGGAAATCCTCCATCGCGGGATAGAGGATTTCCTCGACCGCCGGATTGAGCCGGTGGATCTCGTCGATGAAGAGGACGTCGCGATCCTCGAGATTGGTGAGAAGTGCCGCAAGATCGCCCGCCTTGGCGATGACCGGACCCGAGGTCGCACGGAAATTGACGCCGAGCTCGCGCGCCACGATCTGAGCGAGCGTCGTCTTGCCGAGACCCGGTGGCCCGGCGAAGAGCACATGGTCGAGTGCCTCGCGGCGCGCTCCCGCCGCATCGATGAACACTTTGAGGTTCGAGCAGACCTTGGCCTGGCCGATGAACTCGGCGAGCGTCTGAGGCCGGAGCGTTGTTTCGCCTCCGTCTTCGTCGCGCCGCATCGCCTGGAGCATCCTCTCAGCCATGGGCGTGGCCTCGCGGAGATTCCGGGACACCAGCCGTTTCCTTCATCCCTCTCCCAACGAGGGGAGGGCGGCGAGCCCCGATCTCGGCAAAGCCGAGTCGGCTGGCGCGCCGGGTGGGGGGAACTTTCAGTGTCGGAGTAGTCACCCCACCCGGCCGACAGCAAGCTGTCGGCCACCCTCCCCTTCGAGGGGAGGGATGGGAACGCGCGGACATGCTCTGCCGAAGAGCCGTGCAACAAACGTCCCGCTCTCCCCTTGCGGGAGAGCACGCGCGCCGTTTGGCGCGCGGTGAGGGGTCAGCGGCGAACACGCTAGCGTGGAAGCCGCGTCTCATTTGATCTCCCCCTCACCCGGCTCGCCGCCAGAAGGTGGCTTGCCACCCTCTCCCGCGAGGGGAGAGGGGAAGGACCTCAGGCCGTTCATTGCGCCAACTCCCTAAGGCCGAGGCGGATCAGCTCCTCGGCGCGCGCCTCGCGCCCGGCCTTGCCGATCGCCGCCGTGATGGCGACGGCGGCTTCGCCATGGGCATAGCCGAGATTGGTGAGCGCCGATACCGCGTCGCGCGCGGCCAGTCCTTCGGGCAGGCGGCGGCGGGCGCGAACCCGCGTCCGGGCCTGATCGCGGGCGCAAGCGACGGCATCTTGTCCTTAAGCTCCGCCACGATACGGGCGGCAACCTTGGGACCGATGCCGGGCGCGCGGGCGACCTGCCCCTTGTCTTGCAGCGCCACGGCATTGGCGAGGTCTGCGGCCGAAAGCGTGCCGAGCACCGCGAGCGCGATCTTCGCGCCCACCCCTTGCACCGTCTGCAATGCCCTGAACCAGGCACGCTCATGCTCGGTGGCAAAGCCGTAGAGCTTGATCTCGTCCTCGCGCACATGGGTATCGATGGCAAGCGTCACGGTCTCACCGGGTTGCGGCAGTTCGGCGATTGTGCGGGCGCCGACCGTCACCTCGTAGCCCACGCCGCCGACATCGAGGACGACCGCCTGAAGCGAGACGGAGTCGAGCCTGCCGGTGAGCTTGCCGATCATGGCGCGGCCCTTTCGCCGGCTGCGAGCGCCGCAAATCGCCGCCACGAGCGGGAATGGGCGTGGGTGATGGCGATGGCGAGCGCGTCGGCGGCGTCGGCGCTGTCGGGGGTCGCGCGCGGCAAGAGGCACCGCACCATGGCGCGGATCTGGCCCTTGTCGCCATGGCCTGCGCCGATCACGGTCTTCTTGACGGCGTTGGGCGCATATTCGGCGATGATGATGCCCGAAAGCGCCGGCACGAGCAGGGCGATCCCGCGCGCCTGGCCGAGCTTGAGCGTTGCCGAAGCGTCACGGTTGACGAAAGTCTGCTCGATCGCGGCCTCCGCCGGCGCAAGCTCCGCGAGCACCTGTGACAGCCCGTCGAAAATCTGGCGCAGCCTCGCCCCCAGGCTCCGGTCCTCATCGGAGACCACGGAACCGCAGGCGACGAAGCCGAGCCTGACCCCGTCGCAGTCGATGACCCCCCAGCCGGTGCGCCTGAGGCCCGGATCTATTCCAATGATGCGAATCGGGCCCGGCCGCTCCGAAAAGGCTTCTGTCAACGCGCGCTCCAAGGGATAGCCCCATTCCGACGAATCACTGGCTGATTCTGCCATGTAACGGGCGGTCGCAGGTAGCAGTGGGGAACGCCTCAATGCGCTTTTGCGTTAAGAAATTAGGGCTAGACTCGGGCATGCGGCGTTTCGACGGGGAGACGCCGCCTGCTTCGGTAAGGCGCGGGCCGCATCGCAGATCGCTCGAGTCTCAATTGAGGGAGCACCATCCTTGTCTGGAGCAAGGAACAGGCTCGATCCGGTCGTGACCGCGGAAGCCGGCATCGCCGGGTCTAAGGACCTCATGGCCGCGGTCGCCCGCGACCTCGCTCAGCATCAGCGCTGGCTTGCCGATTACAGGCTTGACGAGAAGCGTCATGCGCGCCGTCTCATGGTTCACGAGCTGATCTATCAGCTCGAGCTTGGCCGCCGGCAACTGGTGCGTGAGGCGAGATGGCTCGCCTTGACCTCGCTCCGCTTGGCGCGCTCCATCGCTTCCTTCCTGTCGAGAACGGCAGCTTCTGCCGTCTTCGCCATGCGCCGTTTCGTGACGGCCAGCGACGCTTGGGCGCGGCCGCGGGCTTACGGGCTTGCCCGCACGCTTTGGCGATGGCTGACCGCCTTCGGGGGCTGGATTGGGGTGCATTCCCGCATCCTTGCCCGCACCGTCGCCGCCGCCGTTTCGATTGGTTTCGCCTGGTTCGCGGGCAAGTCGCGAGTGTTCGCGATTGCTCTACGACGCTTGCTGTTGGCGTTTGGCGCCTGGACCTCCGTCCAAGCCGGCAGACTCACCGCGCAGTCACGCGCTCACGCTCTCGCGCTTCGGCTTTGGCTTTCAGCTTCCGGGGCTTCGGCTCTGGCCCAGGCCGGGAGACAAGCCCAGGCCTCTCGCAAAACCGCCGTCGTTGCTTTGTCATGGCTTATGGCGCGGTCGCGCGCGCTTGCGACGGCGCTGCGGCATCGGGTGGCAAGAACCTGGAGACGAGGGAGGGCCCTTGCCCGCATTCTCGCGCGGAATTCCTCTCATGGAGCACGCATCGCTTCGGCCTGGACAGCCGTCACGGCGCGTGGGGCCGCCACCAGCACGCGGGCGGCCGCGCTTCAACTGCAACGTAATCTTTCCACCGGCGCCGTCTGGTCGAGCGCGAAAGCCAAGGCGACGGCCCGTAGCTCCCTTGCCGCAAGCCGGGCGACTTATTCATGGGCGGCTTCAAGGGCGGCGCTAAGGATGCGGAACGGGTCCAACGGCGTCCTCCGCGCCAAGCCGCCAATCGAGCAGAACCACCGTGCCTTGGTCGTCAGGCGAAGCACGGCGCTCATTTGCTTCGAGCCGAAGCAGGCACGTTTTCCCTCTCATCCTGCTGGCTAAGCCGGCGCCGGCCGGCCAGGTCGCATGCGGGCCGCGCATCTTCTTGATCGCAGCCTGAATCCGCCGCCAGTCAAACGCTTTGTCCTTCTGGCCCTGCCTCGCGGTTTGCTCGCCTTCGCCATCGCTCTGAACGCCTCCCCATCGGCGCTCACATCGGGACGGCGTTGGCGAAGAGCGCTTTCGCCCCATTCATAGAGGGGCCGGTTGAAGTCCGACTCCGTATGGATCGCCTGGCCTTTGCGTGCGGTCCATTTCTTGCCGTATGTCTCGAACGGAAAGTGGCGGATGTAATAGTCGCAGGTCTCCTCCCAATGCGCGACCGAGAGAGACTTGCCGTAATGCTGGCAATAGAGCGCGATTTTTTCGCGCATCATGCCGCGGGGCGTGCGGCCGTCGCCTTCGGCGAACACGATCTCGGGGCGGTTGCGCCACAGCATGAGAATGTTCCGCTGCTCGGGCCCGTAGAACCGGCGAAAATTGAGCAAGCTCGCGCCCGGACGCATAGGGCGCATGGTCGTCTTGGGTCAAATAGGCGTCGAACAGCCTGACCCGCACGGCATCGCATTCATCCCCGCTCAAGCCACTCCACGAATCCGCGCAGATCTCCGGTGACGCGCTCATCGGGATCGAAGCAGAGCATCCAGTCATGCGGGAGCTCGGCGCGCGCCATGTCGAGCAGCAGGCCCCTGTGGCGGCCTTCGGCGAGCTTGCGCGCCGCCACGTCCTGCTCCCACGCCCCGTTCGCCACGATCAGCGCCACCTTGGGATGCGTGCGCAGGATCTCGACCGTGTCATCGGTGCTGGCATCGTCATAGGCGACGATCGCATCGACATGCCGGGCGAGGTAATCGAGCGTATCGGGCAGGAGCAATGCCTCGTTGCGCACGCGCGTGAGCCCGACCAGGAAATGCTTGCGGCCGAGCAGCGCCTCATTGCCTCTGACGATTTTCTCGCTGTCGCGGAGCTGCCAGTCCATGGTCAAGGTCCGACCGGCGCAAAACACGGTCTGCGCTTCGTCGACTCCCTTGAGCGAGAACGCCCCCAGATCGCGGAGCTCCTGCTCCGACAGACGGCTCTGAAACGCATCGGACAGCAACAGGCCCTCGCCCAATTCGCCGCACAGATCGGCGAGGCGCGAGGCGAGATTCACGTCGCGGCCGATCACCGTGTAGTCGAGACGCGCGCCGGAGCCGACATTGCCGAAGGCCGCATTGCCGAAATGCAGCGCGATCCCGACGCCGAACCGGCTCTCGTCCGCCGCGTTGTGACGCACGACCCGCAACAGGCCGGCGCGCGCGGCCGCGAAGGCGCGCAAGCAAGCTTCGCTGTCGGAGTGTTCTGCCGGCGCGGAAGATCGCGAGGATGCCGTCGCCCATGAATTTCAGCACCTCGCCGCCGCGCTCATCGATCGGCGGCACGATGCAGTCGTAGTAATCGTTGACCAGAGCGGTTGCCGCCTCCTCCGACAGTTGCGACGTGAGGCCGGTAAAATCGCGCATGTCGGCGAACAGGATCGCGGCGCGAATGCGCAAGCACCTCGCCGCGCCTGACATCGCCGGAGAGAATGCGCAAGATGCGGCTCGTCGCCCACATACATGCGCATGACCTCGCGCATGACCCGCCGCAGCGCCAGGATTTCCTGAAGCGCCGCCAGCGTCGGCACGATCGACGCGCAGCAGCGCGACGTCCTCTTCCGAGAAGCCGTTTGGCGCGCGCGTGGCGAAGGTGAAGCCGTTATGCATGCCGTTCGGCAACACGACGGGAACGGCGATGTGGTGCGTGTAGCCTGCGGCCTTAAGCTCAGGCACGATCGTCGTAGGTATCGTCCGGCGGTGTCGGGGAGCCAGGAGAAAATCCATTGGTTGAGGCGATGCGCCTCGGCAAGCGAACGCCGTCCCGTCGCTTCAGAGCCGCGATCGTGCCCGTAGATATGCTCGTGAGCCGGGCTCCCGAACTCCCAGATGCGCGCATTGGCCGCTCGTTCGGCGTGGCGGAACTCGACCGCGCTGAGCGCCCGGTCGATTGGCACACCGGCATCGCGAAGTCTCAGGCACAGCCCTTCGATGATGACATTGGGGTCGCCGACGTCACGAGCTTCGCCCACGAGCCAGTCGCGCACTGCGAGGGCGAGGCGGAGCCGCTCATCGGAAAGCGTTGCGGCAAGATCGGACACGGGCTTATCCCTTAGCATCGCGCAAGGTGCCCAATCGAGCCCAGCGCAGTCGCCGAAACCGTCATGCCTAGGCGCTGAGGCGCTCGAGCACCTCGTCGGCGATCTCGAAATTGGCGTAGACGTCCTGCACGTCGTCGGAATCTTCGAGCGTCTCGATCATGCGCAACAGGCGCTGGCCGCTTTCCTCGTCCGCCGGCACGGTGCTCTTGGGGCGCCACAGGATGCGTGCGGCGCGGGCCTCGCCGAACTTCGCTTCGAGCGCCCTGGCGACCTGGTGCAATTGGTCGGGGTCACAATAAATAACGTGACCCTCGGCGCCCGATTCGCAATCCTCGGCCCCGGCCTCGATCGCCGCTTCGAGCATCGCATCGGCGGTGGCTTTGCCGGCATCGAACTCGATGGCGCCGAGCCTGTCGAAATTGAACGACACCGCGCCCGTCTCGCCGAGATTGCCGCCGAACTTGGTGAAGATCGAGCGCACTTCGCTTGCCGTGCGGTTGCGATTGTCGGTGAGCGCCTCGACGATGACACCGACGCCGCCCGCGCCGAAGCCCTCGTAACGCACCTCTTCGTAATTGGCGCCGCCCGGCCTCCTGGCTCTTCTTGATGGCGCGCTCGATATTGTCCTTGGGCATGTTCTGGGCGCGCGCCGCCTGCACCGCGGTCCTGAGCCGCGGATTCATGGCGGGATCGGGCAGGCCCATCTTCGCCGCCGCGGTGATCTCGCGGGCGAACTTGGAGAAGAGCTTCGAGCGCTTCTTGTCCTGGGCGCCCTTGCGGAACTGGATGTTCTTGAATTTCGAATGGCCGGCCATGGCCCCGTATTCCTCTTGGTGACTGGCGTTATAGGCATGCAGGGGGCCCAAATCCATAGCGGGCGGGCTGCAACGCTGCTCTCGGCTTAGCGAAGCCTTAACCCTAACCGACCCACAAATTAAGGCTTGCCGACTCGCGCCGCCGCGCGCGCTTAGCCTGAACGGGGGGGCAACCATGAAGCCGTTTCCGAAGCCGATCGCCGGCAAAAGCGAGGACCAGTTCATGCCAACGACGTCACTCTCCGCGCTCTGCTCCGAGGCCGCCGACCATGTTGCCAAGGCCCGGCTGTCGCTGTCCGACGACGGACGGCGATGCGGATCGCGCCCTGCTTCATCTCGACGAGGCGATATTCTGCTTGCGGCGCCTGCTCGCTCATGGCCGGGCGGTTGCCGCCAGTGGCGGGCGCGCGCGGCCGCGTCCGGCCTAAGACCCTTCCGACCAGAAGGCGGGTTCAGCCCGCGACAGCCTGCCGCCCTGCCTGAGCGGCGCGACGGCGCGCGCGAGCCCGGTGCGATCATCGACATCGATGGCGACCCCGCACAGCGTGGCCTCGCCGAGCGAGGGCGCGAAGCGGCCGGTCGGGATCTTGGTGAGAAAGCGCTGAAGCGGCTCCTCCTTGTCCATCCCCAGAATCGAATCGAAATCGCCGCACATTCCTGCGTCGCTGATATAGGCCGTGCCCCTGGGCAGGACCTGCTCGTCGGCCGTCGGTACATGCGTATGCGTGCCGATCACCGCGGTGGCGCGCCCGTCGACGAAATGACCCATCGCTTCCTTCTCCGAGGTCGCCTCGGCGTGGAAGTCGATCAGGATGGCGTCGGCGCGCTCCTTGAGCCCGCAGGCTTCGAGTTCGCGCTCCACGGCGCGGAACGGGTCGTCGAGATCGGCCATGAACACGCGCCCTTGAGCGTTGACCACGAGCACCTCCGCGCCGGTCTTGGTCCTGAACAGCCCGGCCCCCTTCCCTGGCGTTCCCGGCGGGAAATTGATCGGCCTCAGCAGGCGTTCGTGGCGCTCGATGAACACGAGCGTCTCGCGCTGGTCGAACACGTGATTGCCCGACGTCACCACGTCCGCGCCGGCGTCAAGCAGCTCCAGGAGAATTTGTTCGGTGATGCCGAAGCCGCCTGCGGCGTTCTCGCCGTTCACCACCACGAAGTCGAGGCGATACCGCTCGCGCAGAAGCGGCAATTGCTCGATGACGGCATTGCGCCCCGAGCGCCCGACCACATCCCCGAGAAACAGAATACGCATGGCTGCCGCCGATCCGCGCGATGCCCAAGATGAAGTCTCGCCGGCGTCAATAGCGAAAAGCGGCGGGAGCCGCCAGCGTCGCTAGGGCGGGAAAACGGCAGCGTTGGTGGAAGCCTCGAACAAGATGGCCAGGCCGCGATGGCCGTCGGAGCGAAGATCCCGGGTGTCCCTACATCAGTAGGTGGGCGCCAAATGGCGGAGACCACGGTCCCCGCCAGGGTCGGCTCCCTTAGGATCTTATAGGGCCCTGGGAATTGTGCTCCTAACGCGCCTCGCAGCCTGCCGTCTCGACTATAGCGGAGGCAAAGCGATCCCGCGACAGGAACCGCTTCACGGCCGCTTTTTGGTTTTGACCGGCGCCTTCGCCTCGGTCGCGAATCGCTCATTCAGCAATTCAAGCCGGTCCGCCACTTCACCGATCCGCTGGGCGAGATCGTCCTTGACCGATTTTGCCGATTCATCGGCGACCGACCGGTCGCGACGGGCCGCGGCAAGCGAGGATTTCAGCTCCTCCATCTCGCGCTTCAGCTCCCACAATTCGTCGGTGACGAGCAGCGATGCCATCAGAATCAGACGGTCGTCACCAACTTGGCCGAATTTTCGTTTCATATCTTCGACATGGGTGCCGAGATACTCGGTGAGCGCGATGAGGTGGCTTTCCTCACCCTCACCACATTCGAGCCGGTAGGTTCGGCCGTTCAGAACAACGCTGACCTGACCCATGACACCCCCTCAAGATCGGCGCTCGCGGCATGATCTACCTGGGGTTGACAGGCATCAAGTCCTTGAGTGTCACCATCACAGCCGCAAGCCGGCCGGAAACCTCCTCGTTGGCGGCAGCCAGCCGGCGTGCGCGGCTCTTTTCGGCATCGAGGTCGCGGAGCAGCCGGTCGCGTTCTTCGGTGAGGAATTGGACCTGCTCCCGCAGGGCCGCCAGCGAAAGGCCGTCCTCGGCCTCGGCAAAGACCTGCCGCAAAAAGGTCTCAAGCTGGTCGACAGCCACGTCGAGCCGCTCGGCAGCCCGTTGCAGGGCGTCGGATTGGCCCATCGCTGTACCCTCTCCACTGAGGCTCAGGCCTTCTTAGCAGCGCCCCGTAGGCTGCTGGACCCCCGCCCTAATGTCAATGTGGTGCCCCGTACGCTCGATGTTCAACAACGATGGACCTCGCCTCCCGGTTCCACCCGACCGTAATTGACAGCACGGCAAGCCCTATGATTTGAGACGGGCGCTTTTTCGACTCTGAAACGCGAACGATGATCGGGAGTCCTTCGAGGATGGCCGAACTCAAGCCTCAGTGCCGACTTTATTTTCAGTTTCCAATGCAGCCTTCGGCAAACCTCAACGACCGGCTCGTGCACGCGATCGCCAATACCGATGCGGCTTGTGTCCTGCTCCGCCCTGACCCGTCGACTGTCCAACGAGAATTCCGGAACGCTTGTCGATCTTGTGCAAGGAAGCGGGCTCGCCTGTCTCGTGGCGGAAGATGCCGAGCTTGCCGCACGCTTGCGCGCCGACGGCGTCCACATTGCGGCAGACCCGTCCACTTATGCGGAGTCGCGCAAGCGGCTCGGCGCCGAACGCAAGTATTGGTGCGGCATGCGGCTTGAGCCGTCACGAGGCCATGATGCTTGCCGAGATGGGCGCCGACTACGTCGCCTTTGGCGCCGAGGACGGCAGCGTTTTCGACTCGCTCGATCAATGCGCCGAGCTCATCGCTTGGTGGTCGGAAATCTTCGTCGTTCCGTGCGTCGCGTGGAACATTGCCGGCGCCGAGGAGGCGGCAAGATGTGCGGCTCTCGGCGCCGACTTCGTAGCGCCCGCTCTCGGCCTGTGGCAAAGCGACGACGGCTTGCGGCTGATCGGCGAGATCGATCGCGCCATTCGCCAATCGCGGAGGGCCGCGTGACCGCTTTTCGGGTATGCGCCGCCATCCTGGCCATCGCGCTTGCGCATATCCTTGCCCCGGCGCACGTTGACGCGGCGGAAAATCCGTCCTACGCCGCTTATTCCCAAGGACGCTACCTGACGGCGCTCAAACTCGCCGAGCAAGAGGCGACGCAGGGTTCCAAGGAAGCCTACACGCTCATCGGCGAGATCTATGCGGAAGGATTGGGTGTCGCCCAAGATTTCGGCAAGGCGGCCGATGCCTATGCCAAAGCCGCCGATCTCGGCGACCCCAATGCTCAATTCTCGCTGGCGCTGATGGTCGCCGAGGGCCTCGGCGTAAAGCGGGATCTTCGCATCGCCGCCAACCTGTTCGAGAAGTCGGCAGAGAGCGGCAATCCCGCCGCGCAATACAATCTCGCGCTCATCTACCTTGCCGGAAAAGGGCGTTCCACCGACGAAGCCAAGGCCGCCGAGTGGATGCAGAAAGCCGCCGCGGCCGGCAACCCGCAAGCGCAATACGACCTCGGCGCCTTGTACCAATTCGGCCGCGGCGTTCCGATCGACAAGAAAAAGGCGGCGGAATGGACCGGCCGCGCGGCCGACGCCGGCCTCGCCGATGCCCAAGTCGAGTATGGCGTGATGCTGTTCAAGGGCCAGGGCGTGCCCGCCGATGAGTCGCGCGCCGCCAAGCTCTTCCGGCTTGCCGCCGAGCAGGGCAACCCCGTGGCCCAGAACCGGCTCGCGCGGCTCTATGCCAACGGCGTGGCGGTGAAGGCCGATCCCGTCCAAGCCGCGAAATGGCATTTGCTGGCGCGAGGCGCCGGTGTCAGCGACTTCTCTCTCGACATCGTCTTGTCCAAGCTCACGCCGGAAGAGCGCGCCAAGGCCGAGGAAGCGGCCGAGAGCTGGCGCGGCGAGCGGTTGAGCGAGTAGCCGGCGCCCGGGCCTCACGCACTTGACAGCGCTCGGCCCGCGCGCGTTAAAGGCGCCGACCTGAGATTTCTCCAAGGCATTCCATGAAGATCAACGGCAACGAAATTCGTCCCGGCAACGTGATCCAGCACAAAGGCGGGCTGTGGGTCGCGGTGAAGACACAGCACGTCAAGCCCGGCAAAGGACCGGCTTACGCGCAAGTCGAGCTGAAGAACGCGATCGACGGCACCAAGCTTAACGAGCGCTTCCGCTCCTCGGAGACGGTCGAGCGCGTGAGGCTCGAGCAGCAGGACTACCAATTCCTCTATGCCGATGGCGACATGCTCACCTTCATGGACATGGACACGTACGACCAGATCCAGATCCGGGCCGACTTTCTGGAAGAACGAGCGGCCTTCCTGCAAGACGGCATGAAGGTGACGGTCGAGAGCCATGAGGGGCGGCCGATCGGCATCTCGCTGCCCGACCAGGTGACGCTTGCCGTGGTCGAGGCGGAGCCGGTGATGAAGGGCCAGACCGCGGCCTCGTCCTACAAGCCGGCAGTGCTCGAGAACGGGGTCCGTATTTTGGTCCCGCCCTTCGTTGGGGTCGGCGAGCGCGTGGTGGTCGATACCAACGCGCTCACTTACGTGCGCCGCGCCGATTAGGTTCCGGCGTCATGCCGGCGAAAGCCGGGATGCGAGACGACGAAACGGCGAGCAGGCAGCCCGGGATTTCCGGCTCCCGCCGGAACGATTTGGAGCAGGAGACTGACGCGCCCCCATGCCCGCCTCGGCGCTAATGAATGTGATGCTCGCCGCCGCCCGCAAGGCGAGCCGGAGCCTCGCGCGCGATTTCGGCGAGGTGGAGCAGCTTCAGGTCTCGCTCAAGGGTCCGGCGAACTTCGTCAGCGCGGCCGACCATCGTGCGGAAGAAATCCTGCATGCCGAGCTCATCCGCGCCCGACCCGGCTACGGTCTCCTCATGGAAGAGCGGGGCGAAGTGGAAGGCGCCGACCGCACGCACCGCTTCATCGTCGATCCGTTGGACGGCACCACCAACTTCCTGCATGGCATCCCCCATTTCGCCATTTCGATTGCGCTCGAGCGCGAGGGCGAGCTGGTTGCGGGGCTGCTCCTCAACCCGGTCACGCACGAGATTTTCACGGCCGAGAGGGGCAAAGGCGCCTTTCTCAACGACCGCCGCATCAGGGTTGCGGCGCGGACCGAGCTTGCCGACACGGTCATTGGCACCGGCATCCCCCATAGCGGCCGGCCGGCGCACGACCTCTACCTCAGCGAGCTTCGCGCCGTCATGGCCGCATCGGCCGGCGTGCGGCGGCTCGGGGCCGCCTCGCTCGACCTCGCCTGGACCGCTGCGGGCAGGCTCGACGGCTTCTGGGAACGAAACCTGCGGCCCTGGGACCTCGCCGCAGGGATCGTCGTGCTGCGCGAGGCCGGCGGATTTGTGAGCGATGCCGAGGGGAAGGACGGCATGCTGGCGCAAGGGAGCGTGGTCGCCGGGAACGAGGCGATCCAGCGTAAGCTGCTCAAGCTTATCAAGACCGCCGGGTCCTGAACGGAACGCTCCTTCATGGCTGCTTCGCGGCGGCCCGCCGGGTGTTTCGCGGCGGCGCGTCCGCCCTGAGGTTGCCGTTTTGCCTATTGTAGTATTCGGTTAAGCTCGAATCGCCGACCGACTCGAACCACGGCAGCGCATGGCACCGGTCACTTACAAGGTCAAACTCACGCGCCCCCAGGTTTTTCTATGGCGCATGAGCTTGTTCCTTATCCTCGCGATCCTGCTTGCCATCATCCTCGACGGACAGACGGGGCAGCTGCGCAAGAGCTTCATGGCCAATCCCGGCTTGAACGGGCTCATCATCGGCGTGCTCGTCGTGGGCGTCGTCTATTCCTTCCGCCAGGTCCTGCGGCTTTATCCCGAGATCAATTGGGTGAACAATTTCCGCATCTCCGATCCCGGACTCAGCGTCGAGAAGAGCCCGGTGCTGCTCGCGCCGATGGCGACGATGTTGCGGGACCGGACCGGCCATCTTTCGCTCGCGACCGGAGCGATGCGCTCGCTGCTCGATTCGGTCGCCTCCCGCCTCGAAGAGCAGCGCGAGACCACGCGCTATCTCGTCGGCCTCCTCATCTTTCTCGGCCTGCTCGGCACATTCTGGGGCTTGCTCGAGACGGTCAGCACCGTGGGCGCTACGATCAGCACGCTCGATACCAATGCCGGCGAAAGCGTGATGCTCTTCGATCAACTGAAAGAGGGCTTGGCCGGACCGCTCCGAGGCATGGGCACCGCCTTCTCGTGTTCGATGTACGGCCTCGCCGGCTCCCTGATCCTTGGTTTCCTCGATTTGCAAGCGGGGCACGCGCAAAGCCGCTTCTATACCGAGCTTGAGGATTGGCTGTCCGGCATCACCGAGCTGCAATTGGCCGAAGCGCCCGGCGCCGTCGGCATGGCGCCGCAAGTCCGTTTCGCCCTTCTCGACATGCAGCGCTCACTCGCCGATCTCAACGAGAAGGTCGAGCTGAAGCTGCTCAATGACAACACCGGCGACGCCGTCAAGGATCTCGCCGCGGGTGTCGACAAGCTGATCCGGCAAATGCGCGCCGAGCAGAAGGTCGTGCGCGAATGGGCCGACGAGCAGGCCCAGCAGCAGCAAGAGCTTGCCACGGTCCTGCGCCAGATCACCGACAAGGCGAAATTGCCGATGCGCGAGGAGCGGAAATAGCCATGTCGTTGGCGCGCGCCCGCCGCGGACGCTTCCAGGCCAATTACTGGCCGGGCTTCGTCGACATGCTCTCCACCCTGCTCCTGGTGGTGACCTTCCTCATGGCGCTGTTCATGCTCGCCAATTTCGTCGTCACCCAGGCCGCCAGCGGCAAGGATACGATGCTGACGAAACTGAACCGCCAGCTCGTCGAGCTGACCGAGCTGCTCGCGCTCGAACGTCGAAGAAAGAGTCGGTCGAGGACAATCTCGCGTCGCTGCAGGCGACCTTGGGCGATAAGGACAAGGAGAACGAGCGCCTGAGCGGTCTGCTTGGCGCGGCGAGCGGCCAGACCCAAGGCGCCGAGGAGCGTGCGCGCGCTCTTGGCACCTCGCTCGACGAGCAGAAGGAGATCACCAACGACGCTCTCGCCAAGGTGGAGATGCTGAACCAGCAGCTCGCGGCGCTGAGACTCCAGCTTGCCGCGCTCCAGGAGGCGCTCGAGGCCTCGGAGGCCAAGGACAAGGAGAGCCAAGCCAAGATCGCCGATCTCGGCCAGCGGCTGAACGTGGCCCTTGCCAAGAAGGTGCAAGAACTCGCGCGCTACCGGTCCGACTTCTTCGGCAAGTTGAAGGAGGCGCTTGGCAGCCGGTCTGACTTCCAGATCGTCGGCGACCGTTTCCTGTTCCCGTCCGACGTGCTGTTCGATACGGGGTCCGCCGCGGTGAGGCCCGATGCGACGATCCAGCTCGACAAGCTTGCTGCGGCCCTGCGCGAACTCGAGACGCAGATCCCCCCCGACATCGCTTGGGTCATGCGCATCGACGGGCACACCGACATCAGGCCGATCGCCACGCCGGAATTTCCCTCGAACTGGGAGCTGTCGAGCGCGCGGGCAATCTCCGTGGTGCGCTATCTCATGCTGCAGGGGGTCCCGGCCAACCGGCTGGTCGCCGCAGGCTTCGGCGAGTTCCAGCCGATCGAAGTGGCGGAGAGCGAAGAAGCGCTCGCCAAGAATCGCCGCATCGAATTGAAGCTGACCGAGCGCTAGCCCGCGCCGTCATGCCTGGCCTACTCGGCGGCGTCGGGGGCGAATTGCAAGTCGGCGAGCCGCTTATAGATGCCGCCTCTGCCGATCAGGCTTTGATGCGTTCCCTCTTCGACGAGGCGTCCATCCTCGAACACGAGAATGCGGTCGGCCCGCATCACCGTGGCGAGCCGGTGCGCGATCACGAGCGTCGTGCGGCCCTCCATGATCTTGTCGAGCGCGCGCTGCACCAGCATCTCGCTCTCGGCGTCGAGCGCGCTGGTCGCCTCGTCAAGAAGCAGGATGGGCGCCTTGCGCAGCACCGCGCGGGCAATGGCGATCCGCTGCCGCTGGCCGGTCGAAAGCGTGACGCCGCCCTCCCCGAGCAAGGTGTCGTAGCCCGCCGGCAAAGCCATGATGAAATCGTGGGCGAAGGCGGTCCGAGCGGCAGCCTCGATCTCGCTTGCCGTCGCGTCTTGCGCGCCATAGGCGATATTGGCGGCGACCGTGTCGGCGAAGAGCGCAGTGTCTTGCGGCACGAGCGCAAAGCGGGCGCGAAGCGCGTCGAGCGCAACGTCATTGACGCCAAGCCCGTCGATTTCGACCGTCCCGCGATCGGGGTCATAGAAGCGAAGCAAGAGCGCGAAGATCGTGGTCTTGCCCGCGCCCGAAGGCCCCACCAGCGCAACCCGCTCGCCCGGAGCGACCTGAAAGCTGACATGATCGAGCGCGCGGGTCTCTGGGCGCAAAGGATAGGAGAAGGAAACATCGCGGAAAGCGATCTCACCCCGCGGCGGCACCGGCAGCGGCCTCGGATGCGGCGGCGATTTGATGCTTGATTGCGCCCGAAGCAACTCGCTCAGGCGCTCGGCGGCGCCCATGGATTGGGCCACGTCGCCCCAAACTTCGCTCAAGCCGCCGACGGCAGACGCCGCCAGCACGGCATAGAGGACGAACTGGGAAAGCCTGCCCCCGGTCATCGCCCCCGCCAGCACATCCTGAGCGCCATACCACAGCACGCCGACGACGCTGGCAAAGGTAAGGAAGATAGCGATGGCCGTGAGCCCGGCGCGCGCCTTCGCCCGGGCATTGGCCGCGGCAAAGGAGCGGTCGACGGCCGCACCGAAACGCGCCGCGGCCGCTTTCTCATGGGTGAAGGCCTGCATCACCCTCACCTGGGCAAGACTCTCGCTGGCATAGGCCGAGGCCTGCGCCAGCGTGTCCTGCGCCTCACGCGAAAGTTTTCTCACCGAGCGGCCATAGGCCACGAGCGGCAGCACGATAACCGGAATGGCAATCAACACCGCGAGCGACAGTTTCGCGCTCGTAACGATCATCATGACGCCGGCGCCGATCAGCAACAGGATGTTGCGCAACGCTTGCGAGATTGCCGTGCTCGCGGCGACCTTCACTTGCGTCGTGTCGGCCGTGATCCGCGACATCATCTCGCCCGAATGCGAGACCTCGAAGAAGGCGGGACTGAGGCCTGTCAGATTCGCGAACACGTCGCGGCGAATATCCGCGACCACCCGCTCGCCAAGCCAATTCACCGCGTAGAAGCGCGCCGCGCTCGCGAGGGCGAGGATCAGGCCGATAAAGGCGAGTGTGGCGAAGTATTTGTTGATCAGGTCCGGCTCGCTCCCCGAGAAGCCGAGATCGACCATGCGCCTGACAGCAAGCGGCACGGCAAGCGTAGCGCCGGCCGAAACGAGCAGCGCGATGAGCGCCGCGGCAAGCATCCCCTTGTGGCGGAGGAGATAAGGTCGGAGCGCCTCAAGCGCGCGAAGCGAGCCGCGCCTCGGCTGTTGGGCCTCGGCCGGCTTCGAGATAAGGCTGTCGCGCGCGGCGCTTTCCGCCTGTGGCGTTACCAACTGCACAAAGATGAGCCCAGCTACAATCAGGTAGACGGACTTTAAGGGCGACGGGGGCCGGTGGAAAGGGTCAGCTTCGCGCTATTGCCGCGCAGCCTTGCGGCCCTTCGCAACTTCCGTTATAGGCTCCGCTCGAACAAAGCCGCCGATATCGCGAAGGCCGCAGCCATGAAAAAGGACATCCACCCAAACTATCACCGTATCAATGTGGTGATGACCGACGGCACGGAGTTCGTCACCTATTCGACCTATGGGGCGGAGGGCGATACCCTCAAGCTCGACATCGATCCCAAGACCCACCCGGCCTGGACCGGAGGCGGTCAGCACCTTGTCGATCGCGGCGGACGGCTCACCCGCTTCAAGCGGAAATACGAGGGCTTCCTCAAATAGCCGGCGCGCCGCCGGAAGGCCCTATTCGGCGTCCTTGCCGAAGGCCGCCCGCAGGCGCGAAAGTTGCGTCTCGAGCGGGTGGTCGCCGTCACCGCTCTGCGGCAGCCTCTCGTTGCCCAGCATCTGATCGAGGCGGATCACCCGCTCCTGAAGCTTGATGCTTTGTTCAATCAGCTCGCGCAACCGGACCGGCAAGGATCCCAACTCGCGCGCAGGCTGCTCGCTCCCGATCACCGGCAATTTGATCTTGCGCTGCTCCTCCTTGGCCTGCTCCGGCGTCAGCTCGCCCTCGCTCACGGCGCGGCGGATCAGGAGCCAGGAGGCAAGCTGCATTAACCGTGTGGTGAGCCGCATGCTTTCCGTGGCGTAGGCAAGCGAATGAGGCGGCCTCAACTTGCGCGCTTCTTTGCGGCCCTCGCCGTCGAGATAGGTCGCCGCCGCCTCGACCAGCGCCATGCCTTCGCGAAAAACCGACTTGAACTGATCGGAGCGGGCGAATTTTGCGCCGAATGAAACGGTAACGTTACCGTCGCGGTCGCCGCTCTTGGATCTCCCCGCCATTGCCCAACTCCCGTCTACGCACGAGCCCCGGCGGCATAGTATGCCATGCCGGAAGCCGACACGTCGCCTTCCGGCCCTCAAGGTTAAAGCGGGCGAATAGGGCAAAAAAAGAGCCGCCATGCGGCGGCTCAGGAAGTTAACAGGGAGGCGTCAAACAGAGTGGATAGGCCACTCAGATCCAGAAGGCTGGATGACCGAGACCTTAATGCGAAAGTCCTAATGACGAGTTAATGCTGAGCGCCCGGTTTACCCTAAAGAAAGAAAAACCGACCTAGCGCTTGAACGCCGCTTCGGCCGTGCTCTTGGACGATTGCTTGGCGCCAAGCGCCTGCTCGACGCGGGCGAGTTCCGCCTTCAGTTGTTCGATCAGCGCTTCGAGCTCGCCCACCGAGTGTTTGCTCAGGTCTTGTCCGAGTTCGAAGCCCTTGGGCTTCTTGATCGGCTGAAGTTCGTCCAGGTCCATGCGTGCATCCTAGCACTATGCGACCTCGTGCTAATCCCCTAACTGTCGTCACCCGAGTGAAGGATGAAGAGCGCGATGCCGCCAAAGACCATGACCGCAATCGAAGCCAGCGGCGCCGGCGGACCCGAGATTCTCGTTCCGGTGACACGGCCCGTCCCGGAGCCCGGTCCGGCCGAGGTCCTGATCGAGGTTGCCGCCGCCGGCATCAACCGGCCGGACGTGCTCCAGCGTCAGGGCCTGTACCCGGCGCCCAAGGACGCCTCAGACCTTCTCGGGCTCGAGGTTGCCGGCACGGTCGTGAAGCTCGGCCCTGGTGCCGCCCGCTACAGGGAGGGCGACCGCGTCTGTGCGCTCGTCAATGGGGGCGGTTACGCCGAATATGCGGTGGCCCCGGAAGGCACCACGCTGCCGGTGCCGCAAGGTCTCACTTTGGTCGAGGCGGCGGCCCTGCCGGAGACCGTGTTCACGGTCTGGCACAATGTGTTCGAGCGCGCTGCGCTGAAGCCCGGGGAATGGCTGTTGGTGCATGGCGGCACGAGCGGCATCGGCACGACCGCGATCCAGATCGGCGCCGCGCTCGGCGCCCATGTCATCGCGACGGTGGGAAGCGCGGACAAGGCGCGCGCCGCCCTGACGCTCGGCGCGGTACGCGCCGTCAACTATCGTGACGAGGATTTCGTCGAGGCCGTGCGCGCCGCGACCGGGGGCCGGGGCGCCGATGTCATCCTCGACATGGTGGGCGGCGACTACATCGAGCGCAATTTGCGCGCCGCCGCGCTTGACGGTCGGATCGTGCAGATCGCCTTCCTCAAGGGCTCCAAGGTCGAGATCGACCTGATGCGGCTGATGCTGCGCCGCCTCACGCTCACCGGCTCGACGCTCCGCGCCCAGACGCCTGAAGCCAAGGCGCGCATGGCGAAGGGGGTCGAGCAGCATGTCTGGCCGCTGATCGCCCAAGGGAAGCTCAAGCCCGTGATCGACTCCACCTTCAGGCTCGAACAGGCCGCCGACGCCCACCGCCGGATCGACGATCCCGGCCATATCGGCAAAATCGTGCTCGAAATGCGCTAGAGCCTCTGCGGCTCAAACGACAATTGCTTAAAGGCGGATCACGCCTTATATAAGCGGCATTCCCCTTCCTGTGATTTCGCATTTCGTCTTTCGCCGAAGGGGCGAAAGGCCGACCTCTCAAGCTTGGAAGCCATGGACCGCGCCCCTCTGATGCCGAAAGCGACCGCCGTCTGGCTGGTCGACAATACCTCGCTCACCTTCGAGCAGATCGCCGAGTTCTGCGGGCTGCATGTGCTCGAAGTAAAGGGCATCGCCGACGGCGACGTGGCCCACGGCATCAAGGGCATGGACCCGATCTCTTCAGGACAGCTCTCCCGCGAGGAGATCGCCAAGGCGGAGCGCACCCCCTCGCACCGGCTCAAGCTGTCGGAGCCCAAGGTCGAGGTGCCCGTGGTGAAGACGAAGCGTGGACCGCGCTACACGCCGGTATCGCGCCGTCAAGACCGGCCGAACGCCATTCTCTGGCTGTTGAAGAACCATCCCGAGCTTAAGGACTCGCAGATCATGCGGCTGGTCGGCACCACCAAGCCGACGATCATCGCCATACGCGAGCGGAGCCATTGGAATTCGCCCAATCTCCAGGCTCAGGACCCGGTGACGCTCGGGCTATGCTCGCAGATCGATCTCGACGCCGAAGTGAAGAAGGCCTCGGCACGGCTCGAGCGCGAGCGTAAAGAGGCCGGGCTTACGGAACAGCCCAAGGCCGGGACGCTAATCCCGACCGAACAGAGCACCGCCGTGCCGGCTGAGCCCCCGTCTCAACCCGAGCCCGAGCGGCCGATGGCCACGGCGCTGGAGCAAGAGGCGCGCGCCGCCATGTCGGCTCCCGAACAAGAGGAAGAGACGCCGGACATCGAATCCGTGTTCGCCAAGCTTAAAGACCTGAAGCGCAAGCGACACCCCCTCGGAGTAGTCGCCTCGTGCGAGCGGCTAGCGTTGCTCCGGCCGCCTTGGTCGTGCCGCTTCGGTTGTTCCGCCGTTTGCCTCTTTCCGGTTTCCGATTGCCGATCGGCTCATCCCTTCGCTAGGCTGCGAGCAGGAAACGCGCCTCGTGGATGGCGATGGCCAACCCTTACGACACCGGACTGGACAAGACGCCGGCGAACTACCAGCCGCTGACCCCGCTCGTCTTCTTGCAACGGGCGGCTGCCGTCCATCCCGGCCACGCCGCGATCGTCTACGGCAAGACGCGAACCTCTTACGCCGAGTTCTACGCGCGCAGCCGCAAGCTTGCCTCGGCGCTTGCCTCGCGCGGGATCGGCCTTGGCGACACCGTTTCGGTGATGCTCGCCAACACCCCTGCGATGCTTGAGGCCCATTACGGCGTGCCCATGCTCGGCGCCGTGCTCAATGCCATCAATACACGCCTCGACGCCCCGGCAATCGCCTTCATGCTCGACCACGCCGACACCAAGGTCCTGATCGGCGACACCGAGTTCGCCCCCGTGCTCGCCGCGGCGCTCAAACAGGCGAAAGTGAAGCCGCTTCTGGTCGATTACCGCGACCTCGAATACGGCATTGAAGGACCGGGGCTCGGTAGTCTCGACTATGAGGATTTCATCGCCGATGGCGACCCCGCGTTTCCATGGACGATGCCGCAGGACGAATGGAACGCGATCTCCCTCAACTATACCAGCGGGACCACCGGAAACCCCAAAGGCGTGGTCTACCATCATCGCGGCGCGGCCCTGATGTGCTACGCCAACGTGCTCGCAACCGGCATGGGCCAGCACCCGATCTATCTTTGGACGCTGCCGATGTTCCACTGCAACGGCTGGTGCTTTCCCTGGTCGATCTCGCTCCTCTCGGGCACGCATGTCTGCCTACGTGCCGTGCGGGCCAAACCGATCTATGACGCCATTGCCGACAACAAAGTGACACATCTGTCCGGGGCCCCCTTCGTCATGGCCGCGCTCGCTCGACGCAAGCGACGAGGAGCGGCGCCTCTTTCCCCAGCGCCTCGCTTTCAGCCATGCCGCGGCGCCGCCGCCCGCCGCTGTCCTCGCCAGGATGGACGAAGCGGGTTTCGAGCTGACCCATCTCTACGGCCTGACCGAGACCTACGGTCCCGCCACGCTGAATGAGTGGCACGCCGCCTGGGACGAGCTTCCGCCCGATGATCGGCTCGACAAGCGCATCCGCCAGGGCGTGCGCTATCACGCGCTCGAAGGGCTTACGGTGATGGACCCCGAGACGATGGAAGACGTCGCCGCCGACGGCGAGACGCTCGGCGAAGTCATGTTCCGCGGCAATATCGTGATGAAGGGCTATCTCAAGAACAAAAAAGCCACCGACGAGGCGTTCGCCGGCGGCTGGTTTCATTCCGGCGATCTCGGCGTGATGCACTCCGACGGCTATATCCAGCTCAAGGACCGGTCGAAGGACATCATCATCTCGGGCGGCGAGAACATCTCGTCGATCGAGGTCGAGGACGTGCTCTACAAGCACCCCGCGGTCGCCGCCGCTGCCGTCGTCGCCAAGCCGGACACAAAATGGGGCGAGACCCCTTGCGCCTTCGTCGAGACGCAGGCCGGCGCGAAAGTCACGGAAGAAGAGATCATCGCCTGGTGCAAGGAGAAGCTCGCCCGCTACAAATGTCCCGCGCCACGTCGTGTTCGTCGATCTGCCCAAGACCTCGACCGGCAAGATCCAGAAATTCAAGCTGCGCGACCTGGCGAAGACGGTGTAAGGCGTGGGTCGCAGGCAAATCGGGGCTTGCGCCGGACGAAGGGGTTTGCGTCAATCTGAATGTGGGTTTGGGGGACTGAGCCATTCCGCTCGAAGAACAATTCAGCCTGATCGCAAGCTATCATCGCCCTCGTCATCGAAGGGGGCGCCGTCCTCGTCGTCGCCTTCGGCGTCCCTCCAGGCGCTCCTCTCGGTGACGCTCGCCGTCATCGGACGGACGGCGGACGAGATGCGAGGCCGCGAGATCTGGATCAGGTTCGCAACCTGGATACTGCTCGCGCTCGAATTTGCTCTCGCCGCCGACCTCGTGCGCACGGCAGTCGCCCCGACCTGGGACGATATCTGCAAAGCTCGCGGTGATCGCGACCATCCGCACCATGCTCAACTATTTCCTGGCCAAGGACATCGCCGAATTCGACCGGGTGCGGCAATCCGGCGGAAATCCGCCCTCCGGAGCAGATTGCCCCCTAATCAATTGGACCGCCGTCGGATAATGTGTTTGAGTGAGTCGAAGCCTCTGAGAAGCAGCGCAAGAACGGGCTCGGAGGGCTAATCTCCGGATCATCGGGTCAAGGAGCGCGATCTCACGGTAAAGCGCGCGGGGCGACTTCAGGTCGAACCTTCGCGCGCGAGGCACGACGCCTCGACTAGGATTGAGGGATGATCAGCAAAACTCGGACGACCAACGCCGCGCTTTCAGCTCATCCTGATCAAGCCGTCGCATTACGACAACGACGGCTATGTCGTGCAGTGGTTGCGCTCGACCATGCCGTCGAACTCGCTCGCCGCCGTCTATAGCCTTGCCCGCGGCGCGGCCGAGCGGCAGCTGCTCGGCCCCGACCTGCCCATCGACGTCATGGCCATGGACGAGACCAATACCCGCGTGCGCCCGCACGAGATCGCGCGCCGCATCGCCGAGAATGGCGGTCAAGGCCTGGTCGGCATCGTCGGCGTGCAGTCGAACGAGTTCCCCCGCGCCGTCGACATCGCCCGGCCGTTGCGTGCGGCCGGCGTGCAAGTCATGATCGGCGGCTTCCACGTCTCAGGCTGCCTCGCCATGCTCAAGGAGCTGCCCGACGACATCAAGGACGCGCAGCGGCTCGGCATCTCGATCTACGCCGGCGAGGCCGAGGAAGGCCTCGATGAAGTGATCCTCGACGCCGCGCGCGGCGAGTTGCGACCCCTCTACGATCACATGAAGCATCTGCCGGATATCGGCGACATCGACGCCCCGCCCTTCCTGCCCGCTCGACTTCATCCGCGCGCACCATCGGCAACGTGACGAGCTTCGACGCCGGCCGCGGCTGCCCGTTCCAGTGCTCCTTCTGCACCATCATCAACGTGCAGGGGCGGAAGTCGCGCTATCGCTGCGCCCGACAGCGTCGAGCAGATCATCCGCATGAACTTCGAACAGGGGGTCAACCGCTTCTTCATCACCGACGACAATTTCGCCCGCAACAAGGACTGGGAAGCGATCTACGACCGCATCATCAAGCTGCGCGAAGAGGATGGCCTGGACGTCCGCTTCTGCATCCAGGTCGACACGCTCTGCCACCGCATCCCGAACTTCATCGACAAATCGCGGCGCGCCGGCGTCACCCGCGTGTTCATCGGGCTCGAGAACATCAACCCCGCCAATTTGATCGCCGCCAAGAAGCGGCAGAACAAGATCACCGAGTACCGCAAGATGCTGCTCGAATGGAAACGGGTCGGCATCATCACCTACGCCGGCTACATCCTCGGCTTCGCGAACGACACGCCGGAGTCGATCCGGCACGATCTCGAGATCATCAAGAAAGAGCTGCCGCTCGACATGCTCGAATTTTTCATCCTCACGCCGCTGCCGGGCTCCGAGGACCACAAGGTGCTGCTGGAAAAGGGCGTGTGGATGGACCCCGACATGAACAAATACGAACGTCGAGCACGTCGTCACCGCCCATCCCAAGATGACGGAAGCGGAGTGGAAGGAGGCCTATCGCACCGCCTGGGGCCATCTACTATACCGACGATCACCTCGAGACGATCGTCCGCCGCGCCTATGCCAGCGGCATCAATATCCGCTCGCTGATGCCGGTCTTGTTCTGGTTCTCGAGCGCGGTGCCGGTCGAGAATCTGCATCCGCTGCAATGGGGCATCTTCCGCATCAAATACCGTCACGACCGCCGCTCCGGTCTGCCGCTCGAATCGCCGCTCGTGTTCTACGGCCGCTACGCCGCCGACATCGCCCGCAAGCTCGCGCTAGTGGCGCGGCGCTGGTGGCATCTGAAGACGCATCGTGCGCAAGGTCGAGGCCGACCCGCACGCCAAGCTCTACAGGATGAGGCGCTCACCCCGGTGGCCGAGGAAGACGCCGAGCATATGGAGCTCTACACGCAGAACGAGGCCGCCCGCAGCGCCGTCGAGCGCGAGCTTCGCGTGGCGGCAAAGGGCGCCAATGGCCAGGGCGGCAAGGCCTCCGACCCAGCCACCGCCGGCCAAGATGCCGGACATTCTTCCGCCGGGCATCCTCAAAGCGATCGCCGCGAGCCCATTTCGCCTCTGGTGTGAGCGGCCGCGCGATGGCGGTGAGCGAAGGCTTCAAGGATCTCGTCAGGGACCTGCTCAGCGCGTTTGGTCCGGTCGCCATCCGCAACATGTTTCGGCGGCGCGGCGTCCATGCCGACGGCGTCATGTTCGCGAACGTGCCGACCGCGCCTCGTCAGAAACCGCCCAGCGCGCGATTGAGCATGTCGACGAAGCCGCCGCCATTTCGCCGCAACCAGCCCCTGCGCCAGCGCGGATCCTCCTCGTCATACATCGCCTCGCTCTCTGCGGCGTATCCGGGCGCGGCGACGGGCGCAAGATATTGTGCCTGCATCCAGCCGGTCGCGGCGCTCTGGGGATCGGTGACCTCGACCCAGCCTTCATAACGCGACACCACTCTGAAGCATGCGGCCGTAAGGGAAGGCGAACAGCATCGGCGCATCCTCGGACGCCGTTCCATGCATCCCGGCGCCCGACACCAGCACCTGCACCCATTCCTGAGGCTCCTCTTCCGGTCCGCCCGGCCAGGCATTCGGATCGATTGTCCTCTTCCGGCAGTGCGGCCATGGGTCGGAGGGATCGTCATAGTCGCCGGGCTGGTCGGCCATGGGATCGGGCGCTCCCTCCATCCATTCCGGGCACGGCGGATGGATTCGGGCTCGGCGTGCTGCCAGGGAAGCGCGTTGGGATCGCTGTCGCCGGCGCCCTCGTCCGGGAGGCAAGGCCGCCATGTCGCTTCGGCCGTGCTCCGAGGTCAGTCGGACGCTGCTCCGGCGTCGGGTGCGGGGGCTGCTGCGTCTCCTGCGCCGGAGCGGTCTGCGCCGGAACGGTGCTTCGGCGAGCCGTCGCTTGCTGCTCGCTTCGCGTCCTCGGTCGGCCCGCGCGATCTTCTCCTGATAGGCGAGCGTGCCGCGACTGCGGCTCGCTCCCCGCCCGCTTGATCGGCGGGCGCGGGGCTCACCACCATGTAGATCGCCCCGCAGACGATGGCGCTGAGCACCAACAGCGAAACAATGAGCTTGTTAATGGCGGCTCTCCCCGTCCCTTGCCGCCATTAGCTCCGGAAAAAGGCGGCAACAGCGTGTCATCGTCGTCCTTTATCGATCCGTTAAGTCTAATTTTCCGTGAACCGCTCACGCATGGCCCCCATTTCGGAAAAGCGAGCCGAGGCAAGGCGTAAGCTCACGGAAGGAGAATTCACCGCCGGCGAGGAGGACGCGGCGCAGATTTAGCTGCTGTCCGCCGAGGGCGCGGCGACAGCGAAGCAGCGCCCAACACTACTCCGGTGCCCCGGCAGGCGCGCGGGCTGTCCTGAATCGACTGCAGATAGTCGATGATCGCCGCGACGTCGGGCGGGCTGAACACGAAGATCGGCATGTCCGGATGGCCCGAGACGATGCCCTCGGCGAGCGATTCGGCAAGATCCGCGACCGGGTACTTGGCGGAGAGAGTCCGGAACGGCGGCGCCTCTGGATGCGGACTGTCGCCCTCCGTGCCGATGGCATGGCAGCGCGAGCAATTCTCCTTGACGAGCACCTCGCCCCTGTCGGTCAGGTCCTTCTCGGCAGCCTGCGCCGGGAGAGCCAAGCCAGACGAGGACAAGGCAAGGAGCGCAAGCCGCATCCGTCGATCGGCATCGATCGCTTTGCATTCGCGCCATGCCCTCCCCTCTGCCGCTTGCGGGTGCAATTCGCCGTCAGCCTAGCGCGCGGCCGGCGCCGAATTGCGGCATGAAAGCCGAAAATTAAAGGCCGCGGGGCGCAAACCTCTTGCGCCCCCACGGCCTTGTCAAAACTCCTGAGCGCGGATGAGCCCTAGTGGCTCAGCTCGTGCTTGAGACGCTCCATCTCATCCTTGAGACGCAATTTTTGACGCTTCCACTCCGCGATCTTGAGGTCGTCCGAGGTTGGCCTCGCCAACTCCTCTTCGATCTTGCGATCCAATGCACGATGCTTTTCCGATAACTCCTCGAGGTGTGCGTCAAGCGCCATATCGGACCTCCATATCAGTTGGTCTCGGTACTATCCATTGTGTCAAATCGACGACGATTTGTCTAATCGCCGGCCTGCGGTCTGCTGTCGCTCCTGCTCCGATCGGACCGCTGACACCCGTTTGCAAATCGCGCCAAGGCCTTGCGCCGCCCCCGGTTCGCCGCGATACTTTCGGCCGTCCCGGAGAGAGGCAAGGAGCAGGGGACGTCCGATGGAGAGCGAGGAGATTCGCGAGCTCCGGGCGACGCTGCTCAGGCTCAAGCAAGAGCATCGCGACCTCGACAGCGCCATCAATGCGCTCGAGGAATCGGGCCGTGCCGACGCCCTTCAGCTCAAGCGCCTCAAGAAGAAAAAGCTCTCCCTCAAGGACGAGATCGCCCGCATCGAAGACCAGCTCCTGCCCGACATCATCGCCTGAGTCGATCCGCGACGAACGTGCCTTGCCAAGCAGGTGTCCGTCCCTATAATCCCGCGCTTTCCGCCGCCAGGCCGCTTTCTTTCCGAGAGAATCGAGCATGAGCGATGAAAAGCCCGTCGTCGGCATCATCATGGGCAGCCGCTCCGACTGGCCGACGCTGAAGGCCGCGGCCGCAGTCCTCGATGCGCTCAAGGTCGCCTACGAGACCAAGGTCGTGTCGGCGCACCGAACGCCCGAAGCGGCTTTACGCCTATGCCACGAGCGCGCGCGAGCGCGGACTGAAGGTCATCATCGCCGGCGCCGGCGGCGCCGCCCACCTCCCCGGCATGACCGCTTCGATGACCGAGCTGCCGGTCCTCGGCGTTCCGATCGAGAGCCGCGCGCTGAAAGGCCTCGACAGTCTTCTGTCCATCGCCCAGATGCCGGCTGGCGTGCCGGTTGGGACGCTCGCCATCGGCGAGGCCGGCGCCGCCAATGCGGGCCTGCTCGCGGCTCAGATCCTCGCGCTCGGCGATCGGCGCTTGGCGGCCCGCGTCATGGCCTGGCGCGCTGCACAAACCGATTCCGTTGCCGAGGCGGTCGAGGATAATGCCTGACGGCCCATTGCCACCCGGCAGCACGATCGGCATTCTCGGCGGCGGCCAGCTCGGCCGCATGCTCGCCATGAGCGCCGCAAGGCTCGGCCTCAAGACCCATATCTATTCCGACGAAGCCGACGCGCCCGGCCTTCGATGTCGCAGCGGCGACGTCGGTCGGCGCTTATGCTGACGCCGATGCGATCGCACGATTTGCTGGCGGCGTCGATGTGGTGACCTGCGAGTTCGAGAACGTGCCGGCCGCCGCGCTCGAGGCCGCCGCACGGCTCGTTCCCGTCTTTCCTTCCGCCAAGTCGTTCGCCGTCGCACAGGACCGGCTCGCCGAGAAGGACTTCGTGTCCGGGCTCGGCGTTGCCGTCGCGCCCTATGCTGTCGTCGATTCGCTCGACGATCTTGCTGAGACGCGCTCCCGCGCGTAAGCCTCCCTGCCCTGCTCAAGACAAGGCGCCTCGGCTATGACGGCAAGGGTCAGGTCCCGATCCGCTCCAAGGAGGACGCCTCCGCCGCGCTCGCAAGCCTCGGCGCGGTGCCGGCGCTGGTCGAAGGAATCGTTCCCTTCGAGCGTGAGGTGTCGGTGATCGTCGTGCGGGGACGGCGGGGCGAGATGCAGTTCTACGATCCGGTCGAGAACGTGCATCGAGGGCGGCATCCTCGCCATCGAGCCGCGCGCCGGCCCGCATCGCGCCGGCCTTGGCGGTCGAGGCGAGGACCATCGCCGGCAAGATCGCCGATGCGCTCTCCCATGTCGGCGTCCTCTGCGTCGAGATGTTCGCGCGCGGGGGAGAGCGGCCCGGGCTGATCGTCAATGAATTTGCGCCGCGCGTACACAATTCGGGGCATTGGACGCATCGATGCCTGCCTCACCAGCCAATTCGAGAACCATATCCGGGCGATCTCGGGCTGGCCGCTCGGCGACACCGCGCGCCACAGCGACGCGGTGATGACCAATCTGATCGGCGCCGATGTCGAGAAATGGCGCGAACTTGCCGCCGAACCCGACACCGCCGTCCATCTCTACGGCAAGGCCGAAGCGCGCCCGGGCCGCAAGATGGGCCACGTCACCCGGCTCTACCCCAAGAGTTGAGACCTGCCGATCTGGACAATGCGCGGCCCTTCTGTTAGAGCACGTCCGGACGCGGGGCCCTGACCGGTTTCCGGCCGGGGTTTTATTTGGCCTCCCGCCTCCCACCCTGACAATCAATCGGCCAAGCGGAGAGAGAGAAGCTCGTGCAAGTCGTCGTTCGCGATAACAATGTCGATCAGGCCTTGAGGGCCCTGAAGAAAAAGATGCAGCGCGAAGGCATCTTCCGCGAGATGAAGCTCCGGAACTACTACGAGAAACCGTCAGAGAAGCGCGCCCGCGAGAAGGCCGAGGCCATCCGCCGGGCGCGGAAGCTTGCCCGCAAGAAGGCGCAGCGCGAAGGCGGAGGCGGGTCAAGGCCCCGCGCCGCAAGCCGCGCGGTCCGCGCCGCTAATCACTCAATCCGAGTCTCGTCATACCGGCGAAAGCCGGTTTCCAGGCGCATATCTCCGTGCCTGCGTCTCTGGATTGCGGCTTACGCCGGAATGACGGAGTGGAGCCTGGCTCACCCGCCGGATAACCGAGGCTGCTACCGGGCCTCGCCGCTCGCCGCTGCGGCGATCTCGATCCTGCGCCCAGCCTTGGCCCTGACCTTGACCGGGACGGCACAGGCCTGAGCGCGTCGAGAAAGCTGCGCACCGTGCTCCCACGCGCCACGGTCGAACAGATCGTTATGGCCGGCCTGCGGCACGACCGACAGATTCTTCGGCTCGTTGGCGGCATGAAAGACGCGCCGCGCCTGATCGAGAGGGATGATCGCGTCGCGGCCGCCGTGAATGATGAAGAGCGGCACCTTCACCGCGCCGATCCGATCGATGGTGCGATACTGATCGGCCATGATCAGGCTGAGCGGGAACCCCTTCCACATGAGTTTCCCGACATCGACGATCGAGGTGAACGGCGCTTCGAGCACGAGCGCCTCGACATGGCGCTGGAGCGAGAGCCTGGTTGCAACCGCCGTGCCGAGCGATTCGCCATAGGCGACGATGTCGTGCGGGGCGACGCCGAGTCCGCGCAAGCAATCGTAGGCGCTCGAGGCATCGGCGGTGATTCTGCGATTCGCTCGGCCTGCCCTCCGAGCCGCCATAGCGGCGATAATTGAGCATGAACACGCCATAACCGTCGGCGGCGATCGTCTTGATCTTGCCGGCGCGACTGGCGGCGTTCCCGCTATTGCCGGTGAAGTAGAGAAGCGTCGGCTTCGACCCGCGCGCGGGCGATACCAGGCGATGAGCTTGGTGCCGTCGGTCGCCTTGAAGGCCACCTCCTCGACGCCCTGAAGTCCCGCGTCCTTTGGATCGACGCGCGTGCGGTCGGGTAGGTAGATGAAATAGCGGTGCAGCAATCGGCCGACGATGACGATCAGCGCGAAGATGCCGGCAAGTGCAAGAATGAGGTTCAGCATGGTTCAAGCAATACCTTTCGAGACATTTCGTTCAAAGCGGTGGTTCGAGTTAATTCCTGACATTCATGAACGCTCCTTGAATGACGCTTCAAAGGTCACTGCTCCGATAGGAAGCCGCGGGCGTCGCAATACCATGCCAAGCGGGCATCGGAACCTCGCGCCCTCGATTGACGCCTTATGCTTAAAAAAGGTTCACGGGTCGCGGGGCGCTATCCCCTGCGCCGGCCGATGAGGGCAGGACCTAGGGAGATTTGAACTCTCGTGCCAGGCGCTCCTAGCGGCGGAATCGAGCCGGCAATTGGGCGATTCTTCGATTGCTTTGCGGCGATAACCGGCACGCCGCGTCACAATGACTTGGCGATCTCCTCGGTCATCTTCTTGGCGTCGCCGAGCACCATCATGGTGTTGTCGCGATAGAAGAGCGGGTTGTCGATGCCGGCGTAACCGCGACGCGAGCGACCGCTTGTTGAACAGCACCGTGCCCGCCTTCCACACCTCGAGCACCGGCATGCCGTAGATCGGCGAGGTTGGGTCGTCCTCGGCCGCAGGATTGGTCACGTCGTTGGCGCCGATCACATAGACCACGTCGGCTTGCGGAAATTCGGAATTGATGTCCTCGAGCTCGAACACCTCGTCATACGGCACATTGGCCTCGGCGAGCAGCACGTTCATGTGGCCGGGCATGCGGCCGGCCACCGGGTGGATCGCATATTTGACCTCGACGCCGGCCTTCTTCAATCCGTCAGCCATCTCGCGCAGCGCATGCTGGGCCTGCGCCACCGCCATGCCGTAACCCGGCACCACGATCACCTTGCCGGCGTTCTTCATGAGGAAGGCCGCGTCTTCCGCCGAGCCGAGCTTCACCGGTTTCTGCTCGGCGCCCGCCGCCGGTCCCGCCACCTCGCCGCCGAAGCCGCCGAGGATCACGCTGATGAAGGAGCGGTTCATTCCCTTGCACATGATGTAGGAGAGGATGGCGCCCGACGAGCCGACGAGAGCGCCGGTGATGATGAGCGCGGAATTGCCGAGGGTGAAGCCGATGCCGGCCGCCGCCCATCCCGAATAGGAATTGAGCATCGAGATGACCACCGGCATGTCGGCGCCGCCGATGGGAACGATGATGAGGATGCCGAGCAGGAAGGACAGCGCCGCGATCGCCCAGAAATAGATCGCGCTCTGCTCGAGGCAGAACATGCACGACGCAGGCAACGAGCGCAATCGCGAGCCCGATATTGAGGAGGTGGCGCGCAGGCAGGATGATCGGCTTGCCCGACATGCGCCCGGAAAGTTTCAAGAAGGCGATGACCGAGCCGGTGAAGGTGACGGCGCCGATCGCCGCGCCGAGCGACATCTCGATCAGGCTCGCAGTGGGGATCGCGCCCGGCGCGCCGATGCCGAAGGCCTCCGGTGCATAGAAGGCGGCGGCCGCAACCAGCACCGCCGCCATGCCGACCAGCGAGTGGAAGGCGGCAACGAGCTCCGGCATCGCCGTCATGGGGATGCGCCGCGCGGTCACGGCGCCGATGCCGCCGCCGATGGCGACGCCGCCCACGATCATCGCCCAAGTGAGCGGTTCTTTCGGCTGCGCCACGGCCAAGCGTCGTGACCACGGCAATCGCCATGCCGGCCATGCCGAGATAGTTCCCGCGCCGCGACGTCTCGGGCGAAGACAGCCCGCGCAGCGCCAGGATGAAGAGGACGCCCGCGACGAGATAGAGCAGCGCGACGAGATCCGAGCTCATTTCTTTTTCTTCTGGTACATGCCGAGCATGCGCTGGGTGACGAGGAAGCCGCCGAAAATGTTGACGCTCGCCATGAGCAGCGCGGCGAAACCGAGCAGTTTGGTGAGGACATGACCGGAGGAGCCCGCCGCATCGGGCGCCTCCACCGCCACGGCAAGCAGCGCGCCGACCACGATCACCGAGGAGATGGCGTTCGTCACCGACATCAGCGGCGTATGCAGAGCCGGCGTCACGCTCCACACCACGAAATAGCCGACGAAGATCGCCAGCACGAAAATGGAGAAGTGGAAGACGAAATCGTGCCCGCCCTCCGACGATCCGGCCGTGGCCGCCAACGCCGTCCCGGCAAACATCCACGCGGCGGCCATGGCGAAGACAAGAACAGCGAGCGCGAAACCGCGCCTCGGATGCTTCATGACTTGGCCTCCTTCGCTTGGCGCTTGGTGCCGCTCTTCGCCGGGGCAGCCGCCGGCTTGGGCCCGAGCCGTTCGGCGATCGCGGCGTTCACGATGGCGCCATCGCGCGCAATAAGCGTGCCCTTGACCAGTTCGTCGTCCCAATTGACGGCGAGCGTCTTCTTCTCCTTGTCGATCAAAGGCTCGACGAAGGCCTGGAGGTTGCGGGCGTAAAGGCTCGAGGCATTGACCGGCACCGCGCCCGGAAGATTGAGGCGACCCATGATGCGCACGCCTTTATGCGAGACGATCTCGCCGGGCTTGGCGAGTTCGGCATTGCCGCCGCGCTCGACAGCGAGATCGACGATGATCGAGCCGGGCTTCATGCTCTCGATCATTTCCTTCGAGATGAGCTTGGGCGCAGGCCGTCCCGGGATCAGCGCCGTGGTGATGACGATATCCTGGCTCTTGACGTGCTCGGCGACGAGCGCCGCCTGTTTCTTCTTGTAGGCGTCCGACATTTCCTTGGCATAGCCGCCGGCGGTCTCGGCCTGCTTGAACTCCTCGTCCTCGACCGCGATGAACTTGGCGCCGAGCGAAGCCACCTGTTCCTTCACAGCCGGGCGCACGTCGGTGGCGGTGACGATGGCACCGAGCCGCCGCGCCGTGGCGATCGCCTGAAGACCGGCGACGCCCACGCCCATGACGAAGATGCGCGCAGCAGGCACGGTGCCCGCCGCCGTCATCATCATTGGCAGCGCCCGCTCGAATGCGGCGGCCGCGTCCAGCACGGCCTTGTAGCCGGCGAGGTTCGACTGCGACGAAAGCACGTCCATGCTCTGCGCGCGGCTGATGCGTGGCATGAGTTCCATGGCGAAGAGCGCGACGCCGGTTTTGGCGAGCTGGTCGAGGCCCTCGGCGTCGGCGAACGGATCGAGCATGCCGATCACCGCCGCGCCCTTCTTCATGCCCTTGACGATGTCGACGCGCGGTCGCCTCACCGTCAGCACGATGTCGGCGTCGGCGACGGCATCGGCGTCGGTCTTGGCGATCTTCGCGCCTGCCGCCTTGTAATCCTCATCGGAAAAATGGGACCGCGATCCGGCGCCGGCGCGGATGGTGACGTTGGCGCCCGCCTTGACGAGCTTCTTGACCGTCTCAGGCGTAAGCCCAATGCGTGACTCGTCCTCTTCTTCGGCGGGCACGCCAATCGCGATCATCGTGGTGTTTGCGGCTCAATGAATGCGCACGGCTGAAGGAGCGTCTGCGCTGATTGATGTCGAAGGCTGAAGGGGAGCGGCGCGGCAGCGCCGCTGGCAGGCGAGAAATCGGGCCGCTCAAGCCACAAACAAGGCGAGGAGCACCATGACCAGCACAGCGCCGAGGATGGTATAGGCCGTGAGCCTACAGAACAGCTTGTAGGTCTTCGTGTGCTCGGCATAGTCCATCGCCGGGCTGCCCTCTTTCGGATCGATGCGCATCGGACTCCCCTCTGACGGTTCGTGGCTCTTACTGCCCCGGCCAATACCATAAAGCCCGGCAGGCGAGCAATCCGTCGCTTCCCGGTCGCGGAGGGGCGAGGCTGCACGGCTAAACCGTTGATATCTGTCGGAGCCGCGCCGGTTACCCGGATTTGAGCGACGCCATATCGATGCAGAAGCGGTACTTCACGTCGGACTTGAGCAGTCTCTCGTAAGCTTCGTTGACCTTCTGGACGGGGATGACTTCGACATCGGCCGTGATGTTATGCTTTCCGCAAAAATCGAGCATCTCCTGCGTTTGGGCGATGCCGCCGATGATGGAGCCGGAGAGACTGCGGCGCCCAAAGAGGAGGCTGAACGCCAACACACCGAGAGACTTCTCGGGAGCGCCGACAAGCACCATATGGCCGTCGCGTCGGAGCATGTTGAGGTAAGCGTTGATGTCGTGATCGGCCGAAACGGTGTCGAGGATGAAGTCGAAGCTGCCGGCCTGCTTCTTCATCTCGTCGGCGTTGCGCGAGACGACGACCTCGTCGGCACCGAGGCCGAGCGCAGCGTCCTTCTTGCCGGGCGAGGTGGTAAAGACGACGACGTGGGCTCCGAAGGCGTGAGCAAACTTCACGCCCATGTGACCCAGTCCGCCGAGACCGACGACGCCGACTTTCTTGCCCTCGCTCACGCCCCAGTGGCGCATGGGAGAGTATGTCGTGATGCCTGCGCAGAGCAGCGGCGCGGCTCCGGCCAGGTCGAGATTGGAAGGGACGCGGAGGACGAAATGCTCGTCGACGACAATGCTCTCGGAGTAGCCGCCGTAAGTCACGCCACCGAGGTGCTTGTCAGGCGAATTGTAGGTGAGGGTCATGTTCGGGCAAAACTGCTCGAGGCCCTCCCGGCAATTCGGGCAGGTGCGGTCAGAGTCGACCATGCAGCCGACCGCGACGAGGTCGCCAGGCTTGTATTTGGTGACCGCCGAGCCGGCCTTGGTGACGCGGCCGACGATTTCATGGCCAGGGACGCAAGGGTAGACCGTTGGCATGACACCGCTCCACTCGTTACGGACCTGATGCAGATCGGAATGGCATATGCCGCAGAAAAGAATCTCGATCTGCACGTCGCGTTCGGTCGGATCGCGTCGCGGAATCGTGTCGGAGGCCAGTGGCGATGTCGCACTGGAAGCAGAGTAGGCCTTCGCCTTATGCATGAACTTGTGCTCCTACAGCTTGGCTCTAAGTTACTCGCATTCAAGAACCTTCGGGCAGTGGCACGCCGGCCTGCCCGAAGGCCGTGCGCTGGCGTGCCGCGACATCGGCGAGGTCGGCCCCTGTGATCGTGTCGTTGAACAGGCGGTGGTAGTTGAGTTCGGCGTTGAGATGCAGGAACACGCCGCCAAGCCCGATCGCCGCACGGTCCATGAAGACGAATTCGCGCGGCACTTTCACCGGCCCCTTTTCGCGTAAGCCGCGAGCCACCTTAAACGCCTCCTGCCTCCCATAACTGCCGGGGCTCACCTTTTCGGCAATGGTACGGACGCGATCCTCGAGCATCGGGCCATAGATGAAGTTCGCCCAGATATTGAGGATATCGATCAGCTCGTTCGACAGGCCGGCGAAACCCCAGGTCTCGTAGGCATGCACGATCAGGGCACGATCTTTCCTCAAGAGACCCTGATAGAGGTCGACCACGCCTTGGATGAATTTGGGCGCGAAGGTGCGCATGCAACCGTAGTCGAGCAGATTGATCCCGGCGGCCCTCCCCTCGCCATCCTCGAAGACGGTGTAATTGCCGAGATGCGGATCGCCATGGATCACCCCGTAATGGCTGAACGGGTACCACCAGGCGCGGAACATGGCGCGGGCTATTCTGTTGCGTTCTTCGAGCGGGCGGGATGTGTAGTCGAGCAGGCGTCTGCCTCCGAGCCAGGTCATGGTGAGGAGCCGCCCGGTTGTCAGCTCGGAAAGCACCTCGGGCACGCGGATGAGCGCGTCGCCCTCGAAAATGATGCCGTAGAGCCGCATGTGCCGCGCTTCGAGATCGTAGTCGAGTTCCTCGCGCAGCCGCGCCGAGATTTCCTTCAGCATCTCCGACGTATCGATGGCAGGACGCATCCGGGCGTGGATCGAGAAGAGGACGGCGAGCTGGGCAAGATCGGCCTCCACCGCCGACTGCATGTCGGGATATTGCAGCTTGCAGGCAAGCGCGCGCCCGTCATGGCTCATCGCGCGATGCACTTGGCCGAGAGAGGCCGAGGCTGCCGCCTCACGCGCGAAGCGTCGCGAACCTTGCCTCCCAATCGGGGCCGAGCTCGGCCGCCATGCGCCGCCCCACGAAGGACGCGCCCATCGGCGGGGCGTGGCTTTGAAGCTGACCGAGCTCGGCGGCATATTCGGCAGGCAACGCCTCGGGGATAGTGGCGAGGAGCTGCGCCACCTTCATGATCGGGCCCTTGAGGCCCCCAAGCGCAGCGGCGAGTGCAGACGGCATCCCGGTCGCGTTCCGGGTCGAGGCCGAAGATCCGTCTCGCGGCGATACGCGCGGCCACCCCCCCGACATTGGCCCCGACCCTGCCATAGCGGCGGGCGCGGGCGCTGAATCGGTTCTTCTCCTTGTCTGATGGGCGGTCGTTCATAATGGTTTGCGGGGCACCTCTCCTCTCCCTCATATAAGAGCGGGAAACGCCAAGACCACCGCGGTGCGGGAGAATTGCGCCCACGGGCGAAGAGAGTCATTCTCCGCGACAGGAGTAAGCTCATGATCATGAAACGCGTGCTCGCGCTCTTCCTGGCGCTGTGGACCTGGCCGGCAAGTGCCGCTGTGGAAGGTCCGATCGAAGTCTGGAAATCGGCGACCTGCGAATGCTGCGGCGCCTGGGTGCAGCATCTTGAGGCAAACGGCTTCGCCGTGAAAGTCAACGCCGCCACGCCATCGACGCTCGACCGCATCAAGCGCCAAGCGGGTATCGGCGAGGACCTTGCCGCCTGTCACACCGCCAAGATCGGACCCTATGTCATCGAGGGCCACGTGCCGGCAGCCGACATCAAGCGGTTGATCGCCGAGCGTCCCGACGCGGTGGGTCTCGCCGTGCCGGGGATGCCCGTGGGATCGCCTGGAATGGAGCAGGACGGGAAGACCGAGCCTTACGATGTGCTTCTCCTCAAGAAGGACGGCACGACGGAAGTCTTCGCCCGGTACTGAGCACAACCGCACTATTGCTTGCCGAGCTTGCTTAAGGCGTCACGATATTCGCGCATCGCCTTGCGGGCGGTCTCAAACTCAGCCTCGAGCGCAACCGTCGTCGGCGATTTCGGCCTTCGCGCTCGAGACGACGATCCACTTGCGAGAAACAGCAACAGGAGCACGGCGATGGGGGTAACAAAGTCGGTGACCATGATCGGCCCCGCGTTGCCGGGAGCGAAATTCCCCGACCCCACGAGATCCCCGATGTGGAAGAGACCGGCGCCGATCAGGAAGGAGGCGGCAACGAGAGAAGCCGTGAGCCGCGCCTCGAAACCCCTGAAGGCCGCATAAAGCGAAGCGAGCCCAAGGCCGAGATTGGCCATGCCCACCTCGAATTGGAACGGGCTATCGGACCAGCCGATCGCAGCGGCCGATTGCGCGGGGAAGAAGACGTGGCCGACAAAGGCCCACAGCCCTTGGAGCCCGAGGGGAAAGAAGAACAGGTAGCGCAAGAGCCGGTCGATGACGAAGCCGCGCGTGACGGGTCGCGGTCCCCTCCAAATGGCAATGCCGGCGCCGGCGAGTGCTGCGACCCACAGCAGAATGGGTACGAGCGAGACCTGCGTCATGCTGACCGTCATGCTGATGACTTGCCCTCGGGCCAGTTATCGCGAATCCAGCGCGCCAGACTTTCTTCGCTCACCTCGCCTGCCGCAACGGCGAGAATGATTGCCGTGGACTGGGCCTGCTCGGGTCGAAACGCAATTCCATTCTTGCGGAGGAACGTAACCATAGCAATGAACGCGATGCGCTTATTGCCGTCGACAAAAGGGTGGTTCTTGGCGAGACCAAACGCATATGCGGCCGCAAGCTCCGGCAACCCTGCGTTTTCGTAATGCCATTTGTTTACGGGGCGGTCCAACGCTGAGCGTAAGGCGCCCTCGTCCCTGAGACCGGCAGCGCCGCCATAGCGGCGAAGCTGAGCGCTATGAGCCGCGATGGCCTGTTCATAGGTGAGCCAATTTGGCTCGGTCACTTGGCGAGCGCCGACAGCGTATCGCGATACTCGTCGATGATCTCATCGACGATCTCCATTGTCTTCTCGAAGTCCGGATCATATGGCAGCGCTTGGAAGCCGCCCCCAGCCAATTCCGTAATGTGCAGTGCCTGCCCGCGCTTCAGCCCAAGGCGCTGCATCAACTCGCGCGGCAGGATAAAGCCTTCTGAATTGCCGATGCGCTTGATCTCGATTTTCATGGCTACTCTCCGTTATACGTTCCGTATAACATAGTTATACAAAAAGTACAACAGGAGGCGCTAAGCCTTGGCGTGCGCGGCGTCGATGGCTTCGAGCTCGTCGATCAGGCCCTCGATCACCTTGAGCCCCATCGACCAGAAATTCGGGTCGGAGGCGTCGAGGCCGAACGGCGCGAGCAGCTCCTTGTGATGCTTGGTTCCGCCCGCCGCGAGCATGTCGAGATAGCGCTCGGCGAAGCCCTTGTCGGCCTTCTCGTAGACGGCATAGAGCGAGTTCACCAGGCAATCGCCGAAGGCGTAGGCGTAGACGTAGAACGGCGCGTGGATGAAATGCGGGATGTAGCACCAGAACGTCTCGTAGCCCGGCTTCAGCTCGATGGCCGGCCCCAAGCTCTCGCGCTGCACCTCGAGCCAGATCTCGCCGAGCCGGTCGCTGGTGAGCTCGCCGTCGCGCCGCTCGGTGTGAACCTTGCGCTCGAAACTGTAGAAGGCGATCTGGCGGACCACCGTATTGATCATGTCCTCGACCTTGGCCGCGAGCAGCGCCTTGCGCTCGCGCAGGCTCGGCGCCTGCTTGAGCAGGGCGCGGAAGGTCAGCATTTCGCCGAACACGCTCGCGGTCTCGGCAAGCGTCAGCGGCGTCGGCGCCATCAGCGGACCCTGCACATTGGCCAGCACCTGGTGGACGCCGTGGCCGAGCTCGTGCGCGAGCGTCATCACGTCGCGCGGCTTGCCCTGATAGTTGAGCAGGATATAGGGGTGCGCGCTCGGCACGGTGGGATGCGAGAAGGCGCCCGGCGACTTCCCTTCCCGCACCGGCGCATCGATCCAGCCCTTGGCAAAGAACTCGCCGGCGATATCGGCCATGCGGGGCGAGAAATTGCCGTAGGCGGTGAGCACCGTCTCTTGCGCGTCGGCCCAGGAGATCACCTGCTTCGGCTCCTCGGGCAGCGGCGCGTTCCGGTCCCAATGGGCCAGCGTCTTCTTGCCGAGCCACTTCGCCTTCATCGCGTAATAGCGATGCGAGATGCGGGGATAGGCCTCGCGCACGGCCGCCACCAGCGCATCGACCACCTCCTTCTCGACCCGGTTGGCGAGGTGGCGTGAATCGGCGACGTCGACGAAACCGCGCCAGCGGTCCGCAATCTCCTTGTCCTTGGCCAGCGTGTTGGTGATGAGCGTGAACAGCCGCACATTCTCCTTGAACACCTTGGCCAAGGCCTCGGCGGCGTCGCGGCGCTTTGCGTCGTCCGGATCGAGCAGGCGATTGAGCGTGGGCTCGAGGCTGAGCTTCTCGCCGTCGGCCTCGAATCTGAGCGACGGTCATCGTCTCGTTGAACAGGCGATCCCAAGCGCCGCGCGCCGTCACCGCCTTCTCGTGGAACAGCTGCTCGAGCTTGTCGTCGAGCTGATAGGGCTTCTCCTTGCGCAGATCCTCGAGCCAAGGGCGGTAATGGCCGAGCTCGGATTTGACCATCGCCGTCTCGAGCTTCGCATCGTCGAGCCGGTTGAGCTCGAGCGGAAAGAACAGGAGCTTCGAGGAGATGGCGGTGATCTTCTCCTGGATGTCGCCGAAGAATTTCTGCCGCTTGGGGTCTGAGCTATCGGCGGCGTAAAGCAGGCTCGCATAGGACACGATGCGGCCCATGATGTCGTTGAGCGCCTCGAACTCGCGCACGGCCTGAGCCAGCGCCGCGCCCCCTTTGCCGCCATCGAGGAGCTTGGCGAGCTTGCCGGCATAGCGATCCTGCATGGCGTTGGCCGCGCGCTCGGAGGTCTGTCGAGATCGGCCTTGAGCTTGGGCGAGTCCCGTCCCGTCATAGAGATCGGCAAGCTCTCCATTCGGGCAATGCTCCGAGCCTCGACTTTCCGCCCGCGTCGGCATGCGCCTCGGCTTTGCATCTTGCCTTTGGCGGAGGCGGTGGCGGCAGGTGCGGCGCCCTTCGGGCCAGTGACGAACTTTAGACAGCATAGGCGGCTTGAACCTCGTGAATGCGTGGGTCGCTTCGTAGTGTGGGAGTGGCAGCGCCCTCCGGCAAGGACCAAAGAGCCATCGCTTTTCGACCTTTTCGCGGAGGCCAGACCCGCGAGCCTCACCAAAATCGAACCAAGATAAAGGGGATATTTACCCTTCCGGCCTGCACGTTTTGGCACAGGAGCAGCCCGCCTCGATCGGGATCCGCGGCACCGGCGCGGGCTCCTCCTGGAGGTTCCGTCCGTAGCGTAGCGAGTTTTGCGTCATGCCCAAGCGCGTTCTGGTCGTCGACGACGACCCTGCTCAACGTCGTATCCTCGAAGAGACCATCAAGCGGTTCGGCTATCACGTCGCCACGGCCGACAGCGGCGACACGGCGCTTGCCACCCTCAAGGCCGACAGCGCGGGCGATATCTGCCTCGTCCTGCTCGACCTCATCATGCCGGGCACCGACGGGCTTGCGGTTCTCTCCGCCATGCGCTGCTCTGCCGCGCAAGCCTCCCGCCATCGTGCAGACCGCCCATGGCAGCATCGACGCCGCAATCACGGCGATGCGGGCGGGCGCCGTCGACTTCGTGGTCAAGCCGGTGAGCCCGGAGCGGCTCGAAGTCTCGATCAAGAACGCGCTCAAGATCGAGGCGCTGGCGGACGAGCTGGTCCGCATCAAGGCCTCGGCCAAAGGCGAGCTCGGCTTCGCCGATCTGATCGCGGGCAGCGAGGCCATGACACGGGTGCTGGAACTCGGCAAGCGGGCCGCCAACTCGACCATTCCCGTCCTGATCGAGGGCGAGTCCGGGCGTCGGCAAGGAGCTGATCGCCCGCGCCATTCAGGGCGAAAGCGCCGCGCAAATCGGGCCCGTTCGTCACCGTGAATTGCGGTGCGATTCCCGAGCATCCTGCTCGAGAGCATCCTGTTCGGCCACGAGAAGGGCTCCTCCACCGGCGCGCAGAGAAGCGCATCGGCAAATTCGTCGAGGCCGACCAGGGCACGCTCTTCCTCGACGAGATCGGCGAGCTTGCCGCTCGACGCCCAAGTGAAGCTGCTGCGCGTCCTGCAAGACGGCGAGATCGAACGCGGTCGGCGCGAAGCCGTCGGTCAAGGTCGATGTCCGGCTGATCGCGGCGACCAATCAGAATCTGATCGCCTCGTCAACGAGGGCCGCTTCCGCGAGGATCTCTATTACCGGCTCAACGTCTTTCCCATCTGGGTGCCGCCTTTGCGCGATGCGGCTTGAGGACGTGCCCGAGCTCGTCCGCCACTTCATCGCCAGATTCGCCGCCGAGGAGGGCAAGCGCATCGACGGCATCGACGCCGACGCGGTCGCCATGCTCCAGCGCTACAGCTGGCCCGGCAATATCCGCCAGCTCGAGAACGCCGTGTTCCGCGCCGTGGTGCTGGCCGACGCGCCGACGCTAACGGTGAACGAATTTCCGCAGATCGCGGCCCATGTGGAGGGCTACGCCGTCACGGTGCCGCCGGCGCCGGCGCCGAAGGATCAGGCACCCCGCGCATCGAAGGGCCGGTCATGCTCGGCGAGTCCGCCGGGTACGCCCTTGACCATCAACGTGCCGCAGGCCAACGGCAAGGACGCCATCGGCATCCCGGCGCTGAGCGATACCGGCGACATCCGCTCGCTCGAAGCGGTCGAGGCCGACATGATCCGGCTTGCGTTTGGCCGCTATCGGGGACGCATGACGGAGATCGCCCGCAGGCTCGGGATCGGCCGGTCGACGCTCTACCGCAAGATGCGCGAGATCGGGCTCGAGGCCAGAGCCGAACTGACCGCATCGCCGGGCTTGGCAGGAACGTCACGGTCCCGGCGAAAGTGCAGGAGTTGAGGGACGTTCGAGCGATAAGGCAGGGTCCGAGGCAGGGTCAGCCGCGATTCGGCTTGAGGGAGCACATCATGAGGTCCATTTATCGTGTCGCGTTGACTTTGCTTCTGACCGCTTCCTTGGCGGGCCGGCCTCTGCCGCCGAACCCGATGCGCCTGCAGGCGCTGATCACCCGAAGCGAGCGATCCGCATCGCGATCCAGAGCGGCTCTCGGCCAAGTTCACCACCACCACCGAGACCAAGAAAAGCGAGCAAGGCGCGCTCGTCGAGTATCTACGCGGTCGCCCGACCAGCGCCTGCTGTGGGTCGACGAGAACGGCGTGACCGATCGCGGCAAGGCCGTCATCGCCGAGATCGAGAAGGCCGACGACTATGGCTTGCGCGCGTCCGACTACGTGCTGCCCGAGGCCGACGACGTTCGATGTCGCGGACGCCAATGCCGCGGAGTGGCTCGCCGACGCCGAGATCAAGATCAGCTATGCCGTGCTCGGCTATGCCCGCGATGCGCGCGGCGGCCGGATCGAGCCCGCGCGGCTCTCGCGCAATCTCGATCCCGACGCTCGCGTTGCCCAATCCGACCGAAGTGATCGAGTCGATCGCCTTCCGCTCGGATCCGGCCGGCCTATCTCCGAAGCTTTCAGCCCGATCAGCCTCAATTCGAGGCCCTCAGACAAAAATTGCTCGAGCTCCGCGGCGGCAAGACCGAGACGCCCAAGCCCGCGATCATCATTCCGGACGGTCCCGTGCTCAAGCTCGGCGTCGAGCACGAGCAGGTGGCGCTGCTCAGGAAGCGGCTCGACATGGCGGCGGAGAGCCCTGACGGAACGCCAGTCGGCAGAGACGAAATTCGACGAGGAGGTCGCCGAGGCCGTACGGCGCTTCCAGATCGCTCATGGCGCCGCTCCCGACGGCGTCGTCGGCGCAGGTACAAGGCGGCTCCTCAATGGCGGCAGGCCGCCGCATGCAGCCGGGAGCCCGGCGCAAATCAGGGCCGTGCTCCTCAACATGGAGCGCTGGCGCTGGCTGCCCCACGACCTCGGCGAGTTCTACGTGACGGTCAACATTCCCGAGTTCATGCTGCGCGTGGTCAAGGACGACGGCCCCGTCCACACGACGCGCGTCGTCGTCGGTAAGACCCGACACGCAGACGCCCGTCTTCTCCGACGAGATGCAGACGGTGGTGTTCGGTCCCTATTGGAACGTGCCGACCTCGATCAAGGTGGATGAGATCAGGCCATACCTCCGGCAGGAGGCGCCTGGTTCTTCGGCGGCGGCGGATGGAACACATCGGTGTTCCAGCGTCACGGCCTCGCGCGTTCGCTATGGCGGCCGCGAGATCGACCCCGATTCGGTCGACTGGAACAGGGTCGATATCCGCAATCTCGAACTTTACCAACCGCCGGGACCCGGCAACGTGCTCGGCAAGGTCAAGTTCGTGTTCCCCAACAAGCACGACGTCTACATGCACGACACGCCGCAAAAGTATCTCTTCGCCAACCCGGTGCGCGCCGAAAGCCATGGGTGCATGCGGGTGCAGAATCCCGACCAGCTGGCGGCGATCCTCATGAAGCACGACCAGGGATGGAGCCAGGCTCGGACATACTCTTCGGCCTCGACACCGGGTACGACTTCACAAGTTCCGCTGCGACAGAGGATTCCCGTGCACATCACCTATTTCACTCTTAAAGTAAATTCTGACGGTTCGCTCTCAACCTACGGAGATCTTTACGGTCACGATGCTGCGCATGGCGGCAGCTCTGCGGCTCTAGGGCTGTGAATATCTTGGGGAAATCTTGTTAACCGTAGCGGCCAAATTCCCCGGCTGGTTAGTGCGTTTGCCTTGTTTTTCCCGCATTTTGGCTAATACTCAACGTTAACGGACGGCATTGGGAGTGTCGCTCGCGGTGCGTGACCTTGACGGGGTCCCGCGCCTGAGGGGGAACCGGCATCGGGAATGCCGGCGAGGGAAAGGCTCAAGACGGGGATGCGAATTCGGGGGAGTGTCGCACGTCGCGCCATACTTTGGCGCAGTCTCTCACTTCATTGCCGCGGCGACGTGGTGCACGGCGACCGCCGATCGCGTGAACGCGCGCGGCGAGACGCGCACGCTCAGCATCTACAACATCCACACCAAGGAGACGCTGACCGTCACCTTCAAGCGCGACGGCAAGTACGACGACGCGGCGCTGAAACAGCTCAATACGCTTCATGCGCGACTGGCGCGCCGAACAAGAGACCAAGATGGATCCGGCCCTGATCGACCTGATCTGGGCGCTGCATAAGGAGCTCGGCTCGCAGAAGCCGATCCACCTCGTCTCGGCCTATCGCAGCGCCGAGACCAACGCTTCGCTCAGGCGCAAGGGCGGCGGCCAAGCCAAGAAGAGCCAGCACATCCACGGCAAGGCCGCCGATATTCACTTCCCGGACATCCCCGTGAAGACGTTGCGGAACTCCGCGCTGGTGCAGGAAGTCGGCGGTGTCGGTTACTACCCGACCTCCGGCATTCCTTTCGTCCATGTCGATACCGGAAACGTCCGCATGTGGCCGCGCATCCCGCGGCTCGAACTCGCGGCACTCTTCCCCGACGGCAAGACGAAATATCTGCCGTCCGACGGCAAGCCGATCACGCGTCAGAGACTACAAGCTCGCTATGGCCAAGGGCCTCGTCGGCAAGACCATGGTCGCTTCGGCCGCGCCCTTGCCGCGAAGCGATACCGAGGCTCACGTCGATGTGGTGGCCGAGGCCGAGCTCGATGCCGCGACCGAAGTCGAGACGCCGCAGCCGATGCTCGCTTCCTATACGCCTGGTTCTGCGGACCTCGCCGACGATCCTCGCAGCGCCGCCTCCGCCCGGACGCCTTTTCACCTATGCCAGTGTCGGCGGCATGTCGCTGCCGATCCCGAACCTGCTACGGCCCGGCACTGAAGGAGGCCGCGCCCCTGCCGAGCTATGAGGACGCCGAAGTCGTTGGCGCACCCGAGGCCGACGACGACCATCCCGATCGAGCTGAGCTACGTGCCCTTCGAGATCGCGGGCCTCATGACCGATGCGTCGGTCACCTATAGCCGCACCGTGGCCCCGCTTGCCCATCCCGAGCAGGGCAGCATCGAGTACCTGTTTGAAGACATGGACCAGCCGATCGCCTTCACGCTGCGCCAGAGCTCGGGCTACCAGGGCCTGGCATCGACCCAGCGCTTCTCCGGTCAGGCGGTGAAAAGCCTCTATGCGGAGATGGAGGCGGGCGCTCCGACCCGGCTCGCCCAAAGCACGCGCTAAGCGTCGACCTTCGAACGTAAGGAAGAAAGCCTAGGCCGCTTCCGCCTCGCCATGCCGAGCGCGTGGAGATAGGTGGCAAGCACGGCCTCGTCCTCGCGTCTCTTGTTCTCGTCCTGCTTGCGCATGCGGACGACCGATCTCAGCGCCTTGACGTCGAAGCCGTTGCCTTTCGCCTCGGCATAGACCTCGCGCAAATCAGCGGCGAGCGCGGCCTTTTCCTCCTCGAGCCGCTCGATGCGGGCGACGAAGGCACGAAGCTGGTCTTTGGCTGATGTCTGGAGTTGCACGGCAAGGACCTCGGGTTTTCGATTCGGCTGAAGACGCAAGCTTAGGGCGCACCGATTCGCTGCGGCAAGACGCGCAAGCCGGCTTATCCCGCTTATCCAGAGGCGCGTGCGACGGAGGCGGGCGCGACCTATCCGCTCTGCCGGAGCGGTTTCGGGGCCTCGGTCTGGTGCTGCGTCTTCCACTCCTCATAGGCCATGCCGTACACGATTTCCCGCGCCTCGTCCTTGCTGAGGGCAATACCTTTTGCGGCGGCCGCCTCGCGATACCAATTGGCGAGGCAATTCCGGCAAAACCCGGCAAGCTCCATGAGGTCGATATTCTGCACGTCGGTCCGCTCGCGCAGATGCTGAAGCAGCCGCCGGAAGGCTTCGGCCTCGATCTCGATCCTCGTCTTCTCGTCCATGACGGGTCGCTCCGTTTTCCCAGATCCGCTATGCCTGCGCCGGCTTCCGTCGGTGAAGGAGCCATGCAGCTCGACGGCATGAAGCGCGGCGCCGGCGGCGTCAAGCACCTTGCGCAAGGCCTCGAGCCAATCGCGTGGCCCATTCGGCCTGTCCTTCCGGACCGAGGATCAGATCCTGCCGCAACTCGATCAGCGCATGGGCCAATCCGCGCGCCGTTCCGTGCCGGTAGAGCGTATCGCCTTTGAGTTGGCCCGGAATAGGGCACGTTGTCGCCGACCTCGATGCCGGGAATTGTCCGCAAAGCGTCGAGCAGAGGGAGAGCGAGCCGCGGGTCCTTGTCCCACAAGACGCCGACCGCCCAGGGACGGGCCACCCCTTTCCAGGCCTGGGTGAAACTGTGCACCGAGACGATGACGGGCGGCTTTCCAAGCGAGATCGCCGCATCCACGGCGCGCTCGATCGCCTGGTGGTAGGGCATGTAGTACGCGTCGATCCGGGACTGGAGCGCCTCGGCGTCGAGGCCGACATTGCCCGGCACGATGAGCCCATCGGAGATCTGCATGACCAGCGTCGGATCGTCGAGGCCGCGATTGGGATCGATCAGAAGCCGCGAGAAGCGCGACAGGACCGCCGGTGCGCCGAGCGCCTCGGCCAGACGCTCGGCCACGCCGGCGGCGCCGAGGTCGTAGGCAATGTGGCGATGGAGGTCCTGTTCCTTCAGGCCGAGCGCGACCGTAGGCCGCTGGGATCGTGTTCTCGGCGTGGTCGCAGAGGATGAGGAGGCCCGTGCGCGCGTCGCCTTCGATGCTGCGGTAGGGCTTGAAGCCCAAATCTTCTTGTGGAAGAGTATCCAGACTTCGCTCCGCGATGGTCAGACCGGCGCGTCGCACCTTCTTCGCCCGCCCCCTCCCCGGGCGGCAAGAAAAAATCTTGATCCCGGCCCCGGTTGCGACGCAATTACTCACGATTTTCGGCGGGTCTTTTGCCGCCGGCCGAGGCTCTATAATCGGGCGCCCTGGTCAGAGAAACGCAACCAATTCGGTGCTAACCTTCGACATTCTTTAACCAAGCTGGCGGGCTCTTAGCGGGATGATGCTTGGTTTCAACGACGATCCGGACCGCCGGCAAACGCTCCCTCGGCCGCTCCCTTTGGCCCCTGGGCGAGCCTTGCTCGCCGCCTTCGTAGTGGTCCTTCTCGCCGGGCCTCGGCGCAACTCCCGCTCACGCCGATCTCAAGCTCTGCAACACCACGGCAAGCCGGGTCGGCGTCGCGATCGGCTACAAGGACGCCGAAGGCTGGGCGACCGAGGGCTGGTGGAACATCGCCTCCGCACACCTGCGAGACCCTGCTCAAGGGCGTGTTGATCGGCCGGTTCTATTACATCCACGCCGTCGACTACGACCGCGGCGGAGAATGGGCCGGCACCCTCTATATGTGCACCGACGACAAGTCGTTCACGATCCGCGACACCAAGGAATGCGTGAAGCGCGGCTATAAGCGCACCGGCTTCTTCGAGGTCGATACCGGCGAAGAGCGCGACTGGACCGTCCGCTTGACCGATCCAGAGGGCGAAGCGAAGTCCCAATGAGGCGAAATCGCCGGGTCAAGATCGTCGCCACGCTCGGTCCTGCCTCCAACAACGAAGAGACGATGCGACGCCTGTTCGAGGCCGGCGCCGACGTGTTCCGCGTGAACATGAGCCACGCCACGCATGACGGCCTGCGCGACATCCACGCCGTCGTCCGCAAGCTCGAGGCCGAATTCTCCCGCCCCATCGGCATTCTGGTCGACCTCCAAGGACCCAAACTCCGCATCGGCAAGTTCGAGTCGGGCGGGATCAGGCTCACCGAGGGCGACGTGCTGAGCTTCGTCCGCCGCGAATTGGTCGGCGGGCTCGGCCGCGTGCATCTGCCGCATCCGGAGATCTTTCAGGCCGTGCAGCCCGGCCATGCGCTGCTCCTCGACGACGGCAAGTTCAGGCTCCGCGTCGTCGAGGCGAGCGACGTCCGCATCGACGCCGAGGTGATGACGAGCGGCATGCTCGGCAGCCGCAAGGGCATCAGCCTGCCCGATACCGTGCTGCCCTTCGGCGCCATGACCGAGAAGGACCGCGCCGACGTGGACTTCGCCATGTCGCTCGGCGTCGCCTGGATCGCGCTCTCGTTCGTGCAACGGGCGGAGGACATCGCCGAAGCGCGCAAGCTTTCCCGCGGCCGCTCGGCGATCATGGCCAAGATCGAGAAGCCGTCGGCGCTCAATCACCTCGAGGAGATCATCGATCTCGCCGACGCCATCATGGTGGCGCGCGGCGATCTCGGCGTCGAGATGCCGGTGGAGAAGGTCCCGGGCCTGCAGAAGCAGATCACCCGGGCCGCGCGCAACGCCGGCAAGCCGGTGGTGGTCGCCACCCAGATGCTCGAATCGATGATCTTCGCGGCCCTGCCCGACCAGGGCCGAGGTCTCCGACGTCGCCACCGCCGTGTTCGAAGGCGCCGATGCGGTGATGCTGTCGGCCGAATCGGCGGTCGGCAAATACCCGGTCGAGGCGGTGGCCACCATGGATCGCGTCGCCATCGAGGTCGAGCGCGATCCGCTTTACGACGCCATCATCCATGCCCAGCGCATCGGCCCCGAGGCGACCGGCGCCGACGCGATTTCGGCCGCCGCCCGCACCGTGGCCGAGACCCTCAATCTCGCCGCCATCGTTTGCTACACGGCCTCCGGCGCGACCAGCCTGCGCGCCGCCCGCGAGCGCCCGCAGCAGCCGATCATCGCCTTGACGCCGATCCCCGCCACCGGGCGCAAGCTCGCGCTGGTGTGGGGCCTGCATTGCGTGCTCACCGACGACCCTCGCGATCTCGACGACATGGTCGCCAAGGCTTGCCGCATCGCCTATCAGGAGGGCTTCGCGCTTCCCGGCCAGCGCGTCATCATCTCTGCCGGCGTGCCGCTCGGGACGCCCGGCGCCACCAACATGCTCCGCATCGCCTTCGTCGGCGACGATACGGAAGATCTCTAGGCTCACGGCGCGCAGGCGAGACCCGGCGGGCTAGATGTCCCGGCTTGCCGACCTCGCGGGATAGAAACTCGACCGCCTGGCGGGCGTCCTCGAGAAACGGATTGACCTGCAGCGCTTTGCGATAGGCCTCGAGCGCCTCCGTCTTGGTGCCGAGAGCCTCGAAGCACGAGGCCGAGATCCGTCTAGCGCCCGGTAATGCTTGGGGATCGCGGTCGAGCGCGCGCCTCAGATCGGCGAGGGCAAGCTCGTACTTGCCTCTGCAAGTAATGCACCTTCGCGCGGAGATACCAGCCTTCGGCCTCCTCGGGCGCGATGGCGACGGTCGCATCGAGAATCTGCAAGCGCAAGGTCGAGATCGGCTTCCTTGGTGAACCGCACGCGCGGCCGATGAGGAGGTCGACCGTGGGGCTGCCGGTTGCGCGCCAGAGATTTTCGATGGCCTCCATGATCGGCGCCGCGGTCTCCGCATCCTTGGCCTTGCCGAGCTGCACGTAGAGTTCGCCGAGCACCTTGGGCCTTTCGGCAGGTGTCGGAAGCGGCAGGTCGTCGGAGCGGCAGCTCCGAGCTTGTCCTGCTTGCTCTCCTCAGCCGAATGCGGCGGCGCCGCATCCTCGCTGCCGGGCTTGAGGTCGGGCCGGAAGAGGCTGCGATCGAGCGCACGCGGCTTGCCCGCATCATCGCCTGACGGGGCCTCGGTGGACGGTGCTTCGGCGCCGTCAGGCGCCATGTCAGCCGGCTGCTCGACCTCGGCCGGCATTCCAGCTCTCCTCGAAGGCCCATGCCGGCATGCCAAGGCAGAAAATGGCGGCAAAGAAGCAGCGCGGCGAGAAGGAACGCGAGCGCGTTGCGCGGTGCCGAGCGGACGCTTGGGCGGGTCCGCATCGCGGATCAGCCCTGCCTCGCCTTATAGCGGCGATTGGTCTTGTTGATGACGTAGACCCGTCCGCGCCGCCTGACCACGCGGTTGTTGCGATGGCGCTTGCGCAAGGCTCGGAGCGAATTCTTGATCTTCATGGCAAAGCATCCATCGTTGCTGGGAAAAAGAAAGGCTTGGGCGCGCCATAGAGGCCGCCGTTCAAGCCGGGCGGACCATAAAAAGGCGAGCCCGCCCTGTCAACGATTCCGACCTTTTTCGAGGTTGCCTGGTCCGACCGAAACGCGTTTGACGCCTTGCGACCCTGGGCCTATACTTAACCTTATGGTTAAGTATCAAGATACCGCGCTCGACCACACCTTTTCCGCGCTCGCCGACCCGACGCGGCGGGCCCTGCTTGCGCAACTCGACCGACGCGAGCGCGTTTCGGTAAGCGAGCTCGCTCGGCCGTTCTCCATGTCGCTTCCCGCCGTCATGAAGCATCTCGACGTGTTGTCGGACGCCGGTTTGATCACAAGGAGCAAGGTCGGCCGAACGGTCACCTGCCAGCTGGCCGCTGCCCCGATGGAGCAAGCCATGCACTGGCTCAATCATTACCAGCGTTTCTGGTCGGAACGGCTCGACCGGCTCGCCGCCTTTGTGGAGGAAGATCCATGCCCGCCCAAGCCAAGCGTCGCCATCAAGCCAAGCCTCACCCTCAAACGTCGTCTCAATGCCCCGCCGCAAAAAGTCTACGCCGCCTGGACCGACCCCGAAAAAATCCTGAAATGGTTCGGCCCTGATTCCGGGCCGGTGAACGAGGCCGTGACCGATGTCAGAGTGGGCGGCCGCTATGCCGTCACCTTCTCGACCGAGGACGGCGAGCAGCATCACGTGAGCGGCGTCTACCGGGAGGTCGTGCCCAACCAGAAGCTCGTCTTCACCTGGGCGTGGCGCACCATGCCCGAGCGCGAGTCGCTGGTCACCGTCCTGATCAAGCCCGACGGCGGCCGGCTCGATCCTGACCCTGATCCACGAGCAGTTCTTCGACGAGCCCGCGCGCGACCGCCATCGCGAGGGCTGGACCGGCTGCCTCGACAAGCTCGAACGTTTCTTGGCGTAACCTTCAAGAGAGGAGAGTCGACATGGCACAAGCGACATGCACGCAGGCACGACGAAGACCGCACGGAGCGGCGGAGCGCGATGGTCGCACGGGACCTTTTACTGGAATGAGCTGATGACGCGCAACGTCGAGCGCGCCAAGCGCTTCTACGGCGACACCATCGGTTGGAGTTTCGAGCCGATGAAGATGCCCGATGGGGGCATCTATTGGTGCGCCATGCTGCAGGGCAAGCCGATCGCCGGCATCTTTTCCATCGATGCGCCGGAGTTCGAGGGCGTGCCGGAGAGCTGGATGTCCTATCTCGCCGTCGATGACGTGGACAAGCGCGTCGCCGCTGCGGTCAAGGCCGGCGCCAAATTGATGAAGCCGATCTTCGATGTACCGGATGTCGGCCGCATCGCCATTCTGATGGAGCCCGGTGGCGCCGGTGTCGGCTGGATGACGCCTGTCGCCGAATGAAAGGGCCGCGGGACCAACTTGCATCAGAAGCTGGAGCAGGCGGGGATTGGGTCGAAAAATGTCTGATGAACGCGAAATTCGCGACTTGATCGAAGCCTGGGCAAAGGCCGTTCGGGCACGAGAGATGGAAGGCGTTTTGGCTCATCATACCGAAGACATCGTCATGTTCGACGTGCCGCCGCCAGTCGTTGTGAAAGGTCTCGATGCCTATCGGCAGACTTGGCCGGAATTTTTCAAGTGGCAGCGGGAAGGCGACGGTTCATTCGACATTGTGTCGCTCGACATCACGGCGGGAGACGCTGTTGCGTTCGCGACCGCTCTGCTGCGCTGCGGTTCGAAGGAGGAATTGACGAAGGACGACACGCCCCGGCTGCGGCTGACCGTCGGATTGCGTAAGGACAACGGCCAATGGCGAGTCTCGCATGAGCACCATTCGTTTCCGCTTGAACATTAGCCACCTGTATTCGTTAGGAGTCCAACATGCAAAAGCACAATGTCGTCAGTCGCGAAGAGTGGCTTACAGCCCGGAAAGCGCACCTCAAGAACGAGAAGGCGCTGACACGCATGCGCGATCTCGTCGCCGCGGAGCGGCGTGCCCTACCGTGGGTAAAGGTCGAGAAGAACTATCTCTTCGACACGCCGCAGGGAAAAAAGACGCTGGCCGAGCTTTTCGGCGGGAACAGCCAATTGGTCATCCACCATTTCATGTTCGGTCCGGACTGGGAGGCGGGATGCCCGAGCTGTTCGCTGGTAGCCGACCACGCCGAGGGCGCGATCGTCCATCTCGAGAATCACGGCGTCACCTATGTCCGCGTTTCGCGCGCTCCCCTTGCCAAGATCGAGACCTACAAAAAGCGCATGGGCTGGAAGGCCAAATGGGTGTCGTCCTACGGCAATGACTTCAATTTCGACTTTCACGTGTCGTTCACGAAGAACGATCTGGCAAGCGGCGCCATCGACTACAACTACCAAACGATCACCGACCCGAAATACCAACACGATGAGCTGCCCGGCTTGAGCGTCTTCTTCAAGGACGAGAACGGCGAGGTCTTTCACACCTACTCCAGCTACGCGCGCGGCAATGAGGAGGTGGTCGGCGCCTTCATCTATCTCGACACCACCCCGAAGGGCCGCAACGAGACCGAGATCATGGATTGGGTGAGGCGTCATGACGAGTATGACGACGCCGCGAAGTCCGAGTCACGCGGTGGCTCGGCACAGACGAGCGCGGCATGAGCCGTCACGGAATAGCCGGCATCAATCGCTAATTCTCGGAGGATGCACATGCAGCTCGCGCCAGCGAAGATCAATCCATGCTTGTGGTTCGATACCGAGGCCGAGGAAGCGGCGCGGTTCTACTGCTCGATCTTCAAGAACTCGAAGGTAGGGACGATCAGCCGCTATGGCAGCGAAGGAAAGGACATCCACGGCAAGGAGGCCGGGTCGGTGATGGCGGTCGAGTTCGAGCTCGATGGCCAGAGATTTGCCGCGCTCAACGGCGGCCCACAATTCAAGTTCAGCGAGGCCATCTCGTTTCAAGTGCATTGCGACGACCAGGCGGAAGTCGATTATTTCTGGAGCAAGCTGAGCAAGGGCGGCGAGGAAGGACCCTGCGGCTGGCTGAAAGACAAGTATGGCCTCTCCTGGCAAATCGTCCCCGAAATTCTCTTCGCAATGTTGACCGACCCGGACCAGACCAAATCTCAGCGCGTCACCAAGGCGTTTCTGCAAATGAAGAAATTCGACATCGCCGCACTCGAGCGCGCCTATGCGGGCCGGAACTAACGAAAACCGCGGGAGACCCACGTGACCAGCACCAAGACCAAACCGGACACACGAAAAGAACCGCCGTTCGAATTCTTCATCAGGCGCGCGTTCAATGCGCCGCGTGCGCGTGTGTGGAACGCTTGGACCGACGCAAAAAGCCTCGGCCAATGGTGGGGACCCAAAGGCTTCGACGTTGCCTCGGTGAAACTCGATCTCAGGACCGGCGGCCTGTTCCACTACCTGTTGCGCTCGCCAGACGCCCAGGAGATGTGGGGCAAACTGATCTTCCGCGAGATCGTGCCACAGGAACGGCTCGTTTTTATCGTCTCCTTCTCCGATGCGGAGGGCGGCCTCAGCCGGCACCCGCTACACGAAGGCTGGCCGCTCGCCATTCTGTCGACGGTGACCTTCGCCGACGCGGGCCCCGGCAGGACCGAGATCACCGTCCGCTGGGCGCCCTATGACGCGACCGAGGCCGAGCACGAGGTATTCGAAGACGGCAAGGACTCGATGACGGCCGGCTGGACCGGAACGTTCGAGAGGCTCGACGCCTTTCTCAGCAGAGCCTGACATGCGAAGGAGTGAAACATGCGTATCAATCCGTATCTGACGTTCGGAGGCAATTGCGAAGAGGCCATCCGTGCCTATCAGAAGATTCTTGGCGGTGAGATCGTCGCCATGATGCCCTACGGGGAAAGCCCTATGGAGCAGGAGACGCCGGCGGAATGGCGCAAGAAGATCATGCACGCGCGCCTGATCTTTGACGGCAATGTGCTGATGGCCTCAGATGCGCCGCCCGACAGGTTCCAGAAGATGCAGGGCATGGAGGTCGCACTCAATGTCAAGGAGCCGACCGAGGCCGAGCGCGTGTTTAATGCATTGGCCGAAAAGGGGACGATCGGCCTGCCGCTCAGCGAGACGTTCTGGGCCGCCAAGTTCGGCATGCTGACTGACCGCTTCGGCACGCCCTGGCTGATCAATTGCGAGAAACCGGCGTGACCGGGCCGAAAGGTCCTAACGGGCGGTGGACAGAATGATGTCCGGCCTGACGCTCGCGGCGGCGCTCGGCGCCGCGCTCGTCGCCGGAATCTTCTTTGCCTTCTCGGCCTTCATCATGGCCGCGCTCGGGCGCCTCCCGCCGGAAGGCGGCATCGCCGCCATGCAGTCCATCAATGTTGTGGTGTTGAACCCGGTGTTCTTCTTCGTGTTCTTCGGAACGGCCGTCGTGGCGCTCGTGTTGGCCATCGCGGCGTTCGCCGGGTGGGCGCCGTCACGGTCGCTTTATCTGCTCGCTGGCTCGCTGCTTTATCTCGCCGGTACCATTTTCGTGACGATGGCCTTCAATGTGCCCTTGAACAACAAACTCGCTTCCGTCGGGGCCAAGAGCGCCGCGGGTGCGAACGTCTGGAAGACATATCTTTCGGCCTGGACGGCCTGGAATCATGTGCGAACGATTGCGGCGCTTGCCGCCTGCGCATCGTTCATCGTGGCCTTGAGCGAATGAGAAGCTGAACCCTGAGGAGAAGATCAATGCCCTATGTCGATGGATTTATCGTGCCGGTGCCGAAGAAGAATCTCGAGGCCTATCGCCGCCTCGCCCGCAAAGCCGGCAAGGTCTGGCGTGAACACGGCGCGCTCGACTTCAAGGAATGCGTCGCCGACGACGTCAAGAAGGGCAAATGGACGTCGTTCCCGCGCAGCGTCAAGCTGAAGCCGAGCGAGACCGTGGTCTTCTCCTGGATCACCTACAAGTCGCGCGCCCACCGCGACCGGGTGAACGCCAAGGTCATGAAGGACAAACGGATCGCCGGAGATGGACATGAAAGCGATGCCGTTCGACGCCAAGCGCATGATCTTTGGCGGCTTCAAGGTCATCGTCAGCGTTTGAGGCGCGCACAGCCAAGCACGAGGCCGACCGCCGCTCCACCATATCGACGCCGGCACCGCATGGATGCGGGGCCCGTTTGCCGCTTGCTTTCAGCGAATGCCGGCTGCGTGCAAGCAGATATTAAGAGACGCGAAGCGTTTGTCTTTGATCGCTACGTTAATCATCTGTTCCGGCATCCATTGTATAGGCTCCCTGTAATGCCATCGTCCTTCAGCGGCAGGCGATGCCGAAAGGCAGGGAGACAGAACGTGGACCGAGTTGTCATTTCCGTGGCAATTGCGGCAGTGCTCGCCGGCACGGCCCCGGCATTCTCCGAGTTCAGAGCCTGCTTCGGCCCCTGCGACCAACGGCGTATCGATCATCCAGGCGAAGAATCATGCCGAGCTGAACGAAAAATGGTGCGCGGCAAATCCGAACATCGAGCACATCTTCGTGTTGCCCGCCTCCCTTTTCGTCGACAGCGAGCAACTGATCTGTGATAGCGGCCCGTACAAGCTGTATAGAATTATCGAGCATGACGACACGGATGATTTTGAATACTTCCTCGACCCGCCGGTCTACGGGAAGGAAAATCGCCTCGGTTGCGATGGAAAGGCCGGGCGGAGCATGCAGACCATCGCGGTCAACTGTCGGCCATTGAAGTAAGTATTGCGCGTCCGCGGCGTGGCCATGGCCAAATTCGATCCAAATCGGCGCCAAGTGCTCAAACACATGGCCGTGCTCGGCGCCGCGGGCCTCCTCCCCGCGATCCTGCCGATCAGCTCCGCGCGCGCGGGCGATCTTACCGCCGGCTTCGTCTATATCGGCCCGCGCCTCGATTGGGGCTGGAACCAGTCATTCGCCATGGCTGCCGGGGCGCTGAGGGGCGTTCCGCACCTGCGCGTCGTCGAGGCGGATTACCTTCCGGAGAGCACCGACTACGGCAGCGGCAAGGACGACGCCGGAAACCAGAGCCTACACCGAGGCGATGGAGGGCTTGATCGGCGAGCGGGGCTGGCCTGGTCTTTTCCACCTCGTTCGACGACGATCCCTTCCTGCTGGCGATGGCGAAGAAATACCCGTCTGTCGTGTTCCGCCAAGCCTCCTCGCTCGCAAACCCCGACAACCCGCCGCAATGTCGGCAGCCAATACGCCTTGCTCAACCAGGGCCACTACGTGAACGGCGTTGCCGCCGGCCTCTGCACGACCACGAACAAACTCGGCTTCGTGGCCGGCCAGCCGTTCGGCACCGTGCTCCTCAACGTGAATTCATTCCTTCTCGGCAGCCGCCAGACCAATCCCGATGCAACGGTGCGCGTCGTCTTCACCGGCGCGTGGGAGGATGCGGTTCACGACGCCGAGGCGACCAATGCGCTCGTGGACGCGGGCTGCGATGTCATTACGTGTCATTTGGACGCCCCGAGGGTCGTGATCGAGACGGCCGAGGGCCGCGGCGTCAAGACCTGCGGTCACGCCTTCGACCAGGCCCCGCTCGCCCCCAAGGGCTACATCACCGGCGCCGAATACAAGTGGACCGAGATGTTCGAGACCTTCGTCGAAACGCTGCAGAGGGGCGGAACCCTGCCGAACTTCGTCACCGGCGGATACGACAAGGACTATGTCCGGTCGAGCCCGTTCGGCGCCGGAGCGACGCCGGAGGCGATCGACGCCGCCAAGACCGCGATCGCGGCGATGAAGAACGGGGACGCACTGTTCGTCGGTCCGATCAAGGACAACACCGGCAAGCCGGTGGTGCCGGCCGGGACGGTCTATGGACCTTATGCCGAGGAACTTCAGCAGACCAATTATCTGATCGAGGGCGTGATCGGTTCGATCGCCTGATTGGGCCCCTGCTCCGTTGCCAGCTCACGGCGTCTCGGCAGGATTGCCCAGTCTTCGGCCCACGAAGTTGTAACGGGTGAAGAGTGGCGCGGCAAAATTCGGAACCACGCGCTCGAACGGCAGCAGTCGATCGGCCATTGGCAGATTGGGTAGCGTCCGAAAATATCGGACGCTTTGCCGCTCGATCCCCGCTGCTCGAAACCCCCGCGTAAGCGCCGACGGGATGGTTATGCGCTCGGCGCCGTCCACCTCGCGCCCGCCGCTCGGGGATTCGCGATCGACAATCGGCCTCAGCCCGCGCTTGCGAAAGTGGACCCCGCGCAGGAAAGGATTCCATCCATTCGGCTCGGATACGACCACGCTGCCGCGGGGAACCAGCAAGCGCGATATCGTCGCGTAAACTTTGACCCGGGGCTCGATGTGATGGAAGACCTGCTCCATCCAAATGATGTCGAACGTTTCGCTGCCGTCGATGTCGAACAGCGATTGGTGCCGGAACTCAAGCGGCAAGCGACGCCCGATGAGCCCTTCGGCGAAGGCTTGGCTTGCACGCGCGACCGCCAACCGCTTCGGATGAATATCAACTGCAACGGTGCGCGCGCCTCGTAGCGCAAACCAGATCGCCTCAGTCCCGCAGCCGCAACCGACTTCAAGCAGCTTTGGCGCCCGCGACTGGCTTATGAGGGCGCGAACCTCTCGGGTTTGATTCTCATAATGATGACGCGCGTAACGCCCGAAGTGCTTTCGATAGCTCGCGTAGTAGCGGTTGAACGCGTTGCGATCTTCGCGCTCGAGGACCGGGTTTTGGAGCCACCACGCCAGAAACCCGGAGATCGAACTCCCATCCAGCAGGCTCGGTTGTGATATTTGGCGTATACACGCCTAAATTGTAGTCGATGCGCTCGCACTTCGCTACAGCCGAAATCGCGAGGAGATCGGCCGCAAATCCGCCGGGCGAGCCAGGACGATGACATGGAACCGGGCGCCGGCGCGAAAGACGCGAGGAACGCTAACCCGTCGTGCATGGCCGTCGTGACGGGCGCGCCTCTGCGCTCGTGGGCCGGGCGGCCTCATGCAAGCTTTGCGGCGAGATCGATGTCTGCACGACGCGGGAGGCATTCTCCGCTGCGCGCGCATTCCGCGGCGAAGGCGTGCCAGGCGGCGAGTCACGCGGATAGCAACTGCGCAAATGACACCGTCGAGCTCACCTCCCCTCACGATCGAGGAGCGTGTGTCTGCCGAGGGAGCGAAGCGCAAGAAAAGGTCACAATCATTCCCCCTGTTCGGCAGCCTTCTGCCGCATTGCAAATATAATCAATCGAGTTCGAGGGATCCGACTCACCCAGCTTCGTTCTCGATGACGGGGAGCAGCATTATGTTTGCGAGAAGTATCGCCATCAGCGGCATGGCGGGCGTCCTGGCGTCCATCACCGTTCCTGCAAATGCGACCGACTTGTTGCGTGGTTCTCCGGCGCCAGTCGCCGAACCGCTTCCGGCTGCGCCTGTCGGCGCAACGTGGTCCGGCCTCTACGTCGGCGGCAATCTCGGCGCGGCGTTCGATCCGAATGAGCTCAGCATCAAGGATCTCAGCGAGGAAGAGGACCTCACGCTCAGGTTCTCCAACGACACCGAGCTTATCGGCGGCGTGCATGCCGGCTATAACTGGCAGATGGGGACTTGGGTGGCGGGCGTCGAAGGTGACGTCGATTTTGCCGATAACATCAATTACCTGGCGAGCGTTCGGGGCCGTCTTGGCTGGGCCTTGGGGAGCTGGCTGCTGTACGGGACCGGCGGCGTCGCCTTCATCGATACCGACAACGACTTCGCGGTGGTCTCCGCCGATGACGGGCTCTTCAACTTCAGCAACAGCAACACGGATACGGGCTACGTCGTTGGCGGTGGCTTGGAGTACAAGCTCGCGCCCCAACTGAGCCTTGGGGTGGAAGGCCTCTATTACGGCTTCGGCTCCGAAAGCTCCAATCTCGTTGCCGGCGACGAGCCCTTCGTGCTGAAGGAGGAAGAGGACTTCGCAGTGGTCCGCGGCCGCTTGAATTATCACTTCGGAGGCGGCGAGGACTAACCGCTGTTCCGCGCAAGCTGTCGATTTGCCGCCAAGCCGCCGCGAGAGAAAGCTAGAGACTCGGACGGCAAGTTCATACGCCGCAATCCGAAAGTGGTGGTGGGCGCGACTGGGATCGAACCAGTGACCCCTGCGATGTCAACGCAGTGCTCATACCGCTGAGCTACGCGCCCGCTCTCCGTCAGGAACGGCCAGCTTCTATATCGGGTGCGGTACCGTCAAGGCAACCCGCGCCGGCTTCCGTGCTACGCCGCGAGCATCCGCTCCACCTGGTCGACCAGGTCGCGCAAATGGAACGGCTTCGACAGGATCTTCGCCTCCTTCGGCGCCTGACTGTCCGGGTTCAACGCCACTGCCGCGAAGCCGGTGATGAACATGATCTTGAGGTCGGGATCGAGTTCGCTCGCCTTCCGCGCAAGCTCGATGCCGTCCATCTCCGGCATCACGATATCGGTGAGGAGCAGGGTGAAGGGCTCCTCCTTCAACCGCTCATAGGCCTCAAGCCCGTTGCCGAACGCTATGACGTCGTAACCAGCCTTTTCGAGCGCCTTGACCAGGAACCGGCGCATATCCTCGTCGTCCTCGGCGAGGAGAATACGCTGAACACTGCGCGCTCGCGGGTCTTTCGCCTCCATCCCTCGTCCCCCTGATCTCGCCTTCCGGCGTACACAAACTTGGTAAATGACTTGGTAAATAACATTTGCCGGGGGCCTGAAGCCCGCCTGGCCCCGGCCCCTTGAACCTCAAATCATCGCGTCTATTTGCTCTGGACACAAGGCAGAACACGCCTGGACAGGTTCAACTCTCATTGGCACAGTTTACCGGCGATTCCCGCGAACGGGGCAGAAACGCCAAGGATGGCCGATGAGCCCGAGCGAAGACGAAGCGATCGAGACGGAGCTAGCGCCGCCCTTTGCCGTGGCGCGGCCCGAGAGCCTCAAACTCCCTCTCGTCTTCAACTCGCCCCATAGCGGCCGCGTCTATCCGAAAGCCTTTCTTGCCGCCTCCCGGCTTGATTCGCTCGCGCTCAGGCGCTCGGAGGACGCCTATGTCGAGGAGCTGTTCGCCTTCGTGACCGCTCTCGGCGCGCCCCTTCTCTATGCCCACTTCCCGCGCGCCTTCCTCGACGTCAATCGCGAGCCCTATGAGCTCGATCCGGTTCTGTTCCGCGACGGGCTGCCTCATTACGCCAATACGCAATCGGTCCGGGTGGTTGGCGGCTTAGGCACGATTGCCAGGATCGTTTCGGAATCGGACGAGATCTACCGCGAGCCGCTTTCGGTGGGCGCGGCGCTGGAACGGATCAACCGCCTCTACACGCCCTACCACGAGACGCTGAGCGGCCTGCTTGCCGAGGCCCATCGCGTCTTCGGTTGCGCCGTGCTCATCGACTGCCATTCGATGCCGTCGAGCCCCATGACCGAGCAGGGAGGCATTCGCCCGGATTTCGTCCTCGGCGACCGCTTCGGCACCTCCTGCAACGCGCGAGATGACCAGGCTCGCCGCCGGCCAGCTCAAGGCGCAGGGCTATGCGGTGACCCTCAACAAGCCTTATGCCGGGGGTTACATCACCGAGCATTACGGAAGGCCCCACAAGGGCCAGCACGTGTTGCAGATCGAGATCAACCGCGCCCTCTACATGGACGAGACGAGCTTTGATAAGTCAGAGGGATTCGAGCGATTGCGCGGCGACCTCGAAGCCATGGTGAACGCGCTCATCGCAGGCGTTTCCGGCCTCGCCGTCCCGCGCGCGGCGGCGGAATAGCCCCTCAAGGCCCCGGGGGATAAAAAAGGGGCCGTTCGAAGGAACGGCCCAAGTCTAGGGAGGAAACGCCCAAGGAGGGCAGCGGTACGGCCTGGAGAGCCATACCGCGATGCAACAATATTCATTGCGCCGCACAAAATCAAGGTTTTCAGTGACGCTCAAAGAGACATTTCTGAGACAGTGATGCATCTTGGCCACGAACGCTCTGGCCGACCCGCCAAGTTCGATTGGCGGCCTCGAAGCCTTGACTCACAAGGCAAAACGGCCTCAACCCTCAGCCCGTGCCCAATCCCGACACGCCCGAATTCCAGGCCTTGCTGGCCACGGCCCACGCGCTTGCCGATCGTGCGGGGGCGGTCATATTGCCGCATTTTCGGACAAGTCAGGCAATTGACCATAAAGGCGGCGATCTCTTCGATCCCGTCACCGCCGCCGATCGCGACGCCGAAAGCGCCATACGCGAAGGCCTTGCCGAAACCTTCCCCGCCCACGGAATCATCGGCGAGGAGTTCGGCACGCGTGAGGGCGAGACGGACTATTGCTGGGTCATCGATCCGATCGACGGGACCCGCTCCTTCATCCTCGGCCTGCCGCTGTGGGGCACGCTCATTGGGTTGACCCGGAGCGGACTGCCATTGCTCGGCCTGATGGACCAACCCTTCACTGGCGAGCGCTTTTGGAGCGGCGAGAACGAGGCCTTCTTCCGCCATGACGGCACGACCAGAACCATGCGCACGCGGGCTTGCGACACACTCGGTCAGGCGCTGCTCGCCACCACCAGCACCGACGTCTTCACGGAGGCTGAGCACCGTCGTTTCGCGGCCTTGACGAATGCGGTCCGACTCCGCCGCTTCGGCGGCGACTGCTACAATTATTGCCTGCTGGCGATGGGACAGATCGACCTCGTCGCCGAGGCCGGTCTCCAACCGTTCGACATTCTGCCTCTGATCCCGATCGTCGAACGGGCGGGCGGCGTGGTCTCCACCTGGGAGGGCGGCGATCCTAGAGGCGGCGGCCGCATCCTTGCCGCGGGCGATCCGCGCCTCCATGCGGAAGCGGTCAATCTCTTGTCGCGCTAGGCCGCGAACTCTGACTTGGTTCGCTAAAGCGGATCGCGCACCTGTCCGTCGGACATTCGGACGACCCTTCCTGACAGCCTGTCGATCTCGGAAAAGACGTGACTCACGTAGACGATCGGCACACGCGCTTGGTCCCGCAGGCGCTCGAGGAACGGTATCACCTCCTCTTTTCGCTTCTCATCGAGCGACGACAGCGGCTCGTCCATAAGCAACAGCCTCGGGGATGCAATCAGGGCGCGGCCGATCGCGACGCGCTGTCTTTCGCCCCCCGACAGAGCCTTCGTTCCACGTTTCAGCAATGCGCCCAGGTCGAGGAGACCTACGACCTCATCAAAAGAGGCGTAGCGACTTTGATGCGGCGTGAAGAATCGTCCGTAGAGCAAATTGCGCTTCACGGACAGATGGGGAAAAAGGCGGCTTTCCTGAAATACGTAGCCGATACGCCGTCGATGTGCGGGGAGGAAGATGCCGGCCTCGGTGTCCAGCAACACCGCGCCGTCAACAACGACGCGGCCGCGCTTAGGGCGCAGGAGTCCGGCGATGACATTCATGACGCTCGTTTTGCCCGACCCCGACGGGCCGAAAATGCCTGTCACCCTGCTATCGCTCTTGAAGCTTGCATCGAGGACAAAGTCGCCAAGGCTTGTTTGCGCGGATACCTCGATGCTCATGGCGCTTCGAGCCTCCGGCTGACGCGCTGCGCTATTGCTTCGGAGGCAAGCACGGCGGCAAGCGAGATCACCAGAGAAATAATCGTGAGCCGGAGAGCGGCCGCATCGCCTCCCGGCACCTGAGTGAAGGTGTAGATGAGCGTGGGCAGCGTCTGGGTCTCTCCGGGGATATTGGAAACGAACGTTATGGTTGCACCGAACTCACCCATGGCACGGGCGAAGGCGAGAATGGCGCCGGCCACGATTCCTGGCGTGACCAGAGGCAAGGTAACCGTGGCCAAGACCCACAACCTGTTTGCACCAAGCGTGGTGGCGGCCTGCTCGAGCTTTCTGTCGACCGCCTCGATCGACAACTGGATCGCGCGCACCATCAGGGGAAATCCCATGACGGCGCAAGCCAGCGCCGCTCCGGTCCAGCGGAAGCCGAAGACGATACCGAGATGTTCGGCGAACCAGCGACCGAGTGGCCCCTGCCGGCCGAACGCCAGCAAGAGCACATAACCCGTGACCACGGGCGGCAGCACCAAGGGAACCAGCACCAGGGCATTCAGCAGGCCGCGCCCGAAGAAGCGGCCGCGGGCCAGGATAAGCGCGACCCCAATACCGATCGGCAAACTCGCCGCCGTCGCAACCGTGGCGACGCGCAACGAGAGCTCGATGGCAGTCCATTCCTCGACAGTCAGTGTGAACACGACGGGCGCGATCCACGGATGAACTCGATAATGCGCAGTCGCCTTTATGCCATCGAGCAACCGGCTTGCGGAAGCGATATTTCCATGTCGATATATCGCTATGGGCTTGAAGGAGTACGCCAAATGTCCGTCCACGCATCCCGGCGCGGCATCCTGATTTTGATTCTCGGTTTTCTCGTCGCGCCTCTTCTGGCCACGGCAGCGCAGGCGGCCGACATCACCGTGTTCGCGGCCGCGAGTCTCAAGAACGCGCTCGACGAGGCCGCCAAGCTTTACCAGGCGAAGTCCGGAGACAAGGTCACCATCAGCTATGCCGCCTCTTCGGCGCTCGCCAAGCAGATCGAAGCTGGCGCGCCGGCCGACATCTTCTTTTCGGCCGATCTCGATTGGATGGACTATCTGCAAGAAAAGAAGCTGATCGACGTCGCTTCGCGCCACACGTTGCTCGGCAACACGCTGGTCTTGATTGCGCCCGGGGACTCCACCGTCTCGCTCTCGATTGAAAAGAATTTCCCCCTGCTCCAGGCTCTCGGCTCCGACGGCAAGCTTGCAATGGCAGGCGTCGACGCAGTGCCTGCCGGGAAGTATGGCAAAGCCGCGCTAATTTATCTCGGGGTGTGGGAGGCAGTGTCCGCTCGTGTTGCGCAGGCGGAGAATGTTCGCGCGGCGCTCGCCTTCGTCGCCAGGGGCGAGGCCCCCCTCGGCATCGTTTACGGGACCGACGCCAAGTCCGAGCCGGCGGTCCGCGTCGTCGGCACCTTTCCCGAGGAGAGCCATCCCAAGATTCTCTATCCGCTGGCACTCACCGCTTCCGCCAAGCCGGAAGCGCGCAAATTCCTCGATTTTCTGTTGTCGTCCGAGGCTGCGACCGCCTTCGAAGCGCAAGGCTTTTCGATCAAGGGCAAGGTGGGTTAGGAGGCAAGTTGCAGGTCCATGAAAAAGATCAGCGCTAGAAACGAGCTGCAGGATGCTCGGCATGAGCTTCTTGAACCGAAGGCCGTCCAGGTGGCCCTGTAGGCGCGCAACGGCGCGCTTGTGAGTCCAAGCCCTAGCTCGCCTTGCTCAGGGCCGCGTCGCGAACGAAGGCGTCGAACGCCGCCCAGAACTGCTCGCGAATGCCGTCCCGCTCTTGCAGGATTTCATGGCGGGAGCCTCGAAGGACGATCTGCGAACCCGCCTTGAGGCGTGTTGCCAGCGCCTCGATCGCCTTGCTCGACACGATCTGGTCGTCGCTTGCGGCGAGCATGAGGACGGGAACGCGAATGCGCGGCGCAAACTTTTCGCTGTCGACAATCTCGATGGTCTCGAGCGCGGCCTTGAGCCAGCCGATGGTCGGCGCTTCGACGGCAAGCTGCGGCGCCGCCTCAAGCACCGATACATTGCGCAGAAAGCGTTCGCGGTCGGAGGTGAGACGATTGCCCGCGAAGGGAGGATCCTGACGGTGTTTGCTCGTGTCGCCCGGCACGGTGCGCTTGCCGAAGCCGAGCATCGTCAGCCCGTCGGCGAGCCGGGCGCACATCCGGTGTGACATGGGCAGTTCCGCGATCCTCACCATGGGAGCCGTCATGATCATGCGGCTGAACCAGCAACCGCGTCTGGTCGAAGCCCTGAACAGCACCATCGCGGCCATGGAGTGGCCGAGCGCGTAATAGGGCGCCGGACAGTCCGGAAGCACGACCGCCTTCATGAAGTGGGTGAGGTCTTCCTCGTACTCGGCGAAATCGTTGATATGACCTTTGAGCGGATTCCTGGTGAGCCGGCTCGAGCCTCCTTGCCCGCGCCAATCGAAGATCGCCACGGCGAAGCCGCGGCGGCGGAGCTCACCGACCACCTCGAAATATTTCTCGATGAACTCGGCGCGGCCTGGAAGGATGCAGACCGTGCCGCGCCTCTCGCGCAGCGCCGACTGCCAACTCGCAAAACGCAAGCGCAGGCCCTTGCGCGGCTCGATATAGCCGGTCGAGGCGCCTAGCGGGATCGGGTTCTTGGGAGTGCCTATGAGATTCATCGACGTGAGCATGCCCCCAGCGCGAGGAACCTCTTATAGCAGCGCCGCGCGGGCTCGCCAGGCCTTTGGGTGATCCGCTTCGACCGGGACAAACACGGCGGAGGCGTTTCGTTGATATTAGAATTACGTGTTTATATTCAGCGCACTAGGCCTCTTGAAGAGCCGGCTTGCCGCACCCATATCCCCGACCGGCGCGAAGGCCCGAGGGCTCGCGTCACCATGCCCGGCTCAACGACTGAGCGGGCGACCCAACCATATCGCTTCTCAAGGAGGATGTGTCATGAGGCACTTTGATCTGACCCCGCTTTACCGCTCCACCATCGGCTTCGACCGGCTCGGCTCGTTGCTCGATACGCTTGCGAGTTTCGAGGGTGAGGCCCCAAGCTACCCGCCCTACAACATCGAGCGCGTCGGCGAGAACGAGTATCGCATCAGCATGGCCGTCGCCGGCTTCGGCGAGAGCGACCTCGCCATCGAGGTGAAGGAGAACACGCTTTCCATTCACGGCGAGAAGCGCGTCGAGCAGGAGGACACCACGTTCCTCCACCGCGGCATCGCTTCGCGAAGCTTCGAGCGCAGGTTCCAGCTCGCCGACCATGTGGTCGTGAAGGGCGCGTCCCTCGAGAACGGCTTGCTGCATGTCGACCTCGTGCGCGAGCTGCCCGAGGCCATGAAGCCGCGCACCATCGCGATCGCCACCAAGACCGAAAAGGCCGACAAGCCGAAGGTCATCGACAGCAAGGCGGCCTAACGTGCGTCGCGCCTCGATCAGGCCATAAACAAGAAGGGCGTCTCTCCTGCGAGGGACGCCCTTCTCTGTAAGCAGGTTGCTTGGGAGAGAGACCTGCGGCCCCCTGCACGCAAAACACTCGTCGGGGGCAATGAGGGAGCCTAGCGCTCACAAATTGCGGGAGCCTTAACGCGGAGGAAGCGGCGCAACGTCTCGTTAACGGCTGGCGCCCGCACCAACGCCTACGATCACGCCGCTACCGATCAGACCGGCGAGATTGGCTTCAAGGTCGAATCCTGCCGCCTCGGTCAGGGCGGCATCGGCGGCTTTTCCGATCGGCCTCCCCTCTTTGAGCGCGAGGATGAAGGTAGCGCCTCCCGTGGGGAGGCGGCGAATTTCGACCTCGAGGCTGGGCCTTGCCACCAGCGCGTCTTCCCTTCCCTCCAAACGAGTGCGCGGGACGTCTCCGCTTCGCACATTCAGTTCGTAGATCGACACGATCGGATAGGGCGAGCGCACGATGACCAGCGAAGGATGGAGGTCGAGCGCGGCGTCGGCGGCGTCATCGAGGTCGACCGCGCCGGCAAGCTCACGAAGCGGGAGCGGCACGGCATCGGCCGCGTGATAGGCGCTGTGCCGCGCCCATTCGAGCGAAGCGATATCGGCGAGGTACGGCACCGAGGCAGCGGGTGCGAAGCCCGCGATGAAATTCGGGAGGCTCGCGCCATAGCGGATCAGAACCGCTGAGGCAGGCGGTTCGCGCTCGGCATAGATGCGGGCCATGGCGCGGAAGAACGCCTCGCCGACAAGCTGCGCCACCACCGGAAACCGCCCGGCCAGCACATCGATCAGGCCGGCATAAACATTGTTGCGATAGACGCGGAAGCGGCGGGAGGGCGCGCCGTCGGCTTTTCGCGTAAGCCCCTCCGGAACGGCTGCCTCGGCATCGAGCACCGCCCCGGCGAACTCCCGCTCAATTTCGGCAAAACCGGTCATGGATCACGCCGTGACACGATTGGAACGGCGGTCGGCGATGACCCGGTCGGCCTGTTTCGCCTCGCCGAACAGGACCTCCCACGGGGGCACGTCATTGTCCCACTCGATGAGCGTGGGTTTCGGGCCCGAGCGTGCGAGCACTTGCGCGTAAAGCGCCCATACCGGGTCCGCCACTTGACGCCCATGGTCGTCTATCAGAAGCGCGGAGCCGTCATCGTCGCTGTCGGCGGCATGGCCGCCAAGATGAATCTCGCCCACATGCTCGACCGGAAAGTCATCGATGAAGGCGCTCGCATCGAAGCCGTGATTGACGGATTGCACGAACACATTGTTGACATCGAGCAGAAGCGCGCAGCCGGTGCGGCGCACCGCCTCGCGCAGGAACTCGACCTCGCTCATGGCGGCCTCGGCGAAGGCCACATAGGTGGAGGGATTTTCGAGCAGCAGGCGCCGCCCCAGCGTCGCCTGCACCTCGTCGACATGTTCGCAGACCCGGGCCAGCGTCTCCTCCGTGTAAGGCAACGGCAGAAGATCGTTGAGGTAGATATTGTCATGGCTCGACCAGGCGAGATGCTCCGAGAAGAGCGAAGGCTGATAGCGCGCCATGAGCGCCTTGAGGCGGGTGAGATGTTCCCGGTCGAGCGGAGCGCTGCCCCCGATCGACAGCCCGACGCCGTGAAGGGACACGGGATAGCGCTCGCGGATGGCGGTCAGGTAATGATGGGGCGCCCCGCCTTCCCCCATGTAGTTCTCGGCATGGATCTCGAACCAGCCGATATCCGGCGCGGTTTCGAGGATGGCACGGTAGTGCTCGGGCTTCAGCCCGACGCCGGCGCGGGGCGGCAGGGGATGCTGCGGCCTATCGAGATGGTCCCCGGTCATGTTTTGGCCATTCCCGTTCGGGACGTCGTCATTTGAAAACGGGTGGCGGTAGAGCCGCCACCCGCCACGACGGGCACCAATCCTTAGGCCGGTGGAAGGTCGCGATCGAGCGGCTCAAGACTTCCTTTCCGTCCGTCGGGGAGTTCCATGCTGGCGCAAGTCCCCTTGGGCACGAGCTTCCAGGAATTGCCCTGATAATCGATCTTGGAGGTTCCGGAGCAGCTCGTTCCCGGCCCGGCGGCACAGTCATTCTCACCCGCCTTGGCCACGCCGTAGCATTTCTCTTTGGCATCGGCGGCGCCGGCGATCTGGCCCGTCGCCACGAGACCGAGCGCGGCGGCAAAGGCACAAGAAACGGCGAGACCCGGAAAACTCCTCACTTGATCCTTCATCAGTCGCTCCTCCTTGGTTGAATTGCGCATTCCGCCGGAACTGTTGGCGGGCGCTTTAGGTTGCCTTAGCGAGTAAGACCGGGCGCCCGCGATCACGTCAAATCACAGCTCCGCCAGATGCGGTGACACGCGACCGGGCGGGGCTTTCCAGTCGTAAATCCTTCTTGTGTGCGTCTTGGAAATCTGTCATTTTGAGGGCAAATAGGACAGGCTTGCTGACCTTTGTCGTGGAGGCGCGGAACAGGGGCCCATGGGATTGCGCGAAGAGCCGACTTTGGTCCTCGACCGCATCGCCCAATTGGAGGCGGCCAGCCGCCGAGGCGCCCGATTCGTTAAGCCCGTCGACGTTCTTCAGCTGGTAAAGCACGGGCCGGCAGACGCGCTTCGGATTGGCGGCGCGAGCCGTGGCCGAGGTTCAAGTGACGATGACATTGCGTGGCTCGAAATTGCGTTCTTCGCCTGAGGCGTGGCCTTCGCCACCGCCGGCGCAAGGACTCTACGATCCGAAGCGCGAGCACGATGCCTGCGGCGTCGGCTTCGTCGCCGACCTCAAGGGACGGCCGAGCCGCAAGATCATCGAGCACGGCTTGCAGATCCTCGAGAATCTGACCCATCGCGGCGCCGCCGGAGCCGACCCGCTTGCCGGCGACGGCGCCGGTATTTTGGTGCAGATCCCACACGATTTTTTGCGCGAGGCGTGTGCGCCGCTCGACATCGTGCTGCCCGAGCCCGGCCATTACGGCATCGGCCACATGTTCATGCCGCGCAATCAGGCGCAGCGCATTTATTGCGAGTTCGGTCGTCGAGCGCGTCGTCGAAGCGGAGGGGCTCACCCTTCTTGGCTGGCGCGACGTCCCTTCGGACAACGCTTGTCTCTCCGCTTCGGTGATCGAGACCGAGCCGGTGCACCGCCAGGTGTTCATCGGCCGCGGCCCCGGCATCGACGATGAGACCGAATTCGAGCGCAGGCTCTTCATCCTGCGCAAGGTGATCTCCAACACCATCATGGGCGAGACCGGGGGGCGGGAGATCGGCTTCTACACCGTGTCGCTGTCATGCCGGACGCTCGTCTATAAGGGCATGTTCCTCGCCTATCAGCTCGGCGCCTATTACCGCGACCTGCATCACCCGCGCTTCGCCTCGGCGCTCGCGCTGGTGCATCAGCGCTTCTCGACCAACACGTTCCCCTCGTGGAAGCTCGCCCATCCCTACCGCATGGTGGCCCATAACGGCGAGATCAACACGCTCCGGGGCAACCTCAACTGGATGGCCGCGCGGCAGGCGAGCGTGTCGTCGCCCTTGTTCGGCGAGGACATCGAGAAACTCTGGCCAATTTCCTATGAGGGGCAGTCCGATACCGCCTGCTTCGACAATGCGCTCGAATTCCTGGTCCAGGGAGGATACGGCCTGGCCCACGCGGCGATGATGCTGATCCCCGAGGCTTGGGCCGGCAATCCGCTGATGGATGCCAAACGCCGTTCCTTCTACGAATACCACGCGTGCCTGATGGAGCCGTGGGACGGCCCGGCGGCCATGGCCTTCACCGACGGCATCCAGATCGGTGCCACGCTCGACCGCAACGGGCTCCGCCCGGCGCGCTATCTCGTCACCGATGACGGCCTCGTCATCATGGCGTCGGAGACCGGCGTGCTCCCGATCGCGGAGAAGTCCATCGTCGAAAAATGGCGGCTCCAGCCCGGCAAGATGCTGCTGATCGACCTCAACAAGGGGCGGATCATCTCCGACGAGGAGATCAAGGCCGAGCTTTCCAACGCCCATCCCTATCAGCAGTGGCTCGACCGCACCCAGATACGCGTGCACGAATTGCCGGGCGCGCCGCCCCCGCCGCCGCGCACCAATGTCAGCCTGCTCGACCGTCAGCAGGCCTTCGGCTACACGCAGGAGAGCCTGAAGTTCCTGATGATGCCGATGGCCGAGTCCGGCCAGGAGGCGGTCGGCTCCATGGGAACCGACACGCCGCTCTCGGCACTGTCCTCACGGCCGAAGCTGCTGCACACCTACTTCAAGCAGAATTTCGCCCAAGTGACCAACCCGCCGATCGACCCGATCCGCGAAGAGCTCGTCATGTCGCTCGTCACCTTTATCGGGCCGCGGCCGAACCTGCTCGACCTCGAAGGCACTTCCAAGCAGAAGCGGCTCGAGGCGTCGCACCCGATCCTCACCAACGAGAACCTGGAGCGCATTCGCGGCATCGGCGAGGTCGCCGACAACCAGTTCCGCACCGTCACCCTCGACGTCACCTACGGCGCCGATCATGGGGCTTCCGGCATGGCCGAGGCCCTCGACCAGCTTTGTCGCCGCGCCGAAGAAGCCGTTCGCGCCGGAGAGAACATCATTGTCCTGTCCGACCGCGCCACCGGTCCCGACCGCGTGCCGATCCCGTCGCTGCTCGCAACCAGCGCCGTGCATCATCATCTGATCCGCCGCGGGCTCAGGACGTCGGTCGGTCTCGTGGTCGAGACCGGCGAGGCCCACGAGGTGCATCAATTCTGCACCCTTGCCGGCTACGGCGCCGAGGCGATCAACCCCTATCTCGCCTTCGAGACCATCGAAGCCATGCTGCCCGAGCTCGACGAGGAGATCACGGCGGAAGAGGCGGTCAAGCGCTACATCAAGGCGATCGACAAGGGCATCCTCAAGGTGATGTCGAAAATGGGCATCTCCACCTATCAGTCCTATTGCGGCGCCCAGATTTTCGACGCGGTCGGTCTCACGACGGACTTCGTCGCCAAGTATTTCACGGGCACCAACAGCCAGGTCGAGGGCGTTGGTCTCGAGCAGATCGCGCGGGAGACCGTCGAACGTCACGAGCTCGCCTTCTCCGCGGCGCCGGTGCTGCGCGATGCGCTCGAGGTCGGCGGCGAGTATGCCTATCGCGTGCGCGGCGAAACCCATATGTGGCGTCCCTCGGTCGTCGCCGACCTTCAGCACGCCGTGCGGGGAAGCCTGCCGGAGAAGTACCGCTCCTACGCCAAGCAGATCAACGAGCAGAGTGAGCAGCTCCTGACCTTGCGCGGCATGTTCCGCATCAAGACCGCCGAGGAGATCGGCCGCGCGCCCATTTCCCTCGACGAGGTCGAGCCCGCCAAGGAGATCGTCAAGCGCTTCTCCACCGGCGCCATGTCTTTCGGCTCGATCAGCCGCGAGGCGCATACCACGCTTGCCATCGCCATGAACCGGATCGGCGGCAAGTCGAACACCGGCGAAGGCGGCGAGGAGTTCGGACCGCTACCGGCCGCTGCCGAACGGCGACTCGATGCGCTCGAAGATCAAGCAGGTGGCCTCGGGCCGCTTCGGCGTGACCACCGAATATCTGGTCAATGCCGACATGATGCAGATCAAGATGGCGCAAGGCGCCAAGCCCGGCGAGGGCGGCCAGCTCCCAGGGCATAAGGTCGACGCCGTCATCGCCAAGGTCCGTCACTCGACGCCCGGCGTCGGACTGATCTCGCCGCCCCCGCACCATGACATTTATTCGATCGAAGACCTGAAGCAGCTCATCTTCGATCTCAAGAACGTCAACCCCAAAGGCGACGTCTCGGTGAAGCTCGTCGCCGAAGTAGGCGTCGGCACCGTCGCCGCCGGCGTGGCCAAGGCCATGTCGGACCATGTGACGATCGCCGGCTTCGAAGGCGGCACTGGCGCTTCGCCGCTCACCTCGATCAAGCATGCCGGCTCGCCTTGGGAGATCGGCCTGGCCGAGACCCAGCAGACGCTCGTGCTCAACCGGCTGCGCGGGCGCATCGCCGTGCAGGTCGATGGCGGCGTTCGCACCGGCCGCGACGTGATGGTGGGGGCTTTGCTCGGCGCCGACGAGTTCGGCTTCGCCACCGCGCCGCTGATCGCGGCGGGCTGCATCATGATGCGCAAATGCCATTTGAACACCTGCCCCGTCGGCGTCGCCACGCAAGACCCGGTGCTGCGCGCGCGATTCCAGGGCAAGCCCGAGCACGTCATCAATTTCTTTTTCTTCGTCGCCGAGGAGGTGCGCGAGTACATGGCCGGGCTCGGCTTCCGCAGCTTCTCCGAGATGATCGGCCAGACCGATATCCTCGACAAGGGCCAGGCGATCGACCACTGGAAGGCGAAGGGCCTCGATTTCAGCCGCATCTTCCATAAGCCCGAGGTGCCGCCCGAGGTTGCGATCCACAATTCCGAGCGGCAGGACCATGGCCTCGACAAGGTCCTCGACGTGAAGCTGATCGGGCTTGCTCGCGACGCGATCGAGGAGAAGAAGCCGGTCAAGATCGATCTGCCGATCAGGAATACCGATCGCTCCACCGGGGCGATGCTTTCTGGCGAAATCGCCACCCGCTACGGCCATGCCGGACTGCCCGAGGACACGATCTGGGTCGGTCTCACCGGCTCAGCGGGACAGAGCTTCGGCGCCTGGCTCGCCCATGGCGTCACCCTCGATCTTGTCGGCGAGGCCAACGACTATGTCGGCAAGGGCCTGTCAGGCGGCCGCATCATCGTCCGCCCGCCGGCGGATTCGAGCATCGTGCCGGAAAAGTCGATCATCGTCGGCAACACCGTGCTCTACGGCGCCATTGCCGGCGAGTGCTATTTCCGCGGCGTCGCCGGCGAGCGTTTCGCCGTGCGCAACTCCGGCGCCATCGCCGTGGTCGAGGGGACCGGCGATCACGGCTGCGAGTACATGACCGGAGGCATCGTCGTGGTGATTGGGCCGACTGGCCGCAATTTCGCCGCCGGCATGTCGGGCGGCATCGCCTATGTGCTGGACGAGGACGGCGCGTTCGAGCGCCGCTGCAACCTCGCCATGGTCGATCTCGAGCCGGTGCCGAGCGAGAACCAGGTGATGGAGCGGAACCGCCACCAGGCGGCCGATCTCGAAAGCCACGGTCTTGTCGATGTCACCGACATGACCCGCTTCGACGAGGAGCGCCTCCGCCAGCTCATCGAGAACCACCTCCATTACACGGGTTCGGCGCGCGCCAAGCTGATCCTCGACGACTGGGCCGCGTACCTGCCTAAATTCGTCAAGGTGATGCCCGTCGAGTATCGACGCGCCCTTGAGGAGATGGCGCGCCAGCAGCTGGCAGATAAGGCTGGTCTTGGCGAGATCGAGATCGGCCTGCGCGGCAACGGCAAGTAATCTTCAACACGAGGAAGCTAAGATGCCCTGGAGGATCGCACCAGGCCTCATTTGCCGCGCGACAGCCGATGCTTGACGGAGGCGGCAAGACGGTGGCTACTCGTTGGTTGATTTTGTGCATGGCCGCAGGCCAAAGAGCATGACGCATATGGGCAAGATCACGGGCTTTCTCGAGATCGAACGCGAGGACCGGGCTTACGAGCCTGCTTCCGACCGCGTCCGCCACTACCGCGAGTTCATAATCGCCCCGAGCGAGACGGAGATCGTGCGCCAAGCCGCCCGCTGCATGGATTGCGGCATCCCCTATTGTCATACGGGTTGTCCGGTCAACAACCAGATCCCCGACTGGAACGATCTCGTCTACCACTCGGACTGGGCGGTCGCCGCGGCCGACCTGCACTCGACCAACAACTTCCCCGAGGTGACGGGGCGGATCTGTCCCGCGCCTTGCGAGGCCGCCTGCACGCTGAACATCATCGACGTGCCGGTCACCATCAAATCCATCGAATGCGCGATCGCCGACAAGGCCTTCGACGAGGGCTGGGTGCAGCCGATGCCGCCGGAATCGAAGACCGGCAAGCGCGTGGCCGTCGTCGGCTCGGGGCCCGCCGGTCTTGCCGCGGCGCAACAGCTCGCCCGCGCCGGCCATGACGTGCATGTCTACGAGAGGTACGCCTTTCCCGGGGGCCTGCTCCGCTACGGCATTCCCGATTTCAAGATGGAAAAATACATCGTCGAGCGCCGCGTGAAGCAGATGGAAGCGGAAGGCGTCACCTTTCACTGCAACGTCCATGTCGGCCGCGACCTGCCCGTAGACACGCTCGAGCGCGACTACGATGCCGTTTTGCTTGCAGGCGGGGCCGAGCATCCCCGCGACCTTGCGGTTCCCGGCCGCGATCTCGATGGCATTCACTTCGCCATGGACTACCTGCCCCAGCAGAATCGCCGCATCTCAGGCGAGCCGCAGGGCGACGCTGAGCCGATCCTCGCGACCGGAAAGCACGTGGTGGTGATCGGGGGCGGCGACACGGGCTCAGACTGCATCGGCACGTCGTTCCGGCAGGGCGCCGTCTCGGTGACACAGCTCGAGATCCTTCCCGAGCCCCCCGAGAAAGAAAATAAGCAGCTGACCTGGCCGCATTGGCCGCTCAAATTGCGCACCTCGTCGAGCCAGGCCGAGGGCGCCGCGCGCGATTTCAGCGTGGCGACGAGCCGGTTCCTCGGGACGGGCGGCAAGGTCGAGCAACTCGAATGCATCCGCCTCGACGATCGGCTGAAGCCGGTCCCCGGCACGGAGTTTCAAATCCCAGCCGACCTCGTGCTGCTCGCCATGGGCTTCCTCCATCCCGTGCAGGAGGGCATGGTCAAGGATTTGAGGGTCGATCTCGATGCGCGCGGCAACGTCAGAGCCGACGAGCTCGACTACCGCACCTCGCGCGTCGAAGATCTTCGCCGCGGGCGATATGCGCCGGGGCCAATCGCTCGTGGTGTGGGCGATCCGCGAAGGCCGCCAGGCGGCGCACGCCATCGACAAGTTCCTGATGGGCAAGACCGACCTGCCCCGCTAGCGGGGCTTAGCTTGGCGGCCAGGCGAAATCGTCGGCGCGGCCGGACTTTGGCTTGAGCTGCTCGCCCTTGATGAGGACCTTGTAATAGGGCCGCTGCGACAGCGGCAGGCGCGGCCGCGACGAGGCGAGCGACGGGTCGGCGACCGAGGAGAGGGTGGCAACGGCGGTCAGCCCGTTGCCGAGCTCGCTCGTGATCATCTCGGTGTCAGACCCGGCCGCAGGGCTTGCCTGCGGGGACAAGCTTTGCGCCGCTTGCAGCGTCTGATCGATCGCCGGCCTCACCACGCTCACTTCTCCAACACTGCTCTCCTGAAGCTGAGGTGCGTCCCCGCCTTGTGCCTGTTCCGGCTCGGTCCCCGCTTCGGGAGCCAAAGGATCGATCGAAGGCGCGGCTTGTTGCGCCGTGTCAGAGGGAGCCGCCACGACATCGCGTCCCATGACTTTGGCCTGCTCGTCTTCATTGCCCGCCAGCGGGATATTGCGCTCGATCTTGGCAAGGTTCAGATCGCTACGCACGTCCTTCTCCACGAAATGGGCGAGCTTGAGGTAGCCGCGCATGGTGAAATGGACGCCGTCATCGGCTCGGAGCCGCTTCACCTGCCCGGTCATATCGGGCCCATAGGCGCTATAGCGACCGGCTTCGTCGGTAAAGCCGTTCCAGGTCTCGACGAACTTGGCGCCGTTGATGAAAGCCTTCTCGCGAAACACGTCATTCAGCGCCTCGGCATCCGCACTCTGCCCGGGGCTGCGCATGATGGGCAGTCCGACCCAATAGACGGCGATGTTCGCAGCGCGGAGTTGCTTGATGAAAGCTTCGACTCTCTGAGCGTAAATCTCGCGCCAGCCTTCGCTCCCCACCTTCAACCAGTCCTTGCCGCTGCGAATGGGCTGGGCGTCGCTGCCGCCGAACATGACGACGGCGATCTGGTAGGTGTCGGTCTTGAGCAGCTTCGCGAGCTCCTTGCTCCAATCGTAGGAATTGTTACGCGCAAATCCCGTCGAAGGCTTGGAGCGCTGAATGAACTCGAGATTGGTGTCCTCTTCGAAGGCGCGATAGAGGCCGGTCCATAATCCCTCGCCGAGCGAGTCGCCGAGCACGACGACGCGATAGCGGTCCCCGTTGGGAAAGGGGTTGATATAGCTGCGCTGGACCGGGGCCGAGCCCTGCTGGGCAAGGACGGGGCCAAGGCCAAGCAGCATCAAGCCGGCCAAAATCGCGGCGGCCGCGAGTGGGCGGCTTGAGCCAAGCCATGGTCTGCGATCAAGCATGACGAAGGATCCTTCCCTGGATCCACCTTGAACTGCCCCAAGCCCGGATACTGGTAGTCCGTTCCAGGGAAAACGCCAAGTCCCTCGCCTCAATTCTGGCCCGCATTTGCCGGCTGGCCGCTGCCGGCAGCCGCGGGCGGCGCTCCACTGGCATTGGCGGGCGCCCCATTGCCACCATCGGGGGCTTGCGCCTCACCGACGCTTCCCGTCTGGTCTCCGCCGACAGACGCGGGCGGCGGGGCTTCGGCTCGAAGGCGGTTGAGAATGGTCAGGCTGGGATAGCCGTCGACCGGCAGCGCCTTGGCGCGCTGGTAGGTCCTGACCGCCTCGAGCGTCGCCGGCCCGATGACCCCGTCCGGCTCTCCGGTCATCAGACCTTGCACGATCAGGAGCTGCTGGAGTTCGGTGCGCTGCGCGAGCGAAAGATGGGTCTCGTCGGTCGGCCATTGCTGCACGAACGGCCCATAGCCTTTGAGCCGATCGGCGAGATGACCCACGGCAAGCGCGTAGGACTTCGCCACATTATAGCGCAGAATCGACCGAAAATTATTGAGCACGACGAACGCTGGCCCCCGCGTTCCTTCAGGCGCAAACAGCGAGCCCTTGTCGGACGCCCGCGGGAACGGTTCGCCGTTCACTCTGACGACGCCGATCTTCTGCCACTCGCCGAGCGACTTCAACGCGCTATCGCTGACCCGCTTGGCATTGAAGCCCTTTGGCAGCTTGACTTCATACCCCCAGGTTTCACCCGGGCGCCATTTTGAAACCCTGAGATAGCTCGCCGTCGAGCCCAGCGCATCGGGGATGTTGCCCCAGATGTCGCGCTTGCCGTCGCCGTCCTGGTCGACGGCATAGGCCGTGTAGGTTGTGGGGATGAACTGGGTATGTCCCATGGCCCCTGCCCATGACCCGTTCATCGCTTCGAAACTGATGTCGCCGCGTTGCAGGATCTTCAGGGCGGAGACGAGTTGAGGTTTGGCGAATTTAGCCTTGGTGCCGGAGCAAATGAGCGTGCCGAGCGAGCGGATCACGTTCTTGTCCCCGGGCTGCACGCCGTAATTCGATTCCACGCCCCAAATGGCCACGATGATATGGCGGTCCACACCATAGCGCTTCTCAAGCGCGGCCAGCAGGTCCTGATACTCGGCGAGCTTCTGCTTGCCAGTCGTCACCCGCTTATCTGAGACGGCCCGGTCGATATATTCGCCGATCGGCTTCACATATTCGGGCTGGTAGTTGGCAGCCTCGATCACTTCTGGATCGGACGCAAATCCCTGAAAGGCGCGGTCGAAGGTGGCGCGGTTGACGCCCGCGCTTTTCGCCGCAGGCCACAGATTCTCTACGCATCTGCTGTCGGCGTATCCCGCGCCGGGATGCGCCATGACGATCAGAGCGGCCGATCCTGCCCACAGGATCAATGACTTAGGGTTTCCGATGATTCGCATGCGGCGACACTAACAAGGGCGGCGGGCAAAACCTAGGCAGTTCGCTTCTATTCCTTCGGCGTTTCGGCCTTTGCGGCACCGGCGCCCTTGAGCACAGCATCGACGAGCGCCGCGCTCGGATAGCAGGTGAGCTTCATTCCGAGCCTCTGTTCCTCCAGTCCAATGGTTCGCCGCGTCTTGAACCCGGCCAGTCCGTCGACCTTGCCCACATCGTGACCCTTCGCCACCAGCGCTTCCTGGAAACGTTGGATGCGGTCGCGCGGCAGGCGTTCGACGGGCCGCCATTCGCCGGCGAAAGCAACGGGCGCGCCGGACGCGATCATGTCTGCGACATGGCCGACGAAAATCGCATAGACATCGGAGTTGTTGTAGAGCTTCAACACCGAGAAATTGTTGGTGGCGAGGAACGCGGGCCCCTTGAGTCCCGCCGGCAGCACGAGAAACGCCGAGTCCTGAAGCTTGTCTTCAGGAAAGGCGCGGCCCTTCACCCGCTTGACTCCGAGCTTCACCCATTCGGCGATCTGGCGCGCTTTATCGGGCCCCTGTTCCGTGCAGTCGAAACCGTCGGGCAGCGTGACTTCATATCCCCAGCTCTGCGTGCCGTCCCATCCCTGGCTCCGCAACGAATTGCCGGTCGAGCCGAGCGCATCTGGAATTGAATTCCAGATATCGCGCCTGCCGTCGCCGTCGAAATCGACGGCGTATTTGTCGAAGTCCGAAGGAAGGAATTGCGTGTAGCCCATCGCTCCGGCCCAGGAACTCCGCATCTTGGCGCGGCTTGCGTGCCCCTCTTCGAGGATCTTCAGCGCGGCGATCGCCTCTTGCCGGAAAATTTCCGGGCGGCGCCCCATGAAGCCCTGTGTTGCGATGGCCGAAAGTGCGTCGAACGGCATGTCCACTTTGCCGAAACCCGTCTCGCGTCCCCAGATGGCGACGACGATGCTCGCCGGCACGCCGTATTGTTTCTGCATCGCGCCAAGCTGTTGCGCCCACTGCCCCATCTTGCCGCGTCCGGTGCCGGCGAGAACGTTGAGCGTGTTCTTGTTGAAATAATTGGCGGGAATGTCGAACTCGGGCTGGTGCAGCGGCTTAGCCGTTGCGGCAAGGGCTTGCGGCAAAGGCGGGCCGTTGGGCCCGGCCGGATTGGGCAGAACGAGATGGGGCAGCGACCAGTTGAGCTTCAGACCTTTGACATTGGCATCGAAGGTTTCGCGCGATACGCCTGCTGCTTCGGCATCGGGCCGTAGCGCTTCGAGCCACGCGGCGAAGCTCTTCTCAACCGCGCGCTTATAGGAGGCAATTTCGTCGGCGGCCCCTGCCCTACACGGCAACGACAAGGCAAGCGCAAGCACGAGGCCAAGACCCGCGCGGCCGAGCTTCAGTGTCGGTCCACCCATGCCGAATTCCCTCGGGCCGGCGAACGGTTCGCCGACCTCCGCCAGATTTTGGCGTGGGCTTTAAGGCGCGGCAAAGGCAAAAGCGCAAGCTACGAGGCGGCGCGATGCTCGATCAAACGCTTTTCCCAGGCGAGCGCATGGCTCACGATCGTGTCGAGGCGGTTGAGCTTAGGCTTCCAACCGAGGACCTCCACGACGCGCTCGACCTTGGCAACGAGCGCCGCCGGATCGCCCGCCCTGCGCGGGCCCAGGCGAACGGGAAAATCGCTTTGCGAGATCGCCTTGACCGAAGCGATCACGTCGAGCACCGAGAAGCCGCTGCCGTAACCGCAATTGACCACATCGCTCATCCCGCCAGCGCGGAGATAACGGAGGGCATCGAGATGGGCGCCGACAAGGTCCGTCACATGGATATAGTCGCGGATGCAGGTGCCGTCCGGCGTCGGATAGTCGGTGCCGAACACTTCGAGATAAGGCCTTTCACCCAGAGCGGCCTCGCATGCAACCTTCACGAGATGGGTGGCGCGGGCGGTCGATTGCCCGCTGCGTCCGAGCGGATCGGCGCCCGCCACATTGAAATAGCGCAGCGCCACATAACGCAAATCGTGCGCCTGCGCCGCATCGCGCAGCATGAGCTCGGTCATGAGCTTTGAGGTGCCGTAGGGCGAGATCGGCGCAGGCCGCGCGTCTTCGGCGACGGGATTCTGCTCCGGCATGCCGTAGACCGCCGCGCTCGACGAGAAGATGAAATTGGGAACTTTGGACTTGACCGCCGCTTCGATCAGCGTGCGCGATTTGCAGGTATTGTTGCCGTAATAGCCGAGCGGATCCGTGATCGATTCCGGTACCACGACCGACCCGGCGAAATGAATGATGGCGTCGATGGGATTGGTCAAGAACAGCCGGAACAGAAGGTCATGATCGCCGGCATCGCCTGCGACGAATTTCGTTTGGCTCGGCACCGCCCAGCGGAATCCGGTCGACAGATTGTCGAGAACGACGACGTCCTCACCGGCATCGAGCAGCGCGAGCACCATATGGCTGCCGATATAGCCCGCCCCGCCCGTGACCAGAACACTCATGGAACAACCTTACCACACGGCAATTCGTGGCTTGATATCGGATCGCGGTTGAGAGAGTTCTAACTTTCACGGTTTAACCCCACTGCGCCGGCAAGAAGTAACCAACGAGGACCGGATGGCTGCTCGCGTCCGTAAGGCTGTGTTCCCTGTGGCAGGGCTCGGCACCCGCTTTTTGCCCGCGACCAAGGCGATTCCTAAGGAGATGCTGACCGTCGTCGACCGGCCGGTCATTCAGCATGTCGTCGACGAGGCGCGGGAAGCCGGTATCGAGCATTTCATTTTCGTGACGGGCCGCAACAAGAGCGCTATCGAGGACCATTTCGACCGGCAATTCGAACTCGAGCAGGTGCTTGCCGCGCGCGGCAAGACCGCCGAGCTTCAAGCCGTCACCACCGATTTGCCGGAGCCGGGACGCACGAGCTTCACCCGCCAGCAGGAGCCGCTCGGACTGGGGCACGCGGTCTGGTGCGCCCGCGATCTGGTCGGCAACGAGCCCTTCGCCCTCCTCCTCCCCGACGTACTGGTGCAAACGCCTGGCAAGGGATGCCTCGCCCAGATGCTCGACGCCTATGCAAAACATGGCGGCAATATCCTCGCCGTCGAGCCCGTGCCCGACGACCAAGTCAAGAATTACGGCGTGGTCAGCCTTGGCGATAAAGGCGATGGCCGCGTGTTTCCGATCGACGGCATGGTGGAGAAGCCAAGGCCCGGGACCGAGCCCTCCAACCTCACCATTCTCGGCCGGTACGTTCTTCAGCCCGAGATCTTCGCGATTCTCGCGCGGCAGGAAAAAGGCGCGGGCGGCGAAATTCAGCTCACCGATGCGATGCTGGCGCTTCTCAAGCGCCAACCCTTCTACGCGCTGAGACATGACGGACGGGCCTTCGACTGCGGCTCGAAAATCGGGTTCCTCACCGCCAATATCGCGTATGCCTTGGCGAGGCCCGACCTCGCCAAGGCCGTCACCGCCGAGATCAAGAAGCTGCTGTAACTCCTCATAACGTCTGAGCTTCAACCGATCACGGGGCCGCTTCTTTGGACCCGTTCTAGGAAGCCAAGGAAACAGCCTTAACAAGCCGTTTCGCCCTGCCCCAAATCGGAGCAAGTCTTGGTCTCTCCACGCCCAGTTCCATGCTAAAGTCTTAGCGGGACAACGGGGGAGCACGTTTATGACGGCCGGCCTCAAGCGGGATCGCTTGCTGCACGACGATCGCGGCGAAGCGGTTGCTTCCGCCACGCGCACGCTCCAGCTTGAGACCGAAGGCTTGAGCGCGCTTAAGACCGCGCTCGCCGGCGAGCTCGTAGACAATTTCGCCGAGGCGGTGGGAATCCTGCGCAATTGCCGCGGCCGGATCATCGTGACCGGCATAGGCAAGAGCGGCCACGTGGCGCAGAAGACCGCCGCCACGCTCTCCTCGACCGGCACGCCCTCTTACTTCGTGCATCCGAGTGAAGCGAGCCACGGCGATCTCGGCATGATCACGCGCGACGACGTGATCGTCGCCTTCTCCTGGTCGGGCGAGACGATGGAGCTCGGCAACATCGTGTCCTATTCGCGACGCTTCGCCGTTCCCCTTATCGGTGTCACATCGAACCCTCATTCCACTTTGGCCGAGGCGGCCGAGATCGTTCTGGCGCTCCCGCAGGCCAAGGAAGCCTGTCCGCACGGGCTCGCGCCCACTACCTCCACGGTGATGCAGCTTGCGCTCGGCGACTGCCTCGCCATCGCTTTGCTCGAGAGCAAGGGCTTCACCGCGCGGGACTTCAAGAACTTGCATCCCGGCGGACAGCTCGGGGCCCGGCTCAAATTCGTCGGCGACCTGATGCATAAGGGCGATCGCCTGCCGCTCGCACCCGCCGAAGCGGTCATGGCCGAGGCCATCGTCATCATGACCGAGAAGGCCTTGGGCTGCCTCGGCGTGGTCGACGACAACGGCTTGCTCAAGGGGATCATCACCGACGGCGACCTCCGCCGCCATATGGGCGACGGACTGCTTGCCCAACGCGCCCATGAGATCATGACGCCCGCGCCTAAGACGGTGTCGCCGGATCTTCTGGCGAGCGCCGCACTCGAATTGATCAACGCTTCGAAGATCACCACGCTGTTCGTGGTCGAGAACGGGCGCCCTATCGGCATCATCCACATTCACGACCTGTTGCGGGCCGGCGTCGCCTAGCGTTGGCCGGTCAATCCTTCGATCTCGTTGTCATTGGCGGCGGTATCCACGGTGCGGCCATCGCGCGCGATGCTGCGGGCCGCGGCCTGAAAGTGATGCTGGCCGAGAAGGGCGACTATGCCTGCGCCACGTCCTCCGCCTCCTCCAAGCTTATCCATGGCGGCTTGCGCTATCTCGAACGGCTCGAGTTTGGCCTCGTGCGCGAATCTCTGGTCGAGCGGGCGCAATTGCTCAACGCTGCGCCCCATCTCGTCGCACCTTTGCGATTCTTGCTCCCCGTCTATCGCTGGCAGCGACGCCAGGCGCTTACGCTCAGAGCGGCCCTTGCCCTGTACGATGCTTTGTCCTTTGGCGACGGCCTGCCGGCAAGCGGCCGGCTCGATGACGACGATATCGTCCAGCTTCCCGGGCTCCGGCAACAGGAGCTCGTCTCTGTTCTGCACTATTGCGATTGCATGGCGGACGATTCGAGGCTGACGCTCGCGGTCCTTCTCGATGCGCGCGCGCGTGGCGCCGATATCCGAAACCGCCGCGCCGTTACCGCGATCGCGGCGCTTGCCAACGGTTACGCCGTCGAACTCGACGAGCGGGGCGAAGAGCGCCGGGTCGAGGCCCGCTTCATTGTCAACGCGGCGGGCCCGTTCGTGGGGGAAGTCGAGGCCATGAGCGATCGAGTCCCGCCCGCGCGTGCCCTGACGCTCGTGCGCGGCAGCCACATCGTTCTGCCAATGCCCAAGCCTCCGCAGACCGACGCCTATACGCTCCAGGATGAAGAGGAGCGCGTGATTTTCGTCCTGCCTTGGCTCGAACAAAAATTCTTGATCGTGGGCACGACCGACATGCCCCATGAGGGCGATCCGGGTCAGCCGCGCTGCTCGCCGGAGGAGACGGCCTATCTGCTCGCGGCCTATAATCGCTATTTCGCGCGCTCAGCCGGGCCCGCGACCGAGGCCGATATCGCCCATAGCTGGTCGGGCGTGCGTGCCCTCCATGATGAGGAAGGGGTAAGACCGAGCCGCATCAGCCGGAGCCCGGCGCTGTCTTCGGTCGCGAACGGGACCGGCGGCTTCGTCACGCTCTATGGCGGCAAGCTGACAACGCACAGGGCGTTGGCCGAGGAGGTGATCGAAACCCTGGTTCGGCTGGGCGCTGAAGCCGGAAGGGCCTGGACCAAGGACGTCCCCGTTCATGGCGGGAGCTTGTCCCGGTCGGCGCTGCTTGGCCTTGCCGCCTCGGGCCCGGCCGAGATTTCCGAGACGACGCGGCGCCGCTGGGCTCTGAGTTATGGCGATCGGATCGAGTCCCTGTTCGGCCGCATCGTCGCGGAGCCGGCCTCAGCCGATGAAATCGCTCCGGGCATTTCGCGAGCCGAGCTCGAATACGCCGTGGACGTCGAGGATGCCGTGACGGCTGAGGATTTCCTGCTTCGCCGCACCAAGCTTCACCTGACGCTCGATCAAGCGGGGCGAGATGCGGTGGCGCGTTGGTTCCAAAGCGCGGCGTAATCCTCGGATTCCAGTACGAGAAGACGGTGACGGCTAGCGCGGGACGAGCTTGGCGATATCCTCGGCCGCGGCGCGAGCGGCGGCATCGGCGGCTTTGCCCCATCTCTTATCGAGCGAGCCTTTGCGCACATCCTTGGTCTGGCGCGTGACGCCGAGCTGATTGCCGTCGGGACCGAGCACGACCCAGATGATGGCGATGGTCTCTTTGCCCTTGGCGGCGGGCGCGACACGAACCGTCCCCTGCACCTCATAGATATTGGCCTGTGAGGCGGCCGCGGGTTCGAGCCCGCGCGCGGCGAGCTGCCGGCTGAGCGCGGCGGCAAGAACTTGATCGCCGTCACCCGGCGCGCCCACCACCGTGACATAGGCGTAGGGCTTGGCGCCGGCGCGTTCAGCAGCGGCGGCCGGCCATAGCGCGATGGCCAAGTTCAGCGCCGCCGCGACAACGATCCGCATGGCGTCAGCATTCCTTCTTGGCGCGCCGGAGCTCGGCGAGCTTGCGGTCGATGGCTGCCGCCCATTCGCCGGTGGCAATGGCGACATTCCGTCCATAAGTGCCGGCCACGATGTTGATTGCGGCGAGCGCGGGCGCCACCGATTGGATGCCGGCGAGAAGCCTCTGATTGTTTTCGGCCCTCTCCGTCTCGAGCGCGGCAATCTGCCTGTCGATCCTGGCGCAATTCGGTTTGACCGCCTTGATTTCGCGCATCGTCATCGCTGTGGCGCAGGCCGCAAGCATCAGGGTCGTGCAACCCAGCACCAATGCCCCCGCGCGCATGTCCCCTCCCTGTCATCGCCCGGCTTGACCGGGCGACCCAATAACGACCCCGCACCAGGCAATCGCGAAGACGGGCGTCTACTGGATGCCCGCTTTCGCGAGCATGACAAAGCCAAAGCGAGCCGGCTACATCCAGCCTTCGAGCTCGCGCTCGATCAGATGGACGAGCAGCTTGATTCCGCCTTCGCTGTCATTGAGGCAGGGAATGAAGCTGAACTTCTCTCCGCCATGCTCGAAGAAGATGTCCCTGTTCTCCTCGGCAATCTCCTCGAGCGTTTCGAGACAATCGGCGGCAAATCCCGGGGTGACGATGGCGATGCGTTTCACGCCGCCCCGCGCAAGCTCCTCAACGGTCCGATCTGTATAGGGCTTGAGCCATTCGGCACGGCCGAAGCGCGATTGGAAGGTGAGCTTGACTTTCTCCCCTAAGGGCCCGAGCGCGGTGCGGAGCGCCTCGACGGTCTCGACGCATTGGCCTTGATAGGGATCTCCCCTATCCACGTAGTCCTGCGGCATTCCATGGAAGGAGGCGAGGATGGCCTCGGGCTCGAAGTCGAGCGTCGCAAGATGCGTCTTTATGGAGTCGGCAAGCACGGCGATATAGACCGGGTCTTGCGGGTAAGGCGGCACGGTACGAAGCGCGGGCTGCGCCCGAAGAGTCTTCACCGCGTCGAACACTTTGTCGTTGGCGGTCGCCGTCGACGCCGCGGCATATTGGGGATAGAGCGGGAAAACGAGCAGCCGGTCGCAGCCTTGCGCCAAGAGCGCGTCGATGCGGGCGGCGATGCTGGGGTTGCCGTAACGCATGGCCCAATCGACAGCGATGTCTTTCGGACCCAGGATTTGGGCGATTTTCTCCGCCTGACTCCGCGTGATGGTGCGAAACGGGGATTCGTCGCGCTCCTCATTCCAGATCGAGCGGTACTTCGCCCCACTCGCGGAAGGCCGCTTCACCAGCACGATGAAATTCAGAATGAACCACCACAACACGCGGTTGGTCTCGATCACCCGCCGGTCGGAGAGAAACTCCTTGAGATAGCGGCGCATCGGCCAGTAGGAGGTTCCGTCCGGCGTGCCAAGATTGATCAAGAGCACGCCGACCCGGCCTTTGCCTGCGGCCGACGGCGTGTCCGACGTGTTGGATTTGGCGGCGAAACGACCGGGACGAGGCGCTTCGTTCATGAAAACCGCTCCGCACAAGGGTCCTTACACACTTAGATAGAGCATCCTCCGCGAGCCGCCTAGCCTTGAAGCCCGGATTGAGGCGGCGTCGCGGCGACCGGCACCCTCACCCGAACCCGATCCTTTCGGCGTCGGCGATGATCCTGGCATGATCGAAGGCGAGGTCGAGCTTGCGCCAATCGGAAACCCACATTGCGTCCTCCGCGTCTGATCCGGCCCGCGGCCGCGGCGCTTCCGGCAGGAGCGTCAAATAGGCGATGCTGACCGTGTGTCCGCGCGGATCACGCCCCGGGTCGGAATAGGCGCCGATGAGGTGAAGCTCCCCGATCGTTATGCCGGTTTCCTCGAGCACTTCGCGGCGGCAGGCCGCTTCAACCGTCTCGCCGATTTCGACGAACCCGCCGGGAAGCGCGAACGCGCCTTTGAACGGCGGGTTCTTGCGGCGAACCAGCAGGATGCGCCCCTCGCCGTCGCGGGCCACGCAATCGGTCGTAAGCAGAGGGGTCTTCGGTCGAGCCACGGATGACCGCTCTCAGCCGCGCGGCTGCGGCACGATGCGGATATAGGGTCGCGGCGCCTTCCAACCGTCGGGATAGATCTTCTTCGCCTCCTCGTCCGAGACCGAGCCGGCGATGATCACCTCTTCGCCGTCTTTCCAGTTCACGGGCGTCGCCACGCGATGCTTCGCGGTGAGTTGCATTGAATCGATCACGCGCAGCACCTCGTCGAAATTGCGCCCGGTAGTCATGGGATAGACGAGAATGAGCTTGATCTTCTTGTCGGGGCCGACCACGAACACATTGCGGACCGTCTGATTGTCGGCGGGGGTTCGCCCTTCGGCGCTGCCCGACGCGGCTGCCGGCAGCATGCCGTACAGCTTGGAGATCTTGAGATCGGGATCGCCGATCATCGGATAATTCGGCGCAAATCCTTGCGTGTCCTTGATGTCCTCGGCCCATTTCGCATGCCGGTCCACCGGATCGACGCTCAAGCCGATGATCTTGACCCCGCGCCTGTCGAACTCCGGCTTGATCCTTGCCATGTAGCCGAGCTCGGTGGTGCAGACCGGCGTGAAGTCCTTGGGATGTGAGAACAACACGCCCCAGGAATCGCCGATCCAGTCGTGAAAGCGGATCCGGCCTTGCGTCGTATCGGCTTCGAAGTCTGGTGCGGTTTCGCCAAGTTGGAGTGTCATGTTACGTCTCCGTCGCTTTTGGCGGACAAAAGGCCCGAGCGTCGCTTCCCCGCTCCGGAGATTTAGGCTGCGCCGCCCGGCCAGCCAATCGATCTGGTCAAAAAGAAACATCATTCTATCAGAAGCCAGCAAGCCGCGGCGGCCGTTTCGCCGGGATGTCTCGCCACGAGACGGCGACAATGTTTATCTGCGCGAAACAGGTCAGAACGGCCTTGCCGGGCCCGACAAGGCGACCATGCGTGGCTGGATTTGGGGGCCGGTGCCGGTGGCGCCGCCGGCGTCGGCACTGATCTTGCCGTCGACAGTCTAGAACAAGGCGGCGAGCGAGCCGCCGAGGGCGTTCACGGCAGCGATCAGGGTGTCCTCTATGGCCGCTGAGCCCGAGGCGTCCGTGACGAAGCGCTCGGGTCGGCTATCGTAAAGAAGGACGCGGGCTTTGTTCCCGAGCGGCCTCTGGGGACCCCTGGCCTTGACTCTCACCCCGATTCTGTTTAGAACAAAACAGGAACGAGAGTTGAGGTCAGTAGCGTGCGTAACGACGTTCCAGGCGGTGCAGAAGGTCTCCTCGTTCCGCCGGCTGGCGTTGCAAAAGCAGGCGGGGCAAGGGCGAGGGTCCTGATTGAGCATCTACGCGCGCAAATCCGCGCGCTCGAGCAGGTTCCCGTGTCTCTGGCCATCCCCCCCGCACCGGGCGCGGCCCCTCCCCACCCCGCCTGCTCTCTTGCTCCTCTCATCCTTCGGAATGCCTCGGACGCCTTCGGATGGCGCTCCGACTCCTGTGCGAGGCGAGCCCGACCTCAGGATGATGCCACTGGCCCCCTCCACAAGCTGTGGGAGGGCGGCCTTCATGAGATCAAGCCGGAAGCTTATGGCGATGGGCCGGCGGCGCTTGCTTTCGCCCTTGCCGTCATCGCCGAACAGGCGGCGCAAGTTGAGCGCCGCGATCTCGTGCTGTGGTGCCTCACCAACAAAGCCGCGCGGGAATGGGGACGCCCCTATGGGCCGGGTCTCATCGCCTCCGGCCTCGACCCCGCTCTTCTTCTCATCGTGATGGCGCGGAATGCAGACGACGCGGCCTGGGCTCTGGAAGAAGGGCTGAAGAGTCGCGCGCTGATCGCGGCGCTTGCCGGGATCGAGATCAAGACGCCGCTCATGCGCCCGCCGTCTCAGCCTTGCCGCGCAAGCCTCGCGCACGCCATGCCTGCTGCTCTCGGATCATCGACACGCAAACCTTCCCGGCACCCTCACCACGCTGGCGCATCGCCGCGCGGAGAAGCGGATCCGTCTCCTTCGATGCGACGGCGCCCGGGAGCGCCGTCTTGGCAGCTCACGCTTGAGCGTTGCCGGGGCGAAGCGCCGGGGCGAAGTTTTATCGTGGAGTTCAGTCATGAGTCGTTTCGTTTCCATCTTTCTGCCGCATCTTCCGATCGAGCGGCTGAAGCGGGAGAGAGCATCGAGCGGCGCCGCGCCTTTCCCGGCTGACCGGCCTTTGGCGCTCATCGGCAACGAAGAGCGGGGACTTTTCCTCACCGCGCTCAATGCGGCAGGCGCAGAGCGAAGGTCTCTCCGCCGGTCTCGGCCTTGCCGATGCCCGCGCCATCTGTCCCCGCCTTCTCACGCTGCCCGCCGCGCCCAAGAAGGATGAAGGGGCCCTTCTGCGACCTCGCCCGCTGGGCGTCCTGCCGCTATAGCCCCACTCTGAATACCGACGGCGACGACGGGCTCTGGCTCGACATCAGCGGCGTGCCTCATCTCTTCGGCGGCGAGAGGGCGCTTCTTGCCGATTTGGGGCGGCGGCTCACGCGCATAGGGTTCACCGCGCGGCTTGCTCTTGCCGAGACCTTGGGCGGGGCGCATGCGCTGTCCCGCTACGCGCCCAAATCTCCCATCATCGTTCCCGACGGAAAGATTGCGCCCGCGCTCGCGCCCCTTCCCGTCGAGGCTTTGCGCCTCGAGCCCGAGATCACCAGTCTCTTGCGGCGGCTGGGCTTGAAGCGCATCGGCCAGCTCTACGATCTGCCGCGCGCGAGCCTCGAACGGCGGTTCCATGCCAAGGAGACGGCCGAGGCCGTCCTCCTTCGCCTCGACCAGGCGCTGGGGCGCCGCGAGGAGCCGCGCGTTCCCCTTCTGCCTCTGCCCGATTTCGCGGCGCGGCTTCCCTTCCCCGAGCCTCTCATCACCCATGACGGCGTCCTGGCCGGCCTTGAGCGTCTTGCAGGGATGCTGTGCGGGAAGCTTGCCCGCGCCGAGCGAGGCTGCCGGCGCCTTGCGCTTTGGGTCGCCCGCGCCGACGGCTCCTCGACGGTGATCGAGGCGGGATTGAGCGCCCCCTCGCGCGAGCCGAAGCATCTGTTGCGTCTCATGCAGGACAGGGTCGAGGCCCTCGACATGGGCTTCGGCGTCGACTTCATGTCGCTTGCGGCCCTCATCACCGAGACGCTTCCCCTCGCGCAGACGGCTCTTACCGAGGCCAATGGGAAAGCGGGACCAGAGGCCCTGATCGACCGCCTGGTCAATCGCCTGGGAGCGCGCGCGGTGCGCCGCCTCTTTCCCCGCGCAAGTCATATTCCCGAGCTCGCGCAAAGTCTGAAAAGCGCTTTTGCCGGTCCCTCGCTCTGGCCCGAGCCCCCTTCCCGCAAGCCGCAGCGCCCGCCTGCTTCTCTTCGCCAGGCCGGAGCCTCTGACGGTGCTGGCCGAAATCCCCGAAGGCCCGCCCGCACGCTTCACCTGGCGGCGCGTGACGCGCCGCGTGGTCAAGTCTGAGGGGCCGGAGCGCATCGCGCCGGAATGGTGGCGTTCACTCGGTGCTCATAACGAGGCCACAAATTCCGATCCCTCTCCCCTCGTGGGAGAGGGTGGCGCTCCTCACTTCAAGTCAGGGACGCCGGGTGGGGGGAATGGCACATGGCAAGCGGCGCGGCCGCGCGACTATTACCGCATCGAGGACGAGGACGGGCATCGCTACTGGGTGTTCCGCGAGGGCCTCTATCAGGAGAGCGAGCTTGGGCCTCCTTGCTGGTATCTGCATGGCGTCTTCGGGTGATGCTCGCCATGACCCGCTACGCCGAGCTCGAGGTCACCACCAATTTCACGTTTCTCACCGGCGGCTCCCATCCCGAGGAGCTGGTGGCGACGGCGAAGGCGCTTGGGCCTTGAGGCCATCGCCGTCACCGATCGCAACACGCTTGCCGGCGTGGTACGCGCCCATCTCGCCGCCAAGGAAGCCGGCATCAAGTTCATCGTCGGCGCGCGCCTCGATCTGCAAGATGCGCCGAACCTGCTCGCCTATCCGACCGACCGCGCCGCTTACGGCCGGCTCTGCCGGCTGCTGACGCTCGGCCAGCGCCGCGCCGGAAAAGGGCAATGCACGCTTTTTCTCGATGATGTCGCGGCCCACGCCGAGGGCCTGATCTTCATCGTTCTGCCCCCCGACGATTTTCTTGCCCACTCCCCGATGTCATCGCCCGGCTTGACCGGGCGATCCAGTAACCACGCATCTCTCGGTAATGAAGGTCAGGGGTTACTGGATGCCCGCCTTCGCGGGCATGACAAAGGAAATTGGCAGGCACAGCTTCGCCGCATCAAGCAGGCGCTTGGGATCAAGACACGCCTCTATCTCGCGGCGCGGCATTCCTATCGGGGCGACGATCGCGCCCGCATCGCCGCACTGGCCGAACTCGGCAGGCGCGCGGGCGTCCCACTCGTCGCCACCAATGCGGTGCTCTATCACGCCCCCCACCGCCGCGCCCTTCAGGACGTGCTCACCTGCATCCGCGAGAAATGCACCATTGCCGAGGCCGGCTTGCGCCTCGAGGCCAATGCCGAGCGGCATATCAAATCGGCGAAGGAGATGGCGCGGCTCTTCGCCGGCCATGAGGACGCGCTCAGCCGCAGCGTCGAGATCGCGCAAGGCCTGCAGCTTCTCCCTCGACGAGCTGAAATACGAATATCCCGACGAGCCGGTGCCCGAAGGCAAGACCCCGCAATCCCATCTTGAAGATCTGACCTGGGAGGGAGCGGCCTGGCGTTACCCAGACGGCCTCCCCGACAAAGTGCGCGACACGCTCAGCAAGGAACTCGCGCTCATCGCCGAGCTTCACTATGCGCCCTATTTCCTCACCGTCCACGACATCGTTCGTTATGCGCGAAGCCAGGGCATCCTCTGCCAGGGTCGAGGCTCCGCCGCCAATTCCGCCGTCTGCTATTGCCTCGCCATCACCAATGTCGATCCCACCGAGATCGATCTCCTGTTCGAGCGTTTCGTCTCGCCCGAGCGGAAAGAGCCGCCCGATATCGACGTCGATTTCGAGCATGAGCGGCGCGAGGAGGTGATCCAATATATCTATGCCCGCTACGGCCGCGACCGCGCCGGGCTTGCCGCCACCGTCATCTGCTATCGCGGGCGGCTTGCCGTGCGCGAGGTGGGCAAGGCGCTGGGCTTGAGCGCGGATACCGTCGCGGCGCTTGCCACCACCATCTGGGGCTTGAGCAATTCGAGCCTGCCCGAGGAATATGTCCGCCAGGCCGGGCTCGATCCATCAGACCCCCTGCTTGCCCGCGTGCTCGAGCTGACCCAGGAGCTGATCGGCTTTCCCCGCCATCTCTCCCAGCATGTCGGCGGCTTCGTGCTGACGCGCGGGCCTTTGTCGGAAGTGGTGCCCATCGGCAATGCCGCCATGGAGGACCGCACCGTCATCGAATGGGACAAGGACGATCTCGATGCGCTCGGCCTGCTCAAGGTCGATGTGCTCGGCCTCGGCATGCTCACCTGCATCCGCAAGGCCTTCGCTCTGCTGAAGGCCCATTACGGCAGGGACATCGCACTCGGCACGGTACCGCGCGACGACCCCGTCGTCTACGACATGCTGTGCCGGGCGGATTCGATCGGCGTGTTCCAGGTCGAAAGCCGGGCGCAGATGAACATGCTGCCGAGGCTGAAGCCCCGCTGCTTCTACGATCTCGTCATCGAGGTCGCCATCGTGCAGACCGGGGCCCATTCAGGGCGACATGGTTCACCCTTATCTTCGCCGCCGCTGCGGCGAGGAGCCGGTCGACTTCCCCTCGCCTCACCCGGACCACGGACCCGCCGACGAGCTTTACCAGGTGCTCGGCAAGACCATGGGCGTGCCGCTGTTCCAGGAGCAGGCCATGCGGCTCGCCATGGTGGCGGCGAAGTTCTCCGGCCCAGAGGCGAACGAGCTTCGCCGCGCCATGGCCACGTTCCGCCGCCGCGGCACCATCGACCGCCTCAGAGAGAAGATGGTCGGCCGCATGACGGCGCGCGGCTATCCGGCCGACTTCGCCGAGCGCTGCTTCAACCAGATCAAAGGCTTCGGCGAATATGGCTTTCCCGAGAGCCACGCCGCGAGCTTCGCCCATCTCGTCTATGTCTCGGCCTGGCTCAAATGCCATTACCCGGCGGCCTTTGCCGCGGCGCTGCTCAATTCGCAGCCCATGGGCTTCTACGCGCCGGCGCAGATCGTGCGTTGCGCGCGGGCGCACGGGGTCGAGGCGCGCGAGGCCGATGTCAATCAGAGCCTGTGGGACTGCACGCTTGAGCCCATCACCCAGGCGATGTCATCGCCCGGCTTGACCGGGCGATCCAGTAATCCCAGGACCCTCAATAACGAAGACCAGGGGATACTGGATGCCCGCCTGCGCGGGCATGACAAAGAACCCGGTGGAAGAAGGGATTTCCGTTTTGCGCTTCGCCTCGGCCTTCGCCAGATCGACGGCTTGCGCGAGGATGACGCCAAACGCCTTGTCTCGATCCGCGAGGCGCTACCCGCCGACCTCAACCCTCATTTGTTCGCACCGCAACCCATGTCATCGCCCGGCTTGACCGGGCGATCCAGTAACCCCGAACCTCCCGAAGATCAGGGATTACTGGATGCCCGCCTTCGCGGGCATGACCAAGGAGAGTTACGTAGGAGGTATGGCGATGTGCGCGACCTGTGGCGGCGGAGCGGGCTGAAGCGCGCAAGCCTGGAGCGGCTCGCCGCGGCAGATGCCTTCCGCTCCTTGGGCCTCGATCGACGGCAGGCCCTGTGGGAGGTGCGCGGCCTGCCGCTGGAAGTGCCCTTGCCGCTCTTCGATCATGCCGGCACAGCCGAGGCAGGCGCCGAGCAAGAGGTCACGCTTCCCATCATGCCGCTCTCCGAGCATGTGGTGAACGACTACCGCACGCTCCGCCTCTCCCTCAAAGCCCATCCCGTGAGTTTCCTGCGCGCCCGCATCGCCGCGGCCCGTATCGCCTCTTGCGCCGATCTCAAAGCCTGCCGCGACGGCGCCAGAGTGAGCGTCGCCGGCGTCGTGCTGGTCCGCCAGCGCCCGGGCTCGGCGCAAGGCGTCGTGTTCATGACCATCGAGGACGAGACCGGCATCGCCAATTCGGTGATCTGGCCCAACGTGCTCGAGCGGGAGCGGAAGGTGGTGATGGGCGCGCGTCTCGTCGTGGTGCATGGCCGCATTCAGCGCCACGAGGACATTATCCATGTCGTGGCCGAGCGCCTCGAGGACCGGAGCGACTGGCTCGATCTTCTCACCGAGGACGGCGAGACTTTGAGCATTGCGCTCGCCAATGCCGACGAGGTGCGCCGGCCTGAGCCCGGATCATGGCGGGGCGCGCGCGACGGGGACGAGGCCGATGGCGTCGAGCGCCCCCGCGGTTCCAGGGAGCGCTGCCATCCACGCTGGCACCCGCGCCGCCACCCCAGAGCCGAGCGCATCATCCCGAAATCCCGCGATTTCCATTAACCGTCACCCTCACCCGCCTCGCCGCTGACGCGGCTCGGCACCCTCTCCCATCGAGGGAGAGGGGTTGGATTTTGCCGCATCACACTCCCCCTCCCCTTGAGGGAGAGGGGAGCGAGCCGAGCGAGCGAGGCGAGCCGAGTGAGGGGGAGTGGTCTGCACGACGAAACGGGCTATGCTCCGGCGCATGACACATGCCTCACGACTTCGCATCGGCGGCCTGCTTGCCCTTCTGCTCACGCTCGGGCTCGCCGCGAGCGGACCCGCGCCGCGCGCTCACGCCTTCGAGCAGCCGGAGGGCGCGAGCGGCTTCACGCCGAAGCCTCTCGTCAAGGCGAAGAAGCATATGGTCGTCGCCGCCCACCCGCTTGCCGCCGAAGCGGGGCTCGCCATCTTGCGCAAAGGCGGCAGCGCGGTCGATGCCGGCATCGCCATCCAGATGGTGCTCGACGCTGGTCGAGCCGCAATCCTCTGGGATCGGCGGCGGCGCCTACATTCTTTATTGGGACGCCGGCGCCAAGACGCTCGTCAGCATCGACGGACGCGAGACCGCGCCGGAAGCCGCCACGCCGAAGCTCTTTCTCGATGAGAACGGGAAGCCGCTGCCGCGCGAGACGGCCATGGCAAGCGGTCTTTCGGTCGGCGTCCCGGGCGTGCTCGCAGCGCTGAAGCTCGTCCACGACAAATACGGCAAGCTCCCCTGGGCCGAGCTGTTTCAGCCGGCCATCGCTCTCGCCCGCGACGGCTTCCCCATTTCCCCCCGCCTCGCCGCGCATGATCGCCGACGTCGAGCCGGACAGCTTCGCCGCGGAGGCGCGCGCCTATTTCTTCGACGCGGACGGAAGGCCTTTGCCGGCCGGCTACCGGCTCAAGAATCCCGCGCTCGCCGACACCTTCGAGGCGATCGCCCGCGACGGACCGCGCGCCTTCTACGAGGGCGCCATCGCCCGCGACATCGCCGCGACGGTGCAGAACGATCCGCGCAAGCCGGGCAGCCTGACGGCCGAGGATCTCGCCCGCTATCGCGCCATCGAACGCGAGCCGGTCTGCGTGCCCTATCGCGCTTCATCGCGTGTGCGGCATGGGCCCGTCCTCGTCGGGCGGCGTCACCGCGGGCCAGGTGCTCGCCCTCATCGAGCCTTTCGACCTCGGCTCCGCGCCGCTCGGCGCCGCGCGCCGCCCATCTCATCGTCGAGGCCGAGCGGCTCGCTTTCGCCGATCGCGCGCGCTACCTCGCCGACCCGGACTTCGTTTCCGTGCCTGTCGCGGGACTGCTCGATCCCAACTATCTCGCCGAGCGGCGCGCGCTGATCGATCCGACGCGCGCGCTCGAACAGGTGGCGGCAGGGTCCCCGCCCAACACCAAGCAAGGAGCCTTCGGCCTTGACCGCTCGCCCGAGCGGAGCGGGCACCAGCCACATCTCCATCGTCGACGGCGAGGGCGATGCCTTCGCCATGACCACGAGCATCGAGAATGCGTTCGGCGCGCGGACCATGGTGCGCGGCTTCCTGCTCAACAATCAGCTCACCGACTTCTCCTTCGTCCCCGCCGACGAAGACGGGCGTCCCGTCGCCAATCGCGTCGAGGGCGGCAAGAGACCGCGCAGCTCCATGGGCCCGACCATCGTGTTCGGGACCTGACGGACTTCGTTATGTGCTCGGCAGCCCCGGCGGCCCGGCGATCATCCTCTTCAACGTCAAGACGATCGATCGGCCTCATCGATTGGGGCCTCGACGCGGCGGACGGCGAGCGCGCTCGTCAATTTCGGCAGCATCGAGAAGGCGGTTCTGCTCGAGCCCGGACGCCGAATGGGATCGCTCTTGCCGCGTCCTTCGCCGCCATGGGCCATGAGGTGCGCCGCATGCCCTTGACCAGCGGCGAGCATGTCATCGCCGTCACGCCCGACGGGCTCGAAGGCGGCGCCGATCCACGCCGCGAAGGCGTGGCGCTGGGGGATTGATGGCGCGCCGGACGCTAACGCGATTGCCATCCGCGGCGCCGGCGTGGTCGGCCTGTGGCAAGCGCTTGTCCTTGCCCGGCGCGGCCACGCCGTCACGCTTTACGAGCAGTCGGCCCAACCCTTCGCCAACGCATGCAGCCTTTATGCCGGTGCCATGCTCGCGCCGCGCTGCGAGGAGGACAACGCCGAGCCCGTGATAAGTGAACTCGGCAAGCGCGGCATCGCGCTCTGGCGCGAAACCTATCCCGGCACGGTCGTCAACGGCACGATCGTCGTTGCGCTCGGCCGCGATCGCGCCGAGCTCGACCGCTTCGCCCGCATGACGGCAGGGCACCAGCGCTTGTCAGCGGCCGAGCTTGCGGCGCTCGAGCCGTGCTCTCGGCAACCGCTTCGCAAGCGCGCTCTTCTTTCGCCGAGGAGGCCCATCTTGCGCCCGAGGCCGCATTGCACTTCCTGCTCGATCGCGCTCCAGGCGGAAGGCGTTCGCTTGCGCCTCGGCGAAGGCGAAGCGCCCGAGGGTGCCGATCTCGTCATCGATTGCCGGGGTCTCGGCGCCAAGGACGATCTTCCGAACCTGCGCGGCGTGCGCGGCGAGCGGATCGTGGTCAAGAGCCGCGATGTGACGTTGACGCGGCCGGTGCGCCTGCTGCATCCGCGCTTTCCGCTTTACGTCGTGCCCTGGGGCGACGGTCTCTACATGATCGGCGCCACGGTGATCGAGAGCGAGGAGACCGGCCCGATCACGCTCCGCTCGGCGCTCGATCTTCTTTCCGCCGCTTACGCCGTCGATCCCGCCTTCGCCGAGGCCGAGATCGTGCGGCAGGGCGCGGGCGCGAGGCCGGCCTTTCCCGACAATCGGCCTAGGATTATCGCGCGGAAGGGCTATATCTACGTCAACGGTCTCTACCGGAACGGATTTCTGCTCGCGCCGGCTCTGGCCGAGCTGGTTGCCGCCTATGTCGAGACGGGCGCGAAGGACCCGGAGGTGTTTCTTGAAGATCCTGCTCAACGGTGAGGCGTTCGCCACCGACGCGAAGACGCTCGACGAGCTTTGCGCGCGGCTCGGCTTCGCCGAGGCGAAGATCGCCACCGCCGTGAACGGCAGCTTCGTCGCCGCCGGCTCGCGCGTGGCGACGACCAGGCTCGCCGAGGCCGACGAGATCGAGATCGTGGCGCCGAGGCAGGGCGGCTGATGCTCACCCTTTACGGCAAGAGTTTCACTTCGCGGCTCCTGCTCGGCACGGCGCAATATCCCTCGCCGAGCAGCCTCAAGCAGGCGGTCGAAGCCGCAGGCGCTGAAATCGTCACCGTCTCGCTCCGGCGGGAATTGTCGCGCGCCCGCACCGGTCAGGGCTTCTGGGCGCTGATCGAGGAGCTCGGCTGCCAGGTGCTGCCGAACACCGCCGGCTGCCGCACGGCGAAGGAGGCGATCGCCACCGCCAAGATGGCGCGCGAGCTGTTCGGCACGAACTGGGTCAAGCTCGAAGTCATCGCCAATGACGATACGTTGCAGCCCGATCTGTTCGGCCTGGTCGAGGCTGCCGCCGCGCTCGTCGGCGAAGGCTTCGAGGTGCTTCCCTACACCACCGAGGATTTGAGCGCCGCCGAGCGCCTGGTGGCGGCCGGCTGCACCGTGCTGATGCCGTGGGCCGCGCCGATCGGTTCGGCGCGCGGCCTCATCAACAAGGAGGCGCTCAAGACGCTTCGCGCCTATTTCCCCGACATCCCGCTCATCATCGATGCCGGGCTCGGCGCGCCCGTCGCACGCGGCCGAGGTCATGGAGATGGGCTATGACGGCGTGCTGCTCAACACGGCCGTGGCCAAAGCGGGCGATCCGGTGAAGATGGCGGCGGCCTTCGCCAAGGCCGTCGAGGCCGGGCGGCTTGCCTTCGAGGCCGGCCTGATCGAGCCGCGCGACATGGCGTCAGCCCTCGACGCCGGTCGCGGGCACGCCCTTCTTCAAGATCGATCACGCCTCTTGATCGATCCTCGCTCCGCGTCCGGCCTTGATCCGCCTCGATCCTTTCTATCCGATCCTCCCCGACACGGAGTGGCTCGCCCGTCTTCTGCCGCACGGCATCAGGCTGGTGCAGCTTCGCATCAAGGATCGCGCCGAAAGCGTCATCCGCGCCGAAATCGAGAAAGCGATCGCGCTCTGTGCCGCGCATCGCTGCCAACTCGTGGTCAACGACTATTGGCGCGAGGCGATCGACGCGGGCGCGGGCTTCGTCCATCTCGGCCAGGAGGATCTGGCGGAAGCCGACCTCTCCGCCATCAGAGCCGCGGGTGTCAAGATCGGCGTCAGCACGCATAGTCACGCGGAGCTCGACGGCGGCGCTTGCCGCCGAGGCCGACTACGTCGCGCTCGGTCCGATCTACGCCACCACGCTGAAAGCGATGCCGTGGGCGCCGCAAGGCCTTCCCCGCCTCGCCGAATGGCGCGCCAAGATCGCCTGTCCCGCTGGTGGCGATCGGCGGCATTACGCTCGACCGCGCGCCGATGGTGCTTGCCGCAGGTGCCAACTCCGTCGCCGTCATCACCGACATTGTGACAAGCGAACATCCTGAAATGCGGGTGGAAAACTGGATCGCCGCGACCGCGCCGTGGCGCAATCTGTCCACAGACCTTCCACAGGGCTGACTTGCGGCGGTTTGGGGCTTGACCTGCAACCCCTCGCCAAGGATCATTAGGCGCGGGGGTGCGGACACGCAGCCGAGGGGGCTTGATGAGCTATCAACTCGATCCGGCATTGCCGATGAGCGAGGCCTTGCGGCGCGTGGCCTTTGCCGAGCTCGAGCTCGCCCATGGCGCGCTGGCGACCCCGCCGGAGCGCCATAGCGGCGTGCACAGCGCCCGCAAATGCCTGAAGCGGCTCCGCTCGCTGCTTCTGCTCGCGCGGCCCGGCATGCCCGAGCCCGCCTTTGCCACTTTGTACCGACCGGCTCACCGCCATCGCCCGCGGGCTTGGCGCCGGCGCGCGACGCCCAGGCCCTGATCGACGCTTTCGACAAGCTCGAGCGCGAGACGGGCGCAGGTCCGGGCTTAGGCCCGCTCCAATCCTTGCGGGCTTGGCTGCATAAGCGGCGTCACGCGGCGGAGCAGAATCTCGAGCGGAGCGCCGCGTCCGACGCCATGCGCGGCCTGCTCGAGCTTCGTCCCGCCTTCGCCGGCCTCGCCGTCTATCCCGACGATTTCGGCTCGCTCGCCAAGGGCCTCAGGCGCTGCTACCGCACGACCCGCAAGGCGTTCCACCATGCCATCGACACCGGCCGCGACGAAGACCTGCACGAATGGCGCAAAGGCGTGCAGCATCATTGGCGGCAGATGCAGCTGCTTGCGCCCTGCTGGCCGTCGGAGCTCTCGGCGCGGGCCGAGGCCGCCAAGGTCGCTGTCGCAGATCCTCGGCGACGACCACGACATCTCCTTGCTCGTGCCGGCTCGTCTCGACGCCGACGATGATGTTCGGCAGCCCCGACGAGACGGCGGCGTTTCTGAAGCGCTGCCGCAAGCGTCAGCGCACTCTGCGCAAAGAGGCCCGCGACTGAAGGGGAACGGCTCTTCGCCGAGCGGTCGCGGCCCTTCGCCGAGCGCATCGAAGTCTATTGGCTGATCGCTGCCGGAGACGCGGCCAAGGCGGCCGCGGAAGCGCGGCCCGACAATGTCGTCGCCTTCGGCGATGTGCGCACCCCACGCGCGGGCTAGGCGCTCTCGAGCTCGGCGAGCCGCAACGGTTCAGACCCTCACCTCCATCCCATCATAGGAAATCTCCCATCCGGCGCTTTCGACCGCCGCCCGCTCGGGCGAGCCTTCGCGCAGCGCCGGGTTGGAGTTGTTGATGTGGATGAAGATCTTGCGGCCGATCGTCGAGCGGCGCGATCTCGGCGATGCTGCCCGCGCTGCCCGACATGTTCATATGGCCCATGCGTTCGCCGGTCTTGTTGAGCAGACCCTTGGGCGATCATCTCGTCATTGGTGTAGAGCGTGCCGTCGAAGAACAGAAGCGGCGCCCCCTTGAGCCGCGCGCGAAGCGCATCGTCGAGCTTGGCGCAGCCCGGGATATAGAAGAAGTGGCGCCCGCTTGCGGTCTCGGTGACCTTCAGGCCGACGGTGTCGCCTTCCTGCGTGCCGAGCCCGGCACCGGCCTTGGCGTCTTCGAGATAGAGCGGAACCTTGCCCGGCACCGGCGAAGGCTTCGATGGTGATGCCGATCGGACCCGAAGGACCCTCCACGGCGAAGGGCCGCCCGAATTCCATGGCCACCCGCTTGACCAGCCGGGCGTCGAGCACGTCGAAAATCGCTGTTGGCGGCGAGCACGCCGAGCACGCGCGCGGTGCCGTAGACGGTGAAGGGCTGGCCCTCGCGCAAGGTCAAGAGGCCCGCCACCGCATCGACGTCGCCATTGGTCAGCACCACCGCCTTGATCGGGCTGTTGCGCGGACCGCCATCGGGCGCGGGATGAAGCTCCGGCGTCTCGTTGATCTGCTGACGCAGGTCAGGGGCGGCGTTGAGCAGAACCCATTGCGCGCCATCGGCGGTCACCGCCACCGAGGCTTGGCGTGCGCGGCGTCAATCCCGGCGCACCCTTGCGGACATCGGCCGAGTTGCGGCCGTTGCAATTCCACTGCGGCAGGCCGCCGCCTGCCGCCGAGCCGAGAACCTTGATCATCATGGGTGGGGATCAAATGGCGGCGCGAGGCCGGCGCTCGTCAAGGCAAAAGAGAGCGGCCTCCGCTCGAGCGCAGGCCGCGCTCGCTGCAGCGTAGTCGACCTACCCTAGAACGCCAAGCGAGCCCTGGAATTTGAGCGCCGTGTCCGAGGTGACGTCGGTCAGGCCGAACTGCACGCCGACATTGAGCGAGACCTCCATCTCGGGCGCCTCAGCCGTCAATTTGCCGTTGTCGTCATCGTCGCCATGTCCGCCGCCCTCGTCATCGTCATCTTCGCCGGGATTGTAGAACAGCGTCGGACCGAGGCTGTGGGGCTGGTCGTCGAACGATCCGGCATTGGAGAGATCCTCGATTTCGCCGAACATCTCCACGCCCACGCCCCACTGTCTTGGCAAAGTCGTATTGAGCCGCGCCAGCCATATTCGAAGCCGAGACCGTCGGTTTCCCGGTTGTCGCCGACCTGGGACGTGAAGAAGGGATTGAGCGTGAGCAAGAGCCTGCCGCTCGCCAACTCGACGATGGGTCCGAATTCGATCTCGTCGGCCTCGCCGCCGCGCGTCGCGAATGCCGTAGCCGCCGATGAACGCGAGTCCGAGGCCGTTGCCCTCGCGCTCGATCAGCTCGTACTGCAGCTCCAGCTCGACCGAGCTCAGATCGAATTGTCGTCGAGCGGCTCATCGGTGCGCAAGCGTGGCCGAGAACCTCCACCGTTCGGTGATGCCGTACTGCGAATTCGAAGTCGTGGCTTTGCCGGAGGAACTCGCCTTCCTCTTCCTCTTCGAGGCGCCGCCTTCTTCGCTCTCGTCCTCCTCGGCCGCCTCTCGCTCGGCCTTGGGGAAGCCCCAATGGACGGCGCCGCGATATTCGAACTCGATCTCGCCCTTCTCGACTCCGGCTTCCTGGATTTCGAATTCGGCGAGAGCCGGCTTCGTGGTGCCGCCACGGTCAGCCCCAGCCGAAGCCAGCGCCGAAACCGCAGCCGACAGCGCCAAGCGCTGCGCACGGCGCAGTAAGTTCAGATGGTATTGCCAAGAGCCGCCCCCCGGACTTGAGCCCCGCCAAAGTCTCGATTCTTTGTACTCGGAGCTTAGCAAATCTCCTGCCGGACAGCTGCACGGCAAAAAAACTGCCTGGATTGCCATATCCGGAGTCGTGGCAGCCGAGGCCCCCGCCTGTGCCAACATGAAGAAATTGGACGGCGCGATGAAAAATTCATCCTGGGATGGGAAGATCGCCCAAGTAGAGGGGAAATTGCGCTATAGAATTCGGCCGTTCACGTACGGCCCGGGCCTTGCCCAGGCGCCTGCAAATGATCGCCCCTACGGCCTCACGCGGCCTGCGAGGGCGCTGAGATATACGATGCGTTACCAGACGAAGCTCCTCATCACCGCAGGATTGCTTCTGGCCATGTCGCTTTCGGCGGCGGCGCTCGCCTATTGGGGCGTGACCCAGTCGCATTTCTATCTGACCCGCTCGCGCCTCGCCCATGAGCAGCTTGAGCGGCAGCTCCAGCTCTCCCGCCACAGCCAGCAGCTGTTCAAGGCCTGGACCGATACGCTGCTCACCGGAATGACCGACCGGCCCCTGGGCGCCGCCTATCTGAACAAGGTGATCGACTCCGATCTCGCCGCGCTCCAGACCCTCATCGACAAGGAGCTCGCCATCGTCGACGACGACGAGCGCAAGGCCGAATCCGCCGAGCTTGACGCGCCTGACGCAGATCAAACAGGAATTCCAGCGCACTCTCGATCAGCTCGGCGAGGTCGAGCAGCTGCGCAGCCGCGGCCGCCCGACATCGCCTGGCAGAGGCTTGATCGATCTGCTCAAGGGGGGCATCGACCAGAAGCTCAACGAGCTGATCGAGGTCGGCGTGGCCGACGAGACCGCCGAGGTCATCAGGATCGACGCCGACGCCGCGCGGCTTTTGACCCGGCTCGAGCGCATCAGCCAAATCCATGCCGCGCTCGCCATTCTCGCCACGCTCGCGCTCGTGATGCTGCTGCTGCGCGGCTTGCGCGCTCCGCTTGCCGAGCTCTTGCGCGGCACCGTCGAAGCTCGCCGAAGGCGATCTCTCTCATCGCATCGCCGTCTCGGGTCGCGACGAGTTCGCCGATCTCGGCCGGAGCTTCAATCGCATGGCGGGCGACCTCCAGGCGCATCAAACGCGCCTTGCAGGACGCCCATGCCAATCTCGAGACGCCTGGTCGAGGAGCGCACCGAAGAGCTGCGCCAGGCGAATGAGTCGCTGCGCCAGATCGACGAGACCCGCCGCGGCTTCTTCGCCGATATCAGCCACGAGCTCCGCACGCCGCTGACCGTCATCCGCGGCGAAGGCGAGATCGCGCTGCGAGGCCCGAACAAGCGGGTTGCCGAATACAAACGCTCGATCGAGCGCATCGTCGAGCAGGCCAAGCACCTCTCGGTTCTGGTCAACGACCTGCTGTTCATTGCCCGGCAAGGAGCCGGCGCCGCACGCCTCAATATGCAGCCCATCGATCTTGGCGACCTGCTTGCAGAAGGTTTGCGGCGACGCCAAGGTGATCGCCCACGGGCGGAACGTGGACATCGCCTTCGTCAACGGCGCGCACGATATTGTGCGCGGCGACCCGGCGCGGTTGAGGCAGCTTTTCCTTGTGCTCCTTGATAATGCCGTGCGGTACTCCAAATCCAAGGGAGCCGTGAAGGTCGAGATCGGCAGCGACGGTGGCGAGGTCAGGGTGCGCGTCTCCGACCGCGGCATCGGCATCCCGCCGGAGGAGCTTGAGCGGGATCTTCGAGCGCTTCCGCCGGGGCGGCAACGCCTTGGCCATGAACGAAGAAGGCTTAGGGCTCGGCCTGCCGGTCGCCAAGGCCATCGTCGAGGCCCATAAAGGAAGGATTGAGATGGCAAGCCGTCCGGGCGAAGGAACCACCGTCACGGTCGCTCTGCCGGCCGCCAAAGCGGAGGCGAACGCGTGAACGTGCTCCTGGTCGAAGACGAGCCGCGCGTCGCCGATTTCATCGACCGCGGACTCCGGGCCGAAAATCACGGGGTTACCGTTGCCTCGTCCGGCGGCGAGGGAGTCGACCTCGCCAAGACGGGCGAGTTCGACGTGATCGTGCTCGACCTGATGCTGCCCGACATGCACGGCTACGACGTCTGCCAGCGTCTGCGTCTTCGAGGGCGATCACACGCCGATCCTGATGCTGACCGCCATGGATGCCCTGGAGGACAAGATCAAGGGCCTCAAGCTCGGCGCCGACGACTATCTCACCAAGCCTTTCGATTTCGACGAACTGCTTGCCCGCATCGAGGCGCTGGTGCGCCGGTCGCACAATTTCGCGCCGAGCTCGAACGTCCTGCAGGTTGCCGACCTCGTTCTCGACCGGGAACTGCTCGAGGTCAGGCGCGGCAGCGACACCATCAAGCTCACGGCCAAGGAACTCGCCATCCTCGAGCTTCTGATGAGCGCGCCCGGCCGGGTCTTTTCCCGCACCCGCATCCTCAACCAGGTGTGGGGCTATAGCGAAGACCCCCTCACCAATGTCGTCGACGTCTATATCGCGCGGCTCCGGCGAAAGATCGATACGCCCGGGCGCGAGCCCCTGCTCGAGACCGTGCGCGGCCACGGCTATCGGTTACGAGCGCCGTCCTGATGCGAAAGAAAAACGGCGCAAATCAGCCGCCATCTGGCGGCCGCAGATCCGAGACTGGCACCTTGCGAACTCTGTCGGGATCGCTAGAGTATGCGCCGCCACTCTCGCCGATGACGCGCCATATCGTTCTTGGACCTCGCCAGAGGGCCAGCGACGCGTTTGCCGCATACAGGGCGGCGGGGTTTAGCGCCGTCGTCGCTTGGCGGGTCTCAACGCAATTGGAAACGACAATTTGGAGGAGCGCCTGTTGCGGTCACGTCTCTTAGCCCTTCTTGCTCTGCGCCTTGCCAGCGCTCGCTTTTGCGGCGCCCGCCGACGCGGCGAACAAGCTCAAGATCGGCGTGCTGAAATTCGGCACCGTCAGCTGGTTGCTCGACACCATTCAGGCGAACGGCCTCGACAAGGCCGAAGGCGTCGAACTCGAGATCGTGCCTCTCGCCAGCACGCAGGCGACCACCGTAGGCTTGCAAGGCGGCTCGGTTGACGTCATCGCCACGGATTGGCTGTGGGTCTCGCGCGAGCGGGCGAGCGGCGGCGATTTCACCTTCTCGCCGTTCACGACCGCGCTTGGCGCCATCATGGTGCCGCCCAATTCGCCCATCAAGACGCTCGGCGATCTCAAGGGCAAGAAACTTGGCGTGGCCGGAGGCCCCCTCGACAAGAGCTGGCTCCTGCTTGTCGCCTACGCGCTCCGCACTGCCAATCTCGATCTTGAGAACCGAGACCACGCAGGAATTCGGCGCGCCTCCGCTTCTGGCCGAACGGGCCAAGCAGGGCGAGATCGACGCCGTGCTCAATTTCTGGCCCTATGCCGCACGGCTCGAGGCGGCAGGCTTCACTCAGCTGATCGGCGTCGAAGACGTGGTGCGCGAGCTCGGCGCCAAGGGCGAGGTTTCCATGGTGGGCTTTGCCTTCAGCGAGGACTGGGCCAAGAAGAATCTTGAGGCAATTCAAGCGTTTCTGCGTGCCTCGGCCAAGGCCGACGAGCTGCTCGCAACGTCGGACAAGGAGTGGGACCGGCTGAAGACGCTGATGGGTGAGAACGACCCCAACTTCGACGAGGCAACCTTCGAGGCGTTGCGGCGGCGCTACCGCGAGGGCATCCCCGATCGGTCCGCGGCCGAGAACGAAGCCGACGCGAAGGTGCTCTATCAGTTCCTGCGCGAGCTCGGCGGCGAGAAGCTTGTCGGTCCGGCGACCGAGCTTGCGCCCGGCACATTCTGGAATGGCGGCAAGTCATGAGCGTCATCGACGGGCGCGCCGACGCGGTGCAAGGGACACGAATCGTTACGCGGACCGCTCGTCTCGGTGCTCTCCGTCGCGGGCTTCCTGCTGCTCTGGTTTATCGCCGCTGAGATGGCCGCAGAGCCGGCTCCTGCCGGGACCCGGCGCCGTGCTCAACTATATCTATCAGGAGACCGTGCACGGCGATCTCCTGACCGAGCTTGGCATCACGCTGTGGCGCGTTACGGCGTCCTTCGTCGTCGCCATGCTCGATCGGCAGCGTCATCGGGCTTGCCATGGGCCAGATGCCGGCGCTCAACCGAGCGCTCGATCCGTGGCTGATCGTGCTTGCTCAATCTGCCCGCGCTCGTCATCATCATTCTCGCTTATGTCTGGTTCGGATTGAACGAGGCCGCCGCCATCGGCGCCGTCGCGCTCAACAAGATCCCCAACGTCGTCGTCACCTTGCGCGAGGGTGCCCGCGCGCTCGACCCGGGTCTTGACGAGATGGCGCGCGCCTACCGTCTGTCGCCATTGAGCAAGCTGCGCAATGTCACCCTGCCGCAGCTTCAGCCGTATTTTGCCGCCGCGTCGCGCACGGGTCTCTCTTTGATCTGGAAGATCGTGCTCGTCGTCGAACTGCTTGGGCGGCCGAACGGCGTCGGCTTCGAGCTTCACCTCAATTTCCAACTGTTCAACGTGACGGCGATTCTCGGCTACACGCTTGCCTTTGTCGCCGTCATGCTGGTCATCGAATATCTGCTGGTGCAACCCATTGAACGACACTCGACCCGCTGGCGCAACAAGCCGGTTTGAAATCCGCATCGAGGAGAAGACCCACGTCAGCGCCGACGGCACGGCGCTCGTCGCCATCCGCGACTTCGTCCTCGACGTCAAGCCCGAAAGCATGACGGTGCTGATGGGTCCGTCCGGCTGCGGCAAGACCACGCTGTTGCGCATCGTCGCCGGCCTCGACGACCGCTTCACCGGCACGGTCGGTATTCCCCCCGAGCGCGCGCATCGGTCTCATGTTCCAGGAGCCGCGCCTTCTGCCCTGGCGCACGGTGCGGCAGAATATCGAGCTTGTCGCCGCACCCGATTTCTCCGCGCAGGATCTCGAGCGCCTCGCCCACGCCGTCGGCATCGCCGACATGCTGCCGCGCTATCCGCAGGAGCTGTCGCTCGGACTTGCGCGCCGCGTGGCGCTCGCCCGCGCCTTCGCCACCAAGCCCGACCTTCTCCTGCTCGACGAGCCCTTCGTGTCGCTCGACGAGCGGACCGCCGACCGGCTGCGTCGCCTCCTGCTCGACGTCTGGCAGGCCCGGCCCACCACCGCGATCCTCGTCACCCACAATGCACGCGAGGCGATCCTGCTCGCCGACCAGCTGGTGCTGCTCGCGCCGCGTCCGACCCATGTCGTCGCGGTCGAGACCATCGCCGTGCCGCAAGCCGAGCGTGACCCGAAGAGGATCGACGCCATCATGCCGATCTGTTGCGCCGCTATCCGGCCAATTTCGCCGCAGGCTGAGCCGGTATCCAATCATTCGGTGCCTGCTCGGCCCGCAACCTGTTGCTGCGAAATCGGCCAAGCTGCAGGGCTCTCATAAGCTGCCAGGCCGCATCGCGGCACGCTTCAGCGGCGTGCCGTCAGTCGGCTGGGGCTGCGACCACCTTGCGCTGCTGAATGCCGAAGGACGGGTCGTAAGCCCACACCGACAGCGCCAGGAACAGCAGCGTGCACGCGCCAACGATCCCGAGCGCCTGCCAGTTGACCTGGAGATAGAAGGCGAAACGGATCAGCTCGACCGCCCAGGTGAAGGGATTGTAGAGGCAGATATAATAGAGCCACAGGCTCCCTTCCCGCATCTTCCACAGCGGATAGAGCGCCGAGGAGGCGAAGAACATCGGGAAGATCACGAAGTTCATGATGCCGGCGAAATTCTCGAGCTGCTTGATGGTCGAGGAGAGCAGCATGCCGAGCGAGCCGAACATCATGCCGGTCAGAATCAGCGCCGGCAGCGCCGCGAGATAGCCGCAGCGGCGGCAGCTCCACGCCGCAGAAATAGGCGACAAGGAGAAAGGCGTAGACCTGGAACAGCGAGACCATCACGCCGGCGAACAGGCGCGACACGAGCAGGAACCAGCGCGGCAGCGGCGTGGTGAGCAGCACCCGCATCGAACCCATCTCGCGGTCGTAGACCATCGACAGCGAGCTCTGCATGCCCTGAAACAGCTGGATCATCGCCAGCAGGCCCGGCGTGATGTACACGTCGTAGGTGATGTAGGTCTCGTAGGGCGGAATGATCGAGATGCCGAGCGCCGCGCGGAAGCCTGCGGCGAAGATAATCAGCCAGATCAGCGGCCTGACCAGAGCCGCGAAAAACCGCTCGCGCTGCTGGAGGAAGCGCAGCAATTCGCGCCAGACGATGCCGATGAAGGCGCGGATGTAATGCATGACGCTCATGCCGCGACGTCCTCTTCCGTGTCGCCGCCGATCAACAGCCTGAAGGCGCCGCCGAGATCTTTGGCGCCGGTCTCGGCCACGACGTCCTTGGCGGTGCCGCGCGCCACGATCTTCCCGCGGTCGATCACCAGCAGATCGTCGTCGGGCTCAACCTCGTCGAACAGATGCGTGGCCCACAACACGCCGATATTGTCGCGCTTGGCAAGCTCATGCACATGGCGCACGATGGCGCGTCGCGTCGGATCGTCGAGCCCGATGGTCGGCTCGTCGAGCAGCAGCAGCTTTGGGCTGTGCAGCAGGGCGCGGGCGATCTCGACCCGGCGGCGATGGCCGCCATTCAGCGCGCGCACGCGCTCGCCGATGCGCTCCGCCATATCGAGCGCCTTGAGAGCGGCCAGCATGCGCTCGTCGGCGTCCTTGCGCTTCAGGCCTCTGAGCGCGGCGAAATAGCGCAAATTCTGCTTGACGGTGAGGTCGAGATCGAGCGTCGGCTGCTGGAACACGACGCCGAGCGGGCCGAGCGCCTTTGCGCCCCATTCCGACGCCGACTGGCCGCAAATCTCGATGCGGCCGACCGGCGCATCGAACAGCCTGGTGATCAGCGAGAACAGCGTCGATCTTGCCGGCGCCATTCGGTCCGAGCAGCGCCGTGACCTTGCCGGGATAGACCTCGAAGCTCACATCGTCGAGCGCCTGCTTGGCCCCGTACCAATAGGACACGTTCTTGACGGTGAGGACGGGAGTGCTGGGACGACCCGTCCTTTGCGGCTTCTTTCTGCATGGGCGTTCCAAGGACGGGCAGCTTGCGACAGGCGCGGCGGCCTCGATTTGCGATTTGAGCCTCGGCCTCAGAGATAGCGCCGCCTAGGGCCTTTCACAACCCTCGCCCGGACCTGTCGTGACCGGCCGTCACTGAAGTCGCCGCCAACTCCCTACGGCCGCACGCACGGGTCAGGATCGCTGGCGCTTCGGATCGCCAAGCCTTCGCCGGTCGATGACAGGCGTTCGGCCGATGCCGTGCTGCTCGAGACCGGATCACGCTCGAAGCGCAGCACAAAAAGAAGCCGCCCCGAAGGGGGCGGCTTCCGTTGAGTTGAGTTCCTGGTTGCTGGCTTAGAAGAAGATGATGCCACCAGCCTGGAACAGATCCCAGTCGTCGAAGCCCTGGTTGATCGAGCACGCCAGTCGTCGCATCCGTCGCCAGGATGCGCGAGTCGAAGCCAGCTCAGATGTCGACGTCGAGCTCCTGGTGCTGCCAGCGGAGCCCAGAGATGCATGGCGGCGGAGTCGATCTCCTGCACCACGCCAAGGCCCCAGCGCTCCACTTCCGAGCCGGTGACGAAGCAGTCGTCGACTACGCCGGCCGAGCAACGCTGCAGCATGGCCGAAGTCCGCCCGACGTCCTCCAGAGTCGACGCCGACGAGGCCACCGAACTGGTCGTTATACTGGCCATACTCGCCGTAGAGAACGGTGGCGCCGATCGGGCTCCAGGTCTTCCGCGAGAACGGCTTGACGTACCAGGCGTCGGTGTCGGGAATGCTGAAGACGTCAGCGGTCGCCAGAGCTGTCGCTCGAAGAATGACGCTCGCGCCGGTCTCCTCGTGCTGGTACATGCCGTAGATACCGAGACCTGACGGCTTGTGCATGATGCTGGCGCCGACCTGGAACAGGTCGACCTCGCCACCGTCCGAGTCACAAGCCGTGTCGTCGTCGAAGTCGCATCGACGCACGCTGGTTACGCCGGTCTCGATCCAGGTATAGGCGGCCGCCGCCGACAACTTGATGCTAGTTCCAGTCAGCCGTGTAGAACACCGCGATGTCCCAGAAATCTGGTCGGTGTATCGATCTCAAGGCGTCGAAGTCATCGAAGTCGAATCCCGTGACAGCGGTCCCGTAGCTGGTTCTTGCCGTATGAGGTCTGGAACCGGAAGCCGCCCCAAGTCGGCGAGTCGTAGCGAACGGCCGGCTGGGCAGCGCCCCAGCAATCCGCGCCGATGCCGGCCCCGAGGCCTTGCAGGTCAGGAAGTTGCCCCATGTCAGGCCGCTAAGGCCGCGCCAGACCGTCTGCGACCGTGCCCTTGGGCCGCAGGAAGAAGCCGGGGCCTTCGAACAACACCGCGTTCGATTCGATCACGGTGCCGGAAATGTCGGCGAGAACCGCCGGGTTGTCCGACGCCGGGCTCAAATGACCCCAGTTCAGGGTGCCGAGCGTGTCGCTCTTGATGTAGATGTACGAATAGAGCGTCGAGATGTCGCCGTACGTGCCGCCGAGATCGTCGAACTGATTGGCGCCGAAGCCGAACGACAGTCGCTCGGAGCGAGGACGGTGATGTTGTAACCCGCCGACCAGCCGGGCGAGATCGTCGCGCTGCCGGTGATGGCGAAGCGGGTGCCAAGGTCGTAGTCCTTGTCGCCAACGACGAAGTGGTCGATGTCGCCGTCGTCCCAGTAGTTCATGGACTTGACGACCCAACCGGAGAGGGTCACCGAGACCTTCTTGTTGCCCTTGCGGACGGTCGTCGCTTCAAGCTCCGCCACCCGCTCCTCGAGATCCGCGCAGCAATCGCCGCCGAGGTCGGCCGCTTGGGCGGGGGTCGCCGTGAATGCGAACCCGCCAAGCGTCAGGCCAAGTGCGGCTGCGATGGCGATGCGGCTGGATGTTTTTGTCAGTCCCCCAAACATGTCCATCTCCACCTTCCCTGATAAATTGCCTAATCCCAAACTCTCGCTTCGAATTCGCCTCTCGGCACCGTCCGGACGAAGCCCCCGCCATGGTCCAGGCAGAAATCCCCCCGATGAGAGTTCTGATTTCTGCTTATACGCGTTCCATTCGGAAGGTAAATTGCTATCAAGCCAAGCCCGGACGTTTTTGGTCTTCTTGTGACATTTCCGCCACGAAATGAGGGATGACGGCGTGCCGAACCGAGCTCTGCAGGCGCGCCGAAAAAAGAACTATTATCAAATATTTGGACAGCGCTGCCGATGGTCGGAGATTCGCGGCGGTGAAAGCCTTTAACGGCCCACGCATCAAGACGAGGCGCGCCTGCGCGACCAAATTTCGGCGCGGCGCGGCATCCATAGACGACATCGATTCTCTTCCATTCCTCTCCAAAAGAGGGCGCGGAGGGAAGGCGTGAACCGGCCGGCGGCTCCGTCAATTTTGGCCTCGAATTCTCGGGATGCAATCGGTCATGCGCGCAGTCGGGGCGTTTGCGCATTAGACGCGAATTGGCGGTCAGTAAAAGCCGATCGGCCACGGCCACGCCGGGAAGCAAACCTCCGGCGAGGCCTGAACTGGTGGAAGGACGGCTCCTCTGCTACACAGGCGAAGGCGGAGAAGCGCGAAAACAACCGGGAGGAGCGATGGCCGACCAGTCCCCCGAGGAAATTCACCTCAAGCATATCAGGGCTCCCGACTATAAGGAGATTGCCGCCGACGGAACTCTGCACAAGATCGTCGACAATCATCTCGTCATTACCTTCTATATCGAAGATTCCCGGGTGACCGGCGAAGTGCTCAAGCGCGACGGTCAAGATCCGCCGACCTACCGCATTGCCGCCATCGAGGAGGAGAAGCAGCGCCTCGACGTGGTGGCCGTGCGGATTCCGACCAAGGCGATTTTGGGCCTCGCCGCCGCCGTCGCCGAACGCCTCACGCAGAGCAGCCGACAAGGGGCCGAAATCCGCCAAGAAGTGACGCGGCTCCAGCGCCTTCACCCGGCAGCAGCGGTGCGCGTTGCCGCGCAAGAATGCCGCTCTCCCTCGGCTTGCGGCGCTTGTGAGCGGCATTGCGATTGATGCTACTTAACCCTGGGGCTGCCGCCGGAAGCGGTGGCATCCGAGGGAGCCGTGGACCGGAGGCTCGCCCGAGAGCGGCGGGGCAACGTTAGCCACGGCTGCCGGCCTGGGCAGAGGCCGGTCAAGGTTGAGATGATCGAGGATCGTAATGGATTACGAGTTCCCGCTTTCGCCAGCAGTCTCGAGGCGCTGCATGCGGAGGGCCGCTACCGGATTTTCGCCGATCTGAAGCGGCGCTGCGGGGCCTATCCGACGGCCGATCATTTCGCCGGTGGCGAGCGTCCGCGACGTCACGGTGTGGTGCTCGAACGACTATCTCGGCATGAGCCAGCACCCTGTGGTGCGCGAGGCCATGCACGAGGCGATCGAGGAGGTCGGCGCGGGCTCCGGCGGCACCCGCAACATCTCCGGCACCACCCATTATCATGTCGAGCTCGAGGCCGAGCTTGCCGACCTGCACGGCAAGGAGGCGGCGCTGCTGTTCACCTCGCGCCTATATCGCCAACGATTCGACGCTGTCGACGCTGCAGCGGCTGATGCCGGGGCTCGTGATCTTCTCCGACGAGAAGAACCACGCCTCGATGATCGAGGGCATCAGGCGGGGCGGCGGCGAGAAGCACATCTTCCGCCACAACGACGTCGAGCATCTCGAAGAGCTGCTGAAGAAGGTGCCGGCGCGACAGGCCCAAGATCATCGTGTTCGAGAGCGTCTATTCGATGGACGGCCATATCGCCCCGATCGCGGCGATCTGCGACCTGGCCGAGAAGTACGGCGCGCTGACCTATCTCGACGAGGTGCACGCGGTCGGCCTTTACGGCCAGCGCGGCGGCGGCATCGCCGAGCGCGACGGCGTGATGGATCGCATCGACATCATCAACGGCACGCTGGCCAAGGGCTTCGGCGTGATGGGCGGCTATATCGCCGCGAGCGCCGCCTGCTGCGACGCCATCCGCTCTTATGCGCCGGGCTTCATCTTCACCACCTCGCTTGCGCCGGCCATCGCCGCCGGCGCGCTGGCCTCGATCCGGCATCTGAAGCGGAGCGAGATCGAGCGCGCGCGCCACAAGGAGCGGGTCAGGACGGTGAAGCGGCTGATGGCCGAGGCGCGGCTGCCGGTGATGGACAATCCGAGCCACATCGTGCCGGTGATGGTGGGCGATCCGGTGCACTGCAAGGCGGTGACCGACACGCTGCTGACCCAGTACCGGATCTACGTGCAGCCGATCAACTACCCGACCGTGCCGCGCGGCACCGAGCGCATGCGCTTCACCCCCTCGCCGGTGCACAGCGACGCCGAGATCGCCGCGCTGATCGCCGCGCTGAAAGAGCTGTGGGCCGCCTGCCCGGTCGGCAAAGGCGAATATGTGAGGCTCGCCGCCGAGTAGCCGCGCGCCTGTCCAGCCGATCACATCGATGGAAGCCCGGACGAGCAAGCGAGCCGGGATTGACCGCCCTCCCCCGACGCCCCGCTTCGCCTCGCCACGAGAGCGAGATCTCAACGCCGAGGCGAATTTCGCTCTCGCGATGAAGCTCGCCGAGGCCGAGGACCTCAATCAGGCCATCGATCTGCAAAGCGAGCATGTGCGCAAGCAAATGGAGACCTTCATGCAACAACTGGAAGAGGTGCGCGACTTGACGGCGCAAATCGTCCAGGATGCCGCGCCCGCGCCCCGTGCCGACGGCGGGAGTGGCAAGAGCGCGCCATCGGCCGCGAGCGCCGCCCGTGCCGCTTCTCCGGGCGTGAGCGCCGGGCCGTCCCCCGCGCCATCGAGCAGCGGCGCCCGAGGCGAGGCTGGGAGAACCAACTAGCTCGGCTGCGCCCAACCTGCAAAATGTCGAATGGTGAGGGCCTCCGCGTCGTCGAGCGCGATCGCGTCGCGAAGGCATGTTTGTGCTCGGCTGCCTGTGGGGCGTCGTGCTTCTTTACGAAAAATGATAAAAGCGAGCGGCCCACGCCCCGCTCGCCATGCTCGAGACCTTTCTCACCGCCTTCACCACCTTCTTTGCCGTCATCGGTCCCGATCGATACGGCCGTGCTGCTCGCCTCGCTGACCCCCAACATGACCGCAGCCGAGCGGCGCGCGATCTCGGTCAAGGCGGTGTTCATCGCGACTATCATCATCCTCCTCTTCGCGCTGGTTGGGCAGCCGGTGTTGACCCAGCTCGGCGTCTCGCTTGCCGCGCTTCAGACCGCCGGCGGCATCATCCTGTTCGCGATCGCGCTGGAGATGACGCTGGCGCGCGGCCCGGTCCCGCCGCGGCACTGTCCGCGCGGGAAAGCGAGGAGGCAGAGGACAAGGCCGAGCGTCACGCCGAGATCGCCGTCTTTCCTCTGGCCACGCCCCTGCTAGCGGGCCCAGGAGCGATGACCTCCGCCATCGTGCTCGCCGCCGGCACCAAGGGCGATGTCAGCCTGCTTGGCGCCGTCATCGCCGCGATCATCGCGGTGATGGCCGTCACCCTCGTGCTGCTCCTGCTCGCCCAGGAGATCCATCAGCTGATCGGCGTGACGGCGCGGAAGGTGATCGTGCGCGTATTCGGCGTGCTGCTTGCCGCACTCGCGGTGCAGTCGATCTTCAACGGCCTCGCTCGAGGCCCACATCTTCGGCTGAGTGGAGCCCTCGCCGATCAGGAGGTCGCTCATGCGCGTCGTTCAAGTCGCCAAGCCCAATGCGCCGTTCGAGCTGGTGGAGCGGCCGATGCCCGAGCCGGGCCCGCGCGAAGCGCGGATCAAGGTCGAGGCCTGCGGCATCTGCCACAGCGATTCCTACGTTGTGACCGGCACTTATCCCGGCGTCCGCTATCCGGCCGTGCCCGGTCACGAGATCGCCGGCCGCATCGATGCGGTTGGATCTGAGGTCACCACCTGGCGCGTCGGGCAGAGAGTCGGCGTCGGCTGGTTCGGCGGCATTTGCTGGAACGTGTCCCCGCTGCCGGCGCGGCGACTTCATCACCTGCCGCAACCTGAGAATTCCCGGCATTCACTATCGACGGCGGCTATGCCGATTACATGATCGCGCCGATCGAGGCGTCTGGCCTCGATTCCCGACGCGCTCGACGCCGTCGCAGCCGCACCGCTCCTCTGCGCCGGCATCACCACCTTCAACGCGCTCCGCAATTGCGGCGCGCGGCCCGGCGATGTCGTGGCGATCCACGGCATCGGCGGGCTCGGCCATCTCGGCGTGCAGTTCGCGAACCGGATGGGATTCCATACCGTGGCGATCGCACGCGGGCAGCGACAAGGGAAATCTCGCGCGCGATCTCGGCGCCCATCGCTATATCGACAGCGAGACGCAGGACGCGGCCAAGGAGCTGATGGCGCTCGGCGGGGCGAAGGTGATCCTTGCCACGGTGACCAGCGGCAAGGCCATGACCCCGCTGATCGACGGGCTCGGCATCGACGGCACGCTGATCGTGGTCGGCGCCTCGCCGGAGCCCATCGAGGTGAACCCCTATCACGTGATCGGTGAGCGGCGCGGCGTGCGCGGCTGGCCATCGGGCACCTCCGTCGATTCGGAGGACACGATGCGCTTCAGCGCGCTGACAGGGGTCGAAGCGATGATCGAGACCTATCCGCTCGCGCAAGCCGCCGAAGCCTACCAGCGCATGCTGAGCGGCAAGGCCCGCTTCCGCGTCGTTGTCGTCCCTTGATAAGATCGGCTATTCGGCGGGAGCGGGACGCGGCGCTCTTTGCGCACGCGGGCTCTTCGCGAATCTTCGCACCACCACATAGAACACCGGCGTGAAGATCAACCCGAACAACGTGACGCCGATCATCCCGTAGAACACCGCAGTGCCGAGCGACTGGCGCATCTCCGCGCCGGCGCCGGTCGCGATCACCAAGGGCAACACGCCCAAGATAAAGGCGAAGGAGGTCATCAGGATCGGGCGCAACCGCACGCGCGCCGCTTCCGTGGCGGCCTGGAATCGGTCCTCGCCATGCTCCTCGTTCTGCTTGGCGAACTCGACGATCAGAATCGCATTCTTGGCCGCAAGTCCGATCAGCACGACAAAGCCGACCTGAGCGAGGATGTTCACGTCCATGCCGCGCGCGAGCAGCCCGCTCACGGCGGCGAGCAGACACATCGGCACGATGAGGATGACCGCGAGCGGCAGCGTCCAGCTTTCGTATTGGGCGGCAAGCAGCAGGAACACGAACACGACGGACGCGAGGAAGATATAGATCGCGGTGTTGCCCGCGAGCTTTTCCTGGAAGGCGATTTCCGTCCACGAATAGGCGTAGCCCTCAGGCAGCGTGGCCCGCGCCAGCCGCTCCATGGTCGTGAGCCCATAACCCGTCGAGTAGCCCGGTTTGGTGCCGCCCTGGATGGCAGCCGACGGAAACAGGTTGAAACGCTCGATGCGATACGGCCCGGTGATGTTGCGGAAGGAGGCGACCGAAGAGAGCGGTACCATCTCGCCGTTTGCGTTCCGCGTTTTCAGCTGGCCGATAGCATGGAGTTCCTGGCGGAAGTCGCCATCGGCCTGGGCCGTGACCCGGTAGGTCCGGCCCAGGAAATTGAAGTCGTTGACGTATTGGGACCCGAGATAGACCTCCAAGGTCTGGAACACGTCGTTGGCGTTGACGCCGAGCATCTCGGCGCGGACGCGGTCGATATCGGCATAGACCTTCGGCGTGCGTGTGTTGAAGGTGGTGAAAACGTTGGCGAGGCCCGGCTCCTGGGCGGCTGCCGCCACAACGTCCAGCGCCACCGCTTCGAGCTCTGCCGGCTCGCCGCCGCCGATATCCTGCACCTGCATCTTGAACCCGCCGGTGGTGCCGATGCCGCGCACAGGCGGCGGCGAGACGCTGACATGAAGGCATCTTGGATCGCGGCGTATTTCGTGTTGAGCGCCAGAATGAGGGACTGCGCGCTCTGGCCTTTTTCGGCACGCTCTTCGAATCGGTCGAGCGGCGTGAACACCACCGCGGCATTTGGCGCGGTGGTGAAGGTCGCGCCGTCGAGACCGACGATTGGCACGGCGTGGGCGATGCCCGGCGTGTCGAGCACGAGTTTCGTCACCTTGCGCGCCACTTCGTCGGTGCGAGTGAGCGAGGCACCGGGCGGAAGCTGGATGATGTTGATCAGGTAGCCCTGGTCCTGCTGCGGGATGAAGCCGGTCGGCGCCTTGATGAACTGATAGACCGTGAGCCCGATCAACCCGCCATAGACGATGAGCATGAGCAGCGAGACGCGCACGAGTCGCGCCGTGAGCGCGCCGTAGCGCGAGGAGACCCACTCGAACGCCCGGTTGAACCCGGTGAAAAAGGCTCTGATCGGCCGGGTTAAGATGTTTTTTTTCTCCGGCGCCGCTTCATGCGGCTTGAACAAAAGCGCGCACAGCGCCGGACTAAGAGTGAGCGAAACGAGCAGCGAGATCGCCGTCGCCGTGGCGATCGTCACCGCGAACTGGCGGAAGAACTGGCCGGTGATGCCGGTGATGAACGCCGCTGGGATGAACACCGCCGAGAGCACGAGCGCTATCGCCACCAGCGCGCCGCCGACTTCCTCCATGGTCCTGTAGGCGGCCTCGCGCGGACTTAAGCCTTCGCGGATATTGCGCTCGACATTCTCCACCACGACGATCGCGTCGTCGACCACGATGCCGATGGCGAGCACGAGACCGAACAGAGTAAGATTGTTGAGCGAGAAGCCGAGCGCCGACAGAACGGCGAAGGTTCCGATCAGCGAGACCGGAATGGCCACGATGGGAATGATCGACGCCCGCCAGGTCTGCAAGAATAGAATGATCACCACCACCACGAGGATCACCGCCTCGAACATGGTAATAATCACCGCTTCGACCGATTGTGAGATGAAAACCGTCGGATTGTAGACGATGTCGTAGCGGAGTCCGTGCGGGAAGTTTTGCGCGAGATCCGCTATCGCCTTCTGCACTTCGGTCGCCGTGGCGAGAGCGTTGGAGCCCGGCCGCTGGAAAATACCCAAGGGGATCGCCACCCGCTCGTCGAGATAGCCGCTGCGGTTATAGTCGGCGGCCCCGAGTTCGACGCGGCCAACGTCGCGGATGCGGACCACCCGTCCGTCAGATTCCGACTTCACGATGATATTGCCGAACGCTTCGGTGGTGGTGAGCCGCCCCTGCGTTTCGACGTTGAGCTGGAAGGCGCCGGGCTTGGGCACCGGCGGCTGATTGATGACACCGGCCGCAACTTGCACGTTTTGACCCCGGAGCGCGGTGACCACATCGCCGGCGGTCAGATCGCGCAGCGCAAGTTTGTCAGGATCGAGCCAGATACGCATCGAATAATCGCGCGCCCCGAAGATGGTGACATTGCCGACCCCGTCGATACGCGCGAGCACGTCCTTCACATGCAAGGTGGCGTAATTGGAGATGTAGAGAAGGTCGCGCGAGCCATCGGGCGAGCTTAAATGGATCACCATCATCAGGTCAGGCGATTGCTTGGTGACGGTGACACCGATCGACCGCACCTGCTCGGGCAGACGGGGCAGCGCCGTGCTCACGCGGTTCTGCACCAGCACCTGCGCCGTATCGAGATTGGTCCCGAGCTTGAAGGTCACTGTGAGCGACATGCTGCCGTCGCTGGTCGATTGCGACGTCATGTACAGCATGTTGTCGACGCCGTTGATCTCCTGCTCGAGCGGCGTGGCGACCGTCTTGGCCACGATCTCGGCGGAGGCGCCGGGATAGCTCGCATTCACCGAAATCGAGGGCGGCGCGATCTCGGGATATTGCGACACGGGGAGGCTGAAATACGCCACCCCGCCGATCAGTGTGATGAGAATGGAGATGACCGCCGCGAAAATCGGCCGGTCGATGAAGAAGTGCGAAAAGTTCATGTAGGGGGCGCGCCTTGCGGTGCGGCGGGAGCGCCGATCACACCCTCCTCAGCCGTAACCTTGGCACCGGGCCGGGCCCGTAGCAGCCCATTGATGATGACTCGATCGTCGGGGGTGATCCCGCTGCGGATGATGCGCAAACCGTCGTCGGTGACCGCCCCGAGCTCGACCTGCTTCGGCACGACGGTGCCGTCGTCGGCGACCGTGAACAGGAGCTTGACCGACTGGTCGGTGACCACCGCGGCATCCGGCACCAGGATCGTCGGACGGAGCTGCGACATCGGCACGCGCACCCGGCCGAACTGGCCAGGGGTGATGAACAGGTCGGGGTTGGGGAAGGCCGCCCGCACGCGGATCGTGCCCGATGAACGGTTATATTGGTTATCGACAAAATCGATGGCGCCCTTGAGCGTCCAAGTTTTCTCGTCCATGAGCTGGCCTTCGACGGCGACCTTATCGTAGCGGGGGGATTTGATCTCGCCCCTTTGCACCAGCCGCTTATAGGTCATGCCGTCGCCCTCGCTTACATTAAAGACGAGCCAGATCGGATCGAGGGAAACGATGGTGGTGAGCAGCGTCGTGGTGCCGCTCGTCCCGCCCACGACCAGATTGCCGACGCTGACTTCGTGACGGCCCATGCGGCCCGAAACCGGCGCGGTCACCCGCGTGTAATCGAGATTGAGCTGGGCCTGGTTGACCGCTGCAATCGCGGCATCCCGCGATGCCATTGCGATGGCGACCTGCGACACTCGCTCGTCATAGGTCTCCTTGGTGGCATAGTCGTTCTTGCGCAATTGGGCGGTGCGATCGAGCTGGGCCTGCGCGAGCTGCAACTGCGCCTCGGACTGGGCGAGCTGGGCCTTGGCTGTCTCCAGCGCGAGCTCGAAGGGGCGCGGCTCGATGACGACGAGCAGGTCGCCCTTCTTGACCAGCTGGCCGTCGGTGAAATGGATCGATTCGAGGTAGCCGCTGACGCGGGCGCGAACCTCGACCGATTCCTGCGCCTCGAACTGACCGGTGAAATCGTTCCACTCCTCCATCTCCTTCACCAGCGGCGTGGCGACGGTGACGGCCGGCGGCGGTGGCGCGGCCTCGGCTTGCGGCTCGGTCTGCCAGAAACCCCAAAAGCGATAGAGCAAGGCCGCGACGCCAATGGCGAGGAGGAGAAAGATGACCCGGGCCCCGCCCCGGCGGCTGGGCAAGGTTTCGGACGGTGGCGGCGCGGTGCGCGACGGTGCTGCTTCGCGCTTGCGTGAAGCAGGCTCCTGCGGTGCCGGTGAACCGGCATCCTCGTCTTGCTCTTCGTCGCGGTCTCGTCCGCCGTTACGATTTCGCTTTTCGATCATCACCGCATCTTATGCCGTACGGGCTTTGGGCCCTTGGTTCTTCTTTTCGTTGTTCTATATTAGGGGCCGAGAGACGCTACCACAATGGCTGTTTCGAAGGTTTCGATATGGCTTGGACCAAGGAATTGCCAATCGCTGCGGCTTATCATTCTCGCCCACCCCGCCGTGCCGGCGAAATCAGCGCCTTGTTTCGCTTCACATTTTCGTGCTCGTGGGCCTGCACGAGGCCGGTTGCGCCTTAAGCCTGCCCTCCGGCTTATTCGAGGGCACCGGCGGAAGCGTGTTCCACAACTGCCCGCCGCGGGTAACGCAGCCTTTGTTATACGGCCGCCAGAGGAATGCTGTTGAAACATCTTGCTCGTGCGGCTGCTCGATCTCCGCCTCGGGATTCACCTCCTGCTTGGCGGCCGTCGCGTCCCCTTCCTCGCGACCCATCACGCTCGTCCTTTGCTGGATCAGCCGCTCAGCGTTGCGGTCAAGCGTGCCGCCGGACGCTTGCGGGATCATCGACGATCAGCTGATGAAGCGCTGATCCATGGCTGTTCCCGTTGCAGCCGCTGGGAACCAAGACCTCTCATTTTTTTACTGACAGGAAAAATGCTTATCTGATAGGAAAATGTGATTTGTGTTACAACACCCCTTGAGATAGCTATTCGCGCCTGGCCGGGGGTCTTCCTGGCCTCAGGAGACAAGCCATGATGGCCCATCTCGCCAAAGCTCTCGCGATTTTGCTCATTTTCGGCATCGATACCGATAGCCCTGTCAAAGCGAATCACTAGAGCCGCCACGACCGTTGTAGCTTTCGCCAAACGCCCGTCATGCGCCGTGTGGCATCGACAGCCGCACGGCGGATATCGACGGCCCCTCAAAGCAGCGACAGGGCGAGCTTCATGATGTCGGTTAAGATGAACGCGGCCGCGATCAACACGACGACAAGGATCAGAGAAAGCACGATCGCGATGGCTTTCCACGTCATGGCGCGGCCGCCAGCAGGGGGCCAGCCGAGCTAGCGGTCTGTCTTGGCCTTGAGGTAGGCCTCTACCTTTCTGGCCGACGCGCCCGCGGCGCGCACCGCTTCGCTAAGTTCTTCCTCGCTGACGCCGAAGCGATCCTTCCAATAGGCCACCTGGTAGGACTGGTTGAGGTCGATGCGGGTCTTGCTGCCGTAGCGTTTCGGTGGGTAGAAACTGCCCATCTCGGCTTCTCCTGTGGCACCCTCGCGTTGGTGCGGCGGCTCGAGCCAGCCGGCCGCCTGAGATCAGCATCGGGCCGGACGAATTTAGCATGCCCCAACATGAGCCCCGCCGCCAGAGGCTTTCGCGGCGTATCAAGAATCTGAAGGGCGCCGGCTTTAGGGGCTCGCGCGGCGGCACGCGTGATCCGGCCGCGCACGCTCACAATCTGTGTCCCGCTCGCAGCGCACGGGCAAACAAAGCATATGCAAGTGGCGGTGATTCCATTGTTCGCAAGCCAGCTCCTTGGGCGGCCCGCAGGCGCAGGAATAATGGCAGCCATGGATCTTGTGCACGAGGCGCGACTGCGCGGCGCCTTGCCTGAATGCCTCGGCTGACACGCCAAAGGAGGAGGCGTTCGCCGGCAGCGCCGTCAGCGCCAGGCCGAAGAGCGCAGCGATGCCACATGTGCGCTTCGTGCCGGTCATGGCGCACAGCCTTCCTCATGCAACACGTTCATCATAACAAAGAAGGAGGTGCGGGCGTGGCGGGCATTACCTCCCCGGCGCGAGCAAGGCCGCGCCTGCAATGGACCCGCTAGCGCACTCCCACCGCGCGTGGTGGCCGGCCGAGGCCTGGGCATCCGGGAAATCATGGCCCCGAGGGGCGCGGGAAGCAAAACGGCGCCTCGACCTGGGCGCCGTCTCAGCGATAAATTCGACGCCATGCCCGAGCGGGGGTTCGGGCGCGCGAGGCAATGAACGATGTCACCGGAAATTCACATCACGAAAGACGGCCCCTATTTCGTCTTGTGGCCTCTCCCCCTGACCCAGGTCACGATTGGAACCAATGAAGACGGAGAGTCGGTGCGCTGGGACTGGGGGCGCGAATTTCTCCCGCGGCCGCCAACCTCGCTTTGCCGGTGCGGCAAGAGCGCCAACAAGCCTTATTGCGACGGCAGCCACGCCAGATTCGGCTTCGACGGCACCGAGACCGCAAGCCGCAAGCCCTATCGGGAACTCGCGAAGACGATACCGGGTCCAACCGCCTCGCTGATGGACGCCGAGAGCCTCTGCGCCTTTGCGCGCTTTTGCGATCCCAACGGCAAGGTGTGGAGTCTCGTCAAGGGAACGGACGACGCCGAGAGAAAGTGTCATTTCGTGCGTCAGACCTGCGACTGCCCCTCGGGGCGCCTGGTTGCCGTGGACAACGCCACGGGAGAGGCGATCGAGCCGCACTACGAGCCATCGCTTGCGCTTATCGAGGATCCTGCGGAGGGCTGTTCCGGTCCACTCTGGGTGCGGGGAGGCGTTCGCTTGGTGAGCTCCGACGGCTTCGAATACGAGCGGCGCAACCGGGTTACCCTGTGCCGCTGCGGCGCTTCCAAAAACAAGCCGTTCTGCGATGGCTCGCACGCGGCGATCAAATTCAAGGACGGGATTTAGATGTCGGTCGCCGGAAGATTGCGCCTGATGACGTGACATTTGGGCAACGGTCTCAGACAATTCTTCGCGCGCCGCAAACTTGCCCGAGTTTCGCCCGACTCATGATCTCTGGTTAACGTGGATTTCGCGCGAAGCAATTGGGGGAAAGCGCAAGACGGGGGAAGCCTAGGCCGGAAGGCTGGGCTTTCCCCTTTTGTTTTGGCCCCCTCGCGGGATTCGACATGCCCAAAGCCGAAGGCAATTCGCCGCGCATCGTGCGCCTTGCTTGGGGACGCATCGAGGTCGAGGGCTTCGCGCCCTTCAAGGATGCCAAAGTCTTTCCCGGCGGGGCGCGCGAATGGGATTGGCGCGAGACCGGAACCCGCCATGTGCCTGGCATTCAGCCCGCCGACATCGACGAATTGATCGCGCACGGCGCCAAGGCCGTGGTGTTGTCGAAGGGAATATGGGAGCGGCTCGGAGTCTGTCCCCAAACCCTGGAGGTCCTGGCCAGGAGAGGGATCGAAGCCGAGGTCCTGCAGACCGAGGCTGCCGTGAAGCGCTTCAACGAACTCCGTGAGAGTCTCCCCGCCGGCGGCCTGTTTCACTCGACTTGTTGAGGCAACCCACATGAGCCGTGAACGAACTGCCATTGCGCTGCGGCGCATCCGCCTGGCCAGCAGCAAGCCGAAGGCAATCGCCCTCCTCTCGGGTCTCGCCGCTTTCGCGCTCGCAGGCGCGCAAGCCGTGGCGGGTGAAGCGACCGTCATCGGCGAACGCGACGGCAAGGACATCGTCACGGTGCGCGTGACGGAGACGGTCCAGTCGAAACAGGCGCTGCCGATCTTTGCGGGAATCTCGGGCAAGACCGCCGGTGCAAAGAGCCTGTCCTTGTTGAAGGTCGTCATTCCGCCCGGCGGTTCGGCCGAGGCGCATGTGCATAAGGGCTATGAGTCGGCGATCTATCTGCTGCAGGGCCGGGTGGAAACCCGTTACGGCGAAGGCTTGAAGAAAAGCGTCGTCAATCAAGCCGGGGATTTCCTCTTCGTTCCGCCTGACGTGCCGCATCAACCGTTCAATCTGAGCGACACCGAACCTGCCATCGCCATCGTGGCGCGCAGCGACCCGAACGAGCAGGAGCACACAATTCTTTATTCGCAAGGCCAGAAGAACTGAGCGCGCCATGAACGCTGCTTCATGCCAGGATCCGGGCACCACAGAAGGCGCCTGATACCCGAGTGCGGTAATGAGGGGGAGTTATCCGCGGCTTGCGAACCGCGCGAGCGTGGCCGCGTTGATGTAAAGGATCGCCGCTTTTTGCTGTCCGGCGGTGACGTAGCGAAACGTCAGGATGGCGCCGCCGGTTTGCCCTGCACGACCCGCCTGCGGCGTTGCAGAGCCAAAGCTGAATCTCGCGCCTGCGGGAATGACGGCAGCCGCTTCGGCCGCGCGTCCTTCAACCTTGAGCCTCAGCTCGAACTCGCGCAGAGCCCCGTCCGGTTTCAGGGTCGCATGGACCTGCTTCAAGTCTTGATCGGACGTGTTGACCCCGCCGATCGCGAATCCGTCTTCAATCGGCGAGACCACAGGGGCATTCGGATCGTCGAGAAACCAGACGACCGGAGAATTTGCGTCTGACTTTGGCTCGCTGTTCGCGCCGAACCAGCTCGGTGTCGCCGCCGCCTGTATGGCGCGACGAGGGGCTGGGGCTGAGCGCGTGTTTTCCGCGCTCTCACCCTCTTGCGCTGCCGATGTCACAAGCTGCTCGAGGGAGGCCGTCAGCGCGTCGAGCGCTTGCCTGTCGACCACAAGAGGGAGCTTGCTTGCGAGCCAAGCAAGCCTCGCGCGCCCTTGGGCGGGTGTCTCGGTCGTTGCGAGAAAGATCGCCCCGGCCACCACAGCCGCCGACAGGGCCATCGAAAGCCACGCAAGCCACGTGCGTCGCGTACCGTAGGACGCGATCAGCAGCGCTGCGAGAGCGACGCTGGCAGCGAAGAGGGTCAATCTGTCCCCCGTGACCTCCGTCGAATCGATGAGAGCACAAAACCGTGGCGCAAGCACGGCCATTGAGCGCCAAATGAATAAAAATTTGCCTACTTTCCCGCCCTCTCACCCAGCTTTCGACGGGGCCGCAATCGCTTGAACCATTTGGACCGTCACCGCGTCGAACCTTCAGACTTGGCGATTTGATCGGAGGATTCGGCAATGACCGGCATCGAGATCGTCGCGAAATTGGCCGAGCTTAAGCAGCAATATGACGATGCGCACAGGCCCGTGCGGTCCGTTGAGCAGTACCGCCAACGCCATGCGCGGCGCCACCCCGGGCTCCACTACGACGGCGAGTGCCACGTCTCGCAATACCGGCTGCGGGGCTGACACAATCCTTAAGGTCGCGGCCCTTTGCTCCCTGCCTCCCCTCGTCGGCCGTGGCATCCCGGTAACACAGCCGCCTTCTCTTCCCTCGCTTGGAACGCAAGACCGCCGAATGCATTTCGCCTCCGCAAAGCGACACCCTGCTCATCCGGAGGGAAACGATGGTTTGGAAGCAAGTGGAAGGCATGTGGGAGCAGACGAAGATCAGGATTCAAAGAAAGTGGGGCAAACTCACCGACGACGATTTGGACCTCATCGGTGGACGGCGCGATCGGCTTGAGGGAAAGATCCAGCAGCGTTACGGCTTTGCCCCGGACCACGTGCGCAAGGAGGTCGACGATTGGGTACGCTGGCAGGTCGTCCGCCCACGCAATCGAAAGGCCCAATGGCGGTCCGTCCTGGCGACACGATAGCGCCCATTCGAGGCGGAGCCCGCGCCGGTAACGTGTCCAACACGGCGCGTCGCGAACGCGCGGCCTCGAACCGCGCGTGTGAACCTTGGGGCTCCGCACCGTAAGCCCCTGCCAAAACTTCCCGACGATTTTGCCAGGAACGCGCCTTTCGGAGCGCCGGAATAGTAGCGTTTAATCGCGCGGGCTCGATCAACACCTCGATTGCCACATGGAGAAATGGAGATGATGAGAACAATCGCTTTCGCCCTTGCCTTGGGTTTGTGTGCGACAGGGGTCTATGCCGAGGAGGGCGACGACGACGACAAGGCGAAACCCGCCGCGCCCGATTCGGCCAAAGTCCAGATCTTGGACCCCGCGGCCCATAACCTGGTTCGTCTCGAGCCGCTGGTTCTCGGTTCCGAGACTGACAGCGCGCATATGACGCCAAAGGAATACCGGCTCAAATCCGGCCAGGGCTATCGCTGGAAGATCACGGCCTCAGACCAGGCGGAGTACGCTTTCGTCGCGCCGGCGTTCTTCCGCAATATCTGGATCCGCAAGGTCGAGGCGGGCGAAGTCGAGATCAAATCGGCGACGCTCGACGAAATCGAATTCGAAAAGGGCGGCGAGGCCGAACTGTTTTTCGTCGCCATCAGGCCGGGGACTTACGAGTTCGGTTCGCGCGGTTTGATGGAGCGCGGCGTGGTCGGCAAGATCGTGGTCGAGTCCGGCGCCGGAAGCTAGCTCCGCGGAATGGTCCGTTCAGGCCGGCGTGCGGCCCGCCGCGAGCGGCGGAGATTCAAGCGCCTTTGCGCCGATGGGCTCAACGCCAACGGACGCGGCCTCAAGGGGCTCGGCCGCCAGCAGCGTGTTGCTGAGCTTGATCTTGTGGGCGAGCTCGCGGCCGATGAGCTGATAGATCAAGCCTGCGACCTCGGTTTCGTTCTGAAAGAACCGCTTGAGCTTGTCGCGCTCGAAGGCAAGCGTACGTACGTCAGTCTCGGCGATGACCGTCGCGGTGGCCGGCCGTTCGGTCAGGAACGCGACTTCGCCGACGAAATTGCCGGCTTCAAGCTGTGATACGGCACGTTCCCCGATGGTCACGCCGACGCGGCCCGCACACAGGAAATAGAGCCGCTCCAGCGCCTCATTCTCTTCGGCGAGCCTGGTGCCCGCGGGCAGATCGCATAACGCGCCGGCGCCGAGCAGCCGCGCGATCTGGGCATCGTCGAGGCCGATGAACACTCGGCGGAGCAATTCGCGATCCTTCTCGGGCAGGCGCAAGGAGAGGCGGTCCTGCAGCAAGCGAAAGAGCTGGTAGAGATTGATCAAGATAAAGACGACGTCCCAGCCAATGCCGGTGCGGAGATCGCCCCCGGACATTAAGAAATAGAGAATCTCCAGCGACAACCCGACGACGGCCATGACCCGGAGCCAAAAAATGTCGGTCAGCCAATAGGAGATCGCGATCAGGATGTAAGAGAGATGGCCCGGCCAGTTGTTGAGACTGAACAGGGTCGCGAGTTCGTCCATGGCGTTCTCCGAGATCGTCCTGAGGAAGTTGTCAGGCGCCTATTTGGCATCCTTCAGCAACTCGTAGGAGAGCGCGCCCGATGGGCACTTCTTGACCTGTTCGGCGATCGAGTCAGGAGACGCGCCATCGACATTGATCCACGGCTTTTTCCCGACATCGAACACGTTTGGCAATCCGCGTACGCAGTCTCCGGCATGGATGCAAATCTTAGGGTCGTAGCGGACGACGATCTTGTCGTTGCGATATTCTTGCATCGCGGCCTCCATCGGAACCAGACCCACAAAACAAACCCGCCCCGCGCCACGCCCATCGATGAGAATAGCACGGAGCGGAACGCTCTGGCAGCACGCGCTCTTCGCAAGTAGACGGCGCCCGCCGAGACCAAGGATATGGCGCGGAGCAAAGCGGTTAATGCGGGCGGAGGTCCCTCCCCGCAAAACCTCATCGCGACAGCGGCGAGCCGGCGGTCTATGCTTGGGCTTCACCCCAACATCGGCGAGGTTGAAAGAAAAGGATCATGCCTACGGGCGATGGCAGTTTCAGCGGTCTCCTCGGAATACTGGCGGTTTTGTTACTGGTGGCGGCCAACGGCTTCTTCGTTGCCGCCGAATTTTCTTTGGTTGCGGTCCGCCGCAGCCGCGTGGCGCAACTGGTCGCTGAAGGACGGCGGAACGCCAAGGCGCTTGCCCGGGCCACAGCGCAGCTCGATGCCAACCTCGCCGCCTGTCAGCTCGGCATCACCATTTCATCGCTCGGGCTCGGCTGGATCGGCGAACCGGCGCTCGCCCACCTCATCGAGCCTGTTTTTTTGGGGGTGCTCGGGCGGTTCTCCCTGGCCGGCGCACATGTTGTTGCCGTCACCATCGCCTTCCTCATCATCACCGCGCTCCACATCGTGCTCGGCGAATTGATGCCGAAGAGTCTCGCGCTGCAACGAAGCGAGCGCACGGCGCTCGCGGTGGTGCGTCCGCTCTGGCTGTTTCGCGTCCTGCTATGGCCGGCGATCGTCACGCTGAACGGCCTCGGGAACTGGCTGTTGAAACTTTGCGGTCTCAGGCCCGGCACGGCCGAGGAGGCCTTGCATTCGCCCGAGGAGCTGAAGCTGTTGATTGCCGCGAGCCAAGAGGCGGGATTGCTGCAACCGGCCCAACAGGTGCTGGTCGAGCGCGTGCTCAGCATCGGCAACCGCCGTATTACCGACATCATGACGCCGCGCGTCGATGTCGACTGGATCGACGTCGAGGGCGCCCAGGAGGAAATCCTCAAGGAGGTTCGCGAATGCCTCCACGAGCAGCTTCTGGTCGGCAAGGGCGGGATCGACGAGCCGCTCGGCATGGTGCTGAAGAAGGACCTGCTCGACCAGGTCCTGGCCGGCAGAAAGATCGATGTCATGGCGGCGCTGCGCCAGCCCATCGTCATCCCCGAACCGATGCCGATCTTCAGGGTGCTCGAGCAGTTCAAAAAGGCGCCGGTCAGGCTCGCGACCATTCTCGATGAATACGGCGTGCTCCAGGGAATCGTGACGCAGACCGATTTGCTCGAAGCCATCGCCGGAGAGCTGCCGGAGGTCGAGGGCGAGGAGCCGGGCATTGTCGAACGCGACGACGGATCCCTTCTCATCGACGGCATGATGTCGGCTCCCGACGCTTTCGAGCGGCTCGGCTTCAAGGAGCGGCCCGAAGGCGATTTTCACACCGTCGCGGGCTTCGCGCTCTCGGCCCTCGGCCACTTGCCCGAGGTCGGCGAATCTTTCGAACATGAAGGCTGGCACTTCGAGATCGTCGATCTCGACGGGCGCCGGATCGACAAGGTGCTGGCCATTCCGCCGCAGCCCAAGGAGGAGGATGCGGACGCCATATGACGCATATGTTGGTGTTGCAGCACGAAGAAGTCGAGCATCTCGGAGTGTTCAAGGAGTTCCTGAGAGAGGATGGCGCGACCTGGCACGTGGTCGAGCTCGACCAGGGGGAAAAAATTCCCGCGCTCGATCCTTTCGACGCCATGATCGTGATGGGCGGGCCGCAAGACGTGTGGCAGGAGAATCTCTATCCGTGGCTGCGCGAAGAGAAGGACGCGATTCGCCGTTTCGTCGGCGACATGCGGCGTCCGTTCTTCGGCATCTGCCTCGGCCATCAGCTTCTTGCCGACGCGCTCGGCGGCAGCGTCAAGCCAGCAAGAATTTCCGAGCGCGGCCTGCATCGCGTGTCGAAGACGGAGGAAGGCGGGCGCGATCCCCTGTTGCGCGACCTCGGCGATCCCTTCACCGTTTTCGAATGGCACGGCGCGGAGGTCGTTGCGCTCCCCGCCGCAGCGACGGTGCTTGCCGCCAATGAGGCCTGCGCCATACAGGCCTTTCGCTAGGCGACCGCGCCTATGGCGTTCAGTTTCACATCGAGGTGACGAAGGAGACCGTCGCCGATTGGGCCCAGCATATCGGGCCGGTGATGAACGAAGCGAAGCTGGCGCAGGAAGTCGATGCCGCCTACCCCGAGCTCTACCGGGTCGCGCGCAATGCCTACGACAATCTCAAGACGTTATGGGCGCGAACCCCCGCTTAGGCGCGATATCCGATAGGCCAAAATCCCAGCAAACCAACGGGCTCGACCTTCGGCAGCGCCTGACGAACTGGTCGAGCGATTCACAGGCTAAACCGCTCACCTGCCCCGCAATCTCTGGAACGGAACCGCTCGAGGTCTCTTCGCCGCGGCGGCTAACCGCCGGCGCTCTTCTCATCGGCTCCTTGACGGTCCGGCGAAGGTCACGAGCCGGCGGCGAACGCCATGACGATGGTGCGCAAGCTCAAGAGCACGACCACGCAGCCCACAAGAAGCATCAGCACCTTGTCCGGGATGTGCTTGGTCGCGAACGCCGCGAAAGGCGCCGCGATCACGCCGCCGACGATCAGACCGGCGATGATCGGCCACAAGCTTAAGCCGACAGTTAGGAAGAACGTCGTCGAGATGCTCAGCGTGACGAAAAACTCGGCGATGTTGACCGAGCCGATGGCATAGCGTGGGGTCGTGCCTTGGCCGACCAGCGTGGAAGTAACGATCGGACCCCAGCCGCCCCCGCCGATGGCATCGAGAGCGCCACCGACCAGGCCAAGCGGGGCGACGGCGCGCGGCTCGGGCGCCTTGAGCGGACGAACCTCGAGCGCCTTCCATACAATGAAAGCTCCCAGCAGGAGGAGGTAGGTGCTGATATAGGGCTTCAAAACTTCGCCGGGCAGCTCGGAGAGTGCATAGGCGCCGATCGCGCCGCCGATCATTCCCGGTAAGGCGAGACGAAGCAGCAATTTCTTGTCGACATTGCCGAGGCGCCAATGAGCGATGCCGGAGGCGCCGGTGGTGAAGGTCTCAGCCGCGTGCACGCAGGCGCTCGCGGTTGCGGGAGGCACGCCGAGGCTGAGCAGCACCGAACTCGCTGTGACCCCATAGGCCATGCCGATGGCACCGTCGATCATCTGCGCGACGAAGCCAATGATGACGTAAAGGAGAATGTCGTCCCACATGAGAACGCCCCCACTCGCATGACGCTCGCGACGAAGATTGGCGCCGAAACGCGTGATTTCGCCGGCTCTCTCCGGCCTGATGCCTCAGTGCCGAAGGCTCACTTGGTAGCGTGGGAAGTCATTTTTGGGAAGCCGGACACGTATCGATATTTGCGACGACGCGGGATAGCCATTCCCGAAAATGGGCTCACGACAGGATTTTGTCGCCATCGAGCGCGATACGCTTCCTGACAATGGCGGCACGTTTCACGGAGCAAGACCGACCGGCCGCCCCGCATCGGGACCTATTACAAAGGTCGAAACTCGGGGTCCCTAACTCGCCTTTCTGGCGACGGCTTGCTCGACGGGTTTGTAGGCGTTGCGCGCCAGGCTGGCATACATCTCGCCGAATTTCGACATCTCGGACATGTAACTGTCATACGCCTTCTTGGCGAACTGAGATTGAATTTCGATCATCTGCCCGAGCGACTTCGCGCCGACCAGCTGCTCCCACGCTCGGAAGCCATCGTCGAACGCCCTTTTCGAATAGTCGGTCATCTCGGCAGTCAGCATCTGAAGACCCTTATTGACCTCTGCGAACGAGCGGACCGCCGCATCGAAGCCGTCCTTGCTCAGTCTTTGATATTCCTCGCCGATATTCCTGAGTTCTTCCGGCATAACACTTCCTCCTCTTGGCGAACATTGTTACGCTCGAGCCTTCCCATCGGTCCCCTCCTCCGCCTAACGACCGCCATACATGGCCTTGGCGGCATTGAGCGCGAATCGTTTCAGCTTCGCCGGGTCGGTTTCGCCGATTGAGACAAGTGCCACGATCGTGCCCGCGAGCTTCCGTCGTGCCAACGCCCTTTGGGCCGAGGCATCGTCGACGGGCGCGTCTTTCGTCAGCTCTTGCCAGGCTTGCTCAAGCGCAGCATCGATCAAACTGCGTGTTTCCGGGTTGAAATATTTTGGAATTTCGTTGAGAGGCACGGCCCACTCTCCCGGTGAAGAGCGCCACAAGGACCAAATTGCCCCGTTCAGCCGATGTCTTATCGGCCCATTACTATACCCGAGAATGCACCGAGGCGCGAGGGCGGCGATTTGCCCGCCGGAGGGCGCCGCTCTTGGTGTTTTTCCGCGAAAATCGCGGCTCGGCGAGCGGACACCGGACGTGGCGCCTGCTAACCGGCATGGAGCCAGCGACTTTGAGTTGCTGGCCTCACAACCCGAGTGCGCTGCAAAAGGCCGCAAAGAATTTTGCATCTCCAGATTGCTCGACGATCTTTGCCTTTGTCCCGCTACTCTGCGGCGTCGGCGTAGGCCTCAATCGGGGGGCAGACGCAAACGAGATGACGGTCGCCATAGGCGTTGTCGATTCGGTTGACCGGCGGCCAATACTTGTCGACGCGGAAGGCGCCGGCTGGAAAGCACGCTTCCTCACGCGAATATGGCCGGTTCCATTCGCCGACCAAGTCCTCGACCGTGTGAGGCGCATTCTTGAGCGGATTATTGCTGCGGTCCATCCGGCCTTCTTCGATCGCACGCGCCTCCTCGCGGATGCCGAGCATGGCATCGCAGAAGCGATCGAGCTCGGCCTTGGTCTCGGACTCGGTCGGCTCGACCATCAGCGTGCCTCCAACCGGCCAACTCATGGTCGGAGGGTGGAATCCGCAATCGATCAGCCGCTTGGCGATGTCGTCGACGGTCACGCCCGCGCGCTCGGCAAGCGGTCTTGTATCGATAATGCATTCATGGGCGACGCGCCCGTTCTTGCCGGTATAGAGCACGTCAAAGGCGGGCTTAAGCCGCTTGGCGATATAGTTGGCGTTGAGGATAGCGACGCGCGTCGCCTGGGTAAGGCCCGCGCCTCCCATCATTAGACAGTAGCTCCAGGAAATCGACAGGATCGACGCCGAGCCGTAAGGCGCTGCCGAAACAGTCATGTCACTGCCGCCAGTTTCGGGATGACCGGGGAGGAACGGAGCGAGATGGACTTTGACCCCGATCGGCCCCATGCCGGGTCCGCCGCCGCCATGCGGAATGCAGAAAGTCTTGTGCAGATTGAGATGGCCGACATCGGCGCCGATGTCGCCAGGGCGGGCAAGCCCGACCAGGGCATTCATATTGGCGCCGTCGAGATAGACCTGACCCCCATTGGCGTGGGTGATGGCGCAAATTTCGCGCACCGTCTCCTCGAACACGCCATGCGTCGAGGGATAGGTGATCATGGCTGCTGCGAGAGTTGCGGCATTGGCTTCCGCCTTGGCCCGGAAATCGGCAAGGTCGATATTGCCGTGAGCGTCGGTCGCGACCACGACGACCTTCATCCCGCACATCGTTGCGGAAGCGGGATTGGTGCCGTGCGCCGAGGCGGGGATCAGGCAGATATCGCGATGGCCCTTCCCGCGGGCTTCATGATAGGCGCGAATGGTGAGAAGGCCGGCATACTCGCCTTGGGCGCCCGAATTGGGCTGCATCGAGATCGCGTCATAGCCCGTGATCTGGCAGAGAATCCCGGAAAGGCCGTCGATCATCTCGGCGTAGCCTTGCGCCTGATCGGGCGGAACGAAGGGATGGATCTCGGCGAATTCGGGCCAGGTGATCGGGAGCATCTCGGCCGTGGCATTGAGCTTCATCGTGCATGAGCCGAGTGGGATCATGGCGCGGTCGAGTGCGAGGTCGCGGTCGGCGAGACGGCGCATGTAGCGCGTCATCTCGCTCTCTGCTCTGTTCATGTGGAAGACGGGATTGGTGAGGTAGGCCGATTGGCGGATCAGCGCCTTGGGCAGACGGTAGTCAGGCCATGCGTCGCGATAGGTGAGGTCGTAGCCGCCAAAGGCGCGCCACACCGCTTCGAGAGTGGCGGGCCGCGTGCGCTCATCGACGGTGATGCCGATGCGGTCGTGTCCCACTTTGCGTAAGTTGACGCCGTAGTCGACCGCGTTCTTCATAATGAGGCCTTGATAGGGCCCGACTTCGACGGTGATGGTATCGAAGAATTCCTCAGGGGCGATCTTGAAGCCGAGAGAGGCGAGCCCGGCGGCGAGGCGTACCGCCTTACGGTGCACGCGCTCGGCGATGGTCTTCAGCCCCTTCGGCCCGTGAAACACCGCATACATCGACGCGATCACCGCCGGTAGCACTTGCGCGGTGCAGATATTGGAGGTGGCGCTTTCGCGCCTGATATGCTGCTCGCGCGTCTGGAGCGCCAACCGGTAGGCGCGGTTCCCCCGCGCATCGACCGAGACGCCGACGATGCGGCCGGGCAGCGCCCGCTTATACTGATCTTTCACGGCGATATAGGCGGCGTGCGGTCCGCCATAGCCCATCGGCATGCCGAAGCGCTGCATCGAACCGACGGCGATATCGGCGCCCATTTCGCCGGGCGGCTTTAACAGCGTGAGCGCAAGCGGATCAGCGGCGACGATGGCAAGCGCCTTGGCGTCATGCAGTTTAGCGATCAGCGAGGAGAAGTCGTGAAAGGCGCCACACACGCCAGGATACTGGAACAAGGCGCCGAACACTTTTTCCGGGGCGAGATGCTTGAACGGATCGCCGACGACGATCTCCCATCCCAATGGCGCGGCGCGGGTTTTGAGCACGGCAATGGTCTGCGGCAGGCACATCTCATCGACGAAGAAGGCGTTCGCCTTCGACTTGGTGACACGGTGGGCAAGCGCCATTGCCTCAGCCGCAGCGGTCGCCTCATCGAGCAAAGAGGCATTGGCGACATCGAGCGCGGTCAAGTCAGAGACCAGCGTTTGGAAGTTGAGCAGGGCCTCGAGCCGCCCCTGGCTGATCTCGGCCTGATAGGGCGTATAGGCGGTGTACCAGGCCGGGTTCTCGAGGATGTTGCGCTGAATGGCGGGCGGCGTAATAGTGCCGTGATACCCCTGGCCGATGAGCGAGGTGAGCACGCGGTTCTTACCTGCGGTCACCCGCATCCGGTCGAGAACGCCGCGCTCAGACAGTGGCCGGCCGAATTCGAGCGGCTTCTCCTGGCGGATATCCTCAGGCACGGTCTCTTCGATCAGCGCTTCCAGGCTCGGCGCGCCGACCACGCGCAGCATCTCCGCCATCTCCTCCGGCGAGGGCCCGATGTGACGGCGATTGGCGAAATCGTAAGGCTCGTATGTGCTGGGGGCGGCCATCCGGCGCTCATTTGATGTGTTTCATATAGGCAGGCTCGTCCATGAGACCATCCATGGCCCTGACGTCGGCAAGCTTGATCTTGAAGAACCAGCCCTTTCCTTGCGGATCGGCGTTCACGGTCGCCGGGTCATCGACAATGGCCTGGTTGATCGCGACCACTTCGCCCGCGAGCGGGGCATAGACGTCCGAGGCCGCCTTCACCGATTCGACCACCGCCGCGCCGTCGCCCTTGTCGAGCTTCGTGCCGAGTTCGGGCAGCTGGACAAAGACGATATCGCCAAGGAGTTCCGTCGCATGGGCGGTGATGCCGACAGTCGCAACGTCCCCTTCCAGATTGAGCCATTCGTGATCTTCGGTGAATTTCAGCACGGCACCCTCCTTGTGGGGCCACTCGCGGCAACCGCGCGCGGCTACCGTTTGTATTTCGGCATGATGAAGGGAAGCGCGGTCACGGTCAAAGGCAGCCTCTTGCCGCGAAGCTCGGCAAAGACCCTGGTTCCGGGAAAGGCGAATGCGGCAGGTACGTAGCCCATCGCTACGGGGCCATCGACGCTCGGGCCGAAGCCGCCCGAGGTTACGGCACCGATCGCCGTTTTTGCATCGGCCTCGCCGTAAAGCGGCGCGCCTGAGCGCACGATCGCGCGGCTTTCGGGGCCCTGCCCTGCCGGTCTCAGTCCCACGCGGGCGCGCGGCGCGCCGCGTTCGAGTTGATCGAGGATGATACGAGCACCGGGGAAGCCGCCCTCGCGCGCACCGCCCTTTCGGCGCGCACGCGTCATCGCCCAGGAGAGCCCTGCTTCGACCGGGCTTGTCCCCTCATCGATGTCCGAGCCATGAAGAGGCAGCCCGGCCTCAAGCCTTAGCGAATCGCGCGCGCCGAGCCCGGCCGGAGCCACAGCCGCATCGGCGAGCAACTCCTCCGCGATCTCGCGCGCAATGTCTGCGGGCGTCGAAATCTCGAATCCGTCTTCGCCGGTATAGCCCGAGCGCATGACGAGGCAGGGCGCCCCCATGATGTTGAGCGTGCACGCTTCCAGGAACCGCAAGTCCGCGCAATCCGCCGCAAGCGTTGCCAGTGCGGCTTCCGCTTCAGGCCCTTGAAGCGCAATCAGCGCGCAATCGAGACGCTCGACCGTACAGTCTTGCCCGAGTTCGGCCGCTAGATGCGTTTCGTCCTGTTCCTTGCGCGCGGCATTAACGATGAGCAGAAAATGGTCGCCGCAATTCGCCACCATCAGATCGTCGAGGATGCCGCCGTTCTCGTTGGTGAAGAAGCTGTAGCGCATGCGCCCGGGCCTGAGCCCGGCGATGTCGGCGGGAAGGAGACGCTCGAGCGCTTCCGCCGCCGCCTCAGGCGCGCCGGACCGAGCGCGAAGAGCGATCTGCCCCATATGCGAGACATCGAACAGGCTCGCGGCCGCGCGGGTATGAAGATGCTCCTTGAGGACGCCCGCGGGATACTGGACCGGCATATCATAGCCGGCAAACGGCACCATTCGCGCGCCGAGCTCCACATGCAGTGCATGCAGCGGGGTCCGCTTCAGCGCGTGGTCTGCCGTCGTGGCCTGCTCGGTTTTCATAGGCAAGCGCCCCGAAGCGAGAACTCAAACCGAACCAGCGCAGTTGGCTAGGCCGAGCCAGCATGGACATTAAATCATGTCATGATCGGTAGCGCGCGTCGCGGGACGGCCGCGAATCGGAAGCTGGGTGCGCGTCCCGCGGGATTCGTTTCGAGTCCAACCCCAGAATTAAGGCGCCCAAAATAGGCTGCGACATTCTGTGCCAAGCGGGCGATTAACTCTATGCTCGGCCACGGAATTCATGGAGTCTCCGGAAACGTCGATGGGATACTTTTTGTGCAATGCACAAATTATCTCTTGCTCTTCTGTTGCGACGCACATAAATCCGTCACGGCTGAAACCAAACCCGGTTCGCCGGTCTTCGCAAGGGAGCGAGTGTTAGATGTTTGAAGCATATCAGAAGTTGACTGACGAGTCGCAGAAGTTCGGCAAAGAGGGCTTTGATGCCGCTCTCCGCTCGTACGGCGAGTTGAACAAGGGCTTCCAGGTCATCGCCGCCAAGGCCACCGATTACACCAAGAAGTCCTTCGAGGACGCCACCCGCGCATTCGAGCAGCTGCTCGGCGCGAAGTCGATCGAGCAGGCCATTGAGATCCAGTCGGCCTATGCCAAGAAGGCCTATGACGCCTGGGTTGCCGAGGCGACCAAGCTGAGCGAGCTCTACGTCAACCTCGCGCGCGACGCCTACAAGCCGGTGGAGCAGGCCGTCAAGAAAGCCCCGAAGCCCACCGCCTAGTTGGTCCAAATTTGAGTTTGTGCCGTTTGCGTCTGTGCCGTTGAGTTGAGGCGAGCCTTTGGGCCAGCCTGTCCAAGTTGCTGTCGAAGAAAATGACCCGGGGGCCTGCGCTTCCGGGTCTTTTTCTTTGCATCGGCACTTTGGCGTCAGCCGAGGAGATATTGACACCGGTCAACATCAGATCGTGTCAGGTGACCGCCGCCGGACCGGTCGGCGGTTTCAGGAGGAGAGGGTCGGAGATGACCTTCTATTTCACACTTTCGAGTTTGCATCATCTTGCGGTGTTTGCGCTCATCGGCCTTCTCGGGGCGGAATTCGCTGTGATCCGGAGCGACATGACGGCGCGCGACGTCAAGCGCCTTGCTGCGTTGGACATCGCTTATGGCATCACCTTCGCTGCGATCCTCGTCATCGGACTTTTGCGGGTTTTCTTCGGCTTGAAGGGCGCCGACTTTTATCTCGCAAATGTTTTTTTCTGGACGAAGGTCGGGGCCTTCCTTCTTGCCGCGCTCCTCTCCGTCGTACCCACGATCAGGTTTATTCTCTGGCGGCGCGCGCTCGCCAAGAACCCGGCCGCGCTGCCCTCCGCGCCGGATGTCCGCGGCACACTCCGCTGGATGGCGGGCGAAGCCGCGCTGCTCGCGACGGTCCGATCTCGGCCGCCGCACTGGCCCTGAACCTATTAGGATGAAGCAGATTGCGCTGCGCGGAGGTCAGTGCGGTCGCTTTCGCGGGGGGTGACCCGCGCCTCCAAGAAATTGCGTGGGCCTTACGCGAACAGCCCACGATCGCCGAGGACAAGCACCGCCGCGATGGCCGAATAAAGAAGCGTGGAGATAACCTTGGACGTGTAAGGCTTAAGGCCAGCCCGCGACCCCGCAAAGGCGCCGGCCACCCACGGGATCCAGGCTGTCGCGTAGGCGCCAGGGCAAAGAACAGCGCCGGCCGGTAGCGATAGCCTTGCGTCACGGCGCCTCCGACGTGCGATATCCCCGCGCGCTCCTGTCGCTTTCAAACCAGGCCTGGCAATGACGGAAAGATCTTCCTCGTCATGCCCGGCCATCCGTCGAGACAGGGTGCGATTCTCGGAGTCGCCCGCTACAGACCCATGGCCTTGTGCGCCTCGTCCATGTACTTCATGCAGCCGGCGTTATCGCCCGCCTTCATCGCCGCCTTCGACTTGTCGAGAGCGGCCATCGCCTCCTTTTTCTTCGCCTCATCAGTCATCTCGGCGATCATGCCATCCATCTGCTTCATATGATCGTCATTGCAGAGGTCTGCGGCATAGGAAGGGGACAAGAGGGCGACGGCAAGAGAGGCCGCCACCAACGATCTCTTAAGCATGGCTTTGCTCCTTGGCGTTGGACCGCGGTTTTCGCGGTTGCCAGGATAAACGCCGAATGAGGCGATTTGGGTGCGGCAATCCGCAAATTTTCTTGGAGTTCCAGGGCAAATCAGGCATCGCGGCGCCGGGCTGGCGCGACCGTTGGCCCGACCGTTGGCCCGTAGTTTCGCGGCCAATGATTATCGGTCGACCTAGTCATCCGCGATCCTCTCGCTGGCGCTTGGCGTGGGCTCCACTGCCGCCCCCGGAGAAGCGAAGTGCGGGGGCGAAGGGCGGCGGTATTGCTTGCAGTCGAAGCAATTCCACACCTTGCGGCACTGTTCGCGCCAGCAGACCACGCCGTCAATCTGCGCCAGCATCAGGCGCTCGAGATGATCGGCGTTGCGCGAGGCCTTGATGTAGATCAGCTCAGCGGGCACGGCGCCCCTTGCCAGAAACGCGCTTGCTTCATAGGCGGTTTGAAACGAGAAGAGCCGGTCGTCTCCGTCGTCCTCGCGCAGTCTCGCCACATGCGCCGAATGAGGACCGACGAATAAGACACGATCGGCGACGGCCAAGGCTTGCCTCGCCACACGGCGATAGACTTTGCCGGCTTTGCCCGCATAGTCGGAGATCGTGCCGAAAACAATGGTCTTACGCGGAGCGGACGCGGCGGCGACGAAGGCGAGGCCTGAAGGTATCGTCCAGTACGGTGCTTTGATAGAGTCCAGCACGAAAAAGGGGCCTCCTTCCTTGCCATGCACCGAGCATCGCGAGAATACCGGCTCTGAACGGGCGACGGCGTTTGCGCAGGTCTCCAGATCGAGGCCGCAGGCGATCCCGCAGGCAATTGCCGCAAGGATCGAGGTCGACCAGTGCTCGCCCACGAGACGCGTGGCGACATGGACCGTCTCACCGTCGTGGCTGACATCAAGAGTGAGGCGACCCGGCCAGCGTGAGGCGACGTTGCTTCCCCTGATATCAGCCTTCGGCGACAAGCCGTAAGTGACGACGCGTGCTTTTGTTCGCGTCGCCATTGCCATGACATGCGGATCGTCGGCATTTAGGATCGCCGCACCGTGATGCGGCAACCGTGCGACGAGATTGCCCTTTTCCTCCGCTGTCGCTTCAAGACTGCGGAATTGACTCCTGTGATCGCTGCCAACGGTGGTGACCACACCGATTCGGGGCTGCAAGATATCGAGCTGACGGGAGATGCTTCCGGGACCGATGGTGGCAGTCTCGTAAACGAAATACCGGGTCGCGGCCCGGGCCGACATAATCGCTTGGCGAACGCGGATGCTCTGGTGGGTTCCCGCCGGCTCGTTGGTGCGGGACTGGCAGAGGCCGATCCTAGAAAGGACTTCTTGGATCAGCGCCGTGGTTGTGGTCTTGCCGCAACTGCCGGTGACGCCGACGAACGTAACGTGGCTTAGCCGAGCGCGCCGGAGTTTGGTGCGCCAGTCGAGCACACGGAAGCTGAGGCGCCGCTTCAGGCTGTTGCCGAGGTTTAGCCTCTTGGCGACCGTTCTCAGCGCGCGCCTTGGGTCGAAGCGCCTTCGGCCTTTGGGGGTCATGCGCTGCCCTCCGCGACCGAAACAGCTTACATGGCCGCGCCCAAGTTACAAAATGTCGCATGGGCAACGGCAGAAGGAGGCAGCCTCGCGCCCGTGTTAGGAAACTCTTAAAGCGAAGAGCCGATGCTGCGCCGATGGTGCTCACGGCGGAACAACATCTCAAGATCGCGCTGCTTTATGAGAAAGCGGCGGCCGACCGGCTCGGCGTGCCGCCGCAGCAGCGAGCAGCCTTTGCGCGCAAGGCCAAATGGTTTCGCATGAAGGCGCGGATCAGGGCCAAGAAGGAGGCAGCTTCCGTGCTTCGAGCGCATCTGGAGAAGGCTCGTCTCGAAGACACCCGCGTCCGGGACGCCGGTGCCGATCAAAGTACCTTCAACGGAGAGGCGACGCCCTCCGACGCGGCTCGCCGAGACGCTCACATCGAAGACGCTCGCCTCGTGGAACTGCGCGGCACGGGCGAAGCGGCGGCGGCAGGACCCCGCTACCGATCGATCGCGGAGCGGATCACGGCGGCTCGGCCGGCGCAAGGCTAGGCGCCTGCGTGCCCTCCATCACAAACTTCACGACCGTCGATAGGGTCGGGTTGATTTCGAACTCTTCTCGACCCTTTGAACCTTGCTTCGACCCTATAGACGCGGACTTCTCAGAATTCGTCCGAGCTCGGGCCGTTGCCGGGTTTTGTGAGCGCGACACCGATCTCGCCTTTATCGTCCTCACGCATCCGATAAACGAGCGCGAAGATCGAGGATGCGGTGCGCAGCCATTTGGCCCTGTCGTCGAGCGGCCAAATTTCGTCGGGCTTGGGCAACCGTTCGACCAATCCCCTTATTAGGAGATCGCTTGTGCTCGATTGCTCACCTCTCGCCTTGGCCTCGGCCCCGCGTGTGGTCTTGGCCTCGGCCTCTTTAAGCTTCGTTTCGCCTCCGCCCGAGCCGAGAAGATTGAGCGGGGCTACTTCGCTCGTCTCCGCCCGCTTCTGGCTGAGACGGCTCCAGTCCACCGGACCGTAGCCGCGTTGTGGGTTAGGACCGAGAAGATTCATCCCTGGTTCCCTCCGTGCCAAGGGGTTACGCGCACACCAATTCCGGCTTGCCCCGTTCCGACAAGCGCGGGCCTTCCCTTAGGCCGCATCCCCTCAACCCCCTGGCCCTGCTCCCGGTTCCGCCTTGGGCGGCTCGTTTTGCGCCGACTTGCCGCCGACGTAGCTACTGACGGCGTTGTCAATGAGCTGGGACTGAGCGATGAATTCGGATGTGAGCCGGCGATAACTGTCGTGGAACAAAGTAACGTGCTCCTGGAGCCGGTTGAGCTCGCGCTCTTGGACCTCAACGCGGGCTTTCAGCGCGTCGCGCTCCGCAACGAGGCGTTGCAGAGCACCTGCCGCATCGAGCAAAAGGCGTTCGATCTCCCGCTCGGCGCCGTGCGCGCCTCCTTGTCTCTCAACGCCTTCCGCCGCTTCGATCGTCATCGCGATGACATCCAAGGACCACAGTATTTTGCCGCCAGTACAGCCCCGGCGCTGGCTGCAGCTTGAGGCCGCTCTCGGGCAGGTCCTCACTTTACCACGGCGCGGGCGCAGGCGCGATTGAAGATAACGCCGCCCGCAGCAAGCGGCGTCACACAAAATGTCTAGCGGTCGAGAACCAGGCGGATCTCGACCAGGTTGGAGCGCACCCGCAGGATGTAGAAACCGAGCGTGGCGAGATGTGCCGGTATCAGCCAGCCGGAACTCGGCGCCGTTCGAGACGATTGCGGGCTGGATGTTCAGCGAGGCGCGCAGCTGATCTTCGAGCTCAGACCAGAGCTGGGTCAGCCCGCGCTGAGCGATCACGTCGCGGAAGTCCGCGTGCGCCGCCGTGAGGATGCCGTAATAGCCGTAGAGCTGGCCGTAGGCGAACCAGAAGCGGTCGTCGGCGCGAGCGTCGAACCAGCCGCTGTTATATTTCTCGGAACGATCGCGCAGGATCGCGGAGGTCGCACCGATATCGTTCGCAATGCGGTCGATGAAGACGAGGAGATTGTCGCCGCGAGCGTCGAATACAGCCTCGCATTCTTGGAGCCGGGTATTGAAGGATTTGAGGTCGTCGATCGCGGCGCGGTAGAAGGAGGGCGTCGGCGTCTTCGGGCCGAACGGGTTCAGCCCGAAATACCAGGTCTCCTCGTCGAATTGCAGATTGCCGCGGGCCTTCTGCAAATCGGGATCGATCCCCGAAGTGCCGCGCACGCGCCCCAGCGTATCGACGAGTTCGATGGCTGTGCGACGGACCGCCTGATTGACCCCGCGCTGGAAGGCGGCCTTGTTGTCAAAGAACGGCGTGTTCTCCCAGGGCATCCCGAACAGGCCGAGCTTGTACAGGATCATCGAAGAGATCCACGCATTCTGGTTGACGTTGAAATCGACCAAATCCGCGGTGGCCTCGACGACGAGCGAGCGCCTGCAAGTTTGCGTGGCACCAGCGCCAGCGGTGGCCGCCGTGCGACCGCCAGCGGCGGTGCCCGCGCCTCCGCTAACTGCGTCGTCGGTTGTGCTGACGATGCCTGCGGCGGGTCCCATGTTCTCGTTCGGTCGCAACGGTCTGAGGCGGAGCAGTGTAACGCGCAGCGTAGTCGGGGTTGAAACCAGTCCAGACCTGCGTGTTCCAGAAGAAATAGAGGTAAAGCGAAACGAGGAGGATGAGAGACACACCGAGAACAGTCTTGACGAGGCCGCCGCGCTGGGTGAACCAGCCCGCCAATATGCGGAAAGGCGCGAGGACGAAGCTGACGGCAAGCCCGATGCCGCGGCCAATTGCCTGGAAGATGCGGGTGAAAAACGCCACGACCGGATCGAGCATGGCCGGGACTATAGCCGCATCCTAGCAGGGACGCGACGATGGTTTTGATTCCGGCAAGAATGGTCGCGCGTAGCCTCTCACGGCGGCGGGTCGAAGTCTTGACAGCTTGCCGCCGACCAAATCCGCTCGCTGACAGTCGCGAAGCCCATGCGCCCCTGCCCCGCGCCCCGTCGCCGGGGATTATCAACCTCGTTCCAAGCTGTTACCATCGCTGACGGACAGCAATCATGAGCATCGCGGGAGGGTCGCGCGCAGCGAACCTTCAAGCTTCAGTTCGGCTTCGCGGGGATCGGCAGATGTTGTTGTACTTTCTCATGTGCCGCGGTCATGAGCGCAACGTCAAACCGCTGCTCGAGAGCTCGAGCGGTCCCAAGCCCACCATCCTCCACTACGACACCGCGCTCGGCAAAAGCACTCTGCCGCGCGGCACCTATATCTTCACGAGCATCGACCGGCTCGGCGTGGTCGACCTTGCCGCCGCGGCAAGATTGTTCCGTCGGCTGAAGGAGAATGGCTGCCGGGTGCTCAACGATCCGGCCCAGGTCAGGACCCGTTTCAGTCTGTTGCGCGCGCTCCATCGCGAAGGGTTGAACTCGTTCAATGCTTATAGTGCCGATGAGCACGAGAAGCCCGAGCGCTTTCCTGTTTTCGTCCGCCGCATTCGCGGCCATGCACCACCCTTGAGCGATCTCATCTGGGATCAGGCTGCGCTCGATCGTATGATTGAGGCCGCGGTGGTGGCGGGATTTCCGCGCAGCGACCTCATGGTCGTCGAATATGCAGCGGAACCGGTTCGCCCGGGATTGTTTCGCAAGCTTTCGATCTTTCGCGTCGGTGATCGATTCTTGGCGCATGCCTGCGTGCACGACACCTCGTGGTTGGTCAAGACCGGCCGTCCCGGCATTGCCGATGAGGCGCTCTATGAAGACGAGCTGGCGATCGTCAGGGAGAATCGCTTCGCCGAACGTCTCAAGCCCGTTTTTTTCGTCGCTCATATCGATTATGGGCGGGTGGATTTCGGACTGGTCGGCGATCAGATCTGCGTTTACGAGATCAATACGAATCCGGTCATCCAGGTCAGTCGTCAACATCCCTTCCCGCAGCGTCTCGAGACCGTGAAGCTGTGGCGGCAGCGTCTGAGCGAGGCCTTGGCCTCGCTTCAGCCGGACGGGGCATTGGATGCCGATGCCGAGATCGATGTCGGCGGCGACAGCGTCGAAGCCTTGCAGCACGCGCTCGCTCTATTTCCGTCCCTGCGCAACGCCCATATGCGGCTCGCCCGCGAATTCACCCGCCGTTCGGCCAAGGCTGCGGCTATTGCCGCGCTCAGATCCGGCATCGCAGAACATCCCGATGATGCCGGGCTGAGGTTCAAGTTGAGCGAGCTGCTGGAGAACGACTCAAGCGACGAGGCAATCGCCGCGCTTGAGCGTGTGATCGCCCTCGTACCGCACAAGCCGGATCCGTTGCTGGCAAAAGCGAACCTGCTCATCAAGGCCGGACGCGACGATGCCGCGCGCGAAGCGATCGCGAAGGCCTTCACCATGAAGCCCGACCGCTCGCGGCTGCATCGCGCCATGATCCATATCCAGCGGCGTTTCGGCACGCCCGCCGCGGTGAAGGCGGCGGAACTGGCGCTGAAATTGCGAGCGAGTGTCGCACGGCGATGAGGTCGGGGGGCGCCATAAGGAAGGCGGCATGCCTTTTTGCCATCCCAGGCCTAGACGGCCTCGACTTTGGAGCCTCAGTTACCGGTTTTCAACAGGGTCCCTCGTGACAACCGCCCTGGCCCAGGATAGGGTTACGGCGCAGAGGCGATCGGGGGGTTTGATCCTTTAAGCGACAAGCAAGCCGCGAATTTTGAGCTTTCGCGCCGGATGCGAAGACGGCCCTCTCGATGCCAGCGACGGAGATTGACCATGAACGAGGGACGAAAAATCGACTTTTCAAGGCTTTTGGGATTTGAGGTCATGAGCGAGGAGCTCGCCCAGCGCGTCGATTTCAAGGACGAAATTTTCACCGGGAGACTGGGCGCCAAGGTCGGCTTCAAGAACCATATGGCCGAGACGCACAGGGAGCCCCGTCACAAAGCGACCAACGTGGGGAGAGGGTAGCCATGGATAATCAGCGTAAGATCGACTTTTCGAAGCTGTTGGGATTCGAGGTCATGAGCAAGGAGCTCGCCGAGCGCGTCGATTTCAAGGACGAGACCTTCGGCGGGAGACTGGGCGCCAAGGTTGGCGACAAGAGCTGCACGCTTCTCGACCTGCCCGAAACTCCTGAGACGGGCAACACTTAGACTTCGGTTGCATGTAACTTTGGGGTTTGCGTCGATGCCGCTGTTGGAGAGCGCGTTCGAGGCGGCTCCGGACTCGCGAGCGCCGCCTTGGTTCCTTGCTCCGGATGCGGCGCGTGCGGGCGCGATCGATCGAAGCTTGCGTCTTCGACTGGCAGGATCGCTTGCCTATCTCGCCGGGCTGGCCGGGCTCGACAATCGGAACGAGGCGCTTGCACGGCTCGAGGCAAAACTTGAGGCCGGTGCGGTATCGCCTTGGGTCTTCTGTCTCTACTCGAAGCTTGTCGCGGCAATTGCCAAGGATGCAGGCGACGAAGCTGCGGAGACTTTCGAGACCCTGCTGCTCGCGTCGGAGTTTCCAGCAGCGGCTGGCACGGTCGCTTTTCTCGATCCCTCAATCGCAGGCGCGTGGTGGGACCAGTTTCGGGTGCTGATGGACACCGATCCCATGCGTCCGTTCAAGCCCCAGGCGTGCAGCACCGCGACGTTTACGCTGTGCCGGCAGGAAATTGACGGGGCCCTCTCGCTCATGTGGCGCGCCGACCGCGAGTTGCATGACGAGGTCAGGCTGTTGCTGCGGATGATCGTCCTGGCGGCTCCGCAAAGCCCCGATCTCGATCACGTGTTCAACGGCGCTTCAACCTTCTTCCTGTGGGGCGCCACCTTGCTCAACGCGGCGCTTAGGCGAACCACTGTCTCCCTGGTCGACCTTCTCGTTCACGAGAGCAGCCATGTGTTGCTGTTCGGACTTGCGGCCGAGAGCGCGCTCACGCGTAACAGAGGCGACGAGCGCTACTCTTCGCCGCTTCGCTCCGACCCGAGGCCTATTGACGGGATCTTCCACGCCTGCTTCGTGGCGACGCGCGTGCATTTGGCGATGAGCCGGCTGCTCGAAAGCGGGGCTCTGACCGCTGAGGAGACCAAGCAGGCCGAGCAGCGTCGCGACCATAACGGCAACGCGGCGCGCGTTTCTATCGGCGTTTTGGACGAACACGCGCGGCTGACGGAGCTCGGCGAGACTATCGTTGAAACCATTCGGACTTATCACCGGCCGGCCTGAGAACCGCCGGAGGCGGACGGCGCGAGGGCCCGTCCCCTCTCCGCTAGCACCGCCCGGGCTGAATCGGCGGAGCCATGACGCAATGCCAAACTTCATTCCGTCTCCGAGACGGATTTTCAAGCGGTTGCGCAAATGGTGGGGCGCCTATCGCGAGCGACGGGTGGAGTTTGGCGCATATCGGCGCTGGCTGAAGCAGCATGAGGGTAGCGACTTCAAGCAATTCTACATTGACACGATCGAGCACTGTCTCGTTGGGGAAGGGAGGCCGCATTCGACGCTCGGGCCGCAACCGATCTGGGAGCGGCAGGCGGATGCGATCTTGCGCCAGCTCGTTGGGCTGGGCTTGCGGCGCGGCGATACCGTCGTCGATTACGGCTGTGGTACGCTGCGCGAGGGAATTCACTTGATCCGCTATTTGGAAGAGGGGGGCTATGTCGGGCTCGATATAGATGAGCGCATCCTCGACGCTGGGCGGCGCCTCGCGGGACCGGAATTGTTGGCGGATAAAAAGCCTTGCCTTGCCGTCGTCACGCCCGGCGTGGTGGCGCAAGCCGCCGCCGCGCGGCCGGCGTGGATTGTCTCGTCTTATGTGATCAGTCAGATGCCACCGGACGAACTCGATGGGTATTTCGACACTCTCGCCAAATTGATGGAGGGTGGCGGCAAAGCCGCCCTGCAACTGCGCCTTGCCTGGCGGACCCGGCAATATGCGCGAACGGGCTGGTATCACAATCGCAGGCTAGTTATGCGTCGGCTGGCGCGACGCGGGTTCGAAATTCTCGAGATGACGACGCGGCGGCTTACGAGCAGACCGTACAAGGTGCGAGGGTCAGAGGTCAGGCTCGTCGTCTGCCGGAAAGGTGCGCCGGATAGAGTGCTCCCCGGAGCGGGTAACGGAATCGAATTTAGGGTCAATAGGCCAGGATCGAGCTTGCTCTCGGTCACCGACCCGACGGGTCGTGACCCGAGGGTCTTGACCCGAGGGTCTTGACCCGAGGTGCGGACATGATGGGCTGCCATTGCGGTCAGGAGGGGCCGCGTCGCTTGTTGAGAGTATCGATCGCCTCGCCAAGACCTCTGAGCGAGGCTGCCGCCTGAAACGGGCCACCGGCTCGCGCATAGACCGTGACCAGGGCCCTATCCGCCTTACGCATTTCCTGCTGCAGCGCTGGCGAGAGGATCAACACCGCCTGGCAGCCCTTCGGCTCACAGGTGGTGAACGGAGCGCGCTGTACGGCCTGTCCGCCGAACGTCACCTCAAGCCCCCTGACCAGAGCGATTCCGAGCGGCGCGCGCACCATCAGGATCAGGTTGCCGCGCGGCCCATGGCCCATGGCAAGGTGGAAGGCGACCTTCTTCGTTTCGGCATCAATAAGAAGCTGCTCGAGCGTGCAAGAAGCGGACTTGGTCTTGTCCTTGGCTTCTGAGCAGAACAGAGTCCAGTCGCCGATGCGCTCCCCACCCGCCTCCGCTTCCTTCTTCGCCGCGTCCTTGGTCGGGGCTTTGGGCGCGGCCATGCCTTGCTCCGCCGGAGCAGCCCCAGGCGAGGATGCGGACCCCTCCCCTTGCGGCCCCGCCGCGGCGCTGTCGACACCCAAACGCGATGACCAACAGGACCAACGCAAGCCGGCTCATGTGGTCTTGGCCCCCTCTTTCGCTCCGCTGCCCTCGCGCACTTGCGCGGGGCCGACCAATCCTACACGCGTCTTCACAGTGGAATGCCGGGATCTTGACTTATCCCTGATTAGAAAAAGTGCTGATCTGCCGAATCCGGTCTGTCACCCGATAGACCTCCTCTGGAGCCTCCCATGAAGAAATATTTCATCGCCGCCGCCATCATCGCCGGTATTGCCGCCCCTGCTTTCGCGATCGAAACCAACTTCATCATGTTCGACAACACCATGAAGAGTTGCGTGATCATGACGACCGAGCCCACCGACAAGGCTCGCTACAAGATGATGGGCAAGTATAATTCCAAGGCCGAGGCCGAGGCGGCCATGGCTACGATGAAGGAGTGCAAGGCCTAACGCCAGATTCACAGCGGACAGTCGAAGCCGCCGCCTCGGATCGCCGGGTGGCGGCTTTCCGCAAGCGACACTTCGCGAGCGGCTCCTCTTACAGTACGGGCCTCGGGTGCATGAACTTCTCCATTCGCTTCGGCATATCCCGATAAATGCCGTAGGTGATTCGGCTGGCGAGCTCCCGGCTCTTGCGCTGACCCATCTCCGTCAGCGCTTTGTCCGCGGGAGAGGACGCAAGAGCGGCGGCTTTCATAAGCAGCGCATCAAGTTCCTGCTTCTTCAGCAAGGTGCCATAGATGCCGCCGACAAATAACTCCAATTCATTGTCGAAGAGAAACCGCATGTCCGCCATCGCCCGGGCGAAGCTGTCGGCATCTTTGCGCGAAAGGGCTCTCTTTACGCGCAACGGCGCCACGGCGGTTTTCAACTGCTCGTAGGCGGCAAGACGTTTCCTGGACAAATCGAGCTCGCTCAGCCATTGCTTGTGGGTGGAGTTCAGCCATTCCCTGAAAGCGACAAGGACGGTCACGAAGGCAAGGACCGGAATGAGAAGCAGGAGTTCCATGCGCAAACCGAGCCCCAAGAGCAAAGCGCCGGGTCACATTCGGGGCCTCTCAACGCCTCGCCTTCCCTCCAAATAGCTCTCGCCCTGAGGCCGGCCGCCCACGTGAGGCATCATCGGCAATCCTTCCAGGCCTTGCTTGGCGCATTGGGTGTAACTCTTAAGGCTCCTCTAATCGCCCACCATGCCGGCGCTAAAATCGCTTCACGATAGCGTCCACATTTCGAGGATTACGACGTGAGTGAGACCTTAAAGCGTGTACAAGCCCGCGCGCGGGAACTTGCTCGCTCCGGCAAGTTCGTCAGCTGGCGTGCTGTCGCCTTCGAGTTGCGGTTTGAGCCTGACTGCCTGGAAGGCCTCGGCTGGATGGCCAGCCCGGCCGCGCAAGAAGAGATCGACTTTATGTGTCGCGAAGCGAGGGATCGTCCCCCGTCCCCTCGCCGTGACGCCAACGCCGCTTAAGCATGCGATAACGTGCGATCGCCGCAAGAGCGACGCGCAGTGGGCGGCGATTAGGAACATGGGCGGAGCGCGCAGCTCCGCCCATGTTCTCCATGTTTTCCGGGGCGATGTCAGTGTGGCCGCTATGATCCGCCCCGAATTACTGGCTGACAGCGTTGCGCTGCCTTTTGGCTTGGCTGCCATGTTTTGTATAGGAGGACAGCAATGGCATCTAAGAGCAAGACCGCTATTAAAACTCGTCGTGGAAAGACGAAGATGAAGACGAAGACGAAGATCAAGGGCCCTCGGGGAAGAACCGCGATTGGGGTGCGCAAAACCAAGAAACCCAAAAAGTAAGGCGCGCCTGCATCCCGTCACGCGGGATCTGAGGGGACGGCGCCCCGACGCCATTCGCAATCGACATTGGCCGCGGCGTTGGGATAGGTCTTGCGGTATTCGAACGCGAGCCGCCGCGCTTTCTCGATTGCGGTCTTGCGGCAGGCCTCGATCGAATTGGCGTAAGAGGGCATAGCGCGCTCGGCCTCATAGAGCAAAGCGCCAGTGTCGCAATCATGCACTACAAGGTGCAGCACGACGATAGCAGTCCAGCCCAGCATCGCAAGCCTTCCGGATCAAAGTGTAACGCCCTCGCCGCCAAACTCATGCGGAAATCGGCGCGCAACGCGCAATTTCTGTTGATGATGTATCATGGCCTCGCAGGCGTCTTTCGCGTTAGGCTATGGCCATGAACTCAGCCTGCTGCGACCATCCACCACCGGCATCGGCGCGCCCGATCCTGTGGATTGCGCTCGCGATCAACCTTAGCATGTTCCTGACCGAGATCGTGGCCGGTGTGGTCGCCGGCTCCGTCAGCCTTCACGCCGACGCGCTCGACTTTCTCGGCGACAGCTTCAATTACGCGATCAGCCTTGCCGTGCTTGGCCTCGCACTGTCCTGGCGCGCTAAGGCCGCTCTCGCCAAAGGCGCGACCATGGCCGTGCTCGGTCTTTGGGTTCTCGGCGAGGCCGTTTGGCAGGTTTTCGCCGGCCGCGTCCCGGAGCCCCTCGTCATGGGTGGGATCGGAATGCTTGCGCTTGCCGCCAACGGCCTCGTTCTCGCCCTTCTCTACCGCTTCCGCGACGCGGAAGCCAATCTGCGGTCAGCCTGGATTTGCTCGCGCAACGACGTTGCCGGCAATCTCGCGGTGCTCGCGGCCGCGCTCGGCGTGTTCGGAACCGGCACGCTGTGGCCTGACGTGATCGTGGCCGCGGTGATGGCGGCGCTTGCGCTGCAAGGAAGCGTCGTCGTGATCCGCCAGTCTTTGGCCGAGTTGAGCGGCGTCGCGTCTGAGGCGCGGTCTTAACCGGACAGCGTACTTCGCTATCGTATCGAGCCGTGTCTCGGGCGCCGAAGCACACGCGATGCGCCTAGATCAGTTCGCCCCAGGACCAGTGGAGCGCCACGATCACGAGATAGAGCGCGGCGAAGACGAGGAGGCCGAAGCGCGCGGAAGCGAGGTCCCCGCGTTTGAGCAAGAGCCAGATGATCGCGAGCACGATCGGCCCCGCGCCCCAGATCAGCGGCAGCAAGAGCAGCGCAATCGCGCCTGCGGCACTCGTGGGCATGGGCTCGCCCGCGCGCAAGGCGAGAACCACGGCAAGCCCGATGAGATAGAGCGCCGCCGCGCCGATCGCGAGACTTTGCCTGCTCACATTCAATTACCTCGCAGAAGCCGAGTCCGCCAAGGGAATGGACTGCCGGAGCCTGTCCCCGGACTTGATCCGGTGATCAAGCCCGGCAATGACGCCCTCACCGGCTCTGGTCCTCGCCCTCTGGTTTCAACCCACGCTTGGCAGCCGCACCCACTCAGGACTCTTGCACGAGCACCTCCGGCGAGGCTCGCGAAAATGTTTAGTTACGGATAATCTGAAGCAGCACGGCAAACCAAGCAATAAAAGTTCTAAAGATACAGTCCCTCATCCTGAGGAGCCGCCAAAGGCGGCGTCTCGAAGCATGAGGAGGCGGAAAGCGGCGGCTTGAAGCACAAGCTTCGCGAGCGGCCTTCGAGTCAGGCCTCTGATTCTCCTTGAGGATCACTGATACAATGTCCGCGACAGGTCGCGAGGTAAAATCAGTTCGGCTTGACGGCTTGGCGGGCCGGCTTCGCCTCTTGCTGCGGCGAAAGCCCGCCTTCCGCAATGGCGCGGGAAATGCACCATTCTGCCATGTCGAGATCCTGGTTGCGCGCCTCGGCGCTGTAGGCTTGGCGCGCACGCTGAATGAATTTCTGCGCTTCGAGCAGATATTCCACCATTGCCACCTCCGCTGCCCCAGTCCTCTCTTTATATATGGAGCGCGGCGGACGATTTTTATGGGCGCGAATCCGGACAAAGGCCGGGGCTAGAATAGCGCGGGCGCGCCGGCCACGAACAGATAGCGGTTGAGCCCGCCCACTTTTTCAGCGCGCATGACGCGTGCCGAGCCCGTCAGGGTCGTGCAGGTCCGCTTTACCCGAAAGAGACTGTGTGCCCGCGTGTTTTTGTTTTAGAGTCCGGTCCCAGTGCGGCTGTTGAGCGACGCCAGTGCGGGAGAGCACATGCGCTACGCTTATGCCGCGCGGCTCCGACGAACCGGCAAAGAGGCGGTGTGCCGCTTCCGCGACTTGCCCGGGGCAGGCGCCCGCGGCCGCGACCGCGCCGAAGCCTTGGCCCGCGCCGAAGCTGCACTTGAGCTGGCGCTGTGGTCCCTGCTCAAGAAAGGTGAGGCGATCCCCGTTCCCACCCCGCCCAAGCGCGGCGAGGCGATGGTGGCGGTCACGCCCAGCACAGCGGCGAAGATAGCCTTCGTTTCCGCCTTCAGGGCGAGCGGCATGAGTCAGAGTGAGCTTGCCCGTAGGCTTAACCTTGACCATCGAGAAGTGCAGCGCATGCTCGACCCCGCGCGCAGGATCAAGATCGACAGACTTGATACCGCGCTTCGCCTGCTTGGCCGGCGGATCGTGATCGAGGTTGAACCAGTCTGAGCGAGGTCTTTGCTGCGGTATCGCTACGCGACTTGAGCGCTTCTTGTCGAATATCGCGGCTCTTATGGACTGATCCCCGACGGCTGCGGAGCGCGCAATCGTGGTGAAGCCGGACCGGGAACGGGATGCGCAGTAGAGCGTTCCCACACCTGCAAGGAGCAATGATGGAGCAGAAGCGCGTCTCCGGCGACAACGTTTCACGCGGTGCGCCAAAAGCCGAGGATCGCAGGGTCCTGGGGGCGATGATCGGAATCGTGGCCGCAATCGTTCTCGCGCTGATCGTCTTTGTCGCCTTTAGCCAGTTCCCGGGAACGCCGGAAGGCAGCGCCGATAAGACGACGGCGCCCCCGGAGGACGTGAGGCGTTAACCTTGATCGGCTGCAATGTCCCCCTGTAGGACCGCGCAGGCCCGGGGGCAGGGGACGCCATATCCCCCACGCTATAAAGCGGGCAAAATACGCGGAATCCGTGTTGCCGTAATTGTTCCCAAGATCGCTACCGTATTGCCATAAAATGATCAAGTTCTTACAGCAAATCCGCGTTGTTCGACCCGAACAAGTCTCAAGTATTTGGGGAGACACGACGTGCGGATTTGGTGGTTGCCGTTGGCCTTTACGCTTGTCCTGTTGGGGAATTCGACGCCTCTATTTGCCGCCCTTCAAAATGCGGGACGCTGTGCTCATCCCGCATCGTCTGAGGGCAAGATGAGATTTGCCTACGCCGAGATGTTTCTGCCGCGAACGCCGCAGCCGCTGGGTCTCGATAGAGAGGAACGTGACTACCTGATCCGCACCATCGCCTTCGAAGCTGGCGGCGAGACCGAGCAGGGAATGGTGGCCGTGGCGCACGTCATTCTCAATCGCGCGAGGATTGGGCGATGGGGCGAGAACATAAGAGACGTTGTCACGTCTCCATGGCAGTTCGAACCGTGGATGACGCGGCGCAGTCAGATGGAGAACCTTGCTTCGGACGACGCGCGCTATAAAAGTGCTGCGCGCATCGCCGATGGCGTTCTCTCGGGCGAGATGCCTGATCCCACGTCAGGCGCGACGCATTTCCTCAACCCCGTGATCGTGCGGGCGAGACGCGGCGGCTCCCTGCCGAAATGGGCGCGAGGCGATGGGCTGCCGATCGGCAGGCACACCTTTTATATGCTCGAAGGCATTGTGGGGGTACCCGCCGAGGATTGGCGCCATTTGCCCATCAAGGCCCACTCATCGTCGTGCTGACGCTCAGGCTGTGACGACGTCGAGGGACCTCGTCGGCATTCACTTTTCCACGGACGGGCCTAGAACCGGCCAACAGTCAGCATAGAGGGCCGATCGGGATCGAGCTTCCGCCTCTGCAAGCCGGACTCGGCACCGGTTCGATCGCTCCCACGCGCCGCGCTGGGCCGCGTTCTGAAGTCGCCGCCAATTCTTGGATCGCCTTGCAGGCTCGCCTGTGAGGCTCGCATGACTTCGCGAAGGCAATGACAAGGCGGCGCCCTGCCGGTAGCCTCGTATCGTGATCCCACGGCCGCATCGGTGTTAGCCGGGACAGCACCCAGGATGTTTCCCATCTCCGACGATAATCCGCGTGTCCGCACGCCGATCGTCACGTGGTGCATCATCGGCACCTGCGTGCTGGTTTTTCTGTGGCAAGTCTCCCTTGGGGACGAGCGAGGGCAGATCGCCGTCTTCGAGTTCGGGATGATTCCCGCGCGCCTCTTCGGCACGGGCGAGCTTCGCGCCGACATCGCCGCCGTACCGGCCTGGTCGACACTGCTCACCTCGATGTTCATGCATGGAAGCTGGCTGCATTTGGGGCTCAACATGCTGTTCCTGTGGATTTTCGGCGACAACGTCGAAGATTCCATGGGTCACCTCCGCTATGCCGTCTTCTACCTCGTCTGCGGCATTGCCGCGGCGATGACCCAGGCCTTGATCCATCCCAATTCGACCATCCCGATGGTGGGCGCAAGCGGACCCATCTCGGGGATTCTCGGCGCCTATCTGCTGTTGCACCCTTATGCCACCGTGCGCGTACTGATCGTCATCGTCGTGTTCGTGACCATTGTGCATGTGCCGGCTCTGTTCGTGCTCGGCCTTTGGTTCTTCACGCAGCTCATGAGCGCGGCGTTTTCGCCGACGGGCGGGCCTGGCATTGCCTTCTGGGCGCATGTCGGCGGTTTCGTTGCCGGCATGGCGTTGGTGCCGGTCTTCAAGCAGAAGGACGTGCCGCTATTTCAGCCGGCCCATTCCCGAGCCTTTGCTATCGAGCGCCGGCGCGGCCCCTGGGAATGACTGGCTCCTCGCTCCTATCGGGTAACAAGCCGCTGGCGTCGCGTGTCGCGATGCGCTAAGTCTCAAGGACCGTGCGCCGAATGCGCAACGGATAAATCGATAACGATACAAATCTTTCGAGGGGGACATCATGGATATCATGGCAGTTGTCGTTGCCCTGATTATCGGTGCGATCGCCGGTTGGCTTGCCGGAGTTTTGGTTGAGGGCGCAGGCTTCGGCCTGCTTGGCAACATAATCGTCGGCATCGCCGGCGCCTTTGTTGCGGCTTTGCTGTTCCCGAGATTGGGGCTCGGACTCACTCTGGGCGGAGGCGTGGTCGGCGCCATTGTGACCTCGGCTCTCGGTGCAGTGGTCCTGCTTTTGATAGTCGCCCTGCTCCAACGGTTGTTCTGACGATTGCCGCATCGCGGACTGGAATTTAGGTGATGGCGGGCAGGCTCGTCTGACTTCGCCCGGCCATTGCGCGCGGACGGGGCGGCGGCGCATGACGGCAGGCGCCATTGGGACGTGAGCCTCAAATTGCGCACTGCGCGACGATCCAATCCGCGGCCGCAGCCAGGTTCGCGACCGTCGCCGTCGGCCGAGGCAAGAACCTCGTCTCATCGCCGTCGCGGTATTTCCCGGTGCGGACAAGGAGCGCGGCGCCGAGCCCGGCCTGAAGCGCGCCGGCGATATCGGCCTCGGCGTCGTCACCGATCATCGCCGTCTCGTCCGGCCGGCAGTCGATGCTTGCGAGCGCGGCTTGGAAGAACGCGGGCGCCGGCTTCCCGAGAACAAGCGCCTCGCGCCCCGTGGCAAATTCGAGCGCTGCGACGAAGGCTCCGGCATCGAGACTGAGCCCGCCGTCGTCGTCCTTGAAGGACCGGTTCTTGGCGAGCGCAATGAATGCCGCGCCCGCGACCAGTTCGCGGAACGCCCGATTGAGTCGTGCAAAGTCGAACGTTTCGCCGGCATCGCCGATCACGACCGCGCGATGCGTCCTGCCCGCTTGATCCTGGAACTCCTCGACGAGACCGGGGTGAACGAGCAGCGACGGAGAGCAGTCGTGAGCTGCGAGCCACGCCCGCGCGGCTGCGGCCGGCGTGAACAGTTCATCCTCGGCGACACCGAGACCAAAGCCCTTGAGGCGCTCCCAAACCTTGCGCTTTGTCATGCGCGTGGTGTTGGTGACGAAGCGCAAAGCGAGACCCGCTTGGCGCAAGCGCTCGACGGCGTCGAGCGCGCCGGGAAGCGCGTTATCTCCGTCATAGATGACGCCGGCAATGTCGAGCAGCACGCCCCGGATCATGCTTCAAGAGTGGCGGCATGCGAGGGTCGGGTCAATGTGCCGCTTGCCCCGCTCCCGGCGCGAAGGGCTCAGTCGGCGAAGCCGATCAGGCGCCCCAAAGCGAGCGCGCCGAGCCAGCAGGCCAGCGACACCAGCGCATGAAGCCTGACCCGCGCAGGTTCGGCGCCTTCGAGAGCAAGCCCATAGCGCAGATGGGCCGTCACCGCCGACAGGATGCCGGCGAGGATCAAAGCGAGCTTCGCCTGGAGAAAGCAGATTGCACTGTAATCTTCCGCCTTGACCGAGAACAGGAGAAGGCCCGTCGGCGCGGCGAGCACGAGGCCAAAGGTCGCCGCTGGGACGAGCACGCGCGAAAGCTGTTCACGCGGCACGGCGGACCACAGTCCGAGGAGACGCAAATTGAGCGGCACCACGGCGCCGACAAGGAGAGCGATGCCGAGGATGTGTATCCCGCTGACTGCGGCGTAGCCCCAGCGCGACGCCCGCAGATATTGCGCGGGGCCGCTCGCCTCGAGCGCCGCGAGCAGAGCCTCCATGGCCTAGTCGCGATCGGGGTAAAGGACAAATTCCCGGTCGCCGAGGAACAGCCGCTCGGCCTTGAGCCGCTTGTCCGACGCGTCTGAAGCGGGCTCGCCGATGACGCGGATTGCCACGCCCTCCGCCAGATCGCCCTCCTTCAGCCCTGCTCGCTCGTTTCGCCATGGCTGGCCGACTTCGACCGTCCAGAGCGTACCGTCGACCTCGACCTTGAGGATGCCGTGCGGATTGCCGAGCTTCGCCTCTCTGATGATGCCGGCAAGCTCCATGTTCTCGCCGGTCGTCCACGCCCAGCCATGATGGGCGAGGCTCGCCGGGGCATGAAGCGCAAGGCCGAGCGCAACGGTTGCTGCGAAGAAACAGGACTTAATGATGGTCATAGTGCTCACGATGGTCATGATCTTTGATTGCGGCGCGCACGTGCGCGTCTTCATGCTGCGATCATAGCGCCGCCGCACGGGACTTCAAGGCAAGTCGCCGTTCCACGATCGCGCCTCTCCCTCGCGGACGAGCGCTCAAGCCAATCCAGATGCATCTTGGCAAGTAGCCCGGCCGCGTTTACTGAATTATCTGAAGCCTGCGTTGGCTCGCCCACGAAAGAACAGAACGAAAATATAGAAGAGCCAGACCCCGATGGCGGATACGGCTGCGGCGACATAGGTCCAGGCCGCCGCCCCCAAGACCTTTTCGACGCCGGCCACTTGCTCGTCGCCGCGGATGATTCCGTGGGTGACCAAGAGCTGCTTGGCTCTCGCGCTGGCATTGAACTCAACCGGCAACGTGAGCAACGCAAGCAAGAAAGACGATCCGAACAGGATCACCCCGATCCATGTCAGGGTATCGATCTCCAAGAGCAGGCCCGCGATAAAAAGCCAGGGCGCGACTTGCGCGGCGAGTTGCGCGATCGGCACGATGTAAGTTCGGGCTTCCATCGGCAAGTAGTCCTCGGCGTCCTGCAAGGCATGCCCCGCTTCATGCGCGGCGATCCCGGCCGCCGCCACGCTCGGCGTAAAATACACCGACTGGCTTAGCCGCAATGTCTTGCTCCGGGGGTCGTAGTGATCGCTCAAAATCCCCGGAGTCGAACTCGATCGCAACGTCTTGGAGGCCCTGCGCATCGAGCAGACGGCGCGCCACCTCGGCCCCGGTCACGCCGTCCTTGGTGGCAACTTGAGAATATTTGGTGACGTTCAGCTTGATGCGCGACTGCGCATAGAGCCCGAGCAGCAAACCGGGAAGCACAAACACCCAAAAAAGCGGATCCTCGAACATGTCCTGATCTCGCCGGTTGCCTCGATCAGGAGCGATAGCATGGCTCGATCTAGGGGTGAAGGCTTGGTTGACGACCCGAGACGTGCCCGAGCGGCGATGGTGTTGGCGTCGGGCCGCTTAGAGACTTCCGTAGGACCACCTTTTGGGGATCCTGCTTCGTGACCTTCTGGTAACCCTTGGGGCTTAAGTTTCTCGCATCCCGGTTTGGGGCCGGTTTGCGGGGGACAAGGATTTGCGCGCATTCTTTGCCGTCATGGCGATCGCTTCGATCGGGTGCGCACTCCCCGCATGCACCGAGCCGCCGCAGCCTGCGGTCAATTCCTCAGCGACCAATTCCTTCGCCTACGAGCCCTCGGGCCCCGTGGCGCGTGCGCCGCTCTCGCCGCTCGCGGGTTCTGGGTCGCAGCCGGGCTATGGGTCGCCGCCTCCTCACGGCACTTCGCAGCTCCCCATGCCGCCTTACGGAAATTCGTCGGAACCCTTGCCTCCTTACGCCGATTCTTATGGCGGCGCCGATCCACAGACGGCGGAGCTCCAGGGCTGGCGCGCCTCCCCGCGCTGGTCTGCCGTCGAGGGCGAGGGTTGCATCGAGGTGGAGGAAAATAGGCGGATGCAAGACGGGGAAAGCGAGTCGGCGAGGATGCAGGTTGAGACTTGCGCCAAAGGGTCGCCCGGCGGTGAAGCCCCCGCGCCCGCCGAGACGATGGCCCCTCCCGACGACTAATCTCCCGCCCCGTCGCCAAGCTGCTTCCTGCGCAGGCGTGATCTTCTAGATTTGACCGCCGCGGCTTCGGAAGCTGAGGGGGGCGGCTCGCTCGGCCTAGAATGCCGCTCTGTTGAAGGCTGCCGTTACAGGCGCCATCGAGACCGTCATCGGCCCTGCGACAGGAAAAGATCGACCCGCCGCAAAAAGGATGGGAGCCGGCGCGATCGTTTGCTCTTCGAAATAGCCGGCGTCGCAGGCTTTCCCTCCTCAGCTGGTTCGGTCTTCTGGACCGCGTCGTTCTCTTGCTGACCGTCGGGGCATTTGCCCTCCGGCACACCAGCCGCTACGGCTGGCGTGCCGGAGCCACAAAAGGGTTTGTTTCGAGGGCCCTATTGTTCTTCTCGACACATTGCGCAAGCCGGTCGAACGCGACCGTGCTCTTGTCGAGGGGCACGCGGATCGTGGCTCCCGCGGCGACAACATTCAAAACGCTGGCACTGCGAAGCCCGGTCTCGAACTTCTGGTCCTCGATGTCCATCGACACCGCATTCGACTCCGCTGCGACCTCGGTGTCGAAGCTGAGCGGCCCCATGGCCATCTTTACCGGGTAAGCCTTGCCGCGCTCGAGTTTCCAGTTCGGCGATTCGAGCTCGAGGCTGAGCCCATCGCTGGTGCGAATGAAGCGCGCCACGATTTCATCTTGCAGGGAACGATTGATCGAGCAGCGGTCGAACTTATCGCCCTTGAAGATCGCCTCGATCTCCCAAGGACCGATATTTTCGGATTTGCTCTCCTCGACCGCATGACCGGTTGCCGCCGGCAGCGCAATGGACGCGGCAAAAGCAGTGACGCAGCCCATGCATTGTAAGGGGGACATCAGAGCAGTCTTGCGCATTGTGCAACCCCGTCGAAGCTGTTGACGCAGCACGCCACTCCGCCATTAACAACTCCGTGTCGCCCACGAAGTTCCAATCGGCTACGGACCAAGAGTATTTTGCTGTGGAAAACCACGCGGAGCACATGGACCCGAGGCTCGCCGTGAACGTTGTCAATTATGGGCACTACCAGGAGAAAGACCATGATATGTTCAAACGCCTCGCAGCGCCCCCGCGCGTTGATCGTTGAAGATGAAATCGTCATCGCCCTCGGTCTGGAGGCGGATTTGAGCGAGCTCGGATTCGATGTTCGCGGTCTTGCCGCAAACGCAAAAGACGCCCTTTCCCTCGCGATGGACGCCACCCCCGACATCGCCGTCATTGACATCTATCTGAACGGCGCTCGAGACGGCATCGAGACCGCGAGAATGCTCCGCGAGTTGTGCGGTGTGCCGGTCGTTTTCGTCACCGCCTACAGTGACGAGGAAGGTATCGTCGAACGCATTGAGCGACAGGTACCGGGCGCCCCGATAGTGAATAAGCCGCTCTACGGTCATCGGCTCGCCGACGCGATTAACGAAGTCGCAAAGACCGCAGGCGTCCAGCGAGCGGAACAGAGGACGGCTGCGGCGCGATAAAGGCTCGGCAGCGAGCTCCGCTTTGAGATAGGCGGCGGCACGATGCAAAGGAAAGTGGCGTCGAACCAGCCGACGCCACGGGATTTCAAGATTGACACTTCTACCAGTTGACGCTGGCGTGCTTAGCTTTCCTCGCCAAAGTCGTCGCTTGCTCCGATGCCGTCGCCTGCCCTGAGGCCGATCGCGTGAAGTCTTGAGCCGGACCGGCAACGACCTGCAGCAGCGAGGAGATCATCGAAAAAAGCGTAATCAACCCTGCGAAAGTCCATGCTGCCACTGGTACGCGCGTCTTTACCGGGACACTGCCGATTGTCCTGATCATGGCAATTTTCCCTCCTGAAATACCCACTCCGTGCTCACACAACGCGAGAGGTGACGCTGTGTTCCCAAAGGCTCGCATAAGGTGTCGGATGAGAAGCCCGGCGCGCCCAAAGGTTAACCGGGCGGGGCGATCGGAACCTGTTTGGCCTTCCCGCTGAGCGCAGCGCAAAGCGTCAGAAGGACCGGAAAACGCTTCGGTAAAGCCAACGCGAGGGCCGCGCTTCCCGGGCGCATGAGCGCATGCGCAAAGACCGCTGCCGCATGAATACGGCCGGCGAAATGTCCGCGCCAATTATTGGCATAGGTACGGCCGGCACCGGCGAGGATTGAAGCCTTGTCGAGCGAGTCTCTGCTCGGAGATCAAGATGCGGCAGAGCAACCAAGACGATTGGATGGCCATGCTGATGCCCTCGGCGATGATCGGATGCGCCTCGCCCGCGGCATTGCCGACGCGGAACATCCCATCGGAGAATGCTGCGCGGATCCCGGGTCTAACCGGACCGGCAGAGAGCCAAGTCCCTTGGAGCGTCGCACGCTTCAGCGCAGTCGCCACACCCTCGCAAGAATTGCGCAGATGCCTCAGCACCGCCTGCCCGGCGCGCCCTTCGCCGTCGCGATATCGGTTCAGCGTTTCGCGGCTAATGCAGCACGAAAGGCTGACCCGTCTTTGATCGCTCCACACCATGCCGCCATAGCCGCCGGGAAAGACGAGCAGCGGCATGAGATCGAACGCAAGGTCGGCGTCCTTGAAATGTGCCTTGAAGGCGAGGAGATCCGAGGCTTTGTGGGGCGCCCGGCAATCGGGAAGCCAGGGACTTTTCTCCCACGAACCGTTGGCAACGACGACTGTCCTGCCGAACAGGGACGCGCTGCTTGTGCCGTGACTGATATCGCAGCGCCAGCCTTGGTTTGAGCGTCCGATCTGGGTGACGCGAACAGGTTGCCACAGATCGGCGCCGGCTCTGACCGCGGCTTCCAGCATGAGCGTGTCGAGACTGTCGCGTCCGAGCGCCCTCCCCCACTTGCCGAAGGGCCCCGAGTGCGCGGGCATAGGCGAGGTGCTTAGAGTCTCGCCCGCAAAAACGCCGACGCGCCGGACCTCGTGGCCGGCAAGCCCGCGTACATCGTCCAGCAGGCCGAACTCTTCAAGCAGCGGAAAGGTGCTCGCCGAGATAAACTCGCCACAAACCTTTGGGCGGGGAAAGCGGCTCTTCTCGATCAGCGCCACTGCCCAGCCTGCGCGAGCCAGCATGAGCGCGGTGGTGGAGCCCGCCGGACCGCCCCCGACGACAATCGCATCGTAGCGTTTTGGTTGGGAAACGCTCAGCATTTTCGGGCGGCGAAGCAGTGAGTCACAAGGCCGGCACGCCCCTCGTCAAGAGTCCAGCGCTGCCGCTCTGGCCACAACGCCGACAATTCGCGGTTCCGGAACCCGGCACGCACACTCGCGACCGCATCGTGCCGGCTCACGTAGTTGCAGCCCAGCAGCCCGATCATGCGGCTTCCGAGGAGCGGGAGCCCGGCCCGGCGAGGTTCGAGAGCGATGAAGACCGGGGCAAGCTTGACGCATCGCATGAAGATTTCCGAAATCTGCGCCGGCCGGAAATGATGCAGGAAGAGATTGGCGATGATGATGTCCGCCAACTCCGCGACTGCGAGATAGTCGAACACGTCTTGGGTGACGTGGTCCTCGCGCCACCCGAGTTTAGATATCGCCTGTCGAGTCTCAGGGGTCACAATGTCTTGCCGGTCGACAAGGACAATGCCGACGCCCGACCAATGCCGCGCGAGACGCCGGCCGAGCCTTAGCATCAAGCTTCCATCGCCCGCGCCAAGCTCGATGATCCGCCTCGGCGCGGCCAGGGCAAGACGCCGCATGCGCCGCGCCATAATGACAGGGTGCAGCATCACCGCATTCAGGAACTTAAGGTCGCGGCGCGACCTTAAGGCGGCCGGGTCGTGGGCCGGCAGAACGTCAAGCAACTCGGTTTCGAGGCGGCGGGAAAAAGTCATCACAGCCCTGCACCATTGCTCAAGCAGCACGGCCAGTTCGGAATAACATCAACTCGGCCATGAGACCCGGCCCAAATGCCATGGCGCAGCCGGCTGCGTTCTGCCCGCCGGCGGCAAGCAGTCTTTTCAGGACAAACATGATGCTGGCCGAGGACATGTTGCCAAAATCGCTAAGCACTCCGCGTGAAGCCGACAGCGCCGCGGGCGCAATAGTGAAGGCACGTTCGACGGCATCGACAACCGTCCGGCCGCCCGGATGAACCGCCCAGAGCTCGATTGTTCTCGGATCGGCCCCTTCCAGGATCTCGTTGCCGTGATTACGAATGCCCTGCTCGATGACGACCGGCACCTTGCCGGAAAGAACCATATCGAAGCCACTGTCCCCGATATTCCAACGCATCAGCTCGGCCGTGTCAGGAAAATGCACGGCACGGAAACTATCGAGAGACATGCCGTGGGGCTCGGAACTGACCAGGGACGCCGCGCAGCCGTCGCCCCATAAGAGAAAAGTCAGCAGCTTGGCGAGATCGCTCGTATCCTGCAGATGCAACGTGCAAAGCTCGAAATTCACAATGAGGATCCGTGCCTTGGCGTCGGAGCGAACGATGTGACGGGCAAGCTTCAGGGCGTTGATCGCGGCATAGCAGCCCATGAACCCGATGATCGTGCGCTCGATCGAGGGAGGTAACCGGCATCGCTCAACGAGCTCGAGATCGAGACCCGGTGCCGTGAAGCCGGTGCAGCAGGTTATCAAAAGATGGGTGAGCCCCTCGCGTTCGCTTCCGAGCTTCAGCCGTTCGACGGCTGTCTCCGCGAGCGCAGGACCTTCGGCTTCAAACAGTCGCATCCGCGCCGCAGTGCTGGGGAAGCGGCCTCGTACGTAAAAGGCGGTGGAGTTCGAGCTCCGGCGTATCGTTGTCCGACGCCGGCGTCAGGAACGAATAGCGGCTTTTAATGCCGGATCTTTCGGCCATGCGCCGGAATACGGTGCGCTGGCAATGATCGTCCGGAAGCAACGTTTCGGCAAGGCGGATGAAACCGGCGTGCACATTGTTGGGCGGCACTGCCGTCGCGATACGGTTGATGTAGGCTGTCGTCATGAGGTGCCCTTGGCTCTTGCCGGTTTTCGTCCGGCAGTACGATCGACTGGCGCTCATCGAGCAACGTTTGGATATTCAAGCTGCGGGGGGCTCGACCCCAAGCTGAGGTCTACTATAGCCGCGTACCTCCTTGGACAACAGAAGACATCAAGTGCAAGCCGCGGGCGTTTTCTTCGGGCAAAACTGGAAATGAGGCGCAAGTGAGGTGGCGCCTGCGTGTGACGGTTCCCTGCTTCGGCGTGGTCAGGCGGTGAAGGCGCCGATGCCGGTTTGCGAGCGACCCAGGATCAGGCCGTGAATGTCGTGCGTCCCCTCATAGGTCTTGACACTCTCGAGATTGGCCATGTGGCGGAAGACATGGAACTCATCCGAGATGCCATTGGCCCCGTGCATGTCCCTGGCGGCTCGGGCGATATCGAGCGCCTTAGCGCAATTGTTACGCTTGATCAGCGACACCATCTCGGGCTCGGCCCGGCCCTCGCTCATCAGGCGTCCGACCCGAAGACAGGCCTGGAGGCCGAGCGCGATCTCGCTCTGCATATCGGCAAGCCGCGACTGGATCAGCTGGTAGGAGGCAAGGGGCCGGCCGAACTGGTTGCGGTCGAGCACATAGTTCCGGGAGCGCACCCAGCAATCCTCGGCCGCGCCCATCACGCCCCAGGCGATCCCGTAACGCGCCTGGGTAAGGCAGCTGAAGGGGCCCTTCAATCCGGAGACCCCCGTGAGTAAATTCTCCGACGGAACGAACACGTCGTCCATGACGATCAGCCCCGTGGTGCAAGCGCGCATCGACAGCTTGCCTTCGATCTTCGGCGTGGACAGGCCCGCCATGCCGCGTTCCAGAATGAAGCCGCGGATGATGTCGTCGTCGGTCTTGGCCCAGACGATCAGCACGTCCGCTGCCGGGGCATGCGAAATCCAGCTCTTGGTGCCGGCGAGGATGGTGCCGCCGGGGGCTGACCTCGCGCGCGTCTCGAGGCTCGCGGGATCGGACCCGCTATTCGGTTCGGTCAAGCCGAAGCATCCGATCCATTCGCCTTTGGCAAGCTTCGGCAGGTATTTCGCTTTCTGCTCGTCCGTTCCGAAGCGATGGATCGGATACATGACGAGCGAGGATTGCACGCTCAAGACCGTACGGTAAGTGGAGTCGATCCGTTCAAGCTCGCGCGCGATCAGCCCATAAGCGACATAGTTCCCGGGAGCGCAGCCACAGCCGTCGATCGCCGAACCGAGATAGCCGCGCGCGCCAAGCTCCGCAACGATCTCCCGGTCGAAACGCTCGTCGCGTGCGGCCTCGACGATGCGCGGCAGGAGGCTCTCGGCGCCAAAGGCCCGCGCCGCCCGGCAGAGCGTCACCTCCTCTTCGTCGAGCTGATCTTCGATCAAGAGCGGGTCGTCCCAAAGGAAGGCCTCACGCTCGAGGTTTGAACCGGCATTTTTCGGGGACATGGGATGGCGGACCCTGCTTGACGTGGAGAAACCTCAGGCCGCCATTGTCTTACACATTAAATATGCAGTGCAAACGCCGTGCTGCGCAGGGATTTATGTCGATTTTGCATCGTGAGGCCAGAAACGATAGATGGAAGGATCGCGCCAAGCCGCCCACTGCAGTGCTGAACCATCGAAGCCGGACACGCGGACATCGCGGCACCGTTATCGTGGACGCGGCCACAGAGACCTTCGTTCCTACACCGGGACGAGCAATGCCGTGACGTACATGACGCCGATGCCTGCCGCGAGCCCCGCGAGCGTGATGGGATAGCCGCGTCCTCCGGCCCTGGCGAGGTCGCGTCCGAGCAGCAGGCCGACCTCGATCAGGACTTGCAGGATCGCTCCGGCGCCGACGGCCAGCGCAATTGCGGCCCAGTGGTTTGAGAAGGCAAAGGCCCCAAGCCACATCCCGAGCACCGCCGGCAGGCCTGCGAGACAGGCAAGCCCTGCCAGCACCAAGAGCCCTGGGCGACGGTCGAGCAGCGGCGACACGATGCCGATCCCTTCGGTCACGTTGTGCAGGGTGAAACCGAGGAGCAGATAGCCGCCGAGCGCGGCGGCTCCCGACGCGAAAGCCGAACCGATCGCCAGTCCCTCCCCGAGATTATGCAGCCCTATGGCAAGCGCGATCGACGAGGCAAGTGCTACGCCCTCGAGCGGCGATCCTCGAAGGCGCGCGAGTCCGAAGAGCAGCAGGCAGCAAAACCCCGCGATCGCCCAGACCAGCAAGGGCGTATTGAGACCTGATGCACTACGCTCTGCCATCTCCAAGGCTTCCTCGAGCATGTCGATCAGCAGGAAGGCGAGAAGCCCAATGGTCAGCGCCAGGGCAAAGCGGAAGGCGAGCGCGCCTCCGGCACGCAACGCCGGATAGAACAGCATGCCGAGCGCGACGGGCAGCACGCCGACGAAAAGTCCGCCGAGCGTCAGCCGGCCGAACTCCCTGGCTCCGACTTTCGGCGTCGGCCAGGCAACCTCGATCGCGTGTTCGAAGGTGAGCCCGGTGCGCGTGACAAGCAGAATCTTGTGCGTCTCGCCCTCGACCCAGGGATAGGGAATCTTGATCCAGACGCTCGCAAGCCGCGGTACCGCGCCAGGCGGGTCTTGCGCAAATTGCCAATAGGCGCCGTCGACCTGCACCTGGGCGATCGATACGGGCTCTGTTCCGTCGGCGCGGACCTTGAGCGCAATTCCGCTTTCGTCGAGCACGGTTCGTTCGACCGTCAGTGTCTCGACGGGGGGCGGCGCGCCGCCGAAGGGCCGGCGCAGCGGCTCGTAGGCAAAAAACACCGCGACCAGCAGCACGAGCGCGACGATAGGCCCGCCGATTTGCGCGATTGTGCGCGTCATGCCACGGCGTCTCTCACATCGAAGAATCCCATCCAGCCGAGCTCGACGAACTCCGACTGATGGGCATGGAACATGTACAAGCCCGCCTCGTGACCGCTATAGGTGAACTCGATAATCCCCCGCTGGGCTTGGCACTGCATGATGGTGTCCACCGTCTTCAGCGTCGGTGTGAGTGTCGTGCCGGTGTCGTAATAGTCGAAGAAATTCGCGTGCAGATGGAAGGAGTTGATCGGGTCGAACTCTGTCACATTGACGAGGTAGATCCGCACTGGCCGCTGTCGGTCGATCGCAATAGGTTTGTGCGCATAGGCATGGGCGATCGTGTTTGCGGCATAGACCTCGTTTTCCTCGTCGAAATTTGTGTCGAAGCCGTTCATGACCACGACGAACTCCTGCCACCGCGCGTTCTCGGGAGTCCCCAGCAGCCGCGAGGCCGCAATGTCGCTTCTGCTCCGCATGCCGCGCCGGGTCGGGATCGACGATGAAGGCACCGTAAAGCCCCTTGTGAATGTGACGTTTCAGCGGCACCGAGTGGCAGTGATAGAGGTGACAGCCGAAGGGAATGGCATCGAATTCGTAGACGAAGGTGTCGCCAGGCGCGACCTCGCCCGCGCCCGGCACGCCGTCCATGCGCGCGGAGTGGATTCCATGGAAGTGCATGGTGTGAGGATGCGATCCGGCGTTGGCAAATCGGATACGGACCCGATCGCCCTCTGTAGCCCTGATTGTCGGACCCGGGACGCGGCCGTTGAAGGTCCAGGCCGGAAAGATGATGCCGGGTGCGATTTCGATTTCTTTGTCTTCGGCGAGGATGTCGAACTCCCTGAGCCTGCGGCCGTCGGGGAGCATGCTGGTGCGGCCTTGATCCCAGTCGGTCAGGATGTGGGTGGGATCGAATCCATTGCGGGAATGATCGACCTGGCCGACCGTGAGCATGCCGCCATGGCCCGCGTGATGCTGTGCAGCCGTGCCTGCCGGATTGGTTTTGACCGGCGCATGCTCGACCACGTCGGCCTGCTGGCCGCGTGCTATCCCGCTCGCGGCCGCCAGCAACGCAAGTCCGCCGGCGCCCAGCGCGCCCCGGCGCGACACTGTCATCCGGCGCCACCAATTGTGCATCGTCCCCCTCCTGGCTGGAGCTCCCCTAGTTGCAAACTATTGTCAATTGCATTCTAGAGAAGGTTTTGACCGGTGTCGAGAGCGGGTCGCAAGCGGCGCCGAAGGCGCTGCGCCCGGCCTTCAAGTCCCCTGTTCGAGGTGTTTTGCCGAGCTCTCAGCGCCGGACGCACGCATGCCGGTCTATTCGGCGCCGAGGACGAGCGTCCAATAGGCGCGACCGTTTTTGTTCTTGGCCATCGCCACGCCGACGGCGGTCACATTCGGGCGCAACAGGTTTGCCCGATGGCCGGAACTTTCCTTCCAGAAACGCAGCACGTCGCTGAAGGATTTCTGCCCGGCGGCGACATTCTCCGAGGCAATCTTCGCATGGTAGCCGACGCGCTCGGCACGAACCATTGGCGTGGACCCGTCCGATCCATAGTGACCAATCGAGCTCCGCCCCGCTTGCGTCTTCGATTGCATGGTGGCCGCGCGCGCAAGGCGCGCATCGAGGACGAGCGGCGTAAGGCCATTCTCTGCCCGGAAAGCGTTAACCGCGGCGAGAGCCGCTTCCGGGTCGAGCGGCTGGACGGGACGTGCGGCATATTCCGGAGATACCAATTTGACGGAGCAGCCGCCAAATGGGTTCCACAAACATGGAATTCGCAACTCGGCGGATGCGGGCGTTGCCAACAGGGCCACTATGGCTGTCGTGATGCCGACCCGCGTCATTTCCCTCAATGCAGTGCCCCTTGTTTCTAGGCTTACGATCTTAGCCCGAGACTCGATCGATGCACTAGGGAGTCATCCGCCTGCGTCCGGAGCCGCTTAGGCTTGCGACGTCTGGTGCCGGGGTTGGTACCGGCAGCGAAGCTAAGCTTGAGTTGGGAGCTCGATCGTTGCGGTTCGGCCAAAGCAAGCCCGATCAAGAATGGCCGGCCTGTTCTGCGGCTGTGCCGAATGAATTCTTGATCAAGTTTTCGGCCGTCTCGGCGACGGCAATTCGCGTTGTGAGTTCGGCACGCAGCCGATCGTGCCAAGCCGTGAACTCAAGAAGCTTGTTCGCCAGGCGAAGCTGAGCCCTGAGATGCTCCAGCTGACCGTCTTGTTCGGCTCTGAGCTGCGAAACCAAGTTTTCGAAGCGGGCGTTTTCGGCGCCAATCTGCTCGGCAACCGAGCGGGCGCGGTCTTGCAAGTCGGCGAGAATATCACGCATGATCGGTTCCCGCTGGAGGCTCCTCACTATGCGGCCCTGGCGAAGTCCTGACCCGCGAGCTTGGCGGCTGCACGCTGGATTGCGGCCATTCGGTCAAGCTCTTTGGCCAAATCGATTCCGAGGAACAAGGCACCCGGGCCGAAGCTTTGTCCCGGCGCGATAAACAGAGGTCCATTCGGACCGTCAATCTGGATTGGCTTTACGCAGGTCCAGGAACCCGTGGGTTCGCGCTGAAATCTGCCGACAAATTCAACTTCCGTCATGATGCGTCCCTCACTTCAGATGGCGGGGAACGCATGAACACTATCCCGCTTGTCCACAGTCAAAAAGCAAAAGAGATCAAGCAGATCAAGGAGCTAATGCGAGTTTTCCCAGTTATCCCCACGGGCGTGAAGTTCGTCCTTGGAGCCACGCGGCTCTTGCTCCACCACGTTGGCCTCGAGGTTGAGTGAGAGACGTGAAGCGATGCCCGACAGGCACGAGAGCGCGGCATCGAAATCAAAACTGCCGATGCGGTCAGAGAGGGTCTTGATCTCCACTGGCGTCAGCACGTCTTTAAACGTCGGCTGCAGATCGACCATGTAGTCGGCGGCATCCCCATCGTCGTTTTCGAGCAATTGCTTCAGCCTGATAAGGGCCGCGACGACGCCTGCCGGATCGCGGGCGGGCGCGCCGAAGCCGTCGCCGCTCTCGTCGGGGATTGCCTGCTCGATCGCAGCGATCACAGGATCGAGCGAACGCGCCAACAACGCAATCGCCGCGTCCACGCCGCGCCCGGTCTTGACCGCGGTCTCCGCGTTCGCGGCAACCTCCATCAACGCCGCGGCACCAAGGGTGCCGGCAGCGCCTCTTAGGGAATGGGCGGTGCGCTCGGCAGTTGCCGTGTCATTGTTGGCGAGGAAAGCTCGCATCGCTTTCGCGGCGTCGCGTTGCTGCTCGGCGAATTTGCGCAGAAGAGCCTCATAACGCCTGCGATCACCGCCGGTCCGTTTCAGTCCCGCGCGCACGTCGATCCCGGAAATAGCGAGGTCGCTTGCATGGCCCTCCGTCGCCTGCGCCGGCGCGGGCGAAGGCGCGGTCTTGCCGTTCCCGCCGGCGCGCCGGATCCAGCGAAGCAGCACGCCGAATAGCTGGTCGGGGTCAATCGGCTTGGCGATATGATCGTTCATACCGGCCTCAAGACACCTGATCCGATCTGAGGCCATGGCGTTAGCGGTCATGGCGATGATGGGCAGACCCTCCAGGCGCGGGTTGGACCGGATCATGCGCGTGGCCTCGATGCCATCCATCACCGGCATTTGCATATCCATCAACACCACGTCGTATTGATTATCGCCAATCATGCGGAGCGCAACCTCGCCGTTCTCGGCGAGATCGACGAAGACCTCGGCATCCTCGAGCTGACCCATCGCGACTTCCTGATTGATCTCATTGTCTTCAACGAGAAGGATGCGCGCACCGCGCATTCGCTCGATGTCGAAGGAGGGCCCTGTTTGCTTCGGCTCGCCCCGCTCCGCATCCGCGCCCAGGGCCACCACCGCGGTGTCGAACAGGATCGACGAGGTAACCGGCTTGATCAGGACATTCTCGAAACCGTTCTCTTCGGCCTGCTTCAGCACTTCCTCGCGGCCGTAGGCCGTCACCATGACAAGATGAGGAGGAGAGCGTAGATCCGGTAAAGCGAGGATGCGCTGCCCGGTCTCGATGCCGTTCATGCTGGGCATCTGCCAGTCAACGAAGGCGATCTCATAGCGCTCGCCCGCGTCGGAGGCCTGACGAACCATGTCGATCGCCTCTTGGCCGGATGCTGCCTCGTCGGCGACCAGCGTCATGTTGGTCAGCATGTTCGCGAGAACGGCGCGCGCATGCGGATTGTCGTCGATGATGAGGACGCGTCGGCCCCGGAGGTCGGATTGGAGCAGACGCGGCCGCGGCGCCGCCATGCCCTTGCCGAGCCGCGCGGTGAAGCGAAAGGTGCTCCCCTTGCCCCGCCTGCTCTCGACGGACACGTTCCCTCCCATCAGCTCAGTTAGCTGTTTGGAGATCGCCAGTCCCAGTCCGGTGCCGCCATATTTGCGGGTGGTCGAGGCATCGGCCTGCTCGAATGCCCGGAACAGGCGTTCGACCTGCTCCTCGGTCATGCCGATGCCGGTGTCGCTTACGGAAAACGCGACGAGCTGGAACTCCGGATTGTCCTCCAGGACGCGGACCTGAACCGCGACGTCGCCCTTGTCGGTGAACTTGATAGCGTTGTTGCAGAAATTGATCAGGATCTGGCCGAGCCGCAAGGGGTCGCCGCGGAAATGGGTCGAGACGGCCGGCTCGACTTCAAAGATCAGCTCCAGCCCTTTGGCGGAGGCTTTTTCGCTCATCAGATTCCCGACATTCTCCAGCACCTTGTCGAGGTCGAAGTCGATGGTCTCGATCGACAATTTACCGGCCTCGATCTTCGAGAAATCGAGGATGTCGTTGATGATATCGAGCAGGTGTTGGCCCGAACTCTTGATCTTCAGAACGTAGTCGCGCTGGCGATGGGTGAGATCGGTTTTCAGCGCCAAGTGTGAAAGGCCGATGATGGCGTTCATCGGGGTCCTGATCTCGTGGCTCATATTGGCAAGGAAGAGGCTCTTGGCTTCGTTGGCCTCGAGCGCCGCCTGGCTTGCGTCTTTTAACTGTTCTTCCGCTCTCTTGCGCGCCGTTATGTCGGTCCAGGAGCCTACGATCTCGATTGGCTGCCCCGTTTCATCGCATACAAAATGCTGCTCGTCATAGACCCAGCAATAAGTGCCGTCACTGAGCCTATAGCGGTACTCGATTGAGCGCTCGCCCCCTTCAAAGGTTTCTCTAACCCAGGCTGCAAGGCGGTTGACGTCGTCCGGATGCACTCGCTCTTTCCAGAGGTCCGGATTCTCAAAATATTCCTGAGGCGTGACGTCGAAAAGCCGCGTGATGCTCTCGCTCACGAATGTCGGCTGATAGTTATTGGTGGCTTTGCGGCAATAGATCACGACCGGGGATGCGTTCAGCAGGCGCGACAAGTGGGCATGAGCCGCGGCCTGCACATCGGCGATGCGCATGAGCTCCTTTTTTTCCTGCTCGCGCGCAGCTCCAAGAAGAGCAAGCTCGATGATTTCCGCTGCCGCTTCGACGCCGGTACCCTCGGGCGAGGCGTTCAGGACCCGCATCACTGCCGCGGCGGCAACTTTCGCCTGCTTTTGGCCGTCGCTCATTACTTGATCTCCAGCAGTCTTCCTTCATGCACCTGAGCGACTCGTGGCCAGATGCTCTCGACAAAATCCAGACTGAGTTGGGAGGTCACCCGCGGAGACCTACCCTTGCAGTCAATCATGTCGAAAATCTGCTTCCCAATGATCGCTCCCCCACAAATCTTACTCGGTTTGATCGGCGCGACACGCCGACTATATTGTCGGCCCGACCGGACGCGCGCGAAAAAACTGGAAAAGGGATGGGTGCTGAGCGGCGGAATCGAACCCCCGGCACGCTGATTTTCAGCGGGGCTCGTTACCCCGCCACCCCCTGCCCTGCCTTCTATCTTACCAGGATCCCCGGCGCATTGTTCCGTTAACGCATTTCGTGCAGGCTACGCGTACCGGCCTCGAATTGGCGAACAGGACAAAGTATGAGGACTTCCATGACTGGCAATCGTTTATGCGCCCTCGCTCTGTCAACCGCTTTCGCAATCATCTGTTCCGCTCCGCCCGCAATTGCGGCCCCGTTCGACGGAAATTGGAGCATGGTCGCCGTGACGACCAGCGGCCATTGCGGAAAAATCGGGATTGGCCTTGGAATAAGCGGCGGCCGAATTTATTCGACCCGAGGATCTTTCGTTTTTCGCCGGATTCAGTTGGCTGGCCACGTTTCCGCGTCGGGACAGGCGCGGATCAATGCAGTGGCGGGCCCGCGCACCGCAAATGGGACCGGACGGTTCACCCGGTCTCGGGGCAGCGGGATATGGTCCGGTCGCGGGCCGTCCGGTCTTTGCTCGGGCTTTTGGAGCGCCAATCGCTCCTGACGCACACTCTGATCGATTAGTCACCATCGGCCGAGGCGTAGATTGATGCCGGCGCGGACGACGCTGGCGGTGTCGTCAATATCGACAAAGGCCGTGGGCAGGAACGAGTATTGCGGGTTCAGCCTGATCCGCTCCGTGCCGAAGTCATAATAGCGGGATTCGATGAAGACCGAGAGGCGCTCGGTGAAGGCGTATTCACCACCGCCGCCGATCGTCCAGCCCGAGCGTGTTTCGCTTGCGCGGTACGCCGTGCCAATCATGGTCGTCGACGCCCTGTAATCGACGCGTTCCCAGGCGCCACCGCCCGCGACGTAGAGGAGCACCCGGTCGAAAGCGTAGCCGAGACGGCCGGTGACAGAAGCGAGCGCCTCGATCTCGCTGTGATAGAACACGCCGGTCTCGCGTGCGGAAGGGTGAGTGCCCTCGGCGTGTGTCCACCCATACTCGCCTGCAAAGCCGATCACGACGCCGCTCGCCGCCTGATAGTCGCATCCTCCTTGCAGGCCGCCGATGAAACCGTCCACGCTGTGGCCACCGAGCGAGACGCCTTCGAACGCGCCGCCCGGCGTCCGCGGAATCCATCTGTCGCTGTCGCCCCACACCCCGCCGGCATGCGCGCCGAGGGTGCAGCCGCTCCAGCTCCAAGCCGACAATTGGTCGGAAACTGGAGGTCCCAAGTCCGCCGCGCTCGCCGGGCTTGCGAGCGTGATCAGCGCGGTCACAAGGACGTGTCTTTGCACAACTCCCCTCCCGGGGATGAGCGGAAATTATGCAACGAACGCCCAAGGGAAGGCTGTCGTTTGTCGGCCACAGTCGGTGGAATTTCGAATGGGCACGCCGCGGATTTTTGTCCGTCGCGATACGTTCCCGAGGAGTGTCGCAAAGCGCGATGGCGCTAGGGATGGCATCAAACGCTATTGAGTTGGGATTCTCGTGCTCATGATTGGCGTGATCACGCCATTCACATGATATTTGTGGCACAGCAGACAGTCTTGACGCGCCATGCTGCTGGTGTGACAGGTCTGGCAGAGATCCTTTTTCACCGCACCGAAATTGGACACGAAATTTTGCGGATTGCCCTGCTCGTAGCTCTTCAGATAGGGGCGGCCTTTTTCAAGGTTATGGCAGGTCAGACAACCGCGATTTTCCAGGATGCCGAAATGCGGCTCATGGATGAAATTCGTGAAGCGTCCCTGTTTGCTCTCGACCGAAGGCGGGGAGAAATTGACGACCCGCCCTTTGCCCTGGATATCGTCAACGCTGTGGCATTTCGTGCATGACCCCTGAGCGTCCTTGCTCGTGAGAAAATCGAAGACCGCCGCCGCCGGGCTCGTATCACCTTTCGGCGCTTGGGGACCGGTCAGAAAGAGCCAAGAGTAGATGAATTTGTCCTTATGGCCTGTGGGACGGTAGAAAATCGCGTAATCCTGCCGGTACCAGCCGCCATATTCAGCCCAGCTCTCCGGATCCACGTCGCTTTCGATGCTGATCACGGGCGCAGCGCTTGTTTGAGGCTCAGCCGCCGCGATCTCTGAGTCCGCCGCGGGCAGTGCGGCTCGGCCGCCTCCTTCAGGCTGGGCTGCTTTCGCGGCGTCCTTGTTAGGAGCTTTGATCGCGCGAAGCTCATCCTCCGTGGGGAAGAGCAGATCGTCGGTTTGGTCCGCCGCCTTGGCCTGAGGCCGTTCGTCGGCGGAGAGCGTTTCCTTGCCGCCATCGGGCTTGGCGTTCGCGGTATCGGTTTCTCCGGCCGCTCCTTCAGGCTCGGCTGCTTTCTCGGCGTCCTCGACGCCGTGGCATCTGAGTCCGCCGGCGGCTTCGGCTGGCGCATCTGCGTCCGCCGTCGGAGGCGGCATCCGCAGATGCGGCGCCATCGGGCTTGGCGTTCGCGGTATCGGTTTCTCCGGCCGCTCCTTCAGGCTCGGCTGCTTCAGCCTTGGCTGCTTCAGCTCCTTCCTCCGTCCCTTGGACAGCAGACACTGACCAAGGATGCCCACGGTGCAAACTGGCGGATCGAGTTTGGCTATGCTGGCTGCTTCGCGCAATCTCGGCTTGTGGGCTCGAGCGTCGGGGCTGCCTGACGCGCATCCGAGTCAGACGGCTCCTCGGGAGACGCCGATCCGGTCACCGTAATCGCCGTGCTCCAGCCGCTTTGATCCTGATCGCTTCGTTCTGATCGCTCGTGTCCGGGCGATTGGCCATTTCCGTGGCGAGATTGGGTAGCCACTGCTGCTGCGCACTGATGACCACATCGCGCGGGATGCTCGCGGTCAGATCGGCAACGAGATTCGCACTCAGCTTCGCCCCGCCGCCAATATTGAGGTCGGCCAGCACGTCCGACGCTTTTCCCGTGATCAGCGCATAGAACAGCCCCTTGATCTCCCAGACCAGATTCGTCACCGCCTTGATCTGGTCGTCGCTTGCATCGGCTCAGATCCTGGAGGTTCAGGCTGTCCACGGTCTTGATCAGAGCACGGCCCCGCTCATTCCGGCTGATCATCACCTTCATGAACGGTGTGAGCTCGGCTTCGGACGCGTCCGGCCATTCGCCGATCGAGGCGTTCTTCTTCTTCAGCGTTTGCAGGTCGAGGCCAGGCAGGGTCAGGAAGGCAATGCCTTTCGGGCCGCTGACCCGCTCCTTGCCGATGATCTGGTCGAGATGGCAGGCGGTGCAGGTCTGCTCGAACGGCGCCACGGCCATGACTCGCTTGTCCTCGCGGCTGTTGTGACAGGTCGAGCAGGTAGCGGGAATGCGCCTTGCCGGATCCTTCTTCGCCACTTCCGGGAAGTGCTTGCCGAAATGGCCGGCATGGTCGTAGATGATCCGTGTGCGCCGCTTGAACGGATAGTTCTCGAATTTCGGGTGATGGCCGTCGAAGCTGTCGAACTTCACCACGTGGCAGGAGCGGCATTGCTCGTTGGAGATCTTGTTCAGATTGAAATTGACGCCCTGATGCTCCTGGTGGCAGGTCGCGCAGTAGAGACCGCGTGCGACCACGTCATCGGTCGGGAAGGCGATGCTCTGCGCGCGCGCCGATTGCGGCGCGGGCGTCTCCGCAGCGATTTTCGTCAGCCGCTTGGTGCTCTGCTTCAGCACCTCGGCCGAAGCGCTGTGCGCGTTGAAGGCCGTGTCCGGCATTTTGTGGCAGGTGAGACAGGCCTTGCTGTCGGCGAGCGGATCGCCGGCGACGAGGCCGTGAATCCAGCTCAATTTGCCGCTGCCGCTCTTGGTGTGGCAGGCGCTGCAATTCTCGATCGCGCCGTGAGCGCTCGCCAGCGGCCCCGGCATCAGGAACTGCGTGTCCTTGGAGAGAAAGAAGGCCGAGCCCAGGCAGACGACGGTCACGAGCGCCAGCAGCACCGCCAGACGGTCGCGCCGGGAGCCGGGGGCGCCTGCCTCTCGGCCTTCGGCGGCCGAACCGATCTGGTCCGTACCGGTCGCCGCATCACCAGGCCCCCGATGAAAAGGCATAGACGACGAGGACGTGCAGCACCGTCAGCACGATCAGCGCATAGGTGACGGGCACATGCACGAACAGCCAGCCCTTGGTGAGCCCGAGATAGACACGCGCGAAATCGAGCCGGTCCTTCTCGACCACCAGGTTCTTGATGGCGGCAAGCTTCTCCTGGCTCTGCTGGTCGACATAGCGTGACAGGTTGTCGATCTCGTCGGTCAGCCGCTTGAGCGGGCGCTGCGAGCCGATGAGATGGGCGGTGAAATTGCGCTGCCCCTGGAAAAAGTCCCGCAGGTGGGTGGTGTAGAGGTCCATGATCCAGGCGTCATAGGGCGGCGCCGGTAAGGCGATCGCAGCGGCGGCCGGATCGGTCTTGGCGACGGCGGCGTGGACATCCCGCGCCAGCTCGGCGCGGCGGGCGGGGATGCGATCATAGCCGACGCGCTCGTCGATCCCGCGCTTGGCCTGCAGCGACCAGGCGAGATAGGTGCCGAAAATGCCGCTCAGCGTCACCAGCACGAAGCCCGCCCACAGCGCCCATTCGAAGCCGGTGTCCGGCAGAGAGAAATCCGAATGCGAGATGAAGGCGGCGATCAGCAGATAGCCGACAAAAATATGGATCTTCCGCCAGCGCATGGCGGATTTCGGCGACAGGCTGGCCGTTTTGATGGCGATGTGGAAATAGAGCTGCAAGCTCATGCCGCCGGCCAGCACCCAGCCGTCGAGATAGCGCGGGTCGCGGAGCCCGTTGCCATAGATCCAGACGAGCCAGAACAGGCCGCCGGAAATGGCCGCGATCAGAAGGCCCTGGACTGTCTGGCTGGTGAGATATCTCGCCGAGCCCGAACCGCGTCCGCCGATCGAGGCGTCAGACGTGCGCCGCCCCGCCGATCTCACGGCAGCCCCCCAAAATCACCCATCGCGGTGGTTCTTTCCCCATCAAGCCCATTCAGGTTGCCAGCGCCGGCCGGGATCAATTGGCCGCGCTGGCTTCTCTCGCCGTGCCCTTGAACTTGTCCGGTCCGGGAATCAGGCTGTCGAGCCCGGCCATCGTGCTGCCGTCATACTTCTCGGTGATGCTCGCGAGCAGCTTGGAGACGCCGTCGGCAGCAGCCGTCAGAAAGCGTTCATTGTTCAGCTTCAGCCCGGCCGAATAGGCAAATTCGACCATCTTTGCGATTTCCGGCACGTTCGGCGCCGCTTTCGCCGCGGCGGCGAGCTGCTTGCGCGCCCGGTCGACGCGCTTGGCCATCTCGAAGGCGTAGGGCTTTCTCGCCGTCGCCTTTCCGACCGCGCGCAATGCCGGTCTCGAGCTCGACGCCGAGGCCGACGAGATAGAGCATCCGCTTGCGCGCCGCGCTGGCCGGCACGTTTTCCTTGCCCTTGGAATACCAGGTGTTGTGCCGCACCTCGCCCTGCGACCAGGACACCAGCTCGAAGGCGCTGCCGGCCGGATGGCCGCCTTTGTTCACGAGATCCTCTTGCGGCACGACATGGCAGCCATAGCAGTTCTTCGCCAGCTGGTAGAGCGAGTGCGGCCTGATCATCCCCTTGGAATCGGCGAGCTTCCAGCGCGCCTCCTCCTCGGCCTTGGTCTCGGTCTTCTCGGTCTTGCCGCTGAACCCGCTGTGGACCTTGATCCAATCCTGCGCCGGCGCTGTGGCAGGATTCGCAGGAGATGCCGGCGACTGGCTCCTTCTTGTTGTTCTTTCTGCTGCACCGTGAAATGGCAATTCAGGCACAAGCTCTCCGACTTGATGCGCTGCACGCCCATTTTTTCCGCGATTTCGTTCGCCTCGGTCTTGCGCGGCATTTCGCGGAAGGTCTTGAAATGATGCGTGCCCTTCCAGGCCTCGGCCTCCTGCTTGTGACATTCGGCACAGGCATTCGGACCGACGATCTTGGCCGGATCGGACGCAACTGTGCCGTCCGCGGCAAAGCCGAAGATCATCAGCAAGCCGCAGAGACAAAGCACGGAAGACCGGAGAGGGGCCCTGGGCCCGAACCCGATCGACCGAAGGCTATGCGCTCTGAGGACGATAATGACTTCTCACCCTTGCTTCAGCCATCCCATACGCCTGCATCGGCTGTTCCCGCCGGTTGCGGGGGCGATCGAGAGCGAGCTGGCCCATCTGCCGGCTGGTGGGCACAGCGAGCCACCCCATCGCGCGGGTCAGAACGCTTTCCTCGACCGTGTCGTCGGTGGTCGGCAGGAACGGATCCGCATAGCAGACCGCGCCGATGAGCGCCGCGATCGATTTGATCGAATCGACCATCCCCGGCGCGCCGCAGGCGTAGAGCACATCGGTCGGCAGCAGGCGCGGCAGATAGTCGGTCGGCCGGCCCGGCTTCACCGCTGTGGTCAAGGTCTGCGGCGTGCTGCAGACAGGCACGACGAGGACATTGGGGAAGCGGGCCAGCCGCGCGAGAGCCGGGCCCATATAGAGCGACTCGATGGTGCGGCCGCCAGCGATGATCATCATCCTGCGCTCCGGGTTCTCGCGCAGCGCAGCGACGGCGATCGACCAGATCGGCGCAAAGCCGGTGTTGGTGGCGACGAGAATCAGCCGGCTGTCCAGATTGGGCCGGAAATGCGCCGAGCCATAGGGCCCGGTCAGCTTCACCCGATGGCCCGGCGTGATGCGCTTGCCGAGCGATGAGGTGACACGCCCATCCTTCATGCGCCGGACATGGAACCAGACCGAGCGGCTGTTCGGATTGCCGCGCAAGGGATGGGTGATGCTGAAGGGACGGCTCGGATAGCCGCTGAAGCGCACCTGCGCATATTGCCCCGCATGATAGGGCAGCGCGCGGTCCGTCCTGATGCCGACTTCCATCACCTCGGGCGACAGAGGGCGCAATGAGCTCAGCACGCCTTCGACGGTGCGAACACCCGACGGCTGGCCCCTCTCGATCACCGCATCGCCGACGATCCGGCACTGACAGGCATGAACGATGCCCGGCTCGGAGCCTTCGCCGCCCTGCACTTCGCCGGATACCAGCCGCACGCAGCAGGTGCCGCAGTGGCCGGCGCGGCAGTCATAGGGCAGGTCGATGCCGTTGCTCAGAGCAGCGTCCAGCAGCAACTCGCCGCGGCGCGCCAGAAAGCTATTGCCATTGATAGTAATCTGGTGACTTCTTGCCATTGTCTGATCCCGGAAGGCTTCAAGTTCCCCGTCTACGGCTGGTGCAGTGACCCGCCGTCGCTGCGCTTCCTGGGATGCTCAGCGAACCAAGTTCTGGATCTGAAACACCTACCCTCATCGTCGGCAGTCGAACCGCCGATTTTTTCCATCGTCCGTCACTATCATGGTCAGACAATGACCGTTTGATGGTTACAGTTGGCAAGCGCGAGCGGACACCTTTCGTGATCGGTCCTGTCCCTCGCAGGCCAGGACTGCCGCGTTCATAGCTGAATTTCTCGAAAGACCTCAAAATCGTCATAGTCCCGACAGCAAGCCGCCCATTCATCGTGATAGCGATTTCGTACAGCGGTCGAGCGCCGTTTTCGCGCGAGCGATGCAAATCGGAATGCCGCCCTGAAAAATTATAAAGGGGGAGGCGGTGAAACGATTATCCGGTATTTCGATGCTTGCGCTTTCGCGAGCGCCATGCTGATAAGCGCAGCATTCCTTAGCCAGAATGCTGTCGCCGCGCCCCGCGAGGCTGCGGGAATCCAAACCATACAAGCACAGCCCAGGTTCAGACTCGCCCAGAACGAAGGAGCGGCCGCAGAAACCGATTCGAACGCGGCGCTCGAAGCTCTTATCAAGCAGGACGAAGAGAGGAGAGCCAAAGCAAAAGCGTCGGAAGGCGAAGAAGCTCCCATCCCCGCGGTCGACGAGGAGACCCTCTCCCTCTATCCCACCGCTGCGCAATGTGGCGAATGCCATAAACAAATCTACGAGGAATGGTCCTCGTCGCAGCATGCCTATGCGTCGATCTCGCCGATGTTCCACAAGTTCGAGCAGAAGTTCCAGGAGCTGACCCAAGGTACGGTCGGCACCTTCTGCGTGCGCTGCCACCAGCAGGTCGGCACCCAGCTCGGCGAGGCGCGCGAAACGCCGCTCTGGGCGCGCAGCCAGATCTCGCGCGAGGGCGTGAGCTGCATCACCTGCCACCGGGTCAAGGAGCACTACGGCAAGGTCAACGGCGAGCGCCGGGTCGAGCCGGGCAAGATCTACGAGCCGGTCTACGGCAGCGGCGAAAAGAGCGTGATCAAAGACGTCCTCGCCAACAAGGAAACCTACTCCGTCAAAACCAGCACTGACGGGCGCGGCAACGATATCCACAAGGGCATGATCACGAACGACCAGATCACCAAGTCGGAGTTCTGCGTCAGCTGCCACCAGGTTGCCGTCAACCTGGGCATCAAGCTGGAGATCGTCTGGGATCAGTATCGCGACAGCCCGGCACGCAAAGCCGGCGTCACCTGCCAGGACTGCCACATGGGCAAGGTCCCCGGAAAGCCCGAGGGCTATGCGACCGCGCCCTCCGCCGTGGTCGGCGGCAAGGAGATCAACCCGGGACGCAAGCATGCCAATCACCGCTTCATCGGCCCGGGCTATTCGATCGCCCACCCCGGCATCTTCCCTCACAACACGAAGGCCCAGGCCTTCAGCATCAAGGATTGGCTGCAGTTCGACTGGCGCGCCGGCTGGGGCACCACCGAGTTCGAAGACAAGGTCGCAGACGGCAAGATCAAGGTCGACTTTCCCAAGCGCTGGGCCGATCCGCTCGACCGTGAAGATGCCCGCGCAGATCATCGAGGAGAATCTCGCGAAGCTCGACGAGCGTGACAAGCTCAGGAAGCAGGTCATGGAGAACAGCAGCCACGTCGACGGTCCCTACATCGAGGGCGACCCGAAGGTCGGCAAGGATCTGGCGTTCTCCTACAAGATCAAGAACACCAATACGGGACACAACCTGCCGTCCGGTTCGCTCGGTGCGCAGCCGCAGCTCTGGGTGAACGTCGCCCTCGTCGATCCCGACGGCAAGAACATCTGGGAGTCGGGCTACGTCGACAGCAACGGCGACATGGCCGATCTGCACAGCCTGGATGTCGCGGCTGGCCGCATCAAGACGGACCAACAGCTGGTGCACTTCCAGACCATGTTCCTGACGACCAACGTCAAGGGCACGGACCGCGAGATGTACCTGCCGGTGAACTTCGACATCGATCCGCTGCCGCATCTGCGTCCGCCGGGGGTCCCGACCACCGTTCTCAACCATCCGCCGCTGGTGCGCATGGAGAACCGCTCGCTGACGCCGCTGGGTGAGAAGGTGGTCAAGTACCAAGTGCCGGGTAACCTGATCAAGAAGCCGGGCAAGTACCGCCTCGCCTTCCGCATGCGGAGCCGTGCCGAGCCGATCTACTTCATGCGCTTCGTCGGTTCCACCAAGGAAATGGAGCAGAGCATGAATGAGCGGATCATGAACTTCCACGACTTCGCGGTGGAGCTCGAAGTGAAGCGCTAGTGCCGAAAGCCGAAGGTTTCGCATTGGGGACCGGGGGGTCCAACAGCGGGTGCCACGACGGCTTCCACGTGACTTGTAACGCAAAAGACAACCTTCGGTGCCGTGCCAGGGCAACGACCGCCGCTATCGCGCTGGTAGCCGGTGGTTACCTTGTGATGTCCGGCACGACTGCAGAACCTGCGGCAGCAGAAAGCAGCAACGGGGCACGCAAGGAAGGCAAATTGATCCAAAACGCTTTCCGGCCCGATCCGCAGTACGATGCCGAGTACAATGCCCAGGGGCAGCTCGACATCTACGGCGCGAAGAACGCGGTCGAGCCGCCGCGCCCGCTGCTTGAGCTGGGTCGCCAGCAATACACCTCCGGCTTATACGACGAGAGCAGCACCCTCCTGGGTGAATTGAATCCGCTGCTACCGGGCCTCGCCGTCTACGGCGACTGGCGGACGGCGGTCGCCTACAACAACAACAACGGCAAGGATATTGCCCAGATCGCGACCCGGCTGAACATCGACGTCGACCTCAAGATCACCGGCACCGAACGAATACATGCCTTCTTCACGCCGATTCAGGACGACAATGTCGCATTCACCCGCTTCGAGTTCGGCGGCGAAGACGGCGATGAGCAGTTCACCGATGAGTTCGACGCCGACCCGCAGACGCTGTTTTTCGAGGGTGACGTCGGCTCCATCTATTCCGGTTTCTCCGGTAAGGAAGCCAGTTTCGACCTGCCCTTCACCGTCGGTCTCTTCCCGCTGTTCCTGCAGAACGGGATCTGGGCGAACGACGCGATCCTCGGCGGCGCGGTGACCCTCCCCGCGAAGAACTCGGCGGCGCTGGGCCTTGCCAACTTCGACATCACCTTCTTCGCCGCGTTCGACAATGTCGACAACGCGGGCAACATCGCAGCGGACGAGGACGACAACCCCCTCTATGGCGTAACCGCCTTCATCGACGCCTTCGACGGCTTTGTCGAAACGGGCTACGGCCTGATAGAGGGCCGCGACGAACTGGACGGCCAGCTGACGCACTTCCTGACCGCCGCTTACACCCGGCGCTACTACAACACCTTGTCGAACTCGACCCGCTTGTTCGCGAACTTGGCGGACGACTTCGAACCGGACTTCGAAGGGGACAACGACGGCTTTGCCATCATTTCGGAGAACAGCCTGATCTCGGGCTTGCCGAGCACGCTGATCCCCTACGCCAACTTCTTCGTCGGCTTCGGCAACCCTCAGCCCCTGGTCGATGGCAATGGCGCGGGCATTCTGAAGAACGTCGGCATCAACTTCGAGACCGACGCCCTGACCGGCTTCCCGAAACTCGACGACACCGGCTCCAACGCCTATGGCGGCGCGATTGGCTTGCAGTATCTCTTCAATCTGGATCAGCAGCTCGTCTTCGAGGTGGCCACGGTGCAGCCCTTCGAGGATGACGGCATCGGCGCCGCAGGACCCGCAGTACGGCTTCGGTGTTCGCTATCAGATCCCGATCAACCGGGCCTGGCTGTTCCGCGCCGATGCGACCTATCAGATCCTCGAGGGCGCCGAGGAAGACAATTTCGGCATCCGCGCCGAGCTCCGCAGGAAGCTCTGACCGATCGCTGATGACGGCTCCGGCTTGGGAGGGGGAACTTCGAAGACTTCAGCCGATCGGCGGCGTCGTTCGGAATGCCGGCGCGCGCGCTCGGATCTCCGCCTTCTCACTCAGTCGCTGACAGTCGCTGAGCGTAGGATCATCGGCCGCGGTATCTCCGGTAATAACTGCTGCTTCTATAGCGATATGGATAACCATAGTAGACATAGCCCCGGCCGATATGCTTCGGATAATAACCGCGACTGTAGTAGTAGGGATAATCATAGGCGAGATAGGGAACGATAGGCAGGTAAAGACGTGGGCCGCGGCCACGATACTTGATCTCAATCACATTATTCCTGGCGCTTTCGCCGGACTTCAGAGCGGACTGCCCGGCCGATGCGGCATTGGCCGCTGGGGCAAGGCCGACTAAACCGGCCGTCAGTACGCAAGCCATCAGAACGGATGCGAACAAATTCCGACTGCTCATGAGATCCCCCAACATAGTGATTTTAACGCGGTCTCGCCGCCGGCGATTTCTGCGCCATCACAGCGTCACGAAATCGCCGAATGACGAAGGAATAGTATCACGAGATGACCGGGTATGCAGCCATGCTGACGGATTTGGCCGGCGGCATATTTGGTCCGCAGCTGCGTGATCGACTCTTGTGATCGAGCAGCTATGGGCTCGATCTGGCAAATACGCTGCGTGCGCCGGCAGGAAGTCCGCATCAGAGTTTCGGAGCTTGCAGATGTCTTTGACGCTCCTAGGCTGGCTTGTTGTGTTCTTTTCAATCGCGATATTGGCGCTGCTCATCTTTCCGCTGCGATCGAGGCATCTCGAAGGTATCGGAGCGGGACTTAAGCTTGGGAAACTCAACGAAGCGGAAGCGGACGCATCGAGACCTGCTCTTCTCTCTCGGCTGAGGTCATCGCGCTTGTGGTTCGGCCAAGACCTGCGTGGTACCGCCGGGACGTTGGCTGTAGCTGCCGTGGCCTTTCTCCTCGTCGCAGGCATTGGCGCAGTTGCTTCTTATGTGGGGGATCCTCCCGAGGCCGCCTTCTCAGGGGACACGATCCCATTCTCGCTGCCGCGTTCTGCGTCGAATGGCGAAATGCTTGCGCGCCTCACGGAGTACACACGGTCTATTGGAACCGAAGAACCGGCGTCTATGGCGGCAGCCGATAAACTGCTGCCCGACGTGAACACGATGATCGAACGGCTATCGGCTCGGCTCGAGACCGCGCCGGAGGACATCGAAGGCTGGCGGATGCTCGGTTGGTCCTACTTCCACACGGCAGCTCTATGAACAGGCAGCGACCGCCTATGCGAGAGCGGTAGCGCTTGATCCGAGTTCCGCCGAGCTCAAGCGCTCATACGAGGAGGCCAAGGCGAAGGCCTCCGAAAGCGACAAGTTGGAGACAGCGCATCGTCTTTGCAAACCGAGGCTGTCGGCAAGAGTGGTGACGGACGAAGCGTCGAGAAAATGACCACGTCCGAAGCGATGCCTGCGCGCGAGCGTGACGCTGCAATCCGATCGATGGTCGATGGCCTGGCAGATCGCCTGGAGCGTTCTCCGCGAGACGTCGAGGGCTGGACTCTCCTCATGCGCTCTCAAGTTGTGCTTGGTGAGAGAGAGGTCGCGGCAACAGCGTTCCGCAAGGCGCTTGAGATCTTCAAGGACGATTCGGCGGCATCGGGCAAGATTACGGCCGCGGCGATCGAGCTCGACCTGAAGGGCGAATGACGGCTCTGCATTTTTGCCGGGACTGCAGCTCTTCAGCCACAAACGGGAGTAACACGATGACATTTACGAATTCCAGCCAACGGCCGAGACGGCTGTCCGTCATTTTGTCACCGCTCATCTTGGCCTTGGCGGTCACATGGACTTCGCCGAGCTACGGCTTCGATTTTTGGAACTGGGGCAAGTCCAAAAAATGCCCAAGCGGCACGGCCTGGAGCAAACAACAGAGGAAATGTGTGTCGCAACAATCCGGATTGCTGTCGGACGAGGACTTGGCGCGAGCAGGTCGGCAACTGGCCCTGGACGGCCATTACCGCGACGCCATCAAAGTCCTCGAGATGGCGTCGAATGAGAACGATCCCGCCGTCTTGACGTATCTCGGCTATAGCCATCGCAAGCTCGGCAACATCGACCTCGGCATATCACTTTACAAGAAGGCCTTGGATATCGATCCCGACAATGTCGACACGCGCGAATATCTCGGCGAGGGATATGTCAGCAAGGGTCAGATTGATCTGGCTTGGCTCGAGCTTGTGGAAATCGAGAAACGTTGCGGCACGACCTGCGTGGAATATCGGGCTCTCGAGAAAGCCCTGCGGTCGGGCAGCTCGCAATATTAGCGATAGATGGCGGCCGCCACCGCCCATATCGGCGTTGCTCGCCTTAAGACGATCGGATTTTGGCTGCTGAAAATCCTCCTCGCAGCGCTCTTCTTATTCACGGGCGGCGCCAAGCTCGCGGGACTCCCCGCTGTTGTTGATGTGTTTGAACGCGTGGGTTTCGGTCAGTGGTTCCGCTACTTCACCGCTCTCTTGGAACTGGGGGGCGCCGCCTTGCTCCTCTGGCCGTCGACCACGGCGTTTGGAGCGCTATTGCTGACCCTTGTCAGCGTGGGAGCCTTTCTGGCGCAGCTGCTCGTTCTGCACGAGGACATTATCCACACGATTGTGATGGCGGTCATCCTCGGCGCCATTGTGTGGATGCATCGTAACCAGCTCCGGATACGCAGATCCTAGCTTACACGGGCGGGCCGATCGGACTTTGTTTGGTCTTCCCACTGAGCGTTTCGCCCGGCTATCTGGGTGAAAGCGTTGGTTAACCCAAACCGCAATTCATAGATTCTGAAACGAGTTTGCAACAGCGGGAGTGCGACACTGCCTCACTGAGTGGAGGCGACGTTATGTTCACGGGGGAAAATGCTCTTCAGGACAAGCTGGTCTACCGAGGATACCAACTAGAGGTAAGGCGGGTGCCGTCGGGTTGGCGCGTTGGGATTTATCCACGCACCGCGGATCTGCCCATCCTTGGTCGATGTGAGGTCATCGCCCTCGACCAACACGAGGCGCTGGTGATGGCTAAGCATCGTGTAGACGGCGTGATGTCCTAATAGACCCGTTACGAGGCAGACGGGGCAAGCACATCAGCCGCGTGTCCTCCGGGATGACTTAGGCTTGGCGCGCTTTCGCCCAGACGTTGCGCGGCCTTTTTTCGATGCCGCCTTTGTAGCCTTTCGTGTCGCGCTCTTTGAAGACTTTGTCGCCGCTTTTCGCTTTGGTGCCGACCTGGACGTCTTCGCCGCAGCTTTAGCCGGAGCGCGCCTTTTTTTTGCAGGGGATGCTTTTGCCTTTGTGCGCCGTTTGGTCGGCTGGGTCTTAGAGCGCCTTCTACGAGCGGCCATGACAGCGCCAGAGACGGCACCGATCAATGTACCCACCACCGGCGTGCCAACCGCGGTGCCAACCACCGCCCCTGCGACAGCTCCTCCCAGTGTACTCTTAGCCGCGCCTTTCTCATCGCTCGATAAAATCTCTTTCTTGTCGTCTTCAGTCATGTTTGACCCCTCTGAGTCAGGAGACGGGCAACGATCGTCAGGCCGCATTTTCCTAAGAGCATGGCCTGTGAGTGAGCAGCTTGGCGACTAGCTCATCTGGTTCGTCATACCGGTGGAGACGAAATCAAGCAAGCGACCTCTGCAAACGGACATTTCCTGCATTCCCCCGGAAGGGCATCTTCCCCCGGGGCGCTGCTTTACCGAAACGAAGCCAAGCTGTTAAAGCTTCCCGCTGATCTAGGATATCCCTTGGGGGCCACGCGGGCGTTGCGGCAATAGGCACTCGGCGCAACGTCCACTCTAATCCTTGTTCCAGGCAGAGGATTCCATTCGCCATCAAGCCGACCTGAGAAGCGCGGGGCCTTAGCGAGAGGATTTGGTCCTAGGCGTCAAATATCAAATTTTGGCTATCGATTTGCCGCATCAGGTCTCCTCGAAAATCAACAGCCTGTTTGAGCTCCTGTTCGGCCTTGCGTTCTGAGATCGCTCCAGCATCCCTCAGGCGAGCGATGCTCGAGATGCGGCAATTGACTCGCGTGAGCAGTCGGTCAAGCTTTGCGCTCTCTATCATAGGGGATCGTTGCGCAATTGCTTGGCGGTTTTGTGGATCGGCCTATTTAGCTCTGCATCATGTTGACGCGGTCTGGCGCGAGTGGTCCACCGCTGAGCGGCAATCAAGAAAAAGAAAATAAAAAGACCCGAGGCTGACCTCAGGTCCTTTATCGAATTAGGCACTTTGCCGATGAGGTACCCCGGCCTTGGAAGCGGCTTGCTCGACCGGCTTGTAGGCGTTGCGCGTCAGACCGGCATACATCCCACCGAGCTTCGACAACTCGGCAACATGGGCTTCATAGACCATTCTGGCGTACTCAGACTGGATCTGGATCACCTGCTCGAACGACTTTGCGCCGAGCAACTGCTCGAAAGCACGGGTGCCGTCCTCGAACGCCTTCCTCGAATAGTCGGTGAGCTCAGCAGCAATAGCCTGGAGGCCCTTGTTAACCTCACCAAACGAGCTGACAGCGGCATCGAAACCGTTCTTGCCCACTCTCTGAAACTCTTCACCAAACTTTTGAACGTCGGGCATCTGACTACCTTTCTCTCGGGTCATGGCTGCGGGAATGTTCGCTAGTGCATTCATATAGGTCGTTATGTTGCACTGCACAATACCCTGCCAGGAATTATTGCATTGCACAAGGGGGGGGGGGAATCTTACCCTCGGCTTTGATTCTCCGCCGCTTTAGCAGTCCAGCTGCGCAAATCCTCAGCTTCGAGCGCTGAGATTGCCGAATTGTTTGCGCCAATAGTTTGCATGCGATGCCATCACGTCAGCAAAGTTCTTCGCCCCGGCAAGGTTAGTCGCAAGATCGAAGGCGTGATTGATGTTGCGGTCGGCAACCTCCATGATCTTACGATTGAGCGCGATGGCGCCTTGACCGTACGCACCGAACGATCTTTCCCAGCTGACTAATACGACTTGAAGAGTGTGCTGGGAGCGCTCGTAGACCTCGCGCGTGTGAGCGACGCTCCTTTCAGCAATGGCGTTTAGAGTGCCTGGCACTTGGCGATCGCGAAATGCCTCAAAACGAGTAGCGATGCTGCGATGTGTATCGCGCGCATGCTCGATGGCTTTTTCGGGACCGGTTTTGCGCGGTACGTGCGCCTTCTCGGTGACAACTTTCCGATTGCCCGGTTGAGGAGCGCGTGGGGTGCGCGCATTTTCGCGAGCGATTTTCGCGGCGGTCTTGCCACGGGGACCGCGCGCCGTTTTAGCGGCAACTCTGGGGGTGGACTTAGACATGGTACTGCCTCTTGGTCTTCGGGGGATTGTCCTCAGCGCTGGGACGGCAGCCATAAGCATAGCGTGTCGGCCGCATTTAACGGCGAGGCTATGATGCTAATTCGCGCATCGACGGAACGTTCCTCTCGGCCGCAAGTTGGCACATCGACTTGGTTCCGCTTTCGGATGGCCAAGACCATAAAAGGATCATTGAGATGACGATTGCGAACCAAGCTTACAGAGAAGCTGCCAACTCACCAGCAGGTCGCCGGGCTGCAGAGACCGCTAAGTCCGCCGCCGAGGGCGCAAGGTCCATGGGTGAGGAAGTCGGCGATGTCGCCAGTGATGTTGCCAATATGGCATCCAAACAGTATAGCCGCGCCCAAGACGCGGCCGTTGAGGCCTTTGACGATGCGCACGCGGCGGTGAGGCGTAATCCACTAATGGCGGTGGCCATCGCCCTTGGACTAGGCTTCCTCTTCGGTGTGCTCGCAAGAGCGCGGCGCTAATCCCCTTCCCTTTCCGATCCATTATCCGGCTCCGCTTTCCGAAGCCGGCGTTCCCGTATGGGAGACCCATGATCAAAGTTTGGATGGATTTTGCCTTCGCTTCCGCGCGTCTTTGTCACGAGACCCAGGAGGTGATGAGCCTTCGCCTGACGAAGCTCGCTCAGGGTGGAACCCGGAGCCGTACTGAGGCGCAGCTCATGGTAACGGAGAAGGGCTTTGCCCTTGCCGAGGCATTCGTCACGCTGGCCACTGGAGGGTCAATGCAGAAGGTATTGCGACGTTATCGCGGTCATGTCCGCACCAACAAGCGCCGGCTTTCTCGCACTAAGCGTACGTCTTAGGGATGCGATTCGATTACCAACGTTGGCCTGCGTTAGTTCCCCTACTGACCCGAGACGGGGGCACGACGGCCCAGAGGCCAGTGGTTTATCGGATGCCAGTGGAAGCCGAGAGACCTCGCGTGCAATATTGCTCCTATGCAGCAAAAGACCGATGGGCGAGTGGTGCGCTTGTTGGCCAAGCATCTCAGTGCTGAGGACAAATCAATAGAATAGTGGTTCTTAGTGGCTATTGGTGATGACGATAGAGCCGAGGCTGTGTCGAAGGCCGCCACTGCAACGGAAGAGATTGTCGAGATTGTCGAGATTGTCGGGCACATTCCCGCAACCACTCTTGCGACTTGGGGTCTAACGGAGGGGCGAGGTTCGGCTCGTACTTCCGGGAGAACCAATAAGTAGCTGAGCACTTTGTGATTTTATCGGACATATCGGCTGAGCCTCTGAGTTCAGCTGCGTGCCACACGCCGACATTCTGCCCCGCAAGACGAAAACGACTATCAGTGACTCTCGCTGGGCGTCAGCGAGGGGAACCAGAAAATCGGCTCAGGAGTTTCTGATCAGGGCACGCGTCAGTCGTGAGTAGGGAACACGACCTTTCACCTTGGTCTCTCTATGTTCGGTCGCCGTCTTCACGGATGGGCGCGTATTGGCATCGTCCTCTCAACGGTTTGGGCGATAATAGGGAGTCTTTGGGCGCTCAACCTGCTTTTCGAGCCCGTCTACCAGAACTACGCGACTTGCCAGACCCTGATCAGTGCCAGCCCTTCCGATTGCCAGGAACTTTTTCAGACGCAGTTGGCAGACGCTCGAGGGCGGATGTTTGCAGCGGTTGCGCTTGTCGGCCTCGGACCTATCCCCGTGGCGTGGATGCTCGTTTACGGCCTGGTCGGCCTCGTCCGCTGGATCAGGCGCGGCTTCCAACCCTCAACCTAGCCCTTTCGCAGAGGCGCTTTGGTCCTGATCCACCTTTCCATCCGACTTTGCGTCTTCTCTTTGCGTAGCCTTGGCATGACAAGATGGGCCTAAGCGGCACGACACGGTCTGGCCGTTTCGGGCATTGCGATCAGCAAGAGCAAGAATGCCATTACCGCTACCGCGGCTAGTGCCAGAAAGGTCGTACTGTAGCCAACCCCGACGACGAGGGCGCCTGCCACGACATTACTCAGCGATCCTGCAACACCTTGTACGGTCCCAAGCATGCCCCGCGCTAGATTGTACCGACCTGTTCCCCGCATCACATCGGCGAGCACGAGAGGTATGAGCGCGTCTAAGGTTCCGGCCGCTATGCCGTCCAAGATCTGCACGCTCACGAGCCAAACGGCATCGTCGGAAAGCGTGTACAACACTCCGCGGATCGGGAGCGCCGCAAATCCAATTAGAAGGAGGATCTTGCGCCCCCAACTATTGGCCTTCCAACCAACCAGCAACGCCACCGGGATCGTCACGAGCTGAGCGGTAATGATGCAGGCTGAAGTCAATGCGGTCTCCATGCCTGGATGAGCAAGGGCAAGTTTCTGTCCGAGCAGTGGCAGCATGGGTGCGTTTGCGAAGTGGAACAGCGCATTCGCCGCGGTGAGGATAAGCAGGGGCTGGCGTTCGAGAAGAACGCTCCATCCCAGCGGCTTTTCGTGCTCGGTGCGATGGCTATCGAGACCTCGCGCGCGATCGTGGTCGATAGCATGGGCGGGGATCGACAGCACGGCGAGGGTCGTCAGCACCGCGAACAGCGGCACGAGGTAAAAGACGGCACGTTGTGAAAAGGCCCAGCCGACCGCGCCAGCCAGAATGGCAATGAAAATATTGCCGGCGCGGTCAAAGGCGGCATTCCGGCCGAGTCGCGCAGGCAACGCTTGTTGCTGTGTGATCCCCAGCGTTATCGCCGCTACCGTTGGTGCGAAAATCGCGCCAGCTATCGCGAGCAGAATATCGGCGGTGAGAACGACGGGAAACGTGGGGGACCACGCGATCGCCAGTGCGCTCACCGCCAGAGCACACGTGCCAACGATAATCAGACCACGCTTGGAGTGTGTGGCATCGATCAACGCGCCGATGGGTGTATGCAGGGTGATCCCGATGAGGCCGCTCACCGTTAGCACCGCGCCAATCGTCGCTGGATTCCAATTCGCCTGCGTCAGCAGGAACACGCCGAGATAGGGACCTAGCCCTCCGCGGACATCGGCGAGAAAGAAATTGAGCCAATCGAGCGGCGCGCGGTACTGCATGAGACCTAAACGCCGCAGATGCTGATTGCGCCGCTAAGCGCTTGGCGGAACCCGTCAGGTAGTAGAGCCGCAACGGCGACTCACTGTTGCCCAAAATGTTACCCAACGCGCCCGCGCGCTCAATCGCCGGGCTTAGGCGCCGACCTTCAAGAACTTGATTTGAATTGGAAAAACTGGTGCCCAGGGGCGGGATCGAACCACCGACACGCGGATTTTCAGTCTCAGTAACTCAATCCGATCGATCGCCTTGTAACTCTATATTCCCTACTTTTTGGCGTTTTTATTCCCTCCGTTTACCGGCACGTCCTTATCCACTCGATCTCGCTTGGTTGCTACGTGGTCGCTATGGAAGTAGGCTGCGCTCGCAATTGTGCGGGACGAATCAAATGTCACCACGTTACAGCAGGATAACAAAGCGGCTGGTAGATCGCCTGCCAATCGGGAGCACCGTTTGGGATAGTGACGTGAAGGGCTTCGGCGTGCGTCGCCAGAAGGCAAGGAAGGTCTACGTCGTCAAGACGCAAATTAATGGCCGTCAGAGATGGATCACCATCGGCGATCACGGAGCTCCGTGGACACCTGAGTCAGCCCGAAAGCAAGCGCAGCGGATTTGGGGAGAGATCCGCGCCGGTATCGACGTTGCGCAGCTGAGGGACGCGAACAGGGATCGCTATCGGGTTTCAGATCTTTGCGCCCGCTATCTTAAGGAACATGCCGAGCAGCACAAGAAAGCTTCGAGCGCTCGTATGGACCGGCGCAATATAGCCAACCACCTCCTTCCGCTCTTAGGCGATCTCTACGTGAAGGACGTCACCGAGATCGACATCGAACGATTCAAGCGAGCAGTGAAAGACGGCGCCACGGCAAAGCAACCCAAGGGTCAGCGAGCTGGGTACCGAGGTGGCGCGCTCGTGATGGGCGGGAGCGGTGCCGCCAATCGCTGCCTCGCCCTTGTGTCAAAGATGTTCAACCTCGCTGAGCGATGGAAGCTGAGACCCTCGAATTCGAATCCCGTTCGCCACGTGGAGAAGTACCAAGAGGGTAAGAAGGAACGATATCTCAGCGCTGCCGAGTTCGAGCGGCTAGCGAATGTGCTGGCAGAGCGAGAACGTGAGGGGACCGAGGGACCTCACGTCATCGCCGCCCTCCGCTTGCTCGCTCTGACCGGGGCTCGCCTCAGTGAGATTCTCACCCTGCGGTGGGATTATGTGGACTTCGAGCGGCAGACATTATGGCTGCCCGACTCAAAGAGCGGTAAGAAGTCCATTTTTTTGTCGCAGCCAGCCATCGAGGTTCTTGCAAACCTGCCGCGATTTGATGGCAACCCGTTTGTGATCGCCGGGGGGAAGGAACGAGCGCATCTGAAGAACCTGCAGAAGCCGTGGGGCCGGATCCGCAAGGCGGCCGGGCTCGATGACGTTCGCATCCATGATTTGCGCCACTCCTATGCGTCCATAGCAGCTGCGGCCGGTTTGTCCCTGCCTGTGATCGGCCGATTGCTCGGCCACACGAAGAGCGCGACGACGGAGCGATACGCGCATCTCGCCGCAGATCCTCTGAAGGCAGCCAACGAGGCTATTGGCGAGCGGATCGCCAAGTTTATGGGCTCGCAAACCAAGATCGACTAGAAGGCCCTGGACAGCCATGCGTTACTTGCCACTGAAGGGCTTGCCGCCGAAGCTGACAGCTACGCCGGCAAAAGAGGTGGGCGGCCTTCTCCGCGAACGAATGCAGTCCAACACCTGGCCCCTACCCCAAGCATCGGCAATCCTTCATGCAATCATGACTTGGCCGAACAATGAGGAACGGCGGGACCTGTTTCTCAGCGCCTGCGCCGCCAAGGCGAGCGAGGCGTCAGACATTGGCCGACATTCTAGGGAGGGTACAGCCGACTGCTCCACTGCGACTAGGAGTGTGTTGACGCTCGCCGGCAAGCCGATAAATCTTGGCGGCCTCGCCGACGTAATCATTGACGAGCTAGAAGCGGAAATGGCAGCGGCGCGAGTTGCCTGGAAAAACGTCGCTGACTTGATGCAGACCCTTGCTCGGCTCGACGCAGATGAACGAGCGCATCAGCGGGGCGGCGCGAGCATCGCGAAGGCAAAAGACCTGATCGACGCCGCGAAGTCGGGCGCAAATCGTCAACGTCTCGAAACCGATTGGTCCAGATTTCGCGACGTCGCTTCCTTGGCAACGGCTACCGCCACACTTGCAGCGGTCGCTGTGTTTCAGACGAAGGATAAAACTCTGGGCGATCCTCTCTATCCGATCTTTTGGACCCCGCATCTGTGTTGTGCATAGCCTCCATATTCGAGCAGTTCGGGCTGTCGTTGATCCCGCACGGACGCAGCGAGCCGATCCTATCGCCAGAGACTCTTTGGCAACTGCCTACTGATGTCGAGATTGTGCCCCCACCCTTCGCCTGGGGTCCCCTCGGCGATAGCTGCATCGAGGTGCTGACAAGCCGCAAGGCAAGGCGCGGTCAGGGTCCAGTTTGAATGGACTCACCAGACTGCTGGTCTGGTGAGTAACACTGGACTTCGCGGCCGCCTATTTGCCATCCATGACTTAGCCTAGTCGTGGAGAGCTTGAGCTGTGAGCGGCAGACTTCCCGAATTGGTCAATCAGACCCGGCGCACGCCGACGGTCGGCGTTGATCAACTCTTGACCGAACGCCAGGCGGCCGTCGCGCTGCTTATTTCTGTCAAGACCTTGCAGGCGTGGAGAGTTCAAGGACGCAACGTACCCTTCGTGCGCATCGGTCGTAGGATCGCCTACCGGGTTCGCGACATCAACGAATTCATCGAGAAGAACCGCTTTGCCTCCACGTCCGAGGCCGATGTTGCTCGCGCCAAGCAGCACACGACAGCCGACCATCATCAGGCAAGTACGATATTGGACTTTGGGAAATGAAACATCGCCGGTGTTCCGGCCGAATCCAGGAGGTTGACATGATCTCTAAGTCGATGACGCGCTTTTATACGATCGCGCAGGTTGCAGACCTACTCGTGGTGTCCACGCGCAGTGTGCGCCGCTGGGTCGCCCCGTAGAGAATTGTTGGCGCACAAATTCGGCCGCCAGATTCGCATCTCGGAACTCAACCTCCGGGCCTTCGTAGAGTGGCGCGGGACCACGTGACCCCCTAAGTCCTAAGAAGTAAAGAATTGTCAATCTCTGTCAATATGTTATTAGGATTTCGGGAAAACTAGCTACGGATAGACGTTCCACCTTTCATATGTTACTATTCCCGAATATCATAGCCCGACGCTTCCTGTCTTCCCGAGACCGCTCCTGGCACCACCCGGCCCTAGAAAAAAAGGTGATCCCAAATGCGTAACGATCTACGGCCCTCCCCCGCCCCATCAGAGTCCTCGGACGATCTTACCCTGGCCGATGTCCTCGACGCCCTAGAGGCGGCGTCCCCCGACCTTTCGCCGGTCAGGATCCGGGACCTGCGCTCCGCGATCGCCCGCTTTTGCACCCTGACCGGTGAGGAGCCGTGCCGGATAGTTCTCGATCTTGCGCAGCTTCGCTCCAGGCTGAACGCGATCAACCCGTCGCCGCGGGGATCAGCGCAAAGAGCTTCGCCAATATCCGCTCCGACCTCTTTGCGGCGATCGAGGCGAGTGGCCTGAAGCCGATCAGCACTAAACCCCAAGTCTTGACCGAGCCTTGGCGCGCCCTGATGGCGAAGCTCCCTCAAAGCGCCAGCGCGCGGCCTCTCCCGTTTGGCCGCACACACCAGTGCGAAGGGAATAGCCCCTACCGGTGTCGGCGAGCCGTGATCGCCCCCTTATGGAATCCGTCCGCGAAGCCTCGCTGCATCGGAAGCCGAACGACCTCCATCGCAGACCACCGTCATCTGGAATGGGGTCGCCTGACGTTTCCCGAGTTTTGGCTTACCCGGTAATTGTGCCCTCGTTTCGTCCCCTCCCCGGCGGATCGACTGGTCTACTCTTCCTGATTCCTTCGCCAAGGATATGAAAACTATTTGGCTTGGTGCGCAGCACCGACCCATTCGCGGCCGACGCCCGTTCGCACCGCTTGCCCCAGCACCGTCAATCTGCGTTGCAACCAGATCCGCTCGGCCGTCACGGCGCTCATCGCAAGCGGCGTCGAGGCAAGCTCCCTTACATCGCTGGCGGATCTGGTGTCGGTGACAAACTTCAAGAGGATTGCCAAGACGCGTCTCGCTCAATCGGACGGCAAGGCCAATAGCTTCAACCGAGGCGTGGCGACAGCGCTCGTTCAGATTGCTCGCGAGTGGGTCGAGGTCGATGCCGCAACGCTGAATGAGCTAAAACGGCTTGCAAAAAAGCTTCCAGCACCCCGACCTGATCTAAGTCCGAAGAACAAGGGCTTCCTGCGCCAATTCGATGATCCGCTTGTGCTTTACCGATTGCGATCCTTGCCGGCGAAACTGTGGGCTCAGGCGTGGCAGGCCGACAAACCAGGTTTCCGTATCCTCGCCTCTGCTCAAGCGGCGCTTGCTCTCGAGATGCTGTTCTACATGCCGATACGCTTGCAGAAGATCACCAGCCTCACCTTCGATGAGCACTTGTTCCTTCACGAAGCGCGTGGATCTACGTCGACACTCTCGATCCCCGCGAGAGGTCAAGAACAAGCGGCCCATCGAGTTCGATATTCCGCCGCACATCGCCCGCATGCTCATCGAATATCGCGATCAGATCGCGTCCAAGATCCTCGGCAGGAAGCCCACGCGGATCTTCGTCAACCCGGACGGGACACTGAAGACATCACAAACGCTGGCATGGCTGATCAGACGGCTATCCTCCGCAAACACGCCGGCATCGAGCTGTCTCCCCACAAATTCCGCCACCTCGCGGCGAAGATCCTGCTGGACGACTCCCCGGGTGCCTTCGAGTTGGTGAAGCAACTGCTCGGACACGAGAATCTGAAAACCACGGCCAACTTCTACGCCGGCATCGATACGCGCCGCGCCGCGCGCCACCACCATCTTCTGCTGCAGCAAGAAGTCGAGAAAGCACTTCCTCCATTGGTCGCTCACGGAAACCACGCAAGACGACGGAGAAAGTAGATGCGGCCCGTCTCGAAGAAGCACCTGCAATTTGGATCATGGCCCGAGGAGGATCGGGCGCTATGGGCGGCTGCCTTTGAACACTACGACGTGTTCGATGAGCATTGCCGCGGAGCGCATTTGGCTGCCGCAACACAGGTGGGGCTCCGTACAGCTTACGCGCGGTTCTTGGGTTTCCTCTCATCGGAGGATCCGGAACGACTCCGGCTCGCGCCCGATGCCCGAGTAGATCGAGAATCGATCGCGGCCTACGTCGTGCATCTTCGCAAAAGCTGCCGCGAGACGACCGTCGTGAGCACACTTCATATGCTGCGACAGGCCTTGAAATTAATGTATCCGGACATCGATTGGACATGGCTCAAAACCATCGTTAAACGAATTGATGCCCACGCCAAACCGCTGCCGAAGTTAGGAACAGTCACGAGCGGCCAATTGTTCGCGATAGGTCTTCGGCTGATGGCGGATGCGGAGAATGCGGCTTTTTCGGAGGGTCGGATATCCATAGAGCACGCACTCGCTTACCGCGACGGACTGATCATTGCGCTGCTCGCAGCCGTGGCTATGCGCAGGCGAACGCTAGCAGCACTCACGATCGATCAGCACTTGGTGAAGATCGGGGATGATTGGCTGCTCGACATTCCTGCAGAAGATACCAAGACTGCGGGCGCTGGAAATGCCTATTCCGTGCGTTCTGTCAGAAAATATTGATCGCTATCTGCAAAATTTTCGGTGCGCGATTACGGGCGCAAACGTCACCAAGGACTTTGGCCGTCAGCAAGGGGCGCGCCATGACGGGAGGTGCAATCTATGACGCGGTCGGTCGCCGGACCAGCACACTACTGGGATTTCCCCTTAATCTGCATCGTTTCAGATGGGCCGCCGGTAATTTGTGGTCTGTTTCAGACCCCATGAATGTGCGGGAAGTTAAAGACCTCCTCGGTCATTCCGACTTCTCGACGACTGAGAGACACTACATCGGCGCACAATCGCGTCTGGCCGGACGCGCGCTAGCAAAGGCACTTCGGCCCTTCAGGCACTAGCGCACCAATCGGGCTGGCGTCCGAACAGCGAAGCCGCAGAGCTATCCGGGGACAAAGTGTAGGTTCAAATCCCGGGCTCGCAACCGCCTTGATTTGCAGCTTCAGGGACTGCTCGCGACATCGTCCCGACATAGCGATTAGCGGAGCTGACACAGCGGATTAAGGATGTCCGCTTTACCCGCGAAAGCGGACATGCTTAGCGTCGGCATCAATATCCGCTCAGTGCCATTAGCGGACCTTGCCGCCAAGCTTTTCGCTAACAAGTTAAACGTGGTCGATATCGGCGTGGGTGGGGGCATTTTTGCGATCTAGCCTTGTAACGCCGGACCCTGCATCCCCATCTGTGTGATACTGGCACGGCGGCCGTCCGATATGTCTGCTTTGGGTCATAAGCGGACATCGCGTCACGTCCGCGTCATGTCCGTTATTCTTCTCGAAAGCGGACATTCATCAGCGCGGTCTGCACGTCCAAAGTGCCAATGTC
>CAVZNL010000005.1:2500-527491 GCA_963776655.1 uncultured Alphaproteobacteria bacterium | reverse complement strand
GCTTCCTCGGCAAGTCGGAGTGTCAGTTCGCGGGCGCCGATGGATCCAGGGAGTTCTGCCGCCTGTCCCGACCACAGCGGCGAGAAATCCGCGGCGCCTGACGCTTCCGCCTTGGCACGCAGCGGCGCGATGGCCGGCGTGCGAGCGGATAGATTCGGGGCGGCCTCGTTGAGCGGCCCCTGCTCCCGGATGAAGCGATTGAGGATTCCGCGCGCCGGGCCGCCCGCTCAGCACATTGGTGATGACGGTCTCGCGGCCGGGCTCGGCGAGAGCGGCCTTGTGCAGCGCCGAGATCGTGGCCTCGGGGCAGCACGAGATAGGCCGTGCCGATCTGCACGGCCGACGCGCCGAGCGCGAAGCGCCGCCGCGATGCCCCTCCCATCGGCGATGCCGCCGGCGGCGATCACCGGCACCTGCACCGCGGCTGACGATGGCTGCTGCACCAGCGCGAAGGTTCCGACCTGCGTGGCGACATCGGTCTCGATGAACATGCCGCGATGCCCGCCGGCCTCGGCGCCTTGCGCGATGATCGCATCGACGCCGTGCTCGGCGAGCAAACGCGCCTCGCGGCGCGTCGTCGCCGAGCTGATGATCTTGCAGCCGGCCGCCTTCACGCGCGCGAGCAAGTCGGGCGCAGGCAAGCCGAAATGGAAGCTCACGACCTCCGGGCGCAGCTCCTCGACGACGGCGCAAGTCGCCTCGTCGAAGCGGCAGATGCGTGGCCTTGAGCGGCAGGCGGCGGCATCTCGACGCCGAGCTCCGCGTAGTAGGGCGCAAGACGCTCGAGCCATGCCGCGCTCGCGCGTCAGGGTCTGCTCGGCGGCTCGTCATGGCAGAAGAAATTGAGATTGATCGGCTTCCGCGTGCGCGACCTGAACGCGGCGACGTCCGTCGCGGATCTTGTCGTCGGTCAGCCCGGCGCAAGGGAGCGACCCGAGCCCGCCCGCTTCGGCCACGGCGACCGCCATGTCGACGCCGCGCGAAGTTCGCCATCGGCGCCTGCAACGATCGGCAGCTCGATGCCAAACAGATCGATCAGCCGCCGTGTCAGGCCACATGCGCATCCCCGAACGCTCAGCCCTTGTCCTCGCGGCGCTTGCCGAGCAGGCGCAGGCGGAGCGCGTTGAGCTTGATGAAGCCCGCCGCGTCCTTCTGGTCGTAGGCGCCGGCGTCGTCCTCGAAGGTGACCATCTTGTCGGAGTAGAGCGATTTCGGGCTCGACCGGCCGATGACCGATGACATTGCCCTTGTAGAGCTTGAGCGTGACCTCGCCCTCGACATGCTCCTGGCTCTTGTCGACGAGCGCCTGCAGCATCTCCCGCTCGGGCGAGAACCAGAAGCCGTAATAGACGAGCTCGGCATAGCGCGGCATCAAGCTGTCCTTGAGATGCATCGCCTCGCGGTCGAGCGTGAGCGACTCGATGGCCCGGTGCGCCGCATGGAGGATCGTGCCGCCCGGCGTCTCGTAGACGCCGCGCGATCTTCATGCCGACGAAACGGTTCTCGACCAGATCGACGCGGCCGATGCCGTTGTCGCGGCCGAGCTCGTTGAGCCGCGTGAGCAGCGCGGCGGGCGACGAGCGTCTTGCCGTCGATCGAGACCGGATCGCCCTTCTTGAAGCCGATGGTGACGATGGTCGCCTTGTCGGGCGCCTCCTCAGGCGCGATCGTGCGCTGATAGACGTAAGGCGGCGGCTCGATGCCCGGGTCCTCGAGCACCTTCCCTTCCGACGAAGAGTGCAGCAGGTTGGCGTCGACCGAGAACGGCGCCTCGCCCCGCTTGTCCTTGGCGACCGGGATCTGGTGCTGCTCGGCGAACGCGATCAGGTCGCTGCGCGACTTGAAGTCCCATTCCCGCCACGGCGCGATCACCTTGATGTCGGGGTTGAGCGCGTAATAGGTGAGCTCGAAGCGCACCTGGTCGTTGCCCTTGCCCGTGGCGCCATGGGCGACGGCGTCGGCGCCGGTGAGCTTGGCGATCTCGATCTGGCGCTTGGCGATCAGCGGCCGCGCGATCGAGGTGCCGAGCAGATAGACCCCCTCATAGAGCGCGTTGGCGCGGAACATGGGGAAGACGAAGTCGCGCACGAACGTCTCGCGCAGGTCCTCGACGAAGATCTCCTTGATGCCGAGCATTTCGGCCTTCTTGCGCGCGGGCGCGAGCTCCTCGCCCTGGCCGAGATCGGCCGTGAAGGTCACGACCTCGCAACCGTAGGTCTCCTGAAGCCATTTCAGGATGATCGAGGTGTCGAGCCCGCCGGAGTAGGCGAGCACCACCTTTTTCACGTCTTTGCGCTGGGTCATGGGGTTCGTCGGACCGAATGGAGGCGCAACTATAGGGAAGCGGCGGGAGTGGAGCAAGGCGATCGGCCGGAACTTTTGCCGGGGCTTTCGCGTTCGTCGGCAATGAAGCGTTAAGTCGGCCCGGCCGCGACACGTCGCGCCAGGCATCGTGCGGAAGCAGAGCGCCCGAGGGGACGGCAGGGGTCGCCCGGGCGGTGAGACAAGAGGGTAGAGAACCGATGATCCCCCGGAACCTGGACGAATCCCCGATTGACGTCCCCGAGCGCAAGGCGGCTGATGGCCCGGCGCCTGCACCACCACGGCAGCGAGGCGTGGCGCGAGACCGTCACCCAGCACATGCCTGAGACGTGGCCTGCTGCGCGGCTTGCCCTGCAGGCGCGGATCGCCGCGCTCGATTTCTCGCAGGACGAGCGCGTTCTCGACCTCACGCAAGAAGTGGCGGCCTAGGCCCGCGCGCCGGCGAGCAGCCAATAGAGGAAGCCGCCGGCGAACCCCGCGGTGGCGAAGATCGTCATGGCGTGACTGGCAAGCGACGGCCGGAAGCTCGGCCGCCTCCGGCGCCGCCAGGATCGGAATGGCGGCAAGCGACACCCCGCCCGCCAGCACGTAATACATCCACGACCGGACCCTCAGCACTTCGCCTGCCACCACGGCGATCAGCGCCGGCAGCGCCGTCAAGCGCGGGACCGACGGTGCCCGCGAACAGCACCATGCCGAAGATCGGGGCGCCGTCCCGAACCAGGGGATCGTCCGGCGCGGCGGCGCGGAGCTCGTCGCCCACCCAGATGGCGCCGAGCGCAAACAGCACGGCGAGCGCCGCAAGCGCGGCGACGAAGAACGCGACCACCACCCAAGCCATGCGGAAGATCGTGCGCAGGATCACGGCGAGTCTCGTCAGGCCGCGGCTTGCGAGCGCGTTCACTCGGCGCGCTGTCTTGACGCTTGCGCTCTTCAATTGCCCGCAGGCCGCCATGATGTCGCGGCCGCGCGGGCTGCGCACCGGGCTCGCATAGCCGGCGCGGTTCACCACCTCGGCGAATTTCTCGATCTGCTCCCAGTCCGAGCATTCGAACGGCGCGCCGGGCCAAGGATTGAACGGGATCAGATTGATCTTGGCGGGGATCTTGGCGAGCAGCCGCACCAGCTCCTTGGCGTCGGCGACCGAATCGTTGACGCCCTTCAGCATCACATATTCGAAGGTGATGCGCTTGGCGTTGGAGAGGCCGGGATAGGCGCGGCAGGCTGTCGAGCAAGTCCTTGATCGGCCATTTCTTGTTGATCGGCACGAGCCTGTCGCGCAGCTCGTCGCGCACCGCATGCAGCGAGATCGCCAGCATGGTGCCGGCCTCCTCGCCCCAGCGCGGAATCTCCGGCACCACGCCCGAGGTCGAGAGCGTGATGCGGCGCTTGGAGATGGAGAGACCCTCGCCGTCGGCGGCGACGAGGCAGGCGTCGCGCACATTGTCGAAATTGTAGAGCGGCTCGCCCATGCCCATCAGCACGACATTGGTGATCTTGCGCTCGCGTCGGGCAGCCCGCGCGGGTCCGGCGCCGTCGCGCCCGGCCAGTCGCCGAGCCGGTCGCGCGCGAGCATGATCTGGCCGACGATCTCGCCGGCGGTCAGATTGCGCACGAGACGCTGCGTGCCGGTATGACAGAAGGAGCAGGTGAGCGTGCAGCCGACCTGGCTCGAAATGCAGAGCGTGCCGCGATCCTCCTCGGGGATGTAGACGGTCTCGACCTCCTTGCCGTCTGCGAGGCGGAGCAGCCATTTGCGCGTGCCGTCGACCGAGACCTGCTCGGTCACGATCTCGGGCCGGGCGAGCGTGAAGCGTCGCGGCAAGCTCGCCGCGGAGGTCCTTGGCGATGTCGGTCATGGCGGCGAAATCGGTTGCGCCGCGGACATAGAGCCAGCTCCACAGCTGGCTCACCCGCATGCGCGCTCTGCCGCTCGGGGACGCCGAGCGTGCCGAGCTGCGCGGAAAGCGCGCCGCGGCCAAGCCCGAGGATCGGCTCCCGGTGAGAGCGGTCGCTGGCGGCAGGTGCGGGCGGCTGAGTAGGAAGTGAAATCATGGTCATGACATCGGGCGCCGGTGCGATCCGGCGTCACGGTCATATCATGTCCCGGGCTTGGTCTGGCAAGCTTCGGCGCCGCGCTTTCGCGGCGCGGACTTACAGCGTCCTAGCCGCTGCATTCCTTGGCGGCGCGGTCCAAGGCATCCAACAGGCCGTTCAGCGAATAGACGTCGCTGGTGGCGGTACCGCGGGACGATTTCCCTTCGATCTTCATCGTGTTTCCGGTCTTCATCGCCTCGATCAGCTTGGTCTCCATCTCCGGCTTCTCGACGAAGGCGCCTTCATCCTTGGTGAACATCTCGAACTTCTCCGAACCGACGGTCACCGTGGTCTTTGCGCCCTCGCCGAACGGATAGCCCATCTTCACGCTGACCTCGTTCACCACTTTGTCGGCCGGCCATTGCGAGATGTAGAAGAAGATCGGGCCGCGTTTGATCTTCTTGGGATTGGAGTTGGTCGGCTTGGCGACCGCGAAGCAAACCTTGGGTGACTGCCGGTCGCGGCGTAGGCCGACCAATCCTTGAACTTCTCCAGGAGCGTAACCTCTTGCGCCAGTGCCGGCGTTGCAACCAGCGCCGCGGCAATGCCAGCAGCTCGAACGGCTCGGTGCATCTCTCTACCCCCGATTCGTGAGCAGGGTCCAACCCCTAACTCTTCGATTCTCCTTCGACTACACGGACCGGTCAACCGGCTTTCGCCGCTTGCGCGGGGCGCCTTGCACATGCGGCATCGGCGGGAGGGCCTCGGCCTGTTCGGCCACGGGACGCGAGCCGAAACGCCCGAGCGCGCGCAAACGGTCATACATGACGATGGCGCCGGCCGTGGCGACATTGAGCGAGAAGGCCGCCGGAATCCGCACGAGATGCTCGACAGCGTGCCGCCAATTCGGGGGTCAGCGTGCCGCGTTCGGGACCGAGCACATAGGCCGCCCGCAAGGGGTGGGGGAAGCTCGGGAGGTCGTGGGCCTCGTCGAGGATTTCGACCCCGACCAGGCTGCATCCCTTGGGCAGGTTGAGCTCCTCGAGGCTTCGCCAGTGGTAGACGGGCAGTGGGTGAAGGCCTTCGACGTGTCGGAGCGAAGCTCGAACGCCTTGTCGTCGGCGCCGATCGTGAACACGAAGCTCGCGCCGAAGGCATGGGCCGAGCGCAGCAGATTGCCGAGATTGACGGCCTTGGAGATGCCCTCCACGCCGATGGCGAAATAGCCGCGGGTCGCCGGGAGCAGGGTTTTCACAAATCCTGTCTGCCACAAGCAAGCGGGGCGAAAAAGGGCAAGATGGGAGATGCTTCTGACGACGAACCGGCCATATCAGCCGGGCGATCGCTTGCTGTATCTGTCGCAACCACGAAAACAGAACGGAGCCGGCGCGATGCGCGTGGCGCAAATTTCCGAATTTGGGGGACCTGAGGCGCTGCGTCTCCAGGAGGTGGCGGAGCCGCGGCCGGGACCGGGCGAAGTCCTCATCAAGGTGACGGCGGTCGGCCTCAACTTCTCCGACACGCTCATTCTGCGCAACCGTACCAGGTCACGCCGCCGCTTCCATTTTCGCCGGGAGCGGAGATCGCGGGCACCATCGAAGGCATCGGCGCCGGCGTCACGGGCTTGGCGCTTGGGCAGAGGGTCGTGGCCTACATCGGCGGCAATGGCTGCCGCGAGAAGGTGGTCACCAAGGCAAGCAACGCGGTTCCCATTCCGGACGGCGTGAGCGACGAGGTCGCGGCCGCCATTCCCGTCACCTACGGCACCGCGCTGCACGGGTTGAAGGACCGCGGCCGCCTTCAGCCGGGCGAGACCGTGGCGGTTCTCGGCGCCGCCGGCGGTGCGGGGCTCGCCGCCGTCGAGATCGCCAAGCTGATGGGCGCGCGCGTCATCGCCGTGGCCTCGTCGGGCGACAAGCTTGCCCTCGCGCGGAAGCATGGCGCCGATGAGGGGATCGACTACGCGGCCGAGGATCTGAAGACGCGGCTCAAGGCGCTGACCAAGCCGAAGGGCGTCGATGTGCTCTACGATCCGGTCGGCGGCGACTATGCCGAGGCGGCGCTTCGCGCCATGGCTTGGGACGGGCGCTACCTCGTGGTGGGCTTCGCGTCGGGCGCGATCCCGCGCCTTCCGCTCAATCTCGTCTTTCTCAAGGGCTGCGCCATCGTCGGCGTGTTCTGGCCCGCTTTCGTCGAACGCGAGCCCGAGCGGCACCGCGCCAACATGGTTCAGCTGCTCGACTGGTGCAAGCAGGGGCTGATCGCGCCTCACATCCATGCGCGCTTCGCCCTCGGCGAGACCGCCACAGGCGCTCTCCCTGATCGAGGGCCGCAAGGTCACCGGCAAGGTGATCGTCAACCCGCAAGCCTAGCTTGAGCCAGGAAGCTCCTTGTCGAGCGCCCGCGCAGCGGCGGCCCGGTGGGTCGGCGTGATGTTGCGACGCGACCATGCCGATCACCGCGGTCAGCAGCGCGGCATCGTCGGCGAAGCCCAGGCCCGAGATCAGGTCGGGGATGATATCGGCCGGCAGGATGAAATAGGCGATCGCCGCGAGCAGCATCCCGCGCACGCGCATCGGCGTCGCCGGATCGAGCGCGCAATAATAGGCGGCGACCAGATCCTCGACGAACGGCACCATTCCGGCAAAGCGCTTGAGCTTCGCCCAGAAATCGCGGCGGACCTTCCGCTCCCGCTCGGCGAAAGCGGCGAGCGAAATCTGCCGGCCAAGAGCCGCGTGCTTGAGCTCGCTTGCTTCGTTCCAGGCAACCATCGTCCTCACCTCGCAAGAGTGTGGTCGAAGACCCAAGAGAAAAATAGGACAGGACCGCAGGTCCTGCAAGCCAGCTCTCGGCGCGGGAGCCCGGCTTGCATGGCGACCGGCCGCATGCCATTTCCTGATCATGGCCAAGCACCGGATTCTATTCGTCTGCCTCGGCAATATCTGCCGCTCGCCGATGGCCGAAGGTGTCTTTCGCCGGGTCGCCGAAGAGCAGGGCGTGCTGCATCTCTTCGAGATCGATTCTGCCGGCCTCGGCCATTGGCATGTGGGCCAGCCGCCGGACCCCCGCGCGCAAAATGCGGCGCGCAATCGCGGCGTCGACATCTCCGGCCAAAGCGCGCGGCAGGTGAAACACGGCGATTTCGCCCGCTTCGACCTCGTCCTCGCCATGGATGAGGAAAATTACCAAGAGCTGGTCCAACTCGCGCCGAGCGACGCCCGGCACAAAATCCGCCTCTTCCTCGATTTTGCGCCGCAGGCGACGACGACGGATGTTCCCGATCCCTTCTTTGGCGGCCCCGAAGGGTTCGACCATGCGTTCGATCTGATCGATCAGGCCGCCCGCGGCCTGCTTGCGGCCCTGCTCACGGATGCGGCAGCACCGATGAAGAGGGGCGCCTAGCTCTCGAGCGGATAGGCCGCTTCGACCACGTAGGGTCCGCCGCCGACGGAGTTTCGCGAGGAATAGAGCACGAAGCGGTCGACGGTGAAGGGCTCGGGCCCGATCCCGCCTTGGCGCTCCAGATACGCCGCAACGGCGTCGGCACGCGCGCCCTTCAGCCGCGCAAGCGTCACATGCGGTTTGTAGTTGCGGCCCTCAGGCGGTAGGCCGGCCTCGCGCGCCGCCCGTTCATTGGCGCGCCGCAACGCCTCCAGCCCTTCCGAAGGCGCGATGCCCGCGAAGATCGCGCGCGGCTTGCCGCCGCCGAAACTGCCGAGACCGTTCAGCGCAAGCTCGAAAGGCGCCGCCACGATCTCGCCGAGCGCGGCGGTGAAGTCCCGCGCCGTGTGCCCGTCCACGTCGCCGATGAAGCGCAGCGTCAGATGATAGTTCTCCGGATCGATCCACCGCGCGCCGGTAAGCCCGGCGCGAAGCAGCGTCAGGCGCTCGGCGATGCTCTTCGGAATTTCGATGGCGGAAAAGAGTCGTGGCATCGGCGGGGCTCACTCGTAAAGAAGGAAAGCGTCAGGGACACGGGTTGGGATAGTCAAGATGAACGTGTTCGAGATCCGCAAGCACGGCGCCGGACAGCTTGAGTTCGGCTGCGGCGATATCGGTCCTGAGCTGGTCCATGGTCGTCGCCCCGATGATGGTGCTGGTGACGAACGGCCGCGAGACGGTAAACGCGATCGCCATCTGCGCCGGGTCGAGCCCGTGCCGGCGCGCAACCTCAATATAGGTGGAAATCGCCTTGGGACCATTCCCCTTCTCGTAACGGCCGAGTCGGGCGAACAGCGTCTTGCGCGAGCCGGGCGGGAGCGCGCCGCCTTCATACTTGCCGCTGAGATAGCCTTGGCCGAGCGGCGAATAGGCAAGCAGGCTCACCTGCTCGCGGTAGGTCGACTTCCGAGAGGCCCATCTCGAAGGAGCGGTTGACGAGGTTATAGGCGTTCTGGATCGAGACCGGCCGGGGAAGCCCATGCTGCTCCGCGGCCTTGAGAAAGCTCATGACGCCCCAGGGCGTCTCGTTCGAGAGGCCGACGAACCTCACCTTGCCGTCAGCCACGAGCTTCCCCAGAGCGCCGAGGATGTCGTGGATGGGGTGGCTGTCGCCGTCGAGATGCAGGTAGTCGAGGCCCTCGAAGATGCGCATCGGCCGATCGGGCCAGTGGAGCTGATAGAGGTCGATATAATCGGTCTTGAGGCGCTTCAGGCTCGATTCCGCCGCTTCCATGATCTGTGCCGGGCTTTGCCGCGTCGGCGTCTCGCCCTTGCGCACCCAGGTCATCTTGCCCCGGCCTGCGACCTTGGTCGCGATCATCACCTTGTCGCGCGCCTTCCGCGCCGCGAGCCAGGTGCCGATGATCGCCTCGGTACGGCCCTGCGTCTCGGGCTTGGGCGGGATCGGATAGATCTCGGCGGCATCGAGGATGTTGATGCCACGGTCGAAGGCATAGTCCATCTGGGCGTGGCCCTCGCCCTCGCTGTTCTGCTCGCCGAAGGTCATGGTGCCGAGGCAGAGCCTCGAGATCTTCACGCCGGTGCGGCCGAGCTCGCGGTATCCATGGCGATGGGGCCCTTGCCGGGCGCGCGTCAGCTCAGGGGGCTCGTGCCGAGCGCGACGGCCCCCGTCCGCTCGATCTCCTGCTCGGCCTGCTCGGTTGCGAAGAACGTGGTAAAGATCAGCCACAGCACAAAGGCCGTAACGGTCAGGAGCGCGATGGTCGCGCCTAGCTTGCCGAAATGTAAGGGCATGGGTCTCGGACGAAACGTGTTGACACGAGCGGCGACACTACCCAAGTCGCAAGCCCCGATCAATCTGCCGAGCTCCGCCTCGGCAAGGAATCCGCCCCGTATCGTTGCGGGCAAAGGAAGCGCCGATGGCAAGAACTGACAGCGGGGACGCACCCGCAGGGAGCGGACCCGCGGAGACAGACCGAACCATCCTCGTCGTCTGTCCCACTCATCGCGACTATCGCGAGCTGCCGCTCCTCTCCCCTCCCGGCGTCAAATATCTTTTCCACGACTATGCCACCACGAGCCTCGAAGACCTGATCTGCAACGTCGCGAGCGACGCCGACTTCGCCAACGACCCGCTCGAAGAGATGGACGCGATCCTCGACAAGGTCGCGGGCATTGGCATCGCCGGGGTCATCAGCACCGACGACTATCCGGGCTCGGCGCTCGCCGCCGCCATCGCCAAGCGGCTTGGTCTGCCGGGACCGGACCCCGGTGTTACGGCGATGTGCCAGCACAAATATCTGGCAAGGCTTGCCCAAGCCAAGCTCGTGCCCGAAGCCGTACCGCCGTTTACGCTCATCGATGTGGCCGAGAGCACGCCCCTTCCCCAAGGCTTGCGCTTCCCGCTCTTCGTCAAGCCGGTGAAGTCGTTTTTCTCGATTGGGGCCGAGCGCGTCGACTCGCCTTCGGCGCTCGCCGCGCTCTTTCCGCGCTGGGCCGCGCTCGATCAATTCTTCGCGCCGCTTGACCAGATGCTTCAGCGCTACACAGGGTCGAGCATCGGCACCAAACGGCTGATCGCCGAGGGTCTGCTCAAGGGCGAACAGGTCACCGTCGAGGGTTTTGTCCACGATGGCGTGGCGAGCATCATGGGCGTTGTCGACTCGGTGATGTTTCCCGGCACGCTTGCCTTCGCGCGCTTCGACTACCCTTCCGCCTTGCCCGACAGCGTGCAACAGCGCATGGCCGATCTTGCGGCGAGGCTGATGCAGGGGCTCGGCTTCGACAATGGCCTATTCAACATCGAGATGATGTACGACCCCGAGTCCGACCTGGTCTCGATCATCGAGATCAATCCGCGCATGGCCTCGCAATTCGCCGATCTTTACGAGAAGGTCGATGGCACCAACAGCTACGCGGTCCTGCTCGACATCGCGCAAGGCCGCGCGCCCCGGTTCACCCGGCGGCAAGGCCGCCACGCCTTCGCCGCAAGCATCGTCCTGCGCAGTTTCGAGGACTATGTCGTCGCGGCCCTGCCGAGCGAAGCCGATCTCGCGCGGCTCGCGCGGGACTACCCCGACATCAGGGTCGAGCTTCTCGCGAGGCTTGGGCGCGCGCTCTCATCGGAAATGCAGGACGGAAACAGTTATCGCTACGGCATCGTCAATCTCGGCGGGCGCGACCGCGCCGATGTGCTCGAGCGGTTTGCCGCTTGCCGGGAACGACTCGGGATCGTGTTCGCACCGGTCGGCCCGCCGCAGACGCACGCGGATCTGGAAGCCGCGCAAGACGTCCGGATCGAGGCCTGAGAGGCGGCGGGAGAGCCTCGCCTCGGCGCCGCTTATCCCGCCATTGCGCGGGCGCCCCCGGAACTATATATCGCGCCCATAGGAAACGCGGGCCGTTCCGGCCCGCGTTCTTTAATTTTGGCTCACATGAACCTTCGCAATATCGCCATCATCGCCCATGTCGACCATGGGAAGACGACCCTGGTCGATCGGCTGTTGCAGCAATCCGGCGCCTTCCGCGACAATCAGCGGGTGGCTGAGCGCGCGCTCGATTCCAACGATCTCGAGCGCGAGCGCGGCATTACCATCCTCGCCAAGGTCACCTCGATCCTGTGGCAGGGCACACGCATCAATATCGTCGACACGCCCGGCCATGCCGATTTCGGCGGCGAGGTCGAGCGCATTCTGAACATGGTCGATGGTGCCCTCGTTCTGGTCGATGCCGCCGAGGGTCCCCTGCCCCAGACGAAGTTCGTGGTCTCGAAGGCGCTCAAGAAGGGCCTGAAGCCCATCGTCGTCATCAACAAGGTGGACCGCACGGATGCGCGTCCGCAGGAGGTGGTGAACGAAGTGTTCGACCTCTTCGCCGCGCTCGAAGCGAGCGACGAGCAACTCGACTTTCCCATCCTTTACGGCTCCGCAAAGGAGGGCTGGATGGCGGCGTCGCCTGAGGGGCCGAAGACGCTGGGCATGGAGCTCCTGTTCGATCTCGTGCTCAAGCATGTCGCCCCGCCCAAGATCGAGGAGGGCCCGTTCCGCCTGCTCGGCACCATTCTGGAGGCCAATCCCTATCTCGGCCGCGTCGTCACCGGCCGCATCACTTCGGGCTCCGTCACGCCGAACCAGCCGGTCAAGGTGCTCGACCACGCAGGCAATCTCGTTGAGCAAGGGCGGGTGACGAAGGTGCTCGCCTTTCGCGGGCTTGAGCGTGTCGGCCTCGACGAGGCGACGGCGGGCGACATCGTTTCGCTCGCCGGCCTGCCCAACGCCACCGTCGCCCATACGATTTGCGCGCCCGAGGTCACCCGGCCGCTTCCCGCCCAGCCGATCGACCCGCCGACTCTGTCGATGACCTTCCGCGTCAACGATTCGCCGCTTGCCGGTACCGAAGGATCGAAGGTGACCGGCCGCATGATCCGCGACCGGCTGTTGCGCGAGGCCGAAGGCAATGTCGCCTTGCAGGTCACCGAATTCGCGGAGCGCGACTCCATGGAGGTGGCCGGCCGCGGCGAGCTACAGCTCGGCATCCTCATCGAGACCATGCGCCGCGAAGGCTTCGAGCTTTCGGTGTCGCGCCCCAAGGTCCTGTTCAAGCGCGGCCCCGACGGCGCGCTGCTCGAGCCCATCGAGGAGGTCGTCATCGACCTCGACGAGGAGCATTCCGGGATCGTTGTGCGCAAGCTGTCGGAGCGCAAGGCGGAGCTTGTCGAGATGAAGCCCTCAGGCGGCGGGCGCTTGCGCCTCCGCTTCTTCGCGCCGACGCGCGGGCTGATCGGCTACCAGGGCGAGCTCCTGACCGACACGCGCGGGACCGGCGTCATGAACCGGCTGTTTCACGGTTATGCGCCCCACAAGGGCCCGATCCAGGGGCGGCGCAGCGGCGTTCTCATCTCGACCGAAAGCGGCGAGGCCGTCGCCTATGCCCTGTGGAACCTCGAAGAGCGCGGCGCCATGATGATCGACCCCGGAACCCGGGTCTATGCCGGCATGATCGTGGGCGAGCACGCGCGCGACAACGATCTCGAAGTCAACGTGCTCAAGGGCAAGAAGCTCACCAATATTCGCACCACCTCGAAGGACGAGGCGGTGCGGCTCACGCCTCCGCTCCGCATGACGCTCGAACGGGCGCTCGCCTATATCGCCGACGACGAGCTGGTCGAGGTCACGCCGAAATCCATTCGTCTGCGCAAGCGCCATCTCGATCCGAACGAGCGCAAGAAGGCCGAGCGCCAGCGGCTCGCCGAGGGTGTTGCCTGACCTTCCCTGTCCCTTTGCCAGCGCCTTGCATCACAAATTGCCAGGGTAGCTCTAGATCTCTCTGATCTGTCTCAACACCCTGCGCGTTGCGCTAAGCGAGCAAACCTCGCATGCCGGCGTTCGCCGGCCCCCACATCAACCCGGAGGAGTTCCCATGCTTAAAGCCGTCGGATTGGTACTCGGCTTGGCCTTGGCCGGCACCGTTGCCTATGCCGAGGATGACGACGACGACAGTACCCGCTGCCGAGGTCGAGAAGATCGAAGCCGTTCTCTCCGACCTCGGTTGCTCGGGGTTCGAGGAGCTGGAAAAAGAAGACAACGGCGTTTACGAGGTCGACGACGCCAAGTGCAAGATGGGCACCGTCGATATCAAGCTCGACAAGGATTATTCCGTCCTGGTCATTTCACGTCACTGACGACGGCAGCGCGGCGCCGGCGCCGCGGGATGGCAACCAAGAGGCGAGACGATCCCGTCTCGCCTCTTGTCGTTTCTCCCGAAGCCGCCTGGATAATTGCGCAGACCCCTTTGCCGAGCGCCGCCCTCCTGCGCTAGGCTCCTTTCATGCCCGTCGATGTCGTGCATATCAGGCCGCCGCGACCGAAGGATGCGCCCGCGCTCGCCGCCGCCTATCAGGAAGCCTGGCGCAACGCCTATCAAGGCATCATCCCGCATCTTTCTCTCGAGCGTATGCTTGCGCGACGCGGGCTTCACTGGTGGGAGAGCACGCTCCGCAAGCGGACGCCTCTTCTCGTGCTCGACTTCGGCGGCGAAGCGGCGGGCTACGCAACCTATGGCCGCTCCCGGCTCAGCCGCGCCCAGTTTCAAGGCGAGATCTTCGAGCTCTATCTGCACCCGATCTATCAGGGCTTGGGGTTCGGCGAGAAGCTTTTCGACGGCACGCGGACCCGGCTGGCCGAGCTCAGGCTCAGGGGCCTCTTGGTGTGGGCGCTTGCCGACAACGACGCGGCCTGCGGCTTTTACCTTCGCCTCGGCGGCAAGCCTGTGGCCGAGGGCGCCGAGAGCTTCGGCGAGGTGTCGCTGCGCAAAGTGGCCTTCGCCTGGGCTTAAGCTCTGACTTTCCGGGCGGCGGCACCCCCTCACCGAGGTCTCTCCCCATCGCAAGGTAACGGTAACGCGTCAGGCCTAATACCAACGGGGGCTTGTGAGCGAGGCACCCGGCGTCATAGAAGTTCGGCGCGTGGAGGATTCGAGGGGTAATGCCCGGCGGTCGCGCGGACCCGCGGGGCGAATTGGTCATTGGCAATGAGCGACATGAGAATCGCCGTGCTGGGGGCGGGCGGGCGCATGGGCCAGGCGCTGACCCGGGTGCTCGCCGAGACGCCGGGATGCGTCGTGGCGGGCGGAATCGAGGCCAAGGGCTCTCCCCATGTCGGCCGCGACCTCGGCGAGGCGGCCGGCCTTGACCCGCTCGGCATCGCCATCACCGACGATCCCCTCCCCGTCTTCGCCCATGTCGACGGCGTGCTCGACTTCACCACCCCGGCCTCGACCGTCGCCTTCGCCGGACTTTCGGCCCAAGCCCGCATCGTTCATGTCATCGGCACGACCGGCCTCTCCGCAGGGGACGAAGCCAAGATCGAGGCCGCCGCCCGTCACGCGACCATCGTCAAGGCCGGCAATATGAGCCAGGGCGTGAACCTTCTTGCCGTTCTCGCCGGGCGCGTCGCCGAGGCGCTCGGGCCCGAATTCGACATCGAGATTCTTGGAGATGCACCACCGCCACAAGCGCGACGCGCCCTCGGGCACGTCCTTGCTGCTCGGTCGGGCCGTGGCCGAGGCCAGAGGCGTTTCGCTTGCCGAGCGTGGCGTACGGACCCGCGACGGCGACATTGGACCGCGGCGCGAAGGCGATATCGGCTTTGCCGCGCTTCGCGGCGGCGACGTGGTCGGCGAGCACCGGGTGATCTTCGCCGGGCCCGGCGAGCGGATCGAGCTTGCCCATATCGCCACCGACCGCGGCATTTTCGCCCGCGGCGCGGTCAAGGCGGCCCTATGGGCGCGCGGCCGCGGCCCCGGCCTTTATGCGATGACGGACGTGCTTGGCTTATGAGTTCGAAGTTCACATTTACGCGGTATGCTTCCATGCGAGAGGACACGAGCATCGAAGGCGATGACCGGAAGCCCTGACAGCGCAGAGACCCCTGCCGGAGAAAACGTGCTCGTTCTCGTCCGCCACGGCGAGAGCGAGTGGAACCGGGCGAACCGTTTCACCGGCTGGAAGGATGTCGGCCTGACCGAAGAGGGCATGGCCGAGGCGCACCGCGCCGGGTCCATGCTGAAACAGGCCTGCACGCGCTTCGACTGCGCCTTCACCTCGACGCTCAAGCGCGCGCATAACACGCTCGATATCATCCTCGAGGAGCTCGGCCAGCGCAAACTCCCGACCGTCAAGGCCGCGGCGCTCAACGAGCGCGACTATGGCGAGCTTGTCGGCATCAACAAGGAGGAGGCGCGCAAGCGGTTTGGATCGGAGCAGGTGCATATCTGGCAGCGCTCCTACGATATCGCTCCCCCCGGCGGCGAATTGCTCAAGGACACGGCGCTGCGCGTGGTGCCGTTCTACGAGAAATGGATCGTGCCCGAGCTGCAGAAGGGCAAGAGCGTGATCGTGGTCGCCCACGGCAATTCGCTTCGCTCTTTGATCATGGAGCTCGACCGCTTGACGCCCGACGAGGTGATGCAGGTCGAGCTCGGCACCGGCATGCCGCTGGTCTACCGGCTCAATGCCGACGGCACCGTCGCCGAGAAGCGTGACCTTGCCGCCTAGTTATTGAGCCGCGCCGGTGCTTCGCGCCGAAGCGAGCGCCGAGGATAGCGCCGAGGCGAAGTCTTCACGCTCCGCGTCGGAGAGGAAGCTCGCGAACACGAGCCGCTTGCCGTGCGAGGCGAGGGACAGTTCGCTCGAACGCCCGAGCCGCGGCTGGAGGCTGAGCCTGACCCAATAAGGATTGAAGCTCCACGACTGCGCTCTCCCCGAGGGCGCCACGCGCGTGACGGTCAGCGCTTCGTGGCTGAGAGCGACGGTTTCATAGCGGTTGAGCGCGCGGAAGTTCAGTTTGAACGCGACATAGATGAGGGCAATGTCAAGCCCCATGAAGCCGATCACGGGCCAGGCCCCGAGCAAGTAGAAGAAAAGTCCGGTCGCGAAACTGACCGCGCACACCGCCGTCATCAGCACCATGAAGCCTTTGGGGCCGAGGGAACGATGCGGCGTGAGCACGGCATTGAAATGCGAAGCGCTTTGCTGCGAAGGGTCTTGTGGCGCGGCGTTGGCGTCTGTCATAGCAACGAAAGTGCTAGTCCCCTGGCGAGCCGGAGGCAAGCCCGTGGCTGAAGCAAGAAAGCGCGGAAAGACGCGGGGCCGCCCGAAGCGGGCGCCTGCGTCGCGGCTCACGCAAGCGCAAATCGACGAGATCTTCCGCCGCTTCGCCGCGATGAACCCGCATCCCAAGACGGAACTGCGCTATCGCGACCCCTTCACGCTGCTCGTGGCCGTGGTCTTGTCGGCGCAGGCGACCGACGCCTCTGTCAACCGCGCCACGCCCGACCTGTTCCGCATCGCCGATACGCCGGAGAAGCTTGCCGGACTCGGGCAAGCCGCGCTCGAAGCCAGGATCAAGACCATCGGCCTCTATCGCAGCAAGGCCAAGAACCTGGTCGCGCTCGCCAAGAAGCTCCTCGCCGAGCATGAGGGCAAGGTGCCCGAGAGCCGCGAGGTGTTGATGGCGCTGCCGGGGGTCGGACGCAAGACCGCCAATGTCGTGCTCAACACCGCCTTCGGCCAGAACACGATCGGGATCGACACCCATGCTTTCAGGGTGGCCAACCGCACGGGTCTCGCCCCCGGCAAGACCCCGCTCGAAGTCGAGCTCAAGCTCGAGCGCGTCGTTCCCGAGCCTTACAAGCACAACTGTCATCACTGGCTGATCCTGCACGGACGCTATGTGTGCAAGGCGCGGAAGCCCGAATGCTGGCGCTGCATCATCGCCGATATCTGTCTGTACAAGCCCAAGACCCCCGCGCCTGCGTAGCGAACAGGCGGCTGCGGCGCGAGACGCTTGGTGCGTGGGCTAGGAAGCGCCACGCGGCGCGAGGCCAAGTCCTGAGCGTGGCGCGAGGCTCTTGACCATGCGCACCATGAAGCCGGTGGCGAAGAGCGGCGTGATCAGGTTGAGGATCGGCACCGAGGCGATGCCGGCGATAATCATCCCGCCCAACAGCACGGTGAGGCGGTTCGCTTGCCTCAGTCTCTTCGCCTCGGGCGGCGGAAGGTGCCGCATCGCCGCCAGCTCGAAATACTCACGGCCGAGCAGGTAGCCGTTACCGAGATAGAACGCGATCAGGTTGACACCCGGGATCAGCAGAAGGAACAGCGCGATCAGGCTGACCAGAAGCACGACCAGGAAGAATCGCAGCGCCACGCCGATGGCCTGCAATGTCGGCAGCTCCTTGCCCGGAGGATCGGCCGGATAATGCTCGCGCTCGACCACCGCGGCGATGTTGTCGAGATAGAGGCCCGCGATCAGAGAGGTGACCGGCGGGATGAGGAAGATCGAGCCGACCACGAGCGCGAGCCCGCCGAGCCACTGAATCGACGTCTCGATCCAGCCGGGCCACTGCACGAAATGGCTGAACGTCCACTCGATGCCGACGATGAGGAGGGCGAAGAGACCGATGGTGAAGGCCACGCATTTGATCAGCACGGCGCGGAAGGGCGGCGTGAACAAATCGTTGAAGGCTTGACCTGCGGCGCTGAGCATGAAGTGTTCCTTTCCGGCGACGGAATATAGTGGGCCGGGCCCGCGACACCAGGGCGAACGGCATTGCGGGGTAGCGGCTGGCAAATGGCTCAGAAGACTTGCGACGTGGTCGGCATCGGCAACGCCATCGTCGACATCATTGCCCGCTGCGACGAGGGCTTTCTCACCAAGCACGACCTCGTCAAGGGCTCCATGCGCCTGATCGATGCGGAGGAGGCGAACCGCCTCTACGGCGCGATGGGGCCCGCGGTCGAACGCTCCGGCGGATCGGTCGCCAATGCCATTGCCGGTCTTGCCTCCTTCGGCGCCGAAACAGGTTTTATCGGCAGAGTGGCGGCGGATCAGTTCGGCGGTATTTTCCGCCACGACATCCGCTCGCTCGGTGTGGCCTACGATACGCCGCCCGCAACCGACGGGGAGCCGACCGCACGTTGCCTTATCCTCGTCGCGCCGGACGGCGAGCGCACGATGAACACGTTTCTCGGCGCGAGCGTCGATTTTGCACCCGGCGATCTCGACCAAGACATGATCTCCGCCGCCAAGATCGTTTACCTCGAAGGCTATCTATTCGACCGCGCCGAGGCGAAGGCCGCCTTCAGAGAGGCCGCAAGCGCCGCCAAGGCGGCCGGCGCCAAGGTGGCGCTCAGCCTGTCCGATGCCTTCTGCGTCGACCGTCACCGCGAAGATTTCAGGGCTTTGGTGCGGCACGATGCCGATATCGTCTTCGCCAACGAGAAGGAGATTACCACCCTCTACCGGGTCAACAGCTTCGACGAGGCCGCCGACGGCCGCAGGCGCCGATTGCGAGATGGCCGTCCTGACCCGCTCCGAGGCGGGATCGGTGATCGTTGCGGGGGGCGAAAGCCTGGCCATTGAGGCCGAGACGGTCGACCGGGTGGTCGACTTGACCGGAGCCGGCGACCTCTATTCCGCGGGCTTCCTCTACGGCCTGACGCAAGGGGCGCCGCTCGCCGCGTGCGGCAGGCTGGGGAGCCTCGCGGCCGCCGAGGTGATCGGTCATATCGGGGCGCGTCCGGAGCTCTCCTTGCGGGCGCTTGCCAAGGAGAAAGGCCTCGTCCCCTGACCCGGTCCCTGTGGCTTTTTGGCCACGCAAGCGGGAAATCGCCTTCTCGTATCCTATGCGATAGGCACTTTCGCGCCGCGTTCGCTGTTATGGTGGGAATCACGCTTCGGACGCTTGGGGGCCTCCATGCTCAAACCAGTATTGCTCATTGCGGCCACGGGCTTAGGGCTTGCGGCCTTGGTGCAGGCGGCCAATGCCGCAGGGCCTGACCATCCGTGACCGTCAACGGGACCACGCTTTGGATCGGCGGCGGCGTCCAGTTCCTGTCGCTCCCCGACATCAAGTTCACCGGCATCGGCGACCCGGGCAGCTTCCGCCGGCAAAAGAACAGCGAGAGCGAGTGGGACGACTTCGGCGGGGCGGTTGGCGGCGGCGTCGAGACGCCGTTCGGCTATTGGGGCGGCATGCGCGTGACCGGTGCGGTCAAGGGCTTCTTGGTCCAATGTCGAGACCGACCACCGCAACGACGTGCACCGGGCGGATGCGTCGTGGTCGATCCCGCGACCGGGCTTCCTCGAGGACAGCTCCACGCTCCGCACCAAGACCAACCGCGACGCGGATTACTGGGGCGCCCAAGCCGAGCTGAAATTCGGCCGGGCCGAGCCCGTTCACGACAAGCCGAATATCTATCGCAACGACTACTTCATCGTCGGCGCCGACGTCCGCGGCATCGATCAGGACAACCGACTCCGGGGTCGCGAGCTGAATGGCTTCGACGTTTTCACTTACAACGAAACGCCTCGATACCACCTATGTCGGCGGCTATGTCGGGATCGGCGGCGAATACAGTTTCGGCTTCATCCCGTTTGTCGGCTCGCCGTGAAGGGCGTCGGCGGCATCTACGATCGCCTCGGCTTGCGCACCTTCATCAATCTGCGCGCCGGCCTCTACAACGCCGACACCGATTATGACGGCCGGTTCTCCGTGCAGCTCCGTGCCATTCAATCCAAGTTTCGCCAGTCGAACGACGAGCTTGCCTTCATCGGCACCGTTTCGCTCGAGACGCGCAAGCAGATCGGCATGCGCACCAGCCTGTCGCTCGTGGACCGACTACGAGTACATCTCCTCGGTTCCGGAGATGCGCTACTAACAACGGATCGGGACGAGCCGACGCAGATCGACGACGACGGGGTCTTCGCCAGCCGCACCATGCTCCGGCTGAATATCGGGCTCGGGCCTGCGGCGCTCTATCCGCCGCCGCCCTAATCTGAGCCGCTGCCGTAGCGCTCGGCGGCGTTCAGAGTTTCCTCAGCGCCACCGTCTCGACCGCGTGGTCCTGCCCCTTGCGCAGGATGAGGTCGGCGCGCTGGCGCGTCGGCAGGATGTTCTCCGTCAGATTGACGAGGTTGATCGAGCGCCAGATCGAAAGGCCGGTCTCGCGCGCCTCCGCCTCCGACAGGGTGGAATAGCGGTGGAAGTACGAGGCGGGGTCGCGGAAGGCGGTCTGCCGCAGGCGCAGGAAGCGTTCGATATACCAGCTTTCCACCAGCTCGGCCGCCGCGTCGATATAGATCGAGAAATCGAGGAAATCCGATACGAAGGGAATGGCCTCGCCGTCCTTCGGCATCGTCGCCGGCTGTAGCACGTTCAGGCCCTCGATGATGACGATGTCCGGCTGCCCGATCTCTAGCGTCTGGTCGGGCAGTACGTCGTAGATGAGATGCGAGTAGCGCGGCGCCTTCACGCCGTCCTTTCCCGATTTCACCTGGGCCAGGAACGCGAGCAGGCGGGCCAGGTCGTAGCTCTCGGGAAAACCTTTACGCTGCATCAGCGCGCGCGTTTCGAGCACGGCGTTGGGAAAGAGGAATCCGTCGGTCGGCACGAGCTCCACATGCGGATGGCTCGGCCAACGGGCGAGCAGCGCCTGGAGCACGCGCGCCGTGGTGCTCTTGCCGGCGGCGACGCTGCCGGCAAGGCCGATGATGAACGGCATCTTGCTGTTGCCCTTGCGCAGGAACTTTTCGGTGACGCTGTGCAGGCCCTGCACCGCCTCGACGTAGAGGTTGAGCAGCCGGCTCAGCGGCAGATAGATCTCGATCACCTCCTGGACGGAGATGCGCTCGATCAGGCCGCTGAGATTCTCGAGCTCCGCGTCGGTGAGGGGCATGGGCGTGTCGGCCCGGAGTTCTGCCCAATCCTCGCGCGGGTACACGGCATAAGGCGAGAAGGCGGCGGTGGGACGCGGATTGATCGTCACGGCGCTCACCCGTCAGCGCGACGCGGTCTTCTGCCTCTTTTCGCCGACCGCCGTAAGCGCCATGCGCCGCTCAAGCTCGGCAAACACTTCGTCAAGGTCGACCTCGCGGGACTCAAGCACCACCAGCAGATGATACAGCAGGTCTGCGGTCTCGCCCACGAGCGCCGTCTTGTCCTGGGCAAGCGCGGCGATGGCCACCTCGATCGCCTCCTCGCCGAGCTTCTTGGCCGGCTTGATCGGCGCTTCGTCGAGCAGCCGCCTTGTATGGGAGTCTTCGGGCCGTGCATGCCGCCGCGACTTGATGGTGGCGGCAAGGCGACTCAGGACGTCTTTGCTCATGATCTGCCTCATACACCCCCGCAGAGGCCGTGAAAATAGCTGCGGCCGGAAATCCTTACCAAATCGGCTATGTTCGGCCTTCAGCCCCGGTTACCTCCCTTGAGGGTCAAGCCGCACGGGCAGCCCCGCCGCCGCCATGTGACGCTTTGCCTCGCCGATCGTGTGCTCGCCGTAATGGAAGATCGAAGCCGCGAGCACGGCCGAAGCGTGGCCCTGACGGACCCCCTCGACCAGGTGATCGAGCGTGCCCACGCCGCCGCTCGCGATCACCGGCACCGGCACCGCGTCGGCGATGGCGCGGGTCAGTTCGAGATCGAAGCCTTGGCGCGTGCCGTCGCGGTCCATTGAGGTGAGCAGGATCTCGCCCGCACCGAGCCCGACCACCTCGCGCGCATAGCCGACCGCGTCGAGGCCGGTCGGCTCGCGTCCGCCATGCGTGAAAATCTCGAACTGCGCGGCCTCGCCGTCGCCGGAGACGCGCTTCGCGTCGATGGCGACGACGATGCATTGCGCGCCGAACTTCTCCGAGGCGGCGCGCACAAGGTTGCGATCCTTCACCGCCGCGGTGTTGATGGAGACCTTGTCTGCGCCGGCTTCAAGCAACGCGCGCACGTCTTCGATCGAGCGCACGCCGCCTCCGACCGTGAGCGGCATGAAGCATCGCTCGGCGGTGCGCACGACCACGTCGAGAAGCGTGCCGCGCTTCTCGTGGCTCGCCGTGATGTCGAGGAAGCAGAGCTCGTCGGCGCCGGCCGCGTCGTAGGCGGCGGCGGCCTCCACCGGATCGCCGGCATCGCGCAGATCGACGAACCTGACGCCTTTGACGACGCGCCCCTCTTTCACGTCGAGGCAAGGGATGAGGCGGATCTTCAACATCGTTAGAACGTATGCTGCTCGCCGAGCAGCGCAAGCGCCTCGCGCGCATCGAGCCGCCCGTCATAGAGCGCGCGTCCGGCAATGGCGCCTTCCAGCATCGCGTAGCGCGGCTCGAGCAGCCTCTTCACGTCTTCGATCCCGGCAAGGCCGCCGCTTGCAATCACCGGGATGGTGACGGCGCGGGCGATCGCCGCGGAGGATTCGAGGTTGAGCCCCTCCAGCACGCCGTCGCGGGAGATATCGGTGTGGATGATGGCGGCGACCCCGGCGTCCTCGAATCTGCGGGCAAGATCGAGCGCGGTTGTCTCGCCTGTCTCGGCCCAGCCTTCGATCGCGACCTGGCCGTCGCGCGCATCGATGGCAACCGCGATGCAGCCCGGAAAATCGCGGGCCGCTTCGCGCACGAGAGCGGGATCGCGCACAGCGGCCGTGCCGAGAATGACGCGGTCCACGCCTTTTTCGAGCCAGCCGACGATGGTTTCGAGGTCGCGGATTCCGCCGCCGAGCTGGATGGAGATATGCACGGCGTCGAAGATCGCCTCGACCGCCTTCTCATTGACCGGCCGGCCTTCGAAGGCGCCGTTCAGATCGACCACATGCAGCCATTGGAAGCCTTGTTCCTCGAAGCTCCGCGCCTGCGCCGCCGGGTCGGTGTTGAAGACGGTCGCTTGCGTCATCTCGCCTTGGCGGAGACGCACGCATTGCCCGTCCTTCAGGTCTATGGCCGGAAACAGGATCATCGCTGTGTCCTCCCTCCCCCTGAAAGGGGGAGGGTGATGGCCCCGGCTTGCCGGGGACGTCGGGTGGGGGTCAGCGCCTGGATGAGGACGACCCCCACCCCGACCCTCCCCCTTCTAGGGGGAGGGATAAAGAGAGCCACTTTCCCCGTCATGGTTTCCACTTGAGGAAATTGGCGATCAGCGCGAGCCCGAGCTTCTGGCTCTTCTCGGGGTGGAACTGGCTGCCCGCCAGATTGTCCTTGGCGACAAAGGCGGTGATGGGACCGCCATAGTCGGACGTGGCGACGAGCGCATCGGCGCCCGCGGGCACGAGATGGTAGGAGTGCACGAAATAGGCGTTGAGCCCGGCCTCGCCTGTGGGGATGCCCTCGAACAGGGCATGGCTGCCGCCGAAGCGCGAGCGTGTTCCAGCCCATATGCGGGATCTTCAGCGAAGGGTCGCTTGGCTCAATCGCCCGCACCTCGCCCGGGATCCAGCCGAGCCCGGGCGTCGGTCCATGTTCGAGCCCGCGCTCGGCCATGAGCTGAAGCCCCACGCAGATGCCGAGAAAGGGCTTGCCGCGCCGGCGCACGGACTCTTCCAGCGCCTCGATCATCCCGGGGATGCGGGCGAGACCCTGCCGGCAATCGGCGAAGGCGCCGACCCCGGGCAGCACGATGCGCTCGGCGCCCAGGACGATTTCGGGCTTGGACGTCACCTTGACCGCGAGCCTTGAGCCTTGCTCCAGCGCCGCCCGTTCGAAGGCCTTGGCGGCGGAATGCAGGTTCCCCGAACCGTAATCGATGATGGCGACGTACATGGCGGTTCACGGCTGCGGGAAGAGTCCGATGACCTCCTCACCCTCGCCGCGCGGAAGCCTCGCCCGCGCTCCCGTGTCACGGCGCGGCGCGGGCGCTGCGGCGGATTCACGCGCGGCCTTCTCTTGTTGCGGCAGCCAGAGGCTGAAGAACGAGCGCTCGGCGTCGATGCGGTCGCGGCCGCTGGCCGCAGCCACGAACCGGTAGCCGCGCCGCTCGAGCGAGGCCGAGCGGAGATCGTTGGCCGCGAAGGCAAAGAGAACGGAGATGGCGAAGCCTGCCCAGGCCGTCAATGTCTGTCCTTCGGTATTGGTTCCGATCGCGAGTTGCATCGCGATATAGACGAGTATGAGCACAACCAATTCGATCCACATGCGGTGATAGATCAGCCATAGCAGGGGAACGAAAAAGGCCGGCCAGGAGAAGCCCTCCTTGACGAAGGCGAGCCGGTCCGCGCGCTCGGTCAAGTCGCGCGCCTGAACCGGCGGTTCATAGACGGCAAAGACAGTCACGGCCGCTCACACACTCATTTCGCCGGCGAGGTGTCCGGCACTCTTAAAGCTGGCCCTTGGTCGAGGGCACGCGCCCCTTCTGCCGCTCGTCGACGGCGATCGCCTGACGGAGCGCCCTGGCGAGCGCCTTATAGCAGGTCTCGGCGATGTGGTGGCTATTCTCGCCATAGAGCGTCTCGACATGGAGCGTGAGCCCGGCATGCTGGGCGAAGGCCTGGAACCATTCGCGAAACAGCTCTGTATCCATCTCACCGATCTTCGAGCGGGTGAACGCCACGTTCCACACGAGGAACGGCCGGCCCGAAACGTCGAGCGCGACGCGGGTCAGCGTCTCGTCCATGGGAAGATAGGCAAAGCCGTAGCGGGCGATGCCCTGCTTGTCGCCGAGCGCCTTGGCCACGGCCTGGCCGAGCACGATGCCGGAATCTTCGGTCGTATGGTGCTGATCGATGTGGAGGTCGCCTTCCGCCTTGAGCGTGATGTCGATCAGCGAATGGCGGGCGAGCTGCTCGATCATATGGTCGAGGAAGCCGACACCTGTCGCAATGTCATAGGCGCCCGCGCCGTCGAGATCCACCGAGGCGGAAATCGCCGTCTCCTTGGTCCGGCGGGTGACGCTTGCCCGCCGCGCCGCGGGCGCCGGGCGGGGGCTCGTGTCTTTGCTACGCTTCTGCATGGTCTAAAGTCTAACCTTGAGGCTCTTAGCAATTCGCTTCCGAGCCGCCCCGCTTATACGCGAGGGGGCCGAAGAGTGCTATCAGAGCGTTAATCCGCCAAAGCTTGAACATCAGCCCGCCCCTACCGATATCGCGTCTACCCATGGGTCCTTCCGCATCTTCCCCCGAGACTTGGCACGGCACGACGATTCTGACCGTCCGCAAGGGCGGCAAGGTGGTGATCGCCGGAGACGGGCAGGTGAGCCACGGCCAGACCATCATCAAAGGCACGGCAAAGAAGGTGCGCCAGGTCGGTACGGGCAAAGTCATCGCGGGCTTTGCCGGGTCGACCGCCGACGCCTTCACCCTGTTCGAGCGGCTCGAGACCAAGCTCGAGCGCTTCCCCGACCAGCTCAAGCGGGCTTGCGTCGAGCTCGCCAAGGACTGGCGCACCGACCGCTATTTGCGCCGGCTCGAGGCCATGATGATCGTGGCCGATGCCGATGAGAGCCTGATGCTGACCGGCACCGGGGACGTTCTCGAGCCCGACGACGCCGTGATGGGGATCGGCTCGGGCGGCCCCTATGCGCTTGCGGCCGCCCGCGCCTTGCTCGACGGCCCGCTCGATGCCGAGGCGATCGCGCGCAAAGCGATGGCCATTGCCGCCAAGATTTGCGTCTATACCAATGACGAGGTGGTCGTCGAAACCCTGGATGCGACCAAGTGATGGATAGCGACTTGAGTACCGTAGTGCAGTACCCCTCACCTCTCCCCGCGGGCAGCTCTTTTTCCCCTCGCGAGATCGTCTCGGAGCTCGACCGCCACATCATCGGCCAGCGCGACGCCAAGCGCGCCGTCGCCATTGCGCTCCGCAATCGCTGGCGCCGGCAGCAGCTCGAAGAGGACATGCGCGAGGAGGTCCTGCCCAAGAACATCCTGATGATCGGCCCGACGGGTGTCGGCAAGACCGAGATCTCGCGGCGACTGGCCAGGCTCGCCGGCGCCCCGTTCATCAAGGTCGAGGCCACCAAGTTCACCGAGGTCGGCTATGTCGGCCGCGACGTCGACCAGATCGTGCGCGACCTGCTTGAGGCGGGCATCGGGCTCGTGCGCGATGCCAAGCGCAAAGAGGTGGCCGCCAAGGCGCAGCTTAACGCCGAGGAACGCGTGCTTGACGCGCTTGTCGGCTCGGGCGCCGCGCTCTCGACCCGCGAGGCCTTCCGCAAGCGGCTCCGCACGGGCGAGCTCGACGATCGCGAGATCGAGATCCAAGTCGCCGACACGCCGAGCATGCCATCCTTCGAGATCCCCGGCATGCCCGGAAGCCAGGTCGGCATGATCAATCTCTCGGACATGCTCGGCAAAGCCTTCGGCACGCGCACCAAGCCGCGCAAAGTCAACGTGCGCGACTCATTCGACATTCTCATGAGCGAGGAATCCGACAAGCTCATCGACAACGACATGATCGTGCAGGAGGCGATGAGGAATGTCGAGAACAACGGCATCGTGTTTCTCGACGAGATCGACAAGATCTGCGCGCGCTCGGAGCGCATCGGCGTCGATGTCAGCCGCGAAGGCGTTCAGCGCGATCTTCTGCCGTTGATCGAAGGCACCACCGTCGGCACGAAATACGGGCCGGTGAAGACCGACCACATTCTGTTTATCGCCTCGGGCGCGTTCCATGCTGCCAAGCCCTCGGACCTGTTGCCCGAGCTTCAGGGCCGGCTTCCCATCCGTGTCGAGCTTCGTCCGCTCACCCGCGACGATTTACGCCGCATCCTGACCGAGCCGAAGGCATGCCTCATCAAGCAATATGTGGCGCTGATGAAGACCGAGGGCGTCGAGCTCGAATTCACCGAGGACGCCATCGAGGCCATCGCCGACATCGCGGTCGAGGTCAACACCAATGTCGAGAATATCGGCGCGCGGCGCCTGTTCACGGCGATGGAGCGGATACTCGAGGACATCTCCTTCGATGCTGCCGACAAGCAAGGCGAGAAGATCGTGATCGACGCCGCATACGTGCGCGCCCATATCGGCGATCTCGCCAAGAACGCCGACCTGTCCAAGTTCATTTTGTGATCGCGTCGAAGTATGAGGGCGTCAGACCTGCTCGCCTTGAAGCGGCCCGAACCCTTCACCCCCGTCCAAGGCCGACGCCGGCTATGAGCGCTTCGCGGCCCTGATGCGCACATAGAGCGCGCCTTCGCCGCCGAGGCGCCTTGGCGCCGGCGCGTAGCTTACAACCACATGGGCGAGGTCGGGCTGGCCAAGCCAATGCGGCACCGCCTGGCGCAGCACGCCGCGCTCCTCCGCCGCGTAGAAGGGCCTGCTCTCGTCCACCTCCGCGCCCTTCCCCGTGATGACGAGCACGTTGCGATGGCCTTTCCGTTGCGCCGATTTCAGGAAGCGCCGCAAGGCTGCGTGCGCGTCCCTCTGCCGCATGCCATGGAGATCGAGCCGCGCATCGACAGCGAGCCGCCCGCGCTCGAGCTGCCGCGCCGTCTGCCGGTTCAAGGCCTCGGCGCGCGCGGCTGGAGCCGCCTTTGCCGCGATCTTTGGCGCGGGCCTGGGTGGCACCCGCGCCGCTTCCTTTGCGGGCTCGCGCGCTTGCTCCTTCGGCCGATGGCCGGGCCGCGTAGCCTTTCCCTTGGCAAGCGGCTTGGCGCTCCTAGCCACGCGCTCCCACAGCTCCGTGCCGTCGCTGTCGTTTCTATGCCTGCCCATAGATCGATGTGTCCCTTGCCCACCTCTCGCTCTGTCATTACCGCGAGACGGAAATCCAGTAATCCCGGCACGCGTTTCCCGATACATTACGGAGGTTACCGGATTGCCCGGTCAAGCCGGCAATGACAAATTCCGGATGGACGGCCGGACGCTACTTCGGCAGCAAGACATAAAACCTCGCCGCCTCCTTGGTCCTCCCCGCAATGTCACCCGCGGCCTCGCCAGAGCCGAAGTAGATATCGCCGCGCTCCTTGCCGCGGATCGCCGAGCCGACATCCTGGGCGATCATCAGTCTCCGGAACGGCGCGCCCTCCGGCGTGGCAAGGTCGCGCGCATCGACGAAGATCGGCGTGCCGAGCTTATGATAGGCGGTGTCGACGGCAAGGCTGCGCCCGGGCGTCAGCGAAACGCCTTGGGCCCCGACCGGACCGTCGCCTGCTTCTTCCTCCGGCAACTCGCGGAAGAAAACGTAAGACTTGTTCTCCTGCATCAGCGTCCGGCCGCGCGCCGGATCGGCCCTGAGCCAGGTCTTCAGCCCCTCCATGGTCAAGTCCTTAGGCCGTCCCTGGCCACGCGCGGCGAGAAGCTTGCCAATGGACGTATAGGAGTGCCCGTTCTTGGCCGCATAGCCGAGCCGCACCCAGGACCCGTCGGTCAGCTTGACGCGCCCCGACCCCTGCACCTGCATGAAGAAGAGCTCGACCGAGTCGTCGAGATAGAGCAGCTCGAGCCCTTTGCCCTTGAGCGCGCCGGCGTCGATTTCCGCGCGCGTGTAATACGGCACGAGCTTTTCGCCCTTCCGGCGCATCACGCTCTGGCTGTCGTTGAAGAATGCACGCAACAGATCCGGCTTGACCTGAACGAGATCGTCAGGCCGGCGATAGACCGGCGTCTGAAACTTGCCGCTCCGCTTGCGCGAGCCGTTCACCTCGGGCTCGTAATAGCCGGTGACGAGGCCGGGCGGCTCACCCTCGACACGATGCGGGACGTAGTTGGCCTCGAAAAAGCGCCGTGCGGTGTCGCGGTCGACCGCCTCCGCAAGGCGCAAGGCCTCTTTGCAGACCGGGCTGCTCTTCGATCGCTTGCGGCAGGACTTCAGCAGCGTCGCAAACGCCGCTGCATGATCGTCGCCGGCCCAGCCCTCGATCTCGGCAAAGCTGATAGGCGTGAGCCTGATGGCCTGATCTTCCACTTCGCACCGCCAAAGGATGAGCGCAATCGTGGCAACGATCGCCGCGAGCGGCAACAAGAGCTTTGCCAGATTTGCGCTAATTGGCGGCTTCGGTCGCGACCAGTTTCCAGTTGGGATTCCGCGAGGCGGTGTCGCGCGCGAACGTCCAGATGTCGGTGACTTCGCGCACTTTCTTCGGATCGCCTTCGATCACCTCGCCGCTTGCGTCACGGGTGACCGAGACGAGCTCGCTCACGAACTTCACCGTGACATAGGCCGTGCGGTTCTTCACCTCGGCCTCGATGATATCGGTCTTGTCGATGCCGACGAGACTCGACTCCATCTTCTCGCCGCGGGCTTCGCGTTCGCGGATCGCGCGATGGAAGCCTTCGTAAACCTCGGTGCCGAGAAGCTGTTTCAGCGCCTCTTCGTCGCCTTCGGCGAACGCCATGACGATCATCTCGTAGGCGGCCTTGGCGCCCTCGAGGAACTGGTTCGGATCGAAGGCGGGATCGGCGCGAATGAGCCCCGTGAGCGATTGTCCGAGCGGGCTGTCCTTGGAGGCGTGGCGTCCGAGCCGCGCCTCGATATCCTCCGTCGACGGACCCGACGTCTCGACCGGGGCACGTGCCGCGCGGCCGCGCGGCAGCGCGACCACCGGCTCGTTCGCTTCAGGCGCACCGGCCCGCTTGGTGTCGGGCGCGGCATAGGGATCGTAAGGAGGCCGCTCATTGCCCGTGCGCCGCCCCAGCACATTGCGCAACCGGATGAAAATCACGACCGCGAGCACCAGGAACAGAAGTGTGTAGATATCGAAGCCGTCACTCATATCTTGCCAACACCCGCATCACGCCCGCGCTTGGAGGCGGACCCTCTAGGTGGGATATGGGGCGCGCCTAAAGATTTGCCAGCGGGAGCCTTAGCGCGGGCCTGGCCTTCCCAGTCTTGCCCGCAACCTGAAGCTTAAGGCATTCACAGGCCCCAAGCCAACCATAAACCCCTTTGCACTTAATTCGTTCTTGCCGCAAGGACCAAGGCAGCACCCAGGTCACAGGCACCTATTGGTCCATGGAATTGCGGCCTGCTTCAATCCCATGCTAGCCAGTGCTGGGAGGATTGCACCCGATGGCGAAAAACAAGGCGATGGGCGATCAGCCCAAAAAGAAGAATGGCGATGGGCCATCCCGGCAATCGGCGCAGCCGGCGCAGGCGTCAAGTGCGCAAAGCGCAACCCAGCCCCAACTCACGATGCTCGCCCTCTACGTCAAGGATCTCTCCTTCGAAAGTCCCAGCGCTCCGAAATCGTTGCAAGGGCCTGGTCAGAACCCGCAGCTGAAGGTCAGCGTCAATGTGAATGCCGGCCCGCGGGGTGAGGAAAACTATGAGGTCGCGCTACAGCTCGAGGTCAATGCCAGCAGCGACCTCGGCGTCATCTACAACGTCGAGCTCTTGTATGGCGGCTTGTTCCGCCTGCGCGGCGTTCCCGAGAAGCTGTTGCAGCCCGTCTTGTTCGTCGATTGCCCGACGATCCTGTTCCCCTTCGTGCGCCGCGTGCTCGCCGACGCCATCCGCGACGGGGGCTTCCCCCCGCTGATACTCGATCCGATCGATTTCGCCCGCCTCTACGCCCAGAACTTCACCTCGGGCGAGGCTGGGGTTCAGACCGGAGCCAAGAACTAGGGGCTCGCGGTATAAGTTCGACCGGCATACTGCCCGCTTCGACGACGGCGCACACGGTCCCGCCTTGCGACTAGGTCGAAGACACAGGCGTAGCTTGCAAGCAGAAAGCAAAGCAGAGCCGCCGCCCGCAACAGGACGCGTGGTTTCCTCTTGAATCATCGGAGCGGTCGGGAGCACTTCGGAGTGCCCACCATCACCCTATGTGCCGGTTCTATTCGCGGAATGGCGTGTAATTCATCGGCGCGAGGGTTGGGGATGCATGTGATAAGTGATCATGAGGAGGGCCACCAGAACGGCTGACGCGAGGCCCGCCACCGTGCCCAACCATACGGAGGTATAGGCGCCGCCGGCCTGATCGAGTATTTCCTTGGCAGCCAGGCTTCCCGCGACCGAGCCGATGACTGCGAACACGGCGACGACCACAGGGATGCGCGCTTCGTCTGGTCCGGCGCCCGACAGACGATTGACCAATGTGTTTCTTGCAATCACGGCCACCACCGTCGCCAAGAATCCGGCCCCTAAGGCAACCGCGATCGCCGGTACATAGTTTCCCAGTATCCCTCCGACGCCGGCGCCCACCGCTGCGGTTACGACAATAACCACGATGAGACTCGCAGACGTCACTCCCATGGGGTTCCTCGTTGCCTGATCGTGTTCATTTCGGCGTCAGTTTGACCATTTTTGGCGCCGAAGCCAAGCACCACGGACGCGTCAGTCGGCCTTTTCAACCGATATCCGGCGACGCTTGCTCGACCGAAGGGCGCGTGCACAGGCTTGCGCGGTCACCACTCGGCTGTCCCTCACCATCCGGTACTGACAGACCTCAGCGCAGCTGAATGTTGAGCAGGAAGTCAAAGGCCTTGCCGAAGGGCGGACGGAAAAGATCGACGGCGTTGAACCGCGCCTGCCGGAACACGGCTCTTGGCGTGGCTCATGGTCTTGAACCCCTCGGCACCGTGGTAAGCGCCCATGCCGCTTGGCCCGACGCCGCCGAACGGGAGATCGTCCTGCGCGTAATTCAGGATGGTGTCGTTGATGAGCACGCCGCCGGAAGTCGTCCGTTCGACCACAAGGCGCTGCGAGGTCTTATCGGTCCCGAAGAAATAGAGCGCGAGCGGCCGCGGCCGTGCATTCACATAGGCGATGGCATCGTCCAGTCCGTCATAGGTGACGACGGGCAAGATTGGGCCGAAAATCTCTTCCTGCATCACCGCCATCTCGTCCGTCACGTCGAGCAGCAGCACCGGCGGGAACATGCGCGAGTGCGAGCCGCCTGGCTGCTTGGTCCCGAGCTCGATGACGCGGGCACCTTTGGCCTTCGCGTCCTCCACCAATCCTGACAGGCGTGCGAAGTGTCGGTCGTTGAGAATTGAGGTGAAGTCGGGATTGTCGCCGATGTTGGGGTAGAGCGTATCGACCTCTTGCCGGTAGGCCGCGATGAAGTCCTCCGTTTCGCTCTTGGGCAGGAGGAGATAGTCGGGGGAGGTGCAAATCTGACCGCCATTGGCGCACTTGCCATACGCGATGCGGCGCGCGGCGGTACGCAACGAGTAGCCTTGGTCGACAATGATGGGCGACTTGCCGCCAAGCTCCAGCGTCACCGGAACCAAGTTCTCACTCGCCGCCCGCATGATGGCACGACCGACCGGAATGCTGCCGGTGAAGAAAATATGGTCGAAGGGGAGGCTCGAAAACGCGCTGCCGATCTTGGCGTCCCCGGTCACGACGGCAACCTGCTCCTCGTCGAACGTCTCCGCCAGCATGGAGGCAAGCAGATCCGTGGTTGCGGGTGTCATCTCCGACGGCTTGAGCATCACGCGGTTGCCGGCGGCGAGCGCGGTGGCGAGCGGAGTGAGAGCCAGGGAAACAGGGAAGTTCCAAGGTGAAACGATGCCAACCACACCGAGCGGCTGGTACACGACCTTTGCCGAGGCCGGCTTGAAGATGGCGGCCACGTGGCGCCGCTCGGGGCGCATGAAGCGTCGCAAGTTGCTGTGCAGATAGTTGATGGCGCCGACCGTCGACCCCAAGTCGAGCATGAGGGACTCTTGGCGCGCCCTGTGGCCGAAATCGGCATCGAGCGCGGCGACGAAGGCATCCTGGCGCGCCAGAATGGCTTCCTTGAGTTTCATGAGGTCGCCCCGGCGCTGTTTCAGCGTCGGCGGACCATCGCGCAAGAAGGCAGCGCGCTGAAGCGCAAGCGTGGCGTGCAAGGCGCGATCTGCGTCGGGGGTCGGCACTATCTTGTTCGTGGCGTTCATTGGGGCATCCCTTTCGCAAGATTGACCTACTTGACACTGTCTAAATTGAAATCGAAAGTTGACAGTGTCAAGAGAATTCTTTCCGCCTCGGTGTCTCTCCACCCTTCGCCCGGGACTAGGAACGGCCCCAATCGGCGCCGGCGGGAATCGGTGACAGTTGATAGAGAGGCGCATGATCGTACCGCTTCTGCGGTTCGATCCGCGCGGCGTCTGGCGTCAGTGCAACGATGAGAACCAAGGCTACTAAGACGTTGATGACAGCAGTCGCCAAGGCGCTGCCTACAATCGTGCGGGGTCTGGTCATGGTGAACCTCCTGACATCTGCATAACCAAGGCAATGCGAATCCTCTAGGCTCCGGCCACCGGTCCAAGCGTCGTGGCGGTCCAGGCCCAGACGGCTGCTAGGCTGACGAGGGTTGCCGAGAGGCTCGACACGAGCACGTAGGGGAAGGAATTGTCGATTTTGTCGGTGTTCGATCCTATTGTGGTTCGAATGTGTTCACGGTGTTCATCGGGGGCATCCTTTCGATACGAGATAACTTGACAGTGTCTAGTATTTAGGATGCGGACTTGACAGTGTCAAGTCCAGCTGCCAAATAATTTTCTGCCATGCGAAAACCGACGGATCTCCGCCAAAAAGTGCTGGAGGCGAGCCTTGCTTTGATCGAAGAGGGTGGGCTTGACCGGCTCAGTATGCGCGAGGTGGCACGCAAAGCTGGCGTGAGCCATCAGGCGCCCTACCACTATTTCGGCGACCGTGAGGCCATTCTCGCTGCCCTTGCGGGCGAAGGCTTCTCAAAGCTCGGACAGTCGCTCGTGCGCGCTGCCGCTCAGGCTGGCTCGGAACCGGTCAAGGCCGTGGAAGCCATGGGCCGCGCTTATGTCGAGTTTGCCCTGCGCAACCCCGCCTATTTTCAGGCAATGTTTCGGGCCGACGCAGTCCCGCTTGATCGCTACCCCGACGCGCGCAAACGTGAAGATGAGGCGTTTGGAAAGCTGGTCGAGGGTATCGGCCAGGCTTTTGCCAACCAACCGACCGACGTCAGACAAGCAATCGCGATCGCTTGCTGGGCGATGGTGCACGGCTTGGCAACCCTCATCCTAGAAGGAAGCCTTGCGCGTAAACTCAAGATCCCAAGGGCGCAGCAAAGAAAGGTGGCCAATGAGGTGATTGGCACATTCACGCGTCTGTTTGGCAAGAACAGCACGTGATTCCAGGGGCAGCGCCGACCGTTACCCAGATTCGAGCACGATCGCCCAGGATGTTCGGGGCGGCCGTTTAGGCGTTCACGCCCTGATAACGCAGCCAGAGCGCTTCGGCGCCGAGCGTTGCCACGAAAGCGCGGTGCGCCTCGATTTCCGCTGCCGTCAGTCGCGGGGCAAGCGGCCGCGGCCGTGGCGCGATGGGTCCCGCGCTCGTGCCCAGCATGATCGACTGTGCGCCGTTCACCGCAAACTCGAGCCGCGCCTGGTGGCCGCCGACAAGCTCGGCATAGACGGAGGCGAGCAGTCTGCAATCGAGCAGCGCGCTGTGCTTCTCGCGTTCGGAAAGATCGATGCCATAGCGCTTGCACAGCGCATCGAGGCTGCACGGCGCGCCGGGATGCTTCCTTCGCGCCAGCGCCAGCGTGTCGACCACGCGGTCCCAGCGGAGCGGCGGCCGGGACAAGCGATCGAGCTCGGCATTGAGGAAGCCGATATCGAAGGTGGCATTGTGCATCACCAGCATGGCACCTTCGATGAAGGCGAGCATGTCGTCGGCAAGCTCGGCAAAGCGTGGCTTTTCGCGCAGGAACTCGGTGGACAGGCCGTGGATTTCGAAGGCCGGGTAGGGGACGTCGCGCTCGGGGTTCAAGTGAAAGTGCCAGACGCGGCCCGTCGGGATGCAGTTGAGGAGCTCGATGCAGCCGATCTCGACGACCCTGTGGCCGTCGAACGGATCGAGCCCGGTGGTCTCGGTGTCGAGGACGATCTCGCGCAAGCTCTTCTCGCTAGTCGCGGGCGCGCAGTCGATCCATGACGCGCCCTTCCCTGCTTTTAAGCGATTCGATCAGTCTATCGATCTCGATACGCGTGCGCTCAAGGCTCGTGCCGCTGTCCACAACGAAGTCGGCCCGCGCCTGCCTTTCGGCATCGGGAAGCTGCCGCGCCAGGAGATGCTCGAGCTTGTCAGCGCTCATGCCGGGACGGGCCAGCACGCGGGCGCGTTGCACGTCGTCGGGGGCGCTCACCGCCACGGTAACGTCGACACGGGCATCGGCACCGGTCTCGAACAGGAGGGGGATTTCCAGGACCGCGAAACGCGCGCCTTTCTCGTCCTGCGCGCGCAGGAAATCGAGCTCGGCCTGGACAACCAGGGGATGGACGATGCGCTCGAGCAGGAGCAGGCGCTCGGGCGATCCGGCAATCCGCTCAGAGAGCAGCTTCCGGTCGACGCGTCCCTCGCTCGAGACGCCGGGAAAAGCGGCCTCGATCGGTTCGACCGCGGCCCCTTCATAGAGCTGGTGGACGCAGGCATCGGCGTTGAAAACCGGGATGCCGAGCGCGGCAAAATGCTCGGCCGCCGCCGATTTCCCCATGCCGATCCCGCCCGTGAGCCCGATCACCAGCATCATCGCTCTCCGAGCGACGCCGCGACATGGGTTCTGAGCGCGGGCGTGACCGCCGGACGCACCCCGAACCAGCGCTCGAAACCGGGGACGGCCTGATAGAGCAGCATGCCGAGCCCGTCGACGGTCCGGTTGCCCCTGGCGCGCGCGGCAGCGAGAAGGTCGGTCTTGAGCGGGGTATAGACGATATCGGCGACCACGGCGTCAGGAGGCAATGAAGCGAGATCGAGGTCGGGGGGATCCTTGCCGGTCATGCCGAGGCTGGTCGCGTTCACGAGCAGGCCGCAGCCGGCAAGCACGCGATCCCGCTCCCGCCAATCGACCACGGCCACCGCAGGGCCAAACGCGCCGGCCAGGGCCTCGGCCCGGCCGCGTGTGCGGTTGGCAAGCAGGATCCGCCTGGCCCCTTCTGCCAGAAGTCCATGCAGGATCGCCCGCGCTGCGCCGCCCGCGCCGAGCACCATCACCGGACGGCGGCCCTCGTTCCAGTCGGGCGCCTCTGCGTTGAGATTGGTCACGAAGCCGTAGGCGTCGGTGTTGCTCGCGTTGAGCCGCCCTGCCCCGTCGAGCCACAGCGTGTTGGCCGCTCCGATCGTTCGTGCCGCCTCGTCGGCCACCGCCGCAAGCCGCAACGCCGCCTCCTTGTGCGGCAAGGGTGACATTGGCGCCCCCATAGCCATGCTCCTTGAGCGAGCCGAGAAACCCCGCCAGATCCTCGGGCCTCACCGCTTCCTTCTCGTAAGCGCCGTCGATGCCGTACTGCTTCAGCCAGTAGCGATGGATCAGCGGCGAGCGGGAATGCTCGACCGGCCAGCCGATGACACAGGCGCGCAGCATGAGCCCTACCCTTCGATGACGCCCTCGCGCCGAAGCGTATCGAGGAGCGGTAGGAGGGGGAGGCCCAGGATCGAGAAATAGTCGCCCTCGATCGCTTCGAACAGTTGAATGCCGAGCGACTCGATCTGGTATGCACCGACCGAGCTCAGCACCTCCTCGCCGGCGGCGGCAAGGTAGCGGCCGATGAACTCCGGCGACAGTTTTCGCATGGTAAGCGTTGCCAGCGTCGTCTCCGCCCAGATGGTTTCGCCATTGGTGGCGACGGCGACCGCGGTGTGAAGCGTGTGCCGCTTGCCGCGGAGATCGAGCAGCTGGCGGCGCGCCGCCTCCATGCTGTCGGGCTTGGCGAGGATCGTCTCGCCGAGCGCCAGAACCTGATCGCCGCCGATCACGTAGGCCTTGCGGGCAAGATCGCTGACCGCCTCGGCCTTGGCCCGTGCCAGGACTTCGGCGACATCGTGAGGGGTCGAGCGACCGCTCCCCGCCGATAGCTTGGCGCATGGCGGCCTCGTCGAGGCCCGGCGGCTCGACGATGAAAGCGAGACCCGCCGCTTCGAGGATCCGCGCCCGCGACTTGCTGGCCGAGGCGAGGATCACGGGCGGCCGCCCGGCCTGCAGGAAACTGCTCATGCCTCGAGCGCCGGCGCTTCGCGGTCGTGATAGAGGCGGATGATGGCGGCCGCGGTCTCCTCGATGGAGCGGCGGGTCACGTCGATGATCGGCCAGCCATGGCGCGCGCACAGCGCCCGGGTCTGGGCGATCTCGGCGGCGATCGCCTCCCGGTCGACATAGTCGTCGAGGTGGTTATGGGCATGCTCGATCACGCGGTTCTGCCGCACTTGCGCGATCCGCTCGGCACTCGCGACAAGACCGACGACAAAGGCGTTGGTCGGGACCTCGAGCTGAGGCGGCAACGGCACGCTCGGGACCAGCGGCACATTGGCGGTCTTGAAGCCGCGATTGGCGAGATAGATCGAGGTCGGCGTCTTCGAGGTGCGGCTGATGCCGATCAGCACGATGTCGGCGTCGTTGAGGTTTGGCGGCAGGTGGCCGTCGTCATGCAGCATGGTGAAGTTGAGCGCCTCGATGCGCCGGAAATAATCGGCATCGAGCACGTGCTGGCCGCCGACCGTGGGGGTGGACGGCGTGCCGAGATAGGATTCGAACACTTGCAGGATCGGCTTGAGCGCGGGCACGCAAGGGACGTTCAGCCTCTTGCACGAGCCGCTCGAGCTCATCGGCAAGCTCGCGATTGAACAGCGTGTAGAGCACGATCCCGGGCGCGGCTTCGACGTCCCTCACCACCCGCTCGAGTTCGCGGCGGCTTCGCACCAGGGGGTGCAGATGCTCGATCGCCCGCACCTGCGCGTATTGGACCCTGACGGCCTTGGCGATGGTGATCAGCGTCTCGCCGGTCGCGTCGGAGATCATGTGCAGGTGGAATGTTCGCTGGATATCCATGGCAATCCCTTTGGATAACCGCGATGGGTTAAGGGAGCAACTCCGGTGAGGGTCCCGCCCTCTCCCACGCTCTCCGGAACAATGGGCGTAAGTTCTTCACAGATTCGCTTGTGTCGAGAAAATGACGGACTTTTCCGACAGAGCCGGCAATACCCTCTGTCGTCCCCAGTCCGGCCAGGCCGTTACCCACAGGCTGTCCAACTCTTGCCAAGAGAGGGAGCATCGCTCATGAACAGCCCAGGACGAAGCCGTCGCGGCTGCCGCGACCGAGGCGTTAGCCACAGTCGCCCCAGTTCGGCCATCGATAGGTTCCCGCCGCAGTCTGGAGTCCTGTAGAGAGCCTGGTGACAGACCGGAATGTCCGCTATTCCACCGCCCTAACTGTAACAGTAGAAACCTAATTAGAGACTTCTCTTTTAGTATTTTAGGAACCCATGTTGCGCGTGCCGTCCTCAGCGAGCCCTTCCTCAAAGTCCTTGCCGGGGAAACCACCTCTCCTCCGCCGATCTGGCTGATGCGCCAGGCGGGTCGCTATCTCCCGGAATACCGGGAAGTGAGAGGCAAGGTCGCCTCGTTCCTCGATCTCTGCCGTACGCCCGAACTTGCTGCCGAAGTAACGTTGCAGCCGTTGCGACGCTTCGCATTCGACGCGGCCATCGTCTTCTCCGACATCCTCATCATCCCTTATGCCCTCGGTCAGAAGGTCGAATTCGTCGAAGGAGAAGGACCGAGGCTCGAGCCGGTCACGGACGGCGAGAGCCATTGCGCGCGCTTGATCGTGGCAGGCGCGGCAAAGACGCTTGCGCCGGTCTACGAGACCATCGAACGGGTCGTGGCGGAGCTGCCGCAGACAGTGCCGCTGATCGGCTTTTGCGGTGCGCCCTGGACGGTTGCGACCTACATGGTCGAGGGCGGCGGCAGCAAGGACCAGGCTGCGGCGCGGCTTTTGGCCTATCGCGATCCGGCCACGTTCCAGCGCCTGATCGATCTCCTGGTGGACAGCTCCGCGGATTATCTCGTGAACCAAGTCAGAGCCGGCGCGCGCGTCCTGCAGATCTTCGACAGCTGGGCCGGAAGCCTTCCCGAGGATGCCTTCGAGCGCTGGTGCATCGCGCCGACCAGGCGACTGGTCGAGCGGGTCAAGGCCGAAGTGCCGGGGACGCCCGTGATCGGCTTTCCGCGCGGCGCAGGCGTCGCTCGCCGAGCGCTACGCCAAGGAGACGGGCGTCGATGCCATCGGCTGCGATACGAGCCAGCCCCTTGCCTGGATCAGAGACAGGCTACAGACCCTCGTTCCGGTGCAGGGCAATCTCGATCCGGTCCTGCTCGTCGCCGGAGGCGCCGAGCTTGACCGGCGCGTGGACGCGATCCTCGAGACGCTCGCCCCAGGCCCCTTCATCTTCAATCTCGGCCATGGCATTCTTCCCGAGACGCCGATCGACCACGTCGCGCGGCTCGTCGATCTGGTGAAGAAGTCCGGCTTCGTCCTAATCCCCTTGTCTCCCCGATGCTGTACCCCTACATCAAGGCCTTCCACGTCATTGCGATCATCGCCTGGATGGCGGGGCTGCTCTATCTGCCGCGGCTCTTCGTCTATCATGCGGCGAGCAAGCCGGGCTCAGAGCAATCCGAGACCTTCAAGGTGATGGAGCGACGCCTGCTGCGCTACATCACCACGCCGGCCATGATCGCGAGCTGGGTGCTCGGTCTGATGCTCGTCTTTTCCGGCGCGATCGACTGGTCGCGGGACGGCTGGTTTCACGCCAAGCTCATCCTCGTTCTGGCGCTGTCGGCCTATCATGGCCTGCTTGCGGTATGGACGAAGGACTTTGCCCTGGATCGCAACACGCGGTCGGCGCGTTTCTACCGCATCGCCAACGAGATCCCGACCATCCTCATGATCTTCATCGTGATTCTCGCGGTTGTCCGCCCCTTCTAGGCGCTTGCGCCAAACCTATTCCGCCCGCCGTCTTGGTCTGCTATAAGACGAGTCGCATCCAATTCGGGACGCTGTCGCGGCCCGCTTCTCCCCAAAAGATCGGGTCACCCGGAGTGGAGCAGGCGCCGAACTTCGCCTTCCCGCCGAGGCATTTCCTACCCCCTTCCGTGAAACCGCGCTGCCCCCGGCGCGGAACTCGAAACGCCTAAGTCCATTTCCCCTTTGGAGTAGCAGCGCATGCAGGAAATGAAGCTGCAAGATTTGAAGACCAAGTCGCCGACGGAGCTCTTGAGCTTCGCCGAGGAGGTCGCCGTCGAGAACGCGAGCGCCATGCGCAAGCAGGAGCTCATGTTCGCGATTCTGAAGCAACTCGCGGCCCGCGACGTCGAGATCACCGGCACCGGCGTCGTCGAGGTGCTGCAGGACGGCTTCGGCTTCCTGCGCTCGCCCGACTCCAATTATCTCGCCGGCCCCGACGACATCTATGTCTCGCCCTCGCAGATCAGGCGCTTCGGTCTCCGCACCGGCGACACCGTCGAAGGCCAGATCAGGAGCCCGAAGGAAGGCGAGCGCTATTTCGCCCTGCTCAAGGTCAACACCATCAATTTCGAGGACCCCGAGAAGCAGCGCCACAAGATCCATTTCGACAATCTGACGCCGCTCTATCCCGACGAGTGGCTGCAGATGGAAATCGAGAAGCCGACCAGCAAGGACTTGACCGGGCGCGTCATCGACATCGTGGCGCCGCTCGGCAAGGGCCAGCGCGGTCTGATCGTGGCGCAGCCGCGCACCGGCAAGACCATCATCCTCCAGAACATCGCCCACTCGGTCACCGCCAATCACCCCGAGTGCTACCTCATCGTGCTGCTCATCGACGAGCGGCCCGAAGAGGTGACCGACATGCAGCGCTCGGTGAAGGGCGAGGTGATCTCGTCCACCTTCGACGAGCCGGCCTCGCGCCATGTGCAGGTCGCCGAGATGGTGATCGAGAAGGCGAAGCGCCTCGTCGAGCACAAGCGCGACGTGGTGATCCTGCTCGATTCGATCACGCGGCTCGGCCGCGCCTACAACACCGTGGTGCCGTCCTCCGGCAAGGTGCTGACCGGCGGCGTCGACGCCAACGCGCTGCAGCGGCCGAAGCGCTTCTTCGGCGCCGCGCGCAATATCGAGGAAGGCGGCTCGCTCACCATCATCGCCACCGCGCTGATCGATACCGGCAGCCGCATGGACGAGGTGATCTTCGAAGAGTTCAAGGGCACCGGCAATTCGGAAATCGTGCTCGACCGCAAGGTGGCCGACAAGCGCACCTTCCCGGCCATCGACATCGCGCGCTCCGGCACCCGCAAAGAGGAGCTCCTGGTTCCGCCGGATCAGCTCAAGAAGATGTATGTGCTCCGCCGCATCCTGAACCCGATGGGCACCCAGGACGCGATCGAGTTCCTGCTCGACAAGCTGAAGCAGACCAAGGACAACGCCGACTTCTTCGACTCGATGAACACTTAGGACCTGCGAGCGGAGCGCCCCTCGCGTCATCCTGAGGTGCGAGCGAAGCGAGCCTCGAAGGATGACTTGCCGGAGCGCCTTCACTGTTTCATCTTCGAGGGCCGCATGCGGCGCCCGCCTCGCGATGACGTAGAACTTCAGAAAGCCGGTCGCCGCGCCGCCTAGGCGATTGTCACGTGACGTGCGGTCCTGATCGTCTCCACCAGCGCCGCGGGGTCCGTCACCGGCAAAGAGCATTGCGGGCCGATGCAGACATAGGCCGTGGGCTTGCCGTCGATCGCGGTCTTGCCGTGCGCCGGTGAGGATTGCGGAAGCCCGCGACTCCCCTCGCCTTCCCGCAGCTCCTGCACCACGGCACCCGGCAGCGACACATCGGCAAGCGCGCGGCGCAAGGCGCGCGCATCGCCGCCTTCCGGCACGATCAGCACGATAAGCGCCGGCGCGTAAGCGTCGAGCGTCGCCGCAAGCAGGCCGGAATGGGCGAACACGTTCTCGCCCATCGCTTGCGGCGAAGCCGCGCAGAATCGCTTCCGCGCGTTCGCGGTAGCGCTCCTCCCCGGTCCACAGATGGAGCGCCATGAGATTCGACACCATCACGGCGTTGGCGTTCGGCGTCGCGTCGTCCTGTCCGCTGAACGGCCGCACGATGAGGTCTGACGGTATCGTCGGCGGCGAAATAATAGCCGCCGAGATCGGACGCCCAATAATGGCGGTCGAGCACGTCGACCCATTCGCGCGCTCGCTCGATGTAGCTCCGCTTGCCGGTGACGTTGGCAAGCGCGAGCGCCGCCCCGATCATGTTGGCGTAGTCGTTGGCGGTGGCCGGCGCCTTCGCTTCGCCGCCGCGATAGGAATGCAACAGCCGTCCGTTCGATATCATCCGTATACAGACGAACTCGAAGGCGCGCTCGGCCGCTTCGAGCCAGTCGGCGCGATCGAAGGCGTCGGCCGCATTGGCGAGCGCCGCGATCATCAATCCGTTCCAGTCGGCGAGCACCTTGTCGTCGAAGCCCGGGCGCACGCGCGCCGCGCGCCGCGCCAGCAACTTCTCGCGCATCGCCGCAAGACGCGTCTCGGTCTCGGCGTCGCGCAACTCGATGGCGCCGAGCCGGTTGAGGATGTTGTGGCCTTCGAAATTCCCCTCCGCCGTCACGTCGTAGACCTCGGCGAAGAGTTTGGCATCCTCCGCGCCGAGCACCTCCTCGATCTCGGCGAGCTCCACACATAGAACTTGCCCTCCTCGCCTTCGCTGTCGGCGTCGAGCGACGAGGCGAAGCCGCCGCCTTCGACCGACCATCTCGCGCAGGAGCCAGTCGATCGTCTCGGCGATGCGCGCGGCGTAGAGCGGCGACTTCGTCTCGCGCCAGGCCTCGGTCATCATGTCGATGAGCTGCGCGTTGTCGTAGAGCATCTTCTCGAAATGCGGCACGAGCCAGCGCTCGTCGACGCTGTAGCGCGCGAAGCCGCCGCCGAGATGATCGTAGATGCCGCCTTGCGCGATATGGGTGAGGGTGAGCTCGACCGCTTCGCGCGGATTGGCAAGACCGTAGCGAAGAGCCGGCGCGCCACAAGAAGCTGAAGAATTGCGGCTGCGGGAATTTCGGCGCGCCCCTGATGCCGCCATGGACCGGATCGACCGCCTGCACGAGACGGCGGGCGAGATCGGCGAGCCGTCGCCTCGTGCGGCGGCGCGGCGCCGGCGCCGGCGCGGCGCGGCTGCGAGCCGCTCCTTCAGCGCGTCGGCGTTCTGCCGCACCTTGTCCTGCTCGTCGCGATAGATGCGCGCGACTTCATTCAGTACACGGACGAATGCCGGCCGGCCGAAGCGTTCCTCCTTCGGGAAATAGGTGCCGCCCCAGAACGGCTCGGCGTCGGAGGTGAGGAACATGGTGAGCGGCCAGCCGCCCTGCTCGCCGAGCGCGTGCAGCGCCCCCATGTAGATCGCATCGATATCGGGGCGCTCCTCGCGGTCGACCTTGATGTTGACGAAGAGGTCGTTCATCACCGCGGCGGTGGCGTCGTCCTCGAAGCTCTCATGGGCCATGACGTGGCACCAATGGCAGGCGGCGTAGCCGACCGAGAGCAGGATCGGCTTGCCGCTCGCGCGCGCCTCGGCGAGCGCCGCCTCGCCCCACGGGCGCCAATGCACGGGATTGTCCTTGTGCTGGAGGAGATAGGGGCTGGTCTCCCGGCCGAGCTGGTTACCGTCTACGCGCTCCTGCATGGTCCTTCCTTTCGCGCGCGCCCTAGGATAACGCGTCTGCCGCATGGATGGCCTACTCGATGGACACAAATCGCCTCCTCCCCCTCACCCTCTCCGCCATGCGACTTGCGCAGCTTCGCGCGCAAGATCGCGGCAGAAAGCCCTCTCCCGCAAGGGGAGAGGAAATGTCAGGCGTGCCCACAAGCTCCAACCCTTCTCCCCTCGTGGGAGAGGGTGGCGCGCTCTTTAGAGCGCGCCGGGTGAGGGGGATTTACACGCCGAGCAGTTCCGTCTCGCGACCGCCACGCCGCTACAAACTCAACTCAAGTAGCTTCAATGATCGCCACTGATCCCGACACCATTGTTGCGCCGGCGAGCGGCGCCGGCCTTGCCGCCATCGCCGTGATCCGCATCTCGGGCCGAAGGACGCGCGACGTGCTCGACGCCCTATGCGGTGGCGCGCCCCCTCCCCGCCACGCGAGCCTTGCGCGCGATCGGGCTCCCGAACGGGCCGCTTCTCGATCGCGGCCTCGTGCTCTGGTTCGAGGACCCCGCGAGCTTCACCGGCGAAGACATGGCCGAGCTGCATGTGCATGGCAGCCGCGCGGTGATCCGCGGGGTCATCGACGCGGTGCTCACGCTCCCCGGCACGCGTCTCGCCGAGCCCGGCGAGTTCGCGCGCCGCGCCTTCGAGAACGGCAAGCTCGACCTGACCGAGGTCGAAGGGCTCGCCGACCTCGTCAACGCCGAGACCGAGGCGCAAGCGCCGCCAGGCCTTGGCGCAGGCCGAAGGGTCGCTGCGCGCGCTCTACGAAGGCTGGCGCGCCGAGCTGCGTGCGGGCGCAGGCGCTGATCGAGGCCGGACTCGATTTCGCCGACGAGGGCGACGTGATCGCCGATGTCAGCCGCGAAGGCCGATGCCATCGTCGCGTCCTTGCGCGCGGCGATCGCGCGCCATCTGTCGGACCGCAGCGGAGAGCGCTTGCGCGACGGGCTCAAGGTCGTCATCGCCGGTGCGCCCAATGCCGGCAAGTCGAGCCTGCTGAATGCGCTCGCCAAGCGCGACGTGGCGATCGTGTCGGAGGAGGCCGGCACGACGCGCGATGTCATCGAGGTGCATCTCGATCTCGGCGGCGTGCCGGTCATGCTCATCGACACCGCGGGCCTGCGCGAAGCCGAAGGCAAGATCGAGGCCGAGGGGATCAGGCGGGCCTTGGCGCGGGCAGGGGACGCCGACCTCGTGCTGTGGCTGGTCGATGCGACCGCGCCGCAATGGGAGGCGCCTCCGGGGCTTGCTCAGGTCAAATCGCAGCGCGTCGGTGAGGGTCCCGCGCCGATCACGGTCTTGAACAAGATCGACCTTGCGCCCAAGGACCGGCGCTGGGAAGGACGGCCTCAGAGTTTCGGCCAAGACCGGGCGAGGGGATCGGGCACCTTGTCGAGACGCTCGCCGAGAAGGCGGCTCTCGCTACGGGAGCGGGGGCGGGGGCGCCGCTTCTGACCCGCGCCCGCCACCGGGTCGAGCTTGAGGCCGCGCAGGCCGCGCTTGAGCGCTACGGCGACCAGGCGCTCGGTCCTGAGCTCAAGGCCGAGGAGCTTCGCATCGCCGCCCACCATCTTGGCCGCGCTCACCGGCCGGATCGATGTCGAGGAGGTGCTGGGAGCCATCTTCGCCGAGTTCTGCATCGGCAAGTGAGGCCCGGATTGATTCACGTGAAACAATCGGGGGCCGCTTTGACGGCGGAGGCCTGAACCGATTAGGTACGGGCCATGAACAAGGGATTCGACGTCATCGTCATCGGCGGCGGTCATGCCGGCTGCGAGGCCGCTTCCGCGGCCGCGCGCATGGGCGCCCGCACGGCGCTCGTCACCCACAGCTTTGCCACCATCGGCGAGATGTCCTGCAATCCGGCCATCGGCGGCCTGGGCAAGGGCCATCTCGTGCGCGAGATCGACGCGCTCGACGGGCTGATGGGCCGCGTGGCCGATGCCGCCGGCATCCAGTTCAGGGTGCTGAACCGGAGCAAGGGGCCGGCCGTGCAGGGCCCCCGCGCCCAGGCCGACCGCAAGCTCTACCGCAAGGCCATGCAGGCGGCGATCGCGCGCCACCGCCGGGCCTCGAAGTCATCGAGGCCGCGGTCGAGGATCTGATCGTGGAAGGACGGCACTGTCACCGGCATCGTCACCGGCGGACGGACGGCGCTTCTCGGCCCGGCGCCGTGGTGCTCACCACCGGCACCTTCCTGCGCGGCCTCATCCATATCGGCGAGCGCAAGATCCCGGCCGGGCGCATCAACGAGGCCCCTGCCCTTGGCCTCTCGACGCGGCTCTACGGCCTCGGCCTGCGCATGGGCCGGCTCAAGACCGGCACCCCGCCCCGCCTCGACGGCCGCACCATCCGCTGGGACGGGCTCGAGGTGCAGAACGGCGACGATCCGCCCCGGCCCTTCTCGTTCCTCACCGGGAAGATCACGACGCCGCAAGTCGTCTGCCACATCACCCATACGACCGAGGCGACCCACGCCATCATCGCAGCGCAATCTCGCCCGCGCGCCGATGTATTCGGGCGCCATCGAGAGCGTCGGCCCGCGCTATTGTCCCTCGATCGAGGACAAGGTCGTGCGCTTCAAGGAGCGCGAGCAGCCACCAGATCTTCCTCGAGCCCGAAGGTCTCGACGACGACACCGTCTATCCGAACGGCATCTCGACCTCGCTGCCCGAGGACGTGCAGCACGAATTCCTCGAGACCATCCCGGGGCTCGAAGCCGCGCGCGTGATCAGGCCGGGCTACGCCATCGAATACGACTATGTCGACCCGCGCGAGCTCACCGCGGGGCTCGAGGTCAAGGCCGTCGCGCGGCCTGTTCCTGGCCGGCCAGATCAACGGCACGACCGGCTACGAGGAGGCCGCGGGGCAGGGGCTCATTGCCGGCGTCAACGCCGCGCTTTCGGCTTCGGCGCGGCGAAGCGCGCTTCAGCGTGAGCCGCGCCGACGGCTATCTCGGCGTGATGATCGATGACCTCGTCACCCGCGGCGTGACCGAGCCCTACCGCATGTTCACGAGCCGCGCCGAATATCGCCTCACGCTCCGCGCCGACAATGCCGATCAGCGCCTGACGCCGCTCGGCATCGGCATCGGCTGCGTCGGCACCGCGCGTGCCGCGGCGCTTCGCCGCGAAGTCGAAGCAGCTCGCGGAAGGCGCGGCTCTTCTCGCGAGCGCTCGCGCTCACGCCCGACGAGGCCGCCAAGTTCGGTCTCGCCGTCAATCGCGACGGACGCAAGCGGAGCGCGTTCGAGCTGCTGAGCTATCCCGGCGTCGATGTCGCGCGGCTTGCCGCGATCTGGCCCGAGATCGGCGAGCTCGATCCGGCGATCGCCGAGCAGCTCGCGGTCGATGCGCGCTACGCCGTCTATGTGAAGCGGCAGGAGCTCGACATCGCGTCCTTCCGCAAGGACGAGGGCATCGCCATCCCGTGCGACTTCGCCTTCGCGGCCCTCCCGGGCCTCTCCACCGAGCTTCGCCAGAAGCTCGACCGGCACCGGCCGGCGAGCCTCGGCCAAGCCGCCAGGCTCGACGGCATGACCCCCGCCGCGCTCATGCTGCTCCTGGCCCACCTGAAGAAGGGCGCGGCGGCGAGGACCGCTTGAGGGTGAGGGCAGGGCGCGATGCCCGGTGAGAAGCGAGGCGCGGCGCATCGGCGGGCCGGAGGATTTCGCGGAAGTCTTTAAAGTTCCACGTGAAACAATCCACAGGCTGGTCCGCTACGCCGATCTCCTCGCGTTGTGGCAGAAATCCAACGAATCTGGTCGCGCCTTCGACCCTGCCGCTCCTCTGGTCCCGGCATTTTGCCGATTCGGCGCAGTTGCGCGGCCTTGCGCCAAAGGCGCGACTCTGGCTGGATCTCGGCTCAGGGGCAGGCTTTCCCGGGCTCGTCGTCGCCATCCTTCAAGCCGGGAGGCCGGATTTCCGCATGCATCTGGTCGAAAGCAACCGCAAGAAATGCGCCTTCCTCGCCGAGGTCGTGCGCGCGACCAAGGCGCCTGTGGACATTCACGCCATGCGCATTGAAGAGCTCGGCGAAAGCGCTCAGAGCCTTCAGGCCCGACGTGGTGAGCGCGCGGGCGCTTGCGCCGCTGCCGCGTCTCTTCGAGCTCGCAAGCCCGTTCTTCGGGCCAGAGACCAGGGGGCTGTTCCTGAAGGGGCGCGAGGCGGATACCGAGATGGCAGAAGCGCGGGCGCGCTTCGACTTCACCGGCCGCCTGCACCCGAAGCCTGACCTCGCCGGACTCCCATATCGTCGAGGTGACGGCGCTTCGCCGGCGCGGCGAGGGGGCGAGCGCGCCATGAACCGCATTCGGGCCACGCCGCATGCGCGTCCTTGCTCTCGCCAACCAGAAGGGCGGCGTGGGCAAGACCACGACGGCGATCAATCTCGGCACGGCGCTCGCCGCCGTCGGCGAGCGCGTGCTGATCATCGACCTCGATCCGCAGGGCAATGCCAGCACCGGGCTCGGCATCGACGAGCGCCCGCTATCGACCTTCGATGTGCTTGAGCGGGCAGGCGACCCTTGCCGCGGCGAGGGTGCCGACCCACGTGCCGCGGCTTTCCATCGTGCCGGCAACGATCGATCTCATGTCGTTCGAGCGCGAAGCGGGGGCGGCGGGCGGCAGGCATTATCGCCTGCGCGATTGCCTGGCCGCGATGAGTGCCGACGAGACGCCGGACCTGGCGACGACCTATGTCCTCATCGACTGTCCGCCCTCGCTCAATTTACTGACTGTTAACGCTCTCGCCGCCGCGGACGCCGTGCTCGTGCCGTTGCAATGCGAGTTCTTCGCGCTCGAGGGACTGGCGCAGCTCCTGAGCACGGTCGAGGAGATCAGGGTGCGCCTCAACCCGAAGCTCCAGATCCACGGCATCGTGCTCACCATGTACGACCAGCGCACCAGCCTGTCGGACCAGGTGGTCGACGACGTGCGGCGCGTCCTCGGCGAGAAGGTCTATGCGACCATCATCCCGCGCAATGTGCGGGTGGCCGAGTCGCCCTCGCACGGGAAGCCGGTGCTGCTCTACGATTATCGCTGCTCCGGCAGCCAGGCCTACATTCAGCTCGCCTCCGAGGTGATCGAGCGCGAGCGGCGGATGCGTGCGGCGTGAGGCATCTAGCGGCAAATTACGGGGAGGAGGCTCGCCATGGCGGCAGGCGCGCAGAAAACGAGACTGGGGAGGGGGCTCGCGTCCCTCATCGGCGATCGCGTCGATGACGCGGCGCTCGGCGCCGATGAGGATCGGCGAGCGGTTCCGCTCGCCGCGCTGAAGCCCGGCCGCTTCAATCCGCGGCGGAACTTCGCCGAAGCGCAGCTCGAGGAGCTTGCCGCCTCGATCCGCGAGCGCGGGCTGGTGCAGCCGCTCGTGGTCAGGCCGTCGTCGGGCGACACGTACGAGATCGTCGCCGGCGAACGCCGCTGGCGCGCGGCCCAGCTCGCCAATCTGCACGAAGTGCCGGTCGTCGTGCGCGCGCTCACCGACCAGGAAGCGGTCGAGATCGCCATCATCGAGAACGTCCAGCGCGAGGACCTGAACGCGATCGAGGAAGGGGAGGGGTACAAGCTCCTGATCGAGGGCCACGGCTACACGCAAGAGGATCTCGCCAGGATCATCGGCAAGAGCCGCAGTCACCTCGCCAACACGCTGCGCCTGTTGAAGCTCCCCGAGAGCGTGCAGGATCTGGTGCGCTCCGGCGCGCTGAGCGCGGGTCACGTGCGGCCTCTGGTCGGGCGTGCCGACGCCGTCGCGCTTGCCGCCCGCATCGTGATCCGAGGGCTGAACGTGCGCCAGGTCGAGGCGCTCACGCAGGATCGCGGCCCGCCCAAGCCGAAGCGGCAGAAGAGCAAGGACGCCGACACGAGGGCTGCCGAAGCCGAGCTGCACGAGGCTCTCGGGCTCGAGGTCGAGATCCGCAAAGGCAAGGGCGAGAAGGGAGAGCTTCGCATCCGCTATGCGACGCTCGACCAGCTCGAGGAGATCCGTCACCGGCTGCTGCGCCGTCCCACGCTAGCGGGTCACTCAGCGACGGCGAGAAACTCCTCGGCGCGGAACAGCGACGTGAAGGGAATGCCGGCCTTGGCATAGAGCTCGGCGGCGCCCTCGCCGCGATCGAGGATCGCGAGCACGAGCGCCACTTTCGCGCCGGCCTCTTCGACGGCCTTGACCGCATCCATCGCCGATCGCGCCCGTGGTGGTCACGTCCTCGAGGATGATGACGGTCTTGCCGGCGATGTCGGCGCCGTCGACGCGCTTCTTGGTGCCGTGAGCCTTGACCGTCTTGCGCACGAAGAAGCCGGGAAGGCGGCGGCCGAAGTCGCGGCTCCGCATCGCGACGGGCGCGATGAGCGGCACCGCGCCCATCTCCAATCCGCCGACGCAATCTGCCTTAACATCTTGAATTTGCTGAAGAATTAGCTCAGCCATGAGCGCCGCGCCGTCGGGATCGAGCATCGCCGGCTTCATGTCGAAATAGAAATCGCTCTCGCGTCCCGAGGCGAGCACCACGCGGCCGCGTCTGAACGCGCGTTCCTTGAGCAGCGCGAAAAGCCTGTTGCGCGGTTCGACGGTCCTGTTGCGCTCGTTCATGCCGTCACCTCGCTCTGTCGCGCGACATGCTTACAACGCCGCGCCGTCCGTCAAATCCTCGAAGTGAGCGCGAGCACGAGGCGTTCGGCGAAGGCGCCTTCGAGATCGGGCGAGCGGCGCGAGCGCCTGACCGCCTCCTGAATGAGCGGCAGCGCTTTCGCCAGCCGTCCCGCTCCCCATCTGCGGCAATGGACGAGAAAGGCCTCCTCGCGCTTGGGATGCGGCGGGGCCTGAGCGAACGGAGCGCCTCCTCGGCCGTGCCGCCCGCTCGCCACCGCCGCGGCCACGCGATGGAGCTGGGTGAAATGCCGGCCGAGCGCCGACAGCGCCGCCGCCTTGTCCGTGCCGGCTGCGGCAAGACGCTGGAGCTCCGAGAGCGCCGCCTTCGCATCGCCGCCGCTCGTCGCGTAGACGAAATTCTCGAGCGCCGTCTCGGCGGCATCGCCGACGATCGCCTCGATGTCGTCGTGGCTGACGGCCCCTCCCCCTTGCGCATAGAGCGCAAGCTTGACGACCTCGGCGCGCGACAAGGCCTGGTCGGCGCCGAGCCGCGTCATCAGATAGTCGCGCGTCTCGCGGTCGATGCTGAGACCGGCTTCGGCGAGTTCGGCTTCGATCAGCTCGGAGAGGTCGCGCTCGTCGCTGTAGCAAGGAAGCGCCGCCGCACGTTTGTGCGCTCTCGAACAATTTGCGCAAGCCGGAGTCGGGACGGAGATTGCCGGCCTCCACGATCAAGACGATTGGCGAAGTCCTCCGCGAGCAACGCCTTGAGCGAGGGCACATCGAGCTTCGGCCCGGCGGTGACGCGGACGACGCTCTGACGGCGAACATCGGAATGGTCCGCAGCTCGACCTCGAGCCGCGCCGGATCCTCGGCGAGATCGCGATCGTCGAGGCGAACGATCTCGGTCTGCCCCTGCCCTTTCCGCGCGAAGACTTGCGCGAGCGCGCTCGGCGCGCTCGGCCACGAGCCCGGCGTCGGGCCCATAGACGAGCACCGCGCGGCAATCGGCCTTTGGCGACTTGATGAAGCTCGCGACGGCTGACGATTTGTAGGCGACCATGCGGAATGAGCGGCAGCGAGACGAGGCGACGAGAGCGGAAGCCTAGGCGGCGTTGCTGAGATAAGCCGCGACCTGGGTCTTGATGCTCTCCGACACGGTGCGGGCGGCGCGGTTCTCGGCGTCGTAGCGCGCCCGCACATTGGCGAAGATTTCCTGGAAGCGGTTATAGGGCGCGCGCGAGATCGCCTTGCCCTGGAGCATGACCATGCCGTTGGCAGACGTCGATGAGCTTGAAGGTCGCGTCGAGCTGGTAGACTTGGCCGGTCGCATCGCCGGTGATCTGCACCAGCTGGTCGGTGACGCTTTCCTTGACGACGATGTCGAGCCGGTAGCGGGTCGGGCCCGCGCTGCCGCCGCCGGTATTGGCGAAAATCAGCTCGTTGCGCAGCTTCTGGCCGACGCGGCCCGGGATCGGGCGTGATTTCGACCCCGGCCATGACCTCGGAGAGCCTGGCGCCTCCGGCCGTGGTGCCGCCATAAAGGGGCTGGAAGCCGCAGCCGGCCAGCGCCAGGCGGCAAGCCCGGCGAGCAGCGAGGCGAAAAGGGCAGAGCTACGCCACCACATTGACGATCCTCTGCGGCACGACCACCACCTTCTTGATTTTGCGTCCCCCGATGGCGCGCACGACATTGTCGAGCTTTAGCGCCGCAGCTTCAATATCTTCCTTCGCGGCGTCCCGCGCAATCGTCAATTCGTCCCGCCTTTTGCCATTGACCTGGACCGCAATTGTGACGGTTTCCTCGAGCAAAAGGGCCTTTTCCGGGACCGGCCAGGGCTCTTCGGCGATCAGCGTCTTATGGCCGAGCACCGCCCAGCACTCCTCGGCCAGGTGCGGGCACCATGGGGGCGGCGATTCGCACCAGAAGCTCGGCCGCCTCCCGCAAGGCATAGGCCATGTCGGGGCGCAGGGCGTGGCCCGGCGCTCTGCAAGCCTGAGGAGAGGGCGTTGGCGAGCTCGTAGATCTGGGCCACGGCGGTATTGAAGCGGAGCTTCTCGATCGCCCCCGTCACCGCCGCCACGCTGCGATGAGCCGCGCGGCGAAGCGCCTCGGCCTCGGGGCCGAACGCGGCGGGCTTCGGCGGCCGAGAGCGGAGCCCCCTTGGCCGCGGCCTCGCCAACCAGCCGCCACACCCGTTGCAGGAAGCGGTGCGCGCCTTCGACGCCGGCGGCGGTCCATTCGATGTCGCGCTCAGGCGGCGTGTCCGACAGCATGAACCAGCGCGCCGTGTCGGCCCCATAGGCGGCAATGATGGTGTCGGGATCGACCACGTTCTTCTTCGACTTCGACATCGACTCGACGGCGCCGAGCGTGACGGGCTCTCCCGTCTTGGCGTGGACCGCCTTGCCGTCCTTGCGGCTCACCTCCTCCGGGCAGCAGCCATTTTCCGTGTACGTCCTTATACGTCTCGTGCGTGACCATGCCTTGGGTGAAGAGGCCGCGGAACGGCTCGTCGACGGCGACATGTCCGGTCTTGTGCATGGCGCGCGTGAAGAAGCGCGCGTAGAGCAGATGCAGGATCGCGTGCTCGACCCCGCCGATATACTGATCGACGGGAAGCCAGTAGCCGATCGCCTTGATGTCGGTCGGCTCGGTCCGATTTCGGCGAGCAGAAGCGCGCGAAGTACCAGGACGAGTCGACGAAGGTGTCCATGGTGTCGGTCTCGCGCGTCGCCTTGCCGCCGCATGTGGGGCAGGTGACGTGCTTCCAGGTCGGATGGTGGTCGAGCGGATTGCCCGGTTTGTCGAAGCTCACATCGTCGGGGAGCTTGACCGGAAGGTCGCTTCTCCGGCACCGGCACGATGCCGCAGGACGGGCAATGGATCATCGGGATCGGGCAGCCCCAATAGCGCTGCCGCGAGATGCCCCAATCGCGCAAGCGATACTGGATCTGGCGCTCGCCGGCCGGCCTTCCCTTTGAGCTTGATCTTGGCGAGATGCTCGGCGACCGCGTCCTTGGCGGCCGCGACAGTGAGGCCGTCGAGAAAGCCCGAATTGATCATGATGCCGTCGCCGGTATAGGCCTCGTCGCCGATCGTGAAGCGCTTTCGCGTCTTCGCCGGGCGGCAGCACCACGGGAATGACCGGCAGTCCCTTGGCGCGCGCGAATTCGAGGTCGCGCTGATCGTGCGCCGGGCAGCCGAAGATGGCGCCCGTGCCGTACTCCATGACGATGAAATTGGCGATGAAGACGGGAAGCGCGGCCCCTTCGATCACCGGGTGACGCACGCGCAAACCGGTGTCGAAGCCCTTCTTCTCCTGCGTCTCGAGCTCGGCGGCGCTCGTGCCGTGACGGTGGCATTCGTCGATGAAGGCAGCGGCGCTCGGCATTCTTTTCGGCGATCGCTTTGGCGAGCGGATGATCGGGCGCGATCGCGAGGAAGCTCGCGCCGAACAGCGTGTCGGGCCGCGTGGTGAACACCTCGATCAGGTCGTGCCCTTTGGGCGCGGTGCCTGCTCGATCGCGAAGCGGACGAGCAGCCCCTCCGAGCGCCCGATCCAGTTCGCCTGCATCAGCCTGACCTTCTCGGGCCAGCGCTCGAGCCGGTCGAGCGCCTGAAGCAAATCCTGCGCATAGTCGGTGATCTTGAACACCCACTCCGGTTGCTCGCGCTGCTCGATCAGCGCGCCCGAGCGCCAGCCGCGGCCGTCGATCACCTGCTCGTTGGCGAGCACGGTCTGATCGACCGGGTCCCAGTTGACCTTGCGGGTCTTGCGGTCGACGAGACCCGCTTTCAGGAGATCGAGGAACAGGCGCTGCTGCTGATGGTAATAATCGAGGTCGCAGGTGGCGAACTCGCGCGTCCAATCGAGCGACAGGCCCATGCTCTTGAGCTGGCCGCGCATGGCGGCGATGTTGTCGTAGGTCCATTTGGCGGGATGGACGCCGCGCTCGATGGCCGCGTTCTCGGCCGGGAGGCCGAACGCATCCCAGCCCATCGGATGCAGCACGTTGTGGCCCTTGGCGCGCATGTAGCGGGCGACGACGTCGCCCATCGTGTAGTTGCGCACATGCCCCATATGGATGCGGCCCGAGGGGTAGGGGAACATTTCAAGAACATAATATTTCGGACGCGGGTCGTCCTCGGACGCGCGGAAGATGCCGCGCGCCTCCCAGGCCGCCTGCCAATGCTTCTCCCGTTTCGGCGCGTCGTAGCGGTCCGCCGCCATTGTGCTTGCCCGTTCTGCTTGAGTGCATGCGGAATGAACCAGAATGGTGAGAGCGGTCAAGTTACGCTCTCCGTCGAGCCTTGCTAGATAGCGGACATGGAATCCGATCCTACCGGCCCCGTCGACGTCTCGGAGCGGCTCGCGCCTGGTGCGGCAGGAGATCGCGCTCGCCGCCGAGGCCGCGGGCCGCGACGCCGGGCTCGGTCAAGCTCGTGGCGGTGACGAAGACCGTGCGCGGCCCCGGTCATCGAGCGAAGCGATCGCGGCGGGTCAGCGCTGCTTCGGCGAGAACCGGGTGCAGGAGGCGCATGCGAAGTGGCCGGCGCTGAAGGAGCGCCATCCCGATATCGAGCTGCATCTTGATCGGTCCGCTGCAAACGAACAAGGTGCGCGAGGCCGTCGCTCTGTTCGACGTCATCGAGACCGTCGACCGGCCGAAGCTCGCGCGCGCGCTCGCCGAAGGAGATGACGCGCGTGAGCAAGCGCCCGCGTCTCTTCGTGCAGGTCAATACCGGCGAAGAGCCGCAAAAGGCCGGCGTCATTCCCGGCGAGGCCGAAGCTTTCATCGCGCTCTGCCGCGACACGTTCGGGCTCGCCATCGAGGGGCTGATGTGCATCCCGCCCCTCGACGAGGAGCCGGCGATGCATTTCGCCCTGCTCGCCAAGATCGCCGAGAAGGTCGGTGTGAAGGAGCTGAGCATGGGCATGAGCGGCGATTTCGCGCGCGCGATTTCCTTCGGCGCGACCTATGTGCGCATCGGCACCGCCATCTTCGGCCCGCGCACCTGATCTCGTCATGCCCGGCCTTGTGCCGGGCATCCACGAATTTCGTGCGGGGCCGAAGGCAAGACGTGGATGGCCGGGACAAGCCCGGCCATGACGAGAAACTAGGGCAATATCGAAATCGTCGAGTCAGGCCGGAGTTCCGCGAGCAGCATCCTGAGATCGTGCTGAGATGAGCGCGATGCAGCCATCGGTCGGGGTGAAGCCCGGGCGGGCGAGGTGCACGAAGATGGCGCTGCCTTTCCCCCTCACCCGCGGCCGGTCGTTGTAGCCGAGCACGAGCACGAGATCGTAGAGATGGTCGGCGCGCTTCAAGTCCCTCGGCGCTTCGCCGCGACGGCAGCTTGATGAGCCGGTTGTAGTTGCGGTCGGCCGGATCGTCGCACCAGCCGTCATGCGTCGCGGATCGCGCGCACCGGAAGCTGCGTGCGCGGCCGAGGGCATGCGGTCGGCCCGGTACAAGCACCTGGCGCACCGGAAAGCGGCCGAGCGGCGTTCCGCCGTCTCCTTCGCGCTTCAGGGCGCGGATGCCGGTGCGGCCGAGCGCCGCCTGTCTCACGCCATGACCAAGCGCGACCCGCGCCTGGCAGCTGTTTCCCGGCGCGCGCCTGACGAGGATCGGTCGAGATCGCTTAACCCTCATGATCGATCGGCCTTTTATGCGCCGCGCAGGCGTCGCGACAGGCTTGTCCAGGGGCCTTGCCCCGCTTACAACTTGGCCAGCGCGAAACAAGCCAGGGGCCACCGATGAGCAACGCCCGCAAGATCCTCATCATCGACGATGACGACGAGCTTCGCGAGTCCTTGAGCGAGCAGCTCAGCCTGCATGAGGAGTTCGACACGGTCCTGGCGGCCACCGCGTCCGAGGGCTTGAAGCAGGCGCGCAGCGGCCATATCGACCTCGTCCTCCTCGATGTCGGCCTTCCCGATCTCGACGGGCGCGAAGCCTGCAAGCTGCTTCGCCGCGGCGGCTTCAAAGGCCCTGTCGTCATGCTGACGGCGCAGACCTCGGATGCCGACACGATTCTCGGGCTGGAGTCGGGCGCCAACGACTACATCACCAAGCCGTTCCGGCTCGGCGTGCTGCTCGCTCGCATCCGCGCCCAGCTCAGGCAGCACGAGCAGAGCGAGGACGCGGTCTTCACCATCGGTCCTTACACCTTCAAGCCCGCAGCCAAGCTTCTGGTCGACGGGGCCGGCGCGCAAGATCAGGCTCACCGAGAAGGAGACCTCGATCCTGAAATATCTCTATCGCGCGGGCGAGCGGGTCGTGACCCGCGACGTGCTGCTGCACGAGGTGTGGGGCTACAATGCCGGCGTCACCACCCACACGCTCGAAACGCATATCTACCGTCTGCGGCAGAAGATCGAGAAAGACCCCTCGCAGGCCGAGCTCCTCATCACCGAGACCGGCGGCTACAAGCTGGTCCCGTAGCGCGCGGGCCGTCGCGCCGGACAGTCACTCGAATACAAAGTCGGCGATGACCGGCACATGGTCCGAGGTGCGCGGCCAGTCGCGCGCCTTGTCGAGAACGGTCATGGTGCGCGCCGCGCCGTCGATCGCCGGCGTCATCCAGATATGGTCGAGGCGCCGGCCGCGATTTGACGCCCGCCAGTCGCGATTGCGATAGCTCCACCAGGTGAACAGCTTCTCGCTCGGCGGGAACATGGCGGCGCATCACGTCGACCCAGCCATGCGAGGCCTGAACGCGTTCGAGGCGCTCGACTTCGGCCGGCGTGTGGCTCACCACTTTGAGCAGCTGCCGGTGCGACCACACATCGGTCGGAAGCGGCGCGACGTTGAGATCGCCGACCATGATCATGCGGCTCTTGCTCTTCCCCGCGCATGCTCGCCGAACCAGGAGGCAAGCGCCTCGAGGAAATCGAGCTTGTGGCGGAACCTGTCATTGAGCGCGGGGTCGGGGATGTCGCCGCCCGCCGGCACATAGACGTTGTGCAGCACGAGCGGCTTCTGCGCCCGCGCCGTCGAGCGCGACGGAGAGATGGCGCGCATGTCCGCGCCCGCAAATGTCGCGGCGCTCCATCGAGCGTGAAGGGGAGGCGCGAGAGCGTGGCGACGCCGTGATAGCCCTTCTGGCCCGCGACCGCGATGTGGGGGAAGCCGAGCGCGCGAAGCTCGCGCTACGGGGAAGCTTCCCTCGATGCATTTGATCTCCTGCAGGCAGAGGAGGTCGGGCCGCTGCGCCCTGACGAAGCGGCGGACGAGATCGAGCCTGAGCCTGACGGAGTTGATGTTCCAGGTGGCGAGGCGGAAGCGCATGTGACGGCAAGGATCGATGCGGGTGCGATGAAAAGCAAGCGAGGCGCTCGGCACGCGTCCACGCTTCGCGCGCACGTCGGTCGCGAGACGAGCGCTCATAAAGCTCACAAAGAAGAAGCCCCGGAGACGGGGGAGCTCGGGGCTTCTCCGGTTCCGTATGGGGGGAACCTGTGACGGGGGAGGGAACCCCGCCACTGCAAACCTAAATAAGCCAGGCAGCCGGGGCCGTTTCAACCCCCGGCCAAGGGCTGCGAGCACCGAAAGGATAAGCCAGCCTGATGACCGCGTGGGATCGATCGGCAGCAGTCGCTGACAGGCGCCTCATCGACAAAGCCCGCGAACTCGGCTGCGATGAAGACGAGGCTGCTTTTGAGAAGCGGCTAGGGAAGATCGCGAAGGCCCCGCAGGTGGACCCGCATAAGAAGAAGCCCCGGAGGACGGGGGGACCTGAACCGGGGCTTCTGGGTCCTTATTGGGGGACCTGGTGATGGGAGAGGGAACGCCCATCATTCGAAACGACATAGCATCGAAGGGATTGAGGACAAACCCTCGGAAAATGAACTTTTTGTCATGAAATAGAAGAAGCCCCGGCCAAGGTGGTTGACCGGGGCTTCCCAACCAAAGGGGTGATCGCAGGGTAACAATCACCGCGATGACCCATAGCACAACCCCGGCCAAGTGAGCCGGGGTTTTCGCGCAATCTGCATGATAAAGTCGTCAAAACAGGAGTTATGGGATGGGCGTTCTCGACTACACCGACCTCAGGGTCTTTGCTCGCGACCAAATCGACATGGCACCTCATATCGACACTCTGATCCGGCTCGCACGCGAGGCGAGCACGATCATCGAGTGGGGCGTCCGCTATGGCGTTTCGACTTGGGCGCTTCTCGATGGCCTGCCCGACAATGGACGACTTTTCTCGGTCGACCTGTATAGGTTCACAGTCCCACCACGCGTCTCTAATGATCCGCGCTGGACATTCATCCTTGGCAACGACACCGATCCTGCCATTCGACCCATGCTCCCAGACCGTGCCGACATCGTCTTCATCGACACCTCGCACACCTACGATCAGACGGTCGCCGAGCTTGCAGCGGCGCTCGACTACAGCCCGTCCAAGATCGTCATGCACGATTACGTTATGCAGCCGGTCGAGCGAGCGGCATCTGAGTTCTGCGCTCGCGAGGGGTGGAGGCTAGTCGCCAATGAGCTGCCATTCGGGCTCGCAACTTTGGAGCCTAGCAGTCGGCCTTCCTGATCTCACCCGTGGTGAACGGGTTGTACATAGTACCGAGTATTCCGCGGCTCTCGCGGCTCTGAAATCAGCTTGCGCTACCCAGCGTTGGGGTGGCTTCAGGTATTTGGGTTTGTGAAGTATACAATCCCCAAAAGAAAGGCGCCCAACCGCTGCGCGTGGTTGGGCGCCAGAAGCGCGTTTTCGCGCGCGTGCCGGGAGGGAAGCCGGCACGAGCGAACCACATCTTCGGCTAGACGGGGGGCACTACCGATGAAAACGACGTGGTTCGCTTCTAAGTCCCACACATAAGTAGATTTCGCCCCGATTTCAACAGCCGCCCCGCGAAAAATTTAACGACGACGTAAACAAAGCTGCGGCGCTGGGGCCAAGCACTTGATTCGAATATATTTTAACCTTGGCCGAGGCTTGCCAAGGGGTTCCCGGCTCCCGCCGCCCCGCCTAGCGGAACGGTTGGAAACCCTCCTTGGCGTTAAAGAAATCGGTCGCGACCTTTCGGCCCGAAACGACGTCGGTAACTGTGACCCGCGTGGTTAAACCTTGCGCGTCCGTGATCAACCACTCCTTCAGCCGAAGCTCGGAGCCGCTCTCGAAGATCAGCTTGATGCTGCCGGCGGCATCGCCCGACTTGTCTTCCAACGTGAGGGCCAGCGTTCCCTCCTGGCTCTCGACCCCGACGATGCGGGCATCGCGCCCGAGATCGACCGCCTCCGACAGAAGCAACCTGAAGGGCGTCGACTGGATCGGATATTTCTCCACGGTCTTGAGGTCGGAATCCTCGATGGCGAGATGGCTGCCGTCGGCCACGATGCGGAGCGCGCTCGGCGGGGCGTAGTCGAAGCGGATCTTGCCCGGCCTTTGCACATAGAAGCGCCCGGAGGACTGCTTGTTGGTGGAATCGACCTGCTCGAAGCTGCCTTGCAGGTTGGTGATGTCGTTGAAATAGGCGTTGATGCGCTCAACCGCCTTGGTCTGCTCCTCTCCGATCAGAGGTGTCGCCGACTGCGCCGCCTCGACGGCCGCTTCCCAGCCTGCGCCCTCATCGACGGTGGCGGGAGCCATTTCGTCCGCGGGCGGCGGGCTCCCGGTCGCTCCGGTCTCGTCACCCCGCTGTGGCCCCGGCACATCCTGCGGCTCGGTCAATCCCTGCGGCGCCGCGGGCGGGCTCGGCTGAGGGGGTGTCTTCGCCACCGAGGTCCCGCCCTCTTGGGCGGGTGCGATCCCGGTGGACAGAAGAATGGCGAGAGGCAGAGCGAAGAACAGCCCGGCGGTTTTGCGGCTAATCATCAACCCCCCTTCCGGCGACCGGCGCGGCGCGAGATTCAAGGAGCAACCGATAGATGATTCAGGCAAATCTGGTCAACTTCTTGGCGTTGACCAGGCTGCGTGACGCCTAATACGGGCGCTCCGCCTCGTCTCCGCCCACGAGAATTTCGCGCTTTCCGGCATGGTTGGCGGCGCCGATCAGGCCCTCATTCTCCATGCGCTCGACCAGCGAGGCGGCGCGGTTGTAGCCGATGCCGAGCCGGCGCTGCACATAGCTGGTCGAGGCCTTGCGGTCGCGGAGCACGACGGCCACGGCCTGATCGTAGAGCTCGTCGCCCGAGGAGCCGATCTCGCCCCCCGCTCCATCCTCGTCTTCCCCTCGCTCCTCTTCGTCGGTGACGGCGTCGAGATAGGCGGGCGTGCCCTGCTTCTTCAGATGGCGCACCACTTTCTCCACCTCCTCGTCGGCGACGAACGGCCCGTGCACGCGCATGATCCGGCCGCCGCCCGCCATGTAGAGCATGTCGCCTTGGCCGAGCAGCTGCTCGGCGCCCTGCTCGCCGAGAATGGTGCGGCTGTCGATCTTCGAGGTGACCTGGAAGCTTACCCGCGTGGGGAAGTTCGCCTTGATCGTGCCGGTGATGACGTCGACGCTCGGGCGCTGCGTGGCGGTGATGAGATGGATGCCGGCCGCGCGCGCCATCTGTGCAAGGCGCTGCACCGCCGTTTCGATGTCCTTGCCCGCCACCATCATCAGGTCGGCCATCTCGTCGACGATCACGACGATATAGGGCATGGCGTCGTAGTCCATCTCCTCCTGCTCGTAGATGGCGCGCCCCGTGGCGCGGTCGAAGCCCGTCTGCACCGTTCGGGTCAGAACCTCGCCCTTGGCCTCGGCGTGGAGGATGCGGGAATTGTAGCCCTTGATGTCGCGCACGCCCAATTTCGACATGCGCTTGTAGCGCTCCTCCATCTCGCGCACCGTCCATTTGAGCGCGACCACCGCCTTTTTCGGATCGGTGACCACCGGCGCGAGCAGATGCGGGATGCCGTCATAGACGGACAGCTCGAGCATCTTCGGGTCGATCATGATGAATTTGCACTGATCGGGCGACAGCCGGTAGAGCAACGACAAGATCATGGTGTTGATGCCGACCGACTTGCCCGAGCCGGTGGTGCCGGCGATGAGCAGATGCGGCATGCGCGCGAGATCGACGATGATCGGCTCGCCGCCGATATTCTTGCCGAGCGCGAGCGCGAGCCTTGCGTCGGTCTCCTCGAAGTCGGGCGCCTCGATCATCTCGCGCAGCACCACGATCTCGCGGCGGTCGTTGGGAAGCTCGATGCCGATGACGTTGCGGCCGGGAACGACGGCGACGCGCGCGGCGACCGCGCTCATCGAGCGCGCGATGTCGTCGGCGAGCCCGATCACGCGCGACGACTTGGTTCCCGGCGCCGGCTCGAGCTCGTAGAGCGTGACCACGGGTCCGGGCCTGACATTGGTGATCTCGCCCTTGACGCCGAAATCCTGAAGCACGCCCTCGAGCTCGCGGGCATTCTCCTGCAGCACCTCGTCGCTGATGCCGCGTCCCCTGCTGCCTTTCGGCTGCTGCAGGAGCTTGGTCGAGGGCGGCTCGTAGGGCTCGTCGGAGTGGGTCTGGCGCGCGAAGGCCCGTGTGCTTCTTTCTCTTCTTTTCGGCATTGAGACGGGTGATGCGATAGCTCGGCGACGTGATGTCGTCCACTTCGTCCTCGTCGTCGAACTCCTCGCCGATCGGCGCCGGGCCGAACGAGGGTTCGATGCGTCCGTCGGCATCGAGTTTCTGATCGTCCTCATCGCCCTCCTCGTCCTCGCTCTCGTCGAGACGTCCTCGGGACGTCCTCGTCGAACGCGTCGCGCCGGCGGCGGAAGCTGTGCCGCAGTCGCGCGCCGGTATGCATGGCGACATGCATGGCCGCGCCAAGCGAGGCATTGGCCCATTCGCCGGCAACGCCGCTGCGCGGCGCCCACAGCGCGATGAGCCGCGAGGTCGTGGTGCCGCAGGCGAACAGGAGCAGCATCGTGCCGAGCACGAGAAAGGCGAGCCCGGCCACGAACGACACCGCGGCGTCGGGCAGGAACGGTCCGATGACATGCGCGCCGGCCATGAAGAAATCGCCGAAGATGCCGCCAAGACCGTTCGGGAGAGGCCAGCTTTTCGGCTGCGGCAAAGCCGCGAGCGCCGCAGCCAGCAGGATGACGGAGGCGGGCCAGGCGAGGAGCCGCATCTTCGGCGGTTCGGCGTCGTGTGGAAAACGAGGTGCCATCCCCATGCCGCCAGCGGCAAAAACAGAATGATCGGCGGCGAGCCCTAAAGACTGGATGGTGAGATCGGCCACCACCGCCCCCCAGGACGCCGAGCAGGTTGCGCGGCGCCGCGCGCGTGGCGTTGTTGAGGCTCGGGTCGTGCACCGACCAGGTGGCGAGGCTCGCCCACGCGGCGCAGGCGATTGTCGACGAACAGGAGCCCGTAGCCGCCGAGCATGAGACGGCGCAGGCCCGACTCGACCGCTCCCGGCAGGAGGCGCCGGCGCGCCTTCGATCTTCCTCTGCTCGCCATCCCTCAACCCAATGTGGCGACGACCCGCGTCAAGGCCTCGCGTGTGGTGTCCGCGTCGTGCACGAGCGCGATCCTGATGTAGTCGGTACCCGGATTGACGCCATCGGGTTCGGCTTGTGCGAGATAAGTGCCCGGCAGCACTCTGACACCACACCCTTTCCAAAGGGTTTTCGCGGCCGCCTCGCCGCCGCCAAAAACGGCCATATTCAGCCAAAGAAAGAAGCTCCCCTGCGGCCGCCGGTAGCCATAGCGGCCCGTCAGAAGCTCATCGGCGACGGCAAAATTCCGCCGGTAGAGCGCCCGCCCCTCCTCGACATGGCGCTCGTCGGCCCAGGCCTCGGCCGAGACGTGCTGCACGGGAAGCGGCACTTGCGGACAGGCGACGTTGCGGAAGCGGCCGAAGGCGGCGATGAAGTGCGGGTCCCCGGCGACGAAGCCGGACCGCAGCCCCGGCAGTCCCGAGCGCTTCGACAGCGACTGGAACGACGACGACATTGGCGAGGCTCCCGGTCTCGGCCCATGGCCGTCTCGAGCGCGCCCGGGGGAGGGGCGTCGTCATAGATCTCGGAATAGCATTCGTCGGCGAAGAGGAGGAAATCGAAGCGCCGCGCGAGCGCGATCGCCTGCGCAAGATAAGACCGGTCGGCGACCGCGCCTTGCGGGTTCGACGGCGTGCAGAGATAGAAGGCGACGGTGCGCTCGAGAAGGCCTCGTCGATGGCCTCGAGATTCGGCAGGAAGCCGTCTTCGGCTCGCGCCTGGAGGAACACCGGTGCGGCGCCGGAGGCCGCCGCGGCCGCGGCATAGGCCTGGTAGAACGGGTTGGGGATCAGGACCGCCGGTTCCGCCTGACCGGGCTTCCGCGCCATTGCCGGAAAGATCGCCGAGAACAATCCTTCGCGCGACCCGTTGAGCGGCAGCACGTGCTGTTCGGCATCGATCGCGCCTTTCAGGATCGGATAGCGCCGCCCGATCCAGCCGGCGATGGCGCTGCGGAGCGATGGGATGCCCTTGATCGGCGGGTAGCGGCCGAACTCGCTCGAGATGCTCCTGCAGCGTCGGGCCGAGGAAGGGCGGGATCAGCGCCTTGGGCTCGCCGAGCGAAAGATCGATGGGAGGCGCGCCCGGCGCAATCCCTTCGAGCAGAAGCGGTGAGGCGCGCGAAAGGCGAGCGCACAAGTTCGTCGAGGCGGGTCGGCGTGTCGCGAGGTGACATGCGCCGGTGTTACGGGATGGCGAGGCTCGCGGCAATGGCCGCCGGCCTCGGCAACAAAAGCCCCGGCGAAAGGCCGGGGCTTCAGGCGAGAGCCAAGTCAAGGGAAGGCGAGACTTCGCTCGAGTTCGGTCTCGTCGATGGCGCTCTACGGCACCACCTCGCCATGCAGGTTGATGTCGAGACCCTCGACCTCGACGGCCTGGCTCACCCTCACGCCGATGAGGATGTTCACGACGATGAGGATGACGAAGGTGGCCAGTCCCGACCAGACGAGCGTGGCGGCAATGCCTTCGATCTGCGTCCAGATCTGCCCGACATTGCCTTCGAGCGCGCCCTTGGCGCCGCCGATCGCCTCGACCGCGAAGACGCCGGTCAGGATCGCGCCGATGATGCCGCCGACGCCGTGCACGCCGAACACGTCGAGCGAGTCGTCGTAGCCGAGCGCCCGCTTGACGGTCGTGGCGGCGAAGAAGCAGCCGACGCCCGCCGCCGCGCCGATCCACAGCGCGCCGACCGGACCGACGAAGCCCGAGGCCGGGGTGATGGCGACGAGGCCGGCGACCGCGCCCGAGATGATGCCGAGCACGCTCGGCTTCCTGTGCACGAGCCATTCGGCGAACATCCAGGCCAGCGCCGCCGTGGCAGTGGCGATCTGGGTGACCGCCATGGCCATGCCCGCGCGTCCGCCGGCGGCCACCGCCGAACCGGCGTTGAAGCCGAACCAGCCGACCCACAGCAAGGCGGCGCCGGTCACGCTGTAGACGAGGTTGTGCGGCGCCATGTTCTCGGTGCCGTAGCCGTTGCGCTTGCCGAGAAAGATGGCGCGTGACCAGGCCGGCGATGCCGGCATTGATGTGCACGACCGTGCCGCCGGCGAAGTCGAGCACGCCCGCGCCGCCGAGAAAGCCGCCGCCCCAGACCCAGTGCGCGATCGGCGCATAGACGACGAGCAGCCACAGCGTCATGAACAGCACCAGCGCCGAGAACTTCATGCGGTCGGCGAAGGCGCCGACGATGAGAGCCGGGCGTGATGATGGCGAAGGTCATCTGGAAGGTCATGAACACCGAACTCGGGGATGGTGGCCGCGAGCGCGTTCGTGCTGTCGAGCGTCATTCCCTTGAGCATGAATTGCGACATGCCGCCGAGATAGCTCTGCATGCCGCCGCCGTCGGTGAAGGCCAGCGAATAGCCGACACCATCCACGCGACGGTGACGATGCAGGTGATGGCAAAGCACTGCATGACGATGCTGAGCACGTTCTTTTTCCGCACCATGCCGCCATAGAACAGCGCGAGGCCCGGGATGGTCATCATCAGGACGAGCGCCGTCGATGTGAGCATCCACGCCGTATCGCCGCTGTCGATTGTCGGCTTTGCCGCCTCGGCGCTGCCTCGGCCGCCTCTTGGGCGAGCGCGGGATCGAGATTGGCGATCAGGAGCGCGGCGAGCGCTGCGACCGCCCCAGAAAGATATTTGGCAAGGGTCATCTTCTATCTCCCCCTCTTAGAGCGCTGATTCGTTGGTTTCGCCGGTGCGGATGCGCACCGTCTGCTCGACGGGGACGACGAAGATCTTGCCGTCGCCGATCTGCCCGGTCTTGGCCGCGGCGACGATGGCGTCCACGGCCTTGTCGACCAACTTGGTCGGGACCACGACCTCGATCTTGATCTTCGGCAGGAAGTTCACGGCGTATTCGGCGCCGCGATAGATTTCCGTATGGCCCTTCTGCCGCCCGTAACCTTTCACTTCGGTCACGGTCATGCCTTGCAGGCCGAGCTCGGTGAGGGCTTGGCGCACCTCATCGAGCTTGAATGGCTTGATGATCGCCATCACCAGCTTCATCTGTCTCACCCCTCCATGTTTGCGGCCGGCCGGCTCCGGAAAGCCGTTCCGGCCGCGCGAACCGGAAGGGAGAGTCAAGCCGCGTGCCAACTCCCCCGTGGATCGCTAAGTCATTTATTTTATTGAGTGTTTTTGCGAGGCGGAGGGCCGGCCACCTGCGGCATGAGCGAGATGCAGCCGAAAAAATAGGCGAATAATGGCGATTGCCTAGGAAATAGGCGTCAGCTCTGAGGCCGACGCTCGCGCAGCAGCCCTTCCTGAGCCGTCGAGGCCACCAGCTCGCCCGTCGCGCGTGAACAGCGTGCCGCGGCAGAAGGCCCGGCCGCCGCCCGAGCTTGGGCTGTCCTGGGCGTAGAGCAGCCAGTCGTCGGCCCTGAAGCGGCGGTGGAACCAGATGGCGTGGTCGAGGCTCGCGAGCATCAGCCGTCGGATCGAACACGAAGCGGCCATGCGCAATCAGCGCCGTGTCGAGCAGCGTGAAATCCGACGCATAGGCCAGCACGCATTGATGCAGCGCGAGATCGTCGCCGAGCTTGCCCGTCGCCCTGATCCAGACCTGCTGCGTCGGGCGCGCGGTTCTCCGGCGAGAGATAGCGCGACAGGTCGACCGGCCTGATCTCGATCGGCCGCTCGCGCTCCCAATAGGCTTTGACCTGCGGCGGCAGGCGGTCGATGAGTTGCTCCTTGAGCTCCGCCTCGCTCGGCAGCGCTTCCGGCGGCGGCACCTCGGGCATCTTCATCTGATGGTGAAGCCCCGGCTCCTGCTTGTGGAAGGAGGCTGCCATCGAGAAGATCGCCTGGCCGTGCTGGATCGCCACCACGCGGCGCGTCGAGAAGCTGCCGCCGTCGCGGATGCGGTCGACCTCGTAGATGATCGGCACCGCGGGATCGCCGGCGCGCAGGAAATAGGCGTGCAGCGAATGCGCCGGGCGGCCCTCGACCGTGCGATGGGCGGCGACCAGGGCCTGGCCGATCACCTGGCCGCCGAACACGCGCTGCCAGCCGACCTGCGGGCTCAAGCCGCGAAACAGATTTACCTCGAGCGGTCTCGAGGTCGAGGATCGACAGAAGCTGTTCGAGGGCGTGGCTCATGGGCGAGGTCCTTCGCTTTGGGTGGCCCTGCCCTTTAGCAGGTTCACGTGCGGCGCGGAACGTGGCATTGCTGGACAATGCCGGAGCGAAGCACACCGCGCGAAGATCGGTTCGACGTGGTGATCGCCGGCGGCGGGCTCGTCGGGCGCGCGCTCGCGCTTGCGCTTGCCAGGCTCGCGCCGCAGGGCTTCCGCATCGCGCTGATCGATGCCGAGCCGGCACAGGCGGACGGAAGCGGAGTCGAGGACGCCCGCGCGCTCGCGCTCTCGGCGGCGACCAGGAATCTCCTGTCGGCGCTCGATCTTTGGGCACGCGCTTGCGCCGTCAGTGCAGGCCATCGAATCGATCGAGATCACCGACAGCGCGCTCGACGCTGCGCTCCGGCCCCATTTCCTCGGCTTCGACGACGAGCTGCAAGCAGAACGGCGCGAGCGCCTTCATGGTCGAGCATGGCGAGCTTGCGCCGCGTGCTCGCCGCCGCGGTCGCCGCCGAGCCGGCCATCGAGATCTATGCGTCCGACCGCGTGACGGACTTCACCGCGACGCCGTTTGCCGTCGACGCTGTCGCTCGGCGAGCGGCGAGCGCGATCGCGGCCAGTCTTCTCGTCGCCGCCGACGGCAAGCGCTCGCGTCTCCGCGAGCGCGCCGGCATCAAATGCGTCGGCTGGTCCTATCCGCAAATCGGCATCGTGACCACGGTCGCGCATGCGCAGCCGCATCACGGCAAGGCCGTGCAGCATTTCCTTCCCTCCGGACCCTTCGCCATTCTCCCGCTCACCGGCAACCGCTCGTCCATCGTGTGGACCGAGGACGCGACGCGAAGGCGCGGCCATCATGGCGGCCGACGAAGCGCGCTTTCTCGACGAGCTCACCGAAGCGCTTCGGCCACAGGCTCGGCGACATCGCGCTTGCCGGCCCGCGCCAATCCTTCCCGCTCGACATGCAGATCGCGCGCGCCTTTGTCGGCGGACCGGCTCGTGCTGATCGGCGACGCGGCGCATGTGGTGCATCCGCTGGCGGGGCAGGGGCTCAATATCGGCATGCGCGACGTCGCGGCGCTGGCCGAGACCGTCGTCGAAGCCGCGCGGCTCGGTCTCGATATCGGCAGCGCGGTCGTGCTTGAGCGCTACGAGCGCTGGCGGCGTTTCGACAGCGCCTTCTCGGCCGCGGTGATGGATGGACTGAACCGCCTGTTCTCCAACGACAGCGCGCCGCTGCGCGACCTTGCGCGATCTCGGCCTCGGCCTCGTCGATCGGGCGCCTGCGGTGAAGCGCTTCCTCGTTCGCGAGGCGGCCGGGCGAACCGGCACCGTCCCCTGCCTGCTGACCGGCGCGAGCGCTTTAGCTCTGGTCGAGCTTGCGCGCTTCGTCCGGCAGCATGATGGGGATGCCGTCGCGGATCGGATAGGCGAGGCCTGCGGCGCGGCTGATCAGCTCCTGGCGCTCGGCGTCGTAGTCGAGCGAGGTCTTGGTCAGAGGGCAGACCAGGATCTCCAGCAGCTTCGGATCGAGCCGGCGTTCGTCGCCGCGTTCGGGTGCGTTGGTCACGTGTCACGTCTCCTTCCCGCTCATTGCAGCGAAGTTCCCGGAGCCGTCGTCCCGCGCCGCGAGCTCCATCTCGGCGAGCGCGACCAGCGCCTCGGCGCGCGTCCGCAAATCGGGCGCTTCGAGCAGCGCCTGTTTCTCCTCCGGCCCATAGGGACTGAGGATCGACAGCGTATTGACCAGCCGCTCGCTGCTCGCGCTGTCGATGCGGTCCCAATCGGCGTTGAGATTGTTGGCGAGGAGATAGTTGCGCAAGCGTGGCGAGGAGACGCGGGCGATCGACGTCCTCCTCGCCGTGGCCGGCGATGAAGTCGTTGGCATAGGGCGTGAAGTCGACCTGACACAGGCGGAAGGGCATGTCTCCGGCGATATCGCCGCCAATGGCGAAACGCGCGACGCCGGCGAGCGAGACCATCATGCGGCCGTCGTCGCTCTCGGTGAAGGAGGAGATCCGCCCGGCGCAGCCCACCCGCCGCAGGGGAAAGCTCTTGCCCGCCGGCGACTCGCCGTTCGCCCGCTTCGGGCGCCGGCTGCACGACGCCGATCAGCCGGTCGCCGGCCAGCGCATGATCGACGAGAGCGAGGTAGCGCGGCTCGAACACGTTGAGCGTGAGCGAGGCGCGCGGCAGGAGAATGGCGCCGCGCAGCGGAAACACCGGCAGCACCTTCGGCATGTCTGCGACGTTGCGATAGCGGTCGGTGACCCCCACGGGATGTCTCCTTGGCCTCACGCGAAGAGCAGCGAGGAGAGCCTTTGCCGGCCCGCGACAGTGGCGGGATCGCTCGCGCCCCAGGCATCGAACAGTTGCAGCAGCTGCTTGCGCGCGGCGTCGTCGTTCCAGGCGCGGTTCTTGGCGATGAGCGTGAGCAGCTCGTCGAGCGCGCGCGGCGCGGTCGCCCTTGGCGTTGAGCGCCAGCGCGAGGTCGAAGCGCGCCTGAGCGTCCTTGGGATCGGCCGCGAGCTTGGCGCGGAGCTTGTCGATGTCGTCGGCGCTTGGCGGCTTTGCGTTGCAGCTCGAGCGCAGCCCGCGCGCTCGCCACCGGGGCGCTCTCGGCCTTGGCCGGGCGGCACCAGCGCCAGTGTCTGCTCGGCGCGGGCGAGGTCGCCGGTCTTGATGTAGCACTTGGCGAGGCCTGCGAGCGGCTTGCGCGTTCTCGCGGTCCCCTTGCAGGATTTCGCCGAAGGCCTGCGCGGCGGTGTTGACGATCGCCGGCGGCAAGCGCTGCCTCGGCGGCTTCGAGCTCGGCGGCGTCATCGGCGCTCGTATCGCCGATCAGCCGGGCGATGAAGGCGTTGACGCGGGACTCCGGCAGCGCCCCCATGAAGCCGTCGACCGGCCTGCCGTCCTGGAAGGCGAACACGGCCGGGATCGATTGCACGCCCATCTGGCCCGGGATTTGCGGGTGCTCGTCGATATTGAGCTTGACCAGCTTGACGGCGCCCTTCGCCGCGCGCACGGCCTTCTCCAGGATCGGCGTCAACTGCCGGCAGGGCCCGCACCACGGCGCCCAGAAATCGACCAGCACCGGCACCTCGCGCGAGGCCTCGACGACGTCGCGCATGAAGTCCTTGGTGGTGGTGTCCTTGATGAGCTCGGCGTCGGGGGTGCCCGCACCGGCCTGCTTCAGGATCGGAGTATCGACGCTCATGCTGCTTGCCCGCCGGTAACGCCCCGGAAATGAGCCACGCTGTGCCAGGAAGATGGGCCGGGCGGCGCCGTTTGGCAACCTGTCGGAAAACGCCTCAGCCCAAGGGAGCGATCAGGGGCTCGTGGCCGCAAGCCTCGATGAAGCGGATGAGATCGGCGGTTGCGAGCCGGGTGGTCGCGGTATTCTCGAGGGGGTGGCAATTGACCTCGGCGAAGTCGAGGAGCGCCTGGTCGACCACGACGGCGACATCCGCGGCCGACGCGTTGATCAGCGCGAACGGCGTGACCGAGCCGGGCGTCACGCCGAGCACGGCCTCGAGCAGCTCGGCCTTGCCGAAGCTGAAGCGGCCGGTGGCGAGCCGCTTGGCCAGCGCCTTGAGATCGACCCGCGTATCGTCCTTGGCGACGACGAGGACCATGCGGCCGTCCGCGTCGGTGAGGAACAGGTTCTTGGTATGGGCGCCGGGAAGGCGCGCGCGCAAGCCCGCCGACTGCTCGACCGTGAACACCGGCTCATGCTCGACCGTCGTCGTTGGGATGCCGAGCGCTTCGAGGCGGGCATACAGCGTCTTGCGGTCGGCGGCCATGGCGTCAGTCTAGCCGCTTTCCGACGTGGGGCGGGGAGGTGGACATTCGCGGCGGTGATCAACTAGATCGTAGAACCCGGTTTTCGGTTGGAGTTCGCGGGTGTAGCTCAGGGGTAGAGCACAACCTTGCCAAGGTTGGGGTCGGGGGTTCGAATCCCCTCGCCCGCTCCAATTTTCCTCGCATCGAAAAAAGCAAACGGCCCCGGTGAGGGGCCGCTTTCACGTCGCGCAAAGGTGAGCTGAGCGTCGACTAGGGGCATCCGGGCCCGCGCGAACCTCAATGGGGTTCGTGTGCGACAGGAAAACGTCGAGCGACGTTGTCGGCCCCGCGGCCCCACTTCAGCGTTCTCTCGCCCCTCAATGCGCCGCAGCCTCGGCGGCCCCGATTCCCGTTTCGGAGCGCACGAACTGCGCTTCGAACGCTTGCCGCTCCGCCTGCGCGCGCGAGCTCCAGTCAAGCTTTGAAACGGCGTAGATGCCGAGGAAGGCCATGCTCATCGAGAACAGCGCCGGATTGTCGTAGGGGAAGATCGCTTCGGAAAACCCAAAAGTCGTGACCCACACGGCGGGGCTCAGGAACACCATGGCGACCGCGGAGACGAGGCCGAGCAAGCCTCCGGCCACGGCCCCGCGCGTGCTCGTTCCGCTCCAGAAAATGCTCATCACCAGAACCGGGAAGTTGCAGCTCGCCGCCACCGCGAAGGCGAGCCCCACCATGAAGGCCACGTTCTGCTGTTCGAACACGTAGCCCAAGACGATGGCTACGACGCCGATAATGACGGCGGAAATCTTCGAGATGCGCACTTCGTTGGCTTCCGAACCGCGGCCCTTGGCGATCACGTTGGCGTAAAGATCGTGGCTCACGGCCGAAGCGCCCGCAAGCGTCAACCCGGCGACGACCGCGAGGATGGTCGCGAACGCCACGGCCGAGATGAACCCGAGGAAAAGCGACCCGCCGACGGCCTTCGACAAATGGATGGCGGCCATGTTGCTGCCGCCGATGAGGCCGCCGACCTTGTCGATCTCGCCGTTTGCGCCGGGGTTGAAATACGACGGATCGCCCATCAGGAGCGTGATGGCGCCGAACCCGATGATGAACGTCAAGATATAGAAGTAGCCGATGAAGCCCGTCGCGTAAAACACGGACTTCCGCGCGGCCTTTGCGTCGCGCACCGTGAAGAAGCGCATGAGGATGTGCGGCAGCCCGGCGGTGCCGAACATGAGCGCGAGCCCGAGCGAGATCGCGGAAATCGGATCGTTCACGAGCTTGCCGGGCGACATGATTGACTTTCCGCCGGGATGCGCTTCTGTCGCCGAACGGAACATGGCCTCGACCGAGAAGCCGAAATGCGCGAGCACCATGAGCGCCATGAACGTGGCCCCGCCGAGCAACAGACAGGCTTTGATGATCTGCACCCACGTCGTCGCGATCATGCCGCCGAAGGCGACATAGGTGATCATGAGCGCGCCGACGAGGATTTCGGCGTAGATGTAGGGGAGCCCGAACAGGAGCTCAATCAGCTTCCCCGCGCCGACCATTTGCGCGATGAGGTAAAACGCGACCACGGCGAGCGTGCCCGCCGCCGAGAGCGTGCGCATGGGCGCGGGCGCGAGCCGGAACGCGGCCACGTCGGCGAAGGTGTAGCGGCCGAGGTTTCTCAGCCGCTCGGCGATGAGGAAGAGCACGATCGGCCAGCCGACGAGCCATCCCACGGAATAAATGAGGCCGTCGAAGCCCGACGAAAATACGAGCCCCGAAATGCCGAGAAACGAGGCGGCCGACATATAGTCGCCGGCGATGGCGAGGCCGTTCTGGAAGCCCGTGATGCCGCCGCCCGCCGCATAAAAGTCGGAGGCCGAGCGGGAACGGGACGCCGCCCACTTCGTGATGACGAGCGTCGCCGCCACGAAGGCCAGGAACATGACGATGGCTTCAACGTTCAACGCGCCCTCTCGATGATCGCTTGGATTTTGGCGTCGAACTCGGAGTTGGCGCGCCGCACATAAAGGCCGGTCAGCACAAACGCCGCGAGGATGACGCCGACGCCGAGCGGGATGCCGATGGTCGTCACGCCGACGCCGACTGGCGTTCCAAGAAGATCCGGCGCGAAGGCGACGGCGAGAATGAACCCGAGGTAGATCGCCGTCATCAAGCAGGACAGTCCCCACGCGAGGCGCGAGCGCTCGCGCACCAGCGCGTGAAACTCGGGATCGCGCCGCACCTTATCGATGAGCGCGGCGGCGCCGGTCCGCATCCTCCCTCCCTTGCGTGCGCCGTTCTTCATTTCGCGGCGCGTTTGATCCTTCGACCTTAGCGGATTGCGAGCGGACCGGAAATCACACCCTTGTATTGGCGCCCATGGTCAAAGCATGCGCATGCGGTCGCGCTTAGGGGGCGCACCGAGACAGTAAAACCGGATGTTCCGAGGATGGGGTCGCGACTCCGCGAGCCATAACGCACGCGTGGTCGAGCGGAACCGACGAGGTCGGTTGCCGGAGCGACATGATGACTATTGGCAGAGAAACGAACGGCCCCAATCAGGGGCCGCGTTCAGGTTCGCGCTGAGGCGAGCGCCCTCTACCACCAGGGCCATCCGGGTCCGCGCGTAAAGCCCGGGCCGCGCTGATAGTTGCGGGAGCTGTAATCGAAATAGGGCCGGCGCACGGCCCTCGCCTTTTTCTTCTTCCGGGGCTTGGCCGGCGTGAAATCGCCGTCGAGGCTCGCCGATGTGATCTTTGCCGGCGTGTCCTTGGCCCAAACGACGAAGTCGTTGCCTTTGGTCAAGCCCGCCGTATTGATGGCGGTGTCGCCGATGATGAGCGAAGAGCCGGGCGTGAGCCGCTCGGAGATCTTCTGGCGGAGCTCGTCCGCGATTTCCAGCCGGTCGAGCGCTGCGGCGGGATCGTCGCCCTGAAGGCTCATCGCCGTCCATCGCGCCGAGGTTTCACCCGGCGCAAATTTCAGGGCCGTGAAGAGATGCGTGCCGAGCGGCGTCTCGGGGTCCTTGAACGAGACCGGCGCATCGAACACGCGGCCGAATTCCTGGCGGACATAAAGGTGCCCTGCCGGCGGTTCGCCCTTGCCGGCCACCGCATAGACTTTCTTCGCCAGCTCTTCGTTCAAGGTGCCGGTCTCGGCCATGCCGTTCGCCTTCTGGAACGCCTTGATGGCATTGACCGTCGCCTTGCCGAGCGTGCCGTCGAATTCCTGCGGCGGGAGATAGCCCATCTCGGCGAAGATGTGCTGCACGCCGATGATGCGGTCGCGCTGGGTCCGCCGCGTCACCAGAATGCGCAAAGGCGCCGTCGAGCGCGGCTCCGCGGCGAGGATCGCCATCTCCTTCGCGCCGGCGATGAGCTTGGCGGCGACCACTGACGGCGGCGCATCGTCCGCGGGAAGGAACGCACTCGCCTCGTCTGCGCCGGCTTGCGGCGTGGTCGCTAACGCTTGCTCGGCCGGAGCCGTGGCGGCGGGTGAAGCGGGCACCGTTCCTGCCGCGAGGCTTGCTTGTTCCGGCGGCGCGGTCTTGATCTCCATGCCGACAGGCTCGCCCGCGTTGGGTGCGCTTGCGGGTTTTGCTTCGGCAGCTGTCTTGGAAGCCTCCTCGACCGAAGCGCCAGGAGACGCAGCGGCCTCGACCGGCTTGGCCTCGGTCGCAGCCGGGACATCGGCTCGGGCCGCGGCCGGAATCACCGCGCTCTCGACCGGCTCGATCTCGGCCGCAACGGGAGCTGCGGCGAGCGGCGCCGCTGGAATTGGCGCGACCTTGGCGAGCGAAGGCTCGGGCGCGTTGTCTTCATCGAGCGCATGGCCGCTCGCCTTCGCCGGCCGAACCCGCCGCGCCCGTATCGCGACGGCCCTCCGCGAGAGGCGCGCCGGCGAACGGATCGAAGGCGTGCACATGCGTGTCTTCGACCGCGGCAGGGTCGTCCTTGGGGGGAGCGGGACGCTCGCCGACCGCCTCGGCCTCGAGCGACGAGGGAACGTCCGTGGTGGAGCCCGACACGTCGGCTCTGGCGACTTTGCCGTGATGGGTCTTCGCCGGCGCCATCGGCAGGACGTCGTTCATCGATTGGCGCTTTGGAGGTTCCTCCTGCTTGACCATCGCCGGCATGGGCGGAGACAGCGGCTGGAACAGTTTGGCGTGCTCGATCAGCTGGGGCGCCGGGCGATCGCGCGCCACGATCACGTTGTCGCCGACGGTCGTGATCTTGAACAGCTTTGGGGCGAAGGAGAAGGGCAGCCGGATGCAGCCATGCGAGGCGGGATAGCCGGGCACGACGCCCGCATGCAGCGCCGTGCCGGACCAGGTGATCCGGTTCATCCACGGCATCGGCGCGCCGCTGTAGAGGTTGGAACGGTGATGTCGCCGCTTTTCGAGGATGCTGAACACGCCGGCCTTGGTGGCGTATCCGCGCATTCCTGTCGAAACCTTGGAACTCGTGATCAGCGTCATGCCGCGATAGATGTCGACCTTCTGCTGGTTCAAGGAGACGACGAGCGTCATCGGCTCGCCATCGGCCGGATCGGGGATCGTCGCCTCGACCGGCTTGGCGGTGTTCTTCCGCTTCTTGGCCTCGGCCGGCAGCGACAGGCCGACGGCGACCGCTAGAGCCGCAACGCCAACGAGAGTGAAAAATGTCGAAGAGATCCGCTTGGCGGAACTGAGCCGCCCTTTCCCTCAGAGACTCGGTACGCAAGACACACGCTCCCCGTCAATAGCCGCATCCATAGGCGAGCCCCCCTGTGATTCCCCCGAAACCCGCGCGAATCACACTAAGAGAGGCACTCCCATTTGACCAGCGGAAGCCTTCCAATCACCTAACGCGCGACGCCCGCGCCAGGGTCCCGCCAATGGGATCGCCCAGTGAATAAAAAATCACGTGGCTTCTAAGGCTTACACGCAGGTTGGGGCGGTTATCCGTTCTCCGCAGGCTCTGCCGTACAAGCGGCGAGCGCGAATAAATTCGGCCCTGTTTCCTTCGCGCAACACCTAGAACCTGCGCTGACCGGCGCCAAGACCTTCCGAAATAACGTATTGTCGCTGCCGGCCACCGCTCCGCGCGCGGCGCTTTTCGCTCCCGCGAAAGCTCTTGCTTCGGCTGCGGGCGCTCAATACAGGGATGGGCCGAGCCGACAGCGGACTGAGCTCGTTAGGGGAGGATCACTCATGCTGGCACTGACCCATGCCTGGCCGGGCCATCTGCTCCGGACCGTTCGGCCTGCTTCTTGCGGGCGTCATGCTCGCCGGCTGCGGCATCAACACAATTCCCACCTTGCAGGAGCAGGCCAAGGCCGCCTGGAGCCAGGTGTTGAACCAGTATCAGCGCCGCGCCGATCTCATCCCCAATCTGGTCGAGACGGTGAAGGGTTACGCCGCGCAGGAGAGCAAGGTCCTGACCGATGTGGTCGAGGCCCGCGCCAAGGCGACCCAAGTGCAGATTCCGCCCGACATCCTCACCAATCCCGAGGCGTTCCAGAAATTTCAGGAGGCGCAGAACAACCTCTCCGGTGCGCTCGGGCGCCTGCTCGCTGATCGTCGAGAACTATCCCGACCTGAAGTCCAACCAGAACTTCCTGGCGCTCCAGTCGCAGCTCGAGGGCACCGAGAACCGCATCGCCGTTGCGCGGCAGGACTACATCACCGCGGTCAAGGACTACAACACCGAGCTCAGAACGATCCCGGGCCGCTGGTGGCGCGCTCTGCTCTATCCTGACGCCGAGCCCATGCAGAACTTCACCGCCGCGGAAGGCACGGAAAAGCCGCCGGAGGTCAAGTTCTAGCGCAAAGCCCGGTTGGGGGGCGCAAATGGCCGTTATGCGGCGCTTCGGCGGGATGGTGTTCGGCCTCGCGCTCGCGCTTTGGCTGTTGCCGCCGCTGCCGCCGAGCCGGCTTTCCCGGAACTGACCGGCCGCGTCGTCGATGACGCCGGCCTCCTGAGCTATCCCGACAAAGTCGCCATCACCGCCGACCTCAAGGCGCTCGAGGACAAGAGCTCCGATCAGCTCGTCGTCGTCACGCTGCCCTCGCTGCAGGGCTACACCATCGAGGATTTCGGCTATCAGCTCGGCCGCCATTGGGGCATCGGCACCGCGAAACTCGACAACGGCGTCATCCTCATCGTCGCGCCCAACGAGCGCAAGGTCCGCATCGAGGTCGGCAGCGGGCTCGAGGGCACGCTCACCGACGCGCTGTCGAAGATCATCATCGAGAATTCGATCCTGCCGCGCTTTCGCGAAGGCGACTTCGCCGGCGGCATCAAGAACGGGGTCGCGCGACATCGCTCTCGTGCTCACCGGCGACGCCGCCGAGGTCGAGGCGCGCGCCAGGGCGCGCACTGACGCCGACAGATCCCGCGATCCCCTGGCTCTTCATCATCCTCTGGCTCGCGATCTTTCTGTGGATTGCCTACAGCATGTGGCGAAGCCTCCGCTACGCCTCGCCCGCGAGGAAGCGGCACGGGCGGTCCGATTTTCATCCCGGGACCCGGATGGGGCGGCGGTGGCGGCGGTGGTGGCGAGCGGCGGCGGTGGCTTCTCCGGCGGTGGCGGCAGCTTTGGCGGCGGCGGGGCCTCGGGAGGATGGTAGGACCCGTGCCCATGCAGCCCTTCACGCCCGGAGGACCGCGCCGCGATCTCGGCGGCGATCGCGCGCGCCGAACAGAAGACGAGCGGCGAGATCGTCGTCGTAGCCGCCGTCGCCTCCGACGGCTACCGCTCGTTCGGGCTGCTATGGGCGGCGCTGCTCGCGCTCGCCGTGCCGGTGCCCTTCGTCTTCTTCACCAAATGGCCGGTGCAGTACATCTATCTGCTCCAGCTTGCGGCGTTTCTCGTTTTCCTGGTGCTGTTCCAGTGGGAGCGCGTCCGCTACGTGCTGGTGCCGCCGGCCATCAAGCGCGCCCGCGCCCATCAGCGCGCCGTCGAACAGTTCCTCGTCCAGAACATGCACACCACCAAGGGGCGCACCGGCGTGCTCATCTATGTCTCGTTCGTGGAGCGCTTCGCCGAGGTCATCGCCGATGACGGCATCTACCGCAAGGTGCCGCCTTCGACCTGGGAGGACGTGGTCGGCGAGCTCACCAATCATCTTGCGCGCGGCACCGCCACCGAAGGCTTCATCCGCGCCATCGAGCGCTGCGGCAAGATTCTCGCCAAGCATTTCCCGCCGGGCCAGGCGCCCGACAACGAGCTTCCCAACCATCTGATCGTGCTCGATGCCTACGGGCGGCCTTGACACGACGGGCCGCGCTCCGGGCAAGTCGCGGGCAGACAGACAAGCGCGCGCTGTTCGGCTGGGTGCTGTTCGATTGGGCGACGCAGCCCTTCTACACGCTCGTCGTCACCTTTCTGTTCGCGCCCTATTTCGTCAACGGCTTCATGGCCGATCCGGCGCGGGGCGCGACGCTGTGGGCCTATGCCACCGGCATCGCCGAGCTGATCGCCGCGGTGCTCGCGCCGGTGCTCGGCGCCATCGCCGATGCCGGCCAGCCGCGCAAGCCCTGGATCGCCGTCTTCTCCGTCATGCTCGTTGTCGGGCTCTGCGGTCTGTGGCTTGCCGCTCCCGGACGCACCGATCTTGCGCCGATCGTGCTCATCGCCTTCGGGCTTGCCACGCATCGGCGCCGAGCTCGCCACCGTGTTCACCAACGCCATGATGGCGTCGCTCGTCTCCGGCAGGCGGCTCGGCACGCTGTCGGGCTTCGGCTGGGCGGCGGGCTATGTCGGCGGGCTCGTCAGCCTCGCGCTCGTCGCAGGGTTCCTCGTCGCCGATCCCAACACCGGCAAGACCCTGCTCGGACTTCCGCCGCTTGTCGCCGCTCGATCCCGCCACGCGCGAGGGCGACCGTCTCGTCGGTCCGTTCTCGGCGCTGTGGTATCTCGTGTTCGTCCTGCCGCTCTTTCTGTTCACGCCGGACCCGGGCGCCGAACGCCCGCGCGCAGCGCGCGCGGTCAGCGCCGGACTCGCGCAGCTCGTCCGCTCGGTGCAAGCGATCTCGTGCGCAACCACGCGCAAGTCGCGCTGTTCCTGCTCGCGCGCATGCTCTATGCCGACGGGCTCGGCGCCGTGTTCGCCTTTGGCGGCATCTATGCCGCCACCGTGTTCGGCTGGGGCGCGACCGAGCTCGGCCTGTTCGGCATCGTCCTCACCATCGCCGGCACGATCGGCGCCGCCCTCGGCGGCCCGCTCGACGACCGCATGGGCTCGAAGGCGGTGATCGTCGGTGCGCTCTTGCTGTTCATCGTCGCCGCGATCGGCGTGCTGTCGGTCGACGCAACGCACGTCTTGTTCGTCGTGCCGGTCGAGGCGAAGCTTCCGGGGAGCGCGCCGTTCTCTTCCGTCGGCGAGCAGGTCTATCTCGCCTTCGCCATGCTCATCGGGCTCGCCTCGGGTCCGATCCAGTCGTCGAGCCGCACGCTGCTCGCGCGCATGTGTCCGCCCGGCAAGACCACCGAGTTCTTCGGCTTCTTCTCCTTCTCCGGCAAGATCACGGCGTTCGCCGCGCCGCTCGCTGATCGGCGTCGTGACGCATGCGACCGGCAGCCAGCGCCTCGGCATCGGCACGAGCCTCGTCTTTCTCGTCGCCGGGCTCCTGCTCCTGCTGCGCGTCAAGAGCCAAGTAAACTTCCCTCTGACGTAGCCACGTGCGATTTCAGGCCGCGTCCTTCGAGGGCCGCTTCGCGGCCACCTGAGGATGACGAATCCAGGATTGCGCTTGCAACTGGGCGCGCACTTCCCCTCTCCCCTCGAGGGAGAGGGCGCCCCGGCGAAAGCCCGGGCGGGTGAGGGGGTCTTTTCGACGCGGCTCGACGCTTCGCGTGTTCGCCGCTGACCCCTCACCGCGCACCAAGTGGTGCGCGTGCTCTCCCGCAAGGGGAGAGCGGGAGGGTCAATGCCGGAAGTGGCGCATGCCCGTGAACACCATGGCGAGGCCCGCTTCGTCGGCCGCGGCGATGACCTCGTCGTCGCGCATCGACCCGCCGGGCTGGATGACGGCGGTGGCGCCGGCTTCGGCGATCGACCTTGAGCCCATCGGCGAACGGAAAGAACGCATCCGACGCCGCGACCGAGCCTTCGGTCAGGCTCTGGCCGAGCCCTTGCGCCGTGGCGGCCTCTGCCGCCTTCCACGCCGCCATCCGCGCCGCATCGACGCGTGACATCTGTCCTGCGCCGATGCCGACCGTGGCGCCGTCCTTCGCATAGACGATGGCATTCGACTTGACGTGCTTCGCCACGGTGAAGGCGAAGATGAGATCGGCAAGCTCCTCTTCGCTCGGCTTGCGCTTGGTCACGACCTTCAGCTCGCGCGTCGAGACGACGCCGTTATCGCGCGACTGCACCAGAAAGCCGCCGGCGAGCGAGCGGAACGCGAGCCCGTCGGCCTTCGGATCGGGAAGCCCGCCGGCGAGAAGCAGCCGCAAATTCTTCTTCTCGGCGACGATCGCCTTCGCCTCGTCGCTCGCGTCGGGCGCGATGATGACCTCGGTGAAGATCTTGACGATCTCGCGCGCGGCGTCGGCATCGAGGTCGCGGTTGAGCGCGACGATGCCGCCGAAGGCGCTCACCGGATCGCAGGCGAGCGCCTTCTGCGTAGGCCTCGGCGAAGCGTCTTCGCGACCGCCACGCCGCAAGGATTGGCGTGCTTGATGATGGCGACGGCGGCGCTCGCCGTCGGATCGAACTCGGCGACGAGCTCGTAGGCCGCGTCGGTGTCGTTGAGATTGTTGTAGGACAGCTCCTTGCCCTGGACCTGCGCGCGCGGTGGCGACGCCGAAGCGCCGCTCGCCCGTCCGGTAGAAGGCCGCCCATTGATGCGGGTTCTCGCCGTAGCGGAGCGCCTCGGCGAGCGTGCCGGCAATCGCCGTCGTCTTCGGCGTCCGCTCGCCGAGCGTGCTCGGCAAACCACGCGGCGATCGCCGCGTCATAGGCCGCGGTCCGCGGCAAAGGCCTTCGCCGCGAGCGCCTTGCGCAAGGCGAGCGTGGTGGCGCCGCCATTCGCCTCCATCTCGGCAAGCACGCGCGCATAGTCTTCGGGATCGACCACGACGGTGACGCTGTCGTGGTTCTTCGCCGCGGCGCGGATCAAGGCCGGGCCGCCGATGTCGATATTCTCGATGCAAGTGGCGAAATCGGCGCCGCCTTCGACCGTCGCCTCGAACGGATAGAGATTGACGGCGAGCAGGTCGATCGCGGGGATCGCGTGCTCGGCGAGCGCCCGCTCATGCGCCTCGTTCCCGCGCACCGCGAGCAGCCCGCCGTGAATCTTCGGATGCAGCGTCTTGACGCGCCCATCCATCATCTCGGGGCTCTCGGTGATCTCGGCGACGTCGGTCACCGCGATGCCGGCCTCGCGCAAGGCCTTCGCGGTGCCGCCGGTCGAGACGATCTCGACCCCATGCGCGCGCAAGGCGTGCGCGAAATCGGCAAGACCGGTCTTGTCGCTGACCGACAGCAGCGCGCGGGCAATCTTTCGCTGCGTCCATGAGGTCTATGCTGCTCGCGGGCGCGGCCTCGTTGGGATCGACCAGCTGGCCGCCGTCGCCGCCATCTGTCCGTCCGCTCGATGTTCCACACGATCCTGACTTCGCTCGCCTCGCCCATGACGCCGCCGAGCACGACTTGCGACGTCGGCTGCGGTCCGCGCGCATCGGCGAGGAAAAAGCTCTCCTCGATCTTGGTCTCCGGCGCATTCGAGCTGATCTTCCAGGTCTCGCCGTTGCCGAGCGTGAGCACGACGCTTTGCCCGTCGGCGGCCATCGTCGCGCGCACGCTCGGATGCAGGTGGAAACGGATGGCATAGTCGCCGGCGATCAGATCGCCCTCGGGGCTCTTGAGCCCGGCCGGCGCCGAGAGCTTGTCCTCGCTCGAGATGAGGAGCCCGTTCGGCGCGATGAGGATTTGGCGCGCATGGCTGACGCCGAAATCGGCGAAGTAGCCGTCGTGGGAGCCTTTGATCCTGAGATTGTCGCCCTGATCGGCGAATGCGGCTTGCGCGTTGCGCCGGGCCGGTCAGAGGCGCGTCGCCCGCCACCTCGCTGCCATTGGCGCCCGACGAGGCGAATTCCGCCGACGACAAATCCTCGAAGGTCAAGCGTCGAGTGCGCGGCGGTCGAGCGGGCGAACGGGCGCCACGTCGTCGTGATCGGGCGGAGGGCGATCCGCAATTGACGATCATCGGGCACGTTCGCCGAGCTCATCTCGAAGGAGAGGAAGCCGGCATGGGCGCCGGTGCTGACCGACGGGGCGGCGCGGGACCGATATCGCAGATCAACGTGATCGGCCCGCAGGCGAGCCGCACATAGCCCGAGCTCGCCGCCGCGCGGACCGGCGCTCCCCTCGACGTCGTCGTAGGCCAGCACGGTGGCGAGCGCATCGGTCGGCGTGGGGCCCGCGCCGTTGAAGCGCGCAAGCGTGCCGTCGCCGGTGCGGAAGAAGCGGAGCATCGGCATGATGCGATCGATGGCGTCGGTCAGCTCCTTCGGCGGCGCGCGGTCGCGCGCCACGAAACATTGCCTGAGCGGCAGGAGGTCGAGCAGGAGCTCGACCAGCGCGTCGGGATTGCGCGAGATATGTCCGCCGTCGGGAAGGATCTGCCGGTCGAGTTCCTTGCAGAACGGCCGCGAATAGCGATCGACCACCGCCTGCTGCTCGGCGATGCAGAGCCCGGCATAGATCAGCGCCATCAGCGCGACGAGCCGCGGCACGCCGTCCGGCGCGTCGCGGTAGCTGGCCGAGAGATAGCGGAGCTGCGAGGTCAGCGCCCTGAGGAACGTCTCATAGGCCTCCGGCTCGCCGGTATCGAGCACGAGCACCGAATTGGAAAGCCACGAGATCACCCTGCGCCCGACGATCTCAGGCTTCCAGGCGAGCGCGTGACGGGAGCGCTTGAGCGTGATGAAATCCTGCACCAGCGCCTTGGCCTGCTCGCGCGACAGCTCCGAGCCTGCGGCGCGCAGATGCCTGAGCCAGCCGAAGCCGTACAGCTCGCGCGCCCAGGCCTCCGATCGGCGGCGCGATCTCGAACGGGGACTGCGGCGTCGACCTCGGCCAGACGCCCGGCAAGGCCGAAATGTCCGTTGTAGAGCTCGGTGGCGAAGCTCGGATCCGCCGTTCTCAGTTCCTGCGGGGCGAGCAGGAGCTGTTCGGCCTTGGTGCCGGGATAGCTGATGCTCGCCATGCTCGCGAGCATGAAGCGGCGGAAAGCGCCCGGGCCGGCAAGCCGCGGCGCTGGTCCGCGTCCGCCGCGCTCGTTGGGCTGAGAGTCAGCCGCCATGTTGCCTTGTCTCCAAGCTGCAGCCGCGCGCCGTGATCCGGCGCGAGGCCTCCCCGTGCATCCTGAGGGGGGCATTGTCGGGCGGCTGAGCGTTCCGATCAAGCCCGATGCTTGGCTCACCCTTAACCGGCGCGGACGAGGCGTGCGGCAAAAAAGCCGTCCATTCCGCTCCATTCGGGGGAATCGAGCGTAAGTTCGAAAGGGAAACGTCCTGAGGCAGCCCGATGGCTCGATCCACCCAGCCTGGCCGAAAAGCTCAGTCTCCTCCACGGGTTCGAGGCTGATGCCCTCGTTTCGCGCAAGCAGGGCGGCGATCTGCGCCTCGCCTTCCTCGGGCTCGAGCGAGCAGGTCGAGTAGACGAGCCGGCCGCCCGGCTTGACCAGTCTGGCGGCGTTGTCGAGCAGCCGGGCCTGGAGCGCCGCGAGCGCAGTGATGTCGCTCGGCGACTTGACATAGGGAATGTCCGGATGCCGGCGAATGGTCCCGGTGGACGAGCAGGGCGCATCGAGCAGCACCGCATCGAACGCCTCGCTCCGGCTGCCAGGTGGCGGCATCGGCGAGCACCGTCTCGGCCTGCAAGCCCGAGCCGCTTGAGGTTCTCGGCAAGCAGGGAAAGCCGCGTCTTCGAGCTGTCGACCGCGACGACCGAGGCCCCGGCAAGCGCGAGCTGCGCGGTCTTGCCGCCGGGCGCCGCGCAGAGATCGGCCACGCGCTTGCCGGCGACATCGCCGAGCAGCCGCGCCGGCAGCGAGGCGGCCACGTCCTGCACCCACCAGCCGCCATCGGCGAAGCCGGGAAGCGCCTCGATGCGTCCCTTGGGCAGGAGACGCACGCTTCCCGTGGGCAGACACGCGGCCCGAAAGCCTCTCGGCCCAGAGCGCGGGATCGCTCTTGACCGTGAGGTCGAGCGGCGGCTCGATCGAGATGCGCTTCGGCAATCGCTATGCGCGCGGTCCTCGCCCCAATAGTTGGCCCAGCGCGACCACAGCCAGTCGGGCGTATTGACGCGCGCCGCATCGAGCTGCGCCGCGATCGCCTTGCCCTCGCGCGGCAACGCGGCGAAGCACGGCATTGACGAGCTTGTCGTAGCGCGTGGCCTTCGGATCGTATTGGGCGAGCGTCACGGCGAGATCGATCGCGGCGTGCGGCGGCGTATCCAGAAAGATGAGCTGCGCCGCGGCGGAGAGCAGGATCGGATAGAGCGTGCCGGACTTCTCGGGCATGCCGCGCTCGAGGAACGTGCCGAGCACATGGTCGAGCTCGCCTTTGCGCCTCAGGCTTGCCGCCACGATGGCGCGGGCAAGCGCCCGGTCGCGTGCCGGCAGGTCGAACATGGCGCCCTTCTCGAGCGAGCGGCCAAGGATGTCGTCGAGCGCCTGCTTCTTCTGAAGAACGGCGGCGAGCAACTCGACCGCGGCGCGCCGTGCCGGCAGCCCGACTTGGGCGTCGCGCGCGCGCGCCCTTGCCCTCGCTTCCTGCCCGGAGGGTGTCATTGGCTTGGCCTGTCCCGTGAAACTTGGCGGAGCTAGTCCCAGGGCCCGCGTCCCGCAACCCGCCGCTCCGGGGACCACGGTCCCGTTGCGCTCGTGCCGCGACGTGATGAGGCGCCGCTCTCGCCCATCTCGCGCGCCATCTCCGGCAAGCCGCGCCACCCGGTTTTCGACATTCGGGTGGGTCGAGAACAGATTGTCCATGCGCGCGCCGGACAGCGGGTTGACGATGAAGAGATGCGCGGAAGCCGGATTGCGCTCGGCCGGCATGTTGGGGATGCGGTGCGCGGCGCCGGCGATCTTTTGCAAGGCCGAGGCCAGCGACAAAGGACGCCGGCTGATCTCGGCGCCGGCACGGTCGGCCTCGTATTCGCGGGTGCGGCTGATCGCCATCTGCACCAGAGCCGCGGCGAGCGGTCCGAGGATCACGAGCAGGAGCGTGCCGACGATCCCGATATTGCCGCTATCGTTGCTCCTTCCGCCGAAATAGAGCCCGAAATTGGCGAGCATGGAGATCGCGCCCGCGACCGTGGCGGTAATCGTCATCAGCAGCGTGTCGCGGTTCTGGATGTGGCCGAGCTCGTGCGCGATCACGCCGGCAAGCTCGGCCTCGTCGACCGTGCGCATCAGGCCCGTCGTCACCGCTACGGCGGCGTTCTCGGGATTGCGGCCGGTGGCGAATGCGTTCGGCTGCGGATTGTCCATGATGTAGACGCGCGGCATGGGCAGGCCGGCATTGGCGGCGAGCTGCCTCACCAAGGCATAGAGCTCGGGCGCCGAGCGCTCATCCGACCTCGCGCGCCCCGTACATGCGGAGCACCATCTTGTCGGAGTTCCAATAGGCGAAAAGGTTCATCGCCCCGGCCACGAGCAGGGCGAGAAGCATGCCGCCCTGGCCGCCGATCAGGATAGCCGATCCCCATGAACAGCGCGGTCAGCGCCGCAAGAAGAATGGCGGTGCGGAAATAGCTCATAGCGTTCAGGTCTCCAACGCATTACGGCGACGCCGGTTGGCGTGCCCTTTAATGTTGGGAGCCAAAGTCGGCGCGGCAAGGAGGTCGTGGGGATTCAGGTCTGTGCACCCCAGAGCTTCAAGGCGCATTGATCCGCAATGTGGCGGAAGTCGTCGTCGGCGGAAAGCATCGTCAGGCCGTGTCGGAGACAGAGGGGCTGCCGTCTCAAGCGTTCGGCTCGGTTTCCGGCGCCCGTCAGGTTTTGCGCCCCGGTTAGCTTAACCGTTCCTCAACGGCTCCCTCGGCATGCTCGGGCGAAGCAGCCTCGGAGGTCGTCTCGTCATGTCGGTCGCCCCTCATGCCAGTCTTGCCAGGGTTCCGGACCGCCCGGCGCCCGCGACCATCGCGCTGACAGCGAAGCAGAAGCGCCTCATCCGGGAGAGCTTCTTGAGGCTCGAGCCCGCCTTCGATCTCGTGGGCCAGCTCTTCTTCCGCAAGCTCTATCGGTCTCGATCCGTCCTTCCGCGCCCTGTTTGCCAGCCCGATCGAGAGCGCAGAGCCGTAAATTCATGGCGGGGCTCAAGCTCGGCATCATCGCGCTCAACTACGAGGACGAGCTTGCGCCGGTGCTCAAGCTGCTCGGCCTCCGCCACCGCCGGCGCGGCGTCAAGGTTCGCCATTACCGCATGATGGGCAAGGCGCTGATCTGGACCCTCGAGCAGTCGCTCGAGAAGCGCTTCACGCGCGAGGCCAAGGACGCGTGGTCCGCCCTTCTCACCCAGATGACCCGCATCATGAGCGGCAGCGACGCCGCGCTGTTGCGGAGCGTAGGCTAGGCCGGCTTTCGGTTCTGCCGCTGCTCGATCAGATCGGAGACGACGGAAGGATCGGCGAGCGTCGAGGTGTCGCCGAGATTGCCGAAATCGTCCTCGGCGATCTTGCGCAGGATGCGGCGCATGATCTTTCCCGAGCGCGTCTTGGGCAGGCCGGGCGCGAACTGAATGAGGTCCGGTGAGGCGATCGGCCCGATCTCCCTGCGCACCCAGTCGCGCAGTTCCGTTCGCAACTGATCCGACGAATTCTGACCCTGCCATGAGCGTCACGTAGCAATAGATGCCCTGGCCCTTGACGTCGTGCGGATAGCCGACGACGGCGGCCTCCGACACTTTGGGATGGGCGACGAGCGCGGACTCGACCTCGGCCGTTCCCATGCGGTGTCCGGCGACGTTGATCACGTCGTCGACGCGCCCGGTGATCCAGTAATAGCCGTCGTCGTCGCGCCGGGCTCCGTCGCCGGTGAAATACTTGCCCTTGTAGGTGGAGAAGTAGGTGTCGACGAAGCGCTTGTGGTCGCCGTAGACGGTCCGCACATTCCCGGCCAGGCGTCGAGGATGACGAGATTGCCGGCTGCCTCGCCCTCAAGCAGGTTGCCTTCGTTGTCGACGAGCGCGGGCTGCACGCCGAAGAAGGGGAGCGTCGCCGAGCCCGGCTTGAGCTTGGTGGCGCCGGGCAGCGGCGTGATGAGGATGCCGCCGGTCTCGGTCTGCCACCAGGTATCGACGATCGGGCAGCGCTCGTCGCCGACCACGTGATAGTACCACTCCCAGGCTTCGGGATTGATCGGTTCGCCGACGCTGCCGAGCAATCTTAGCGATTTGCGGCTCGTGCGCTTCACGAAATCGTCGCCCACGCCCATCAGGGCTCTGATCGCCGTGGGCGCGGTGTAGAAGATATTGACCTTGTGCTTGTCGACCACCTGCCAGAAGCGCGAGGCGTCAGGGTAGTTTGGAACGCCCTCGAACATCAGCGTGGTCGCGCCGTTGGCGAGCGGTCCGTAGACGATATAGGAGTGGCCCGTCACCCAGCCGACATCCGCCGTGCACCAGTAGATGTCGCCGTCATGATAGTCGAACACGTATTGATGCGTCATCGCGGCGAACACGAGATAGCCGCCCGAGGTGTGCAGCACGCCCTTGGGCTGTCCGGTCGAGCCTGAGGTGTAGAGAATGAAGAGCGGATCCTCGGCGTTCATCTCCTCGGGCGGGCAATCCTCGCCGACCTTGGCGAGTTCGTCGTCGAGCCAGAGATCGCGGCCTGGGGTCCAGGGCACCTCGGCGCCGGTATGCTTGACCACGAGAACCTTGTCGACGCCGCCCACCTTCTTGAGCGCCGCGTCGGCATTGGCCTTGAGCGGCACCTTGCGGCCGCCGCGCAAGACCCTCGTCGGCCGTGATCAGAACTTTCGACTTGCAATCCTCGATGCGGCCCGCGAGCGAGTCGGGCGAGAAGCCGCCGAACACGACGGAATGAACGGCGCCGATGCGCGCGCAGGCGAGCATGGCGTAGGCCGCTTCCGGGATCATGGGCAGGTAGATGGTGACGCGGTCGCCGCGCCTGACGCCGTTGGCCTTGAGCACGTTGGCGAGACGGCACACCTGCCGGTGAAGCTCGCGATAGGTGATGTGGCGCGCCTCTTGCGCGGGGTCGTCGGGCTCCCAGATGATGGCGACCTGCTTGCCGCGCTTCTTCAAATGGCGATCGATGCAGTTGGCGGCGACGTTGAGCGTGCCGTCCTCGAACCATTTGATCGAGACGTCGGGATAGGCGAAGGAGGTGTTCTTGACGCGCGTGTAGGGCTTGATCCAGTCGATACGCTTGCCCTCTTTGCCCCAGAACTTGTCGGGCTTCTCGACGCTCTTCCGGTAGAGCTTCTCGTATTCATCCTTGTCGATGAAGGCGCGTGACTTCCATTTCTTCGGGACCTTCACGACCTCGACTTTGTACTGCTTATGCTCGGACATCGATCCGCTCCTCCCGACGCAACGCTATGACCGGTGCGAGCTCGCGCTCTTTCGCTAGACTCCGAAAGCGCCGATGACGGCCCCCTGAATAAGCAGCACGGAAAGCCAATAGCCGCCGTCGATCGCCGTCAGGATCGGTTTCGCGCCGCTGAAGGCATGATTGACGCCCATCGTGGTGATGACGAAGCCGAGCCAGACGAAGAAGCCGCTGATCACGCCGCCTCTGATCGTGACATCGCCGAGATGTCCCATCAGCCCGGCCAGCATCAGGGCCATGACGAAGAGCGCGATGATGGCAATGGCGAAGGGCAAGAACCTGGGCCGGGCCTCGCGGCATGTCGGCCTCGGTCTTGCCGACGGCGTCGCATCCAAGGCTTCGACAGCACCATGTACCACACCGCCCCGAGACCGAAGCCGGCCAAGGCCGCGATGATGACGGCGATATAATTCACCCCTGTGAACGACATGGCGTCCCCCTTCCTTGGTTAAGCTCGTTCTCTCGACTTTACCCCAGGAACGAAGCATGCGGCACTAGGCTGTCGGCGGGTCGGTGACACCGCCCATGGCGCAGAGCTTCCTCCACTCGGCCGCCGTCACCGGCTGCACCGACAGGCGCGAATTTCTGACCAGCACCATGGACTTGAGCGAAGGTTCGGCCTTGATCTCGGCAAGCGTCACCGGTCGCGGCAGACCGCGCACCGCGGCCACGTCGACGCACTCCCATTGGCCGGTGCCGTCGGTCGAGTCGGGATGGGCCTCCTTCACCACCTTGACGATGCCGACCACGCTCTTCTCCTCGCCGGAATGGTAGAAGAAGGCGAGATCGCCGCGCCGCATCGCCCGCATGTTGTTGCGCGCCTGGAAGTTGCGCACGCCGTCCCACTCGGCGCCCTTGCGCCCCTCCTTTTTCTGCTGGTCCCACGACCAGGTGTGAGGCTCCGACTTGAGCAGCCAATAGGCCATGGCGATCAGAGCGGCGTGACGCTCACTCCTCTTCGTCGGGCTTGTTGATGGTCCACAGCCAGGGCCTGATATCGACGCTCGCGAAGATCCCAAGCCTTGGCGAAGGGATCGTCGGCGGCGATCTTCCGCGCGGCATCGAGCGAGGACGCCTCGACCACGATCAGGCTGCCATTCATGGTCTGGCCGTCCGGCTCGGTGAAGGGCCCGGCAAAGACGAGCGTCTCGCCGAGGCTCTCGAGATAGGCGAGATGGTCCGGGCGGTTCGCCTTGCGGGCGGCAAGGCTGCCGGCTTGTCGGTGCAGATCAGCGCGTAGAGCATGAACTCTCTCTCGATCAGGCTAATGCGCGGCCGATTCTCTGTCCATCATTCACACCTCGGCCCTGAGCGGCCGGGCGAGCAGCGCCTCGATCGCCTCATCGACGGTGGCAAGCCCCGAGATCACCGCGTGCACGGCCTGCGCGATCGGCATGTCGATGCCGCGCGCCGCCGCCATCTCCACGACGGCGCTTGCGGTATAGACGCCCTCGGTGACCGCGATCCGCCGCCCCAGCACCTCATCGAGGCTGGCGCCCTTTGCCGAGCTCGATGCCGAGCGACATGTTGCGCGACTGCGGGCTGCCGCAGGTGAGCACGAGATCGCCGAGGCCCGAGAGCCCGGTCAGCGTCTCGCGTCGCGCGCCGAGCGCCGCGCCGAAGCGCACCATCTCGGCGAAGCCGCGCGTCACGAGCGCGGCATGGGCGCTCGCGCCGAGCTTCTTGCCGGCGACGATGCCGGCGGCGATGGCATAGACGTTCTTCACCGCTCCGCCGATCTCGGCGCCCACCACGTCGTCGCTCCAATAGCAGCGGAAGGGGGGGTGGCTGAGCGCATAGGACGAGCGCGCGGCCGAGCGTCTCCTCGGCGGCTGGCAAGCGTCACCGCCGCGGGCAGTCCGCGCGCAACCTCGGCGGCGAAACTCGGCCCCGACAGCACGGCGATCTTGGCTTCTGGCGCGATCTCGGCCACGACCTGCGAGATCAGCTTGCCGGTCGATTGCTCGATGCCCTTGGAGCAGATCACGAGCGGCTGGCTCGCTCTTCAGATGGGGCGCAAGCTCGCCGGCGATCTCGCGCGCATGCTGGGCGGGCGTCGCCAGCAGCAGGAAGTCGCAATCGGCGACTTCGTTCGAGCCGCGCGGTGGCCGCGATCGCGGGGTCGAGGCTGACGCCGGGCAGATAGGCCTCGTTGCGATGGTTCCGCGTGATGTCGGCGAGCGTCTCGGGCTCATAGGCCCAGATCAGCACATCGCGGCCGGCGCGACGGGAGGTGATGGCAAGCGCGGTGCCCCATGCGCCCGCGCCCACGATGCCGACCGATTGAAGCGCCATGGCCGAGACCTCGCTGCCTTCATATGCCAGATTTTGCGTGAAGGCGGCGAAATCGGCGGTGCCTCTAAGCCTTGACTCCGGCGCCGATGCGCCGGAGGCGCCTCGGGGTCGAGCGGCCATCGGGCGCGGACGGGCGCCGAAAGATCGTCGGTCGAGGCCGTGTGAAAGCCGCATCGCGCCGGCCCAGGCGATCATGGCGGCATTGTCGGAGCAGAGCTCCGGCGGCGGCACGACGAGGCGGAAACCGTGCGCGCCCGCGACCGTTTCGAGCGCCGCCTTCAGCCGCTGATTGGCGGCGACCCCGCCCGCGACCACGAGCACGCGTTGCGCCCCGTTGCCGAGCCGCTCCCGATAAAGATCGAGCGCGCGCGCGGTCCTGTCGCTGACGATGTCGGCGACCGCCTCCTGAAAGCTCGCGCAGAGATCGGCGATGTCCTGCCGGCTCAGCGGCGCCCGGGCTTGCGCCTCGTGCCTGAGCGCGGTCTTGAGCCCGGCGAGCGAGAAATGCGGCTCCGGCCGTCCGAGCATCGGCCGGGGCAGCGCGATGGTGGCGCGCCCCTTCGCCGCCTCGCGCTCGACCTCAGGACCGCCGGGATAGCCTAGCCCGAGCAGCTTGGCGGCCTTGTCGAAGGCCTCGCCGAGCGCATCGTCGAGCGTCGTGCCGAGACGCTCGTAGGCGCCGACGCCTTTGACGATGAGGAGCTGGGTGTGCCCGCCCGACACGAGCAGCAGCAGATACGGAAAGTCGAGCCCGTCGGTGAGACCGGCCGTGAGCGCATGCGCCTCGAGATGATTGACCGCGATGAAGGGCCGGCCGAGGCCGAGCGCGATGCGCCTTCGCCGTGGTCACGCCGACGATCAAGCCGCCGATCAAGCCCGGGCCCGCCGCCGCGGCCACCGCATCGATCGCGGCGAAATCGAGCCCGGCCTCGCCCATGCGCCTGGCGGATCGCGGCATCGAGCAGCTCGACATGGGCGCGGGCGGCGATCTCGGGCACCACGCCGCCATAGGCCGCATGCAGGTCGAGCTGCGAGCGCACCACGCTTGCAAGAATCTCGCCCCGCCCGTCGGCCCCGCGGCGCACCACGGCGGCGGCGGTCTCGTCGCAGCTCGTCTCGATCCCGAGCACGGTCAGGGACGATGTCTTGGCGGTCGCATCCATGGCGCTTTCTATAGCCTCTAAGGCCTTCGATTGAAGGGGAAGCGGAAAGGGGCCATTAATGCGGCCGAAACCGCCGACCTTGTTCAGGCAATTCAAGGAGCTCAGGCTTGGCGCCCCGCCCACTCCTGATCGGCACCCGCGGCAGCCCGCTTGCGCTGTGGCAGGCGCGGCACGTGCAGGCGCGGCTTACTGCCGCCCACGGCCTCGCCGACGATGCGATCGCGCTGAAGGTCATCACCACGTCCGGCGACCGCATCACACGACAAGCCTTTGCGCGACTTCGGCGGCAAGGGCCTGTTCACCAAGGAGATCGACGAAGCGCTTCTTGGCGGCGACGTCGATCTCGCCGTGCACTCGATGAAGGACCTGCCGACGCATCTTCCTGCAGGTCTCGTCATCGCCGCGGTGCTGCCGCGCGCCGATGTCCGCGATGCCTTCATCAGCGCCAAGGCGGAGTCGCTTGCCGATCTTCCGCCCGGCGCGGTCGTCGGCACGTCATCCTTGCGCCGCGCGGCGCAAGTGAGGCGGCTGCGTCCCGATCTCCGCGTGGTCGATTTCCGCGGCAATGTCGAGACGCGGCTGAAGAAGCTCGGCGAAGGACGGCGCCGACGCGACGCTGCTCGCGCTGGCGGGCCTCGAACGGCTTGGGCTTGCCGCGCACGCAACCTCGATCCTCTCGACCGAGGAGATGCTTCCGGCGGTGGCGCAAGGCGCCATCGGCGTGACCTGCCGCTCCGATGACGCCAAGACCCTGCGCGCTGCTCGAACCGCTGAACGACGCGGCCTCGGCGCGAGCTGTCGCCTGCGAGCGCGCCTTTCTGGCCCGCCTCGACGGCTCCTGCAAGACGCCGATCGCGGGACTTGCCGAGATCGAGAACGGATCGCGTGCGCTTTCGCGGATTGATCCTCACGCCTGACGGGAGCGAATGGTACGAGACGGAGCGTGACCGGTGCGGCGGACCGCGCCGAGAGCATCGGAACCGACGCCGGCGAAGCGCTGCTTGCGCGCGCCGGACCGGACTTCATCGCAAGTCTCGCCTGATGCGGCTCCTCGTCACCAGGCCCGAGCCCGATGCCGGCCGTGAGGCCGAGCTGCTTGCCGCGCGCGGCCATCAGCCGGTGCTCGCGCCCCTGCTCGACGATCGAATTCGCCCAGCAGCGCCGTTGCCGCTTGCCGGCGCGCAAGCCCTGATCGTCACCAGCCGCAACGCCGCTCAGGGCGCTCGCCGCTCACCCCGAGCTTGGCGAAGCGCTCAAGCTTCCGCTTTTTGCCGTCGGCGACGCCACCGCCGGCACGGCGCGCGACGCTCGGTTTCGCCGAGGTCGTCATCGGTCCCGGAACGGCGGCGAACGCTCGCCGCGTTGATCGCGAGCGACCTCGAGCCGGGAGCGCGGCCCGCTCGTGCACCTTGCCGGCGAGACGCTTGCCTTCGATCTGAAAGCGGCGCTTGAAGGCGCAAGGCTTCGCCATGCGGCAGGTCGTGCTCTACCGCGCGGTTCCGGCGGGCGCGCTTCCACCCCAGGCTTTGGCCTGCTTGCGGCCGGCCGCCTCGACGGAGTCATTCTCATGTCGCCGCGCACGGCCAAGACTTTCGCCGCCCTGGTCGCCAGGCACGGCCTGGTAACGCAAGCCGCGAGTCTCGTTTGCTATTGCCTGTCCGAGGCGGTAGCAGAGGCAGTGGCGCCGCTTGGATGCGAGGCCCGCGTGGCGGCGCGCCCGCGCGAGGAAGATGTCCTTGCGCTCCTGGACACCGAGGCGGCATCCTCGTGAAGCATTGCGAATCCTTGAAGGGTAAGGTTCAGGCGTGATGGCAGATCCTTTCGGCGATCAAGGACCAGGGGTCCGGCGGCGCGAGCAAACGCCCGGCGCAGACCATCGAGGGGACCGCGACCGAAGTTGTCTGTCGAGCCGGGGCCCGAGGAAGAGCTGCCGGCGCGTCGGGCCCGGAGCCGAGGGCGGGCGCGGCGAGGGGCTTAATGACAGCGGGAGCGCCGGCCGCGACGACCCGCCATCGCCTCCACCGCCGCGAACGAGCCTGGCCCAACTCAAGAGCTTCTTGACCCACCTCGCCGCGGGTCTCGTCGGCGGCCTCGTCGGCGTCATCGCCCTTGCCCTGTCCTGGAGCGGTTTCGGCACCGGTCAAAGAGAGCGCGCCGGCGCCTGACATCGCCGCGATCGAGCAGCGCCTTGCCAAGCTCGAGGCGGCGCCTCTTCCGGCGCCCGACGACGCAAGCCCTGTCGGCGTTGGAGGGGCGGATCGCGGCGCTTGAGGCAAGCCAAGAGGCGAATGCGCCGAAGCTGTCGGAGCTTGCCGATCGCGTTGCCAAGCTCGACACCTCGCTGAAGACCCTGGCCAAGACCGCCGAGGAAGGCGGCTCGGTGGCCGCGGCCGCCGCCATCGGCCAGCAGATCGAAGAGGCCGAGCAGAGGCTTGACGCCAAGATCGCCGACGCGCTCGCCAAAGGAGAGGCCGCCAATACCGCGGCGATCGAAGCAAATCGCGGAACGAGCTCGCCGAGCTCAGGGCCAAGCTCGGGGCTCTGGCCGAGGCCGAGCTTGGAACCGGCGATGCCTCCGCGGTCTCAGCCCGAGCTTGCCGCGCTCGCCGAGCGCCTCGCCAAGCTCGAGGCGATGCTTCCCGAGCTTGCCGGCGCCATCGACAAGGAGGCGGCGGGAGCCAAGTCCGCGGCGCTCGCGATCGCCTTCGCCAATCTGCGCGCGGCGGTCAGCGACGGCCGCCCCTACGCCGCCGAACTCGACACGATCGGCACGCTCGCGCCGGCGCTCGGCGACCTTGGCGTTCTTCCCGCCTATGCCGAAAAGGGCATCCCGACACTGCCCGACCTCGCCCGCTCCTTCGCCGCGGCGCGCGACGAAGCGTTGGCAGCGCCCGCGCCCGAAGGCGACGCATCCCTGGTCGACAGCCTGATGGCGAGCGCGCAGTCGCTGGTGAAGATCAGGCGCATCGATGAGGCTCCGGCCGGCGAAGGCGCGGAGGCCGCGCTCGCCCGCGCCAAGTCGGCGCTCGACAACGGACAACCTCGCTGCCGCGGTGAAAGAGGTCGAAACGCTCGACGGCGCAGCGCGCGACGCCTTCTCCGCCTGGCTCGGCGAGGCGCGTGCACGTCTCGCCGCCGGCGAAACTTTGACCCGGCTCGAAGGAGCCCTGCTCATCTCCATGAGCGGAGAAGCCGAAGCCACACAGCCTTAAGCCGATGATCCGCGTCCTCATCTTCACTCTCTGCGTCGTCGCGGCGGCGGCCGGTCTTGCCTGGCTTGCCGATCGTCCCGGCACGGTCACGGTCGCAGTGGCTCGGCTATCAGGTCGAGACCACCGCCCTTGTCGGTACGATCGCGCTCGGCGTTGCTGGTCGTGCTGCTGATCCTGCTCTGGGCGCTGCTGCGCTATCTGTTCACGCGGCCTGCGGCGATCGCCGCCCATGTCAGGGAGCGGCGGCGGCAGCAGGGATATGACGCGCTGTCGCGCGGCCTGCTTGCCATCGGCGTCGGCGACCGCACGCAGGCGCAGCGCTATGCCGGCATCGCCGGGCGCAACCTGCCGCGCGAGCCGTTGACCGCCCTGCTCAGGGCGCAAGCCGCGCAGCTCAAGGGCGACAGGGCGGCGGCGCGGCGCGCCTTCGAGGCCATGCTCGATCGTCCCGAGACCGAGCTGCTCGGGCTTGCGCGGCCTGTTCCTCGAAGCGAAGCGCAGCGACGACAACGAGGCGGCCCGGGCCCTTGCCGAGCAGGCGGTCACGCGCGATCCGAAGCTTGCCTGGGGCGTCAATGCGCTGCTCGACATGCAGGCGCGGGCCGGCGACTACGACGGCGCGCTGAACACGCTCGCCATCGCTCGCGACAACGGTCATGTCGAGCCCGACTGTCGCGCTCCGCCGCCGCGCCGTCCTGCTGACGGCCGAGGCGCGCGAAGCGGAACTCTCCGATCCCGACAAGGCGCTTGCTCTCGCCAACGAAGCGCTGCGGCTTGCCCCTTCTCTGGTGCCCGCGGCAGAAATCGCCGGACGCATCCTTGCCTCGAAGGGCGAGAGCCGTCTGGCCTCGCGCGTGATCGTCAGGACCTGGAAGCTTTCGCCTCATCCCGATCTTGCTCTCGTCTATGCCTTCGCCAGGCCGGGCGACGTCGCCGCGCGAGCGGCTGAAGCGCGTCAAGTATCTGGCGAGCCTCACGACCGGCGATATCGAAGGGCCGATCGCCGTCGCCAACGCCGCGATCGAGGCGCATGAATGGGAGGAGGCGCGACACGTGCTTGCGCCTTATCTCGCCGGCCGTCCGCCGGCGCGCATCTGCACGCTGATGGCGCGGATCGAGGTGGGCGAACTCGGCGACAAGGGGCGCGAACGCGAGTGGCTCGCCCGCGCGCTCCGCGCGCCGCGCGACCGCGCCTGGATCGCCGACGGCTATATCTCGGATCGCTGGCTGCCGGTCTCGCCGGTCACCGGCGCCGTCGACGGCTTCGAATGGAAGGCGCCGGTCGATGCGATCGGGCGCGGCGACGATACGCTTGTGATCGACGAACGCCCGACGCCTGCCGCGACTGCGGTGCCGCCCGCCGCTCGCGCCTGCGCGCCGCGAGCCTGCGCGATATGGTCGATGTCAGCCCCGTGAAAGATCAGGCCGACGCCGGCGCGGCCAAAGCGCCGCCGCCTCCGCCTCCGCCGGCCCCGCCGCCTGAGCGTTCGGAGCCGAGGCCGAAGCCCGCGATTTTCGTGCCCGAGCGTCCGCCCGACGATCCCGGCGTGGCGCAAGTCGACACCGACGAGAGCCCGAACTCGCTCGAGCGCCTGCGCACCGCGCAAATCCGCTGACGACGAAAGGCTGGTCTTGAGCCCTCGCGCCTCGCTTGCGCGATCCCAATATTGCCAGTAATCACGGGGACGCTTATCCGCGTGCCATCGGCCGCTGTAGCTCAGGGGTAGAGCAGGGCTTTCGTAAAGCCAAGGTCGGGAGTTCAAATCTCTCCAGCGGCACCATTTCACGCGAGGCCCGCCGGCGCCGGCTGCTACAATCGCGTCTTCAACATGTCCAATGAGGTGATGCCGCCATGTCGTTCGGAATGTATCAGGCCTCGGTTCCGGCCTTCGTCAACATGCTGAACAACCTCTCCGCCATCCTCGACAAGGCCGAGGCCTACGCCGCGCGATCGCAAGATCGCGCCCGAGATAATGTTGAACTGGCGGCTTGCGCCCGACATGTTTCCCTTGACGCGTCAGATCCAGATCGCAAGCGACCTCGCCAAGGGCACCACGGCGCGGCTCGCCGGCCACGAGGTTCCGAGTTATCCCGATGAGGAGAAGAGCTTCGCCGAGCTCAAGGCGCGCATCGCCAAGACGGTGAAGTTCATCGAGAGCATCGCGCCCAAGGACATCGACGGCTCGGAGGGGCGCGACATCGCGCTCACCGTCGGCGGGCAGGAGCTGCGCTTCAAGGGCGAGCCCTATCTCGTGCATTTCGCCCTGCCCAATTTCTATTTCCATGCCACGACCGCCTACGACATCCTCCGCCGTTGCGGTGTCGAGATCGGCAAGCGCGACTTCATCGGCAAGATTTGACCTCCGCGGGTCTCAGGCCGTGTCGCCGGGACGCGACAGGCCGCGCTGGAGCAAGGCCCATCGCCAAGCCGGCGACGAAGCCGCCGATATGCGCCATGTAGGCGATGCCGCCCACGTTGGCGCTTTCGTCGGTGTAGGCGATCGTGCCAACCCCGCTGATCAGCTGGAACACGATCCACAGCCCGAGCACGATGAAGGCGGGCATGGCGACGACCTGACGCCCGAGCAGCACATTCACCCGCGCTTGCGGGAACATCAGGAGATAGGCACCGAGCACGCCGGCGATGGCGCCCGAGGCCCCGACATTGGGAATGCCCGAGTCGGGGTTGAGGATGTATTGCGCGAACATCGCGGCAATGCCTGCGAGCAAGTAGAAGATCAGGAATTTGACGTGACCGATCCGATCTTCGACATTGTCGCCGAAGATCCACAGAAACAGCATGTTGCCGAACAGGTGCATCCAGCCGCCATGCATGAACATGGCCGAGAAGATGGTCACCGCGTTGGTCGCCGGGCTGCTCGGAGAATCGAGCGGGAATGAACGCCCAGTTGGCGATGAATTGATCGCCGCCGGAAAGCTCGAGCAGGAAGACCAGCACGTTGAGGCCGATCAGCGTCGTGGTGACGTAAGGAAAGGTGCGACGCTGCGAATTGTCGTCGCCGACCGGAAACATGCGATCCCCCGCTTGCGGCAGACCGTGCGGATCATAGCCGAGGTCGAGGAGAAGTCTATCCGCCGCGATTCCGCACGGGAGCGAAGCGAGGCTTCGCGGCAACGGTCGATAGGAGAATGGCCTCGCGCCCGCTAAGTGAGGGTGGCTCCGGCTGCCGCGCTCGGACTAACCTTGGGGCCGCTACGAGGGAATTTCGAGATGGGCGGACGAGCCTTGGCGTGCCGCTTTCCAGGTCTTTCTGCTGGCTGCTCTGCTTGCGAGCGGGGCGCACGCGGCCGGCGCGCGAGGAGAGGAGACGCCGGCGGACGGAGCTGCGTTCACCGCGCCGGCCGACACCGATCAGGACGCGCCAGGGCCCGCTTCGGCGCCGGCGGGCGAGGATCAGACTTCCGAAAGCCCCGCGCCGGCATCTTCCGGCGACGATGAGCCATCGGTCAGCCCGGCGGCGGCCCCTCGCGACGAAGAGGCCCGCGACCCCGCCGAGGCGACCGTCACCGCCGTAACGCCGCCGGTCCAAGCCGAGCCGCAACCCGTTCCGGCCAATCCCATCGTCGGCCAAATCAGAACGAAGCTCCAAGACCCCGCTCTGCGCAAAGGTGCGCACGCCGACGATCTCGCCGCGCTCGAGGCCTTCTACGGCGGCGCAGGCGGTGCTCCGCTCTGGATCACCGCCATGGGCTTCTCCGCCAAGGGCGCAGGCGCTCATAGCCGAGATAAAGAAGGCCGGCGATTGGGGCCTCGATCCGAGGCCTTCGACCTTCCCGCCGCGTCCGATCTACCCGCCACCGCCGAGGCTCAAGCCATCGCCGAGATCAAGCTCGCTCTCGCCGCGCTCAAATACGCGCGCTTCGCCCGCGGCGGGCGCGTGTCGCGCCTGCGCGCATCAGCACTCTGTTCGACCAGAACCCCGATCTGCGCGATCCTAACACGGTGCTCTGACCGAGATCGCGGCGGCTCAGCGCCCCCGGCGCCTATTTGCGATCGCTCCATCCGCAAGCACGAGCAATTCGAGGGCCTGCGCCAAGCGCTCATCAAGGCCGTCGCCAACAGCCAAGGCGCGCGGACGCAAGCCCGAAAGCGACGGCACCGTTCAGCGCCTCATCGTCAACATGGAGCGCTGGCGCTGGATGCCCGCCGATCTCGGCGCCTACTATGTCTGGAACAACGTTCCTTCCTTCACCACCCGGGTCGTGAAGGGCGGCAAGTCGATCTACGTGGAGAAGATCATCGTCGGTCAGGTCAAATACGCGACGCCCGATCTTTTCCGCGGACATGACTTCGATCGTCTTCCACCCGGAATGGATCGTGCCTGAGACGATCAAGCTCGAAGACCTCCAGCCTCGCCTGCGCCAGGGCGGCCCGAGCGGCAGGCCCGATCTCTCCGTCCTCCGCAACAACAAGCTTTCGGTCAGCTATCAGGGGCGCGCCGTCGATGCCGCGACCGTCGACTGGGCACGCGCCAACATCCACAGCTACACCTTCACGCAGCCGCCGGGACCCGGACAACGTGCTGGGCGTGCTGAAGTTCAATTTTCCCAACCGGCACGCCGTCTACATGCACGACACCGCTACAGCCGGGCTTGTTCAACCAGACCGTGCGCACCTTGAGCCATGGCTGCATCCGCGTGCGCCAGCCGGCCCGGCTGGCGGCGCTCCTGCTTGCCGAGGACAAGGGCTGGTCGGAGCAGCGCATCAAGGACATCATCGCCAAGGGCAAGAACAGCGCCGTCTCGCTCAGCCGTCCGGTGCCGGTGCATCTCACCTATTTCACCGTCGCCTTCGACGGCGTGCGGCAGATGCGGACCTATGCCGATGTCTACGGCCTCGACAAGAAGATGGCCGCTTCGCTGTTCGGCAAGTCCGAGATCATTTCGGCTGAAGCCCCCGTCGCCGGGAAGCCAAAGAAGCGCCGCGCCGCAAATGTCGGTGTCGGCCGTCCCAATGCGATTCCGGGCATGTTCGGCAATTAGTTTGGCGTAGCCCACGGCAGGACGCATCCATGCTGTATCCGAATCAAGTCGTAAGGCAGCGACCGAAGGGAAAGCCGACACGGCAAAATCCCGTCAAGCCGTTATACGAGCTCGTGCAAAAATGGTGGACCATCGGCCGCCGGGCAACGCTTCGCAACGTCACGTTCGTCGGCGTCACGGGAAGTTGCGGCAAGACGACCACCGTCATTTTGATTGACGCCATCTTGTCGTCCTTGGGAAAAACGGTCTGTTGCACAAACGAGAGCGTGCGCTACCGGATTGAGAGACGCAATTCGGTCCACCGGCCGCTCCACCAAATTTTGCGTAGGCGAAGTTGGAACGAAGGGGCCTGGAGATATCGCGCGTCAGGCCGCCTATTTGAAACCTCAGATCGGGGTGGTCACGACGATCGGTGCAGACCATTACAGGCAATTCCGCAGCCTTGAAGCGACCGCAACCGAGAAGGGACGGCTGGTCGAAGGGCTGCCGCCTGATGGTGTCGCAATCCTGAATGCCGATGATCCGCACGTGCGGGCCATGGCCGCGCGGACCGGCGCGCGGGTTCTGACGTTCGGGCTCTCACCGGAGGCCGACGTCAGGGCGACCGAGGTGTCGAGCGCATGGCCCGAACGCCTGTCCCTGACCGTAACGCACGGCGCTGACCAGGTGCGTTTCGAGACGCGCTTGGTGGGCGAGCATTGGGCGACGTCTGTCCTCGCCGCGCTTGCCTGCGGCATCGCCTGTGGAATGAGGCTCAAAGCTTGCGCCGAGGCCATCGGCGCCGTGCAGCCTCCCTTCGGCCGGTATTCCGTCCATGGAAACGGCCAAGGCGCGACATACGTCCTCGACAGCCTAAAGTCGCCTTACTGGACCATCGCCAGCGGTCTCCAGTTTGTCCTGAATGCCCGCGCGCCGCGGAGAACCATCGTCTTCGGCACGATTTCCGATTACCCGGGAAAAGCCAGTGCACGCTATCGCCGCGTGGCGCGCCAAGCGCTGGAGGTCGCAGACAGAGTCATCTTCGTCGGCGCGCAATCGGGGCATGTCGACAAACTCCGGCAAGGGGACGCGCGCGACCGCCTCCTGTCCGTTCAGACAGCGCATCAGGCGAGTGCGTTGTTGGCGGAGCGGGTTGTGCCGGGCGAACTGATCTATGTGAAAGCGTCCCGCAATGCCGATCATTTGGAGCGGATCATGCTTTCGCAGCTTGACCGTGTCGTTTGCTGGCGGGAGGGATGCCGAAAGAATCTGGCTTGTATCGACTGCCGTTGGTACCGCACGCCGTCGCCCCCGCCCTTCGGGTTGGCTGACACCCAGAATGCCGCATGAAGGTGCTCAGGCCGCGCTTCACCCGCGCGCGAGCGTGCTTGCACGCAAACATAGCCGGCGTCTCACGGAGCGCGCGTCGGCCTCTGCCTTTGACGTCGCGATCGCCGTCAGGATGGCGCGCGCAAGCGCGGTGAGAGACGGATCGCGTGCGCCCATCACCAAGACGAGGTCGCCGGGCCGCGTCTCGCGAGCGATGCGCTGCGCGAGCCACTCCCGTGACGGGGCAAACTCGGCCTCGACGCCGCGCGCCCCGATCTCGGCCACGATGTCGGCCGCCGAGAAATCGCGGGTCGCGGTTCCGCCGGCGTAGAACACTTCGAGCATCCAGAGTCGATCGTCCGCGCCCAGCTCACGCGCGAAGGTGGCGACGAAGTCGCGCCTGAGAAAACGAGTGGGGCCGTAGCCGTGCGGCTGGTAGATCGCAAGCACGCGCTTTGAGCGAAGCTTGGCCGTCCTGATCGCTGCGGCGATCTTCTCGGGGTTGTGGGCGAAGTCGTCGATCACCTCGACGCCATGCGCCTTCCCCATCGTCTGGAACCGCCGCCCGATGCCCCTGAAGGAGGCGAGCGGCGCCACCATCTCTTCAAGCGGGACACCCACGACCTGGCAGGTCGCGATCGCCGCGAGCGCATTGGCGACGTTATGCGCTCCCGGCACCGGCAGTTCGAAGGCGATATCGCCGACGCGAAACCGGCTCCCGTCCGGCCGAAGCGCGACATCCTCGCCGCGCATATCGGCACGCGGGCCGAGGCCGAAGCGGAGCGCGCCGCCGGCGAAAGGATCGAGATTGTCGTCGTCGCCCACCACCAGCGCCTCGCGGACCCGCGCCCGCAGCGTGGCGAACATCGCGGCGACGTCTTCGATCTCCTTGTGGTCGCGTTGCAGGTTGAGGATCACGCCGATGGCCGGAGCATAGCGGATGAGCGAGCCGTCGCTCTCGTCGGCCTCGACCACGAGCAGATCGGAGCGCCCGGCGAAGGCATTGCCGGGGAGGCCTTGCGCTTGAAGCGCGGGCAGATCGCCGCCGGTGATGACGGAAGGATCGCGCCCGGCGCCTTTCAGGATCGCGAACACCATCGCCGCGACCGTGGACTTGCCGCTCGTGCCGGTGACGGCGATGGAACGCCGCTGCGCCACGAAATGAGCGAGAAGTTCCGAGCGGTGAACGATGGGAAGGCCCTTGGCCTGCGCCGCGGCGTAGTCCGGAACGTGTTCCTCGACGGCCGTCGAGACGACGAGTGCTGCGCAATCCGAGCCGAGCCCGCTTCCGTCCTGGGGCATGACCGTGATGCCGAGGCGTTCGAGCTGGGCGCGCAAATCCTGGCGTTCGCCGCCGTCGAAGGCGCGGTCGCTGCCGCTCGCCGTGCCCCCGGTCATGACCTGGAACTGGGCGAGCGCGCTCATTCCGGCGCCTGCAAGGCCTGCGTAATGGAAGCGGCCTTTGCCGCCAGGATCGGGCAAGGCCCGAGTTTCGGGCGCCGCCACCAACACGTAATCGCCTTCACCGACGCGGTCGAACAACTCAACGATGTCGCTATTGGCGAGGCGCACGCAGCCATGCGAAACGGCGCGGCCGAGCAGCTCTTCCTGGTTGGTGCCGTGGAGATAGATGTAGCGCGCGAGCGAGTTGCAGCCCTGACCGCGGTTGATGCCGTCCTCGACGCCGTCAAGGGTGAGGATGCGCGTCAGGATCAGATCGTCGGCGCGCGGCTCCCCGCGCCATGTCTCGCCGGTGGGCTCGCGCGAAACGAAGACCGTGCCGCGGGCCGCACCCTGCCCGATCCGGTCGCAGATCCGGTGCCAGCCTGGCGGCGTCCGGAACGAACCGTCCTCGCCGCCGATACCCCTCAGCGCCGTCGACACCGGCCAGGATGCGACGGCCTCTTTCGCTTCGATCAGGGTCGCGACCTGGCGCTCGACATCGACCACGAGCAGCCGGTCGGGCAGCTCCATGGGCGCGCCGGGGCGCGACAGGCCGCGTCGCGCGAGATCAAGCGCGCGGGCCGCATTTTGGGCTGTGGGAGGCGTCACGGCGCGCACTCTGCCACAAGGGAGCGGGCGCCGTTACCTCATTTCGAGCCGTCTCCGAGAACAGGACCGGACGGGCGAGCTTCCGGCCCCGACGCCGGTCTTGCTACCACCAGAGCCGGAAAGAGGGGCGATAGCCGTATCGCCACCGATAAGGCTTGTAGGTGTGTCGATAGCCGTAATACGGCCGGTAATACCAATAGGGGTACGGACGCCTAGAACGTTCGTAAGGGTAGAAGCCGCCGTAACGATAGCGGTAATAGCCGGCCTTCTCGAACGGCGCGGCCTCACTGGCGAGACGGCTCGGATTGAGATTGGGAAGCGGCCCGGCATGAGCCTGCCCCGATCCGATCGCCGCGCCAACAACGATCGCCGCGGCGGCAAGCTTGGCGAGGAGGTGCTGCATCTCTTGCTCCACGATGCCAACGCCCCCGTCAAGCGCAGGGTAACGCGCGCCGCTCTGCGCCGCAACACGCGCGCTTTGCCCTCAGCGTCACAAGAGAATGATCGCCACGCGCGAAAATCTACAACCGCAAGGCGGCCGGTCGGATCAGAACAGCGGCCCGCCGTAAGGGTAGTAGAACTTCCAGTAGCGATACTGGTAAGGCCGCCAATAAGGGTAGTAACTCCAATCGTAGCGGCGGGGATATCTCTTGGCGTAACGCTTGTGCCGCGCCTTGGCCCGGTGGGCGACCGGTTCCACCGCGGCATCGCCGAGGTCGCCGCTCATGACGGCTTGGTCTCCGAGCGCGCCGGGAAGCGCGGTGGCCAATCCCGGCGAAAGTAACGCGACGGCGGCGAAAAGTGTCAGGAAAACAGCCATGCGCATGGTGAGGCTCCTTTGGTCCTTTCTACCCGCTTGGGGCGTGGGCGCAACGCCATAAAGGCGGGCTGCTTTCCACCCGGTTACCGGGCCTGAACCGGCCGGACCATAGCCCCGCGGTATCGAATTGGAAGCGAAGCGGCATTTCAGGCTCAAGCGCCCGATTCCGCCATGCTCCAACCATCGGATTTCAACCCACTGGCCGCCCAGAGGAGAACGTTCCATGTTCAAACGTCTGATTTGCTCCGCCTTGCTCGTGATCGGAGCCGTCGCATTTTCGTCGCTCGGAACGGCGCAAGCCGCCAGTGACGGCGTCGTCAAGGTCCAAAGCGCCTATTCCATGCCCGAGACCATCGAGCGCATGAAGAAGGATATTGCCGACAAGGGCATCAAGTTCTTCGACGAGATCGATCAGGCGAAGCTCGCCGCCGATGCCGGCATCACGCTTCTGCCCTCGACCCTTCTCATCTTCGGCAATCCGCCGCTCGGCACGCTCTTCATCACCGCCGATCCCGACGCCGGTCTCGATTGGCCGGTGCGGGTGCTCGTCTACCAGGACGCCAAGGGCGATGTGTGGGTCGCCTACACCGATTTCGAGTGGATCAGGAAGCGCCACGGCATCGCCAGCCGGGACAAGGAGTTCAAGATGGCCTCGGAGGTCATCGGTTCGATCACCTCGACGGTCAAAGGAAACTAGCGTCAAAGCCGCCGGCGGCGGTCAGCAGGATCAGCGACTTCGCCGGCCTGCTCGAAGGCGCCGAGCACGTCGCCGGTCTGTCCGCCGATCTGCCTGAGGCTGAGCCATGCCAAAGCGCCGCCTGCCGCCGCGAGCAGCAGAAGGCCGGCGAGGGTGGCGCCGAACCCGAGACAAAGCAACAGCACCACGACGGCTATGGCGGCGGCGATGAGAGAGCTGCCCTGCGGCGGGACGCCCGCCTCCGCCGAGAGGCCGTCATCGCGCGCGCTCGGAACGGCGCCGCATGAAAATGAGCATGGCGGCACGCGCACCCGCATGCGCGGCGATGAGGGCGGGCGCGACGAGCGCAGGATCGGCGAGGCTCGCGATCGCTCCGACGCGCAACATCAGCGAAAGCGCAAGCGCCGCGGCGCCGTAAGTGCCGATCTGGCTGTCGCGCATGATCGCGAGCTTGCGTTCGAGGCTCGCGCTCGCGCCGAAGCCGTCGGCCGTGTCGGCGAGGCCGTCCTCATGCAGGCCGCCGGTCAGCAGCAGTGTCGCCATGACGGCGAGGACCGCGCAGATGAAAGCACTGAAGCCCGAGTGCGTGCGCGAGCCAATAGACGAGCGCGCCGAATGCGCCGACACCGGCACCGATGACCGGAAACGTCCAGCTGGCGCGAACGAACGCCTCGCCCGTCGCCGGCTGGGAGCGAACCGGAAGCCGCGTCAAGAAGGCTAGGCCGGTCTTGAGCTCCGTGCTAAGGCCGCTCAGCGAGACGCCGTTCGTCATTCCCGTCCCCTCCTTTGGCGCCGCATTTTTCGGGGCGGCTTCGCCTCGACTTCATGGACGCTGCCGAGAGCCATTCTACTCCGAAATGACGCGCTTCGCCTCAATCGCCGATCTCCGCGCGGCCTGTCTCGATCTTCCAGGAGGTCATGCGGAGAAGGCCGCCGAGGTGGCGCGCCGCGAAGCCACGCTCACCAAGCCTTCGGGCAGTCTGGGGCGCCTCGAAGACGTGGTCGCCTGGCTCGCGCTTTGGCAGGGGCGGAGCCCGCCGCGCCTCGACAATGTCGAAATCCTCGTCTTCGCCGGCAATCACGGGGTGACGGCGCAAGGCGTGTCGGCTTACCCGGCCGAGGTCACGGCGCAGATGGTCGCGAACTTCGCGGCCGGGGGCGCGGCCATCAATCAACTGGCCAAGGTCGCAGGCGCCGAGCTCCGCGTCATCGCGCTCGATCTCGATCATCCCACCGCCGATTTCACTCTCGGATCCGGCCATGGACGAGAGCGTGTTCCTCGAAAGCGTGTCGGCAGGCTACGACGCGCTCTCGCGCGACGCCGATCTCGTGGTCCTGGGCGAGATGGGGATCGGCAACACCACGGCGGCAGCGGCAATTGCCGCGGCCCTGTTCGGCGGCGACGGCGCGCGCTTTGCCGGTCACGGCACCGGCATCGACGAGCGCGGCCTCAAGCGCAAGCGCGAGGTGATCGACCGGGCGCTCGCGCGGCATGGCGCCATCCTCGAGCGATCCGTTGCGGATCGCCGCTGCGCTCGGCGGACGCGAGCTTGCCGCCCTCCTCGGCGCCGCGCTCGCCGCGCGCCATTTGCGGATTCCGGTGCTGCTCGACGGCTTCGTCTGCACCGCCGCCGTGGCGCCCTTGGCGAAGCTCCGCGCCGATGCGCTCGATCATGCGCGGGCCGGCCATTGCTCGGCGGAAGCGGGCCATCGGCTCCTGCTCGAAGAACTCGGCCTTCGCCCGCTGCTCGATCTCGGCATGCGCCTCGGCGAGGGCTCGGGCGCTGCGGTCGCCGTTCTCGTGCTTCGCGCGGCGCTCGCCTGCCACACCGGCATGGCGACCTTCGCCGAGGCGCAAGTGTCGGGGAAGGACGCTTAGTCATGCTGCCTGGCGACGGCGTGAAAGAAGGTGCCGGTGACGTGGCCGCGCCGCCCGCCGGCCGCGCCGAGTTTCCTGCCCTCGCCGTCGGCAAGCTCGAGCAGAGGCCGATCGCTGCCTTCCGCCACCAGGGCCGCGTAGTGGAACTCGTGCCCGCGGAGCGCGTGCGCCGGCTTGCCCCAGCGGGCCGCCGTCGAGAAGCCGCGCCTCGCGATAGCCGAGATGAAGCTTGGGCTTTGCGAAGCTCGTGGCGTGGCCGAGCAGCCCCGCCATGCGGTGCGCGATGCCCGTCTCCGTCTTCGAGGCTCTCGCCGAGCACCATGTAGCCGCCGCACTCGCCATGCACCGGCCGCGTCGCGGCGAAGCGCGCGAGGCCTGCGCGAAAGCGGTCGGCCGCGGCGAGCCGTCCGGCGTGAAGCTCGGGATAGCCTCCGGGAAGCCAGCAGCTGTCGCAATGCTCCGGCGGCGCCTCGTCGGCGAGCGGCGAGAAGGTCACGATCTCGGCCCCGGCCTCGCCGCCAGCCGTCGAGCACATGCGGATAGACGAAGCTGAAGGCCGCGTCCTGCGCGAGCGCGATGCGCTGGCCCGGCGGCGGCGATCGGCGTCGCTGAGCGGCCGGCCGAAAGGCGAGGCGGCGCGTGCGAGAAGCCGGATCGCGTCGAGATCGAGATGGCGTTTCGGCCATGTCGGCGAGATGCGCGAGCCGCTCGGCGAGATCGCCATGCTCGCTCGCCTGCACCAGACCGAGATGCCGCTCGGGCAGCGACAAGATCGGTGTCGCGCGGGATCGCGCCGAGGATGGGAATGCCGAGCGCATCGATGGCGTCGGCCACGAGCCTCCGATGCCGCTCGCTGCCGACGCGATTGAGCACGATGCCGCCGATCTGCACCTCCGGATCGTGCGCGACGAAGCCGCGCACCAACGCCGCCGCCGATTGCGATTGCCCCGACACGTCGATGACGAGCAGCACCGGCAATCGAAGTCGCGCGGCGAGGTCGGCCGTCGCGCCGCTGCGGCGTGGCGCACCGGGGATGCCGTCGAACAGGCCCATGGCGCCCTCGATGACGAGAAGATCGGCGCCCGTCCGCGCCCTCGCTCCACCAGCGCATCGATCAGCGCGGGCGCCATCGCCCAGCTGTCGAGATTGAAGCTCTGGCCGTCCCGTGGCCGCCTGGTGGAAAGCGGGGTCGATATAGTCGGGGCCCACCTTTGCCGCCTGCACCGCCAACCCGCGGCGCCGGAGCGCCGCGAGGATCGCCAGCGTCACGGTCGTCTTGCCGGCGCCAGAGCGGGGGGCCGCGACGATGAGGCCGGGCGCGGTCATGGGGTGAGCTTCTGCCCGTGACGGCGGCGCCCGAGCGCACTATAGCGAGGGGCATGGCCTCGCCAGATCGCCCCCTCCGCTATGGCTGGACCACCGGCGCCTGCGCCACGGCCGCGGCCAAGGCGGCCTATACCGCGCTTCTGACCGGGGCGTTTCCCGATCCGGTCGAGGTGACCTTGCCGCGCGGGCAGCGTCCGGCCTTTGCCCTCGCCACCACGGCGCTTGGCGAAGGCTCGGCCACGGCCGGGGTGGTGAAGGACGCCGGCGACGACCCCGACGTGACCCACGGGGCGCTGATCCTCGCCACGGTCCGCCTCGGCCCGCCCGGAAGCGGCGTCGCTTTCCGCGCCGGCGACGGGCGTCGGCACCGTCACGCGGCCGGGCCTTCCCGTTCCTCCAGGCGAGCCTGCCATCAATCCGGTGCCGCGCAAGATGCTGCGTGAGGCCATCGGCGAGGTCGCGGCGCGAGCACGGAGGGACCGGCGATGTCGAGATCGAAATCGCCATACCCGGCGGCGAAGCGCTTGCCGCCAAGACCCTCAACGCGCGGCTCGGCGTGGTCGGCGGATTGTCGATCCTCGGCACGACCGGCATCGTCGTGCCCTATTCCTGCTCGGCCTGGATCCATTCGATCCATCGCGGCATCGACGTCGCCCGCGCCGCCGGTCTCACCCATATCGCCGGATCGACCGGCGCGGCCTCCGAGGCAGCGGTCAAGGCGCTGCACGATCTGCCCGAGACGGCGCTGATCGACATGGGCGATTTCGTCGGCGGGATGCTCAAATATGTGCGCACCCATCCCGTGCCGCGCGTCACCGTCGCCGGCGGCGTCGGCAAGATGACCAAGCTCGCCCAGGGGCTGCTCGATCTCCATTCGCGGCGCGGCTCGGTCGATCTCGGCGTGCTCGCCGGGCTTGCCGAGAAGGCAGGCGGCTCGGCCGCGCTCGGCGAGCGCATTCGTCGCCGCCAACACCGCCGCCGAGGCCTTCTCCCATGCGGCGGGCGAAGGCGTGGCGCTCGGCGATGAAGTGGCGCGCGCCGCGTGGGAGACCGCCGCCGCCGTTCTCGCCGGCACAGTCGGTCGAGATCGAGATCGCGGTGTTCGACCGCGACGGCCGGCTCGTCGGCCATGCGCCGTTCCGGGCTGCTCACGCCGCACCTCCTCGGAAGCGGCGGCGATAATCGGCGTCGTAGAGCGCGCTGTCGCGGAAATCCTCCGCCGCCAAGCGCGCGGCCGACCAGGATCAGCGCGGTGCGCTCGATCGGCTCCGCGGCGATCTTTGCCGCGATATCGGCGAGCGTGCCGCGCACGATCCGCTCGCCGGGCCGGCTCGCCTCGGCCACCACCGCGACCGGACAGTCTTCGCCGTAGAAGGGCTTGAGCTCCTCGACGACATCGCCGAGGGCATGGATGGCGAGATGGATGGCGAGCGTCGCGCCCGTGGCGGCGAAGGCGGCAAGCCTCTCGCCTTCGGGCATGCGCGAGGCGCGCCCCGGCGACACGCGTCAGCACGACGCTCTGCGCGATTTCCGGCACGGTCAGTTCGCAGCCGATTGCCGCGGCGGCGGCGGCGAAGGCCGGAACGCCCGGCGTCAGCGTATAGGGGATGCCGCGCCGCTCGAGCCTCCGCAGCTGCTCGGCGAGCGCGCTATAGACCGACAAATCGCCCGATTGAAGGCGCGCCACGTCGAGGCCCTGCTTCGTGCGCCGCCACGAACTCGGCCTCGATCTCGTCGAGCGAGAGCGGCGCGGTATCGACGATGCGCGCGCCATTGGGGCAATAGGTCAGCAGCTCGCGCGGCACGATCGAGCCGGCATAGAGACAGACCGGGCAGCGCGCGATGAGGTCGCGCCCGCGCACGGTGATGAGGTCGGCGGCGCCGGGTCCCGCGCCGATGAAATGCACGGTCATGGCGCCTCCTCGGCGCTTGCCAGCGCGCACGTCACGGGCCCGATCACGATGCGCGGCAGGATGAGCTTCGACTTCGGACCGCAGGCGGCGAGCGCCGCTGCCTCCGCCACCGAGGGGACGCCGGCCAGCGCGAGCACGCGGGCCGACCAGGTCGCGCCGCGGGCGCTCGCGATTTCGAGGTCGGCCGGCGCGACGAAGACGAGCGGCACGCCGCGCGCCGACGCCGCCTCCGCGATCCCCTTCTCCTCGCGCTTGCTCATGGACGTGGCCATCAGATCGATCCGCGCCAGCGGACGGCCGGCGCGTTCGAGCGCCGCATCGATCGCGGCTTCGATCTCGCTTGCGGCGCAGCGCCTTTGCGGCAGCCGATCCCTGCCACGATCACGGCTTCACCCACGCCCATTGCGTCACCGGCATGGCCGGGCGCCATCCGGTCTTGTCGCCGACGCGGCTCGGCGCGCGCGATCGCGATGCGCGTGAGCGTGCCGCCCTGCGCGGCATGGCGCGCGATCAGCGCGGCCTCGGTCTGCAAGCGTCACCGCATTGACGACGAGCCGCCCGCCGGGACGGAGCGCCGCGATTGCGGCATCGAGCACGCCGTCCTCGCTCGCGCCGCCGCCGATGAAGATGGCGTCGGGCTGGCGAGGCCTGCGAGCGCCTCCGGCGCGCGACCCTCGACCACTTCGAGACCGGGCACGCCGAAAGAGGCGGCGTTGCGCCGGATGCGCGCGGCGCGGTCGGCGCGCGCTTCGATGGCGATGGCGCGCAGCGAGGGATGGGCGAGCATCCATTCGATCGCGATCGAGCCCGAGCCGCGCCGATATCCCACAGCATCTCGCCCTTGAGCGGCGCGAGCGCGGAGAGCGTCACGGCGCGGATCTCGCGCTTGGTGATCTGGCCGTCATGCTCGAACAGCGCGTCGGCAAGTCCCGGCGTGTAGGCGATGATGCGCGCGCCCGGCGATGCCGCGACCTCGATGGCGACGGTGTTGAGCTCAGCCACATCGGCGAAGTCGAAGCCTGCGGCGGTCGTGGTGCGGACGCGCTCGCTCGCCCCGCCGAGCGCCTCGAGCACGGTGAGCCGCGAGGCGCCGAACCCCGTCTCGGCGAGGAGCCGCGCCAGCGCCTCCGGTCCCTCGCTGTCGGAGGTCAGCGCGAGCACGCGCGCGCCGGGATGAAGCTGCGGGCGGATGCGGTCGAGCGCGCGACCATGCACCGAGACGAGCGCGATGTCGGGCAAGCGCCCAGCCGAGCCGCGCCGCCGCGAGGCTGAAGGCCGAGGGCGCCGGCACGACCAGCGTCTCCTCGGGCGCAACATGGCCGGCGAGCACCGAGCCCACGCCGTAGAAGAACGGGTCGCCGGAGGCGAGCACGCAGACCTGGCGCCCGCGCATGGCGAGGACTTCCTCGATCCGCGCGCGAGAAGGGGCTTGGCCAGGGCTTTGCCTCGCCCCTGATGAGGGAGGCCGCGAGCCCCAAGTGGCGGTCGCCGCCGAACACGATGTCGGCGCTCGCGACGAGGCCGCGGGCGACCGCGCTCAAGCCCTCGACCCCGTCCTCGCCGATGCCGACGATGGACAGCCAGCGTGAAGGTGGGGCAGGCTCGCGCATGACCGGCTCAGCGCGCCCCATGCGCATCCTCATTCTTGGCGGCACCGCCGAGGCGCGGGCTCTCGCTCAGGCGCTTGGCCGCACGCGCGGACGTTCGCGTGACGGTGTCGCTCGCGGGCCGCACGGCCGAGCCCTTGCCGCAAGCCGTGCCGGTGCGGAGCGGAGGCTTCGGCGGCGCCGAAGGCCTCGCCCGCTATCTCCGCGACGAGCGGATCGATGTGCTTGATCGATGCCACGCATCCTTATGCCGCCGCGATCTCCGCCAATGCCGCGCGCGCCGCCGGCGGATGCCGGCGTGAGGCTGCTCGCTCTGCGGCGGCCGCCCTGGACGAAGGTCGCCGGCGACAACTGGATCGAGGTCGAAAGCGTCGAGGAAGCGGTGAGAGCGCTCGGGGAAACGCCGCGGCGCGTGTTCCTCGCGCTCGGCCGCAACGAGCTTCGGCCTTTCGCCGCCGCGCCCGCAGCATTCCTATCTCGATCCGCAGCGTCGATCCCGTCGATCCGCCGCTTGCCGTTCCCGCATGCGACCTACATCGCGGCGCGCGGTCCGTTCAGCGAGAGCGAGGACCGCGCCCTGCTTGCGCGCCATCGCATCGAGGTGATCGTCGCCAAGAACAGCGGCGGCGAGGCGACCTACGGCAAGATCGAAGCGGCGCGCGCGCTTCGCCTTCCCGTCATCATGCTGAAGCGTCCGGCGCTGCCGGAGGTCGCTTCCGTCGCGACGGTCGAAGAGGTGCTTGGCCTGGCTCGATCATGCGCTGACGCCTTCGACGGCGCGCGGCGTGTAGACGAGCGGGCTCGAACCCGGCCGCGCGATCACGCGCGTCTCGCGCGAGCCGACGATGATGAGCGCTCGCCATGTCGGCGGCAATGCCGCCGGCGTCGGCAAGCGTGGTGATCGTCAGGCTCTCGTCGGGCCGTGCCCACGGCGCGGCCGAAGATGACGGGCGTGTCGCCCGCCGAGACGCCGCGCGAGCAGCGCCAAGGCCTTGGCGAGCTGCCAGGGTCGCGCCCGCGACACGGGATTATAGAGCGCGATCACGAAGCCTGCGGCGGCTGCGGCATCGAGGCGCCGCTCGATCAGCTCCCACGGCTTGAGATTGTCGGAGAGCGACAGCGCGCAGAAATCGTGGCCGAGCGGCGCGCCGGCCCGCGCCGCGACCGCGAGCATGGCGGTGATGCCGGGTACGATGGCGATATCGAGCGACCGCCAGTCTCGAGGTCCGCGTCTCGATCGCCTCGCACACCGAAGCCGCCATGGCGAACACGCCGGGGTCGCCGCCCGAGACGATTGCCGCGCACCCGCCCGCCGCCGCATGGCGAAGCGCTGCCTTCGGCGCGCGCGCCTTCCTCGCGATTGTCGGACGCATGCCGCGCCTGGCCTGGCCGGACCGGAACGCGATCGAGATAAGGCCCGTAGCCGTAGAGCGCATCGGCGGCGTCGAGCGCGTCGCCGGCCTCGCGCGTGAGATAGCGCTCATCCCCCGGGCCGAGCCCGACGACCGCGAGGCGCCCGCTCATGGCCGCCCCTCCCAGCCCGGCACCAGCACCATGGCGAAATAGGGCGCGAACGTGTCGAGCTTGTCGGTGAGCGGCATCACAGCGGCGTTGGTCATGGTGCCGCGCTCGACATAGATGGCGCGGTCGAGCCGTCCGGCGCGGTCGAGCGCGCGCCGCACCTTGGCGAGATGCCGGCCGATCTTCATCACCACCGCGGCGTCGGTGTCGGAGAGCCGGCGCTCGAGCTCGTATTCCGGCAGCGTGCCGGGAAGCACGGTGAACACGTCGTCGCCTTGCGCGATCGGCGTGCCGATCGCCGACCAGCAGCCCGACATGCCGGTGACGCCGGCGACGATCTCGGTCGGATAGCGCGGCGCGAGCCGCACATGGAGATGCATGTAGGAGCCGTAGAACAGGGGATCGCCCTCGGCGATCACCGCGACCACATTGCCCGCGTCGAGACGCGCGGCGATCTGTGCCGCCGCGCCGTCATAGAAGGCGCGGATCGCCTTGCGATAGGCGGCGATCGGCTTTCGGGATCTCCGTCGTCACCGGATAGAGCAGGGGCAGCTCCTCGACGCCGTCCTTGAAATGACAGGCGGCGATGGCCCGCGCGTTGCTCTGCGTTCCCCGCTTTGGCGAAATGGGCGACGATATCGGCCGCTTTGAGCGCCGCGATCGCGTTCAGCGTCACGAGCCCGGGATCGCCCGGACCGACGCCGATGCCGATGAGACGGGCGCCGTTGGTCATAGTCCCTCCTTGGCGAGAGCGTTCACGGCTGCCGCCGTCATGGCGCTCCCGCCCATCCGTCCGCGCACGATGAGATAGGGCACGCCGAAGGAATTGGCGGCAAGCGCCTGCCTTGGACTCGGCGGCGCCGACGAAGCCGACAGGAATGCCGAGGATGGCGGCGGAGGCGGCGCACCTGCCTCGAGCATTTCGAGGAGACGGAACAGTGCCGTCGGCGCGTTGCCGATGGCGACGAGCGCGCCGTCGAGCCGGTCGCCCCACAGCTCGAGCGCGGCGGCCGAGCGGGTGGTGCCGAGCTTCGCGGCAAGCTCCGGCACGGAAGGATCGCGGAGCGTGCACACCACCTCGTTCTTGGCGGGGAGACGGGCGCGGGTGATGCCGTGCGCCACCATCGCCGCGTCGCACAGGATCGGCGCCCCGCGCTTGAGCGCGCCCCGCGCCGCTTCGACCAGGCCGGGAGCGAATTCGATCGATCGCGCGGCACGTCGACCTGTCCGCAGGCATGGATCATGCGCACGGCGATCTCGGCTTCCTCAGCCGTGAAGCGGGAGAGGTCGGCCTCGGCGCGGATGATGGCGAAGGAGCGCTCATAGATGGCGGCGCCGTCGCGGAGATAGTCGGGGGCCTTAAGCATTGACGGCCTCGCGTGTCGTGGCCGCGATGCGGTCGAGCGCGAGCGAGGAGATCGGCGGGATCGACGATGTCCGTTGGCCGGGCCTGCGCCGTGCCGTTGCGGACGATGCCGCAGCCTTGCTCGGTGCCGACGATGGTGAGCGGGGCGCGCTTGCGGATGGGCGCAGCCCTTGGCGCAGCCAGAGACGTGAAGGCGATGCCGTCGCCGGGAAGCGACACATGGCGCGCGATCTCCGCGGCAAGAGCGCGCGCCGCGATCAGGCCTTGCGCGCAAGAAGGCGCGCCGGGACAGGCGGCGATGCGGCGGCGTGGATCGAGGCTTCCGCCACGAAGCCGAGGCGCTCCGCCGCCTGCCTTGCGGCCTCGGCGCTTGCCTCGCTGAGCGGTCCAAACAGGAGCGCACGGCCGGGCGCAGGCCGCGCCCAGTCCGGCGCCCTCGGCCTTTGCGATCCGGGCAAGCTCCATGCAGAGCGCCGGCTTCGGCATGGCCGAAGGCAAGGCCGAGCCCGAGCGCGAAGGCGCCGCCTCTCGAGAGGATGGCGGCCGATCGGATCGCGCGCGCGAGGATCGCTGGGACGATGGCGCGTGGAGACCGGTCGCCCGGCGCGTGTCTGCAAGCACATCTCTGGCGCGCGCCTCTGGTCCACGCGCGGCGATGGCCTTGAGCAGCGCCAGCACTGCATCGACGGCCTCGCCCGGTGCGATGGTGGCGACCGGCACGGCCGACGCCGCATCGCCGGCAAGCGCGAGCTCGAAGTCTCGGTCCCTCGCGTGTCGGGACCGCGCGCAGCCTGATATCGGCGGAAAGCGCATCGAGATCGAGGCGCCCGCCGCCATCGACGACCACCGAGACCTTGGGCGCAAGCGTGAGCCCGGCGTCGGCGATGGCCTGGCGAAGGTGAGCGGCAAGTTCGTTCGCATCGATCAGCGCGGCGGGATCGTCGGGCAGAGGATCGGCGATGACCGGCACGCCCTCGCCGATGTCGATGTCGAGCGCGGCGACCGCAGCGGCAAAGCGCGGCGCCGAGAGCGACGTGAGCCCGCGGATCTGGAGGCTGCCGCGCGCGCTGACCTCCATCGTGCCGTTGCCGTGCGCGCGCGCCGCCTCGCAGAGGCCGATGAACGCATCGAGCGGCATCGGCGCGATGGGAAGAAGGCGCACCAGCAGGCCGTCGCCCGTTTCCATCGGGGCCGACAGGCCGGGACAGGCGCCGCGGACGTGGGCGCGGGTCATGGCGATGCCTCCGCCTGAAGCGCGGCCAGGCCCGCGTCGAGATCGTTCCGGCGCGGATGCCAAAGCCCCTTGCGCCGCGCCGTCTCCAGCCGTTCGGAGATGGCCCGCGCGGCCTCGGGGTTCTCGCGCAAGAGGAACGCGCGAACGCGCGGGTCGGCGAGATAGGCCTCATGCACGAGATCGAACAGCGCGCTCGACACCGCGCCCGTGGTCTCGGCGAAATCGACGAGACGGTCGACCGTCTCGGCAAGCTCGGCGGCGCCGCGCGCGCCGTGGCGCATCATGCCGTCGATGAAGCGCGGATTGACGGCGCGGCCGCGCACGATCCTGGCAAGGGCCGCGTCGAGCGGCCGCGCGCGCGGGCGGTGTGGGATCGGTCGTGTCGAGTACGATGAGATCGGCTTCGCGCCCGAGCGAGGCCGCCGCCGCGGCGAAGCCGCCGATATGGGCGGCGTCCTCGGCGCCTTCGAGAAGATCGCGGGAGGGATCGTCGCTCCCATGCAGAAGAAGATCGGCCGAGGCGACCCGCGCCGCGAAAGCGCCAGGCAGCGCCGTCGCCCTCGCCCTCGGCGCCGCCGTAGGAATGCGAGGTCGCGGCAAGATAGGCGGCGCCGATCGCGGCTCGATCGCTGTCCTGTCCGAGCAGCTCCTCGACGCCCGCGCCATAAGCGCCGGGGGCCGTGCCGAAGATGCGCGCCAGCTTCCGCCGCCATTGCCGCGTGCGGCGCGCGCGGCGGCGGCGAGCGGATTCTCGTCGTCCTCCTTCGTCGCGCTCGGCGAGGAGCCTCGTGGCGGCGTCGATCAGCGCGATCTGCGCCGGGAACAGGTCGCGGAACAGCCCGGAGATGCGCCAGGTCACGTCGACGCGCGGGCGGCCCATCGCGGCCGTGGGCAGAACCTCGATGCCGGTGACGCGGCCGGTCGCCTTGTCCCAGATCGGGCGGCAGCCCATCAGCGCGAGACCTTGGGCGATCTCCTCGCCGCCGGTCCTGAGCGTGGCGCTCCCCCACAGATCGATGACGAGCGAGCGCGGCATCTCGCCATGCGTCTGGAGGTAGAGCCGGATCACGTCGTCAGCGGCGAGCCTGCCGAGCTCCATGGCGGTCGGCGTCGGCAAGAGGCGCGGATCGGCGGTGAAGAGATTGCGCCCCGTCGGCAGCACGTCGCGGCGGCCGCGTTGCGGCGCGCCGGCGGGGCCTGGCGGGACGCGGCTTCCGTCGAGCGCGGCGATGAGCGCATCGCGCTCGGCCTCGGCGCTCGCCTGCCACAGCGGATCGCTCGTGCTCGCCGCCGGTCGCGCGCCCATAGACATGCAGCCCGTCCTTGACGGCGAGGTCTTTCAGGTCGCACAGCCAGGCGTCGATCTTGCGCAGGGCCTCGTCGGGATGAAGGTCGCCCGCAAGCGCCGGCTTCCGTCGCGAGCCCGGTGCTGCGCGCGGTCTCGATGATGAGCCGCGCCAGACGCTCGCGCCGCCGCCGGTCGAGCCCGTCGGCGATGGCATATTCGTCGACCAGGCGCTCGAGCTCCTGCGCCGCGCCAGAGAGCGCGCCGTTGGTCAAGGGCGGCGGCAGATGGCCGATGGTGACGGCGGCGATGCGGCGCTTGGCCTGCGCCGCCTCGCCCGGATTGCTGACGATGAAGGGGTAGATCACCGGCAGCGGCCCGACCACGGCCTCGGGGAAGCAGGAGCCGGTCAGCGCCACGGCCTTCCCCGGCAGCCATTCGAGCGTGCCGTGCGCGCCCATATGCACGATCGCATCGGCCTTGACCTCGTCGCGCAGCCACAGGCCGAAAGCGAGCACGGCATGGCGCGGCGGCAGCGTTGGGATCGTGATAGGTCGCGCGCCGGTCGATCGCGCGCCCGCGCTCGGGCGGAAGCGCGACCAGCACATTGCCGAACTGCGGCGGCGCGGAATCGGAAGGCGCCGTCGCGGAACATCGGGATCGTCTTGCGGGCGCGCCCCATGCGGCCTCGACGCGGCTCGAAACATCGTCGAGCGAGCGTGGCGAGATATTGCCGATACTCGTTGCAGCGAAATCGCGGGCGCGCTCGCGCCGGCCTCGAGCGCTTCGAGCAATGCCGACGGGCTCGACGGCGCCTCGGTGACGCCATAGCCGGCTTCGGCGAGGTCGGCGAGAAGCGCGACGACGCTTGCCGGCACGTCGAGGCCGACGGCATAGCCGGCGCGGCCGCCTGCCGCCGGATAGTCCGGCATCAACACCGCGATGCGGCGCTTCGCCCGCTTCGTCTGCTTTGAGGCGCACCAAGGCTTCGATGCGGTCGGCGACCATGGCGACGCGGTCGGGCTCGGGGCGGCTGGCGAAGGCGGTGAAGCAAAGCGCGTCGTCCTTCGGCAGCGCGTCCTTGAAGGCGATGGCGCCGGCGAGCACGCGGCCGTCGAGCTCGGGCAGCACCACATGCATGGCAAGGTCGGCAGGGCCGAGACCGCGCGGGCTCGTCCGCCAGGCGTCGCGCCGCGTCGTGGCGATCACGGCTTGCAGCACCGGCGCGTCGACCGCATCGAGCGGCGATGCCTCCCCCTCGCCGCAAGCCGCGAACGCGGTCGTGGTGACGATGACCGCCGGCGCGAGCCGCTCGAGCGCGCCGCGAATGAACGCAGCGGCCTCGGGGTCCTTGAGGCTCGTGATCATCAGCGGGGCCGGAGCGAGCCCGCGCGCGGCAAGCGCCCCGCAGAGCGCATCGATCGGGCGCGGTGTCGGCCGCGAGCAGCGCCGCGCGGTAGAAGACGATCGGCACGACGGCGCGTCCGGGCGCGAGGCTTGCGGCAAGCGCATCGAGGCTGACGACGCCCTTGCCCGGCAGATAACCGCCGACGCGCGGCACGGGCTCCGCGCGCGGCGCTATCGAGACGAAGCCCCGCATGACCGGCGAGGCGGCGAAGCAGCGCCCGCAAATTTTCGCGCCCGCCCTCACGGAAGAATTGAAGCAATGCGGCAAGCTCGTCGGGCGGAAGCGTCGAGGCCGCAGCGAGGCGCGGATCGTCGCGATCCTCTCCCGGCAGCACGGCAAGGCCGATCTTCCGCTCCTCTGCTATGGCCGTGAGCGCCTCGACGCCGTAGCGCCACCAGTCGAGCCCGCCGAGCAGCCTGACCACGATGATCTTGGCGTGGCGCGCGACCTTGTCGATCCAGAGATCGATCGACATCGGATGGCGAAGGTCGCGGAGATGCGCGAGACGCACGCTCGGCAGCCGGTCCTTCTCCGCCGCGTAGGCCGCCGCAAGACCCGCAAGGTCGCTGTCGGCGAAAGACAGGATCACGATATCGCCCGGCGTCTGACCGAGATCGCGCGGCTCGACGATGTCGTCGAGCGTCGCTGACGTGGTCTGGAGGAGATGCATCGACCTACCCGAGCAGAGTCCGTTCGACGGCGTCGCGATCGAGACCTTTCAGCCCGATGACGACGAGATTCCCCTGGCGCGGCTCGGCCTCGCCCCAAGGCCGGTCGTAATAGTGACTGACGCGCGGTCCGACCGCCTGGATCAAGAGGCGCATCGGCTTTCCTTCGACCGCGGCAAAGCCTTTCATGCGCAACACATTGTGGCTCTCGGCCAGGCGCGCGATGCGCGCGACGATGGCGGCGGGATCGCCGAGCTCCGGCAGGCTGACGACGAAGCTCTCGAAATCGTCGTGATCGTGCTCTGGCTCCTCATCGTGGCGGGTCCTGCGGTTCGCGATATCGTCCTCGGTGCCGACGCCAAGACCGAGAAGGGCGCCGGGATCGACCCTGCCCTCTGCCACGGTGACGATGCGCACAGCGCGGGGCAGCGCGCCCTCGATGGCCGCGACCGCCTTGTCGATGCCGGACGCATCGAGCAGATCGCGCTTGTTGAGCACGACGAGATCGGCGCAAGCGATCTGGTCCTCGAACACCTCTTCGATCGGGTTGTCATGGTCGAGGGCTGCATCGGCCTTGCGCTGCGCCGACAACGCTTCGAGGTCGGCTGCGACCTGGCCGTCGGCCAAGGCCGCGCCGTCGACCACCGCCACCACGCCGTCGACGGTCACGCGGCTCTTGATGGCGGGCCAATGGAAGGCCTGGACCAGCGGCTTGGGCAGTGCGAGGCCCGAAGTCTCGATGACGATGTGCTCGACTTGCGGCTCCCGCGCGAGAATCTGGTCGAGCGCCGGCACGAACTCGTCGGCCACGGTGCAACAGAGGCAGCCATTGGCAAGCTCGACGATGTTCTCCTCGGGACAGGCGGAGTCGCCGCAACCCTTGAGGATCTCGCCGTCGATGCCGACATCGCCGAACTCGTTGACGATCACGGCGAGCCGGCGCCCGTTGGCATTGGCAAGCACGTGGCGGATCAGCGTCGTCTTGCCCGAGCCGAGGAAGCCGGTGACGATGGTGCAAGGAACGCGCTGAAGCGGTGGCGCTCATTCGCTCTCCTCCTCGAAATCGATCGGCGGCACGCGGGCGATCAGACCGCGCTTGAGCACCTCGGGCCGGCCGCGCCAGGGCATGATGGTGTCCTGCGCTTCGGCAAAGAGCTGCGCGCCCTGGACCAGGGCGGTCGCGTCCCGGTCGGGGTCGAGCCCGCCGAACACATAGGTCCAGGCGCCGTCGCGCCTGATGGCGGCGCTCAAGCCCCGATTGCAATTGGCAAGACAGCGGACCCGCCGCACGGTAACGCTCGTCCCCTCCGCCGCGCGGGAGGTGGCGCGCGCGAGACGAAGGCCGGGGGCCGGGTCGCCTTCAGGCTCTCCGGCGCGACGGCAAGTGATGCAGACATAGATCGTCGTCGCGGTTTCCGCCGCGATCTCCCGATCGTCGTCCTGCGCGATGAAGGTGAGTGTCACCCGAAGCCGCTCCTCGAACTGGAATCTGCTGCGACCAAGGGTGCTGGCGGCGACCATTCGCGCTCCGGACTGGCCGCCATTGAACCAACCGCTCCGAGGCACCCCGCCCGGCGAGCGACTAGAATCGACGGTAGGTCTCCTGGCTCGCGGGTCTTAGCCTTCGCCGCCTTCCCGGGAGTGTCCCAGTGGCTCTATGGCGCCGGCTCGCCGCTTACAGTTGCGGGGGCAGCCGCGGATTTGGGAGATTCCCGTACCGCGTTCCCTGTTTCTCTCCTCAGAGAGACCGTCGATCAAGGCACTTAACGGTCAGGCCGCTTGCTTTGTCAATGCGCCTGACCGCTGCCCTTGCGAAGCGCGGCGGCGCGGTTATAGTCCAACCGTCGTCGGTTCCCGCGTGAGGCGGGAAGCGAAAGGGAACGCGGGTGAGGGCTCGTTGCCCTAAGCCGCGGCTGCCCCCGCAACTGTAAGCGGCGAGCAGCCCTCAGTCAGCCACTGGAGGAGCACGCACTCCGGGAAGGCCGAGGGCAGGCTGTGACCCGCGAGCCAGGAGACCTGCCGGCGGCATCAACTCTAGCCCGCGCCCTCGGGTGGAGGGCGCATGGGGGATCGCATGACCTTCGCATCGCTTCGCCGCACGGCCTTCCTCGCAGTCCCTGCGTTGCTGCTCACGCTCGCTCCGGCATCGGCGCACCATGCGATGGGCGGCGGGTTGCCCTCCACTTTCGGTGAAGGCCTCCTCTCCGGCCTCGGCCATCCGGTGATCGGACCGGATCACCTGGCCTTTCTCATCGCCATCGGTGTTGCCGTCGGCGTCGGCGGGCTCAGCCTTGCGCTGCCCATCGTGTTCGTTGCCGCCTCTGCCATTGGCGTGGCGCTACACGTGAGCGGGATGGCGCTGCCCGGCGCAGAGCTGATCGTTGCAGCCTCCGTGATTGCCGCCGGCATTCTCATCGCGCACGGGCGCGCGGTGCCGTTAACCGCTTGGGCGGCCCTGTTCGGTCTTGCCGGCCTTGCCCATGGCTATGCCTATGGCGAGTCGATCTTCGGCGCCGAGCCAACGCCGCTCTTCGCTTATCTCCTCGGCCTCGTCGCGATCCAAAGTGCGCTGACGATCGGCATTGCCCTGATCGCGCGCCGCCTGGGCAACGACGTTTCAGCACTCGCGCCGCGCCTTGCCGGTGCGGCAATCGCGGGCGTTGGAACGATGGCGCTCATGGGGCAAATCGTGCCAGGCGCGTGACGGGCTGATGCCTGGGCCAAGGGACGGGGGCGCCGACCTAACCCTCGTCCTCGGCGGCGCCCGTTCCGGCAAGAGCCGCTATCGCCGAGAGCCTGATCGAGGCAGAGCCGCCGCCGTGGATCTATGTCGCCACGGCGGAAGCGCGCGACGCCGAGATGGCGGACCGCATCGCGCTGCATCGCGCGCGTCGCGACCGACGCTGGCAGACCGTCGAGGCGCCGCACGATCTCCCGTCCGCGCTTACGGCGCTGCCCGGGAGAAGCCGCGGTGCTGGTCGATTGCCTGACGCTCTGGCTCTCCAATCGATTGCTGGCTGATGCCGATCTTGACCAGGAGATGGAGGCGCTCGAACGCGCTCTGACAGACCATGACGGTGCCGTCGTCCTGGTCTCCAACGAAGTCGGCTCCGGCATCGTGCCCGATAACGCGCTTGCGCGCCGCTTCCAGGACCTGCAAGGCACACTCAATCAGCGGATCGCGGCCAAGGCCTCTCGCGTGGTCTTGATGGTCGCCGGGCTTCCGCTGTTCGTGAAGGGAACGCCATGACCAAGAAGATCGACGAGAAAGAGGCCGAGCGCCATCGCGCCAAGATGGCGAAGCGCAAGGAAGTGCAAGACAAGGAGGTCGCCGGCAAGACGATCGAGAAGGGCCTCCTCATCGTCCACACCGGCACCGGCAAGGGGAAATCGACCGCGGCGTTCGGGCTCGCGCTCCGCATGCTCGGCCGGGAGAGGCGCATCGGCGTCGTGCAGTTCATCAAGGGCGCCTGGCACACGGCCGAGCGCGACGCGCTTGCCAAGTTCGGCGATCAGGTCTCATGGCACGCCATGGGCGAGGGCTTCACCTGGGAGACGCAGGATCGCGCGCGCGACGTCGCCGCGGCGGAACGCGCCTGGGAAAAGGCGCAGGAGCTGATGGCCGATCCGAGCTTCAGCCTGGTCGTTCTCGATGAGCTCAACATCGCGCTCCGCTACGATTATCTCGATCTCGGCCGGGTGCTCGAAGCGCTCAGCGCGCGCCGTCCCGATCTCCATGTCGTAGTCACCGGCAGGAACGCCAAGCCCGAGTTGATCGCGGCCGCGGACCTCGTCACCGAGATGATGCCGGTGAAGCATCACTTCGCAGCCGGCGTTAAGGCGCAGGAAGGCATCGAGTTCTGATCCGTGACCGCGCGCGTGCTCATGTTCCAAGGCACCGGCTCCGATGTCGGCAAGTCGCTGATCGTGGCGGGGCTCGCGCGGGCCCTTGCCACGCGCGGCGCTCAAAGTGCTGCCGTTCAAGCCGCAGAACATGTCGAACAACGCCGCGGTGACGGTTGACGGCGGCGAGATCGGCAGGGCGCAGGCACTTCAGGCGCGTGCGGCGCGCGTCGCCTCCGAGCGTGCACATGAATCCGGTCCTGCTCAAGCCGCAGAGCGAGATCGGCGCGCAGATCGTGGTGCAGGGGAGGGTCCGCGGGCGCGCCAACGCCGCCGACTATCAGCGGATCAAGCCGGAGCTGATGCCGTTCGTGATGGAGAGCTTCGCGCGGGTGAAGAGCGAAGCCGACATCGTGCTGATCGAAGGCGCAGGCAGCGCTTCGGAAGTGAATCTCCGCGACAACGACATCGCCAATATGGGTTTTGCCCGCGCGGCTGAAGCGCCGGTCGTGCTCATCGGCGACATCGACAGAGGCGGCGTGATCGCGAGCCTCGTCGGCACCAAGGCCGTGATCGACGCTGACGACGCGAGGCTCATCCGCGGCTTCATCGTCAACAAGTTCCGCGGCGATCCCGCGCTCTTCTCTCGCGGCATGGCGACAATTGCCGCGGCCACCGGCTGGGAAGCGCTGGGGCTGGTTCCGTTCTTTGCCGAAGCGCGGCTCCTTCCGGCCGAGGATGCTCTCGCGCTCGACGGTCCGCGCCCCGCCAAGCCTGAGGCGCGCATCAAGATCGCCGTACCGGTCCTGCCGCATATCGCCAATTTCGACGATCTCGACCCTCTCGACGCCGAGCCTGCGGTCGATCTCATGCGCGTGCGGCCCGGAGAGGCGCTGCCCGGCGATGCCGATCTGGTCATTCTGCCGGGCTCGAAGGCGACCATCGCCGATCTTGCCGCGCTCCGCGCCGCAGGCTTCGATATCGACATTGCCGCGCACCTTCGCCGCGGCGGCACGGTGCTCGGGCTATGCGGCGGCTATCAGATGCTGGGGCGCGCGATCCACGATCCGGATGGCATCGAGGGGCCGGCCGGAAGCGCGCCGGGTCTCGGCCTGCTCGACGTCGAAACCACGCTCTCCGACGAAAAGCGGCTCGAGGCGGCAACAGGCGTGACCGCCGACGAAACCCCCTTCGCCGGCTACGAGATGCATATGGGCGTGACCGAAGGTCCTGACTGTGCGCCGGCCGTTCGCTCGCCGCGCCGATGGCTCGGCCGAAGGGGCGATCTCGGCCGACGGCCGCGTCATCGGCACCTACATCCATGGGCTGTTCGCCGACGACCGCCAGCGCTCGGCCTGGCTCGCGCGCTTTGCGCCCGGAGGCGAAGCACGGTCGCCTACGACGCCCTCATCGAGGAGACGCTCGACAAGCTTGCCGCCCATCTTGCTTCCCATGTCCCCGTCGACCGGCTTCTCACGCTAGCGCGGTGAGGGCGGCGAGCATGAACACGATGGCGATGAGAAGACCGTCGGCGCGACTATAAAGCTCGAGCGCGGCGCGGATATCGCCGGCGTTGGCCTCGCGCCGCCCCTCGCCCATCCATGCGCCGTCGCTTGGCGCGCCGTCATAGGAGCGGGGGCCGCCGAGGGAAAGTCCGAGCGCGCCGGCCATCGCCGCTTCGGGGTATCCGGCATTCGGCGAATCGTGGCGCGAAGCGTCACGCCGCATCGCCCACCATGCGGAAGAGGCGGAAGCACTCTTGGTGAAGTAGGCGGCGGCAACGATCAGAAGGGCCGCGAGCCGGGAGGGAGGAAGGTTGATCAAATCGTCGAGCTGTGCGGCGGTTCGGCCGAAATCCCGGTGGCGTTCGTTGCGATGGCCGATCATGCTGTCGGCGGTATTGATCGCCTTGTAGAGTGCGGCCCCGGGAAGTCCCGCGATGACCATCCAAAGCGCGGGCGCCACGACGCCATCGGAGAAATTCTCGGCCAGGGTTTCGATCGCCGCCCGCGCGACGCCGGCCTCGTCGAGGTTCGCCGTGTCGCGCCCGACCACATGCGCGACCGCCTGCGGCCTGCGGCGACGCCGCCTTCATCGAGAGCGTCGGCGACACGGGCGACGTGGATGAAAAGACTGCGCTGGGCGAGGAGCGTGCTGGCGACGACGGCAAGCGCGATGATCCCGAGAGGGAGAAGCAGAAGGGTCCACTCGATGACGAAGGCAACGGCGCCGACAACGAGGAGGAGCACAAGCATGGTCACGGCGCCCGCTCTGCGCCGCGCCTCAGGATCGGCGCCGTCCCGGTTCAGGCGATGGTCGAACCAGGAAATGACGCGCCCCATCCAGGTGACGGGATGGCCGATTGAGCGCGCGAGTGCGTCGGGATAGCCGATCGTGAGCTCGATCAGCAAAGCAAGGAATGTCAGCGGCGCGGCCATGGACTCTCCCCTCGATCTTACACCGCTCGCTCACGGCGGCGACCTCGGGCGGCTCGGGCGTGACGGCATTCTCGTCCGCCGTTTCCCTGAACGGAAAGATTGGCTTCGCTTCGGGCTACCGGGCGGGGAGTCCGACTGGCAACGGCTTCACCAGGGTCTCGACGCGCCCCGTGCTTAGTGAGCCCAGCGGCGGGCGTGCTGATGCGCCGCCTCGAGATTGCCTTGCGCCTCTTCCGGCAAGAGCCTGCGCGATCACGCCCATGGCAAGCTCGACGGAGATCTCGCTCGCGCCGCACTCCTTGAGCTGCTGGCGCAGCCAGCCATAGATCTCCTCGTCCCCGGCCTTGAGGCCGACGGCGATCTCTTCAAGCATCTGCACCAACGATTCTGCTGCCATCGCGCCCCTCCATTCTCCAAGCCCAAAGGCTCATGGCTGCGGTCGCTTTGTTCGCGATCTCCTGGTGCGATCCTCCCGATTCGCGATCATACTTGGTCTTGGCCGGCTTGGACGTGGCGATCCGGCCACAGTGTGCAGCTATTTCGGTCAGTCGGCGCCGGGCCGGGCCGACTAAAGGAAAGGGGTCTCGACCGAAGCGGTGCTGCTGCGGCTCGCTGCTCGGCCTCGGCCACCGGCACGCCTCGCGTGGAGACGGCTGGCAGACATGACGTCCGTTCTTGGCATTGGTCAGCAGGAGATCGACGTGGATGTGGTTGTAGTGGTGGCGGTCGCTGCCCGGCCCGAGCACGGTGTAGAACTCGGCGCAAGCGCCGGCCATCACCGTCCTGGAGGAAGGCGCGCTCGCGCGGGCTGCCCTTCCACCAGCCTCTGACCACGCTGACCTCGTCGCCGCCGGCCAAGCGGAAGCCGGCGATGTCGAGCGCATTGCCGAAAGCGTGCTCGGAGGATGCGCCGAATGGTTGCCGTTGCGGCCGCGGCAGCCATAGGAAGCGATCTGCCTGATCGCGACCACGGGCCGCCCGAAATAGCGATAGGCCGCGGGCTGCACCGAGTTGCTGACCCAGCGGTCGAGCGCCGGCGTCAGCGGGCAGCCGATGGTCGCTGCGGGCGCCACCCGACCCTGCCGCCCGACAGGCCCGAGACGCGCAAAGGCCGCTCGAGCCCGCACACGCCGGGACCGTCGATTTCCTACATCGGCTGGACATAGGCCGAGGCCTGCACCGCGCCGCCGGCGAGACAGGCCTGCTCGGTCTGCGCCCCGCCACGGCGCCCGCTGGCCGGAATTGAAGGTCCCGCCGCCGCCGCAGCCGAGAGCAGCCGCCACGGCAGCGGCGACGGCCAGGCCCGTTACGAGATACGAAACCCGTGCCCCCATGGCCCCCAAGATGGGGCCAAGGGTCTGAAGAATGTTTCAATGGCCCCTCGCATCCCCTCGCGGGAGCATAGACGTCGCGTTCCCGCTCTCGAGCGCGGGAGCGGCTGGGCGGGACTCCGGTCGACGCGGATGCGTGACTCGCGAAGCGACTCGTGCAACGCGCCATAAGCGGCGCGTGCTCTCCCTCAAGGGGAGAGCGGAGAATGGGGCATGTGCGGCGGGTGGGAGCGGCCGCACATGCGCGGGCTCACGCCAAAAGCAGGAGCCACAGGCCCATGCCGATCAGCGCCGCGGTCCAGACGAGATCGAGATTGATCCAGCCGCGCCGCAAGAAATCGAGCCCGACCCACTCATAGACGATGAGCGCGACCGCGCCGGTCGTGACCAGCATGGCGAGGCTGTGCACCAGGACGGCGAGCGAAGCGACCCCGAGCGAGGTCGTCGCCGGCATGTGGTGAGCATGTTCGCCTGCCTGCGCGAGCGGCATCAGCACCGGGAACGAGCATCATGCCGGCGCCATGCGCCGTCGCCATGACGAAGGACCAGACGGCAAGGCCGATCAGCCCGGTCCTGAGCCCGATGCGCAAGCGGTGACGATGCCCGTAGAGTGACGTGATAGACGCCCCACGCGATCAGGAGCACGCCGGAGACGATGCGAAAGCTGTCCTGCATCGATCGCCATGCCGAGCACGATCACCGCATAGACCACGACGGCGATCGCCGCGGCGTGGCCGAGCGCGATGGGGATGAGCGAGACGAGCACGACGTTGCGGCTTTGCCGGTAGAGCCCGAGCGCCACGGCGAACAGCCAGCCCATCGCCGGATTGAGTCCGTGAAAGGCGCCGAGCCCGATCAGGACCAGCCAGGCCAGAGTTCGCCGGCGCTCATTCAAGCTCACGGATAGCAGTAGGAGTCCGACGAGCAGTCGCCGCCTTGCAGGCGCACTTGATGCGGGCGGTGGCTCTTCGGCCAGCGTCACGAAGAAGCGCGGGTCGAATTCGATGCCGCCATCCGCGCCGGCGTCGAGCTTCACCATCCAGCCGTCGATGCCCGTCGGGATAGAATTGCGGGTCGACCGCGCCATAGAGCGAGTTGGTGAAATAGACGCGCCTGTCCGTCGCGGCTGATCTCGACCATCTGCGGGCCGCCGTTGAGCGGACCGTTGGCGCGCGGGTGCGAGCGCGCGCGAGACGATGCCGCCGATCCTGACCTTGCCGGTGAGCTTCGGGTCGAACGGATCGCTCACGTCGTATTGGCGCAGATCGCCGGTGCCCCAGCAGGCGACGTAGAGGAAACGGTCGTCCATCGAGAGGTCGATATCGGTGACGAGCGGCGGCACGGCCTTGAAGCCCTTCAGCACGGGCGGCAGGAGATCGGGGTCGGCCGGCTCGGCCGGAATGTCGATCACCTTCTTGACCGCCCATTTGTCGCCGTCGCGATACCAGGTCCAGATCGAGGACGAGAGATCCTTGAGGCTGATGACGCAATTGACGAAGCCGTAGGCCTTGGTCGGATCGTGCGCGGGCCGGAGCTCGAACACGAGCTGATAGTCGGGGCCGAAATCGATCTCCTGCAGATGCTTGCGCTTCTGCAGGTCCCAGAAATGCAGCCGCCGTCCATATTGCGCGCCGAGCAGAATCTCGGGCACCAACCCGTTCTCGATGGTGTTCGGCGCGCCCCATTCGCTCGTCACCATGGTGTCGTAGCCGAGATGCCACCAGGCGTCGTAAGCGAGACGCTGCGGCCCGCGATCGACCTCCCAGCGGCCGAGCACGTCGAAGGTCTCGGCATCCATGAGGAAGATGCCGCCCGGCGTGTCGCCCTTCGCGTCGCCGAGCGCCGAGACATAGATGCCGTCGGGCCCGCAATGCACCGTGTGCGGGCGGCTGTAGCCGGTGGCCTCGATCATCTCCTCCGGCTCGATCACCCGCACGATGGTCGGGCTTTTCGGGTCGGGCTTGGTGTCGATGATGTAGATGCGGGACGAGCGCAGGCCCGGCACCACGAGATAGCGCCGCTCGGTATGCGGATGCGGCGCGTTGGGGCAGAGACAGGAGCTGCACGCGTTCCAGCCATAGTGGTGCAGCTCGTCGCCGACATTCGGCATGTCGACCCCGCCGACGATCGTCGCATAGGTCGGGCGAGGCGGGATCGACGTCGACCACCGCGAGCGCGTCGGGAACGTCGCGCTTCGGCGCAAACGCCGCGACATAGGCGAGCGTCTCGGCCGGCGCCTTGGCGGCGAGCCGCGGCGAAGGATAGAACGTCGGGTCCGGCGTCCATCTGGCCATCTGCGCTGCTCCTTCGGCCCCGGCACGATCTTCGCCTTCTGCCGCGGTCGTGGCAAGGTCGCCTACGGGAAGCTCACCACCTGATCGATCAAGGGGTAAGCTCGTTCTCGTGCGGTCCCGGCAGAGCGTCCTTGTCGATCGTCACCGACGCCGCCTGTGAACAATGGCTGCTCGTCGACGAGTTGGCCCTCGCCGGTGAAGGACGCTGAACACGTAAGGCAGTCCATTCGATACGAGCGGCGAGGGACCGTCCATGACGTGAAAGTGAAGATGCGGCGTGTCGGTGTTGCCGCTGTTGCCGAGCAGACCGAGCACCTGCCCGGTCTTGACCCTGTCGCCCACCTTCACCTTGCACGCTGCCCGGCTGCATATGCGCGTAGAAGGCGAAGCGCCCCTCGCCGATATCGACCACGACATGGTTGCCGGCGGCCATCTGGATCGTCGCGTCTTCGGGAAGCTTGCCGGGCACCTGCTCGGGCAGTCCGTCCTCGGTCCCCACCACGGTGCCGTCGGCGACCGAATAGATCTCATCGCCGAAATAGGCGTAGCTCGACAGCTTGATCGATCGCGCCCGAGATCAGGCATGTTCTTGTCGTTCAGCTGCACGAAGTCGATGGCGAAGCGCTCGGCGACGCGCACCGCCCCGTTGATCGGGAGCGTCGCGCCGCGATGGTAGCTATAGGGCGTGCAGCATCCGCCGCCGATCACCCAGCGTGGACCTTTGAGCGGCGGCGCGACCACGACCGCGCCGGGCCCGACGGCAAGGGGATCGGTCACGAAGGTCATCTGCTCCGCGCGGCTCAGGTGCGGGGTCGCGATCGCGCGGCCCGTCTTGCTTGGGAGCCTTCGCCACGCTCGATAGCGAAACGGTGGCGCAAGGCCTTCGGGACGACGGCGTCCTTCGCGAGCGTCACGTCCATGAACACGAAGCCCGAGCCGCCCGCCGCAAGGTCCGTTCCCTTGCCGCCGCCGTTCAGCCGCATCATCTTGCGCGAGGCCGTCGCCGTCGAGCGTGCCGATCACCGCCCCGCTTTCGGCGTCGAGCGTCTCGATCTTGTTCGATCGTGACCGCGCTCGGGGCCATGTTCATGAGCACGATCTCATAGGCGAGATGCGATCTTGTCGTCGGCGCCGAGCACGGGATTGGGCGGCGCGATCGGCGTCGCCACCACGCGGCGTCGCGCACGTCGGCAGCCGCGCCTGTCTCGGCCTGCGACCGCACGCCCCGAGCCGAACGCGATCAGCGCGCCGGCGATCACGGACCACGTGAACATTCTCATTCTGCTGCTGTCGCGGCGCATGGCCATCGCGTCGGAACCTCCTCGGTCATCTGGTGTTGCGAAGGGAATTCTAGCCGAGACCCGAGCGCCTTGCGCGCCTTTGCGGTGATCGACTGGCGGGTCGAGAAAAATCCCTCCCACGGATCGCGCTTCGAGCGCCTTGAGCCGCGCCGGCAGCGTCTTGACCGTGTAGGGAGCGGCGACTTTCAGCCCCTTCAGCTCGTCCCAGCGGAGCGGACAGGCGACCGGCGCCCCTTCTTTGGCCCGGGTCGAGTAATTGACGATGGCCGAGCCGCCGCGCTGATTGCGGAGATAGTCGACGAAGATCTTGCCCTCGCGCGTCTTCTTGAGCGGGTTTGCCGTGTAGCGGTCGGGCCGCGCGCTGACGAGAGCATCGGCGATCGCCTTGGCGAACGGCTTCACCTCGTCCCAGCCGAGCTTCGGCGTGAGCGGCGCGACGACATGCAAGCCCTTGCCGCCGGTCGATTTGAGAAAGCTCTTGAAGCCGAGATCGGCGAGGAAGTCGCGCACCTCGACCGCGGCCGCCTTCAGGGTGGCAAGGTCGAGGCCCTCGTCGGGATCGAGATCGAACACGAGCCGGTCCGGCTCGTCGATATGGTCGAGCGACACGCCCCAATCGTGGATCTCGAGCACGCCGATCTGCACCAGTCCGAACAGGCCCGGCGCGTCGTCGATATAGAGATATTTCTTCTTGCTCTCGCCGCCCGGAATCGGGATCTCCTTGATCGTCTTGCTCATGCCCTTCATGGCGTGGCGCTGGAAGAAGCACTCCTTGTCGATAGCCCTCGGGGCAGCGGACGAGGCTGATCGGCCTCCTCACCACGTAAGGCAGCATGAAGGGCGCGACCGTCTCGTAGTAGCGGGCGAGGTCGAGCTTGGTGAGACCGATATCGGGAAACAGCACCCGGTCGGGATTGGTGAGCGTGATGCCGTCGAACGTCGGTCGCCGCCTCTTGCCTTGCGCGCTTGGTCTTGGCCATGCTGGCCTCCTCGTCGCTCGGCCTGCTCGCGATGGACCTCGCGCGCCGGCTTGTCCTCGCGCAGGCCCTGATAGCTCGGATGCCTCAGCCGTCCGTCGCGGGTCCGCTCCGTGTAGGCGACCTGGCAGACGAGCTTGGGCTCGAGCCACACCGCGCCCTTGCGCTCGGCGCGGGCACCTCGACGAAGGCGGGCGTGGCGCGCTCGAGCGGCTTGAACTTTCGCGACAGGGTCTGTGAAGTCGGCCGCGTCGAATCCGGTGCCGACCTTGCCGGCATAGATCGAGCTTGCCGCCGTCGAACGTGCCGAGCAGCAGCGACGAGAACGGCTTGCCCCTCACGTCCGAGCGGCTATAGCCGCCGATGACGAACTCCTCGCCGCGCGTGCACTTGATCTTGAGCCAGTCCTTGCCGCGGCCCGAGACGGTAGGGCCGATCGGCCCGCTTCGACACGATGCCCTCGAGCCCCGCGGCGCAAGCTTGGGCGAAGAATTCGGGCCCCGAGCCCTCGACGTAATCGGCATAGACGAGAAAGTTGGAGACGCCTTTCGCCGCCATCAGCGCGGCGAGCTTGGCGCGGCGTTCCTTCAGCGGTTTCTTGCGCCAGTCCTTGCCGTCGAGCGAGAGCAGATCGAAGACGAAATAGCGGATCGAGCCATGCGGGCTGTCGATATGCTCTTGCAGCGACTTGAAGTCGGTGATGCCGGAGGGCAGCACGAAGGCGATCTCGCCGTCGAGGAGCGCGCTCTCGGCGGGAAAGGTCGAGCAGCGCCTTGGCGATGGCCGGGAACCGCACCGTCCAGTCGAGCCCGCTCCGGCTGAACAGCGTGACCTCGTCGCCGGCCTTGCGGCCGATGATGCGATAGCCGTCATACTTGACCTCGTGCAACCAGTTCGGCCCCGTCGGCACCTCGGTGTCGAGCGTGGCGAGTTCGGGCGCGACGAAATCGGGGACTAGCGCGCGGCGGGTTTTCGCTTTGGCTTTGCCGCGCGCCGCGCGCTTGGCGCGCGCCGCCGGAGTTTTTTTTTGAGCCTTTGAGGTCCAGACCGGCACGTCGCCCGACTGGATCTGATCCATGGTGCGGCCGCTCCTGACGCTCGTGTCGAACGTCTTGCGTCGGCTCGTCGCCGTCGCCGGCGTAGTCGTCGCGCTTCTTGATGAGCAGCCAGTTCTGGCGGCCGCGATCTTCCTTGCGCGGCTTCATGCGCACCAGCACGAAGTCGCCTTTCAGCCTGTGGCCGTGAAGCCGGAACTTGAGGTCGCCTTTGGCGAGACCCTCGTCGGGATCGCCGATCGGCTCCCACGTGCCCTCGTCCCAGATCATCACCGGGCCGCCGCCGTACTCGCCCTTGGGGATGACGCCTTCGAAGCCGCCATATTCGAGCGGATGGTCCTCGGTCATCACCGCGAGCCGCTTCTGGCTCGGATCGAGGCTCGGGCCTCTGGTCACGGCCCAGCTCTTCAGCACCCCGTCATGTTCGAGCCGGAAATCGAAATGGGTGCGGCGCGCGGCATGCTTCTGGATCACGAAGCTGTTGCCGCTTGCGCGCTTGGCGCTTGGCCTTGGGCTCCGGCGTCTTGCCGAAATCGCGCTTCGCCTTGTACTCGGCGAGAAGATCCCGGCCTCCGGCCCGCGCCATGGCTTAGGCCGACTTCCGCTTGGGCGCGCCCTTCGCCGCCTTCTTGCCGTTGCCCGACCGGGCCGAGGCGGCGCCGCGCTTGGCCGCGTGCCTTGGCGCCGGCGCCCTTGCCCTGCTGCACGCTCTTCTTCAGCGCATCCATGATGTTGATCACCTTGGCGCTGCCCGGCATCTCGGTCACGATCTCCGGCGCGCGGTCCTCGAGCTTGGCGTGGATCAGCTCCCACACCGCCTCGCTATACGCATCCTTGAGCTGCTCGGGCTCGAACTTGCCGGTCTTGCGCTTGATCAGCTCCTTGGCGAGATCGAGCGCCTCCTTGTCGACCTTGACCTCGGCGATCTCCTTGAACAGCGGCTCGGCCGCGCGGATCTCGTTGGCGTGACGCAGCACTTCGAGCATGAGGCCCTTGCCGAACGGCTTGATCGCCACGATGTTGCCGTGGCCGCGCAGGATGAACTGGCCGACGCCGACCTTGCCGGTGTCCTTCAGCGCCTTCTGGATGATGACATAGCCCTCGTCGGCCATGTCGCCGTCGGGCAGGAGATAATAGGGCGTCTCGTAGATAGCGGGCGTCGATGGCCTCGTCATCGACGAAGCGCACGAGCTCGATGGTCTGCTTGGCCTCGAGCTTGAGCTCGTCGATCTCCTTCTGGTCGATCAGGACATATTTGCCCTTCTCGTATTCGTAGCCCTTGGTGATCTCCTCGTTCTCGACCGGGCCCGACGCCGGGCACGACCTTCTGGTAGCGGATGCGCTTGCCCGTCGGCTGATGGATCTGGTGGAACTCGATGGCGCCGTTCCGAGGTGGTGGCGGGATAGAGCTTGACCGGAATGTTGACGAGGGAAAGCCGCAAATGGCCGGTCCAGAACGCGCGGGGTGCCATACTCGTTACTCCTCGAAAAAGACGCTACTCCGGGCCGCGACCGGCCCGGGATCGGATCAACGCGCGAGCCAGAATCCACGGATTCCGGCGGAATCCGGGATCTCGGGCTCATTTCTCTACCTTATAACCATTTTCCTTAAGCATGCGTTCGAGCGCATCGGGAAAGGTGAGCCTGACGGTCTCGCCCGGGCACTCCCCGTCGTCGTCGAGCGGCTGTGTCGCAGATCTCAAGCCCCCAGTCCGACTCCCGGTCGTAATGGGCGAGCATCAGCTCCCAGGCGCCTTTCCCCTCGCCGAGCAGGATCTTCTCGCCCACATAGCCGGCGAGGAAGCCATTCACGTCGGCCTCCTCGTCCGGGCACGTTCGCGATCATGCTCTTGAGCCAGGCCGCATGCGCGCGCTTGAAGCTCGGGTCGGAGGTCACGTCCTTGACGGCGCCATTGTCGATCGCAAAGAGCTTGAGCGGCGCCTCCGAGCAGGCGTAGCAGGCAAAGGCGTAAAGAAAGCGCATTGTCGCGGGTCATGAACTCGTAGCGTCCGTCGCGGTTGAGATCGGTCGCGAGCAGCGGGCCGCCGTCGAACTCGCCGAGATCGACCGTCGTCCATTTCGAGCCGTCAGGGCTTGCCGTGACGACGCGCGTGGTCGAGCAGCAATGCGCCCCTCCGGTGTAGAACGACACCACGACCTCGGGGTAAGGATTGCTGCCGTCGAGCTCGGCGATCTGCACGCTGACCGGCGGATCGGCGAAGCCCGTGCTCTCCCCTTCGAGTCTTGGCGACCTCCTTGCCGCCGGCGAAAACGCTGACGACCGGCGTTGCGCGCGATCTCGTCGTCCTCGCCCTTCTCTTCGACGTAGCTCAGCACCGCCTTGATCGTCCCTTGCGCGATCTCCCGGGTGGTGGGCGCGGTCTCCACCTCCCCGCCCCCGGCCTCGATCTTCGGCGCGCTGTCGTCGCCCGCGATATCGGGCGCCGCGAGATATTTCGCGTCGGCGTCCCTGACGGCCGCTGCGAGCGTCGGGGCCGCATTGGCGCCACCTTGTGACCCTATGGACAGAGTCACAAACAGCAAGAGGCGCAAAGGCAAAGAAGACAATCGGAGCCACTTAGGTCTCGCGAAGGATGATGACGCTCGCGCTCAGAAAGCGCGTTGGCTATTCTAGCCGGGAGTGCCGGCCCTCCCATATTATCCTTTTGCTAAGGGGCTCTCGGCGAACCTCAGCGAAGCGTGCAGTTGAAGCAGTCGGGACCGGCGATGAACGATACCAGCAAGCGTGTTGAGCCGGCCGCCCCCGCGGTCGTCATCACCGGTGCGACGCAAGGGGTCGGCAAGGCTCTGGCGCACGAATTCGCTCGCGAAGGTCACACCCTCGTTCTTGTCGCGCGCGATGAAGCCGCACTCGCCGCGACGGCCAAGTCTCTCTCCAAGACCTATGATGTCGAGGTGAAATTCATCGCGGCCGATCTCGCCACGGAGGACGGCTGTGCCGCGGTCGAGGAGGGATTGCGGCGCCACGACCTTTACGCCGACATTCTCGTCAACAACGCCGGGATCATGAGCGCCGGCTTCTTCCAGGACCAGGACCCGGCGACGATCAGGCGAATCGGTCGATCTCGATGCGCGCGCCGTGGTTGACCTGACCCGTCGCTTTCTCCCCGGCATGATCGCGCGGAAGCAAGGCGGCATCCTCAATGTCGCCTCGGTCGAGGGCTTCATGCCGGTGCCCTATCAGGCGGCCTATGCCGCCACCAAGGCCTTCGTGCTGTCGCTCACCCGCGCGCTCGCCTACGAGACGATGGGCACGGGCGTGCGCATCGCGGCGCTTGCGCCGGGCGCGGTCGAGACGGCGATGCACGCCAAGGCCGGCGCCGAATATTCGCGCTATGTGCAGCTCTTCCCGGTGATGAGCGCCGAGGAGGTCGCCCGCATCGGCTATCGCAAGTTCATGCGCGGCCGGAAGACCATCGTCACCGGCTGGTTCAATCGCTTGAGCGTGTTTGCCCGGCGCTTCACGCCGGATCTTCTGCTCGTGCCGGCGATGGGGTGGTTGTTCAGGGTGCGTGACGCCGAAGGCAATCTGCAATTGCCGCGCGCCCTTTCCGCGCGCCAGGCCCGCAAGGGCACCCGCGCCGGCGCCGATCCGGGCGACGGTCCGAGCCTTGCCGCCTGAAGGCTGCCGTGGGCTAGGGCCGCAAGTTCCGTGAATGGCGTGCATCGCCTTCTCGCTTCGCAAGCTGAAATCGGCTGAGCGCCGGTCGTTTCCCACTTGGACACGACGCCTTCTCCACTCGCATCCGAGACAACGGAGCGGTTTGGGGTTCAGGCCAGCTCAGCCTTGCTTTTTTTGCCGAAAAATCCGATTAAACCGCTAGACAATGTCGTTCTTCTTGACCAAGCCATGATCTCACAAAAGGCAAGATACGCGCTCCGCGCGCTCATGGCTTTGGCCCGGGAAGATTCGATGATGATCGCGGAGATTGCCGAGCAGGAGCGCATACCGCGCAAGTTCCTCGAGCAAATCCTTCTCGACCTGAAGCGTCACGGAATTGTGGCGAGCCGCAGAGGGCGGCGCGGCGGCTATGCCCTGCTCGCCAGGCCCAACCAGATCACCTTTGGCCGGATTCTCAGGATCATCGACGGTCCGATCGCGCCGCTCCCGTGTCTCAGCAGAATTGCCTACCGGCGTTGTCCAGACTGCAAGAATGAAGCGTCCTGCGGGATCCGCCGGGTCTTCGCCGGCGTGGCCGAATCGGCGCGGGCTGTCCTCGATCGAACGAGCATTGCCGAGGCCATCGCCGGCGATCGGATCAGACCGAGCCGGCCGTCTTTCAAGAAAGCGGCCGCGCGGAAGGGCGCGTAACGGCACCGACATTAGGGAACTTTTTTCGCTTGTCGGCGGTTTAGCGCTACGGCCATTCGGTTCTTTGCAAAAAAAGATAGGAATGTTGCCTTCCGAAAAGACTACTGACCTGATAGAGTTTTAGGGTGTTCAACAGAGGAGAGATCCGATGACGAGACTTCGAAACACCCTGGCCGCCGCGCCGCGCTCGGCCTTGACGCTTGGCGGCAAGCGCCGTGCTTGCCGACACCACCCTTCTCAACGTCTCCTACGATCCGACGCGCGAGCTCTACAAAGACGTGAACGACGCCTTCGTCAAGGATTGGAAGGCAAAGAGCGGAGACAACGTCACGATCGAGCAGTCGCATGGCGGCTCGGGCAAGCAGGCCCGCGCCGTCATCGACGGCCTGCAAGCCGACGTGGTGACGCTCGCGCTTCAGGGCGACATCGACCAGATCGCCAAGGCCGGCCTGATCGGCGCCGATTGGCAGAAGCGGCTCGGCAACAACTCCTCGCCCTACACCTCGACCATCGTCTTCCTGGTGCGCAAGGGCAATCCGAAGGGCATCAAGGACTGGGATGACCTCGTCAAAGAGGGCGTCGAAGTGATCACGCCGAACCCGAAGACCTCGGGCGGCGCCCGCTGGAACTATCTCGCCGCCTGGGCCTTCGCCGACGGCAAGTACGGCCACGACGAGGAGAAGAACAAGGAGTTCGTCAAGAAGCTCTACGCCAACGTGCCGGTGCTCGACACCGGCGCGCGCGGCTCGACCACGACCTTCGCCCAGCGCGGCATCGGCGACGTTCTGCTCGCCTGGGAGAACGAGGCCTTCCTCGCGCTCGACGAGCTCGGCGCCGACAAGTTCGAGATCGTCGTGCCGTCGCTCTCGATCAAGGCGGAGCCGCCGGTCGCCGTGGTCGACAAGGTGGTCGACGCCAAGGGCACGCGCAAAGTGGCCGAGGCCTATCTGAACTTCCTCTATACGCCGGAAGCGCAGAAGCTGATCGCCAAGCACTACTATCGTCCGTCCGATCCGAAGTGCGGCCGATCCGAAGGATCTCGCGCGCTTCGCCGACGTGAAGCTCGTGTCGATCGACGATCCGCTCTTCGGCGGATGGGCCGGCGGCGCAGCCGAAGCACTTCGCCGACGGCGGCATCTTCGACCAGATCTATCAGCCGAAATCGACCAACTAGAGGGAAACGCATATGGCCGGCGCCCGCGGCCTGGCGTTGAAGCGGCCGAGCGTCATCCCGGGTTTCGGGTTGGCGCTCGGTTTCACTTTGACGTATCTGAGCCTGATCGTTCTCATCCCGCTCGCCGCTCTCGATGCTCAAGGCGGCGTCGCTGGGCTTTAGCGGTTTTTGGGAGATCGTCACCGCGCCGCGCACGCTCGCGGCGCTTGCGCGTGAGCTTCGTCATCTCCTTCATCGCCGCCGCGATCAACGTCGTCTTCGGCGTCATCGTCGCCTGGGTGCTGGTCCGCTATCGCTTTCCCGGCCGGCGCCTGCTCGATGCCATCGTCGATCTGCCCTTCGCGCTGCCGACCGCCGTCGCCGGCATCGCGCTGACCGCCATCTATGCGCCGCAATGGCTGGATCGGCAGCCTGCTCGATCCCTTCGGCATCAAGATCGCCTACACGCCGCTGGGGCATCGGCATCGCGCTCGTCTTCATCGGCCTGCCGTTCGTGGTGCGCACCGTGCAGCCGGTGCTTGAGGATTTCGAGCGCGAGATCGAGGAGGCCGCGGCCTCGCTCGGCGCGAGACCGGCGGCAGACCGTCTTCCGCGTCATGCTGCCCGCACTGCTGCCGGCGATCCTCACCGGCTTCGCGCTCGCTTTCGCCCGCGCGGTCGGCGAGTACGGCTCGGTGATCTTCATCGCCGGCAACATTCCCTTCGTCTCGGAGATCGCGCCGCTCCTCATCGTCATCAGGCTCGAGGAGTTCAACTATGCGGCAGCGACCGCCATTGCCGCCGCCATGCTGCTGCATCGCCTTCGCCGTCATTCTTCTCATCAATCTCATCCAAGCCTGGCAGCGGCGGAGGTTCGGCACATGAGCGACGCATCGCTCTGGGTCTCGATTTCATCGCCGAGGATCGCGCCCGCTCGGTCACCACCGAGCGGCGGCCGGTGCGCATCGCGCTTGATCCTCATCGCCGTCGCGTTCCTGGCGCTGTTCCTGCTCCTGCCGCTCTTTGCCGTGTTCGTCGAGGCGCTTGCGCGCCGGGTTCGGCGGCTATTGGCAGGCGATCACCGAGCCCGATGCGGTCGCCGCGATCAAGCTCACGCTGCTCGTCGCGGCCATCGCGGTTCCGGCCAATCTCATCTTCGGCCTTGCCGCGTCCTGGGCGATCGCCAAGTTCGAGTTTCCCGGCAAGAGCTTTCTCAACACGCTGATCGACCTGCCGTTCTCGGTGTCGCCGGTGATCTCGGGCCTCGTCTATGTGCTCCTGTTCGGGCTCCAGGGCTATTTCGGCGCCTATCTGCAAAGCCAAGACATCCAGATCATCTTCGCCGTGCCGGGCATCGTGCTCGCCACCATCTTCGTCACCTTCCCCTTCGTCGCCCGCGAGCTCGTGCCGCTGATGCAGGAGCAGGGCACGCAGGACGAGGAGGCCGCGCTGTCGCTCGGCGCCTCGGGCTTGAAGACCTTCCTGCTCGTGACGCTGCCCAACGTGAAATGGGCGCTGCTCTACGGCGTGATCCTCTGCAACGCGCGCGCCATGGGCGAGTTCGGCGCCGTGTCGGTCGTCTCCGGCCATATCAGAGGCAAGACCAACACCATGCCGCTGCATGTCGAGATTCTCTACAACGAGTACAACTTTGCCGCGGCCTTCGCCGTGGCCTCGCTGCTCGCGCTGCTCGCTCTCGTCACCCTGGTCGTCAAGGTCGCGCTGGAATGGCGCTATGCCGACCAGATCGCCGGGCTCAAGCCGGCACTAGGAGAGAAGATCCATGGACGCTCGGGTGGCAAATGAGGTGAACTACGCGGCGGCGGGCGCGTCGGCACCGGTGGCGGAAGCGCGCTGGGACAAGCCGATGCAGGTCTCGGTCGAGAACGTCGTCAGGACGTTCGGCGCGACGCCGGCGCTGCACGGCGTCTCGCTCGACATTCAGCCCGGCGAGCTGGTCGCGCTGCTCGGTCCCTCGGGCTCGGGCAAGACCACGCTGCTTCGCATCCTCGCCGGTCTCGACATTCCGACCTCGGGCCGCGTGCTGTTCGACGGCGAGGACGCGCTGAAGCTCACCGTGCAGGAGCGCAATGTCGGGCTGGTGTTCCAGAACTACGCGCTGTTCCGCCACATGACGGTGGCTCGAGAATATCGGCTTCGGCTTGCGCGTGCGGCCCGCGCTCGCGCCGCCCGAGCCGCAAGGAGATCAGGCGGCGCGCGCTCGAGCTGCTCGATCTCGTGCAGCTGTCGGGACTCGAGAAGCGCTATCCCTCGCAGCTCTCCGGCGGCCAGCGCCAGCGCGTCGCCTTTGCCCGCGCGCTCGCCATCGAGCCGCGCGTGCTCCTGCTCGACGAGCCGTTCGGCGCGCTCGACGCCAAGGTGCGCCGCGACCTTCGCCGCTGGCTGCGCGAGATCCACGACAAGACCGGGCACACCACCGTGTTCGTCACCCACGACCAGGAGGAGGCGCTCGAGCTTGCCGACCGCGTCGTGGTGATGAGCCAGGGCAAGATCGAGCAGATCGGCACGCCCGACGAAATCTACGACGCGCCGAACTCGCCCTTCGTATTCTCCTTCATCGGCGAAGCGAATAAGCTTTCAGTCAACATCAACAGCGGCCAGGTCTGGCTTGATGATCATTTTCTTGATCTTGCTGTGAGCGATATGCCTCTCCGGTCCTGCCCAACTCTTCTTCCGTCCGCACGATGTGGAGGTTAAGAGACATCTGGCGGGCGCAATCCCGGCAAAGGTGCAAGGCATGCGGCGTCACGGCGGGGTGCGCCGTCTCGATCTCGAAGTTGTGGGCCGGAGCGATAGGATCGAGATCGACCTGCCGGCAGATTTTGGCATCGACCTTTCCGAGCCGATCGGAGTTCGTCCGCGCCGTTACAGGCTTTATCCTGCGCGTGGCGAAGCAGCCTTCTCCAGCTGACGTTGCCTCGCGGCGTGTCGCCACCGACACGCGGCTCCGTGTCGCTCATGACGTGACCCGCATGACGCCGCGCAGCCTGGCGGAGTTGATTCTGACCCGCTCCCGGCCGAACTGAAGCATGGGGTTTTCCCCAGCCCCGGCCATAAAAGAACGCGTTCGCGCTTGCTTTGTCTATAAAACCGGTAGACAATATCGAGTATATACGATCCTTGTAACTCTTATCGGGGGGACAAAGCATGAGCGGGGGATTTGGAACACGTAGCCGCTATCTGCTCGCCGGCGCGGCCATCATTGGCCTCGCCGTTTGGGCGCCTGAAGCCAAGGCACAGGACCTAGGGTCGATCCAAAACCAGATCGACACGCTGAATGCCACTATCAAGGAGCTGCAGAGGCAGGTTCAGGACGCGCAAGCGCAGGCCGCCGCAGCGAACGCCGCCTCCGCCAACGCCGGCAGCAACGACCTCGACTTGAAGGTCAAATGGAAGGGCGCGCCCGAATTCTCCAGCGCCGACGAAAAGAAGTTCAAGTTCAAGATCCGTGGGCGGGTCGAGGCCGACTACAACCACATCGATCAGGACACGCCGATCACCTTTGCCCCGGACGTTTCGGCGACGGCGCTCCGGCGCGCCCGGCTCGGCGTCGAGGGGGTCATGTTCTACGACTTCAAATATCTTTTCGAGGTCGACTTCGCCGGTGACGCGGTCGCGGTCAAGGACGCCTATCTGCAATACACCGGCCTGCCGGTCCACCTGATCGTCGGCAATTTCAAGACCTACAACTCGCTCGAGCACATCATGAGCGCGAACAATATTACCTTCATGGAGCGCGCCGCGTTCATCGAGGCGTTCGGCATCGATCGCCAGATCGGCGCCGGCGCGAGCTATGGCAAGGAGCATTTCACGCTGTCGGCCGGCATCTTCGGCGAAAGCGTGTCGTCAACGCCGTTCTTCAGCGGGTTCACCGGCGACGAGAACTGTCACCGTCGCGGCGCGCGGTACGGTTGCGCCGATCAACCGCGAGGTGAACGGCGTGAACCAAGTGCTGCATCTCGGCGCCAGCGCGCGTCAGCGCGACGTCGGCGACGACCAGCCCTTCCTGTCGTATCGGGCGCGGGCGGCCGATCTGTTCCTGGCCAATCGCTTCGTCAACACCGGCAATATCGGCGACGGCGATTTCCTGTGGGCGCTCGAGGCCGCAGGCGTCTGGGGGCCGCTCTCGGTGCAAGGGGAGTACGCGCAGCTCGACGTCGACCTGCCGGGCGGGGCGCTCATCCGCAGGAATCCACCGCCTCCGGGGACCAACCCTTTTATCGGCGTTCCGGACGCCACCTTTGACGGCTGGTATGTCGATGCGAGCTATTTCCTCACCGGCGAGACGCGGCCCTACAAGGACGGCAGGTTCGAACGCGTCAAGGTCAAGAACCCGGTGACGTGGAGCAAAGGCGGCGGCTGGGGCGCCTGGCAAATCGCCGCTCGCTACGATGTCCTCAGTCTGAGCGACACCGCCTTCAACAATGCGGGCGGATGCCGCAACACGTCCCTCGGCGTCAACACGCTGACCGGCGCCGTTCCGGCCGCGATTGCGCAGTGCGGCGAGCAGGAGACCTGGCTGGTCGGCGTGAATTGGTATCTCAACGACTATGTGAAGCTGATGTTCAACTATACCGAGTCGCGGCTCAGCGGCTATCCGACGACGGTCATTCCGGCCGCCGCTCCGCCGATCACGACCTTCCCCGCGGGCACCCAGGTCTCGGGGTTCGACGACGCGACGATCAGAGGTTTCGGCATGCGGGCCCATGTCGACTGGTAAAGCGGAACAAAGTCCCCTCCGCTCCCAGACCGCCGCCCCTCGCTCAGGGGCGGCGGTTTTTTCCAACGCCACCGCAAGGCCGAAATCGATCCAGGGTGATCACAGCACGCGGGGTTTGGGGCAGGGCGACATGCTGACCGGTAAAGGGAATGACCCGCGTCGGCCTTCTTTGTCCGAAAGCCTGCACAGCAATTCGGCGAGGCGTTGAGGCAGCGGTTCGCTCGCGACCGCTCCTTCACGTGCACCCAAAACCTTCCCGATCTTACGGGCGATCTTTGCATATTCCTTCTGCATAGCTCTGTCCTTTACTATAGGAACCATGCAGATCAGCCGAGGTTCCCGCCGCGTTGACGCGAAAGGGTCATTCACTTTTTCGAAACCACGTCCCTCGAAGAACCACGCTGCCTTCGAGCAGAAGCCTCATTCGCCTCTTGAAGGTGGCGCCACACCCTCCAGCGACTGCAGGAAATCTCGCCGCATCCGTTCAACGTCCTGAGGTCGGCCGTGCTTGAACGCCTGGAATGGGACGTAGAAGCGAAACTGACGGGGCCAAGCAAGCGGCCGGAAAACGATCGCCAATGGATTGAACTCCCGCGTGCCACCAAAGAATGTGAACAGCGCCGATGAAAGCGAATATGGCCATCGTTTCCGATCGGACCAGTTCAGGACGATGCCGCGGTCGCCAACCGCCGGAAGGACGTGCTGCTCGAAGTACGCCTGCCAAATCGGACTGTTCGAGTAAACCACGAGAGCGTACCGCCCCCGCGTACACCACACGGTCCAGACGATGAGTTGCAGGACAAAGGCTGCGGTGAACCAGAGCAAGAAGGCAACGGCGACGAATGGCAGCAAGACCAGCAAGAGCGGCCATGCCCACCACGGTGTTCGTTTGTCAGTCGTGGTCATGAGGGCAGCACTTGGCGTCCCGCTCACGCGGCCAACCCATCTCGACGCCCGGGCGCTGGAATGGTGGAGCCGACCGGGATCGAACCGGTGACCTCAGCAGTGCGATTGCTGCGCTCTCCCAACTGAGCTACGGCCCCATGCCAGATGTCAGGTATCAGATATCGGATATCAGATTTCAAGGGGTAAGCTGGCCTGGCGTCGCATCCGGAGCCGTTCACCGATTTCTCACTTCTGACGCCTGACACCTGATCCAGGCTTGCCCTCATCGCCGCCTCTCCGCTACATGTGCTCACGATCGAGGAGGACGCGATGCTTCTATTGCTCAGTTTTATTGCGGGCGTGATTTGGCTCTATATCTACGTCGTGATCGCAAGCGCCATTTTTAGCTGGCTGATCGCCTTCAACGTGGTCAACACCCGCAATCAATTTGTCTATTCGATCGCCGACATGCTCTACCGGGTGACCGAGCCCGCGTTGCGCCCGATCAGGCGCTTCCTCCCCAATCTCGGCGGCATCGACATTTCGCCGGTCATCCTCATCCTGTTCCTGATGTTCATCACCAACGTCATCATACCCAACATCGCCCTCTACTTCATCGAGCCGTCGCAGCCCGCGATGTGATGGCAGCCTCCTGGCCTGCGTGCTGTGAATGGCCAAGCTGCCGATTGTTTAGGCTGCCGTTAAGGCGATAGCGCGGCGGAGATGTCGCGCAGGATGGTCTCGGCCGCTTCGCGCGGGTTTGGCGCGCGGGTGATCGGACGCCCGACCACGAGATAATCGGCGCCGGCCGCAATCGCGTCCTTCGGCGTCACCGCGCGGGCCTGGTCCTGAGCCTCGCTGCCGCGCGGCCGCACGCCCGGCGTGACGATCAGGAAATCGGGGCCCGTCGCGCCCCTGATCTGCGCCGCCTCCTGGCCCGAGGCGATCACGCCGTCGAATCCCGCTTTCTTGGCGAGCGCGGCCCGATGCAGCACGAGCTCGGCAAGCGGATGGTCGATCCCCTGCTCGATCAGGTCGGCTGCCGCAAGATTGGTGAGCACGGTCACGCCGAGAAGCTTGAGCGCGCTGTCGCCCCGCCCGCGGACCGCCGCGGCGAGCGTCTTGTTGTCGAGCGCATGGACGGTGAGGAACATGGCCCCCATGCGCGCGATCGCGGCGGTCGTACGCTCGACCGTCGCCTCGATATCCGAGAGCTTGGCGTCGACGAACACCGCGCGGCCCTGGCGCGCAAGCTCCTCGACGAGAGCAAATCCGCCGCTGAACAGAAGCTCGAGCCCGATCTTGTAGACACCCACGCTGTCGCCGAGCGCATCGATCAGCGATTTCGCCTCTTCGATGCTCGGCACGTCGAGCGCGACGATGAGGCGGTCTTTGGCGAGCATCATCAAGGCACGAATTTTCTTGCGGCGACGGCGAGCGCCTCGACCACCGCCTTGCATTGGTTCTGATGCGCCTTGTCCTTGAGGCTGCCGTCTGCCTCGAAGGCGTCCATGGCGCGCGGCACGGCAAGCTGCTGCGGAATGACGGTGGCGCCCGTGCCGATTTCGAGGATCTGGCGGAGATGCAGCAGGCCGCGCATGGTCCCGTAATAGCCGGGCGACGCGCCCGAGATGGCGAACACCCGCGAGCGGAACACTTCGAGCCCCGTCTCGCCTTTCTCGCGCACGCGCGTGACCCAATCGAGCGTGTTCTTCAAGAGCGGCGTGACCGAGGAATTGTATTCGGGACTCGCGATGAACACCCCTTGGTACTCCGACAGCAGCGCCTTGAAGGCGGCCGCCCGCTCCGGCGGCCCCTCTTTCGCTTCGAGGTCGCCGTTATAGAGCGGCATCGGATAGTCCTTGAGCTCGGCCAGCACCGCTTCGATGCCGTTGGCCGCGGCGATGTGGTGAGCAAGCGAGGCGAGCTTGCGGTTGAACGAGCCTTCCCGCGTGCTGCCGGCGAAGAAGAGAAGTCGCATCGTCGGGTTCCTTGCGAGGCGCGGGACTTCGCCGGCCACTCTACGTCAGGGCGTGAACGGAAGGGTAGCGGCTACTCGCGGATGCCCTCGAAGAATTCCTTGACGCGCGCGAAGAACCCGGTCAGATGCCGGGCTCGTGCTGGGGTTGGAGGCGTCCTCGAAGGACTTGAGCAGCTCGCGCTGCTTGCGCGACAGATTCTTCGGCGTCTCGACCTCGACCTGGATATAGAGATCGCCCTGCTGCCTCGAGCGCAGCACCGGCATGCCTTTGTCCTTGAGGCGGAACTGCTTGCCGCTTTCGGTCCCTTCCGGGATTTTCACCCGTGTCCTGCCGCCGTCGATGGTCGGCACCTCGATCTGCCCGCCGAGCGCCGCGGTTGTCATGGCGATGGGCACGCGGCAGAAGAGATCGGCGCCGTCGCGCTGAAAGAATTCGTGCGGCTTGATCGAAAGGAAGATGTAGAGGTCGCCGGGCGGCCCGCCGCGCAAGTCCCGCCTCGCCCTCGCCGGCGAGCCTGATGCGCGTTCCGTCCTCCACACCGGCGGGAATGGTGACGGAAAGCGTCCGCTCGCGCGTGACCCGGCCTGCGCCGTTGCAAGACGGGCAGGGCGTGTCGATGGTCTCGCCGCGGCCCTGGCAGGAGGGGCACGTGCGTTCGATGGTGAAGAAGCCTTGGCTCGCGCGCACCTTGCCTACTCCGCCGCAGGTGCGGCAAGTGCTCGGCGAGGTGCCCGCCTTGGCGCCCGCGCCCGAGCAGGCGTCGCACGTGACGCTGGTCGGCACGCGAATTTGCGCCGTCTTGCCCTGATAGCCTTCGGCCAGCGTGATTTCCATGTTGTAGCGGAGATCGGAGCCGCGCTCGCGCCCCGAGCGCTGGCGCGGGCGCCGCTGTCCCATGAACTCGCCGAACAGATCGTCGAACATCGCCGACATCGACGCCGAGAAATCGGCGCCGAAGCCGTGGCCGCCTCCTCCGCCGAGGCTCGGATCGAAGGCGGCATGGCCGAAACGATCATAGGCGGCGCGGCGCTGCGGGTCTTTCAGCGCCTCGTAGGCCTCGTTGAGCTTCCTTGAAGCGCCTCTCGGCGCCGAGGTCGCCGTTACAGCTGTCGGGATGACATTCCTTGGCGAGACGGCGAAAAGCGGCCTTGATCTCGCTGTCGCGAGAGCCGCGCGTGACACCAAGTACGTCGTAGTAGCACCGTTTGGCCATCGCCCCTCCGGCTGTGGCGCCGCCCTCCCGCCGGGCGAGGCGCCTAGGCCTGTTCCATTGGGCATCGGCGCCGGGCTTGCTGAACCCGGCGCCGATGCCATGTCGTTTCGTCAGGCCGACTTCTTGCTGTCGTCATCCTTGACTTCTTCGAAATCGACATCGACCACCTTGTCGTCAGGTCCGCCGTCGCCGGATGCCGATGGTCCACCGCCGCCGGCCTCCGCGCCCTGACTTGCCTGATACATGGCCTCGCCGAGCTTCATCGAGGCCTGAGCCAGCGCGTCGATCTTCTGCTTGATCGCGTCCTTGTCCTCGCCCTGGATGACCGATTTCAGATCGGTCAGCGCGGCCTCGACCGCGCGCCTTGTCGCCGGCCGCGACCTTGTCGCCGATAGTCCTTCAGCATCCGCTCGGTCGAATGCACGAGAGCCTCGCCCTGGTTACGCGCCTCGACCAGCTCGCGGCGCTTCTTGTCCTCCTCGGCGTGACTCTCGGCTTCCTTCACCATGCGATTGATGTCGGCGTCGGTGAGGCCGCCGGAGGCCTGGATGCGGATCGACTGCTCCTTGCCGGTCGCCTTGTCGGTGGCCGAGACGTTGACGATGCCGTTGGCGTCGATGTCGAAGGTCACCTCGATCTGCGGCACGCCGCGCGGCGCCGGCGGAATGCCGACGAGATCGAACTGGCCGAGCAGCTTGTTGTCGGCCGCCATCTCGCGCTCGCCCTGGAACACGCGGATCGTGACCGCGTTCTGATTGTCCTCGGCGGTCGAGAACACCTGGCTCTTCTTCGTCGGGATGGTGGTGTTGCGATCGATGAGCCGGGTGAACACGCCGCCCAAGGTCTCGATGCCGAGCGAGAGCGGGGTGACGTCGAGCAGGAGCACGTCCTTGACGTCGCCTTGCAGCACGCCGGCCTGGATGGCGGCGCCGATGGCCACGACCTCGTCCGGGTTCACGCCCTTATGCGGCTCGCGGCCGAAGAAATTCTTCACCGTCTCGACCACTTTGGGCATGCGGGTCATGCCGCCGACCAGCACCACCTCCTCGATCTCGGCGGGCTTGAGGCCGGCGTCCTTCAGCGCGTTCTGGCACGGGCCGATGGTCTTCTGGATCAGATCGTCCACCAGGCTCTCGAGCTTGGCGCGCGTGAGCTTCATGGTGAGATGCTTCGGGCCGGACTTGTCCGCCGTGATGAACGGCAGATTGATCTCGGTCTGCGTGGTCGAGGACAGCTCGATCTTGGCTTTCTCCGCCGCCTCCTTCAGGCGCTGCAGCGCGAGCTTGTCGCCGCGGAGATCGATGCCGGACTCTTTCTTGAACTCGTTGGCGAGGTAGTCGACGATACGCATGTCGAAATCTTCGCCGCCGAGGAAGGTGTCGCCGTTGGTCGACTTCACCTCGAACACGCCGTCGCCGATTTCGAGAATCGAGATGTCGAAGGTGCCGCCGCCCAGATCATAGACGGCGATGGTCTTGCCTTCTTTCTTCTCGAGGCCATAGGCGAGCGCCGCCGCGGTCGGCTCGTTGATGATGCGCAGGACGTCGAGCCCGGCGATCTTGCCGGCGTCCTTGGTGGCCTGGCGCTGGGCGTCGTTGAAATAGGCGGGAACGGTGATGACCGCCTGCTCGACCTTCTGGCCGAGATAGGCTTCGGCGGTTTCCTTCATCTTTTGCAGGATGAAGGCGGAGATTTGCGAGGGCGAATATTGCTTGCCGTGGGACTCGACCCAGGCGTCGCCGTTGGCGGCTTTGACGATCTTGTAGGGGACGAGCTTCTTGTCCTTCTCGACCATCGGGTCGTCCCAGCGGCGGCCGATCAGGCGCTTGATGGCGAAGAACGTGTTCTCGGGATTGGTGACGGCCTGGCGCTTGGCCGGAAGTCCTACGATGATCTCCCCGTCATCGGTGAAGGCCACCATCGAGGGCGTGGTGCGCATGCCTTCGGCATTCTCGATGACCTTGGGGTTCTTCCCCTCCATCACGGCGACGCAGGAATTGGTCGTGCCGAGATCGATTCCGATCACTTTCGCCATTACGAACCTCTCTTTCTGGCAGACCGAGCGGGCCCATGAACGGCACCCGACATTTCAGCGCCAAGCCATGGCGTCGGTCCCCAAAGAACGGCGGCCGCCGACTCGATGCGGCAGGTGTCCGCGGTTATATAGGTGGCAACCCTATGGCCCGCAAGGAGAAGCGGGCGGAGTTCGCCGCGCGCGGTCGACAGACCGTCACGCGACCCGCTTCCAGGCGCCGATGAGGATCGGCGTCAGGCAGTAATAGCGTCCGTCGGTGCCGGCTTCCATCATGTCTCTCTTGAACTGCTCGGCCCGCGCCGGATCGGCGATGCCGAGCCCGGTGGCGGCTGCGAACAGGCCCTGGTAAACGCCGATCAACATTGGCGCCAGGTCCTTGAGCGGCAGGAATTTCGCTTCCGCCACGGTGTCGTCGGGGAGGCCGAGACCCGCCGCTTCGAACTGCGCCGGCAACTGCCGCCCGGCCCTCAAGTTGCGGCCGTGGCCCCTGAACACGCCCTCGAACAGGCGATTGAACTCGGCCATCGCGGGGCAGAGCGGCTCGACCGCGATCGCACCGAAATCGAACTCCTGCGCCACGACGACGCCGCCCGGCTTGCGTCCAGAACAGCATGCGCTCGAGCGCCGCGACCGGGTCTTGCAGATGCATGAGAAAGAGCCGGCAATAGGTGAGATCGAAGGGCGCGCCGGGGACCTGCTCGATCGCGAGCGCATCGGCTTCGATGACGTCGAAGGTCGCGCCGCCCTCGGCGCGAAGATCGGCGAGCGCCTGGGCGCCAAGCGCGCCGTCGATGTCGATGCCGGTGACGCGGCCGTTTGGCCCGACCCGATCGGCCATCAGCCGCATCGCCACGCCCGGACCCGAGCCGACATCGAGGCAGCTCATCCCGGGTTTAAGCCCGACGCGGTCGAGAACGTTCTCGGTCGCGCTTCGCCACATGAGTGCCTGCTCGCGGAGGCGTTGATACTCGGCGGCATCCCTTGCAGGCGCATGGCCGTCAGGGTTCAATTTTTGCGCGCTCGCCACCACCGGGCTCGTCTCCTTCTTTGCCCCCGATCCCGCTAATGTGGCAAAGCCTAGGGCAGGCTTGCGATCAGACGAAGGCAACATGGACTTTTTTCCGCGACGGCTCGAACGGCGAGCGCAGGTCGAGCTTCTCGCTGCGATCAGGGAAGTCATTGCCGAAGCACCGCTTTTCACGCCCGCCATGCCGCGTTCGGGCAATCCCATGTCGGTGCGCATGACGAATTGCGGCCCGCTCGGCTGGGTCACCGACAAGGAGGGCGGCTATCGCTACCAGGCCACCCACCCCAGGACCGGGAAGCCCTGGCCGCCGATGCCGCAGATGCTGCTCGATCTCTGGCATGATGTGGCGGACTACCCGGCGCCGCCCGAGGCCTGTCTCGTCAACTACTATGCGGGCAGTGCCAAGATGGGGCTGCACCAGGACAAGGACGAGGAGGATTTCGCCGCGCCGGTCCTATCCGTATCGCTCGGCGACACCGGATTGTTCCGCGTCGGGCGGACGATCGCGCAAGGATCCAACCAAAACATACGAGCTCCAATCGGGCGACGTGGTGGTGCTCGGCGGCGCCGACCGGCTCGCCTATCACGGCATCGACCGCATCCTCGCCGGCACGTCCGATCTGCATTCCCGAGGGTGGTCGTTTCAATCTCACGCTGCGCCGCGTGACAACGCCGCGTGAGCCGTCCTGAGTGCGCGCCTCAGTCTCCCTGCCAACCGCCCGCGGGAAAATCGTCGTTGGCGGCCTTGCGGCGATGTGCCGGCGCCTTTGCCTGTTTGCGGCTTCTCCGCCTTCGCCCCGCCTTTGGCGACGGCGACGAGAGCGGGCCTCAAGCAGCGGTCGCCGATCACGTAACCCGCCTGCATCACGTCGACCACCGTGCCATCGGGCACGTCGGCGTTCTGCACTTCGTACATGGCCTGGTGGCAATTCGGGTCGAAGCGGGCGCCGAGCGGCTCGATGCGGGTCACGCCATGACGTTCGAGCACGTTGAGGAGCTCGCGCTCGGTCAGCTCGACACCTTCGAGAAAGCTCTTGAGCGCGGGGTCCTGCGGCCGCAGCCTCCGCCGGTACATGATCGATGGTCCGCTTGAGATTGTCGCCGACCGTCAGCACGTCGCGGGCGAAGTTGGAAATGGCGTAGCGGGCCGTATCGTTCTTTTCGCGCTCGGTGCGGCGCCGCAGGTTCTCCATGTCGGCCATGGTCCGAAGCAGCCGGTCGCGCATCTCCGCATTCTCGGCGAGCAGAGCGTCGAGATCGGCCCCGAGCTGAGCGTTCGGGTCCGGACCTCCGTTTGTCGGCTCGGCCTTGGCGGGATCGGCGGCTCTCGCCTGATCCTCGTTGGTCTCACGCGGATCGGTCTTGTCGTCGGGCATGGCGAACCGTGGGCGATGCGGTTTCACGGGAGTTCAACCGGATATCGACCGTAAAGTTGCAAAAATCAAGGGACAAGGCGCCCCAGCAGCTTCGCCGTATAATCCACCATCGGGATGATGCGCGCGTAATTGAGCCGCGTCGGGCCGATCACGCCGAGCACGCCGATGATCTTCTGCTCGGTATCCTCGAAGGGCGACACGATCAGCGCCGAGCCGGAGAGCGAGAACAGCTTGTTTTCGGAGCCGATGAAGATGCGCACCCCGTCGGCCCCCTCGGCCAGGCCGAGCAAGTGGATCAGGTCCGTCTTGGTGTCGAGATCCTCGAACAGGAGGCGCACCCGCTCCAGATCCTCCATCGCCCTCACGTCCTCGAGGAGATGCGCGCGCCCGCACACGATGAGGCTCTTGCGATCGTCGCCCTCCCCCGACCAGGTCGCGAGCCCCTCGGTCACGATGCTCGCGGTGAGTTCGTCGAGCTGCGCGCGCCGCTCCTCGATCTCCGTCTCGATGCGCGCGCGGGCCTCGGTCAGAGTGAGACCGCCGATGCGCGCATTGATATAGTTCGAAGCTTCGCGCAGCGAGGCGAGCGGCAATCCTTCGGGGAGCACGATGATGCGGTTCTCGACATCGCCGTCCTCGCCGACCAGGACGGCGAGCGCGCGCGCCTGGCCGAGATTGACGAACTCGACGTGCCGCAGCCTCTTGCTCTGTTTCTCGACCAGAACCACGCCGGCGCAACCCGACAGTCCCGACAGCATCTCGCCCGCTTCGCCGAGCAGGTCCTCGACCGTGCGGCGCCGGCCGCTGCCGGCGATGCGGCTCTCGATCTGGCTCCGCTCCGCGACGCTGATGTCGCCGACTTCGAGCAGCCCGTCGATGAACAGGCGCAAGCCGATCTGCGTCGGCAGGCGGCCCGCGCTCGTATGCGGGGCGTAGATGAGACCGAGCGTTTCGAGGTCCGACATGACATTGCGCACCGAGGCGGGCGACAGCGTCATGGGCAGGGCGCGGCTCAGATTGCGCGACCCGACCGGCTCGCCGGTGGCAAGATAGGTTTCGACGATACGCTTGAAGATCTCGCGCGAACGCTCGTTGAGCTGCCGCAGCGACGCGGCGGCCTCGGCCGCGGCTTTCGCCTCGAGGGGGTCGGTATGGCGCATGGGGAGGGAATCTAGGAGCGCGCCTCGCGGCCGTCAAATTCGAGCCCTGACCAGGGTCAATGTCTCAGTTTGAGAATTCCGCTTTCCCTTCGGCTCCAGCACCTTATTTTGCCGGCGTCAACGTGTGGAGCGGACATGAAGATCAGGCTCGAGACGGCTGCCGACCGCTGGGGCATACGGGCTGTCGCGGAAGAGGCGTTCCCGACCCGCATGGAAGCCGATCTCGTGGATCGGCTCCGAGCCGATGGCGACATGGTGTTCTCGCTCGTGGCCGTCGTGGACGACGACATCGTGGGACACGCCGTGTTTTCCATGATGCGGATGCCGACTGGGACCCTCGGCCTCGGTCCCGTCGCTGTTCTGGCGCGGCATCGGCGACAGGGCATCGCTGCAAACCTCATTCGCGAAGGTTTGAGACGCGCGAGAGAGGAGGGATGGAAGGGCGTCTTCGTCGTGGGAAATCCCGATTATTATTCCCGGTTCGGCTTTGACTCCGTTTCGGCGGCGGTGTTCGCCTCACCCTATGCCGGCCCTAACCTGCTGGCGCTTGCGCTCCAGAGTGACGGACTGCCTTCGCGCGAAGCGAGCCTGGAATATCCCGCCGCATTCGCGGCCTTGTCATGAGCCCGGCTCTTGGGCTGGAGAGGGTTCCCAGGAAGTATCGAGCGCGGATCCGGCCGGCGCAGCCCGACACGGGCAGCAGAACAATGAATTGTGTGTCTAAATGAATTGAGTGTCTAGTTGAGCGGTGCGAACTCGGACGCAAGCGACGAGGAGAATTCGTCCGGGCCGCCGAAATACTCGACATAGCGCGACTTGACCGCTGCGACAGGGAGGATGATGAACACGTCGGTTGTGCCGAATTGACGATCGATCACGGCGCCGTCGCCGACATAGGCGCCCGCGCGGAGATAGCCCTTGATGAGCGGCGGGAGAGCTTTCATCGCCGCGCGTCGTGAGACGGCCTCTGCGGGCATCATGTTCATGTCGATACGCAGATGCTCATGCGCCCTCACGCGCCACTCCTGAGGCGCGAGCGCGGTGTGGTGGAGGAAACTCAACGCCTCGGCGTGTATGGCGGGATCGGTACCCTCGAAGCTCGCGCAGCCGATCATCACGTCGATGCCGTGCTCGCGCACATAGGACCAGATGCCCTGCCACAGGAGCTCGACCGTGCGGCGGCTGCGATAGGGCTTGAGCACGCAGGACCGGCCAAGCTCCAGGAAGCTCACGTCCGGTGATTTGGCCGCGATCAGCGGCGCGATGTCGTACTCCCCTTCGGTATAGAATCCGTCATAGAGGTCTGCCACCTCCTGGCGGAGCATGCGGTAGGTGCCGACGACCTTGGAGCGGCGCCAGCGTCCTTTGCCCTGGTCGGCGCGATCGATCACCAGAAGGTGGTCCAAGATCGCGTCGTAGCTGTCTTCGTCGCGCCGCGAGAGGATGGCAAGGGCATTCGGTGTGGCCGACATCTCCTCGTAGAACACCTTGTAGCGGAGCCGCTGCGCCCGCCTGACCTCGCTCTTCTTGCGCGCGAGCCTCACTTCGAGCGAGCCGATCCGCCCGTAGACCTTGGGCGGCTGGAAACGCCGGCTGAAGCGTCCCACGGCGAAGCGGCGCCGCCCCTTGGGCGGCAATCCGGCCTGCACCGGCCTGAACATCAATCCCGGGAACATGGCGCCGCCGCGAAATCTGCCTGCAAGGCGTCCTGTAACTTGCTTCATCGGCATGAGCAGACCAACCGGCCTCCTGCTGAGCGAGCGAGCGTTTCGCGGGTTCCCGCGGGCGACTGACGCAACCCCTGCCCCGCGGGCGGCCCGATTCGGCCACAACAAGCGCCGCTTAGCAAACCAATTCGAATTTCCTGTGACAGTCCGGGGAAAGCGCGGGATCTGCCGCGTTTTCAGCCAGAGACGTCGCGGCCCTCAGGCGTCACCCGTCGTGCGGCCCTCGACAGGCCGTCGAGGCGTCAGGCCGCTTCCTGCGCGCGGCGGAGCGTCTCGCCGCGATAGCTCAAAGCCTCGGCGATGTGGATGCGGGCGACCTTCTCCTCGCCGTCGAGATCGGCGAGCGTGCGGGCGACGCGGAGCGTCCGGTGATAGCCGCGGGCGCTGAGCGAGAGCGCATCGGCCGCTTCGCGCAGGAGCGTAAGCCCGGTGCGGTCGGGCGCGGCGATCTCTTCGAGCAGGGCGCCGTCGCATTCGGCGTTGGTGCGAACGCGCGGCAAGTCCGAGCGCGGCATAGCGCTCGATCTGGGTGCGGCGGGCGAGCGTGACGCGCTCGCGCACCTCTGCACTCCCTTCCGAGGCTTGCGGCAGCACGAGATCGGCGGCCGAAACGGCCGGAACCTCGATCTGGAGATCGATGCGGTCGAGCAGCGGGCCCGAGATGCGCGCCTGATAGCGTTCGGAACAGGCTCTGCCCTGGCGGCAGACATAGCCGGGCTCTCCGGCCCGCCCGCAGCGGCAGGGGTTCATCGCCGCGATGAGCTGGATGCGCGACGGATAGGTGATGCGATGATTGGCCCGCGCGATCACCGTCTCTCCGCTCTCGAGCGGCTGGCGCAGCGCGTCGAGAACCTGCGGGTTGAACTCCGGCAGCTCGTCGAGAAAGAGCACGCCGAGATGGGCGAGCGCGACTTCGCCCGGGCGCGGCCGCGTGCCGCCGCCGACGAGAGCCGCCATGCTCGCCGAATGATGCGGGGCGCGGAACGGGCGCGTCCTGCTGATGCGCCCGCCGGCGAGATCGCCGGCGAGGCTCCGGATCATGCTGACTTCGAGCATCTCGGCCGGCTCGAGCGGCGGCAGGATCGAGGGCACCCGCCGGGCAAGCATCGATTTGCCGGCGCCCGGTGGCCCGATCATGAGGAGATGGTGGCCTCCGGCGGCGGCGACCTCGAGCGCGCGCTTCGCGGTCTCCTGTCCTTTGATGTCCCGCAAATCCGGCATCGCCTCGTTCCCGGGATCGGGCGTGGGCTCGGGGCGCCGCAAGGTCTGCAATCCCTTGAAGTGGTTGATGAGCTGGAGCAGGTCCTGCGGCGCGAGGATGGTCATGTCGGCGGCGGCCCAGGCGGCCTCCGCCCCGCATGATGACGGACAGATCAGTCCCTTGCCGAGAGCGTTGGCGCCGATCGCCGCAGGAAGCGCGCCGGCAACCGTGACGATCGACCCGTCGAGCGACAATTCGCCGAGAACGGAGAAGCCTTCGATCGCATCGCGGGGCGATCGGCGCCGGTCGCGGCCATCAGCCCGAGCGCGATGGGGAGGTCGTAATGGCTGCCTTCCTTGGGCAGATCGGCAGGGGCGAGATTGACCGTGATGCGTTTCGGCGGGAGCGCGAGCCCGATGGCGTTGAGCGCGCCGCGCACACGCTCGCGGCTTTCGGCCACGGCCTTGTCGGGGAGGCCGACGATGGCGAAGGCCGGGAGCCCCGGTCCGATCTGGACCTGGACGTCGACCGCGCGCGCTTCGATGCCCTCGAAGGCAACCGTCGTGACCCGCGCAAACATCGCTCCAAGACCCCCGTTCACGGCGGCCTACTCTAGCCGAGGCAGTCGCTGCCCGCAAGAACAATTAGGGAACATTCGCCAGAGAAGAGGTGCGGCTGTGGAACATCTTGTTCTCGATCAAGGCTGAAACGCTCCCGCGCGCGTTAGCCTAGACCGACCGCTCGGACAGCTGAGGCGACGCGAGCATGTTCAAAGACCTGGCGATGCGCGTCTTCGTGATCCACCTCGCGGCCTTTGTCGCGGGCATCCTCGCTTTGCGCCGCGATCAATTATGGCTGACCCCCGACACGCTCTGGTTCCCCTTCGTGCTGATCGGGTGGGGCGCCGCAATCGCCACCCACGCCTTTGCGCTCATCCTGCGCAAGACGCGGCGGAGCGAGCGCATCTTCATCGACAGGAAGGCGCGACGCTTCGCCGTGCATCTCTTCGCCTATCTCGCCACGGTGCTGATCCTCCTCTTCGTCAATCTCACCCTGACGCCGAAAGTGTGGTGGTTCTATTGGGTGGCGCTCGGCTGGGGCGCGGGCATCCTCTTCCATGGCTGGTGCACGTTCTTCAAGCGGAGGCGGAGATTGCCGGCCCCTGCTGCAGGCCAGCGAACACGCGGCGAAGCCAGCGCCGCGCAAGCCGCGCCGCAAGAAGCCCCAAAAGCTAGCCCTTGAGGATCAGCGTGTTCGAAGGGAGGCTCGGATCGAGCAGCCGCGCCGCTTGCTCGCGCTCCGATCACCGGCAGTGCTGACGGATCGAGCAGCCCGAGCTGCACCAGCATCGAGGCCTGGTCCCAGTAGATGCGCTCGAACGCGATTTTGCCGTCCTTGAAGCCGACCACCACCACGAAGGGGATCGTTACCTTGCGGCCGGTCGGCTTTACGCCGGGAAGGAGCGCCGGCATCGCGCAATCGTGGGTGAAGCTGATCAATCACCTCGTCGACCACCTGGGTCTCGCCGACCGTGCGCGAGATCGGCGTGATCGACGTGTCCTTCGGCCAATGGCCGATGAACCAGGTGTCGTAGAAGCGCCGCACGGCCTCGCGTCCCGAGCCGCCCGTCATGGTCGGCACATGCGTGACATGTGGCGCCTCGTTCATGGTCGCCATGGTCGCCTCGATGTCGCGCGTCTTGAACTCGGCATCGGTATGAGCGTCGAACACCGCGCCGAGCCCTTTGGGATCAGGGGTCATCGCGCCGACCTTTTCCGCCGCTCGGCCTTCACCTTCCGCTCGACCACGTCCCAGATCATGGCGGCGATGTCGGCTCCGCCGAACTGCGACGACTCTGCCTGATGCCGGTCGGCGAGGTGACGTTGATCTCGGTGAGGTAGTCGCCGATCACGTCGATGCCGGCGAAGATCAGCCCGCGCCGCTTCAGCTCCGGGCCGAGCCGCGCGCAGATCTCCTTGTCGCGCCGGGTGAGCGTCGCAGGCTCCGCCGTGCCGCCGACATGCAGATTGGAGCGCGTCTCGTCCGGCGCCGGCACGCGGTTGATGGCGCCGGCGACCTCGCCGTCGACGAGGATGATGCGCTTGTCGCCTTTGCGCACCTCGGGGAGATAGCGCTGCACCATGATCGGCTCGCGGAAGGTGATCCCGAGCAGCTCGATCAGCGAGTTGAGATTGGTGTCGCCCTTCGGGATGCGGAAGATCGCGGCGCCGCCATTGCCGTAAAGCGGCTTCACCACGATGTCCTTGTGCTTGTCGCGGAAGGCGCGGATCTGCATCGGGCGAGCGGGTCACAAGCGTCGGCGGCATCAGGTCGAGGAAGTCGAGCACGAACACCTTCTCCGGCGAGTTGCGCACGGCAGCCGGGTCGTTGACCACGAGCGTCCTCGGGTGGATGCGCTCCAGCAGATGCGTCGTGGTGATATAGGCCATGTCGAAGGGCGGATCCTGGCGGAGATAGCACCACGTCGTAACTCGGCGAGATCGACACTTCGCGGATGCGCGAGCCGGTAATGGTCGCCGGGCCTGTCCTCGACGGTGAGGCTGTGGCCCTCGGCCATCAGCTTGCCGTCGCGGAGCGAGAGATTGGTGGGCGTGTAGTAGAACACGTCATGGCCGCGCCATTGCGCTTCGAGCAGGAGCGCGAAGGTCGAATCGCCCCTGATATCGATGCGCTCGATCGGGTCCATCTGGAAGGCGACTTTGAGGGCCATATCTCTCCCCTACATGGCGCTCCTTATAGTGCGGAGTGTAACCAAAGTCTCCAGCGTATGCAGTCACCCTGGCTCTTTCCGCCTGCGTGGGGGCGCTAAACGGGAAAGGCGTTGGCGATGATAGCGCGGCCAGGCTCCAAGGCGCCGCCAGCACCACGTCGAAGGCGATGTCGTGGCCGGCGAAGCCGGGATGGCTGGCGAGCCAATATTGCGCGGCCCTGACGATGCGCCGCCGCTGCTTGGCCGGCAGCGTCCAGGCGGCGTCGTCCGCCGTCTTCCGCCGCTTCACCTCGATGAAGGCGAGCCGCTTGCCCTTGAGCGCCACGAGGTCGATCTCGCCGACCGGCGTCTTGTAGCGCCGCGCGACGATGCGGTGGCCCTTGAGCCGGAGCAGAAGCGCGGCGAGCGTCTCGGCGAACAGGCCCCGACGATAGGCTCTGACCCGCTCTCGCCGCATGGTCATTCGCGCTTGAGCTTGAGCCCGAGCTCGTAGACGCGGGCGCGGCTGACATTGCAGCACCTCGGCGACCGAGCGCACCGCGTCGCGGAAGCTCTCGACGCTTCAGCGCCTGCTCGAGCTGCTCGGCGATCGTCTCGTCGCTCGCCTCGGCTCGTCGGCGGCTCCGGGCGGCGCCGACCACGATCACGAACTCGCCCTTCAGCGCGTCGCCGCGAAAGCGCGCCGGCAAGCTCGGTCGAGCCGTCCGCGCGTCACGCTCTCATGCAGCTTGGTCAGCTCCTTGGCGATCGCCGCCTCGCGCGCGCCCAAGCACGTCGGCCATGTCGGCGAGGCTCTTGGCGAGGCGCGAGCCCGTCTCGAAAAAGATGAGCGTCGCCGGCACGTCCTTGAGCTCTTCGAGCCGCGCCCGGCGCGGTCCCGATTTCGGCGGCAGGAAGCCCGGCAAAGAGGAAGGTGTCGGTCGGCAGGCCCGAGCTGGTCAGCGCGGCGAGCGACGCCGACGGCCCCGGGATGCTTGTCACCGTGAGCCCCGCATCGAGCGCTTCGCGCACGAGCTTGTAGCCGGGATCGGAGACGAGCGGCGTGCCGGCGTCGGAGATCAGCGCCACCGACTGTCCGGCGCGGAGCCGCGCCAAGCAGCCGCGGCCGCTCCCGCTCGGCATTGTGCTCGTGATAGGGGGTGAGCGCGCCGCCTATGCCGAAATGCGAGAGCAGCTTCTTCGAGTGGCGCGTGTCCTCGGCGGCGATCAGGTCGGCGCGGGCGAGCATCGGCGAGCGCGCGGAGCGAAATGTCGGCGAGATTGCCGATCGGCGTTGCCACGAGATAGAGCGCCGGGCGCAAGCGGCCGCGCGATCAGGTCGGCAGAGCACCTCGCTCGCGCGGGTCGCGACCGTCAGGCCGAAGAGCCTCGTTCGATTCGCTCCTCGTCTCGCTGGTCTTGCACGCGTGAGGCCCGCAACTTGACGGCTGGCTAGGCGCGAAAACGTTACGTGATATAGTCGGCCCCGCGTCCATCACGATTGAGCCATAGTTGCGGGCAAGCTTCGCCGGGGCCAGGCGGCGCGATGGACGAGACCAACGGCGAGCGGCCGTTGCAATGCGCCCGCCAAGGCGCGCGCGCGCGCGGCCTTGGAGCAAAGGGGCCATGCGGCTTCCATTGAGCCTTAGCCGTCACCTCGGAGCCTTGAGGCTGGTGCTCGCCACCTTGGTGGTGGCGGCGCTGGCTGCCGCCTGCGGCGCGCCGGCGGCGGAGGCGGATCCGGACCGGGCCCCGGCATCACCGGCTCGACCGGCACGGTGAAGGTGGCGCTGCTCCTTCCCATCACCGCCTCGGGCTCCACGCCCGCCGTGGCCAAGGCGCTCAAGCAGGCGGCCGAGCTTGCGCTGTTCGATTTCGACAATCCGAACGTGTCGCTCATTCCGAAGGACACCAAGGGCACGCCGGAGGGCGCGCGCCTTGCCGCCGAGAGCGCGCTGCAAGACGGCGCCGAGCTGATCATCGGGCCGCTCTTCGCCCAGGAGGTCGCCGGCGCCGCGCCGGTCGCGCGCCAAGGCGGCGTGCCGATGATCGCCTTTTCCAGCGACGAGAAGGTCGCCGGCGACGGCGTCTATCTCTTGAGCTTCCTCGCCGGGCGCGACGTGCCGCGCATCGTCTCCTTCGCCCTGTCGCGAGGGAAGCGCAATTTCGCCGAGCTCATCCCGCAATCGGCCTATGGCCGCATCGCCGAGACCGCCTTCGCCAGGGCCGTCTCCGCCGGCGGCGGCCAGGCGCCGGTGCGCGCGACATTCCCGCCCGACGATTCGAGCGCCATGCTCGGCCCGGTGCGGCAAGTCGCCAACGCCATCAAGTCCGGGCAGGCGGTCGACGCGCTGTTCCTGCCGGCCGGGCGCGAGGAGCTTCCCGCGCTCGCCCCGCTCCTTGCCTCTGACGGCCTCTCCAGCGGACGCGTGCAATTCATCGGCACCGGGCAGTGGGATTATCCCAATATCGGCAGCGACCGGGCGCTGGTCGGCGGCTGGTATCCGGCGCCCGATCCGAAGGGCTGGAGCAGTTTCGTCGCAGCGCTATTCCAAGACCTACGGCGCGGCGCCGCCGCGCATCGCCAGCCTCGGCTATGACGCGGTGAGCCTCGCGGTGTCGCTGTCGCCGAATCCCCCCGGCCAGCGCTACACGACGACGCAGCTCACGCGGCCGAGCGGCTTTTCCGGCGTCGATGGACTGTTCCGCCTGCTCTCCGACGGCACCTCCGAGCGCGGCCTCGCCATTCTCGAAGTGCGCGAAGGCGGCCCGCAAGTGATCGACCCCGCGCCGAGCTCCTTCGCCACCGCCTCGACCTATTGAGCTTCAAGCCGCGAGCTCGACGATCAGCCGGTCGAGCACGAGCCGCCCTTTGGGCGTGGCGGCAAGCCGCGTCGCCGTTGCGGTCGATGAGGCCGTCTTGCGCCAGCGCGCGACGCGCGTCCTCGTCGAGAGCGCGGCCGTCGATGGCGGCAAGCCGCGCCAGATCGATGCCCTCGCTGAGCCTCAAGCCCATCAGCAGATATTCGTCGGCGGCCTCCTCGGCGCTCAAGGCTCTCGTCGCTCGCGAAGCCGTGACCGGAGGCTTCGACTTCGGCGAGCCAGCCTTCCGGCGATTTGATCGCCGACAGCGCGCGCTTGGTGCCGTCCGTGGTGATGCGGCTATGAGCGCCGGGGCCGATGCCGGCATAGTCGTGCCCGCGCCAATAGAGCAGATTGTGGCGCGACTCCGATCCCGGCCGCGCATGGTTTGAGACCTCGTAGGCGGGGAGGCCCGCCGCCTCGCACAGCTCCTGCGTGAGCAGATATTGCGCGCGCGCCTCGGCGCCGTTCGGCGTGCGCAGCGTGCCGGCTGCATGGCGCGCGGCGAACGGCGTGCCCTCCTCGATGGTGAGCTGATAGAGCGAGAGATGATCGGCGGCATGGTCGAGCGCGCAGCGTGAGCTCGTCCCGCCATGCGCGCGCCGTCTGTCCCTCGCGCGCATAGATCAGATCGAACGACACGCGGTCGAAATGGCGCTTGGCGAGCGCAAGCGCCGCAAGCGCCTCTGCCGCCGTGTGCTGGCGGCCGAGCGCCTTGAGGCTCGCATCGTCGAGCGCCTGCACGCCGAGCGACAGCCGGTTGACGCCGGCCGCGCGGTAGCCGGCGAAGTGCTCGGCCTCGACGCTGGTGGGATTGGCTTCGAGCGTGATCTCGGCATCGCTCGTCGAGCGCGCCAATGGCCGGCGATGGCGTCGAGGATCGCCGCCACCGTCGCAGGCTGCATCAGCGACGGCGTGCCGCCGCCGAAGAAGATGCTGGTGACGCTGCGCCCCGGCGCGAGCGAAGCGAAATGCGCAAGCTCGGCGAGATAGGCGGAGAGGAACCGCGCCTCGTCGATGCCGCCATGGCGGACATGCGAGTTGAAGTCGCAATAGGGGCATTTGGCGCGGCAGAACGGCCAATGCACATAGACGCCGAACGGCTGCGCGGTCTCACTCATCAGCGACATAGGTCGCAGCCATCAGCTTCTCGAAGGCGCGCATGCGGTGCGAGAGCCGATTCTTCAGCTCGGGCTCCATCTCGCCGAAGGTCTCATTATAGCCGTCCGGCACGAAGATCGGATCATAGCCGAAGCCGCGGGTGCCGCGCGGCGGCCAGATGAGCGTGCCGAAGACCTTGCCTTCGAAGACGCCTGGCGCCGCGCCGTCTGGCGCGGCGAGCGCGAGCGCGCAGGTGAAATTGGCGCGAGCGTCGGCTCGCGCCCTTCGCCTCGAGCTCGCGGTGCACGCGCGCCATGGCGAGACCGAAATCCTTGCTCGGTCCGCCCCAGCGCGCCGAGTGGATGCCCGGCGCGCCGTCGAGCGCCGCGACCTCGAGGCCTGAATCGTCGGCGAGCGCGATCATGCCTGACGCTCTTCGCCGCCGCTTCCGCCTTGATCGCGGCATTCTCGGCGAAGCTCGCGCCGGTCTCCTCCGGCTCGGGCAGGCCGAGGCTCGCGCGCCGAGATGCATTCGACGCCGAACGGCGCGAACAGCTCGGCGAGCTCTCGCACCTTGCCCTCGTTGTGGCTCGCGATGACGATCCTCGTCGCCCCGCTTGAGCGTCACCGTCATGCTCAGGCGACGGTGAGCTTCTGCAGCGCCACGAGCTCGGCGATGCCGCGCCGCGCCAGCGCCATGAGCTGATCGAACTGCTCCTGGCTGAACGGCTCGGTCTCGGCCGTGCCCTGCACCTCGACGATGCCGCCGGATCCCGTCATCACGAAATTGGCGTCGGCGTCGGCCTCCGAATCCTCGGCATAGTCGAGATCGAGGATCGCCTCGCCGCCATAAAGCCCGCACGACACCGCCGCGACATGGTCGCGCAGCACGCCGTTCTTGATCATGTTGCGGGCGTGCATCCAGGCGAGCGCATCGTGCAGCGCGACCCACGCGCCGGTGATCGCCGCGGTGCGCGTGCCGCCGTCGGCCTGGAGCACGTCGCAATCGACGATGATCTGCTTCTCGCCGAGCGCGGCGAGGTCGGTGACGGCGCGGAGCGAGCGGCCGATCAGGCGCTGGATCTCCTGCGTGCGGCCCGACTGCTTTCCGGCCGAGGCCTCCCGCCGCGTCCGCTCCGAGGTCGCGCGCGGCAGCATGCCGTATTCGGCGGTGACCCAGCCGCGCCCCTGGCCCTTGAGCCAGGGCGGCACCGGCTCGCCGGCGGTCGCCGTGCAGAGCACGTGGGTCTCGCCGAAACGGACGAGGCAGGAGCCTTCGGCGTGGCGCGACACGGCGCGCTCGAAGCTGATGGGCCGAAGCGCGTCGGGCGCGCGTTTGGAGGGACGGACGATGGCGAGGTCTCCTGCTTGAAGGCGCGCGCACCCTAGAGGAGGCGCTGCCCGCGGAAAAGTCCTTTCCCCAACGAGATTGGCCGGCGCCCTTGTGCGGGGGAGGAGGAGCAGCTACCAACTTGACCATGGCCGAGACGGAGACGAGGGCCGGGAGCGCGACCTCTATGGGGGCCGCCGCGCCAAGCACCTCCGCGCACGGAGGAGGTGCCTCTCGCCACGCCCATGATCGCCCAATATCTGGAGATCAAGGCGGCCAATGCCGATTGCCTCCTGTTCTACCGCATGGGCGATTTCTACGAGCTGTTCTTCGAGGACGCCGAAATCGCCTCGCGCGCGCTCGGCATCGCGCTCACCAAGCGCGGCAAGCATCTGGGCGCACGACATCCCCATGTGCGGCGTGCCGGTCCATGCCGCCGACGACTATCTCCAGCGCCTGATCGCCACAGGCCACCGCGTGGCGGTGTGCGAGCAGATCGAGGACCCCGCCGAGGCCAGGAAGCGCGGGCCCAAGGCGGTGGTGCGCCGCGACGTGGTGCGTCTCGTCACGCCCGGCACGCTCACCGAGGAGACCCTGCTCGATGCCCGCGCCCACAATTTCCTGACCGCGCTGTTCCGCGCGCCCGGCAAAGAAGGGCGGCGAGCCCGCTTACGCGCTCGCCTCGCTCGACATCTCGACCGGTGAGCTGATCGCCTCGTCAGGCGAGCGCGAGCGATCTTGCCGGCGAGCTTGCCCGGCTCAAGCCGGGCGAGGTGCTGGTCGGCGACGATCATCGCCGGCGATGCCGTGCTCCGCCGCCAGATCGAGGAAGCAGGCGCCGCGCTTACGCCGTGCCCGCGCGCCCATTTCGATTCCGTAAGCGGCGAGAGGGCGCTGAAGCGCCGCCTCGGCGTCGCCGCGCTCGACGCCTTCGGCGAATTCACCCGGCCCGAGCTTGCCGCGCTCGCCGGGCTGCTCACCTATGTGGAGATCACCCAGGTCGGCAAAGCGCCGCTGCTCCGTCCGCCGCGCAAAGAGACGCGCCGGCAGCCTTCTCGTCATCGATGCCGCGACCCGCGCCAATCTCGAGCTGATGCGCTCGAACCAGGGCGCCCGCGCGGGCAGCCTGCTTGCCGCCATCGACCGCACCGTGACCGCGGCCGGGGCGCGCGAGCTTGCAAGCCGGCTCGGCAGTCCCCTGACCGATCCCAGCGGCATTGAACGCGCGCCTCGATGCCGTTGCCTATCTCGCCGATGAGCCGCGTCTGCGGCACGATCTGCGCGACGCGCTGAAGGCGGCGCCCGATCTTGCCCGCGCGCTGGCGCGGCTTGCGCTTGGGCGCGGCGGTCCGCGCGATCTCGGCGCCGTCGCGCGACGCCATCCGCTGCGCCGCACGCGCTCGCCGCGAGCTGCTTGCGCACCGGCGCAGGCGCTCTGGTCTGCCGCGAGAACTGTCTGGCGCATCGCCGAACGTCTTGCGGCCGCACCGCGCGCCGTTGTCGAACAGTCTCTCGTCGGCCGCGCTTGCCGACACGCTTCCCGTCAACGCGCGCGACGGCGGCTTCATCCGCGACGGCGCCGACGCCGATCTCGACGAGCATCGTCGCTTGCGCGACGGCAGCCGCCAGGTCATCGCCGGCTTGCAGGCGACCTATGCCGAGGCGACCGGCATCAAGTCGCTGAAGGTCCGCCACAACAACGTGCTCGGCTATTTCGTCGAGGTCACGGCGCTGCACGGCCCGGTCCTGACCAAGCCGCCGCATGTCGAGCTCTTCATCCACCGCCAGACGCTCGCCAATGTCGTGCGCTTCTCGACGCCCGAGCTTGCCGAGCTCGAGGCGCGCATCACCCAGGCCGCCGACCGGGCGCTTGCGCTTGAGCTCGAAATCTTCGCGCGGCTCGCCGCAGGACGGTGCTTGCCGAACAGGCCGCGCTGTCGGCGGCGAGCGCCGCTCTCGCCGAGCTCGACCACCATGCCGGTCTCGCCGAGCTTGCCGTCGAAGAGAACTATGTGCGGCCCAAGATCGACGACGAGCCTCGTCTTCGCCGTCGAGGAAGGGCGCCACCCGATGGTCGAGCAGACCTTGCGGCGCACTGACGGCGCGAGCTTCGTCGGCAACGACTGCCGGCTCGGCGAGAGCGACGATGCGGAGACCCGCATCCTCGTGGTGACCGGCCCCAACATGGCGGGCAAATCGACCTTCCTGCGTCAGAACGCGCTGATCGTCGTGCTCGCGCAGTCGGGCTCCTTCGTGCCGGCGAGAAGCGCGCATATCGGCGTCGTCGATCGCCTGTTCAGCCGCGTGGGCGCCGCCGACGATCTGGCGCGCGGCCGCTCGACCTTCATGGTCGAGATGGTCGAGACCGCCTCGATCCTCAATCAGGCGAGCGAGCGGTCCTTCGTCGTGCTCGACGAGATCGGCCGCGGCACCGCGACCTTCGACGGGCTGTCGATCGCCTGGGCCGCGCTCGAATATCTGCACGAGGTCAACCGCTCCCGCGTCCTGTTCGCCACCCACTACCATGAGCTGACGGCGCTCGCCGATAAGCTCGCCGGCGCCGCCAACGCCACGGTCGAGGTCAAGGAGTGGCGCGACGAGATCGTGTTCCTCTACCGCGTGGTGATGGGCGCGGCCGACCGCTCCTACGGCATCCACGTGGCGAAGCTTGCCGGGCTTGCCGGCACCGGTTCTGGCCCGCGCCAACGAGGTTCTGGACGCGCTGGAGAAGGCCGACGGGCGCCCGAAGCCGACCGATCTCGCCGACGACCTGCCGCTGTTCCAGGCGGCCAAGGGGAAGGCGGCGCAGAGACGAGCCGCGCCTCGCGCCTCGAACAGGCGCGTGGCCGGCGCTCAGCCCCGACGCCATGACGCCCAAGGAGGCTCTCGAGGCCCTTTATCGCCTTAAAGCGTTGCTTGCCGAGCGAGCCTTGATACGCCCATGTGCTAGACTGCGACACGCGTCGCCATGGACCAGCCCGCCCCGAAACAGGCACCCTATTTCGACCTCGATCTTCTTCGCCACGAGGCCTCCGAGCTCGCCCGCACCCATTCCGGGCAGGCCTCGGCGCTTCGCCTGGCGCTGGTCGAGCGCTTGCGCGGACTTGTCGACGAGGCGAGAACGCGCGGCCAGGCGTCAGCTTGAAGAAGACGGCGACGGGAGAAAGTGCGCCGAAGGTCTCTCGGCCTTCCAGGACGCTCTGATCGCGCTCGCTTACGACTTCACCACCACGCACGTCTATCCGGCCGACAATCCGTCGGCGGCGGAACGCATGGCGATCGTGGCGCAAGGCGGCTACGGGCGCGGCCTTCTCGCCCCCGGCTCGGACATCGATCTCCTGTTCCTGCTCCCCTACAAGCAGACCGCGTGGGGCGAGAGCGTCGCCGAATACATGCTCTATCTGCTCTGGGATCTGGGCTTCAAGGTCGGCCATGCCACGCGCAACATCGACCAATGCATCCGCCGCAGCCATTCCGACATGACCATCCGCACCGCGCTGCTCGACGCGCGGCTGATCCTGGGCGACGAGGTGCTCTTTGCCGAATTTCAGCCGCCGGTTCCGCCATGATGTGCTCGACGGCAACGCGCGGTCCTTCATCGAGGCGAAGCTCGCCGAGCAGAACGCGCGCCATGCCCGCGCCGGCGCCTCGCGCTATCTCGTCGAGCCCAACGTCAAGGACGGCAAGGGCGGCTTGCGCGATCTGCACACGCTGCACTGGCTCGCCAAGCACCTCTATCCCGACAAGGCGGAGGCGGAGTTCGTCGAGGCCGGCGTATTCACCGCGCACGAATATCGGAGCTTCCGCCGCTGCGAGAGCTTCCTCTGGACGGTGCGCTGCGAGCTGCATTTTCTCACCGGGCGCCCCGAGGAGCGTCTCTCCTTCGACGTGCAGCAGGCCATGGCGGAGCGGCTCGGCTATCGCGGGCATGCCGGTCTGAGCGCGGTCGAGCGCTTCATGCGTCACTACTTCCTGGTCGCCAAGGAGGTCGGCGAGCTGACCGGGATCGTCTGCTCGGCGCTCGAGATGAAGCAGCTGAAGTCGCTGCCCACGCTCGACACGCTTGCTTGCCCCGTTCAGCTGGCGCCGCCGCGCCAAGCTCAGGCGAACGTCGGATTTCCGCATCGAGAACGGCCGCATCTCCGCCGTCGCACAAGGACGCCTTCGCCAAGGATCCGGTGAACTTCATCCGCCTGTTCTCCTTCGCCGACGAGCATCAGGCGTCGTTCTCGCCGGAGGTGTTGCGGCAAATTCGCGCGAATTTCCGCCTGATCGACGACAAGCTTCGCGCCAACCCGACCGCCAATCGCCTGTTCATGCGGCTTCTGACCGACGCGCGCGATCCCGAAGGCGTGTTGCGCAAGATGAACGAGGCGGGCGTGCTCGGCCGCTTCATCCCGGATTTCGGGCGCGTCGTCTCGATGATGCAGTTCAACATGTATCACCACTTCACCGTGGACGAGCACCTGATCCGCACCATCGGCTTTCTGTCGGGCATCGAGCGCGGCCGCTTCGCCGCCGAGCACCCGGTGTCGAGCGAGATCATCCGCACCATCGACAATCGTCGCTGCGCTCTACGTTGCCGCCTTCGTTCACGACATCGCCAAGGGCCGGGACGAGGATCATTCGATCGTCGGCGCGCGCATCGCCCGCGAGCTCGGCCCGCGGCTTGGCCTGAACCCGTCTGAGACCGAGACCGCCGCGTGGCTGGTCGAGCATCATCTGGCCATGAGCCAGTTCGCCCAGAGCCGCGACCTCAACGACCCCAAGACCATTCGCGATTTCGCCGCCCTGGTGCAGAGCCGCGAACGGTTGAAGCTCCTGCTCGTGCTGACCGTGGCCGACATCCGCGCCGTCGGGCCCGGCGTGTGGACCGGCTGGAAAGGCCAGCTGCTGCGCACCCTCTATTTCGAGACCGAACCGCTGCTCGGCGGCGGGCATACCGACCTTGACCCGCAGCGAACGCGTGGCCCGCGCGCAAGAGGCGCTTGAGAGAGCGGCTGGCGGACTGGCCGGAAGCGGAGCTCGACCGCTTCATCAATCGCCACTACTCCGTCATATTGGCTCCGGACGGATCTCGACGTCGATCGTCCGAGCACGCCAAACTGATCCGCGACGCCGAGGTGCAATCGAAGCCGATCGTCACGCATATCGCCACCGATGCCTTCCGCGGCGTCACCGAGATCACGCTGCTGGCGCCGAACCACCCGCGGCTGCTCGCCATGGTCGCGGGCGCCTGCACCGGGGCCGGCGCCAATATCGTCGATGCGCAGATTTCGACCACGCGCGACGGCATGGCGCTCGACACCATCTCACCTCGAGCGCGAGTTCGACCAGGCCGAGGATGAGGAGCGGCGCGCGCAGAAAAGATCGCGGCTGACCATCGAGCGCCTGCTCCGGGGCGACGTGCGCTTGGCCGAAGTGATCGCTGACCAGGCGCAAGCCGAAGCCGCGGCTCTCGGCCTTCACCGTCGAGCCGCAAGTGGTCATCGACAACACGCTGTCGGATGCGCTGACCGTGATCGAGATCAACGGGCTCGACCGTCCCGGCCTGCTCTACGACGTGACGCGGGAAATCTCCGATCTCAATCTCGACATCGCCTCGGCCCATATCGCCACCTTCGGCGAGAAGGCCGTCGACGTGTTCTACGTCACCGATCTCACCGGCAAGAAGATCACGAGCAAGAGCCGCGAGAGCGCCATCCGCGAGCGGCTGCTGAAGGCGCTGCAGGCGCGGCACGAGCAGGCGCTGCATCCCGCCTGATGCAGCTCTATCGCGGCTTCGCCACCGTCGGCGCCATGACCATCGTGAGCCGCGTGCTCGGCTTCGTCCGCGACATTCTCATCGCCGCCGTGCTCGGCACCTCCTACGTGGCCGACGCCTTCTTCGTGGCGTTCCGCATTCCCAATCATGTTTCGCCGGCTGTTTGCCGAAGGCGCCTTCGATTCGGCCTTCATCCCGCTCTTTGCCAAGCGCCTCCACGCCGACCCCGAAGCGGCGCGGGTCTTCGCCGGCCAGGCGCTGTCCGGGCCTCGCCGTCCTGCTCGTCGTCTTCACGCTTCTTGGCGAGATCGCCATGCCGTGGCTGATGCTTCTCCTCGCGCCCGGCTTCGCGAGCGATCCCGGAGAAATTCGCGCTCGCCGTCCTGCTTCGCGCGCATCGCGCTTCCCTATCTCGTCTTCATGTCGATGGTCGCGCTCTACTACCGGCATCCTCAACGCCTTCGGCCGCTTCGCCATCGCGGCCTTCGCCCCCACGCTTCTGAATGTCGTGCTCATCGCCGTGCTGCTCGTCTTTGTCGCCTCGGGCGGCGACGATCAGAGCACGGCCGGCACGTCGCTCGCCTGGGGCATCGCCGTCTCAGGCCTGTTGCAGGTGCTCGTGGTCGGCGCCGCCGCCGCCAAGTATCGGCATGCGCCTTGCCGTGGCAGCGTCCGCAACTCACCCCCGAGATGCGGCGCCTCGCGGCGCTCGCCGTGCCTGGCGTCATTGCCGGCGGCATGGCGCAGATCACCGATGGTGATCTCGACCATCATCGCCACGCTTCAGGATCGCGTCGTGTCGTGGCTCTATTATGCCGACCGCCTGTTCCAGCTGCCGTTGGGCGTGATCGGCGTCGCCATCGGCGTCGTGCTGCTGCCGACGCTCAGCCACAAGCTGCGCTCCGGCGATCACGCGGCCGTGCTTGCGAGCGAGAACCGGGCGCTCGAGTTCGCGCTCCTGCTCACCCTGCCCGCCGCCATCGCGCTCTTCCTCGCCGCCGAGCCGATCATGCGCGTGCTGTTCGAGCGCGGCGCCTTCACCGCCGTCGATACCAAGGCCACCGCGTCGATGCTTGCCGCGCTTGCGCTCGGCCTGCCGGCCTATGTCCTTGATCAAGGTCCTGCATCCGAGCTTCTTCGCCCGCGAGGACACGAAGACGCCGATGATCTATGCCGGCATCAGCCTGGCGGCGAATGTGGTGTTGAGCCTCATGCTGTTCCTGCTTGATCGGCGCCACCGGCATTGCGCTCGCCACGCGCTCGCGGGCTGGATCAATGTCGCGCTGCTCGTGGCCGAGCTTGCACGCCGCGAGGGCTTCGCGCTCGATCGCATCGTTCCGCCGGCGGTTCTGCCGGCATCCTCGCCGCCTGGCGGCGATGGGGGCGGTCGTGTTCGTGCTCGTCGAGGTCTTTAGCCCCTGGTTCGCCCCGGAGAGCGGGCTGATCGTGCAAGTGACGTCGCTCCTTGCCCTGGTCGGCGCCGGCCTCTCGACCTATCTCGGCGCGGCGCACCTCTTCGGCGCCGCTCACTTTCGCGATCTCATCAAGGACGCCGGGCCTTGAAGCGCCGGTTGGCACGCTTGCGCGCCGGCACGCGGGCCGAGGCCATAACCCGCGCTGCGTTAGGGGCAGGACATGCAAAAAGCCAAGACCAAGACCCGCGTCTTCTCGGGCGTGCAGCCGACCGGCAACCTCCATCTCGGCAACTATCTCGGCGCCATCACCAAATTCGTGGCGCTCCAGGCCGAGCATGACTGCCTCTATTGCGTGGTCGATCTCCACGCCATCACCGTGTTCCAGGACCCCGACGAGCTCAGCAGGAACACCCGCGAGGTCACGGCCGCCTTCATCGCCTCGGGCATCGATCCCGCCCGCCACATCGTCTTCAACCAGAGCCAGGTCTCCGGCCATGCCGAGCTTGCCTGGATCTTCAATTGCGTGGCGCGCCTCGGCTGGCTGAACCGCATGACCCAGTTCAAGGAGAAGGCGGGCAAGGACCGCGAGAAGGCGTCAGCCGGGCTCTACGTCTATCCCAATCTGATGGCCGCCGACATTCTGCTCTATCACGCGACCCATGTTCCGGTCGGCGAGGACCAGAAGCAGCATCTGGAGCTTGCCCGCGACATCGCCCAGAAATTCAACAACGACTTCGCCGCGACCATCGCCCGCGAAGGCTATCCCGGCGGCTTCTTCCCGCTGCCCGAGCCGCTCATCACCGGGCCCGCGACGCGGGTGATGAGCCTGCGCGACGGCACGCAAGCAAGATGTCGAAGTCCGACGAGTCCGACATGACGCGCATCAATCTGACCGACGATGCCGACGCCATCGCCAAGAAGATCAGAAAGGCCAAGACCGATCCCGAGCCGCTGCCGTCGGAGGTGAAGGGGCTCGAGAGCGAGGCCCGAGGCCGACAATCTCGTCGGCATCTATGCCGGCCTCGCCGAGACGAGCAAGGAGCAGGTGCTGCGCGAGTTCGGCAACGCGCCCTTCTCGCGTTCAAGGAGGCGCTTGCCGAGCTTGCCGCGGCAAGGCTGACCCCGATCGGCGACGAGATGCGGCGCCTGATGGCCGATCCCGTCGAGATCGACCGCATCCTCGCCGACGGCGCGCGGCGCGCTCACGCCATCGCCGATCCGATCCTGGCCAAGACCAAGGACATCGTCGGCTTCATCCGCAGCTGACGCGTCGCTTAGTCCGCCAGCCGCACCCGCAACTTCGTCATCCTGATCGCCGCCCCCTCACCCGGCTCCGATCTCGCCTTGCTCGATCGTGGCCACCCTCTCCCGCGAGGGGAGAGGGGAAAAGAAGCCGCGGAGCGGGTGGTGGTCTAGTCAGGCGCCGACGCCGGTGCCGATCGGGCAGGACGACGCCGGTGCCGCCGAGCCCGCAATAGCCGTGCGGGTTCTTGGCGAGATATTGCTGGTGGTAGTCCTCGGCGAAATAGAACTCGGGCGCGGGCAGGATCTCGGTGGTGATCGGCCCGAGCCCGCGCGCCTTGAGCGCCGCCTCGTAGGCCGCCTTCGAGGCCTCGGCCGCGCGGCGCTGCTCCTCGGAGACATAGTAGATGCCGGAGCGATATTGCGTGCCGACATCGTTGCCCTGCCGCATGCCTTGCGTCGGGTCGTGGCTCTCCCAGAAGACCTTCAGCAGTTGCATCGTAGCTCACGCGCTTCGGGTCGTAGACGACGAGCACCGCCTCGTTGTGGCCGGTCAGGCCGGAGCAGACCTCCTCGTAGGTCGGGTTCGGCGTGAGCCCGCCGGCATAGCCGACCGCGGTGACATGAACGCCCGGGACTTGCCAGAACTTGCGCTCGGCGCCCCAGAAGCAGCCGAGCCCGAACAGCGCCGTCTCGAAGCCTTGCGGGTACGGCCCCTTCAGCGCCGCGCCGTTGACGAAATGGGTCTTGGCGGTGGGAATGGGCTCTCCGCGGCCGGGCAGGGCCTCGGCGGGCGATGGCATCGACAAGGGCTTGCGCTTCAGCGTGAACATGGAGGACTCCGTTAGAGGCGTTGCGTCGTAGTTCCGCTTCCCCCGAATTCCTGGCTCAATTCCCCTAGTTGATGAACACCTCGACGGGTTTCCGCTTCTGCCCGAGCCAATAGAGCAGGACCCCGAGGATGCCGAACACGACCCAGGTCGGCGCACCGAGGATGGTGGTCATGACCGGGTCCCACAGCGAGCGGGCTGACATGGGTCTCGATCGCGGCCTTGGCGTCGCGCAGCGTCTCGGGGCTGAGCGCCTGCCATTGCTGGCCCATGGGCGTGACCACCCAGGCGCCGCCGCCGGCCAGACTCTTGGTGGCGTCGATAACGGCGGCGACCATGGCAAGCAAGAGCAGCCAGACGCCGAGAATGCGCAACAGCACGAGCATGTTCGCTCCATACCGGATAGAGGCGGTAAGGCTTACATAGGCTATTGCCGGCTCATGTTCAAATCAGGGCTTCTTCAGCATTGCGTGAAGGGTGCGCGAGCGCGCGGGGGCCGGCCGACTTGCTTGAACCGCGGAGGTGCTTCGCTATAGTGCGGCGCTTTGCAAGGAGAGGTGGCCGAGTGGTCGAAGGCGCACGCTTGGAAAGCGTGTAGGCGGGCAACCGTCTCGTGGGTTCGAATCCCACCCTCTCCGCCAGTCAGTCCGCACCCGCCGAAGCGGGCGCCCCTTTCAGCTCGATCAAGAGACGAGGCCTCCATCCAGAGTCACCCCTTGGACGCAGCGGTGGACCACTGGGTTCAAAGTCTCATCAAAACAGGCGCTGCACGCGGACGCGCCTTTAGCGTGAACCTTCGTCCCTCAAGTTGCGACTAAGCTGGTGTGAACCAACTGGATGGAGGTTATCATGTCACGAACACTAACTTGGGCCGTGAGTGCGACCATCGCACTGTTCGCCCTCTCTCAGGATGCTTACGCATCGTGCGGGCCCCGCGTAACACTGACGTCGCCGTCGCTGGACCGAACGGTGGCGATCGGACGCTGGCAAGCCAGAGTCGCAAACACTATGAACGATCTGTATTCAGATTGGGATTATGCGACAGGGAAGAGCCTGACCAGGGCAGGGAAAGGCCTGCTCGTAAGCGCCATCCCTTGCAATACCCGATAAGGCGATTTCTGAGGGCGCTCGCTTCGGCGGGCGCCTTTTTTGCGGATTGCACCGAACCAAGGTGACGATGAGTGTAGCGAGCGCACAAGTAGCGGCGAGTGACGGCGCTTCCGCGCTAGCGTGTTCGCGCCTAACCCCTCACCGCGAGCGTGGTGCGCTCAAGTAGCGCACCAGCGAAGACGCGCTCGCGTGCTCTCCCCCAAGGGGAGAGCGGGAGTCTAAACTTTATCATTCGGCGCAAAGGCCACGAGACCGCCCTGCCCGCCTATACTGTCGGAACGATGACGCGGCCGCGACGATCACGCCATGAGGGGTGAAAGATGATAACGCTCTACGGCTTTGGACCCGCCTTTGGCCTTCCCGACCCGAGCCCGTTCGTGACCAAGGCGGAGGTCCTGCTGAAGATGGCGGGGCTCGCCTACGCGGTCGAAACCGGCGGTCTCGGCAAGGCGCCCAAGGGCAAGCTGCCCTATATCGTCGATGAGGGGGAGACCATCGCCGACTTCGACCTTCATCCGCTGGCACCTCGAGAACAAGTACCACATCGATTTCGACCGCGGCCTCACCAGCGAGCAGCGCGCCGTCGCCTGGGCGTTCGAGAAGATGCTCGAGGACAATCTCTACTGGGCTTTCGTCCACGACCGCTGGATGGACGACGCCAACTTCAACGCGGGACCGAGACACTTCTTCCGCGCCGTGCCGGCGCCGGTCCGGCCGCTCGTCGCCGCCATGATCCGGCGGCAAGTTCGCCGCCGGCTGCACGGCCAGGGCATGGGGCGGCATTCGCCTCGAGAGATCACATCGCTCGCGACGCGGTCGATCGACGCCACCGCCGATTTCTTGGGCGGCAAGCCGTACATGATCGGCGCGGAACCGACCGGCCTCGATGCCACGGCCTTTGCCTTCATCGCCGGCGTGCTCTGTCCGGTGTTCGAGACGCCGGCTCGGCTTGCGGCGGAGCGTCACGACAATCTCAAGAGCTACGTGGAGCGGATGATGGCCCGTTTCTATCCTGACCGAGCCGGGCGCCAGACGGCGGCGTGACCCTGCGCCGAGCGTCGAGCGATATCGGAAGGAGGGAGCAGCACGCGTAAAGCAAATGAGCCCTTGCTTTTGCGGCCCTGTTCGGCCCATGTCTGCCGCCCGATAAGCGACACCGGGGCCCCGGCATGGCGATCAAGACGGGAGCGAACGCGGTTTCACCGGCCGCGCGGCAGACCGCGGTTGCGGTGCTTGCCGCCATCAGCATCTGCCATCTGCTGAACGACGTGATCCAGTCGCTGATCGTGGCGCTCTATCCCATGATCAAGGACAGCCTCGCGCCTCGACTTCCGCCAGATCGGGCTCATCACCTTCACCTTCACCTTCACCGCCTCGGTGCTTCAGCCCCTGGTCGGCTATCGTCACCGACCGTTACCCCACGCCCTATTCGCTCGTGGTCGGCATGGGCTGTTCGCTGCTTGGTCTCCTCATCGCCGCCTTCGCCTCGACCTACGGCTTGGTGCTGGTCGCGGTCGGGCTGATCGGCATGGGATCTTCGGTGTTTCATCCCGAAGTCCTCGCGCGTGGCGCGGCTTGCCTCGGGCGGTCAGCACGGCCTTGCGCAATCGGTGTTCCAGGTCGGCGGCAATTTCGGCACGGCGCTCGGTCCGCTGCTCGCAGCCTTCGTCGTGCTTCCCTACGGGCAGCAAAGCATCGCCTGGTTCTCCGTCGTGGCGCTGATCGGCATGATCATGCTTGCCGGCATCGGCTCCTGGTACGGCAAGACGCTGAAGTTCAACAACGGCGCGCATCAGAGCGAGCGCGAAGCGATCCACGAGCTGACGCACGGCAAGGTGCGGAAGTCGGTCGCCATCCTGATGGCGCTCACCTTCTCCAAGGACTTCTATCTCGTCAGCATCACGAGCTTCTACACCTTCTACCTGATCCATACTTTCGGGCTGTCGGTGCAGAGCGCGCAGCTCTATCTGTTCCTGTTCCTGTTCGCCGTCGCCGCCGGCACCGTGATCGGCGGCCCGATCGGCGACCGCATCGGCACGAGGCGCGTGATCTGGTGGTCGATCCTGGGCGTGCTGCCCTTCACGCTTGCGCTCCCTTATGTCGGGCTGCTCGGGACGGCGATCTTGAGCGTGATCATCGGGCTGATCCTCGCCTCGGCCCATCCCGCCATCATCGTCTATGCCCAGACGCTGATCCCGGGCCGGGTCGGCATGGTGGCGGGCTTGTTCTTCGGCCTTGCCTTCGGCGTCGCCGGCATCGGCGCGGCCTTCCTCGGCTGGCTCGCCGACATCACCAGCATCACCTTCGTCTACCATGTCTGCGCGTTTCTGCCGGCGATCGGGCTGCTCGCAGCCTTTCTGCCGGAGATGGCGAAGCCGAAGCGCGGCGCGGCAAGACGAAAGCGTGAGGGGCGGCCGCCTAGCGGCCACTCATTCGCCAAGATGACGGCGTGGCATTCGCCGACGCCCGATTCTTTTGTTCAAGAGGAATGCTTGGTCTCGTCTTCGGCGGGACGACCGGCTCGAGGCGCGCGAAGGCTCCGCAAATAAGCCTTTCTCCACCGCTTAATGCTCGGCATTTCTGCGCGAAAAGACTAGGCCGAGACAGGCGCTCTGCCTTGTGGTTAAGATGAGGCGTTAGGTGCCCCGGCGAGGCCATCGCCCGGGCCTTGCAAGACTTGCCCGGCGCGGCGGCCAGGCAGGGTTCATTTGGTCTTGCGTGAACCTGCCAGCCCGCTCGGTCGTTGGAGCCAACGTCATGAACGAGGGGCAAGCAATGCGTGACATTCGCGGAGACCTGCAAGACCGGGCCGCTCTGCTTGGAAGAGCAGATCAACGCCCATGAAGCGCAATTCGACAAACTCATCGAGCAGCTCAAGCGTGAGCATGACACGAGGCTCGAGGATCTGAGGGCCGAGCTCGAAGCGGTGAACAGGCTGATGGAACTTGAGCGCCGCCGGCTTGAAAACGGAGCCGCCGGACAGAGGACGCCGGCGCGCGAGCCCGCGGGGCAACCGGTCTACCAGCCGCAACAGCATACCCAGCCCCATTCCCAGCCTCAGCCCCAGCCCCAAGCCCAGCGTCAGCCGCAACAGCCGCTTGCCGACTTCCTCGTCCGCAAGCTGAACGAGGCCGGTGCCATGTCGCGGGACGATCTCCGGCGGCTTGCCTTGCAAGAGGGCTATTTCGCCGACGCCGACACCGCCGACCGGGGCGTGCACACGACGCTGATCAATGTGGTGAAGGCCGGTCTCATCCGGCAATTGCCGAACGGAAACTTCGCGCCCGCCACCGTGCTCGACACCATCAGGCTCAGACGGGCGATGTAGTCTTTCGCATTCTGGAGCGCCGTCGCATGGCTGCGGCGGCGCTCGTGTCTTGCCGCGCGCCATCAGTCGATAAGCGGCGACGCGGCCACAGGCCGTCCGCGCAGGAGCTCGATCACGTCCTTGCGGACCTTGTCCTCGGCATAGCGCGCGAGCGCCTTGCGGTCGGGGAAATCGTCGAGCGGCACCGGCGGCCCGATGCGGATATGGGCGTCGATCGGGCCGAGCCCGAACAGCCGCCAAGCATGGCTCGCCAGGTCCATGTCGCCGTACCAGGCGATCACGTGGCGGCCGCGGCGGCACAGCGGCAGGCCATAGATCTTGGTATAGGTGAGCGCCAGCGTCTGGGCCGAGACGTTGGCGCCCATGGGCGGCACCTCCTGGCGGCTTGGCCGCCGCGAACAGCGCGGTCTTGAACGGCACCACGCTGTTGCCGTCGCTTGAGGTGCCTTCGGCGAACAGCACGATGTGGTCGCCGGCGGCGAGCCGGCTCAGGATCTCGTTCGCCTTGTCGCCGACCTCGTTCCGCCGGTTGCGGTCGACGAACACCGAGCGCTGCAGCTTGGCGAGCCAGCTCACGAACGGCCAGGACGCGACCTCCTGCTTGGCCACGAACGACACCGGCGCCACGGCCGAGAGCACGGTGATGTCGAGCCACGAGACGTGGTTCGAGATCAGCAGCACGCCCTGCTTCTCGGCGACCTCGCCTTCGACATTGAGACGGATGCCGACGATCTTGCACACCTGCCGATGGTACCAATGCGGAAAGGTGCGGGCGTAGCGCGAGCCGGTGACGCAGAAACAGGAGCTGGAGCGGCATCAGCGGAAGGGTGAAGGCGAAGAAGGCGCCGAGCACCAGGAACGCACGCAAGCTTCTCATGACTGTGCCGCTCGGGTCGCCTCAGGCTCAAGCACCGGCCTATGTTTTGCCGTTCTTGAGCGGCATGCCGAACAGTTCGAGCCGATGGCCGATGAGACGGAAGCCAAGCTCCCGCGCCACGCTCTCTTGCAGCCGCTCGATCTGCTCGTTGCTGAACTCGATCACCTCCCCGGTCTTGACGTTGATCAGATGATCGTGATGGCCGAGACCGGCCGGCTCGTAACGCGCGCGGCCGTCGCCGAACTCGTGGCGCTCGAGGATGCCGGCGCCCTCGAACAGGCGCACGGTGCGGTAGACCGTCGACAGCGAGATGCGCGGATCGCGGGCGCTCGCCCGCCGGTAGACTTCCTCCACATCGGGATGATCCTCGGCCTCCGACAGCACCCTGGCGATGGTCCGCCGCTGGCCCGTCATGCGCATGCCGCGCTCGGCGCAGAGACGCTCAAGCCTGCTTTCCGCCCTCGCCATCTTGGGCATGGTTGTATGCCTTGCCGTGCCTGTCTCTCGCCCGCGCGGCGACATCATCGGCGGGGCGGCCTCAAAGGGCAAGGCTGAAGATCGCGGCGTCGGCGCCGTGCTCGTAATAGCCTGGCCTGCGCCCGACGGCCTCGCCGCCGAAGGAGCGATAGAGCCTAAGCGCCGCTTCATTGCCGTCGCTCCACCTCGAGAAACAGCCGCTTGGTGCCGCTCGCGCGCAAGAGCGCCGATGGCCGTCTGGAGCAGGGCGCGGCCGAGACCCAACTTGCGGCAGGACGGCGCCACGCCGAAGGTCAGAGATCTCCGCCTCGTCGCCGGCCTTGCGCGCGATGAGGAAGCCGGCCGCGCGCCTCCGACATCGCCGGCGACCGAGCCGATCAGGCAGAGCACTCGGGGCGAAGCGGCGAATTGCGCCATGGCGGCATCGTCCCAGGCCTGCGCGAAACAGCTTCGGTGAAGGTCGGCCAGAGTTCGGCCGTCGAAGGGTCCTGCCTGGCGGCACGGAGAACCCGGCCGGCATCAGCGCCTCGCCACCGCTTCTTGCGCTCTGCGGCCTGGCGTCGGGCGGGCGCAGATAGAGCGGGCTGAAGCACAGGCACGGTCTCGCCGCTCTCGGCCGCGAGCGCGGCAAGGGCTGTCGCGCTCGGCTGAAGATCGAGCAGCCTCGCCTCGATGAGGATGCCACGGCCGGCGGCCGCTTCGGCGAGGAGAGCGGCGCCGCTGCCGACGGCCACGCGAAGCGGCGCTTGGCAAGCACATGCGCGGCATCGTCCGGGGCGATCAGGAGCGGACCCTCGAGCTTTCGCGCCGTCTCCGTCATAGAGGCCGAAATAGAGCATCCCCCGCCTCGCATCGACGGCGACGGCAAAGGGTGCGCCGCTTGCGATGCCGCAAGTGCGATGCCTCTCTCGCCATCACCGTCAGGCTGTCGGTGCCGAACAGTTTGGCGCCTGTCACGAGCGCCAGGCCGCGCGCCGCGGAAATGGCGATCCGCACGCCGGTGAAGCTGCCGGGGCCGGTCGTCGCCGCGATCAGATCGAGCGCGGCGAAGGCCGATGCCGCTCTCGCTCATGACTTCCGCCACCATCGGCATCAGCGCCTCGGCATGGCCGCGCGCCATCGTCTCCTGGCGCGCAAAGAGCGCCTGCGCCCCGCCGTCACGCCGCAGGAGCGCAGCCGAGCAAGCGCCCATGCTGGTGTCGAGCGCGAGGATATTCATCGTTGCGTCCTAGAGGATCTGCGCCATCTCGTCGAAATCGAAGCGCGGCGAGCGCGGGAACAGCACGCTCGCATCGCCATGACCGAGACTGCACAGAAAGTTCGATTTGACATTGGTGCCGGCGAAGAACTCGCGATCGACGCCCTTGTTGTCGAAGCCCGACATCGGTCCGCAATCGAGCCCGAGCGCGCGCGCCGCCATGATGAGATAGGCGCCCTGCAGCGTGCCGTTGCGGAAGGCGGTCTCGAAGATCTTCTCCGTCGTTGCCCTCGAACCAGCTCTTGGCGTCGGCATGGGGAAAGAGCTTGGGCAGATGCTGATAGAAATCGAGATCGTAGCCGATGATGGCGCAGACCGGCGCCTTCATCGTCTTGTCGCGATTGCCTTCCGAGAGATGCGGCTTGAGCCGCTCCTTGGCCTCGCGCGACTTCACGAAGAGGAAGCGCGCCGGGCTGCAATTGGCGCTGGTCGGCCCGAGCTTGGCGAGATCGATGATCTCGTGGAGCAGCGCGTCGGGGACGTCCCGGTCGCGCCAGGCGTTATGGGTGCGCGCCTCGCGGAACAGCTGGTCGAGACAGGAGTCGGGGAGCTTGTCCGTCAAACCGGGCGGACCTCTTGCACCTCGGGGATGAAGTGCCGGAGCAAGTTCTCGATGCCGTGGCGGAGCGTCGCCGTCGAGCTCGGGCAGCCCGAGCAGGCGCCGCGCATGTGCAGATAAACGACACCGTCGCGATAGCCCTGGAAGGTGATGTCGCCGCCGTCCTGCGCCACGGCCGGGCGGACGCGGGTTTCGAGCAGCTCCTTGATGGTCTTGACCGTCTCTTCGTCCTCGGGCGCGAAGAACTCGTCGGCCTCTCCGCCTTCTTCAGGCGGCCTCCGCGCGTCGGTCACCGCCGCGCCGGAGAGATAATGCTCCATGATGGCGCCGAGAATGGCCGGCTTCAGATGCTGCCACTCGCCCTCGCCCTTGGTCACGCTGATGAAATCGGTGCCGAAGAACACGCCCTTGACGCCGTCGATCTCGAACAGGCGCGCGGCGAGCGGCGAGGCCTTGCTCGTCTCGGGATCGAGGAACTCCAAGGTGCCGTGGTCGAGCACGGGGCGGCCGGGAATGAATTTCAGGGTCGCCGGGTTGGGCGTCGCTTCGGTCTGGATGAACATGGCGCCTCTTCGGCCTCGTAACGCGCGAGCGTCCGCAATACACTGCTTAGAATGATTCTAGCCATACTTGGCCCCGGGCGCCGCAAAGTCAAGGCGCGTCGCCTCGTCGCGCTAGGCCGGTTCAGCCGCACGACTTCAGCGAAAACACCGCTAAAATCCGAACAGGCCGCGGGTGAAATCGGCTCCCGCGGAGAGCCTCTGCGCCCGACTCCGCCTTCGACGGTGCCGCCACTCTCCGGCGACCACCTGATCGTCCTCGTAGACCGGATCGCTGACGTAACCCCTGCCGTCGAGCGCCGCCGTCATCCTGCGAGTCGTGTCCGTAGAGATCGTTGAACGACGAGAACGAGCCGTCCTCGTTCACCCGCAGCGTGAAATAGGTGATGTAGACCGGAATCTTCTGGTCGAGCGCCACGTGATTGTCGTCGCCGGCATCGAACGTCGATTCGACGCGAGCCGCGCTCCAACCCTTGTCCTTCTTCAAGCAGCACCTGCGCCAGCAGATTGGGATTCTGCACGCGCATGCAGCCGTGGCTCTCGGCGCGCACGGCATTGTTGAACAGGAACTTCTGCGTCGTGTCGTGCATGTAGACGTCGTGCGAGTTGGGGAACACGAACTTCACGCGGCCGAGCACGTTGCCGGGTCCCGGCGGCTGAACGAGATCGAAATTGCGGATGTCGTTGCGGCTCCAATCGATCTGATCGGGATCGACGTCGCGGTTGCCGTATTTGATGCGCAGATTGTGCCGCCTGAGAACGGACGGTATCCCAGCCGCCGCCGAAGAAGCCGCCGCCCTGTCCCATATAGGGCGCGATCTCCTCGTTCTTGATGGAGTTGGGCACGTTCCAATAGGGATTGAAGACGACCTCCTCCATCTCATCGGAGATCACGGGCGTCTGCTTGTCGGGCTTGCCCACGACCACGCGCGCGGTGTGGATCGGCTGTGCCGTCCTCGACCACGCGCAACGTGAACTCGGGAATGTTGACCGTCACATAGAACGGCCCGAGATCGTGGGGCAGCCAGCGCCAGCGCTCCATATTGACCAGGATCGCGCGGATTCGCGCCGGGCTTCCCACCGCCTGCGGCTGCTGCCCTTGATTGAGCAGACGCCGCGTGCCGGCTGCCCACCATGCCGTCGGCGCCGGCGCCGTTGGCGGACTGGAACTGGCGCACCGCCTCGAGCACGGCCTCGTCGAACTTGTTCTCGTTGGTGCCGGCGGGAACGTCGAGCCGCTTCCTGCAGGAGCGCGACCTGCTCATGCTCCATGCCGAATTTGAGCACGGGCCCGTTGGGAATGGTGACGGCGTCGGGCTTCACCTCCTCGACCTTGCCGCCTCTGAGCTCGATCAGCTTTTGCCTGAGCGCCTCGAATTGCGGCTGGTCGGGCTGAAAGCTCCGCAAATAGGCCGCGGGGTCGGACCGGATGGCGATCGACTCGATCACCTCGGACGGATTGGGAAGGGCAAGCGTGGGATCGAGATTCTTGCTGAGGCGCAAGGGCTCGATCCGCCCGCCGCGTGCGTCCTTGGCGTAGTCGAGCACCGCATAGCTCACCTTCATTTCCGATATCGGCGAGCCAATCTCGCGCCTTCGGATCGGAGGCGTTGAACGCCGGCGGGATCGGGCAGCGGATAATCCGAGGCGCGCAAGCCGTAATCGTCGGCCTTGCCGATCTCGGCCATGACGAGTTTGGCGCGCTCGGTCAGGCCGTTCTCATCGACCCAGAGGAGGTTCCGGTCGGGCACCCCGTAATATTCGATCAGCGCGTCCTTTTGGCTCCTGCCGGCTGTCGCCGGACTTGCTCGAGAGCAGGCCTTGAACGGTAATTCGCAACGCTTCGGTCTGCGTGATCAGACTGGCCGGTCCATCGGGCTCAGCCGCAAATCCGGGCAGGCTGAAAGATGCCGCCGCAAGCAGCCCTAGCCCCGCTCGTCGCATCTTTTGGCTCCCTACGGCCAAGCCCTGGATGGTGCCCCACGAACCGTCCTCATCCCGGCTAGCAGCAAAACCCGCTCAAATTTTGGCTGATAATGTCGGAGGTCGAAAAGGTCAATATCAAGCCAAAGCGAGGATTTCCTCGATCGGAAAGGTGGCCCGGCACAACCGTGATCGGCACCGGGAAAAATGCCTGCAAGCCTGCCCCCGGCGAGGTTTGTGACCAGGGGACCGGGGCCCGAGGGGTCCTTCGAGGCGCCGAGCACCAGCACCCCGATATCTTCGTCCTCCTCGATCAGCTTGGTGATCTCCTCGGATTTCATGCCTTCGCGCACGATCTCCTCGGGTATGAGGTCCTCGAAGCCCATCGCCTTCAGCTTGCGCCCGAACAGGCGGAACACGGCCTTGGCCTTGTTGTGCCCCTCCTCGCGCGCGACATCCTCCACCGCGAGCCACTGGAAATCGACGTCGGGCTCGATGACGTAAAGCAGCGCGAGCTGGCCTGCGGTCCGCTGCGCGCGGCTCGCGGCGAAGGCAAGCGCGCTCTCGCATTCCGGCGTCTCGTCGACGACCACGAGGAATTTCCGCTTATGGCCCTCGGCGAAGATCTGGCGCTTCTTCCGCGCGCTTGCGGCGGCGGCAGGTTCGGTCTTCTTCTTGGTCGGGGCAGCTTTGCTTTCTTTCTTCGGCATCGGGCCATGCTGCCATCTGCGACGGAGCGGTGTCCAGGCGGGAAAGAACCGTGGCGGCGCGTCAGGCGAGATCGATGGCGTAGCGCTTGAGGTCTTCGAACTCGACGATCTCGAGCGTCGCCTCGTGGGTCGCGGCGAGAACGACGCGCGGCGCGCGCCCGGCCTCAAACGCCTCGCGCCAGCGCGCCGCGCACAGACACCAGCGGTCGCCCGGGTTGAGGCCCGGGAAGTCGAAATCCGGTTGCGGCGTGCTGAGGTCGTTGCCGCGCGCCTTGGAGAAGGCGAGGAACTCGGCCGTCACCTCGACGCAGACCGTGTGCAAGCCGATATCCTCGGGGCCCGTGTGGCAGCAGCCGGTGCGGAAGAAGCCGGTCAGCGGCCGCTCCGAGCAGCTCTTGAGCGGCTCGCCGTAGACGTTGCGCTGCCCCGATAACGGCTGCTGTCGCCGCTCCTGCATGGCGGCGATACTGCCCGATGGCGGCGCCCGCGTGAAGCGTCAACGCAAAGGGTTGCGGTCGGGCAGCGACATGCCGCCGGCGTTCCCGGCCGTGAGCGCCTTGAGCTGGGCGGGGGTCAGCACCGGCACGGGCGGACCGGCATCCTTGGTCGCGAGAGCGGCGAGCGCCGCGGGCGCCTTTTCGACCGTGCCGTCAGCGGCCGCGATCGGCGGCTCGAACCCGCCGGACGTGAGCACCGTGCCGCATTCCTTCGGCAGTTGGGCCATGGTGAGCGGCGGCTTGCCGGTCCAGGGCTTGGCGCCGGGCGCCGGCGGCTTCGCCATTGCGATCGCGGCCTTCTTCAGCATGGCGTACCAATTGGTGAGCTCCTGGCCGCAGCCATTGTCGCCCGTGGTCGGCTTCTGATTCTCGCAGCCTTCCGCCCCCGGCGGGCAGGAGAGCCGCACATGGAAATGATAGTGGTGGTTCCACCACGGCCTGACCTTGCCGAGCCAGGCCGTGTCCTTGCCGGCCTTGGGCGCCTGCTGGCAGAGCGCCTTCTTGATGGCGGGATGCACGAAGATGCGCGCGACTTGCGGGTAGGACGCGGCGCGCTTGATGAGCTTCACGTGCAGCAAGCGTGAAGATTTCGGGATCGACGCTGAACGGATCCTTGAGCATCGACACCGCGATCATGTCCTCGCGCTCCTGCGGCGTGAGGATGCGGTCGGGCATGGGGGTGAGCCAGATATCGGCGTCGAGCCCGACCTGGTGGCTGGTATGGCCGGTCAGCATCGGCCCGCCGCGCGGCTGCGACATGTCGCCGACGAGGAGACCGGGCCAGCCGTCGAAGGCGCGGGCATCGCTCGCGAGCCGTTCGAGATAGTCGAGCGAGGCGCGGATTGCCCCAATTGCGGTTGCGCGAGAGCCGCATCACCTGCCAATCGGGGCCGTTGATCGGCAGCGACACGCCGCCGGCGAGACAGCCTTTGGCATAGCCGCCGATCGAGCGGGCGGCGAGCGGCGCGGGCTCGGACGCCGCGCCGAACAGCTCTCGCGCGATCGGCGATTTGGGCTTTGGCGGCGTCTTCTTGGCGGTTTTCTTCGCCGCGGGCTTTGCCGCCGGCTTGGGCGCGGCCGCGGTTTGGGGCGCGCCCGGCAGCTGCTGGGCCGCGGCCGCGCCGCCGAACATGATCAGCATGAGGCCCAAGAACAGCCTTAGCATCGGCCCTCGTCCCGTTCCCCCAAAGGCCCTCAAGCGGCTGACCCTACCACAAATGATGGCGGCAATTGGAATGCCGTCAGGCGCTCATGCCGATCAGAACCGGCGAAGCGACGCATTCAGCCGATGTTCAGAACGGGGCCGTATCAGATTTCGCGACGATCTTGATCGGGACCCTCAAGCTCCCGACATCAACACGGATAGCCGCGCCGCCGAGGGGGCCGGCTCAGAGAGGAGACAACATCATGCGGCGCACCGTCTCTTGGCCGTCCTGCTTCGGCCTCACTCTTGCTTTTCCAACCATCGCCAAGGCCGAGATCGTCGCCAAGATCAACCTGTCGAGCCAGCGCATGGACGTCTTTGTCGACGGCGCGGCGCGCTACCACTGGCCGGTATCGACCGCGCGTCCCGGCTATCGCACGCCCACCGGCACGTTCAAGCCGACCGCGCTCGTCCGCTATCACCGCTCCACGCATCTATGACGGCTCGCCGATGCCGCACTCGATCTTCTTCATGCGCGGCTATGCCATCCACGGATCCTACGAGATCAAGCATCTCGGCCGGCCTGCCTCGCACGGCTGCATCAGGCTGCATCCCTCGAACGCCGCGGCGCTCTATTCGCTGGTGCAGCGGCGCGGGACCGGAAACACGCGTCATCAAGATCAGCTAACTGAGCGGAGCAGCGCGACGCTAGCGTCCGCAGTCCGACGGCGCCGGCGCCCGCGGAAGCGGTCGCCCATCCAGGCGAGCGCCTGGCCGACGCTCTCCTTGGCGGCGAAGGTGTGGCTCACGCCGTTGAGCGAGACGAAGCGCACGCGCGCCCCTTGCCTGCACAGCGCCACGGCGAATTGCTTGGTGATGTCCGGCCTCACGGTCGTGTCGGCGGTGCCTTGGGCGATAAAGACCGGCGCGCCTGCCGCCGCCTGTCCCGGCGTGTTGCGCTGCATGATTCCGCGCCACGGTTCGATCTCGGTGGGATCGGCTTTGAGGAACTGGATCCGGTCGAGCGGCTTCTCCGCCTTCTCGATGGCCGCGAACTCGGCCAGCGACTCGATGCAGTCATGCGCCATCCGCTGGAACGGTGCCATGGCGGCGGGCTCGACCAGGCTCGAGGCCGGCGTGTTGTAGAGCTTCGACCACGAGTAGAGCGTCATGGCGGTGAGCTCCTTGCCGGTCGCGGTCGATTTCTCGGCGTCGAACAGCTCGACGAGATAGGTGGCAGGCGCCGCCGCCGCCACGCCGACGAGCTTCAAGCTCGGGCGCATAGCTTGCAGCAAGCTCTCCGGTATAGAGCGCGGCATGGCCGCCTTGGCTGTGGCCCCACACCGCGAAACGGTTCGAAGCGCCCGAGCGCGGCAGCGCTGCGCGGCGCGGACCGAATCGAGCACGGCGCGTCCCTCGCTCACCCCGATCAGATAAGGGTGGATTTGGCCCGGCATGCCGAGCCCGGGATAGTCGGTGGCGACCACCACGTAGCCTTGCGCCAGCATGTCGGCCAATCCCCAGATCATGCCGGAGACATCCGGCATGAGCGAGGGCGCGCAGGCCTCGACCACGCCGCTGGTCGGATGCGCCCAGGCGATCACGTTGCGGCCGCGCGCGGGCGCCGGCCCCGGCGGGATGAAGATTGCGCCTGAGACCGCGATCGGCTCGCCGTTGAGCCCGGTCGAGCGGTAGAGGATGCGGAACGCATCGCCCCCGCCCGGGCCCCCGCCTTCGAGCGGCCATACCCTGATGATCGACCCGGACTTGCCCCTGATCTCGCCGGGCTTCACGTCGTAGACGGCCAGCGCCTCTGGGCAAAGCCCAAGGCTGAGGCCAAGTGCAAGCGCGGCCCTGGCCGCAAGGCTAGGCAGGCTCCGATCGACCGCATTCCGCTCCCCCTTCTGGATTGGGCGCAAGGGGCGGGATATAGCCTCAACTCCCAGTCTTTAGGCAACTGCCTGTGGGCTTCCTCTGCCCTCGACGTCCCCATTTCATTCCGCCGTCATCCGAGGCAAAATCGCCCCGAACGCCAAAACTCATCGGCCCGCGCGCCGGCGCGGGTGGTTGCAAGACCGGGGAACGACAATGTCAACAGCCTCAGCGACGCTCGACGCCCTCATCGGCCGTGTCGGCAAGATCACGACGCCGTTCTCGATCGAGCTGCCCGACGGCGAGACGCGGAACCTGGGCGAGGGCAAGCCGGAATTCCATGTCGGCCTGCGCAACGAGCGGGCGCTGAGAGCGCTCCGCAGTCTCGACGAGGGGAATATCGCCGAGGCCTACCTGCACGGCGACATCGATATCGAAGGCGACATGCTGAAGCCGTTCGCAGCTGCGCGGCCACTTCGACGACCGTCATCCGCTGGTCGCGGCCTGGCGGTTCGTCGAGCCGCTCCTGTTCGGGCAGGTCTACACCAACAAGCGGGCGATCGCCTCGCATTACAACGCCGACCCCAAGCTGTTCTTGAGCTTTCTCGATCCCATCTTTCCGGCCTATAGCCAGGGCGTCTACGAGAATGACGACGAGCCGTTGGCCAAGGCGCTCGAGCGGAAATTCGACTGGGCCATCGAGAAATGCGAGCTTGCGCCCGGCAAGACGCGTGCTCGAGATCGGCCCCGGCTGGGGCGCCTTCGCCGGCCATGCTTTGCAGACCGGCGTGCGCTTCACCGGCATCACCAACTCCGAGGTGTCGCAGTCTTATCTCAGGTCGAAGCTCGCCAATTTCGGCGACCGCTTCGACATCCTGCTCACCGACTTCTACGACTACGAGCCGAGCGAGCCGTTCGACGCCATCGTCATCATGGGCGTGATCGAGCATTTGCCGGACTACGAGCGCGTGCTGAAGAAATTTTCGCGTCTGCTCAAGCCCGGGGGCGTCGTGTTCCTCGACGGCAGCGCCGCCAAGAAGAAATACGAGCTCTCGACCTTCATGGTGCGGCACATCTATCCCGGCAATCACTCCTTCCTCGTGCTCGACGACTTCCTGAACAAGCTGGCCAAGACCGACCTCGAAGTTGATGGAGGTGCACAACGACCGCTGGAGCTATTTCCTCACCTTCAGGCAGTGGGCGCTGAACCTCGAAGCCAGCAAGGACTTTGTGCGGCGGACCTTCGGCGACTTCGAGTACCGCAAGTTCAGGCTCTATCTCTGGGGCGCGGCCTACGAGTTCCTCGTGCGCAATCTCGATTGCTACCGGATGATCCTCTACAAGCCCAAGGAAGCCGCGTGAGACGGTTGCTTTATCGCCAGTTATCCAACGCCGCTCCTTGACCTTGACGCGCCTTTAGTTTGCGGGAGAGGCTCGCGGCGAAGGAGAAAACCACCATGCGTCAACACTGCGAACATTGCTCAGCTTTGCTTACAGCCCCCTCGCGGCGCCACGTCATGACGGGCGCCGCAGCGCTTCTTGCCGCGAGCGCGTTGCCCTTGACATCAGCCCGAAGCGAGACGGCCGCCCCGGCGCCAAACCCGAATGCGATTCCGCCCGCTGAAGCGCTCGACCGGTTGATGCAAGGAAATGCCCGCTATGCGGCCAACGCGCCGGTTGAGAGGGACTTCTCGTATGGCCGTGCGGCGCGCGCCCAGGCGCAGTATCCGATCGCCGCGATCCTCGGTTGCGCCGACAGTCGCGCCTCGCCCGAACTCATGTTCGATCAGGGTCCCGGCGATGTGTTCGTCGTGCGTCTCGCCGGAAACTTCCTCGACGATGACGGCTTCGCAAGCCTGGAATATGCCGTCAAGTTCCTGGGCGCGCCGCTCGTCATGGTCCTCGGCCACACCAATTGCGGCGCGGTTGCCGCGGCGATCAAGGTGGTGAAGGAGCGGATCGAACTGCCGGGGCACCTGCCCGAACTGATCAAGTCCATCGAGCCCGCCGTGATTGCAGCGCATGGCCGCCATCCAAGCGACCTGCTCGCCGCCGCCACCGAGGAGAACGTGCGCCTCAACGTGAAGCGGCTGATCGAAGATGCGCCGATCATGACCGATGCGCTCGACGCTAAGAAGATCGCGGTTGCCGGCGGCATTTACGATATTGCGACGGGCAAGGTAAACTTGATCTAGCCGGAATCCGATCGGCGATGGAATTGCCGCAAATCGTAACGAGACCGGCTACCGGCGCTTAAGCAAGCCGCGGTCGCGATTTCCGGCTTAAGCCTGCCTTCACGGTTCTCCCCGAAACTCCGCGGCGGTTTCTCGGAGGAGTTCCTGCCCATGTTCCGCAAAGTCGCCGTGGCGGCGCTCATCGCCGCCTTCACCTTCGCCACAACTCACGCGCAAGCCTGCACCGGCATCAGCCTGAACGCCAAGGACGGCTCGATGGTCAGGGGCCGCACGCTCGAGTTCGGCTTTCCGCTCTCCTCCAATATCATCGTCGTCCCCGCGGGAACGGCGCTGACCGGCACGCTCCCCGACGGCAAGCCCGGCGTCTCCTTCACGACAAAACATGCCATGGTCGGCGCTAACGCCGTCGGCCAGACCGTCATCATCGACGGTCTCAACGATCGGGGGCTGAGCTTCGGCCTGTTCTACTTTCCGGGCTTTGCGGAGTATCCGGCCGTCACGCCCGAGAATGCGGGCCGCGCCATGGCGCCGTTCGAATTCGGCAATTGGGTTCTGGGCAATTTCGCCAGCGTCGATGAGCTGAAGGATGCACTTGCGGCGGGCGCCGCGGTCGTCGTCGATACGCCCGCGCCGGGCTTTGGCGCAAGTCCCTCGCATTATTTCGTGCGCGACCGCAGCGGCAAGTCGATCGTCATCGAGCCGCTCGCCGGCGCGCTCAAGGTCTTCGATGCGCCGCTCGGCGTCGTCACCAACGCGCCCGCCTACGATTGGCACGTCACCAATCTGCGCAACTACGTCAATCTCAGCGTAACCGGCGTGCCGCCGCTCGATCTCGACGGCGCGAAGCTCGCCCAGCTCGGGCAGGGCGCGGGCATGCACGGGCTCCCCGGCGACTTCACGCCGCCGTCGCGCTTCGTGCGCGCCGTCGCCTTCTCGCAGGCCGAACTGCCTTCGGCGACCGGCAAGGATGCCGTTCTCGCCGCCTTCCACATTCTCAACCAGTTCGACATCCCGAAGGGAAGCGTGCGCGACAAGAGCAGCAGCGACGCGGAGATCACGCAATGGACCACGGTGTCCGATATGAAGGCTCTGCGCTGGTACTTCAGGACCTTCGACGATCAGACCATCCGCGTGGTCGACTTGAAGACCGCCGTCGAAGCCGCCGGAGGCCAGGTTCGCATTATCAAGATGGGCCTGCCCGACCAGCCCATCGCGGATTCATCCTCCGACTTTATGAGGAACGCGCAGGCCGCCGGGAGCGGGCGGTAGCCTCCTTAGGGCGCTTCGGCCGAAGGGCTCAGGGGCGATCACCCGCGCCTTCGGGCAACGACACCGGAACCGGGCGCATGCGCCCGCTGGATCGCGCCGAAGACGAGCGCGATCACCGCGCCGAGGATGAGCGTGCCGGCAAGAAAGAGGAGCGCGGCCGTGAACGTGCCCGTCCCCTCTTTCAGCGCGCCGATGATCGGAGGCCCGACAAGCCCGCCGGTATTGCCCAGCGAATTGATCAGCGCGAGCCCGGCTGCCGCGCCCGTTCCGGTGAGGATCGATGTCGGCAGCGACCAGAACGTGCCGATGGCGGCATAGGTGCCGAGCGTAGCGAAACGTCAGCGCAACCAGAATGAGCGCGAGCGGCAGGGAAGCGGCGGACCAGGCGAAGGCCGCACCGGCGAGAAAGAGCGGCAGCGCGACATGCCAGATGCGCTCGCCGGTCCGGTCCGAATGCGCGCCCCACAGGACCATGACGATGGCGGCGAAGAGAATAGGGGATCGCCGTCAGGAAGCCGATCTCGAGCGGGCTTGAGCCATAAGTCTGGATCACCTGCGGCATCCAGAAGCTGATGCCGTAGAGCCCGATCACGATGCAGAAATAGAGGAGGCCGAGCGTCAGCACGCGGGGGCGCGTCAGCGCTTGGCCAAGTTCCGGCATAGCCGACCTCCCGCGCGACCCTGGCCTCCGCGGCAAGCGTGTGCGCGAGCGCCTGCCGCTCCTCCAGCTGAGCCAGCGCGCCTCTCCGGCCTGTCGTCGAGGAAGCGGAGCGCGATCACGCCGAGCACGACCGCCGGCACGCCCTCGACGACGAACAGCCACTGCCAGCCCTTCAGCCCGAAGAGCCCGTGCATCTCGAGCAGCGCGCCCGACATCGGGCCGCCGACCATGGTCGCAAGCGGCACCGCCGCCATGAACAGGGCGACGATGCGCGCCCGCTCCCGCGCCGGGAACCAATAGGTGAGGTAGAGGATGATGCCGGGGAAGAAGCCCGCTTCGGCCACGCCCAGCAGAAAACGCATGACGTAGAAGCTGGTCTCGCCGTGCACGAGCGCCATGGCGGTCGACGATCAGTCCCCAGCTGATCATGATGCGGGCGATCCAGATGCGCGCGCCGAAGCGCTGCAGCGCGAGATTGCTCGGGATCTCGAACAGGATATAGCCGACGAAGAAGATGCCGGCGCCGATGCCGAAGATCGAAGGCGTGAAGCCGAGGTCCGCGTTCATGGCGAGCGCGGCGTAGCCGACATTCACCCGGTCGAGGAAATTCACCGCGTAGCAGAGGACAGAGAAAGGGAATGAGGCGGCGCGCGGCCTTGGCGATCGCCGACTGCCTTGCCTCCTCAGCGCTCACCTCGCCCCTCCCCCAGCCGCGATACCGCCCCGAGAGCCCGGCGGCTCATCCGCCCTTGCAATGGACGAGCCGCTCACGTCCGGCAAGGTGGAAAAGAGACGGCTCGCCGCCAGCCTTCGCGGCCTCGATGGAGTATCCTCGCCTCCGCCAGCAAACTGATTCGCTGCCAGGGAGGAAACCCCGATGGCTATTCCCCTCGATGCCGCGGCCGCAGCCATGCGCGAGGCCATGCGCGAGACGGTCAAGCGCTATTCGCTTTGGTATTTGCTGCAGGGCGTCTTGATGGTGGTCGCGGGCGTTCTCGCCCTCGATCTATCCCCTGCTCGCCTCGGTCGCCATGGTCTATCTGCTCGCCTGGGTCCTGATCATCAGCGGCGTGCTACAGGCCATTGGGCTGATCGGCGCCCGCGACGTGCCGCATTACTGGCTGCAGCTGATCTCGGTCGTGCTCGCGATCGTGATCGGCGTGCTTCTGCTCGCGCAGCCGGAGAGCGGGCTTCTGATCATGACGGTGCTCCTGATCGTGTTCTTCATGGTCGAGGGCATCTCCAAGGTCATCTTCGCGCTCACCATCAGGCCCTTCCCCAATTGGGGATGGGTGCTTGCGAGCGGTCTCGTCGGCATCGTGCTTGCGGCCTATCTGTGGGCCAACATGCCGGTCGGCGCCGAATGGGTGCTCGGCTTCCTGCTCGGCATCCAGCTCATCTGCGAGGGCGCGGCGCTAGCCTATCTCGCCTGGAGGGTTCGCACCGGCTGAGCCGTCCGCTCCCGCTTGCGGGGCGAATAGCGCGACGACGCGGCGGCTAGCGCTCGGGCGCCTGCGCCGTCTCGATATAGCGCGCGTAAACCCAGCCGACCTCGGAGGTGGCGGGGTCGGTGACCTGCACCCAATTCCCCTGGCGGCCGGTCACGCGGAGCTTTGCGCCCTTCTCGGCCACCCGCAGCGTGTCCGCGGTGGATGAGGGAGCGGCGCGCACATTGGCGTAGCTCACGATCGCGACCCATTCGTCGCTGCCGGCGGGAAGCGACGTCTCTGCGGCGCCGGCAGGCGGGTCCTGTTCCGTTTCCGCTTCCGCGACCGCCGTCTCCACCGCCGCGGCCGCAGGCGTGTTCGCCGCAGGTTGAGGCGTGGGCGGCGAAGGCGTCACAGGCGGGCTGGCAGGCGCCTCGATCGTCTCGGTCGCCTGAACGGGCATTTGACGGCTGGTCGACGTCCTCCTTGAGCGCCTTGAGCTTGGCCTCGACGTCCTCGACGCCGAGCTGCTTGGCGCGCTCATACCAGCCCGCGCCTCCTGCGGGTCGGCCTTGATGCCATGAGCACCGATCTTGTCGATGAACTCCGGATCGAAGGTGGCGCCGAGAAGAAGAGCGGCGTCGCCGCTCCCGGCCTCCGCCGCGCGCTTGAAATAGGCGCGGGCGCCGGCGAAATAGCCGACATCGATCATCTTGTGGCCGTGGGCGATCAGGTCGGCGATGCGGCCGCTCTCGTCCGACCTCAAGATCAGCGCCGCCTTCGGATCGGCGGCGATGTCGAGCCTGGTGATGGCGCTCGCAAGGATCGCGCCGTCGGCGGCCATCAGCTCGACGCGCAGATCCGCGCCGCCGCTCGCCGATTCCGGCAGCTTGAGCTTCAGATCCCCGATCTCGTCGGGCGTCAGGTTCCACTCGGCGGTGCCGTAGGGGCGTCCTTGCGAGAAGGTGGCGCCTTCCGGTACGGCGCGAATGGCGATGACGCTCCGCGCCGGCAGCGCCTCGGCCGAATCGATGGCGATCGGCGAAGGCGATCTCCGTCGCCGGACTTTGCCTCGATCCGGGCCGGGGCCGTGAGCGCGATCTCGGCCTTGGGCGCGACCTGGATGACGGGCGCGGGCGCGGGCGCCGGCGCGAGCGGCGGCCTGCACGCTTGCGGCGAGCGGTTCACGGCTCGGCGATCGCGCGGCGCTTCGCTCGGTCCGGGAATCGCGATCACGCCCTGCCACAGCAGAGCGAGGATGAGCGCCGTCGGGACCAGGGAGACGAGCGATGGCGGCGATCAGGAGCCACTTTCCGGCCGAGGCGGCGCGCGCCCGCTGCGGCGATCAATCCCGGCATGACCGGGGGCTCGGCCAAGTGCCGGACCGGATCGTCGGCCGGGATCTTCTGCGCCTCGGGCGCGAAGCGCTCCGCCATGGTGGTTGGCGTCGGCTCAGGAAGCGGTGGCGTCCCGGCTGAACCTTCGGCCGCCAGCCGCTCGGTCAGGCTGGTCGGCCTGACGATGATGTCGGACGGACTGAGCATGGAACCCTCCTACGCATCACAAACAAGAGAGTGCGACGGTTGACTCCGTCAGTTCTGTTTGCGCCCCCTATTCCACTCCAGGAACGCCCGGAACAGATCGGCGCGCTCCGCACTCGGAGATCGGCGTGTTGCGGGCGTTGCTCGCCTGCGGCAAGAAAGGCGTCGAAATTGCTGCGCGAGGCGCTGTCGGTCTCCTTCGCCTTGGCGCGATCGATCCAGCGCTGCGCCAGCGGCGAACGTCTGCCAGCCTTCGAGCGTCGCCGCGAAATTGACCTCGCCCCATTTCGGATGGCGCGGCGCGGCCAGGAAGCGCGTCGAAATTCGAGAAGAAGCGATCGACGAACTTGGCGATCTTCTTGTAGCGGACGGAATCGCTCGGCCAGTTGAACGACACCAGCACCGCGCAGACCGACAGGGTATCGACCCGCCCGCCGGCAGGCACGAGCGCGGGATAGTCGTCATGGGTGAGCGTCGCCGGATAATACTCGTCCTCGAGCGTCTTGGCGTAGGGCACGGCAAGCAGCTTGAGCCCGGTGGTGTCCTTGAGGTTGGCGAGAACCGGCGCCGGCTTGCCCGTCACCACGATGGTGGCGTCGATATCGCCGGCCTTGAGCTTCTCGATCGCGTCGGCTGTCGTTGAGATTGACCTCCTGCGCATCGACGCCGAGCGCCGCGAAGATCAGCCGCCCGGTGATCTCGGCGCCGCTGCCCGCCGCTCCGAAATTCACGTATTTGCCGTTGAGCTCGCTGGATGTCGTTCACGTCGGAGCGCACGAGGATGTGCATCTCCTCGTTGAACAGCTTGGCGATATAGGCGATCTGGCCCTTGAGGTTCGGCCCAAGCTCGCCGGTGCGTGTCGAAATGCTTGAGCAAGTTGGCCTGGGTGACGCCCATGTCGACGCCGCGCAGGAACATCACGTCCTTGATGTTCTGCTCGGGCCCTTTGCCGACCATCGGCAGGACGCGCAAATCGTCGCCGTCGTCGAGCACCTCGGCGAGGTCCTGGACGATGGCGAGGTCGGTTCCGCTCGGGCTTCCGGCCATGATCGTCACCACGTTCTCGTTGATGCGCGCGCGGAACGTCTCGCGCGTGTTCTGAGCGGCGACGGCGACGTTGGTCTCGGGACTTGGCCTGGTCCTTGGCGCGCGGTGCCGCCACGGCGGCAACGGCGATCAGACAAAGTCCGCAAGCAAGGGCGATACGCATGACAAGCCCCTCTTTTCAGCGCGCTTCCCGACTGAACGCCGGCCGGACCCCGCCTAAGCGCGCCCATGCGAGGGTGGCCGGTTACGCTCTTCAGGATTTCTTGCGGTCGGAGAGAAGCGCCGTTTGCCAAAGTTCAGCGCGACATTCCCCCGGTCGTGCCTCTAATCCCTTCTCGGGAGATGGAACGTGATATTTTAACTATAGTCAAGTACGTTATACGCCGAAGGCACAACAATAACACTTTCCTGCCGCAGTCTTGACAGAAAGTAACTGCAACGCAGGCAAGAATATGGCCGAACTATCTATTGGCGAGCCAACAAAACTTAGTCGTTACAGCAAGTAAGCTGTATCGATTGAAGTAATGTTGCAGCCAGCCGCCCCGGCGCCCGACCGGCGCCAGAGGCTCAAGCGGTGAACGCGGAAGCCCGGCGGGTTCCCAATGGTCAAAGTCTGGACAGGCTGAGCTTGGCCGAGCCTCGCTGCTGTGACCGTGACCGACAGGCGATTGCCGTGCTGGACGATCACGACCGTGCCGTCACGCCCTGGCCTTGCACCGGCCGAGTAGCGATTGCGCCGAGGCGACCACGCGTCCCGCACGTCGTAGCGCCGGTCTCGGTGGCGCATTGCGACGACACCGAGAAGGAGTCGCGAGAGTCTCTGGAAGCTCACCCGGCAGCACCGATCCGCTGTTGCGATGGCTGACAGTGCCCGAGCCTCGCCACGCCCTTGAGCGAGGACGCGGCAAGCGCGGGCGTGAACGCGGCGCTCAAGGCGATGAGTGACACGATCAGAATATGGCGCATGGGACCTCCCCAGGTCGAGACCGTTAGGCATGAACGCGCGCACCCCCTTGGGTCCATCGACCCAGCGCTAATCCGCGTCCATCTTCAGCGCGGCGATGAAGGCCTCTTGCGGGATCTCGACGCGGCCGAAGCTCCGCATCTTCTTCTTTCCCGCCTTCTGCTTGTCGAGCAGCTTGCGTTTGCGCGTGATGTCGCCGCCATAGCACTTGGCGGTCACGTCCTTGCGCAGCGCGCTGATGGTCTCGCGCGCGATCACCTTTGCCGCCGATCGCCGCCTGGATCGGGATCTTGAACAGATGCCGCGGGATCAGGTCCTTGAGCTTCTCCACCATGGCCCGGCCGCGCGTCTCGGCGCGCGAGCGATTGACGATGACCGACAGCGCATCGACCGGCTCGTCGTTGACGAGCAGCGCCATCTTGACCAGGTCGCCGTCCTCGTAGCCGATGATGTGATAGTCGAACGAGGCGTAGCCGCGCGACACGGATTTGAGCCGGTCGTAGAAATCGAACACCACCTCGTTGAGCGGCAGCTCATAGACGAGCATGGCGCGCGCGCCGGCATAGCTCAGGTTCTTCTGCCGGCCGCGCCGGTCCTCGCACAGCTTGAGCACGGCGCCGAGATGCTCGTCCGGCAAGAGGATGGTCGCCTCGATCCACGGCTCCTCGATCTTCGCGATCTTCTGCGGCTCGGGCATGTCGGCGGGGTTGTGCAGTTCCTCGACCGAGCCGTCGGTCAGATGCACCCGGTAGATCACCGAAGGCGCGGTGGCGATGAGGTCGATATTGAATTCGCGCTCGAGCCGCTCGCGGATGATCTCGAGATGGAGCAGGCCGAGAAAGCCGCAGCGGAAGCCGAAACCGAGCGCGGCCGAAGTCTCCATCTCATAGCTGAAGCTCGCATCGTTGAGGCGGAGCTTGGCCGACGGCCTCGCGCAGATCCTCGAACTCGCTGGCATCGACCGGGAACAGGCCGCAGAACACCACGGGCTGCGCCGGCTTGAAGCCGGGAAGCGCCGCTGCCGCCGGCTTTCTCTCGTCGGTGACGGTGTCGCCGACGCGCGTGTCGGCAACCTGCCTGATCGAGGCGGTAAAGAAGCCGATCTCGCCGGGCCCGAGCCGGTCGCGCATCTCCTGTTTCGGCCGGAAGATGCCGACGCGATCGATCTGATAGGCGGCGCCCGTCGACATCAGCCTGATGCGCTGGCCCTTGTGCAGCACGCCGTCGAAGATGCGGACCAGCACCACCACGCCGAGATAGGAATCGTACCAGCTGTCGACGAGGAGCGCCTTCAGCGGCGCGCGCGCGTCGCCCTTGGGCGCCGGCAGCCGCCGCACGATCGCTTCCAGCACCTCCTCGACTCCCCTGCCGGTCTTCGCCGAAATTTCCAGGGCATCGTGGGCGTCGAGCCCGATCACGTCCTCGATCTGCTGGCGCACGCGGTCAGGCTCTGCGGCGGGGAGGTCGATCTTGTTGAGGACCGGCACCACCTCGTGATCGTTGTCGAGCGCCTGATAGACATTGGCGAGGGTCTGCGCCTCCACCCCCTGAGTGGCGTCGACCACGAGCAGCGAGCCCTCGCAGGCCGCGAGACTCCGGTTCACCTCATAGGCGAAGTCGACATGGCCCGGCGTGTCGATCAGGTTCAGCGCGTAAAGCTCCCCGTCGCCTGCGCGGTAGTCGAGGCGCACGGTCTGCGCCTTGATGGTGATGCCGCGCTCGCGCTCGAGATCCATGGAATCGAGCACCTGCTCCTTCATCTCCCGTGTCGCTCAAGCCGCCGCAAAGCTGGATCAGCCGGTCTGCCAGCGTCGACTTGCCGTGGTCGATATGGGCGATGATGGAGAAGTTGCGGATGCGGGAAAGCGGCGTCGTCTCGGATTGACTCATGCGCGGCTTGGTACGGGAGCAGCCCCTGAAGGGTCAAGCAAGGCTTCGGCAAATAAGGCAAAATGGTGAGACGAAGCGCCCTATTGTGGTGGCGGTTCCGGTCTAGAGCTATGCCGATCTTGGAAACCAACGGAGAGATGTAATGCTGAAAAGAATGATCTTGGCTGCAGTTGCGACCGCCTTTGTCGCCAGTATGGCGCTGCCGGTTCAGTTCGTCCCGGCGGAGGCGGGGATGGGCTGCAAGCAAGCCGCCAAGGCGAAATTCCCGGGGGACAGGAAGGCCCGCCACGCCTTCAAGAAGGAGTGCAAGGCGGCCCATAAAGGGCAGAAGGCCTGATACGCGGCCTTACGACCTCGATTGCTGTTCCTGAGAAAGGGGCCGATATCGGCCCCTTTCCTATGTGCGACCCGCGTGGCTGCTGCCTCGCTTTGAGGCCGTAGGCCCCTGTTGCGTCAATTGAAACGCAACAACGTCAGCGAAATCGGCAAATCGCGGACGAAGCGGGTTGACGAAAGCACCGAAACCGAGCCTTATTCCCGCGCGTAAGTCACGTCGTCACTCACGGGAGTAACCTTATGGTTAAGAAAGTGTTTTTGGCCTCGGCAGCGACCCTCTTCCTGGCCGGCGTCACGCTGACCGTCGCCCCCAGCGAGGGCGTTGCCGGCAAGGAGCCACTGCTTCAAGATGGCCAAGGCGGAAGCCGGAGATCAAAAGTGGAAGGAGCGCCGCGCCTCGAGAAGGCCTGCCGTAAGGCCTGGAAGGCGGCCCATAAGAAGAGAGGAAGTAGGCTCGATCCTGCCAGATTCATGCAGCATGGGGACCCGCTTCGGCGGGTCCTTTCTTTTTGCCGGCTCAGATGCCGGCATACCACTCGTAGCCGCAGATCCTCCCAGAAGCCGCCGCGGCCGCCGCTGATGCCGGCGAAGCTCTCCGACCGCTTCGATCCGCATCACGTATTTCGCCATCTTGTAGCCGAGCTGCCGCTCGACGCGGAGCCGCAGCGGCGCGCCGTGCGGGATGGGAAGCGTCTGGTCGTTCATCTCGTAGGCGAGAATGGTCTGCGGCGTGGAAGGCGTCGTCGAGCCCGATCGACTCGTAATATTTGTCGGCCTCGGTGCCGGTGCTTCCGAGCGCATCGGCGCAATAGAAGACGATGTAGCGCGCGCTCGGGCTTCAGCCGCGCGCGCTCGAGCAGCGCGCCGAGCGGCACGCCCTTCCATTTGCCGATGCAGCTCCAGCCCTCGACGCAATCGTGCCGGGTGATCTGGGTGCGCGACGGCATGGCGCGAAGCTCGGCGAGCGACAGCTCGAGCGGCGTCTCGACGAGACCGCCGACCGACAGCTTCCAGTCGGCGAAGCCGTTCGTCGGCATGCGCCACGATAGGCCGGATCGTCGGGATTGGTCGAGCCGTTCGCCTTGAAGTCCGGCGAGAGATCGGCCTCGCTATATTCGCGCGCGAGCGCCTGCGGCGAGAGCAGCGCCCGCTGCGTGACGCGGGTGAGCGTCTCGGCGAATCGAGCACGCGCTTGACCCAAGGCTGATCGCGAAAGCGCATCGCAGCCGCCAAGCAGCAGCCGTGCTCGCTGCGGCAAGCCCGCGCGCAAGAAAGCCGCGCCGGTCGAGCTTCGCATTCCGCTCATGACTTGCCCTCCGCCGGCTCGATCACGTAGCGGCCGGTGATCATCGAGCGGAGATTGTTCCAGACGCCCGAGAGCAGGACCATGACGAGATGCACGACGACGAAGAGCACGATGCCGGTCGCGGCGATGAAATGGATGGTGCGGGCCGATTGTCTGCCGCCGAACATGTCGAGCAGCACGGGAAAGGCCGCGTCCATGCCGGGCGACATGGCGAGCCCGGTCAAGAGCATGAGCGGCAACAAGATGAGCGCGACCGCGAGATAGGCGAGCTTCTGCAGCACGTTGTAGCGCTTGGCCTCTTCGCCCTTGGGAAAGTTGAGCCGCGCGTGCTCGACGGATCGAGGCGCCGATATGCCTGAGCTCGTTGCGCGAGGGCGCGAGATCGCGCCGAAGATGGCCGCTGGCGAGGCTCCACAGGAGATAAGCGAGCCCGTTGATCAGGAACAGCCAGGCGAAGAAGAAATGCCAGCGCCGCCCCATGGCGAGGTCGCGATAGCCGGGCAGCGTCGCCCACCACGGGAAGCCGCGCGCTCGTACCCGCTATCGGCGTCGCCGCTCAGCCCGAACACGCCCGTGTGTCGGGATCGCGTAGCCGAAGATCGTGGTGACGCCCTTCAGCGTCGTCGCCGTGCTCGACCGCGCCCATCGCCATGACCGGATTGTCGAAATCGGATTGTCGACCGAGATAGAGCGCGGGATGGGCGTTGAAGATCTGCAAGCCGCTCATCAGCAGGACGAGCAGCACGAGCGCGTTGACCCAATGCGTGATCCGCACCGTGCCCGAATGGCGATAGATGACCTCGCCCTTTTCGCATCGAGTACCGCGTCTGCTCTTGATGCCATCGCCGTGCCGAGCTTCAAGGTTCGCGAGCAGCTACGGATCGCGGCGCGGCAATCTGCGCATGCACTCAGCTCGGCTTGCCCCAGATCTCGTCGAGCCGCTGCGCCCGGCCGCAGCCCCATTTGTAGTACTTGTAACTCACCGGATTCTGGTTGTGATAATCCTGGTGGTAGTCCTCGGCGGCGGTGAAGGTCGTCACCGGCTTGATCTCGGTCGCGACCGTCTGCTTGTAGCGCTTGGCGATCTCCTCCTTCGTCGTCTCCGCCAGGTCCTTCTCCTCGTCGTCGCCGACGAACACGACGCTGCGATAGGCGTTGCCCTGGTCGCAGAACTGTCCGTCCGGGTCGAAGGGATCGATATTGCGCCAGAAGTGGTCGAGCAGCTTGGCGTAGGTCACCTTGGCGGGGTCGTAGGTCACCTTGACCGCCTCCTGGTAGCCCTCGTGGTCGCCGTAAGTTGGGTTCGGCTTGGTGCCGCCGGCATAGCCCGAAATCGTCTCGGTGACGCCGTCGACCTGGTCGAAGGCATCCTCCACGCACCAGAAGCAGCCGCCGGCGAAGATCGCCGTCTTGGTCGTCGCCGGCGCGCGCCTCGTACGAGCCGCAGGCAAGCACGAGAACGCGCAAGGAAGGCGGCGGTCAGCGCGGCACAGATCGATCTTCGCGATCATGGAATCTCTCCAGATCCGAGTTTCGCCGTCACAATATGGAGTGCGGGGCACGCGGCAAAGTGGCTCTCGCGCGACCGTGAAATGAATTGATGCCGGCATCGCCGCCGATAAGCGCTTGGGCGGGCTTGGGCATCTGGGCTATTGAGGGACCGATGCAACAGCGCCTCTCCTCCGCCCCGAGCGACCTCAAGCGCGCCTATGACGTGGTCGTGGTCGGCTCCGGCTATGGCGGCGGCGTCGCCGCCTCGCGGCTTGCGCGCGCGGGCCAAAGCGTCTGCGTCATCGAGAAGGGCAAGGAGTTCCTGACCGGCGAATTTCCGAGCCGCCTGCCCGAGCTTCGCCGCGAGCTTGCAGCTGAACGGCGGCAAGATGCGCTCCGGCTCGCGCACCGGGCTTGTTCGATTTCAGGCTCGGCGCCGACATTCATGTGCTGGTCGGCTGCGGGCTTGGCGGCGGCTCGCTGATCAATGCCGGCGTCGCGCTCAAGCCCGATCCGCGCGTCTTCGCCGATCCCGCCTGGCCCGAGGAGGTGAGCGGCGACGGGCTGCTCGAGCTTGGCTTCGCGCGGGCCGCCGTCGATGCTGCGGCCGGCGCGTTACCCGAACGCCTCCGGCGCTGACCAAATACCGCGCGCTCGAAGCGGCGAGCGCCGCCTTCGGCGTGACGCCGGTCGCCGCGCCCGTCGTGGTGAGCTTCGAGGATATCGTCAATCCCGCGGGCGTCGCGCAACCCGCCTGCACGCTCTGCGGCGATTGCTGCTCCGGCTGCAATGTCGGCGCCAAGAACACCGTCGCCATGACCTATCTGCCCGACGCCAAGGCGCATGGCGCCGAGATCTTCACCGAGCTCAGCGTGAGCCACATCGCCAAAGGGGAGGGGGGCTGGCGCGTCTATTTCGCGCCGTCGAGCGATCGGGACGCCGGCCCCGCCTTCGTCGATGCCAGGACCGTCGTGCTCGCCGCCGGCACGCTCGGCTCGACCGAGATTCTGCTCGGTCCCGCGAGCGCGGGCTTGGCCTCTCCGACCGGCTCGGCGAGGGGTTCTCGGCCAATGGCGACATCATCGCCTTTGCGCTTGGCGGCAGCGAGAGAGTGAACGCGGTCGGCGTGGGCCACCCGCCGAAATTCGTCGGCGACGCCATCGGCGCCTGCGTCGCCGGGCAGATCGAGCTTCCCGACGGCGAGACTCTCGATCGCAGCATGATCCTCCAGGAAGGCGTGCTGCCCTCGGCGCTCGCGCCGCTGCTGCCGGTGTTCTTCATCTCCGGCGGCAGGCTGCTCGGCGCCGCGCAGAGCCTGATCAAGGGCGTCTATCACGGCCCGCTGTCGCATCTTCACACCTTCTTCGTCGTCTCCCACGACGACGCCGCGGGCCGCATCACGCTCGACAATGGCAGCGCGCAGGTCCACTGGCCGGGCGTCGCCGACCAGCCGGTCTATGCCCGCGTCGATGCCGCCCTGACCAAGGCCGCGGAGGCGGTCGGCGCGCGCTACATCAAGAGCCCGCTCGCCGCGACCAGCATGGGCACGAAGCCCGCGACCGCTCATCCGCTCGGCGGCTGCGGCATGGGCGAGGATGCGGGGAGCGGCGTGGTGAACCACAAATGCCAGGTGTTCGACGGGAGAGGCAGGCGACAGCGTCCATGCCGGGCTCTATGTCTGCGACGGCGCGGTGATCCCGCGCTCGATCGGCGTCAATCCGCTGCTCACCATCACCGCGCTCACCGAGCGGGCCATGGTGCATCTTGCCCGCGACCACAATCTGGGGTTCGATGCGTCTTCACGCGTTCGCCAGGAGGCGGACCAGGCACTGAGTTGAGGGGTGACCTGACCGTGGCACGCGGCTGGCTCAAGTCCTTGTATCGGTTGCGGCCGGCGCGGCGCTCCTTCCGGCCGCCGCCGGCGTGCTCTACGCCGCCACACGCCCGGCGCCTTGCGACCGGCCCGAGCTCACCGCCGCGATCGGCGCAGGCCAAGCCGCGGCGCAACGGACCGCTCCCGACCGCCTCACCATCGTGCTCGTCGGCGACACCGGCTTCAACGCGACCGACGCCAAGGTCGATGCCAAGGGAATCCGCAAGGGCAAGCAGGTGACGAGCTTCACCGACGCGCTCGCCGGAGTGGCCGGCGCGCTGGACGGCGATCTTGCCTTCGTCAATCTCGAAACCGTCGTCACCGACCGCAACGACCTTCGCGCCCGACGGCAGAGGCAAGGGGACGTTCCACTTCAGGAGCCACCCGGACGCGGTCAAGGCGCTGATCGATGCCGGCTTCAACCTGTTCTCGCTCGCCAACAATCACGCTTACGACTATGGCGCCTCAGGGCATCGAGGAGACGCTCTACCACCTCGCCGTGGCGAATGCCGAGCGGCCGATCGCCTTTGCCGGCATCGGCAGCAATTTCGAAGAGGCGATCCGTCCCGGCTGTCTCGATCTCGATGGCGCGCGAATCGCCTTCTCGGCCATCGGCATCATGACCGGCGATCAGCCGCAATCTCGCGCCGGTCCGAACAAGGCCGGGCAGGCCTCCTACCGCGACCGGCCCGACTTCGTGGCGGTCGTGGACAAGCTCGTTGCCATGCCGCCGACTATCGCATCCTCTCCGTCCATTACGGGCTCGAAGGCCGCGTCGTGCCCGACGAGCGGCAGCTTGCCGATTGGCGGAGATTCGCGGCGGAGGAGAAGGGGATCGATCTCATCGTCGGCCACCACCCGCATGTGGCGCAAGGCGTGGAGCTCAACGGCAAATCGCTGATCTTCTACGGCCTCGGCAATTTCCTGCATCCCGGCACGGCCGAGACCGACACGCTTCGGCCTCTGCCGCGATTACGGGCTGATGGCGAAAGTGCATCTCGCGCGCGTCGACGGCGCCTGGCGGGTCGAGGCGATCGAGGCGATCCCGCTCACCAACACGCAAACCCGGCCCGAGCGCTTCGCCGCGGAGGAGGGGACCAAGCGCATCTATGCGCTCAATCATCTTGCGGCCGAGCTCGATGACGGCAAGAACGCCAAGGGCGTGCGCTTCACGCCGCGAGCCGACGGCTCGGGACTTTATTGTGCCGACGGCGCGGCCGCGCTTGGCGGCGAGATCGGCACGCTGTGCCAAGGCTGGCAGCAGCCGGGCGAGCCGGACAAGGCGCTTGCCGCGAAGATCGCCTCGGCCTGCGAGGACAAGCCCTTCTACGGCAAGCCTGCTCTGGTCAAACGCAGAGTGCCGCGGCGCATCCCGTCGAGCCCGTCGGCTTCGCCCTTCGGTGCAGCCGGTCCGCAGTTGCGATGACTTGCGCGTCCTGCGCGGCCGCCTAGCCGCGCAACTCGCCGCCGGTGGCTTTCTTGACCGCGGCCACGACCTTCTCGGCCACCGCCTCGATCTCGGCGTCGGTCAGCGTCTTCTCGCGCGGCTGGAGCGTCACCTCGATGGCGAGCGACTTCTTGCCCTCCGGCACGCCCTTGCCCGGTGAACACGTCGAACACGCCGACATCGCTGATCAGCGCGCGGTCGGCGCTCTAAGCGGCGCGCACCACCTCGCCGGCGTCGATCTCGCGGTCGAGCAGGAAGGCAAAGTCGCGCCTCACCGGCTGGAGGTCCGAGGCTTCGAGCGCCTTGCCTGCGCTCTTGCGCCGCGCAAGGCGGAACGGCGTCGAGATCAAGCTCGAAGCCCGCAATCGGCGGATCGATGCCGAGCCTGGCGAGAAGGTCGGGATGAAACTCGCCGAAAACACCGAGCACGGTCTTCGGTCCGAGCTTGAGCGCGCCCGAGCGGCCGGGATGAAACCATGACGGCGCCTCGCGCGTCACGGCGAGGCTCGCCTGGTCGAGGCCAAGCGCCGCGAGCGCGGCGATGGCATCGGCCTTGGCGGCGAACACATCCGCGGCAGGGGCTTCGCCCGACCAATGGCGGCCCGAGCCGAAGAGTGCCGAGCGGCCGAAGCGAACGCCGGCCGCCGCCACGAACTGGTCCTCGGGCTGCGGCGCCCCGATAGGCTTGGCCAAGCTCGAACAGGGCGCCGTCGGCGAAGCCCCTGTCGCGGTTTCGCTGCGCGGCGGCGATCAAGCCCCGGCAGGAGCGAAGGCCGCATCTGCGGCAAGCTCGGTCGAGATCGGATTGCTCAAGGTGAGCTCGGGCTTGCCCGCCGCCGAACAGCTCCGCGTGCTCGGGCGGAATGAACGACCAGGTCACCGCCTCGACGAAGCCCGCGCGCCGCGAGCACGCGCCGCATGAGCCTTTGCCGCCTCTGCGCCTCGGTCAGCACCGGCCTTGCCACGCCCGCCTCCCGCGTCATCGGCGTGGCGGGAACGGCATCGACGCCGGTGAGCCGCACCACCTCCTCGACGAGATCGGCGGGTCCGGTGATGTCGGGGCGCCACGAGGGAGGCGCCGCCTTGAGCTGCTTCCCCTTGCCGTCGAGCGCGACGCCGAGCGCGGCGAGCAGCCGCTTGATCTCGCTCGCGCCGAGATCGAGCCCGCGAGAGCCGCTTGACCAGGGCGAGATCGAATTTGAACGGCTTGTTGGGCTTCGGCGACCTTGCCGGCGACGGTGATCTTGCTCGGCGCGCCGCCGCAGAGGTCGAGCACGAGATCGGTGGCAAGCTCGAGCCCCGGCACCACGAAATCGGGATCGACGCCGCGCTCGAACCGGAACCGCGCGTCGGACTGGATGCCGAGCCTCCGCCCGGTGCGCGCCGTGCGCTTGGGATCGAAATAGGCCGACTCGATGAAGACGTTGGTGGTCGCCTCGGTCACGCCGGTGTCCTCGCCGCCGATCACCCCGCCGAGCCCGAGCACGGCGCGATCGTCGGCGATGACGCACATGTCGCCGTCGACCTCATAGGTCTTGCCGTCGAGCGCGAGGAATTTCTCGCCCTTGCGCCCAAGCCGCGCGCGGATCGTGCCATTGAGCTTGTCGGCGTCATAGACATGGAGCGGGCGGCCGCGGTCGTAGGAAATGTAGTTGGTGATATCGACGAGCGCGTTGATGGGGCGAAGCCCGATGGCCTTCAGCCGCCGTTGCAGCCAGTCGGGGGAGGGGCCGTTCTTGACGCCGCGCACCAGCCGCCCGGCGAAGACCGGGCAGGCATCGGCGCTCTCCTTGTCGAATTCGAGCTCGATCGGGATCGGATTGGCGAAAGCTGCCTTTGACCGGCTTGACATTATCCTTTTTCAGCTTGCCGAGACCGGCAGCGGCGAGATCGCGCGCGATGCCGCGCACGCCGAGACAGTCGGGACGGTTCGGCGTGATGGCGACCTCGATACACCGCGTCGTCGAGGCCGAGCGCCTTGGCGGCCGGGCTGCCGACCTTGGCGTCGCGGGTCGAGCTCGATGATGCCGGTATGCTCGTCGGACAGCTCAAGCTCGCGCTCGGAGAGCAGCATGCCGCTCGAACTCGACCCCTCTGATCTTGGCCTTGGTCAGCGTGAGGTCGATGCCGGGCACGTAGCGCCGACCGGCGCGAACACGCCCTTCATCCCGGCCCGCGCATTCGGCGCGCCGCACACGACCTGGAGCCGCTCCTTGCCGGTATCGACCTCGCAGACGCTGAGCTTGTCGGCGTTGGGATGCTTCTCGCATTTGATCACCTCCGCCACGCGGAACGGCGCGAAGCGCGGTGGCCGGATCGAACAATTCCTCGACCTCGAGCCCGATGCGGGTCAGCGTGTCGGCGATCGTCTCGCCACGCTCGCCTTGGTGTCGAGATGCTCCTTCAGCCACGAGAGCGTGAACTTCATGGCTCAGGACAGTCCGGCGGCGAGCGTCGGGATGGCGAGCGGCGGGAAGCCGTAATGCTTGAGCCAGCGGAGATCGCCGGCGAAGAAGGCGCGCAAATCCGGCATGCCGTATTTCAGCATGGCGATGCGGTCGATGCCGAGCCCGAAGGCGAAGCCCTGATAGCGCTCGGGATCGAGCCCGACATTCTTGAGCACGTTGGGGTGCACCATGCCGCAGCCCAAAATCTCGAGCCACTCATCGCCTTCGCCGATCCTGATCGCGTCGCCCTCTCGGCGTAACCGATATCGACCTCCATCGACGGCTCGGTGAAGGGGAAGTGGCTCGCGCGGAAGCGCATCTTCACCTCGGGGACCTCGAAGAAGGCCTTGCAGAACTCCTCGAGCACCCATTTCAGATGGCCGAGATGGGTCTCCTCGTCGATCACCAGCCCCTCGACCTGATGGAACATCGGCGTGTGGGTCTGGTCGGAATCGCAGCGATAGACCCGCCCCGGCGCGATGATGCGCAAGCGGCGGCTTCGTCTTGAGCATGGTGCGGATCTGCACCGGGCTCGTATGCGTGCGCAGCAGCGCGCGCGTGCCGTCGGGCGCCGGGCGCGAAATAGAACGTGTCGTGGTCCTGGCGCGCCGGATGCTCGGGCGGAATGTTGAGCGCGGTGAAATTGTTGAAGTCGGTCTCGATGTCGGGGCCCTCGGCGATCGAGAAGCCCATATCGGCGAAGATCTCGGTGATCTCGTCGGTGACCTGGCTGACCGGGTGGATGCGGCCCTCGGCGAGCGGACCTTCGCGCACCGGGAGCGTGACGTCGGCGCGCTCATGCGCCAGCTTCTCGGCGGTCGCGGCGCGCGACAAGTTCCTGCCGCCTCGCCTCGAGCGCCTCGCCGACCGATGTCTTCAGGCTGTTGACGACTTGGCCGTAGGCCTTGCGCTCATCCGGCGGCAGCGACCCGAGCGCCTGCATCAGCTCGGAGATGCGGCCCTTCTTGCCGAGCGCGGCGACGCGCACCTCTTCGAGCGTGTCGAGGTCGGCTGCTTCCGCGATGGCGTGAAGCAGCTCGGTCTTGAGACTGTAGAGCTCCAGCGCGCTCATGGCTCAGGCTCCGAAAGCGCGAGGCCAAGCCCGCTGCGCGGGGGTCAGCCCCGCGCCGCAGCAGCAGACGCAGCCTCGACCAGGCCCTTGAAGGTCTGCGGCTCGCGCACGGCGATATCGGCAAGCACTTTGCGGTCGAGCTCGATGCCGGCCTTTTTCAGGCCGTCGATCAGCCGCCCATAGGTGAGGCCGTTGGCGCGCGCGGCGGCATTGATGCGCTGGATCCACAAGCGCGCGGAAGGTGCGCTTCTTCACCTTGCGGTCGCGATAGGCGTACTGGCCGGCCTTCTCGACCGCCTGCTTGGCGACGCGGATCGTATTCTTGCGGCGGCCGTAATAGCCCTTGGCCTGCTTGATCACCTTGCGGTGGCGGGCATGGGTGGTGACGCCGCGTTTCACACGGGACATGACGGTGCTCCTTCGAGCTCCGGCCCGAGCCTAGCGGCTATAGGGCAGGAAATGCTTCTTCACGATCTTGGCGTCCTCGTCCGACAGCACCATCGTCCCGCGCGCGGTCCGGATGAACTTGGTCGGGCGCTGGATCATGCCGTGACGCTTGCGCGAGGCCTGGCATTTGACCTTGCCGGTCGCCGTGACCTTGAAGCGCTTCTTGGCACCGCTCTTGGTCTTGAGCTTGGGCATTTGGCTTCCTTGCTTTGACCCCGTCCAGGGCGTGGACGACGGGGCGAGTTTCGATCGATTGGAAAGCATGCGAGCCGCCACGGCATGCCCCGCCGGGCGGCTCCTTCGCGCGACCTTATAGGGTCGGTTTGGGCGCTAATGCAAGGGAATCCAGCGCCTGACCGCCTAGCGGGGCGCGAGCACCATCACCATCTGCCGGCCTTCGAGCCGCGGCTCCGATTCGACCTTGGCGATGGTCGAGGTGTCCTGCTTGACCCGGTCGAGCAACCTGGTGCCGAGCTCCATATGCGCCATCTCGCGTCCGCGGAAACGCAAGGTGACCTTGACCTTGTCGCCTTCCTCGAAGAACCGGACGATCGAGCGCATCTTCACCTCGTAATCGTGAATATCGATGTTGGGCCGCATCTTGATCTCCTTGATCTCGACGGTGCGCTGCTTCTTGCGCGCCTCGGCGGCCTTTTTCTGCGCCTGGTATTTGTATTTGCCGAAATCCAGGATCTTGCACACCGGCGGCTCGGAATTGGGCGAGATCTCGACCAGGTCGAGACCGGCCTCGGCGGCGCGTGCGAGGGCCTCGGCGGTGGCAACCACGCCGACATTGTGCCGGTGGCGTCGATGAGCTGGATGTTTGGAGTGTCGATGCCCTCGTTGATGCGGGGGCCCCCCCGATCGGGCGTAAGCTTCGTCGGTCGTCTTACGATGTCCTGTTCTCCTCTTCACGAACGGCGGCGGCCGATCCCTTCAATAAGGCGATTCCGCGCCGCGGTTCGAATTGACAGCCTGCGAGTGTTCTATAGCAACGAAATTGCGCCTGACAAGTCAAGCCGGGGCGCTGGAATCGACGTGGCACCGGTCGAGACCGGCGGATTTTTCGCTAGCTTAACCAGACCTTGACGCCGGTCTCGGCGTGGCGCCATGCCCGAAGCTGGCGGCAAGCGAAGTGCCGAGGAGCTCGTCATAGACCGCAAGCGTTGCCCGCTGCATCTGGTGCAAACTGAACTTGGCGGCGACATGACGGCGCGCGCGCGCGCCAAGCGCGGCGCGCGCTTCGCGGCGCAAACCCAGAGCGAGCTTGATCTTGGCCGCGAGCGGAGGCGGCTCGCCCGATGGCACGAGCCACCCCGTGAAGCCCGATTTGTCCTGCTTCCGGAGAGACGATCGTCTCGGGCAGCGCGCCGAGATCGGACAAGATGACGGGGCAGCCCATGGCTTGAGCCTCGATGCTCGTTCGACCGAAGGTCTCGGGCACGAGCGAGGGCACGAGCGCGACCTCTGAAGCAAGGAAGGCCGCCGGCATCTCGTGGCAATGCCCGACAAGCCGGACCTTGTCCTCCAAGTCCGTGGCGCGCGATCAGAGCGGCAAGCTGCTCGCGGTAGCCGGACCCGCGCGGCGCATCTCCGGCGAAGATGACAATGGCTCCATCGAGCGCGCCTTCACTGTGCAGGAGGGAGCGCGGCCTCGATGGTTTGCCGGTGTCCCTTCAGTCCCGTGAGGCGCGCGGCCTGGAGCACGATCTTGGTTTCAGGCGGCACGCCCCAACGCTCCCTGAGCCTGGCCACCGCCCCAGGCTCAACCGCGCTCGGGTCGAACACGCCCTCATCGACGCCGCGATAGATGATGCGGATGCGCTGCCGCGCGGCCTGATGGCGTGAGGCGATGAGGTCTGCGGTGTAGCGCGAATTGGCGATCACGCGGTCGCCGCGTCCCATGACGCTGTTATAGGCGCTCTTGAACGGGCCCGGATCGCCATAGGCGCCGTGATAGGTGGTGACGAAGGGACGGCCCGTGCGGCGCGCGGCGAGAAACGCGCTCCAGGCCGGCGCCCGGCTCCTGGCATGGACGAGATCGACGCCGCGCTCCTCGATGAGACGCGACAGAGCCGCGCGCATTGGCGAGAATGGTGAAGGGGTTCTTGCTCGCCATGGGAAGAGGGACGATCTCGCCGCCGGCTTCGGTCAATGGCGGTTGCCATCCGCCCCCCTTCGGTGGCAACGAGGGCGCGAGGCGCCGGCGCGGGTCGAGCGCGTGCGCGATCTCGACGGCCGCCTGCTCGCTGCCTCCGGCATCGAGGCGCGGCACGACCTGCAATATGGTCACCTCCGGCATGGCCTAAGGTTCTTAGGATGGGCGCTGACGAACCGCAATTCCTGGACTTTGGCGACGGCGCCGACACGGCGCCGCCTCGCCTATCGCTTTGCCGATGCGGAAACGGGGCGGCGCCTGGGTCTTATCTGGCTTCCCGGCTTCCTCTCCGACATGGCGAGCACCAAGGCGCTCGCTCTGGCTGCATGGGCCGGCAACAGCGGGGTGCCGATGCTGCGCTTCGACTATTCGGGCCACGGGCTGTCGGAAGGCGATCTCAAGACGCCGCGATCGGCGACTGGCTCGCGGAGGCGTCCGCTCATGCTCGAACGCCTTCTCGGCCAAACGGAGCGGGCGATCGTCATCGGCTCGTCGATGGGCGGATGGATCGCGCTTCTTCTTGCCCGCAAGCTCGCGCAAGAGGGGGCGCTCGGCCGGCTCGGCGGGACTCGTGCTGATCGCGCCCGCCTGGGACATGACCGAGCGGCTCATGTGGAATCGAGATGACCGAGGAGGCGAAAGCGACACTCGACGCGCGAAGGCGTCTACTACGAGCCGTCCCTTTATGGCGACCCCTATCCCATCACCAAGCGCCTGATCGAGGAGGGGCGGGAGCACCTGATCGGCGACAGGTCCCCTCGATCTCGATCTACCGGTGCGCATCCTGCAAGGCATGCGCGACCCCGACGTGCCCTGGCGCCATGCCCTCGAGCTTGTCGAACGGCTCCGCTCGCGACGACGTCGAGCTCACCCTCATCAAGGACGGCGACCACCGCCTGTCGCGGGAGCAGGATCTGCGCCGTCTCGAAGCGACCGTCGCCGCGCTCGTGGCGCAAGCTTCGTGCCGGCTCCGAGGTGGCCGCAGCTGCCCTTGAAGGAGAGCTGAACTCGTCAGTTCGAGGCTCGCGCGTCGGATGAGGCGTCGAGGTCGCGTCGCACCTCGATGACGGCCCGGCCTCGCGGCAAATTTTCCCGCTCTCCCTTTGGCCGCGCGCCATTTTGCGCGCGTTCGCGGCGCCGTAGCGCGGAAGCCGCTGACACCCTCCCTCCAGGCGCGAGACGCGCGTGAAGCTCCGTCACCATCGGGCAACCGAGCGTCTTCTCGAAAGCCTCGCGCAACTCGTCCTCGGTCTCGACGGTGAGGTAGAGACCGCCATTCCGCTCGGCCAGGCATTTCGTTTCGAACAGGCTTTGCTCGCCCATCCAGGTGTAGCCTTTGACGCGGAGGCCGATGACGTGGACCGTGAGCGCCGCGCCTCGCCGCTGAGCTTCTTGCCGAGAGCGCAAGGCGAGCCTCCGCAGGTCTCCTCGCCGTCGGTCAGAAGCACGATCAGGCCAGGCTTGCTCCGGAAATCGAGCACCTCTGCGGCCTGCGCCACCGCCGCGGTCAGCGGGGTCTTGCCGGCGGGCACAAGCGCATTGATCGCCGCCATGATGCGGTCGGTCGAGTTCGCTTCCGGCGCAAGATCGAGATGGACGTTGCACTGGTTCCAGACGCCTGGCCCGTAAGTGATCAGACCGACACGGCGATGCCGGGTGACGCTCGGAAGGATCTTGGCGAGAGAGGCGCGAACCTTGTCGATGCGGCTCACCATGCCGGCGGTTTCGCTGCCGTAGCCCCAGCCATTGCCTGACATCGAGCCCGAGGCGTCGAACACGATCATGGCGTCCTCGGTGCAAGGAGAGGGTTTCTCGGCGCCGTGCTGCGCCGCCGCTCAGCGCCGCGATCGCGACGAGCACCATCGCCGATTGCGCGTGAGGGCGTCGAAGCAAGACGTCATCGCAAGTATGCAGTCGCGTCGACTCCGCGCTCGGCCTCGCCCACCGAGCGCATCGTCGGCGAGAAGGGCGGCAAGACCTTCGCGATAGGTGGGATAGCGCAGCTTGACGCCGAGCTCCGACTTGATGCGCGCATTCGAGATGCGCCGGCTGCCCTCATAGAAGCTCCGCGCCATGGGCGTGAGATCGGCCTCGGCGAACGCGACCTCCGGCGGCGGCGCCACGCCCATCAGCTCCGCGGCATAGGCCACCACCTCGCCGGGCGCCGCCGGCTCGTCGTCGGCGACATTGTAGATCGCGCCGGCGCGCGGCCGCGCGATCGAGGCTTCGAGCACGCTGGCGATGTCCTCGACATGGATGCGGCTGAACACCTGGCCGTCCTTCTTGATGCGTCGCGCCGTGCCGTCGCTTGCAGCTTGTCGAACACGCTCCGTCCCGGGCCGTAGATCCCGGCAAGCCGGAACACCTGCACCGGGACGCCGGTCTCCTCGCCCGAACTGCGAGCCAGGCGCTGCTCGGCTTCGACCCGCGCATCCGTGCGCGCGCTGTTGGGCTTGGGCGCCGTCGCTCTCATCGACCCAGCCGCCCTCCTGGTCGCCATAGACCCCGACCGTCGAGAGATAGCCGATCCACTCGAGCGAAGGGAGGCCCGCGATCTCGTCGCGATACTGCGCCAGCACGGGATCGCCCTCGGGGCCCGGCGGGATCGAGTGGAGGAGATGCGTCGTGCCCGCGAGCAGCTTCGGCAAGCTCCTCATTGCCGGGCTCGCCGGCGAAGCGGACGATCGCGTAGCCCTCGCGCTCGAGCCGCGCGATCTTGCCGACGTCGCGGGCGGTGCCGGCGATCTGCCATCCTTTGGCGGACAGGCGCTTCGCCAGCGCTCGACGCCGAGAAGCCGAGGCCGAAGGCAAACAGCCGGCTCATGCCGCTTCCCCCATCCATTCGCTTCTCACCGCCTGATCGGGTTCGCCCGCGCAATGCGTGCCGCGCAGAGCATGGAAGCGCCGCGGCGCAAGCCGCGCCAGCGCCCACACCGCCATGGCGCGCACCAGCGGCGAGTCGTCGTCGAAGTCGCGCCTCGACCAGAGGCACGAGCGCAGCGTCGCCGGAATTGCCGGCGGCGATGAGCACGTTGCGCAAGAAGCGGTCGCGTCCGGTGCGCTTGATCGGCGTGCCGCGGAAGCGGGCGCGGAAGGCGGCATCGTCGAGAGCAAGAAGCTCGGCGAGCGGCGGGTTGTCGCTTCCCGCTCGCGCGCTCAGCTTCGCCTCGCGCGCGGCTTGCGCGAATTTGTTCCAGGGACAGACGGCGAGACAGTCGTCGCAGCCGAAGATGCGGTTGCCCATCGCCGCGCGGAAGCGCGGCGCGATGTGTCCCTTATGCTCGATGGTGAGATAGGAGATGCAGGCGCGCGCGTCGATGCGGTAGGGCGCGGTGAAGGCATGCGTGGGGCAGATGTCGAGGCAGCGCCGGCAGGCCCCGCAATGATCCTCCTCCGGCGCGTCGGGAGCGATCTCCGCGGTGGTGAAGATCGAGCCGATGAACAGCCACGATCCGAACTCGCGCGAGACGAGATTGGTGTGCTTGCCCTGCCAGCCGAGCCCGGCGCGCGCGGCGAGCGGCTTCTCCATCACCGGCGCGGTATCGACGAAGATCTTCACGTCGCCTTGCGTCAGGTCCTGCACGCGCGCGGCAAGCGGCTTGAGCTTCGCCTTGAGCACGTCGTGATAATCGTCGCCTTGCGCATAGACCGAGATCGCGCCGCGCGATCCTGTCGTCCAGGATCGTCGAGCGGATCGGCGGCCGGTCCGTAGTTCAATCCGAGCAGGATGACGCTCTTCGCCTCGGGCCACAGCGCGCGCGGGGCCTTGCGGCGCTCCGCCGTCGCTTGCGAGCCACCCCATGTCGCCGTGCCGGCCCTCGGCGAGGAACGCGTCGAGCGCGTCGCCCGCGCCTGTCGGCCGCATCGGCCGAGGTGAAGCGCACGGCGTCGAAGCCGAGCGCCTTGGCCTCCGCGGCGATCCGTTCTTTCAGCGTTTCTGCCATGCCTCGTCATGTCGGGGCGGACCGCTCAAAAATCGAGGTCCGCATAGGTTCCCGAAGGGGTGAAGCCGGCGACGCGGTCCTGGAGCAGCGGCCGGAACGACGGTCTCGACTTCAACAGCGCATACCAATTCTTGGCCGGCTCATGCTCCTCCCACGGCACCTCGCCGAGATAGTCGAGCGCCGACAGATGCGCCGCGGCGGCGAGATCGGCGAAGCTCATGGCATCGCCGGCAAGCCAGCTCCGCGTCTCGGCGAGATGGCCGATATAGGAGAGATGATAGCGCAGATTCTCATGGCCCGCCCGCATCGCCTCCATGTCGGGCGAGGCGCTGTGCGGGCCGAACCGCCGGAACACCTTCTCCTCGACGAGATAGGAGGTCACCTCGTCGTGAAATTTGCGGTGGAACCAGTCGACCAGGCGCCGCGCCTCGGCCCGCGCCGTCTCGTCGCCGGGGAACGGCTGGAACAAGCGGTTGTCGCGCTCGTCGCGCCGTGTCGCCCAGATATTCGGAGATGGCATAGGCGCCCACGATCGGCCCGCGCTCGTCGGTGATGAGGACCGGCAGCGTTGCCGGCTGGGTTCAGCGCCACGAATTCCGGCCGCCACTCCCATGGCCGCTCCTCGGCGAGCTCGGCCTCGACGCCGCACTCGGCGAGCGCGAGCCGGATCGACCGGGAGAACGCGCAGAGCGGATAGTGCAGGAGCGTCGCCATCGACCCGTTGGGCGGCCAGTCGTTGCAAAATGAATCGCGCGAGACTTGAGCCTCGTATAGAACCTGCACGCGCAGCGGAACAAGCGGGGGAGCGGGGGAACCCATGACGATAGAGCAGATCATCGTCCTTGCCGTGGTGCAGGGGATCACCGAGTTCCTGCCCATTTCCTCCTCCGGGCATCTGATTCTGGTCCCCAAATTGATGCATTGGCAGGACCAGGGCCTGGTGGTCGATGTCATGACCCATCTCGGCACGCTGTTCGCCATTCTCATCTATTTCTGGCGCGACGTGGCGCGCATCACCGCGCGGCGCGCTCGAACTGCTCAAGGGCAAGGTCACCGACGACGGGCGGCTCGCCATCTACATCGTGCTGGCGCACCATCCCCGCCGTCGCCTTCGGCATTTTCCTGAAGAAGCTCGGCTACACCGATCTCGAGCGCAATGTCGCGGTCGTGGCCTGGAACACGATCCTCTACGGCATCTTGATGCTGATCGCCGACATGGTCGGTCCGCAGAACAGCACCATGTCCAACATGACGCTCGGCAGCGCGCTTCTCATCGGCGTGGCGCAGGCCTTGGCGCTGATCCCGGGCACGAGCCGCTCGGGCGTCACCATCACCGCCGCGCGCTTTCTCGGCTTCACCCGTCCCGACGCCGCGCGCTTCTCGTTCCTGCTCGGCATCCCGGCGACGGCCGGCGCCATCGTCTTCACGGTCGGCGACGCGTTGGCGAGCGGCGAGCCCATCACCATGGACGCGCTCTATTGCGCCGGCCTCACCTTTCTCGCCGGTCTTCGCCGCCATCGCCTTCCTGATGAGCACTGCTGAAGCGCATCAGCCTCCTGCCCTTCGTGCTCTATCGCATGGTGCTCGGCGGCTTCCTGCTCGTGCTGCTCTACGCCTGACCGCTCAAGGTTGCGGACGGTAGTTGGAGAACTGTCCGCGCGGGCGGTACTGCTCGAGATAGCCGGGCACCACCGCGGCGACTGCCACCGGCTCGATGCCGAGACCTTCGAGCGTGCGTCGGCTTCGCTTGGCGTCCTCGCTCACCACATTGTCGGTCTGAAGCAGCCGCACCTGGTCGATGGTGAGCAGCGGATTGGGCAGAAGTTGCAGGAAGGCCGCCTGGAGCTTGGCGAGCCAGAACGGGATCGGCACCAGCCAGCGCTTGCGCATCGTATAGGTCGAGCACGCGCTCCATCACCTCCTTGAGGGTCAGCACCTCCGGTCCGCCGAGCTCGTAAGGCGCGCCCGCCTTCGCCTTGCCGGTCAGTCCGGCGAGGACGGCCTTGGCCACGTCGCCGACGAACACCGGCTCAAGCTTCGTCTTGCCGCCGCCGATGAGAGGAAGCGCCGGCGCGAGCCTGCGCGAGAGCGGCGAAGCGGTTGAAGAAATCGTCCTCGGGCCCGAACACGACCGACGGCCTGAGGATGACGGCGTCGGGGAACACCTCTCTGACCGCCGCCTCGCCTTGCGCCTTGCTCCGCGCGTAGACCGATGGCGAATTTGGGTTCGCGCCGATCGCCGAGACATGGACGAGCGCCTGCGCGCCGGCCGCGCGCGCGGCCTCCGCCACATGGCGGGCGCCCTCGTCCTGCACCGCCTTGAAGGTCTGCTTGCCGGTCGGGAACAGGATGCCGACGAGATTGATGACCGCGTCGGCGCCTTGGGCGGCGGCAAGAAGCGACTCGGGATAGCGCACATTGGCCTGCACGGCGTTGATCTGGCCGACGCCGCCGAGCGGCTGGAGATGGCCGGCAAGCTCAGGCCGCCTGACCGCCACCCGCATGCGCGCGCCGGTCTTGGCGATGGCGCTGCACCACGTGGCGGCCGATGAAGCCCGAGCCGCCATAGATGGTCGACGAGCGCCCTGTTGTCGAGAGTGATGGCCACGTCCTCTCCTTGCGCCCGCTGCTGTTCGCAAGCGCAGCAATACACGAGGCGACCGAACCCTGTGAAGCGCCGACGGCCGGCAGAGGGACTTGCGTGCAAGCCGGTGCTGATTGACTTTCGGCCGCCCCGATCGTACCTCAAGGGCCTCAAGCCCAGGTGGCGGAACTGGTAGACGCGCTAGCTTCAGGTGCTAGTGCCCGAAAGGGCGTGGAAGTTCGAGTCTTCTCCTGGGCACCATTCCCGCTTTGTTAAGCGCCTCGCGTCCATAGTGGGCCGCCAAGGAGCGCTTCACGCTTGAGCCAGCCACCGACCGTCGAACTCTATCAAGGGCGACCTGCCGCAAGGCCGCTTCGGCGGCCGCGCCATCGCCATCGACACCGAGACGCTGGGCCTCAATCCCTATCGCGACCGGCTCTGCCTCGTGCAGCTCTCCGAGGGCGACGGCCGCGCCGCTCTGGTGCAGTTTGCCGGAACTACGACGCGCCCGAGCTGAAGCGGCTGCTCGCCGACGAGAGCGTGCTCAAGATCTTCCATTTCGGCCGCTTCGACATGGCCGTGCTCAAGCATGCTTTCGGGGTCATGCCGCGGCCGGTCTATTGCACCAAGGTGGCCTCGCGGCTCGCCCGGACCTTCACCGACCGGCACGGGCTCAAGGATCTGTGCAAGGAGCTGCTCGGCATCGAGCTGTCCAAGCAGCAGCAATCCTCCGACTGGGGGGCGGCCGAGCTCAGCCAGGAGCAGCTCAATTATGCCGCGAGCGACGTGTTGCATCTGCACGCGCTTCGGGAGAAACTCGACGCCATGCTTGAGGCGCGAGGGGCGCGAGGGGCTCGCCCGCGCCTGTTTTGAGTTTTTGCCGGTCCGGGCCGAGCTCGACCTGAGGGGCTGGTCCGAGATCGATCCCTTCGCCCATTAGCGGCCGAAAAGGCGCCCTGGGCGAGGCAGACTTGCGGTCGCAATGTCATCAAAGTCCTGCGGCTAGCTGGTCCCGCACTCGGAACACCGGTGCTTGGAGATTGGGCGGGAAGATGGCGGTTGAAGCGAATGTCGTTCCCGGCGGCCGGCGGTACCCGATCCGCACGGCCGAAGAGCGCAGGCGCGCCTTTGAAAGCGCCGACCGTCATACCCGGATCGTCAGCGTTCTGCGCAAAGGCCTCCCGGTCTTCGCCCTGCTGATCCTCGCCTCCTATTTCATATCTTCGCGGCTTGCCGTCGGCGTCAGCATTGGCGACCTGACCGCGAGCGTCGAGGGCATCGAGGTCACCGACGGCAATCTGCGCATGATCAACCCGAAGCTCGAAGGGCGCCGACAAGAAGAACGGCAAATATGTCATCGGCGCCGACTACGCCGACCAGGACATCAAGAACCCCAACTTGATCAAGCTGCACGCCATCAAGGCCGATCTCGCCGCGGCCGACGGCGGCTGGTCGCGCATGAAGGCGGTGCGCGGGGTGTTCGACAGCAAGACGGGACGGCTCGTGATGCAGGACAAGATCACCATCGCCACGAGTTCCGGCGTCTCCGGCGAGCTGAAACACGCCTCGCTCGACACCAAGAACCAGATTCTGCGCTCGCATCGGCCGGTCTCCTTCGTCTTGCCCAATGGCACCGTCAAGGCCAACGCGCTCACCTTCTACTCCGCCAAGCATACGCTCACCTTCCGCGGCAAAGTCGCCGTCCACATCGTCAAGCCCGAGACGCAGACGAAGCCCGCGTCCCAGGCTGAGCCCACCGCCGCGCGCGACGTGCGACCGCTGCCGGAGACGGGTGCCGCCGGCGTCCCGACCCTGCCTCCGATGCCGGGCGCCACCGGCGGGCAAACTTTGCCCCCGATGCCGGAGAGCGGAGCCGCCGGCGCCCCGACGCTGCCTCCGCTGCCGGGCGCAACCGGCGCCCTGCCGCAAAATGGCGGCAGCGCTGCTGCGAGCGTCCCATGAAGCGCGCAAGGCACGTCTCGCTCATTCTCGCGGCGCTGACCTTCGCCTCGCTCATCGCCCAGCCCGCACGCGCAGACCGTCACCAATGCATTCGGCGGCCTTTCCGAGAGCTCCAAGGACCCGATCGACATCGAGTCCGACGTGCTCGTGGTGCACGACAAGGAGAAATACGCGACCTTCAAGGGCAATGTGAAAGCGGTGCAGGGCACCACGACGCTCCGCGCCAAGGAGCTCAACGTGCACTATGTCGGCGGCGACAGGCTTGCGGCCGGCGGCAAGACGGAAAGCGGCGGGCAAGCGGCGGCGCCGGCGCCCGAAACCAAAGTCGCAGATGCGAAAGGCGGCGGTGAAGCGGCAAAAAGCCAAGACACGCCCAGATCACCAAGATCGAGGCGAAGGGCGAGGTCGTCATCACCAGCGACGAGGACCAGACCACCACCAGCGACTGGGCCCTCTACGATTTGCCGGCGCAGCTGGTCACCGTCGGCGGCAATGTGGTGTTAACGCAAGGCAAGAATGTGCTAAAGGGGGACCGGCTCGTGATCGATCTGAAGACGGGTGAAAGCCGGTTCGAACAGTCGGGCAATGCCGCCGCCGGAGGCCGTATCCGTGCGCTTGTTCATGCCGAAGGATGCTGCCAAAGGCGGCGAGGCGGACGGTGCCAAGCCGGGTGACGCCAAGCCTGCGGCGAAGGAGACGGGCTCAAGCGGCAACAAGCCCGACGCCGAGGCGAGCGAGGGCACCGAAGCCGGCGAGCCCTCCGACGAGGCGCCTTGGCCGCTCAGCCCGGACAGGCGGCCCTGAAGGCGCCCGGTGTGAGATGTCAGCCGGCCGGTGCTTCATCTGAGGAGCGAAAGGGGTAGTGGGCAAATTGCTGTCGTTCCCAGGCCGCCAAGCCGTCACGCCACAGGCGGGCACTGCCCACGCGGCGACGCCCGGCCAAGCGCCGGGGCCCGCGGCCGATCCGGCCATCGGCCGGCTCACCGTTCGCTCCGTGGTCAAGAGCTTCAAGAAGCGCACCGTCGTCCGCGGCGTCAGCCTCGATCTTTGCCGCGGCGAGGCGGTCGGGCTGCTCGGGCCGAACGGGGCCGGCAAGACCACCGTGTTCTACATGATCACGGGGCTCATTCCCGCCGACGAAGGCTCGATCAAGATCGACGGCAGGACGTGACCAAGCTGCCGATGTATCGGCGGGCGCGGCTCGGCATCGGCTATCTGCCGCAAGAAGCTTCGATCTTCAGGGGGCTCACGGTCGAGCAGAACATCCTCGCCGTGCTCGAGACCGTCGAGCCCGACAAGCGCGAACGTCAACGTCCAGCTCGACGCGCTGCTCGATGAGTTCCGCATCACCCGTCTCAGGACCTCGCCCGCCATGCGGCTGTCGGGCGGCGAGCGGCGCCGCGTCGAGATCGCCCGCGCGCTCGCGACGCGTCCGTCCTTCATGTTGCTCGACGAGCCCTTCGCCGGCATCGACCCCATCGCCGTTAACGACATTCGCGCGCTGTGCGCCACTTGACTCAGCGCGGCATCGGCGTCCTGATCACCGATCACAACGTGCGCGAGACGCTCGACCTGGTCAGCCGCGCCTATATTATTCATGACGGCATGGTGCTGACCCACGGCACCGCGCAGGAGATCATCAACAACGAGGACGTGCGGCGCGTCTATCTCGGCGATCAGTTCAAGATCTGAATCGCGCGAGCGGCGTGAGTTCGACAATGGCAATCACCACGAAGCTCGAACTCCGTCAGACCCACAGCCTGGTGATGACGCCGCAGCTGCAGCAGGCGATCAAGCTGCTGCAGCTCTCCAACATCGAGCTTGCGAGCCTTCGTCGAGACCGAGCTTGAGCGCAATCCGCTGCTCGAGCGCGCCGATTCCGACGAGACCGGCAGCCCGCGATCGCCGAGCCCGCCATCGATCCCGGCCGCCGCCGGTCAAGGAGGAGACGGAGACGCAAGGCGCGGCCGGCGAGGGCGAGGCCGAAGCGGGCGACGGCGATGACGGCGAATGGGTCGATCTTGAGACGGGCGCAAGCGGAAGCCGAGGATCTCGATGTCGAGCCGCAAGACGTCTTCCCCGACGCCGACGGCTTCTCCCCGGGAGCGCTCAAGGACTCCGGCTGGAGCACGCTCGGCCAGGGCTCGCGCGCAGCGGCGAGGATCCGAACCTCGAAGCCTATGTGGCCGAGGAGAGGACGCTCCGGGATCACCTCACCGAACAGCTCGTTCTCGCCTTCGCCGATCCGGCGCGCCGCCTGATCGGCCACCATCTCATCGACATGACCGACGAGGCCGGCTATCTGCGCGGCGATCTCGAGGGTCTCGCCGAGCTGCTCGGCGCCCCGCTCGAGCTCGTCGAGGAGACGCTCGCCGTCATGCAGGGCTTCGACCCTTGCGGCGTGTTCGCCCGCGACTTGCGCGAATGCCTGATGCTTCAGCTCAAAGAGCAGGACCGCTGCGATCCGGCGATGGCGGCCATGGTCGAGAACCTCAATCTTCTCGCCGTCCACGATCTCGCCGCGCTCAAGCGTGCCGCCCGCGTCTCCGACGAAGACCTCATGGACATGATCGAGGAGGTGAGGCGGCTGAACCCCAAGCCCGGACTGCGCTACGGCTCGGCGCCGACCCAGCCCATCGTTCCCGACGTGCTCGTCCGCGCGCTTCCCGACGGCAGCTTTCATGTCGAGTTGAACAGCGACACGCTGCCCCGCGTCCTGGTCAACCGGTCCTACTACGCGACCGTCTCCAAATCGGCGACACGCAAAGAGGACAGGAGCTATCTCGTCGATTGCTTCCAGACGGCGAATTGGCTGGTGAAGAGTCTCGACCAGCGCGCCCGCACCATCCTCAAAGTGGCGCAGGAGATCGTGCGCCAGCAGGACGCCTTCTTCACCTACGGCGTCCGGCATCTCAGGCCGTTGAACCTCAAGACCGTGGCCGACGCGATCGCCATGCATGAATTGACGGTGAGCCGCGTCACCGCCAACAAATACATGGCGACCAATCGCGGCCTGTTCGAGCTCAAATATTTCTTCACCTCGGCGATCGCGGCGACCTGCGATGGCGACGCCCATTCGTCGGAATCGGTGCGCGACCGCATCCGCGCGATGATCGAGGCCGAGGCGGCGGGCGGCGTCTTGTCCGACGACAAGATCGTCGAGCGGCTGAAAGGCGACGGCATCGACATCGCGCGCCGCACGGTTGCAAAGTACCGCGAGGCGTTGCGCATCCCCTCCTCGGTGCAGCGCCGGAGGCTCAAGCGCATGGCCGCTTGACGCACGCCTCTAGGCGTTCGTCTAAGCCACTGGGCATAAAGGAGAATCCTGTAAAGAGGGAGCGGCGAAATAGATGGTTTGACACCTCGGGATGAGCGGTCTAGCTTCCCGCCCCGCGGTGGAGACCGGACGGCGATTGGGCCCAAAGCGCGCAAGCCTCGCCTTGGCGAAGTTCGGCTCCCGCACGAGAGCGGCATGCGCCCCGGGAACGCGGTGGGAAAGGGCCAGTCGACAGTCTTCCGCGGGCAATGACGATACAAGTTACCGGAAAGAACCTGGACGTCGGTGAGGCGTTGCGCAGTTACGTCCAGGAGCGCGTGGCCCACACCGTCGAGAAGTTCATCGGGCGCGAAACCACGGGGCATGTGCGCATCGAGAAGGAGCACGGGGAGTTTCGGACCGACTGCACCATCCATTTGTGGCAGGGCATGAGTCTCGAGGCGCATGGCGTGGCGCCTGACGCCTATCAGAGCGCCGATCGCGCCTGTGAGCGGCTCGAGAAGCGGGTGCGCCGCTACAAGCGGAGGCTGAAGCGGCGATGGCGGCGGACACGCCGCGCAAGCAGACACCGGCGGCGGACTACGTCATTCAGGCCGCTGGCGAGGGTCGTGAGGAACACGATGAGGACAATCCCGTTATTATCGCCGAGGCCGAAACGCCTGTGCACGAAATGGCGGTGAGCGACGCGGTGATGCAGATGGATTTGTCCGACCGGTCCGTTGTCGTGTTTCGCAACGCAAGCCACGGGGAAATCAACGTGGTCTACCGCCGCGACGACGGCAATATCGGCTGGATCGATCCGGCGGGGCCGCTGCGCTCAAGTAGCGAAGCGGTAGCGCATCAAAAGAGCGCTCAGGTAGCGAAGTCGGTAGCGCATGCTAACGGACCAAGAAGGCGCGCAAGCGGCGCTAGGCGAATGTCCGCCCTGTCGTCGCTACCGCGCCCATCGGATGGGATAGACAGATGCTGCTAGGTGATTTCATCTCCCCCGATTCTGTCGTGCCGCTGCTCAAGGCGAAAACCAAGAAGCAGCTCCTTCAGGATCTTTCCGTCCGCGCCGCCCGTCTCACCGGGCTTCCCGAGCGCGACATCTTCGATGTCCTGTTGCAGCGCGAGCGGCTCGGCTCGACCGGGCTCGGTCAGGGCATCGCCATTCCCCACGGCAAGCTTCAGGGGCTGAAGCGCATCGTCGGCATCTTCGCCCGCCTCGCCGAGCCGATCGACTTCGACGCGGTCGACGGCCAGAAGGTCGATATCGTGTTCCTTCTGCTCGCACCGGAAGGCGCCGGCGCCGACCATCTCAAGGCGCTCGCCCGCATCTCGCGGCTGTTGCGCGAGGGGAGCGCAGTGGAGAAGCTCCGCGCCTCGAAGGATGCCGCGGCGCTTTACGCGGTCTTGACCGAGGACGAAACCTCCTCCCACGCCGCTTGAGCTGAGCGCGAGCACTATCACCGCACGACAAGTTGCGGCTAGGCAAGTCCGTTCAGTGCACGCTCACCGGCACGAGGTCGTTCTCGATGGCGTTGGCGATGGCCGCGTTGCGGCTGTCGGTCAGCGCGAGCGGCGTCCCGTCGGCGCCGAGCACGGCATAGAGATCGATGCCCTTCGGGCGCGTCGTGCAGCGCCGGAAACAGGCGCTCGGCGGCGTCGGAATCGAGCTGCTTGATATAGGCGACTTCGCCGTCGCCAAGCTGCGCGAATTCGCTCCGGGTCATCGGCGCGCGCGTCTGGCGATCTTCTTCTTTTTCGAACTCATTCATCTGACGTCTACTCCTCCTGATGAGGGGATGATGAAGCTACGCAGCAAGCCTCATCGAAGGTTTCAATCGGCGGCGGTGATTCCGATCTTCATCACGCGCTTCTCCTTGCGCGGCCGGACCAGCTCGATGGCCAGGAGGCCGTTATCGAGCTCCGCCTTGCGGACCTCGACGCCGCTCGCGAGCTGAAAGCTTCGCTTGAACTGCCGCGCGGCGATGCCGCGATGCAGATAGTCGCGGGTCTGCTCCTCGCGCTGCTTGCCGCGAATGGAGAGCTCGCCGTCCTCGATGCTCACCTCGAGCTCCTCGGGGCCAAAGCCGGCCACGGCAAGCGTGACGCGCAAGGCTTGCGGCTCGTTCCGGCAAGAGCTCGACATTGTACGGAGGATAGCCGGCGTCGCGCCGCCTTGCCTGCGCCGCTCGAGCCCGCGCGGAGCGGCAAGGCTCAGCCAGAGACTGCCGTCGAGGAGTGTCATGCGCGACATCGAGCGAAAGCCCTTTCCAGATAAGCGGCCGCGCCATGCCGGGCGTTTGGCGAGGCCCTGACGGCGCCTCTTGAAGACAAGGCTCGGCCCCGCCGCGGCGCCGAGCCTTCGTTAATCCGCCTTCGCATATGGGGAAAATGCGCAAGCCAATTCAAGCAGAGCGGGCCGCACGATCACCCCTTCGTGTTTCGCTCCTACCCCTTGCGGCCGGCCTTGCACTAAGCTCGCAGAAGCGACCCTCTGTTCCAGACGCGCGACGCGATGATCTGGTACGTCAGTTCCAACGGCAGCGACGCTCATGACGGCCGCACCGCGGCACGGCCTTCAAGACGCTCGCCCAGGCCGTCGAGGCCGCCAAGCCCGGTGACACGATCCTGATCGCGCCGGGCGCCTACGACCAGGATTTGCCGGCGCGGGTCAGCGACCGCGCACGAAGCCAATATCGTCGTCGCGGTGTTGGGAAGCGAGTAGCCATCGGCTCGTTCTCCTGTCCCTCCAAGCGCTCGCACCTAGACCGGCTCGGTCGCTGCGGCAACGGGCGGGTGATCCGCAGCGTCTTTTCCGGCACCGAGCATGAGCGTGCGGAACTCGGCCTCGCCGACGACGCGCGCGATCTCCCGAAAGGCAAAGAAGGGAACAAGCGCAACCGCCATGAGCGCCGTGACGCATAACATTGCGACCACGCCTCCGCCGCCGATCTGAGGAAAGCTTTCGGCGGCAGTCTTGCCGTGGAACAGCCCGACGGCGATTTCCTCGAGAATATAGGCGGCCATCAGCAACACCGAGAACGCCACGGATTTGTAGGCGATGGGGACGATCAGCGGCCGGTTATGAAACCTCTCCGCAAAGCGCATGTTCTCCGCGATGAGCATGATCTTGCCGAGAACCAACGCGTTGACGAGCGGCGAGCCCGTAGAACCGGAAGCTGATACTGTGGCCCGCAAGCACGATCCACTCATGCACGAAGAAGACGAGAAACACGAGCCAGAGATAGGCGAAGATCACCAGGAATTCTCTCAGCTCTTTGACGAGTCTCGCTTTCAGACTCCCCTTCGGCGCCCGCGCCGGGCCGGCGCTGGTCGCGGCGGCAGGTTCTGCGCCCGGCGTGTCGGCGGGAAGAAATTCCACACCGGCGGATGAAGGCTCTTGCGGCGCCGCAAGCGCAGACATGTCGCAGACGTCGCGCACCGGCTTCCACGATTCGAAGCCCGGCTTCCACAACAGGTCGTCGGTCTTGAGCCCGCCGCGCTCGGCGAGAAGCAGCAATTCACGATTCCCGAGCGGCCCGAATCGTTTGTCGCCGCGCGCGAGATACCACGAGTCCGGCGCCTTGCGCGGCCGCTGCCAAGCTGTTGCATGAATTTCCCCCGCCAGACGTCCCCACCTATCAGCCTATCGCAGCGCGAGCGAATGGTCGATCAAAGTTTATCCAAGAGTTCACGTTTCATGCTCGATCGAATTTTCGTTGAGCCGGACCGGAATCGCGGCCGCCGGGATGGACTTCGCGCGGCGCCCGGGCTAAAGCGATGTCGCGGCCATGGACATCATTGTTATGGACATCGTTGTCAGGGGGTTGATGTGATCAAAGTCATCTTTGCAAGCTTGCTTCTCGCGACCGCGCTGATCTTCGCTCATCAGCCGGCGAAGGCCGAATGGCTGTGCGGAGTCGATCGATGCGTCTGGGTGAGCTATGACGTGGACGAGCCGGCCTACGCGCTGTCTTGGGGTCCGCCGGTCATACCGAGCTGCTATTGGAGGCGGGGCGTCCTCGGCCGCTGGAGGATGATCTGCCCGGGAAGATGATCTGCCCGCGCTAGAGCGCGGCCTCCCGCTTCTCGCCTTCATCGCCGATCTGATCGCCGGCGACCTGCCGCGCCGCGCCGCGTCTTGCCGCGCGCGCCGCTTAGTCCGGCCAGCGGATTGCACGGCCTTCGGCGTCGCGCATCGTGCAAGTCGGAGCCATGGCGACCGGTAGGGTTAGCCCGGCGCTAAGCAGGCCGCCGTAGCCGCGGGACAATTCACCAATTATAAGCTCGATTATCCGGTCGTCGCTACGGGGCGCTGTTATGCAGGTCCTCTTGTTGCTGCAACTGCTGATCCTGCTGGTGGTGGCCAACGGTTCGGCTGTCGCGGCCAAGAAGCTATTCAGGGGGACACTTGCCCGACCGCTCGACGGCGGCGCTCTTTTTGTCGATGGCCGGCCCGTATTCGGTCCTACAAAAACCATTCGTGGCGTCGTCGTCTCCGTGTTGTCGACGGCTATCTGCGCGACGCTGATGGGACTTGGGTGGCGCGTCGGGGTTTTGATCGCGACCTTTGCTATGGCCGGCGATCTCTTCTCCAGCTTTGTGAAACGCAGGCTGGACCTGGCCCCAAGCAGCATGGCCATAGGTCTCGATCACATTCCGGAGTCTCTCTTTCCCCTTCTGGCTAGCCGGTTGCTGCTGCCGCTCAGCATTCTCGATGTTATGGCAGGGGCGACGATTTTCGTCGTCGGCGCACTGATCCTGTCGCCACTCCTTTTCAAGTTGAATCTTCGCGACGAACCGCACTGACGGGGATCATCGGTTCGACCGGCGGAGGTGGTGCAGGGTAATTTCTGGAGGGCAGTTGAAGCGCACAGGGAGAACGGATGACCCTGCGCCTACCGAGGTGTAGCCGATCATGTCGCCATATTTCCAAGCGCCGGAGCCCATGGACCGGGGCAAGACCGAATCAAGCGTGATCGGGATGCCGCCCGGAAGGCAAATCTGGCCACCATGGGTATGGCCGCTCAACAAGAGATTGAAGCCGGCAAGGGCAGCCTGTCGATAGACTTCAGGCGTGTGTGAGATCAGAATCGAAAACTCGCCATCGGGGATCGCGGCGGCCACTTTATCGATGTCCTCCATTCCATAGAAATGGGCATCGTCAATGCCGGCAAGATGGAGGCGTTGCCCGCCGCGCTCAATAATCTCGCCCTCATTGAGCAACATCTTTATCCCCATCGCCTCCAATCCCGGCACCATGCAAATCGTATCGTGATTGCCGAGTACGCCATAGATCGGATCTTTAAGGCCGGCACGAACGCGCGCTACCCCGGCGAGAGTTGTGTCGTACGGACCGCAAGTTTCGCCTCGGTAGTCCCCCGTTAGAACGCAGATGTCATAGCGTGCCTCACGGGTGAGTTCGACCACGCGCTTCATTGCGGCTTCGCTCATCTCGACGTGAAGGTCGCTGAGCTGAGCGATGGTGAATCCGTCGAAGGCCTCCGGCAGGTGTGGCGACTCAATCCAATTGTGCCGTATCTCGACCTCCGCCGCATTGCGAATGCCTCGACGATAGAGGCCCGTCACCATAAGGACGGTGCGGATCACGATATGCGACAGCGGGAGGTTCTCGAAGTGAAAGAAGTTTATGCCTTGACCAAAGACCTGCGCCTCATGGTCCTTTTCGATTTGAAGGCGCTGTCGCGCGTAGCGATTCCCAAAACGCTCTTCTAGGATGGGCAGAATATCTTGGTTAGACATCGTTTTTGTAGGTGCGCAGAATGCTGTTTCTGCGTGTGGCAGTCTATAACGCCGACTTTAGGAAGGGACCAAGGAAGCGAGCAGGGATTGTCCGCTATCCGAGGAGCTGCGGACATTCGGTGCTTCGACGCGCCGCCGACTCATAGGCACGAAATCGCCTCTCGGTGCACTATGCGCGCACTAGAATTAAATCCATCCCCCGTGGGTTTGATTAATCCTTTGTTTTATTTGGTGGAGCCAGGCGGGATCGAACCGCCGACCTCGTGAATGCCATTCACGCGCTCTCCCAACTGAGCTATGGCCCCTTCGGTGTCAGAAGTCAGAAATCAGAAGCCAGAAGCCGGAAATCAGAAGTTGCGTGGCACCCGGCCCTTGGCATCTGACTTAGGGCGATGCGCTTTGCCGATCAAGAGAGAATGGAAGCTTGGCTGAAGCCGAGCGGACCGGGTCAAAGCACCTCTGTGCAGCACCTCGGTGCAAGCGCCTCGGTGCAAGCGCCTCGGCTTCCGCAACGCCGTGCCCGCGGCTTGGCGTCAGGTTTCCTCGCCCTTCGCCGCCGACAATGCCTGACACGTCGGCCTCGCCCTCCTCCTCTTCCTCGAGGAAGGCGTTGTCGTCGTCTCGCGGCCGGAATCTCCGGCGCGTCCTCGCCGAGATCGACGATCTCCTCGTCCTCCTCGATGGCGGCCTCGGCGCCCGCCTCCTCGACCTCTTCCAGGCTGATGACTGTCGGCGGTTTCGAGCACGGGCGGCCTCGGCCTCCGGCTCTACCACCTTCCTCGCCTCAACCGGCTGAGCGCGTTCGCTGCGGCGCGACGGCGGCGGCGTCACCTGATAGACGGCTTGGCAGACGGGACAGGTGATGGGCGTCCGGCTCAAGTCGTAAAACCGCGCCCCACAGCTCGGGCAAACGCGCTTGGTTCCCCGTGCGGGTTTCGACATTGATACGTCCTCGATGCTGGTCCTGAGATTGCGCTCCCCATTGCCACGCCGCATCTGTGCTGTCAAAAGCTATCGAACGCCCCAAAAGCCCGACTGAGACCCTATGAAGCAGCCCTTGACCGCAAGCCCGTCCGCGCGCCTTTCCGGCCGGATTCGGGTGCCTGGCGACAAGTCGATTTCCCATCGCGCGCTGATCCTGGGCGCGCTTGCCACCGGCACGACCCGCATCACCGGCCTGCTCGAGGCCGAGGATGTCGCTGGCCACCGCGCAGGCCGTGGCGGCGCTCGGCGCCGAGGTGGAACGGTCGAACGGCGCCGTCGCGGTGAAGGGCCAAGGGGTCGGAGGCTTGCGCGCCCCGTCCGCGCCGCTCGACTTCGGCAATTCCGGCACCGGCAGCCGCCTCATGCTCGGCGTCGTCGCCGGCCACGACATGCAAGTCGAATTCACGGGCGATGCCTCCTTGCGGCGACGGCCCATGGGCCGCGTGCTTGCGCCCGCTTGCCGCCATGGGCCTGCAAACCGACGCCGACGACGGATCACGCGACGCTCCCGCTCGTGGTCCGCGGCACGCGCGACCTCCTTCCCATCGTCTACGACCTTCCCGTGCCGTCGGCGCAAGTGAAGTCGGCCGTCCTTCTCGCCGGCCTGCATGCGCCGGGCCGGACCACCGTGGTCGAGCCGCTTGCCGCGCGCGACCACACCGAGCGCATGCTCGGCTTTTTCGGCGCCGAGATCGTGACCGAGGATCGCGGCGACGGGCGCCCGCGCCGTCACCGTCTGCGGCGACGCCGAGCTTCACGGCGCGAGCATCGCCGTGCCGGGAGATCCGAGCTCCGCCGCCTTCATGATCGCCGCGGCGCTGATCTCGCCCGGCTCCGACATCGTGGTCGAGGGCGTGCTCCTCAACCCGACGCGAAGCGGCTTCATCGAGACCTTGCGCGAGATGGGCGCGAATATCGAGATGCTCGACCGCCGCGACGAAGGCGGCGAGCCGGTCGGCGACCTCCGCGTGCAGAACGAGCGCGCTCAAGGGCGTTCGCGTGCCGCCCGAGCGTGCGCCGTCGATGATCGACGAATATCCGGTCCTCGCCTGCCTTGCCGCCTTCGCCGAAGGCGAGACGCGCGATGGAAGGTCTTGCCGAGCTCAAGGTGAAGGAGAGCGACCGGCTCGCCGCCACCGCGCAGGCCTTGCCGCTTGCGGCGTCTCCGTCGCGCGTCGAGGGCGACGATCTGATCGTCGAGGGCAGCGGAGAGGTCAAGGGCGGCGCTCGCGTCGAGACGCTGATGGATCACCGCATCGCCATGGCCTTCCTCACGCTCGGGCTTGGCGCGCGCGCGCCCGGTCACGGTCGACGATGTCAGCATGATCAGCGACGAGCTTTCCCGACTTCGTGCCGCTGATGACCCGGCTCGGAGCGAATTTCGCCTCATGCTGATCGCCATCGACGGGCCCGCCGCCTCCGGCAAAGGCACGCTCGGCAAGCGCATCGCCGCCCATTACGGCCTCGCCCATCTCGACACCGGCAAGCTCTACCGCGCGGTGGCGCGCGATACTTGGCGAGCGGGGCGAATCCCGTCTGATGCGCGTGCCGCGCTCGCCGCGGCCAAGGCGCTCGACCCTGCGACGCTTGGACGATCCCATGCTGATGGACGGCAGGCTCGGCGAGGCCGCCTCGATCGTCGCGCGGCACCCTGAGGTGCGGGACGGCGCTGCTCGCCTATCAACGGGCTTTCGCCCGGCAGCAAGCCCGGCGCGGTCCTCGACGGCCGCGACATCGGCACCGTCATCTGCCCCGATGCCGACGTGAAGCTGTTCGTCACCGCGAGCCCCGAGGAGCGCGCCGGCGCCGTTTCCGCGAGCTGCGCGAGGCCGGCATGGCGATGACCGAGGCCGATGTCCTTGCCGATATCAGGCGCCGCGACGAACGCGACAAAAACCGCGCCGCGGCCCCCTTGCGCCAGGCCGAGGACGCGTACTTGCTCGACACCACGAATTTGGATATAGACGCCGCGTTCAAGGCAGCCATCGCTTTGATCGATGCTGCGATGGGCCGTGCTGGGCAGGCCGGTTGAGGCTCCTGCCCCATTTTGCATTGGCGCATCACTTTTCGATGATTTCCGCGAGGGTTAGCGAGCGGAGGGGAGGGCAGCCAGGAGGCCGCCCCCGCAAGCTCTTGCAATCCTGCCGCGCCTGAGCGAAACCGACTGAAGAGCCTCAAGGGAGGCAGGAGACGTGTATGATGCGACGCCGAGTAGGAGCCTAGATGACCGAACCGCAGACGAGCGTAAGCCATCCGAGCCGCGACGAGTTCGCCGCCCTTCTTGAGGAGTCGCTCACCGGAACCGCGCTCCAGGAAGGCAGTGTGGTCAAGGGCACCATCGTCGCGATCGAGAAGGACGTCGCGGTTATCGACGTCGGGCCTCAAGACCGAAGGCCGCGTCCCCCTGAAAGAATTCGGCATGTCGGGCCGCGCGCCCGATCTCTCCGTCGGCGACGAGGTCGATGTCTATCTCGAGCGCGTCGAGAACTCGGCCGGCGAGGCTGTGCTGTCGCGCGAGAAGGCGCGGCGCGAGGAGAGCTGGACCAGGCTCGAGGAGAAGTACAAGGCCGGCGAGCGCGTCGAGGGCGTGATCTTCAACCGCGTCAAGGGCGGCTTCACCGTCGATCTCGACGGCGCCGTGGCCTTCCTTCCGGGAAGCCAGGTGGACATTCGCCCGATCCGCGACGTCGGGCCGCTGATGAACATGCCGCAGCCCTTCCAGATCCTGAAGATGGATCGCCGCCGCGGCAATATCGTCGTCTCCCGCCGCTCGGTGCTCGAGGAGACCCGCGCCGAGAAGCGCAGCGAGATCGTCGCCCGTCTCGAAGAGGGCCAGGTCATCGACGGCGTGGTCAAGAACATCACCGACTACGGCGCCTTCATCGATCTCGGCGGCATCGACGGGCTTCTGCATGTCACCGACATGGCGTGGAGACGTGTCAACCATCCGAGCGAGATCGTGAATGTCGGCGACACGGTGAAGGTGCAGATCATCCGCATCAATCCCGAGACCCAGCGCATCAGCCTCGGCATCAAGCAGCTCGAGGCCGATCCGTGGGAGGGCATCGCCGCCAAATATCCCGTGGGCTCGCGCTTCAAGGGCACCGTCACCAACATCACCGACTATGGCGCCTTCGTCGAGCTTGAGCCCGGCGTCGAGGGGCTGATCCACGTCTCGGAGATGAGCTGGACCAAGAAGAACGTCCATCCCGGCAAGATCGTCTCGACCAGCCAGGAGGTGGAAGTCCAGGTGCTCGAGGTCGATCCCGACAAGCGCCGCATCTCGCTCGGGCCTGAAGCAGACCCAGGAGAATCCGTGGGTCGCCTTCGCCGCCAACCATCCTCCGGGCACGACCATCGAAGGCCAGATCCGCAACATCACCGAGTTCGGCCTGTTCATCGGCCTCGATGGCGGCATCGACGGCATGGTGCATCTGTCCGATCTCGACTGGACCAAGCCCGGCGAAGAGGCGCTCAAGGACTACAAGAAGGGCGACACCGCCAAGGCCGTGGTGCTCGAGGCCGATTCCGAGAAGGAGCGCATCAGCCTCGGCATCAAGCAGCTCACGCCCGATCCGTTCGCCTCAGGCGCGCCGTCCGCCAAGCTGAAGAAGGGCCTGCGGGTGACCTGCGAGGTGCTCCAGGTCAAGGACAACGGTCTCGAGGTCAAGCTTCTCGACCACGACCTCACCACCTTCATCCGCCGATCCGACCTGTCGCGCGACCGCTCCGAGCAGCGGCCCGATCGCTTCGGCGTCGGCGAGAAGTTCGATGCCGTCGTCACCCAGGTCGATGCCAAGGCGCGCAAGGTCTCGGTCTCGATCAAGGCGCTGGAGATCGCCGAGGAGAAGGAGGCCGTGGCCCAATACGGCTCGACCGACTCCGGCGCCTCGCTCGGCGACATCCTCGGCGCGGCCCTGAACAAGGCGAAGGACGACGAGGGCGAGGAGCCTGCCGGCCAAGCCCAAGCGCAAGCGCGCCGCCAAGGGCGACGCCGAGCCGAGCGCCACGCCGGAAGAGTGAGCGAGGCGCGTGATCGTTCGGAACCTTGAGCCGTCTGAGGCGTCGGATTCCGTGCGCGAGGATCAATGGCTCTCGACGCTGAAAGCGTGATCGATCGCCGCCGCCTCAAGCGGCGGCTGACGGCGTGGCGGATCGCTGCCGTCGCGCTCGGGCTGCTCTGCTCTCGGCGTGTTCCTGCTGGGCGACCGCACATGGCGCGGGTCCGGCGAGCCTCTTGCCCCATGTCGCCCGGGTGACCGTGTCGGGCATCATCACCGACGACCGCAAGATGAACGAGCTGATCGACAAGGTCGGCAAGTCCGATCAGGTCAAGGCCGTCATCCTCAACATCAACAGTCCGGGCGGCACGACCACCGGCGGCGAGGCGATGTACGACGCCGTCCGCCGGCTCGCCGAGAAGAAGCCCGTGGTCGCCGTGTGCGGGACGCTCGCCACCTCCGCCGCCTATATCGTGGCGCTCGCCACCGACCGCATCTTCGTCTACGGCAACACCATCACCGGCTCGGTCGGCGTGATCTTCCAATGGGCCGAGGTCACCGAGCTTCTGCAGACGCTCGGCATCAAGGTCGAGGAGGTGAAGAGCGGCCCGTTGAAGGCGGTGCCGAGTCCCGTTCGAGCCGACCGACGAGCAGGCGCGCGCGCTTGACCGAGGAGATGGTGCAGGACGCCAAGGTCTGGTTCGTCGATCTCGTGAGCAAGCGCCGCAATATCGAGCCGCCCTCCGTTCCGGGGCTGACCGACGGCCGCATCTATTCGGGCCGCCAGGCCGTCGAACTGAAGCTCGCCGATGAGATCGGCGACGAGAAGGCGGCGATGAGCTGGCTCAGCCAAGGAGCGCAAGGTTCCGCCGGGCCTCAAGATCGTCGACTGGAAGCCGACGGCGGAAAGCTCCGGCCTGTTCGGCTGGCTGTTTCAGTCTTTGGCTGCCATCGGTCGGCCTTTCGGCCGAGAGAATTGCTGGCATCGCCGGCCAAATCTCGGCTACCCTCAAGCTTGACGGTCTTGTTTCCGTTTGGCACCCTGCGTCGAACTAGCGGGGGACGTACGGCCCGCGCCTTTGAGGCGCCCGGCCAGGTGGGGCTTTCATGATCAAGTCGGAGTTGATTCAGAAGGTGGCCGCCGCCAATCCGCATCTCTTCCATCGCGACGTCGAGCGCATCATCAACATCGTGCTCGATGAGATCACGGGCGCGCTGGCGCGCGGCGACAGAGTGGAGCTGCGCGGCTTCGGCGCCTTCACGGTGAAGCATCGCGCGGCGCGTCAGGGGCGCAATCCGCGCACGGGGGATACGGTCTTTGTCGAGGACAAATACGTCCCCTTCTTCAAGACCGGCAAGGAACTGCGCGAGCGCCTGAACCCTGACGGCACCCGTTAGCGGGTGCCAGCGAAAGCCCGCGGCAATGTGGCGTAAGCTCGTCCTTGCCCTTGTCGTCGTTCCCCTCGGCGTGGTGCTGATCACGCTTGCCGTCGTCAATCGCAAGCCCGCGCTCCTCATTCTCGATCCCTTCGGCGGCAGCGAGCCCGGGCTTTCGCTCGAGGCGCCGCTGTTCCTGTTCCTGCTTGGCGCCTTCGCTCTCGGGCTCGTCGTCGGCGGGATCGCCACCTGGCTCGGCCAGGGCAAATGGCGGCGCACCGCACGGGACGAAGCCCGCGAGGTGCGCGAGTGGCGCCGCCAGGCCGACCGGCTCGAAAAGGAGCTTGAGGGCGGAGCCCGCGTCCGATCGCCCGCGCCTGACCGTGAATTGATCCCCGCGTCGATGGACGCGCTCACCCTCTTCGGCCTGATTACGGTCACGCCATGCTGATCTTCTACGCGCTCGAGGACCGGAGCCCCTGGTACATCCTGGCCTTCGCGGCGCCTGCGGCTTGCCTCGATCTACGGCTTCCTCCAGGGTGCCTGGCCCTTCGGCGTCGTCGAGGCGATTTGGATCGGTGTCGCCGTCTGGCGCTGGCGCGGCAGGATCCTGCCGCGGAGCGCCGCGCTAACCGGTCAGCAAGGCCAATTGTTGCAGTGCGGTAGACTTTGGGCCCTGGATTGGCATAGGGTGGCGACAGCGCGAGCCGTCAAAAGCCGCCGAAAACCTCACCCGAGAGCCAGACGTGCCGGTCAAGGTCAAAATCTGCGGCGTGCGGACGCCTGCCATCGTCGAAACCGCGGCGGAAGCAGGCGCCGACTATGTCGGGCTCGTGTTCTTCGCAAAGAGCCCGCGCCACCTCGACGCCCGCAGCAGGCCGAGACGCTCGCGCGCGCGGCGCGCGGCAGGATCGGAACGGTCGCCGTCCTGGTCGATCCCGACGATGCGCTGATCGACAGCGTGATCGGCGACCGTGCGCCCCGACCTCCTCCAGCTTCATGGCAGCGAGACGCCCGAGCGCGTCGCCGCGATCAAGGCCCGCGCCGGACTGCCGGTGATGAAGGCCATCGCGATCGCCGACGGCGGCCGACGTGGCGGCGGCCCCGCCTTTGCCGCAAGCGCCGACCACATTCTGTTCGACGCCAAGGCCGATCCCGGCGCGCCGCTTCCCGGCGGCAACGGTGTCGCCTTCGACTGGCGCGCGCTCCAAGGTTTCGCGAGCGCCCTTCGCGCTGTCGGGCGGCCTCACCCCCGAGACGGTCGGCGCGGCCATCGGCATGACCGGGCGCAGCCCTGGTCGATGTGTCCTCCGGCGTCGAGCGCGCGCCCGGCGAGAAGGACGCCGAGCTGGTGAAGCGCTTCATTCGGGCGGCGAAGGCAGCCGCCCGGCAGCCAAGGGCCAAGGCATCATGAGCGCGCGCACCGAGCCCAATCCGCTCAACACCTATCGCGCCGGTCCCGACGAGCGCGGCCATTTCGGCCTCTATGGCGGCCGTTTCGTCGCCGAGACGCTGATGCCGCTGATCCTCGATCTCGAGCAGGCCTATGCCGAGGCCAAGGCCGATCCCGCCTTCCATGCCGAGCTCGCCGATCTTCTCACCCATTACGCCGGGAGGCCGAGCCCGCTCTATTTCGCCGAGCGGCTGACCACAGCAGCTCGGCGGCGCCAAGATCTATTTCAAACGCGACGAGCTCAACCACACCGGCTCGCACAAGATCAACAATTGCCTCGGCCAGATTCAGCTCGCCCGCCGCATGGGCAAGACGCGCATCATCGCCGAGACCGGCGCCGGCCAGCACGGCGTGGCGGTGGCGACCGTCGCCGCGCGCTTCGGCCTTCCTTGCGTGATCTACATGGGCGCGACCGACATCAAGCGGCAGCGGCCGAACGTGTTTCGCATGAAGCTGCTCGGCGCCGAGGTGAAGCCGGTGACGTCAGGCTCGGGCACGCTGAAAGATGCGATGAACGACGCGCTTCGCGACTGGGTCGCCAATGTGCACGACACCTTCTACATCATCGGCACGGTGGCGGGCCCGCATCCTTATCCCGCCATGGTGCGCGATTTCCAGTCGGTGATCGGGCGCGAGACGCGCGAGCAGATGCTAGGAGCGGGAAGGGCGGCTTCCCGATACGCTCGTCGCCTGCATCGGCGGCGGCTCGAACGCCATGGGCCTGTTCCATCCCTTCCTCGACGAGCCGTCGGTCGCGATCTACGGCGTCGAGGCCGGCGGCTATGGCCTCGATGTGATGAACGGTCATGCCGCATCGATGAGCGGCGGCAAGCCCGGCGTGCTGCACGGCAATCGCACCTATCTGCTTCAGGACGACGACGGGCAGATCCTCGAAGGCCATTCCATCTCGGCCGGCCTCGATTACCCCGGCGTCGGTCCCGAGCATTCCTGGCTCAGGGACACCGGCCGGGTGAACTACGTCGCCGTGACCGACAAGGAGGCGCTCGACGCCTTCCAGCTCTGCACGCGGCTCGAGGGCATCATTCCGGCGCTCGAGCCGTCCCATGCGCTGGCCTACGTGAAGAAGCTCGCGCCGACTTTGCCGCGCGACAATCTCCTGGTCATGAATATGTGCGGACGCGGCGACAAGGACATCTTCTCCGTCGCCGAGCACCTTCACATGGAGATGTGAGCGTGACGCGGATCGACAGGAGATTTGCGGAGCTGAAGCGGGAGGGACGCGCCGGGCTCGTGACCTTCATCACCGCCGGCGACCCCGATTACGACACCTCGCTCGCCGTCCTCAAGGCGCTGCCCGCTTCCGGCGCCGATATCATCGAGCTCGGCATGCCCTTCTCCGATCCGATGGCCGACGGCCCGGCGATCCAGGCCTCGTCCCAGCGGGCGCTGAAGGCGCGGCCAGACCATGCAGAAGACCCTGCAAATGGTGAAGGCCTTCCGCGCCGGCGATGACGCCACGCCCCTCGTGCTAATGGGCTACTACAACCCCATATATGTATATCGCGTCGACCGCTTCATCGCGGACGCGGTCGAAGCGGGAGCGGACGGTCTGATCGTGGTTGACATGCCGCCAGAGGAGGATGCCGAGCTTCGCCCCGCCGCGACCGCGGCCGGGCTCAACTTCATTCGGCTCGCGACGCCGACGACCGACGCCAGGCGCCTGCCCGCCGTGCTCGCCAATACCAGCGGATTCGTCTATTACGTTTCGATCGCCGGCATCACCGGCACGAAGGCGCCGGACCTGGCCGAGGTCGAGCGGCCATGTCGGGCGCATCAAGGCGCAAACCGGCCTGCCGATTGCGGTCGGCTTCGGGGTGAAGACGGAAGGGCAAGTGAGCGCGATCGCCGGGCTCGCCGAGGGCGTGGTGGTGGGCTCGGCCCTCGTCACGGCCATTGCCGAAAGCCTCGACCAAGAAGGCAACGCCACCCGCACGACGAAGCCGCAAGTGCTCGGCCTGGTCGAGCGTCTCGCTGCGGCGCTGCGCCATCCGGCCGAAGCCGCAGCGCTTTAGCGCGTTCTGAGCGAGTTCGAACTTTTGAGAGCTTTGTAGACCCGTGAACTGGATCAACAGCGTCGTCAGGCCCAAGATCCGCAGCATCCTTCGCAAGAAGGAACTGCCGGACAATCTGTGGGTCAAATGCCCCGAGACGGGGCAGATGATCTATTACAAGGACCTCGAAGCCAACCAGTTCGTGGTCCCGGGCTCGAACTACCATATGCGCATGTCGGCCGCGGCGCGACTGAAATCGCTGTTCGACGATGCCGAATACGAGACCTTGCCTCTGCCCGAGGTTCCCGCTCGATCCGCTCAAATTCCGCGACGAGCGCCGCTACACCGACCGGCTGAAGGACGCGCGCAGCAAGACCGGTCTCGCCGACGCCGTCCTCGCCGGCGCCGGGCGGCTCGAAGGCCAGAGGATCGTGGCCGCCGTGCAGGATTTCGACTTCCTCGGCGGCTCGCTCGGCACCGCCGCGGGCGAAGCGGTCATCGCCGTCATGCGCGCCGCGGTCAAGCGCGAGACGCCGTTCATTCTGTTCGCCGCCTCGGGCGGCGCGCGCATGCAGGAAGGCATCCTCTCGCTGATGCAGATGCCGCGCACCACCGTCGCGGTGCAGGAGCTGCGCGAGGCGCGGCTGCCCTATATCGTGGTGCTGACCCACCCGACCACCGGCGGCGTGACCGCGTCCTACGCCATGCTCGGCGACATCCATATCGCCGAGCCCGGCGCCCTGATCGGCTTTGCCGGTCCGCGCGTCATCGAGCAGACCATTCGCGAGCAGCTGCCGAACGGCTTCCAGCGCGCCGAATATCTCCACGATCACGGCATGGTGGACATGGTGGTGCATCGCCACCAGCTGCGCGGGACGCTCGCCCGCCTCTGCCAGCTCTTGACCCACCGCCAGCCCGGCCGCGATGTCGCGCTCTCCGAGCCAAGGACGGCAAGCTCGCGCGCGCGGCGCCGCCTTCGACCATCGCGCTCTCCGGCAACGGCCTCGACACCGCGCACGACGAGGAGGACGGCGAGGACTTGACGAGCGGGGCCGGCAATGGCGCTAATCCTAATCCGCCGCACAGCGTCTAAGGGCACGAGGGATTGACACAAGTTCCGCACAGCGCCGGGCGCGCCTCGCCCCGCCCCCGGATCGCGTCGAGCGACACCCTGCTTGAGCGGCTGAAAAAGCTGCATCCGCAATCGATCGACCTGTCGCTCGGGCGTATCGAGCGCCTGCTTGCCGCCCTCGGCCATCCCGAGCAGAAGCTTCCCCCGGTGCTGCATGTCGCCGGCACCAACGGCAAGGGCTCGTTCCTCGCCTTCACGCGGGCCATCGCCGAGGCGCTCGGCAAGCGCGTGCATGTCTATACCTCGCCGCATCTCGTCCATTTCCATGAACGCATCGTGCTTGCCGGGCCGCACGGCTCGGCCCCGATCGCCGAGGAGCTGCTGGTCGATTGCCTCGCCCGCGCCGAAGCGGCCAATGACGGCGAGCTGATCACGCTGTTCGAGATCACCACGGCGGCCGCCTTCCTCGCCTTCGCCGAGACGTCCCGGCCGATTTCTTGCTGCTGGAGACCGGATTGGGCGGAAGGCTCGATGCGACCAATGTCGTGGCCAAGCCCGCTCTGACCGCGATCACGCCGATCTCGATCGACCATGTGTCCTTTCTCGGCGACACCTTGACGGAGATCGCCGGCGAGAAGGCGGGCATCCTGAAGCCCGGCGTCCCTTGCGTGGTCGGCCGGCAGGAGCAGGAGGCGTTTCAGGTGATCGAGGCGCGGGCCGAGCAGATCGGCGCGCCGCTCCATGTCGCCGGCCGCGATTTCGACATGTACGAGCAGCACGGGCGTCTCGTCTTTCAGCACGCCGACCCGGCTGCTCGACCTGCCTCTGCCGCGCCTCAAGGGACGCCACCAGATCGACAATGCCGGCACGGCGATCGCCGCGGCCGAGCTTCTGTTCGGCGAGGCGCTCACCACGCGCGCGCTCGAACAGGGCCTCACCCATGCCGAATGGCCGGCGCGGCTCGAGCGTCTCGCGGTCGGCGGCCTTCATGCCTATGTCGCCGACGGCACCGAGATCTGGCTCGACGGCGGCCACAACGCCGCCGGCGGCAGAGTCATCGCCCAAGCCCTTGCCGAGCTCGAAGAGCGCGTGTCGCGCCCGGTGCATCTCGTCTTCGGCATGATGGAGACCAAGGACGCGCACGCCTTCATCGCCCCGTTCAAGGGGCTGGTCGAGCGCGTCTATACCGTGCCGATTCCCGATGAGCCCAACGCCTTCGGCGCCGAGGCCTTGGCCGAGATCGCGCGCGCCGAAGGCTTCGACGTCGTGGCCGCTACGAGCGTGCCCGACGCGCTTCTAAGGTCGCAGGCCGCGCTGCCGGGACCCGGGCGCGTGCTGATCTGCGGCTCGCTCTATCTTGCGGGCCACGTGCTCAAGCTGCACGGTTAGACGGGCGTTAGGCGCTGGCCGTGCCGTGATCCAGGCGGCGAGATGATTCTTCGGATAGGCGCCCTTCAGCGTTCCGGCGACCTCGCCGTCCTTGAACAGGATCAGCGTCGGGATCGCGCGCACGTTGTAGAACGAAGGCGTGCGCGGATTCTCGTCGATATTGAGCTTGGTGATTTTCACCTTGCCGTTGAGCTCCTTGGCGATCTCTTCGAGAGCGGGGGCAATCTGCCGGCACGGACCGCACCATTCGGCCCAGAAATCGACGACCACCGGGGTCGCGGATTTCAGCACCTCGGCTTCGAACGTGTCGTCAGATACTTTTTCCGTTGCCATTTGCTTCTCCTGATCGCCGGGCGCCACGTAACGGCCTTCCCTCGGGTCAGGCCGGGAACCTAGGTATGCGCCCAAGATGCCGTCAAGGCTCGATCGGTGCGCCGAAAAGGCGCTGTTCGGCGGCATCAAGCGAAGTTGATGGGATTTCCATCAGCCGTCGGCCCGTCGGTCCACAGCAGCGCCGCGCGCAAGGGGCGCCCCGGGAACAGGTCCCGTGAGCGCCGTGCGATAGCCGGCGAGCTGCGCGACATAGGCCGGAGCGACCTCGTCGAGGGTCTTGGGCGGCGGCCGGTTGGTCTTGTAGTCGAGAATGAGGAGGCTTCCCTCGACGCATGGCGAGGCGATCGATCTGGCCTTCGAGATCGTAGTCGCCGATCCGCGCCACGACCGGGACCTCGGCGAGGCTTCCCGGCTGGAACAGCGGCGCGAAGGCTGGCGTCTCTCACGACGGCAAGCGTCTCGGCGACGATCTCCTCTCTCAGCTCCTGCGCGAGATCGGCGCCGCGCACGGCGACAAAGGCCCGCGCCGCCCGCTCCTGATCGTCGGGCTCGATCTCGGGCAGATGCTGCAACAGGGCATGGACGAGCCGTCCCCTGGCGTAGCGGCCCTTCTCGGCCCAGAGCACGCGGCCCGAGCGGGTCTTGATCCGGCGAAAGGCCTCGGCGCCGCCTCGCCGAGAGCGAGCCGCGAAGGAGCAAGCTTCTGGCGCGCGCGCTCGCGGGGCGCCTGCGCAAGCGCCCATTGCGGCAAGGGCTCTGCCCGCGCTGTCCTCGCGCTTCGCCTCAACCGTCGGGACGGGCTTCGTCTGCTCGGACGCCATCCTGCCGACCAGCTTGCCGTCGTGGCCTCCGGTCGTCGAGCCGGTTCCGGAGCCCATCCGTGACGAGGTCGTACCAGCATTGCTCCTCGCGCGTCTGTACGCCCTCCCAGCCGCAGACATAGAGCCGATCCTGCGCGCGCGTCATGGCGACATAGAGCAGGCGGTGATATTCGTCGCGCTCGGCACGATCCACGTGCTCTTGCTGTCTTCGAGGGCTGCGATAATGCGGCGAGCTTGGAATGCCCCGGGGGCGGCCACACGAGATGGCTCACCTCGTCGAGAGCAGCACCTCGCGCGCGGCATGGGATAGAGCCTCGGCCCTTGCGTTCGCGCCCGCGTGCAGGTGTCGGGCAGGAACACGATCGGCGCCTGCAAGCCTTTGGCGCCGTGCACCGTCATGATGCGGACCTCGTCGCGCTCCTGCTCCATGTCGCGCTTGATCTCCACGTCGCCGGCGCGGAGCTGTTTGACGAAGCCTTGCAGCGAAGGCGCGGCATCGCGGTCATAGGCGAGCGCGAGATCGAGAAACTCGTCGATCGCCTCCGCCGCCTCGGGCCCGAGCCGGGTGAGCATGCGCTTGCGCAAGCGCTGCCCGTCGGCGCCGAGCAGCTCGGAGAAGAATTCGTAAGGCGGCAGGAAGTCGGCGCGCGCGAGCCACGGCGAGAGAGCGTCTCCGCGGCTTCGGCAAAGCGCGGATCGTCCTTCGCCTTGGCTTGAGCGCCGACCAGAGCGAGCCGGAGCGCCCATGCGCGAGCGCGAACAGATCGTCGTCGTCGAAACCGAAGAGCGGGCTCTTGAGCACGACGGCGAGCGCGAGATCGTCCTCCGGCATGAGCAGCACGTCGGCGAGCGCCACGAGATCCTGCACGGCGAGCTGATCGGTCAGCCTCATGCGGTCGGCGCCCGCGACCGGCACGCCGAGCCGCTTCAGCTCGCGGATCATGGGCGTGGTGAAGGGATCGCGGCGGCGGACCAGGATCAGGATATCGCCGGCCGTGACATTGCGGCCTTGGGCCGGAAGCTCCTCGCCGCGGTCGAGCCATGTCTTGATCGTGGCGGCGATGCGTCTGGCGAGCGCATCGACCGAGCGGGCGCCCGCCAGTTCCTCGTTCCAGGGCTCGAAGGCATCGGCGGGCTCGGCCGGTTCCTCGGTCTCGACCGTCCACAACTTCGACCAGCCCCGCTTGGCCGGTGCGAAAGGCCTGGTGGGTGATGGTTGCGCCGTCCTCGCCAGATCAGCCCGTCGGCCGCCGGCGCCCGGCGAAAACGCCATCGACGGCTTCGAGGATCGGCTCGGTCGAGCGAAACGAGAGATTGAGCGGCACCTCGTGCCAGGCAAGCGAAAGCGCCTTGGCCCTTTGCCGGAGAGCGCGGCCGACCTCGCCGAACCGCGCCGGGTTCGCGCCCTGGAAACTGTAGATCGACTGCTTCTCGTCGCCGACGGCGAACAGCGTGCGCAGCTTGTCGCTCCGGCCGGCGCCTGCGAAGAACTCCGCCGCCAGGTTCTCGATGATGGTCCATTGCGCGGGATTGGTGTCCTGCGCCTCGTCGACCAGGATGTGGTCGATGCCGCCGTCGATCTTGTAGAGCACCCAGGAAGCGGCGTCGGCGCGCGACAGCAGGTTCTGGGTCTTGACGATCAGGTCGTCATAGTCGAGCGCGGCCTCCGCCAGCTTCCGCCGCTCGTACTCGGCCCGCACGGCGTCGGCGATGGCGATCACCGCGGCGCTTGCCTCGGCCATCCGCACATGCGCGAGCTTGTCGTTGAGGCCGGCGAATGTGGCTTGCGCGGCCGCCAAGTCGTCGCCGCAATCGCCGGCTCCCTACCTGGCGAAATCCTTGGCTGCAAATCTGTGCTTCGCGGCGTTCCGTCTTGGCGTGAGGAACATCGCCGTCAGCGCCGCCGCGCGGCTCTCGCCCTCGCTCGCTCTTGCCTCGCCGAAGGCTGGCTTCGGCCTTCTTGTCCATCTCGGCCGTCGGAGCCGAAGCGCCGCGAAGGCGGCGATGGCGGCGTCGATCTCGGCATCGCTGAGCGACGCCCGCGAGTTTCGCCAGCAGCGTCTCTTCCTCGTCCTCGCCCACGCCGAACAGGCGCTTGAGCGCCAAGGCTTCGGCCTCGGCCCAATCCTCGCGGCCGGCGTGATAGGCGACCATCCTGGCAAGCTCTGCGCGCTTGCCGATCACGGTATCGATCACCTGGCGGAAATACTCGCCCGCGGTGAGCGCGATGACCTTGGCGAGAGCCTTGCCGAGCAGCGCTCTCGCTGTCCTCGGCCGCGCGTGCGAGCGTCGCGTCGAAGGCGGCGCGCCGCATCAGGGTCTGCTCGCGCTCGTCGAGCACGGAGAAATGCGGCGTGACCTGCGCTTCGAGCGGAAAGCGCTGCAACAGCCGCTCGCAGAAGCCGTGGATGGTGTGGATCTTGAGGCCGCCTTTGGCTTCGAGCGCGCGCGCGAACAGGCGCCGCGCAAGGCGCAAGCTCTCCGCGTCGGGCGCGGCGCCGCGTGAGCGCTGTGAGCTTCTCGGCCAGGACCTCGGGGCGAGCCGTCGCCCAATCGGCAAGGTCGTCGCAGCAGGCGGTTCTGCATCTCCGCCGCGGCGGTCTTGGTGTAGGTCAGGCACAGGATCGATTCAGGCTTGAACCCGGCAAGCAGGAGGCGCAAGCACGCGCCTGACCAGCACCTCGGTCTTGCCGGTGCCGGCACTGGCCGACACCCAGGCCGATGCGGACGGATCGGAGGCACGCGCCTGGTTGGCGTCGGCCTCGGGCGGAAGCGGCGAGCGGGCGCTCATCGAAAGTCCTCCTCGGCCTCTTGCGTCAGCCACTCCTTGATGCGGGCGAGGTGCTCATACTCGTCGTAATCGTAGATGCGGCGGAAGGCAGGCGCCGACCGGCGCTTCACCTCGTAGGGCATTGCCGGGTCGGCGTAGCGCGCGATGAGGGCCGCGAGCTTCTCGCGCGCCTGCACTGGCGAGAATTTCGGGAGCGGTCTTGGCCGCCGCGCGCTCCTCGCCGCCTTCGTTGCGGCCCGAGGCGTAGATATAGACGAGGCCGCTCGACGGCGCGCTGGCCGAGATCGGCGAAGCCGCCCTCCTCGGCGATGAGCGCTTCGAGGGGAAGTTGCGGTGCGAAGAGCTTCTCGACATGTCTTGGTAGCGGGAAGCTTGCCGGTCTTGTAGTCGTAGATCACCGCCGATCCGTCATCGGCGACATCGATGCGGTCGGCACGCGCGGTGAGGCGGAAGTCCGTTGCCGAGATCGAGCGCGCCGGAGGCCTCGGTCGACGATGCCTTGTCACCCCGGTCCGCCGCGCGGGCTCGGTCGCCGCGAACCACCGCGCGAAGCGGCGGAAGGCGGGACGCCAAAAGGCCTTCACCACCGGCGAGCCGGCAAGCGCCGCGAAATGCCTGTCGGCGATCCCGATCAGCGCCTCTTCGATATCGTCGGGGAGCCGATCGGGATAGTCGCGCGAGAAGTCCTGCAAGGCGCGATGCACGATCTGGCCGCGCAACGCGGGGTCGGGCTCGGCGCCGAGCGCCTTCAGCGGTTCGAGCTTCAAGATGTCCCTGGCGAAGATCTCGTAGGGATTGGCGATCCATTTTTCGATGCGGGTCACGCTCAATTTGCGCGGCCGTGCGTCGACCGGCGGTCGCGGGCTGGGCGGCTTCACCGGATTGAACGGCGGCGCGTGGTCGCGCTCGCGGGCCCATGACACCCAATGCTGCGCGGGCGCGATCTTGTTTTCGAGGCCCGCCGCCTTGACCAAGGCCGAGCAGCCGCTGCAGCCAGCGCGACGGCACGGTCGGCACGCCGTCCACTTTGAGCGCGCGGGTGAGATAGACCTCGCGCGCGCCGAGCGCTTGGGCGAAGTCGTGGGCGGCAAGGCCGATGCGGCGCTCAGGGGGAGTAAGCCCGAGCGCGGCGCGCATGGGCCGGCTGAGCCACGGCCCGGCCTCCTCAGGCCGCGGCCATACACCTTCATTGAGGCTGCCAAGGATCACCAGGTCGGGCTGCTGCAAACGCGCTTCGAGCGGGCCCCAGATGAAGAGGCGCGGATGGAGCGCCGCGCGCGGCCGCGCCACTTCGCCGGCGACCAGGCTCCGATAGAAGCGGCGGATAGTCGGCGGCGGGGAGCGCGAGGCCGTGTCCGGCGTCGATCAGTTCGGCCAGCAGCACCGAAAGGGCTTCGCCGGCATCGCCCTGCCACAGTCCCGACGACGAGCCGTCCGCATCGCGCGCCAGGGCTTCCGCGACGGCAGCATGGGCCTCGGCGAGGCGCGCCGCGGCGACGCGGCATAGCCTCTGCCGCCAACGCGATGAGCGGCGCGAACGCGGTTTCGAGATCCGCGACCAGACGAAGCGCCGCTGCGTGTTCGTCCGGTCAGAGCGAGAGGACCGCGCCTCTCCTCGCTCGGCGCGGCTTGAAGCGCCGCCCGCGCTCCGGCGAGGCCTTCTCCGACATAGACGTCGCGGAAGGCGCCGCGTTCGAGCGCCCGCGCCGCCGACCGCGCCTCGGCCGGGGCGCGTCCGAGCAGCGCCAAGGGATGCTTGAGCAGGGCCATGAGCTCGGGCGGCGCGAAGTTCGTTTCGACCGCGCCGAGCACGAGATCGAGAAAGGCGCCGGGCACGGTGCGCGCGACCGGCACGCCCGCCGAGTCGTCGACAGCAAGATCGTAGCGCTTGAGCCGCGCCGCCACGCGCCGCGCCAAGGTCCGGTCCGGCGTGACGAGAGCGGCCGTCTTGCCCGGCGTCTCGACCGCCGATCTCAGGATGAGCGCGATGGCTTCCGCCTCGTCATGCGCGGTCGGCGCCACCACGAGGCGGATGCCGGCGAGCGCATTGGCGAGGCTTGCGCTGCCCGTCGGCGCAAGCGCGTCGCCGGCGAGAAACCGCTCCCAATGATCGGTGCTCTCGGCCGGGCGCAACGCCTCGCTCGCGAGGTGGAGCCGCGCGCGGGCGGCAGGATCGGGCGCGCTCCCGGCACGTAGGCGACATCGGCGCGGGTCGCGCCGAGTTTGCGCAACAATTCCGCCATGCCGAATTGCGGATGCTCCGGGCTGCTCGGCGAGGCGCGACCAGCTCTCGTCATCGAGGAACGTGTCGAGGCCGGGCAGCACGACCGCGCCGTTCGGGAGCGAGGCAATGGTCTTCAACAGCCGTGCCGTCGCCGGCACCGTACCGGTCGATCCCGCGGCGATGACGGGATGGGGCGAGCCCTTGGCCAGTCGCTCGGTTTCGCGCGCCATCAGCAGAGTTGCGGCGCGCGACCGGCGAGACGAGACCGTTATCGCGCGAGATAGCGCGGCCATTGCTCGGTGACGATCTTGAGGAACTCGACGGTGAGCTGCCAGTGCCCGGCGAATTCCTCCGGCACGATGTCCTTGAGCGCGGAAAGCGCGACCTCCTCGCTCTCGATGAAGTCCATGAGGCGCGCCAGGTCGGCGGCAAGATAAGAGGCCTGGCCCGGCGTCAATGCGAAGATCGGTGAGGCAGCGTCGTCCGCTCGGCCGCCGCTTCCGCGCCGAGGCGATGCCCGAAGGCGAGCACGAGCCGCATCAGCGCAAGGCGTCTCGGCAGCGCACCGATGGCGGGCGCTCCAATGGCGCCGTCGTCGTCGGCGCCATCCTCGGCCCCGAAGATGATGGCCGCATCCTCGTCGGGATCGCCGAGCGTCCTGATGCGCGGCAGGAGCAGCGCCTTGCCCTTGGCTTCGGCGAGAAAGGCCTCGCGCAGCGCGCGCGCCGCGCGGCGGGTCGGCAGATAGATGGTGGTGAAGCGGCAGGGTGAGCGGATCGGGCTTGGGTCCGCCGGGCGACGGGCAGCTCGCCGTCGAGAATGGCCCTGGCGAGCGTCGTCAGGAACGGCGCCGAAGGCGGGATGGTATAGAGCCGGGGCGTCTCTGGTGAGGGCTCAGGCACCTTCGCGCTCAAATGCGGCCTCCGCCTCGGCCAAGGCTTCCGGGCGTGCCGACATGCATCCAGTTGCCGTCGAGCCGCATGCCGTAGAGCTTGCCCTTGGCCAGCGCCCGATCCCATAAGCAGGTTCAGCGAGAAGCGTCCCGTCGGGCGCATTCTTGAACAGCCTCTCATCGCAGAGCGACACGCCGGCAAAGGCGAACGGCACCACCTCGTCTGCGCCCCTGCGGGCGAGCCGCCCGTCCTGGCTCATGGTGAAGTCGCCCCTGGCCGCATAGCCGATGCTGGTCGCGACCGGCGCGAGCAGCAGGAGGCAATCCATCACCGCCGGGTCCCACTTTCGCAACATGCGCGAGAGCGCGGGCGTGGCCACCTTCGCTCCAGACGGAGTCGGCATTGTGGATGAAGAAGGGACCGGGGCCGAGCAGAGGGCAGTGCCTTCTTGGTGCCGCCGCCGGTATCGAGCAGCACGCCGCGCTCGTCGGAGATGAGCGTCTCAGGCGGCCTGCCCGCGGCGGTTCGTCGAGATGCGCCTCGAGCTGATCCGGGAAATAGTGGACATTGACCACGGCGGTCTTGACGCCCGCAGCGGCCAACCGGTCGAGCACGTGATCGATGAGCGGCTCTGCCCGCGAGCGTCACCAGCGGCTTCGGCATGCGTCAAGGTCAAAGGGCGCATGCGCTCGCCAAGCCCTGCGGCCAGCACCATCGCCGTCCTCGCCTCGGTCATGGCGCGGCCCTCTCACACCACGAGCGGCGGCAGGTCTTCGGCGGCGGGAAACTCGCGCGCGTAGAAGCGGCGCAGTCTCCGCCAAAGACGGGTGCGCGAGGTCGCGCTCGAGATAGCGTGCGACCCGCGGGATGTGAGCGAGATAACCGCGCTTGCCGTCACGTTTCGCCAATCGCGCAAAGATGCCGAGGATCTTAGAGTTGCGTTGAGCGCCGAGCATGGCGTAGAGCGAGACGAAACTGATCGCTCGAAAACGGCTTGCTCCCTGCGCCCCGGGCGGCACAGTAGCGAGCGAGAAGCTCCCGTTCAAGCGCTTCCGGCACGTCGAGCCGGGCATCCTGCAGCAGCGACACGAGATCATAGGCGAGCGGCCCCCGAAGCGCGTCCTGAAAGTCGAGAATCCCGACCCGTTTGATGCCCTCCCGCTCCGGCAGCCACATCAGGTTCGGCGAATGATAGTCCCTGAGCACCCAGCCGAGAATCGGCCTTTTCCGCCTCCGCCAAGAGGGGGCGCCACAAGGCCTCGAACTCCTCGATCAGGTCGGGCGGCGCCGCTTCGCCGTGCAGCGCCGGCCAGAACCAATCGATGAGAAGCGACGCCTCGATCAGCATCGCGTCGGCGTCGTAAGGCGGGAGGCGGTAAGGGGCGTGGCCCTCGATGGGCAGAAGTTCGGCAGGCTCCTTTTCCGCAAGCGCCACGAGAACATCGACGGCAGGAGGCCCAAAGCTCGCCCAAGGCGCGGCCACGGCGCACCTCGCTGCCGAACACGGCGTCGCCGAGATCCTCCAACACCATGAACCCCTGATCGAGATCGAAGGCGTAGATGGCGGGCGCCGAAAGCCCGCCTCCCTCAGCGCTCCGGCCACCGCCACGAACGGCGTCACGTCCTCGGCAAGATGCACAAGCGCGCTGTAAGGCTTGCCGTCGCGAATGGGCGGCCCGTCGGGCTGGCGCGGCGAATTCATCAGCACGGCGGAGCGGCCGGGAAGCGCGAGCCGCGCGTAAGAACGCGTCGAGGCGTCGCCTTGCAGGTAACGGGCGCCGGCTTCGGCGATAAGGCGTTCCGTCGACGAAGCTCGACAGCGCCTTGAGGCGATCGAGCCTTTCCGCCCAGCTCCCATGTCCCGTCAGCACGATGCGGCGCGCATCGGGCCTCGCGGTCTCGTCGATGGCGATGTCGAGGCGGTCATGCGGCAGCCAGCGATGCGGCGCGCTCGGGCCATTCGACGATCACCGCGCCCTCGCTCACCGCATCATCGAGACCGAGCTCATCGAGCTCGGAGGGCTCCAAGCGGTAGAAGTCGCAATGGGTGAGGGTGAGATGCGGCGCCTCGTAGCGCTGCATCAGCGCGAAGGTCGGGCTCGGCACCTCGTCCGCGCCGCCGAGCCGCGGCGATCAGCGGCGCGGGCGAACGTCGTCTTGCCGGCGCCGAGCGGTCCGGAAAGCGCGACGACGTCGCCGGCTTTCAGCATAAGGGCGAGACGGCCCGGCGAGGATGTCGAGCCGGACGAGATCGACATCGTCGAGACTCCAACTTGTGGTCATCCGGCGCGGCTTGACTTGTAGCGCGGCTCGTCGGGCGCGGAGCTTTCGCCCGCCGGCTCATGCCCGATAGGGCAGGAGCAGCGTCACGCGCGTTCCGCGCCCCGGTGCGCGAATTCGAGCGTTACGGTGCCGCCATGCAGCTCGGCGAGGCTCTTGACGACGGAAAGTCCCGAGTCCGGCGCCGCGATGGCGCGAGCCGTGAGAGCGGCTCTCGAAACGATCGAACACCGCCTGCTGGTAGTCGTCGGGGATGCCGACGCCCTGATCGTGCGACGGTGAAGGCGATCATGGACTCCCGCCGCCGGCAGCGGAGCGCGATCTTCCCGCCCGCGTCGGAGAAGCCGATGGCATTGGACAGCAGATTGTAGAGCATCTGGGTGACGCGCTTTCCGTCGGCGACGAACTCATCGATGCCCGGCTCGATTTCGATGTCAAGGGCGAGCATCGTTCTGCTTGAGCCGCTCCTCCACGCCCTGCACCGCCTGTTCGATCACGTCGCTGACCTTGACCGGCGAAAGCTTCAGCTCGAGCGTGCCGGCGTCGATGGTCGCAAGGTCGAGAATATCGTCGATGATGGCGAGAAGCGTGCGGCCCGAGAGGCGGATGTCGCCGAGATAGTCGCGCTGCCTCTCGGTCAGGGGACCGGCGACCGGGCTCGCCAGCAGCTCGCTGAAGCCGATGATATTGGTGAGCGGCGTGCGCAGCTCGTAGGAGACGTGGCTGATGAAAGCGGTCTTGAGACGATCGGCCGGCCTCGAGGGCCTCGGCGCGCTCGATCAGCGCGCGCTCGGCGTGCTTTGCGTCGGAGACATCGACAAAGGTGAGCAGCGTGCCGCCGTCGGGCAGCGGCAGCACGGCGCAAGAAAGCACGCTGCCGTCGGTGCGGTCGAATTCCTTCTCGTACGGCACGCGCTCGGCGACGATGGCGGTCACCGCCGCCTTGATGCGCTCCCACTCTTCCGGCGCGTCGTAGAGCGCGCGGCACCAGTCGATGACTCCTCGATATGCGGCTCGCCGTCGAGCTGGCGCGGGTTCAGCCGCCAGATGGCGGCGAAGGCCTGGTTGTAGAGGCGCAAACGGCCGCTCGGCGCGAACACGGCGACGCCCTCGCGCAACGTATCGAGCGTTTCCCGCTGCACTTCGATGAGCGCGTTGTAGCGGCTCTCCAGCTCGAGCCGCTCGGTGACGTTCTCGTAGAGATAGGTCACGCCGGCCTCGCCCTCGCTGTCGGCGACGACATGCAGCGTGCGGCCGTCGGGCAGGTGCCACTGATCCTCGACCTGGGCGTTCGAGCCATAGGCGGCGAGCCAGCCTTGCTTCCACTCGCGATAGTCGGCCTTCTCCGGCAGACGCCGCGCCTGGCGGAGACGATCGAGGATCTCGCCGTCGCGCGGGTGGGTGGCGAGCCATTCGGGGTCGAGCTGCCACAGCTCCACATAGGCCTGGTTGAAATGGGTGAGCCGCTGCTGGGCGTCGAACACGGCGAAGGCGGTGGCAAGCCGGTCGAAGCTGCGGAAGCGCGTCTCCGAGGCTCGGTTTCGTCTCGGCACGGGATGCGCTCGGCCTTCTTCGCCTCCTCAAGCAGCCCGCGCAGCGAAGCGACTTGCTCCTCGAGCTGCCGGTGCCGGCCGGCGATATCGGCAAGCTCGAGCCGCTGTCCGGCCAGATCGCGCACCTTCAGCACGATGGTGCGGCCGGCGGTGCGGCCGTCGACCTCGACATAGCGGTCGCGCTGGTCCGGAGCATCAGGTTGAACGGCTCGCCCCGCTCGACCAGCCCGTCGATGGCGTCGTCGAGCTCTTGCGCGGAGGCGGCATCGAGCCACGCGGCGAAATTGAGGAGCTCGCGCGTGTCGCTGCGGCACGCCGAGGGCGGCCGGCAAGGTGGCGATCAGAAGCTCCGCCTCGCCCGATTCGGCCACGGTCAGCAGCGCCTGCGGCTCCGCCGCAAGCAGCGTGTCGAGCATGCTCTCGCTAGCGCGATAGCGCTCAGCCTCGCGTTCGGCGGCGGCCTCGGCCTTGCGCGCGCGTTCCGTGGCGCGGAGACAGGCGATCGCGGTCCCCACCGCGAAGGCGATGATGCCGAGACTGATGCCGAGCGTCAGCAGCGTGCGGGCATCGAGCGCGGGCGCATCGCCCGCGGCCATGGCGGCGTCGAGCGAGAAGCAGAGAGACGGGAATGGAGAAGCGCGAGAACGCGGAACAGCACTCTCTGGCCACCTTGATGAAGGTGCAGCCTTGCCCCCGCTGGTCCGCATGGTCCCTCGCTCCCACGCCGCCGCCCATGGCCTCGCCTCGCTTCACGCTGCCACAGACTGAACGCGGGCCGATCGACCCCGCGAGCCTCAAGGCGAATCAGCGCTCTAGCTTAGCTTCATCGCTGACTCTTGCCCACTGGGCCGCGCACGGTTTGTCGCGCTGCCGCGGCTCTCCGCGTTTAGTGACCCGGCGGGACTCAATAGCGGTAGGTGTCGGGCTTGTAGGGGCCCTCGACCGGCACGCCGATATACTCGGCCTGGTCCGGCTTGAGCGTGGTCAGCTTGGCGCCGACCTTGCCGAGATGAAGCCGCGCCACCTTCTCGTCGAGCTGCTTCGGCAGGGTGTAGACCTTCTTCTCGTATCGGCCCGGATTGCTCCACAGCTCGATCTGCGCCAGCGTCTGGTTGGTGAAGGAGGCGCTCATCACGAAGCTCGGATGGCCCATGGCGTTGCCGAGATTGACGAGCCTGCCCTCCGACAAAAGGATGATGCGCTTGCCGCCGGGGAACTCGATCTCGTCCACCTGCGGCTTGACGTTGTGCCATTTGAAGTTGCGCAAGGCGGCGACCTGAATCTCCGAGTCGAAATGCCCGATATTGCAGACGATGGCGCGGTCCTTCATCTGACGCATATGGTCGATGGTGATGACGTCCTTGTTGCCGGTGGCGGTGACGAAGATGTCGGCGCGCGGCGCCGCGTCCTCCATGGTGGTCACTTCGTAGCCTTCCATCGACGGCCTGCAGCGCGCAGATCGGGTCGATCTCCGCCACCAGCACGCGGCAGCCGGCGTTGCGCAAGCTCGCGGCCGAGCCTTTGCCGACATCGCCGAAGCCCGCGACCATCGCCACCTTGCCGGCCATCATCACGTCGGTGCCGCGGCGGATGCCGTCGACCAGGCTCTCGCGGCAGCCATAGAGATTGTCGAATTTCGACTTGGTGACGCTGTCATTGACGTTGATGGCGGGGAACAGCAGCGTGCCCTTCTTCTGCATCTCGTAGAGCCGGTGCACGCCGGTCGTGGTCTCCTCGGTCACGCCGCGGATGTTCTTGGCGATCTTGCCGAGTACCAGCCCGGCCGCTCTTTCAGCCGCTTCTTGATCGCGGCGTAGACGACCTCCTCTTCCTCGTTGGTCGGCTTGTCGAGGAAGGCGGTGTCGCCGTTCTCCGCCCGCACGCCGAGATGAACGAGGAGCGTGGCGTCGCCGCCGTCGTCGAGGATCATGTTGGGCGTGCCGCCATCGGCCCATTCGAAGATGCGGTGGGTGTAGTCCCAATATTCTTCGAGGCTCTCGCCCTTATAGGCGAAGACCGGGATGCCCTTGGCGGCGATCGGCCGCGGCGGCGTGGTCCTGCGTCGAGTAGATGTTGCACGAGGCCCAGCGGATATCGGCGCCGAGCGCCTGCAAGCGTCTCGATCAGGACCGCGGTCTGGATGGTCATGTGCAGGGAGCCGGCGATGCGCGCGCCCTTGAGCGGCTGCCTCGCCGCATATTCGGTCGCGCACCGCCATCAGCCCGGGCATCTCGGTCTCGGCGATGGCGATTTCCTTGCGGCCCCAATCGGCGAGACCGATATCCTTGACGTGGTAGTTCATGCCGGCGCGTCGCCTTCCGTTCCGATAAAGATATAAAGAAGTCCTTATATCTTGTTCCTGGGGCCGAGAGTCAAGCGCCTGTCACCGGCTACACGCGCGCTTGAGCGTCAATCCTCTTCGCCGAAGCCGTTCTCGACCAGAGTGATCAGAGCCTCGAGCGCGGCACGCGCGTCCGGACCTTCGGCTTCGATCAGGATGGTGTGGCCCTGGCCGGCGGCGAGCATCATCAGTCCCATGATCGAGGTGCCGCCCACGGTATGGCCTTCGCGCGTCACCCGGACCTTGGCGGTGAAATTCGCGGCGCAACGCACGAATTGCGCCGAGGCCCGCGCATGCAATCCCTTCTTGTTGGGGATCACCACCTCGGCGAAGTAGAGACCGGCGCGCGGCTCTCTTCTGGTATCGCGCGCCCGTGCCACGCTCTAGTTCGCCGCAAGGATCTGGCTGGCCACGCTGATATATTTGCGCCCGGCTTCCTGCGCCTGGGTGATGGCCTCTTCGAGCCGGCACTCGCCTCTGACGCTCGCGAGCTTCACCAGCATCGGCAGATTGACGCCGGCGATCACCTCCACATTCGACCGCTCCATGGCCGAGATGGCGAGATTCGACGGCGTGCCGCCGAACATGTCGGTGAGGACGACGACGCCGTTGCCGGTATCGACGCGGGCCAGCGCCGTCAGCATGTCGCTGCGGCGCACGTCGAGATCGTCGTCGGGTCCGATCGAGATCGTCTCGATCTGCTCCTGCGGTCCGACCACGTGCTCGAGCGCGGCACGGAATTCGTGCGCGAGCCTGCCATGAGTGACGATGACGACGCCGATCATGTTGCCCCTTGCTGCAGGTCCGCCCGGCCAAAGGCCGCTATCTTTGTCGGGAGTGGTGTCATGCGCAAGTGCGATCCTTGCCTTAATTGGGGTTGGCCGGGGCCGCCAGGAAGAGCGCCATTTTGAGTTTCAGCGGCGCCGACGCTTCGAACGGAGCGAGCTTCAGTGCCGGCACTGCGACGCCGGCGATCGCCGTCCGTTCCCACGCTTCCGGCGGCATCCGCGGCACGTCCTGCTCGCCGACGAGATCGCACACCAGCACAAGCTCGGCCTCCGCGAGGAACGGCACCTCCACGATTCCAAGCCCTCTCACCTCGATCTTGCCGGCAAGGGTCTGGGGCGGCGAGGCGAGAAGCGCGCCTTTGGCGCCCGTCTCGACGAACACCTGATCGTCGGCCACGAGCAACGGCCTTGCCTCGCCTTCGGCGGGAAGCGCGAGGAATCTGAGCGCAAGGTCCGACTTGCCCGCGCCCGGGCTCCCGCGCAACAGCGCGGCCGCGCCGCCCGAGCGCCACGCAGGTGCCATGGACGAGCTCGCGCGCCTCTCTCAATCATGCCTCTCGGGTCGATTGTGTCAGGTTGCCGGCAGCCGGATCACGAACCGCGCGCCGCCGCTCTTGCGCTCGCCGCGATCGCCCTTGCCGCGCGCCACCCGGCGAGCGGACGGTTCTCGGCATAGAGGCGTCCGCCATGGGCGACCACGATCTGGCGCGAGATGTTGAGGCCGAGCCCGGAGTTCTGGCCGAAACTCTCCTGCGGACGGTCGGTATAGAAGCGCTCGAAGATGCGCTCGAGATTCTCCTCCGGAATGCCCGGTCCTTCGTCCTCGACCGCGATCTGAATCTCCGATCCGATGCGGCGCGCCGCCACCGTCACCCTGCCGCCCGGCGGCGAGAACGAAATGGCGTTGTCGAGCAGGTTGACGATGACCTGGCTGAGACGGCTGTCATGGCCCGGTGACGCGATAGGGATGAGCGCCCGACGCATAGGCGATCTCGAAGACGACCTCGGGCGTATCGTCGCGATGGATGTCGTTGAACAGCGAGACCGTGGTGCGCAACAGCTCGGCCATGTCGACGGGCCTGGCGTCCTCGCGCGCGAGCTCGGCATCGAGACGCGAGGCGTCGGAGATGTCGCTGATCAGCCGGTCGAGCCGCCTCACGTCATGCTGGATGATCTCCATCAGCCGCTGCTTCGACTCCTCGCTTCTTGACCAGCGGCAAGGTCTCGGTCGCGCTCCGCAACGAGGTGAGCGGGTTCTTGAGCTCATGCGCCACGTCGGCGGCGAAGCTCTCGATGGCGTCGATCCGCTTGTAGAGCGCGTTGGTCATGTCGCGCAGCGCGCCGGAAAGATGGCCGATCTCGTCGGTGCGGTCGGTGAAGTCCGGGATCTCGGCGCGGGCCTTGACGCTGTGGCGCACGCGCTCGGCGGCGGCCGAAAGCCGCTGCACCGGGCCGGCAATGGTGTTGGCGAGGATCACCGAGAGCACGATGGTGACGGCGGCGGCGAACAGCGACACCCGCACGATGCCCCAGCGCTCGGCGGCGACGATATTGTCGATGTCGCCGCCCCGCGTGGAGAGCAGCAGCACGCCGAGCACCGCGCGCATGCGCTGGATCGGCACCGCCACCGAAACCACCAGCTCGCCCTTGTCGTTGATCCTGACGATCGGCACCGACGTCCCGGTCAGTGCCGTCGCCACCTCCGGATAGGCCTTGCCGTTTGCGCCGCCGATCTCGGTATAGAGCGGCAAATCGTATTGCCGCATGCGCGTCTTCACCGCCTGCCAGAACCGCGTCAGCGCGTCGGGCTCCTCGGCGGCGGGCGCCGGCAGGTCGTAGCGCAGCACTTCGCCGCGCGAATAGAAGGTGTCGGAATCGAGGATCAGCGCCCCGTCGCCGATTGTAGATGCGGGCGCGGCTGCCGGTCGGCTTCACCAGCGGGCGCAAGATCGGGGCCGCGCGCTCGGGATCGATGGTGAATTCGAGCGAGTTGGGCAGCGCGTCGTCGTCGGCGCCGGCCTGCCTTGCTCCGCCTCGAGCAGCTTTTCCGGGTCGAGCTGGACTTCGTCGGTATCGACGCCGGCCGAGGCGGCGATGGCGCGGGCGATGATCTCGCCCTGCGTGAGCAGGCTCTGCACCTTGGCGTCGATCAGCCCGGCGCGGAACTGGTTGAGATAGAGGATGCCGGAGACGAGGATGGCGAGCCCGATCAGATTGAGCACGACGATGCGCCGCGTCAGGCTGGAAAAGCCGTTGCCGGAAGGGGAGGTGCTCGGCGAGCCAGCGAGAGGCCGCTCACGCATGCGCTCGCGCCCGGCCTTGAGCAGGCGGCGCGCGCGCTTCCATGAGCGTTGCGGCGTCAGGCCGTTGCCAGGACCTGTCGGCCTCGGCGGTCATCGATCCGCGTCCGTCACTCTTTGAATCGGTAGCCAACGCCATAAAGCGTCTCGATCACGTCGAAGCTTTGATCGACCGCCTTGAACTTCTTGCGCAACCGCTTGATGTGGCTGTCGATGGTGCGGTCGTCGACATAGACCTGGTCATCATAGGCCGCATCCATGAGCGCGTCGCGGCTTTTCACCACCCCGGGCCGGGCGGCAAGCGACTGCAGGATCAGGAATTCGGTGACGGTCAGGGTGACCGGGCGGTTGTCCCAGACGCAGGTATGGCGCTCGGGGTCCATCTTGAGCTTGCCGCGCTCGAGCACCTTCGACTTGTCCTCGACCACGGCGGCCGTGTCGCGGGGTTGGGCGCGCCGGAGCACCGCCTTGACGCGCTCGACCAGGAGCCGCTGCGGAAACGGTTTGCGGATGAAATCGTCGGCGCCCATCTTCAGGCCGAACAGCTCGTCGATCTCCTCGTCCTTCGAGGTGAGGAAGATCACCGGCAGCTCGCTCCGCTGGCGGAGCCGGCGCAAGAGCTCCATGCCGTCCATGCGCGGCATCTTGATATCGAGGATGGCGAGATCGGGCGGGCTCTCGGCGAAGCCATCGAGCGCGCTTGCGCCGTCGTTATAGGTCTGGGTCTTGTAGCCTTCCGCCTCGAGCACCATGCGCAAGGAGGTGAGAATGTTACGATCGTCGTCGACAAGTGCGATTGTTGGCATTGTGGGGGCCCTTGCGGCGATTGAGCTTGGTTAAGAGTGTAGGGGTTCAGGGCTGCGGTCAATTATGGCAGCTTTGGGGCGCAGTTCGCCACCCGTCTCTCTCGTGGTGCAACAAATATCGGTATGGCGCAAGTGAATAAGTCTGTCGGAAATCCCCGACAGATCCGAGATCGCCGCACTCCGCGCGCGCCCTCATGCGACGCGCCTTCAAGGGCTCGCTCGCGACCATCGACCGCGGCCGGCGGCTATCCTTATGCCTCGCTCATCACGCTCGCGACCGATGCCTCCGGCGCTCCCACCTTCCTCATCTCGACGCTCGCCCGCCACACCGCGAATCTCGCCGCACGACGCCCGCGCCTCGGTCCTGATCGACGAGACGAGCGCGCTCGCCGATCCCCTGCAAGGGGCGAGGATCACGCTCCACGGCCGGGCCGAGCCGATGACGGATGAGGGGCTGAGGCGGCGCTTTCTCGCCCGGCATCCGGAGGCCGCCTTCTATGCCGACTTCCCCGATTTCGCCTTCTGGCGGCTCAATGTCGAGGGCGCCCACTATATCGGCGGCTTCGGGCGCATCTTCGATCTCGACCCCGGCGGAGCTCCTCCTTTCGCTCGACGGTGCCGAGAGCCTGATTGAGGCCGAGCCGGAAATCGTCGAGCACATGAACGCGGACCACGCCGATGCGCTCGAGCTTTATGCCACAGCCCTTGCCGGACGCCGCCCGGTGGCGCTGGCGCATGACCGGCATCGACCCCGAGGGCTTCGATATCGTCTCGGCGGTGAGGCGCGGCGCATCCTGTTCGCCCAGCGCGGTCGCCACGCCCGCCGAGGCGCGCAAGGAGCTGGTCAGGCTCGCTGCCGAGGCCCGGGCGCGCGGCGGCAATCGGCCCCTTCTCGCGTTTCAGCCGCTCGCCTTGAAAGGCCCGCGCGATCAGTGCTAGGGGAGGGGAAGGTTTCGCCGCCCAATCCACCACTTCGCGCAAGGATCCCGCCGCATGAGCGTCCAGTCGAAGATTGCGCCTGAAGGAGCAAAGACCACCAACCCGAAAGTGCTCGCTTTCGTCGAGGAGGCCAGGACGCTGTTCAAGCCGGACCAGGTGGTGTGGTGCGACGGCTCCAAGGACGAATACCAGCGCTTGCTGAAGTCGCTGGTCGATGGCGGCACGGCGATCTGGCTCAATCCGGACAAGCGGCCGAACTCGATCCTCGTGCGCTCCGATCCGCTCGATGTCGCCCGCGTCGAGGACCAGACCTATATCTGCTCGAAGAACAAGGACGATGCGGGTCCGACCAACAACTGGTTCGATCCCGCCGAGATGAAGGCGACGCTCACCAAGCTCTATGACGGCGCCATGGCCGGCCGCACCATGTATGTGGTGCCCTATTCCATGGGGCCGGTCGGCTCGCCCATCGCCGGCATCGGCGTCATGGTGACCGACAGCGCCTACGCCGTCGCCAACATGCACATCATGACCCGCGTCGGCGACGAGGTGTGGAAGGCGCTCGGGCAGAGCGAGGATTTCGTGCGCGGCATGCACACCGTGGGCTATCCGCTGTCGACGCCCACCACCGCCGACGTGCCGTGGCCCTGCAACAAGACCAAGTACATCTCCCATTTCCCCGAGACGCGCGAGATCTGGTCCTACGGCTCGGGCTATGGCGGCAACGCGCTGCTCGGCAAGAAGTGCCACGCGCTCCGCATCGCCTCGGTGAAGGCCCGCGACGAGGGCTGGATGGCCGAGCACATGCTGATCCTCAAGCTCACCAATCCGGAAGGCAAGGTGAAGTACATCGCCGCGGCCTTCCCGTCCGCCTGCGGCAAGACCAACCTCGCCATGCTCAACCCGACCATTCCCGGCTGGAAGGCCGAGACCATCGGCGACGACATCTGCTGGATGAAGTTCGGCGAGGATGGCCGGCTCTACGCCATCAATCCCGAGACCGGCTTCTTCGGCGTGGCGCCCGGCACGTCGAACGAGTCGAACCTCAACGCCATGAAGACGCTCCACGCCAATTGCATCTATTCCAACGTCGCGCTCACCGATGACGGCGACGTGTGGTGGGAGCAGATGGGCACGACGCCGGAGCACACCGTCGATTGGATGCGCCGCTCGTGGACGCCGTCGTCGGGCCGCACCGCCGCGCACCCCAATGCCCGCTTCACCGCGCCGGCCGCGCAATGTCCGGTGATCGCCAAGGAGTGGGAGGATCCCAAGGGCGTGCCGATCGACGCCATTCTGTTCGGCGGACGCCGCGCCAGCGTCGTGCCGCTCGTCACCGAGGCCGAGAACTGGCAGCAAGGCACGTTCCTCGGCGCCATCATGGCGTCGGAGAAGACCGCCGCCGCGTCGGGCGTGAAGGGCGATATCCGCCGCGATCCGATGGCGATGCTGCCCTTCTGCGGCTACCACATGGGCGACTATTTCGCCCATTGGCTGAAGATGGGCGAGAAGGGCGGCGCCAAGATGCCGAAGATCTTCTACGTCAACTGGTTCCGCAAGAACGGCGACGGCAAGTTCATGTGGCCGGGCTATTCCGAGAACTGCCAGCGTGCTGAAATGGATCTTCGAGCGCTGCGACGGCACGGCCGAAGGCGGTCGACACGCCGATCGGCAAGTTGCCGGCCGAGGGCTCGATCGACGTGAACGGCCTCAAGGTCGCGCCCGAGCGACATGAAGGAGCTGACCAAGGTGGACAAGGAAGGCTGGAAGGCGGAGCTGCCGCTGATCAAGGAGCACTTCGCCACCTTCGGCGCCAAGCTGCCCAAGGCGCTGAACGAGGAGCTCGCGGCGCTGGAGAAGCGCCTCAGCTGATCGACGTGCCGTCGGCGAAAGTTGATCGTCGAAGTCGACGGTGGCCAACACGGATTCCATAAGAAGATCACTGCCGACGTCGAACGGGATCGGGCACTCGGAAACGCTGGTTATCGGATCCTACGTTTCTGGAACAACCAGATTGACCGCGAACTCGAGGGCGTCATGCGAAACAGTTCTTGCTGTCCTTGCGAATGGCTCCTCACCCGGCTCGCTGCGCTCGCCACCCTCCCCTTGAGGGGAGGGAGAATGAGCAAGCAAAGGAGCGTGGTGGCGGCGGGGCATGAGCTCACCGTCGCGGCCGCCGCGGAGATCCTCGAAGACGGCGGCAACGCCTTCGATGCCGCGCTCGCCGGCGCCTTCATGACCTTTGTCGCCGAGGCGGTGTTCGCCTCGCCAGGCGGCGGCGGCTTCCTCATGGCGCGGCGGGCGGCAAGCGACAGGGCCACGCTGTTCGACTTCTTCGTCGAGACGCCGCTCAAGCGCCGCGCGCGAAGACGTCGCGTTCTTTCCCATCCACGCCGATTTCGGCCCGGCCAAGCAGGAATTCCATATCGGGCTCGGGTCGAGCGCGACGCCCGGGATCGTGCCCGGCCTGTTCGCCATCCACGAGGCGCTGTGCCGGCTGCCGATGAAGCGCCTGGTCGAGCCCGCGGCGAGAGCCGCGCGCGAAGGCTTTCCGTTGAGCGAGTTCCAGGCCTATCTCTTCACCGTCATCGCGCCCGATCCTCACCGCGAGCCCGGGCGTCGAACGCATCTTCGCGCCCGGCGGCAAGCTGATGACGGCGGGCGAGACCTTCCGCAACGAAGAGCTTGGCGAGATGCCTCGAATGGCTCGCCGAGGACGGCGCGCGGCTCTTTGTCGACGGCGATGTCGGTCGGGCCATCGTTGCCGAGTCGCTCGACGATCGGCGGCCATCTCACGCGAGCACGATCTCACGCGTTATCGCGTCGCGCTGCGCGAGCCGCTCACCTGGCGGCACCACGGCGCCACGGTCGCGCTCAATCCGCCGCCGGCCGCAAGCGGCGCGCTGATCGCCTTTGGCCTCGCCTATCTCGAGGCGATTTGCCGAGAGCGGGCCGCATGATCGATGCGCACGCGCTGCGCCATGCCATGCAGGCCATGAACGAAGCGCGGGACGACGCATGGCGAGGACCTCGCCGAGCGGCTCGCCGGCGGCGTTCTCGCCCGGGAGCTTGCGCGAAGCGCGGCGCCACCCGGCGGCCTATCGCGGCACCACCCATGTGAGCGTGATCGACGCCGACGGAAACGCCGCCGCGGTCAGCCTGTCGAACGGCGAGGGCAACGGCTTCATCGTCGGCAAATTTCGGCTTCATGCTGAACAACATGCTGGGCGAGGAGGATCTGGCCAGCGGAGGCCTCGACGCCTGGCGCGCAGGCACGCGCCTCTCCTCGATGATGGCGCCGACCATCATCCTTGAGCCTGACGGCACGATCACGGCGCTCGGCACCGGCGGCTCGAACCGCATCAGGTCCGCCATCCTCCAGGTCGCCGTCAATCTGCTCGATCACGGCATGAGCCTGGAGGAGGCCGTCGAGGCGCCGCGGCTTCATGTCGAGCGGGACGGCACGGTGAGTTTCGAGCCTGGCCTGCCGGAAACGGCCGCGCGCGCGTTTCGCAAGCTCGGCGCGAAGGCGCATGCCTGGCCCGACCGCAACCTCTTCTTCGGCGGCGTGCATGCCGCGCGCCGCGGTCGCAATGGCGGCGTCGAAGGCGCGGGCGATCCGCGCCGCGGCGGCCGGTCGCGCGTCGTCTGAATGCTTCGCTCTGGAGCGCAGCAAGAGAGTCCACGCTCTGCCCTTGGGGAGAGCACGCGCACACGACGAAAATTGTCATGCCCGCGCAGGCGGGCATCCAGTAAACACCGCGCTGCGAAATAGGACCGACAGGGGTTACTGGATCGTCCGCCTTCGCGGACGATGACAAAAGAAATACCACTCACCCGGCTCGCCGCTTACGCGGCCCGCCACCTCGCTAGCCCTCTCCCTCAAGGGAGAGGGGAATATGTGGCGCGAGGGAGGGGTGGCTGGTGTCGTAAACGGTCAATCAGGCGTCGTTAATTGTCAACAAGACACGGCGCGGCGGCGCACGATGCCGCGCGCTTTCGCAAAGCCGAGGGAAGTCATGAAGAACGCCATCGCCATCCGTCATGTCGCCTTCGAGGACGCCGGCATCTTGGCGGGGCTGCTTCAGGACCGCGGCATCGGGCTCACCTATCTCGAAGCCGGCGTCGACGATCTCAGTCCGGCCAAGGACGCCGATCTCCTGCTCGTGCTCGGCGGTCCGATCGGCATCTACGAGGTCGACCGCTATCCCTTCCTCAAGCGCGAGCTCGCCGTCATCGAGACGGCGGTCAAGAAGGACGTGCCGATGATCGGCATCTGCCTCGGCTGCCAGGCGCTCGCCGCCGTGCTTGCGGCGCGCGTCTATCCCGGCCGCGAGAAGGAGCTTGGCTGGGACGAGATGACGCTGACGAAGGAGGGCAAGGCTTCGCCGCTCGGCGCGATCGACGGCGTCCGCGTGCTCAACTGGCATGGCGACACGTTCGATCTTCCGGCGGGCGCGACCCGTCTCGCCTCGACCAGGATCACGCCGAACCAGGCCTTCGCCTATGGTCCCCGTGTGCTCGCGCTGCAATTCCATGTCGAGCTGCCTGCGCGCGATATCGAGAAATGGCTGATCGGTCACACGCTGGAGCTCGCCAACTCCAAGGTCGATCTCGCCAAGATTGCGCGCCGAGACCGCGCGCTTCGCCGCCGCCGCCAATGAAGCAGGCAGCGCCTGTTCAACGACTGGCTCGACGCGCTCCCCTGATCGTAGCCGCTTCACGCACTTGCGGCTCGCCTCATGCTACGAGACGGGTGCAGCCCTTCCGGCTCAAGTCGTGCTGGCGAACGTGCCCGCTCGTCTCCTGTCATGGCGAGGGCACGGCCGCCGCGATGCGCGGTGCGGGGTCAAGTCGGGATGCGCCTGCCCGGGGCCGGTCAGACGAGCTATTCGACCGGCTCACCCTGCGCGAGGCGGAACGCGGCCGGCTCGACGGGTGCGTCGAGGACTTACAGAAAGGCACGCTGGTCTAGAGCGGCGTCTGCTTCGGCTTCTCGGGCTCGGCCACCACCGACTCGCCCGGGGATCACCGGCAAGTCCCGGCGTGTCGGGCGCCTTGACGTCGTCGCCCTTGGCGTTCCACCAGGTCGAGGCGTAGCTCGCGCCGCCGCTCCGCTTGGTCAGATGCGTGACCACCTCCTCGCCGGGGTAGTAATAGACCGTCCACGGCCCCAGGATCGCTTTCGGCACGGCGCGCCAGGTCACCAGCACCTCGTCGCCGGGCTTCGCATCGCCCTTCTTGACCTCGAGCACTTTGAGCTGGGCGAGATAGCCGGGCAGGTCCTCGCCGGTCTTTTCGTCCTTGGTCACGCTCGTGCAGGTCACCGACAGCACGCGGACGAGCGCGACGAGATCGCTCTTATCCATCAGCTCCTGGTCCGACATCGGCGCCGGCAGCGCGCGTGCGGGGCCCGTAACCAGGACCAAGGAAAGGCACAAAGCGGTAAGGATGAACCCGAGGCGCATGGAACTTCTTCTTGGGATTTTCAGTCTATTGGCCGAAGACTACGCCGTTCTAAAGGGCCTCGTCATGCCCGGCTTCATGCCGGGCATCCACGATTTAGGCTAGTGGATAAAGAACCAATCGTGGATGGCCGGGCCAAGCCCGGCCATGACGGAGCCGGGGAACCCCAATTGTGCGGCTTCATTGCGCCGCTGCATGGAGCCAGGACCGGGAGGAATATATCATGGTGAATATCTATCTCTTCATCGAGCTGCTGCATACGGCAAATGCGGTCACGACCGTCGACACGCTGAAGGCGCTCGAGATGCAGAACTGCAAATTCGCCAATGTCGTGGCTCTCTCCGACGAGAAGATCGTGGGGCAGCTCGACTGCAAGGACATCCACCGACGGCGACAAGGCGATCCTCACCAAGATCGCCAAGGTCGACGGCGTGGTGCAGACCAACATCATCGCCGTGGTCCGCCCCAAGAAGTAAACACCCTTCCCCTCTCCCCGTTGCAGCGCGAGATCGATGCCGGCCGTCATCCGCGCGCGTCAGGCCGCACGCAGACGCAGCGCGACGCATGGCGGGAAGGGTGAGGGGTGATTTTTTTGACGCAGGCCACGCGAGCCAGACGTGTTTCCCCCCTCCACGCGCCAGGAAGCGCGTGTGCTCCCCCTCAAGGGGGGAGCGGACAGCTAATGCGCGGCTTCCCAATTGTCGCCTGAGCGGGCGTCCACTTTGAGCGGCACTTGCAGTTTCAGCGCGGGCTCGGGCGCCTTCTCCATCACGCTTCGCGCCACCTCCATGGTCTTGTCGACCTCGTCCTCAGGCGCCTCGAACACGAGCTCGTCATGCACCTGCATCAGCATGCGTGCCGATAAGCCCGGCTTCGGCAAGCGCAGGCCCCATGCGGATCATGGCGCGGCGGATGATGTCGGCGGCTGTGCCCTGGATCGGCGCGTTGATGGCGGCGCGCTCGTAATTGCCGCGCAGGCTCGGGTTCTTGGTGTTGATCTCGGGGTAGTGCACCTTCCGCCCGAACAAGGTCTTCACATAGCCCTGCCGGCGGGCCTCGGCCTTCATCGCCTCCATATAGTCGCGGATGCCGGGGAAGCGCTCGAAATAGGTCTTGATATAGGCGCCGGCCTCGCTCCGCGAGATGCCGAGCTGAGCGGCAAGCCCGACCGAGGAGATGCCGTAGATGATGCCGAAATTGATGGCCTTGGCCTTGCGCCGGATGCCGGGGTCCATGTTCTCGATCGGCACGCCGAACATCTCGGACGCCGTCATGGCGTGAATGTCGAGCCCGTCGGCGAAGGCCTGGCGCAGCGTCGGCGTGTCGGCCATATGGGCGAGCACGCGAAGCTCGATCTGGCTGTAATCGGCCGAGATCAGCTTCTTGCCCTTCTCGGCCACGAAGGCCTTGCGGATGGCGCGGCCCTCGGCCGTGCGCACGGGGATGTTCTGCAGGTTCGGCTCTTGCGAGGAGAGCCGCCCCGTCGTCGTGGCGGCGAGCGCGTAAGAGGTGTGCACGCGTCCCGTCTCGGGATGGATATAGGCGGGAAGCGCGTCGGTATAGGTGCTCTTCAGCTTGGCGAGCACGCGCCACTCCAGCACCTTGCGCGGCAGCTCGTGGCCTTCGGCCGCCAGCTCCTCGAGCGCGGCGGCATCCGTGCTCCAGGCGCCGGTCTTGGTGCGCCGCCCGCCCGGCAGGCTCATCTTGTCGAACAGGATCTCGCCGAGCTGCTTGGGCGAGCCGATATTGAAATCCTCGCCGGCAAGCTCCCTGATCTCGTCCTCGAGCCGCGCGATGGTCTGGGCGAAGGAGAGCGACAGGCTCGCAAGCGTCGCCCGCTCGACCTTGACCCCGTGGCGCTCCATGCCGGCGAGCACGGGCGCGAGCGGCCGCTCGAGCGTCTCGTAGACCGTGGTGACGGACTCGGCCGCAAGGCGCGGCTTGAGGATCATCCAGAGCCGCAAGCCCGATATCGGTCTCCTCGCCCGCATATTCGGTGGCGCGGGCAACCGCGACCCGGTCGAACGCGACGGCGTTGCGGCCCGAGCCGAGCACCTCCTTCTCGGTGAGGCAGGTATAGCCGAGGAGGCGGCCCGCGAGCTCGGCGGGCAGATGCTCGGCGCGGCCCGCGTCGAGCGCGTAGGACATGAGACACGGATCGTCGACGCTCGCGAGCGCGACGCCGTAACGCGCGAGCGCCACCATGTCGAACTTGGCGTTCTGCACGATCTTGAGCACGCTCTCATCCTCGAGGATCGGCTTCAGCAGATCGAGCGCCTCGCGCAACGAGATCTGCGCGATGGCTTCGTCGCCGCCAAGATCGAGCCCGTCGCCCGCGCGGTGCGCGAGCGGCACATAGGCCGCGTGACCCGGCACGAGCGCGAGCGCAACGCCCGCCAGCTCGCCGCTGCATCGGATCGGGCGAATTGAGCTTCGCCCTGAAGGCGAAATGGCCCTGATAGCGCGCCGCCGTCGAGCAGGTCGGCGAGCCGGCTGGTGTCCGTCACCGTCTCGTAATTGGCGCGATCGAAGGGGACGGCTTCGAGCCGGCCGGCGCGCTCCACCGCGAGCTGCGCGGGCGAGCCCGCCCTCGGTCTTCCGCTCGCGCGGCGGCCCCGTCTCGCCGCGGGGCGAGCGCCGCAGCGGATGATCGTAGTCGTTCTTCTTGCGCCGCTGCGGCTGAGGCGAAGGCGCCATGCCCGCCGGGAGTTCCGCGCCGAGCCCTTCGGCGACGCGGCGGAGCAGCGTGGTGAATTCGAGCTTCCGCATGAAGCTGGTGAGAGCCGCGGCATCGGGCTGCGCGCACGGCGGTCTCGGCGAGCGTCACCTCGAGCGGCACATGCGTGTCGAGAATGACCAGCGTCTTCGACAGCCGCGCCTGGTCGGCGAAGCTGATGAGACTCTCGCGCCGCTTGTCCTGCTTGATCTCGGCGGCGCGTGCGAGCAGCGTTTCGAGGTCGCCGAACTCGTTGATGAGGAGCGCCGCGGTCTTCACCCCGATGCCCGGCACGCCCGGAACGTTGTCGGTGGAATCGCCGATCAGCGCCTGCACCTCGACCACCTTCGACGGCGGCACGCCGAAGCGCTCCAGATCACCTCCGCCTCGCCGATCACCTTGTTCTTCATGGTGTCGTACATGAGGATGCCGGGCTGCACGAGCTGCATCAGGTCCTTGTCGGAAGAGACGATAGTCACCTCGGCGCCGGCTTCGACCGCCTGAAGCGCATAGGTGGCGATGATGTCGTCGGCCTCGTAGCCCTCCTGCTCGATGCAGGCGACGTTGAAGGCGCGCACCGCGTCGCGCACGAGCGGGAACTGGGGGATGAGGTCGTCCGGCGGCTCGGGCCGGTTGGCCTTGTAGCCGTCGAACAAATCGCTGCGGAAGGTCTTGGCGGAATAGTCGAAGATCACCGCGATATGGGTCGGCGGCGCGAGCTCTCCCGTCTCCCGCAGCAGCTTCCACAGCATGGCGCAGAAGCCGTGCACCGCGCCAACGGGGAGCCCGTCGGAGGGGCGGGTGAGCGGCGGCAGCGCGTGATAGGCGCGGAAGATGTAGCCCGAGCCGTCGATCAGATAGACGTGGTCGCCGCGCGCGACCGTCCTGCCCGGCGGCGGGCGTGTTGCTCTTCGTGCATGGCCATGATGGGGAGAATATAGGGATTGCGGCGGCCGGCCGTCAGCCGCGCGCCACGGACTCATCCCCTACCATACGATGCCCGACTTAAGGCAGGGTTTCGAGCTCGGTCTTGTGATCGGTGCTGCCCGGCGCAAAGGCCTTGTCGGGCCCGCCGAAGGTCCGCTCGATATAGTCCTTGAAATAGCTGTCGAGGACCGGAAAGGCGCGGGCCAAGCGCGTAAACTCCTTCTGCGCGACGAACAGGAGGATGCTGTCCTCGAGCGCGACAACGAGGCCCGTTCTGAGCGACGAGCGGAGCAGCAACCGTTCGCCGAAATGCTCGCCCGGGGCCGAACACTTTCTCGAAATGCTCTCCGGTCTCGGGATTGTCGATGGTGAGCCGGAACGAGCCTTTGGTCACGGTATAGAAGCCGTCGATCAGCATGCCGGGCTCGAACACCCGGTCGCCCTTGCGGTAGTAGATGTAGCGCGTCGCCGGCGGCCTCGACTGGATCTGCACGATATTGGGCGGCATGACGGTGTTGAGAAGCCAGGTCACGCCCACCCGGAACTTGGCGGCGAAGCCCGGCAGGAAGGAGAGGTAGAAACCGCGCCACAACAGCCAGGCCAGAGTCCCCGACAGTTTGACGCCATAGACGTCGGCCACCGCCTTGCTCATGCCGAGCGAGGCAAGCGAGCCTTTCGAGGTGTAGGCGAACGGCTTGAGGTCGTTGCCATTCGATCTTGGCGAGGATATTGCTTGCAAGCTGCCTTCCTTCGCGCACGGCGAACTGCGCCGTCTGGGGCGCGTAATGCGCCGGATCCTCTCCAGGCGTGTCGATCAGCGGGATGAGCGCCGCGTCGCCCAACGCCCACACGCCGTCGAGACCGGGCACGCGCATGAAGCGGTCGGTCTTGATCCGCCCCCATTTCATGTCGAGGCCGAGCGCGTCGACGAGCGGGTGCGACCCGTTGCCGATCGTGGCGACGATGGTCGATGTCGGGATAATTCGCCCGTCGGCCAGCTCGACCCCCGTCCCGGTCGCCGTCTTGGTGCCGATCCCGGTCATGACTTCGACGCCGTGAATTTGAAGCTGCCGCGTGGCGTAGTCGGCAAGTTCGGCGGGGAAGGTCGGGAGGATCCTGTTCGCATGTTCGATCAGGTAGAAGCGCACCTCGTCGGGACGGATGTTCGGGTAGTATTTCAAGGCGCGGCGCACCAGCTCGCGCACCTCCGCAACGGTCTCGACACCGGAAAAGCCGGCGCCGACCACAACGAAGGTGAGGAGCTGGCGCTTGATTTCGGGATCGGCCGTCACATCGGCCGTCTCCAGGCAGCCGATGACGTGGGTACGCAGGCGATGGGCGTCCGACAGGTCCTTCATGGTGAGCGCGTGCTCGGACAGCCCGGGGAAGCGCTTCAGATCGACGCCGGTGCCGAGCGCGATCACCAGCTCGTCATAGGCGAGATCGACCGGAACACGCCACGCACCCTGCATCACGGTGACCGTCTTCCTTGGCGAAATCGATGCCCATGATTTCGGCCAGCCTTACCTGGAGCCGGCGCAGGAGCTGGCGCAGCGGCACGACCGCGTCGGCGGAATGGATGCTGGCCGCCGCCACTTCCGGCAGCAATGGCTGGAACACGAAGTAGTTGTTGCGGTTGACGAGCTCGACTTCGAGCTTGCCCCGGCCCTGGCGCTCGAGCGCCTTGGCGGCGAACACGCCGCCGAAACCGCCGCCGATCACCAGCACCTTCTTCTTGTCCACGAGGCTGTGCCATGGCCCTCTTTCGCTTTTTCGCGCCCGGCATACCTACGCCGATGCAGAATTGGCGTCAAGTCACGCTCGCCACGGCGGGAGCCCAGGAACGGAAAGCGAGCCTTAACCGTTGTTTTCGGCCGCGGGAAGCTGATTTCGTGGAGGGCGCCACCCGCCGTTGCTTCAAACACACCCTTTGGTTAGGTTCGGGCCGCGAAGCACCCGTAGCTCAGTTGGATAGAGCGTTGCCCTCCGAAGGCAGAGGTCACAGGTTCGAATCCTGTCGGGTGCGCCAAATGCGGCAGCAAAAAGCCTGAAACTGGCGTATGCTGGGATCGCTGAGGGCTTCAAGGGTACGTAACCTGAACTCAAGAATGGAGAGGATGACATGAGGAAAGTTCTTATGGTGGCAGCGGCCGCGGCGATCGCGCTGGTCGGTTTGTCGGCCAACACCTGCGGCGGCGAGGAAAAGGCGGCGGAACCCGCGCCGCCCGCGGCAGCGCCTGAGCCGCCGGCGGCTCCGGAGCAGCCCCCGGCGACTCCAGCGGAACCCGCGCCTGCGCCTGCTGAGCCACCGCAGTAACGCGTCAAAGCTGGCCGCCCGCGCGGCCTTCGTTTCGGGACGGCTCCGGCCAGGTCTCCTGACCGGCGCCGTCCCTTTTCGTTCTGAAGCGGTTGCGGGAAGCGAAGCGGCGCTCAAGCCCGCCGATGTCCCCCGGGAGGATCGGCTTCACGTCGAGGACCGGCGCGAGCGAGGCCGGCTATGTGAGCGAAGCCGCCGCCTTTAGCACCTCTTCGGCGTGGCCGTTGACCTTCACCTTGCGCCATACATTGCGGACGATGCCTTTCCCGTCGATCAGGAAAGTCGAACGCTCGATGCCCATGTATTTCCTGCCGTACATGCTCTTCTCGGCCCAAACGCCATACGCCCGGCAGACTTCGCCGTCTTCGTCCGAGGCGAGCGGAAACGGGAGATGGAACTTCGTCTTGAACTTGGCGTGGCTCGCAACAGGGTCGCGCGAGATCCCCAAGATCGCGGCTTTCACCTTTGAGAAGTCGGGAAGTGCGTCGCGAAAGGCGCAAGCCTCGGCGGTACAGCCCGGCGTGTCGTCCTTGGGATAGAAATAGAGCACGACCGTCTTGCCCTTGAGCGCCTTGAGCGATGCCTTGGCGCCATCGTCGGCCGGCAGGCTGAAATCCGGCGCCTTGTCGCCCACCTCCAGGCTCATTGGCCGTCTCCTTCTTTTTGCGATCCTTGTCCTCCGCCCGGCTGTTTCGGCACCAGCGCGATCGCGCGAACGGGGCCGCCGGAGCCCCCGCCGATCTTCATCGGCAGCGCGATGACGGTTGCACCTGCGAGCGGGAGCTCATTCAGATTGGCGAGGTTCTCGAGTCCGGCCACATTGTTCGCCGCGGCGAGGCGATGCACGGGAAAATCTTGCGAGTTGCCGGGGTCGATGCTCGCGGTATCGACCCCGATCATGCCGACGCGACGCTCGCGGATGAGAAACGCGACCGCCTCGGGCCCATAAGAGGGGAAATGCAGATTAGAGGCATCGCCGGGCTTGTCGTCACCGAGATAGGAGAGGCGATCCGGCCAGCGCGAGCCCCAGCCCGTGCGCAAGAGCACGATCGCGCCCGGCGCGATCCGGCCGTGCTCGGTTTCGAAATTCGTCACGTCCTCGACGCTCAAGACGTAGTCGCGATTTTCCTTGGCCTTGTCGCTGACGTCGATGACGATTGCCGGGCCAATGAAGCGCTCGACCGGAATGTCGGAGCTGCTCCACACGCCCTCGGCAAAGTGAGCGGGAGCGTCAAGATGCGTGCCTCCATGTTCCGGCGCGCAGTAGCTATAGGCCGAATAAAAGAAGCCACCCGCGGTAAGGCCCTTATGGAGGCGCTTCAACTCGAAGCCCGACGGAGAAGTCGGCCAGTAGATGGTGTCCTTGTCGAAGGCGTGGGTGAGATCGATGACGCGGCTGGACGAAAGATCGATCTGCTGGCCTGAGGCCGGCGATGGAGGCAGGCCGCAAAGGACGGCAAGCCATCCGAGAACCAATACGCAAAGAAATTCGTGGCGCATCGCGTTCCTCCTTCGAGTTCGGGTCCCGTCAACCTTGACCCCGGCGCGCTCAGGGCGCCGCGGCGAGCTGCTCGGCCATGGCCCAGATCGCTTTGATCTGGGGCGCATCCTTGCCGAGATAGTCGAGCCCGGTATAGCCCCACCAATCCCAACAGCCATTTGGGTTGATCGTGCTCGCTTTCGACTGCGGGAACAGGACGATGAGCCGGTTCTGGTCGGCGATTTCGGCGAAGCCGGAGTCCTTGATGAAAGTATCGCCGATTTGATCGCGCGACTGCTCGCAGCCATGCAGCGCGATGTGGACCCGGCAGCCGGGCCGAACGGCGCAGGCCTCAGGGACATAAACCACTCCCTCATCGGCGAACCCGTCGCCAGGCTCGGAAAAGTCGCCCTGATCGAACAGGATGAAGCGGCCGGAAGGATCGGGCGAAGGGGCCGTCAAGGGGCCATAGATCCAGGCGAGGATGGCTTGGGCCTGGTTGTAGTCGCAGTCGCTGACATAGGGGGCGGCCGAGATGCCGCACGCCGCGCCGCCCTCCTCGGTCAGGAAGGCGTGGCCGCCCTCCTTCTCGATGAGGCTGATATTGCCGGGATCGACACCGGCTTTCTTGTAAAAGTCCGCCGCCGCCCGCACCACCGGTCGCGTGACCGTCTGATCCTCGTTGCCGGAGAAGAGATAGACATTGTCCGCGGCGAGGCCTGCGATGCGGATCTATGGCACCCTCATCGGCGAGCTCCTTTGCGCGTTTGGCCGATGCGGCCGGGTCCGGCTCGCCCCAGTCCGTCTTCATGCACCGGTAAAGCGCCTGCGCCGCGTTCTGCGTCACGGCGGTCGGCCAGAAAGGAAAAGCCCGGCTCCCGGCGCTTTCGGCGCAGGCGAAGGGGCCGCCCGCGACGATGCCGGCGCCGACGATGTCGCTCGCATGCGCCACCTGGATCTGCACCGCCATGAAAGCGCCCGACGACAGCCCCGAGACGGAGCTTTGCGGCGAGCTCGGCGCCGAGCCTGGGCAGCGCCTCGGCCGCCGCTCCCGCCGTAAGGCCGAGCGTGGAGGCCGCAAGGAGCGCCGCCGTGGCGCTGACGGCGATGGCGAGAAATGACTTATGCCCATTCATGCTCGACCCTTCCTCGCGCCCGCAGGCGACAGCAATGCCCGCCAGGCGACACTCCGGCTACGCTCTGTTGAGCGAACGCGCGAAACCTTTTTCAGATCATTCTGCCCCCTCGGACCAAAAAACTCTTGCATTCCGGGACGCGAGGTGCAAATAGCGCGACGTTTAGTCTTGAACATCTGCTGGTTGGGGAGGACGCCATGTCCAGTGACGCCCTCTTCCAATTGGGGATGGACTTGGATCATGGTTCAAGCACCGCCCAAACGGAAGAAAAGCATTCCCGGTGCCCCTCTCTCCACGGAGAGGGACGCAAGGACTTTTTCTGTGAGCGCGATGGGGTTCGTTATGCGGGCACCCATCTCATCATCGATCTCGTTCGGGCAGAGCGGCTCGACGACCTAGAGCACATCGAGCATACGCTCAGACGATGTGTGGAGGTTGCGGGCGCCACGCTCCTGCACATTCATCTTCACCACTTCACGCCGAACGGGGGCGTATCGGGGGTCGCGGTTCTTGCCGAGTCGCATATCTCCATCCATAGCTGGCCCGAATACGGCTTCGCCGCGCTCGATGTGTTCATGTGCGGCCAGACCGATCCGCGGGCGGCTATCGACGTCCTGAAGGAGGCGTTCTCGCCTCGCAAGATCGTCGTCAAGGAGCATTTGCGCGGCAAGGAAATGCATAGATGGAACGCTGGGTCGAAGAGACGCTCCACCGAGGTTTCCGTGTCAATCTGAAGGCGGATCGCGTCCTTTTCGACAGTGAGACCGAGCACCAGCGTCTGATCATCTTCGAGAACGCCGATTTCGGCCGGGTGATGATGCTTGACAGCATCGTCCAGCTCACGACCAAGGACGAGTTCATCTATCACGAGATGATGGCCCATGTGCCGCTTGTTCGCGCATGGACGCGCGAAGAGGGCGCTGATCGTCGGCGGCGGCGACGGCGGCGTCCTGCGCGAGGCGCTGCGAGCATCCCGAGCTCGAACAGATCACGCTCTGCGAGATCGACCGCGGCGTCATCGATCTTTGCCGCAACTATTTTCCGGAAGTGTCCGCCGGCGCGTATGACGATCCCCGCACCAGGATCGTCATCGCCGACGGCACGAAATTCGTGGCCGAAACCGGCGACCGGTTCGACGTGATCATGATCGATTCCACCGATCCGGTCGGGCCCGGCGCCGTGCTGTTCACCCGCGAGTTCTATGCCGGTTGCCGGCGCTGCCTGAAACCCGGGCGGCCTGCTCGTCACCCAGAACGGGCTCCCGTTCTTGCAGGCGGGCGAGCTCGAGCAGAGCGTCGGCTATTTCCGCGAGCTGTTCGCCGACGCCTTCGCCTATCTCGCCAACACCCCGACCTATTTCGGCGGGCCGATGTCCTATGGCTGGGCCACCGACAACGAGAAGCTCAGGAAGCATCGGCGCAAGAAGATCGCGCGCCGCCACGAGAAGGCCGGCACCTTCCCCACGCGCTACTGGACCCCGGAGGTCCATGTCGCTGCCTTCGCGCTTCCCGCCTTACGTCCGCGAGCTGGTGGAAGCCTGATCGCATCCGTCATTGGCGCTCATCCTATCCCTTCCCTAGAGGGGAGGGTGGCTTGCGCCTTTCGGGCGCAAGCCGGGTGGGGAGCTTCCAGCGCCAATGGAATGGATTGCCGGAGCCTGTCCCCGGACTCGATCCGGGGATCAAGCCCGGCAATGACGAAGGACCGGCGCCAATTCGTCTCTTGTCATCGCCCGGCTCGACCGGGCGATCCAGTAGCCACCGACCTCAGGCAACGCGTGTCGGGGTTACTGGATGCCCGCTTACGCGGGCATGAAGAGTGCCGACTAAAGGCGCTCGATGCGCGGCAAGTCGCCGACGAGCGGCCGGCAATAGGCGTGGAAGGCGGCGCTGACATCGTTCGTGCCCGAAATGAACTCGGCCGGCACATGCCGCGTGCGCCGCGCCACGGCCGCAAGATCGGCGCGGGCGCAGTCGCTGCGATAGGCGTCGGGCGCGTTCGAGGTGCGCACGATGATCACCGAGGCCGAAGCGTCGCCGCGCGCCGCAAGCTCGGCGGCATAGCGGCCGACGCGCGCGAGCCTCTTGCGTGTCCACCGGCGAGGGCTCGGGCCAGCAGCGCTGGATGTAGCCGAACGTATCGGCGCGCACGCGCGGGGCCTTGCCGCCCTTTGGCGTGAGGCCGGTCTTGACGAGATCGGCGAGCCCGTCGCCGAGCGCGCCGGAGCCTGACAGCTGCACATTGCCATGGGCGTCGACTTCGCCCGGCCCCCGCATCAGCTTCGGCCCGATCTCCGCGCCCTGAGCGTCGCGGATGCCTTCGCTGACCGCGATCTGGCAGCGCCCGAGCTTGGCGTAGACGCTCTCGACATCGGCGAGAAACGCGTCGGTCGAGAACGGCACCTCCGGCAGATAGATGAGATGCGGCGCCGGCCGGTCCGGCGGCGCGGCGCCATCGGCGGCGGCGCCGCGGGCGAGAGCGGCCGCTGCGGCGAGAAAGCCCGCGTTCCGCCCCATGATGACGTTGATCTTGATGCCGCCGAGGCTCGCATTGTCGAGCGCGTCCCCCATCAGCGCGAGCGCCACGTAGCGCGCGGCCGATGGAAAGCCGGGCGTGTGGTCGTTCTCGAGAAGATCGTTGTCGATCGTCTTCGGCACATGGAAGCAGCGGAGCTCGTAAGAAGCCGCCGCCGCCTTCTCGCTCACGATGCGGCACGTATCGGCGGAGTCGTTGCCGCCGATATAGAAGAAATAGCGGATATCGTTCTTGCGGCAGCTTTCGAGGATCTTCTCGCAATAGGCCTCGTCGGGCTTGTCGCGGGTCGAGCCGAGCGCGGCGGACGGTGTCCGCGCGATGGCCTCGAGCTTCGCCTTGTCGAGGGCGGTGAGATCGAGGAGACCCTCGCTCCCCTTCACGAGCCCGCGCACCCCGTGCCGCATGCCGTAGATGCGCCCGACCTTGCCCGAGGCGGCGAGCCCCGCGCGCAAGCCCTCGATCACGCCCGCGAGCGATTGATTGATGACGGCGGTCGGCCCTCCGGACTGGCCGATCGCCGCATTGCCGGTGACGAGATCGGGCACGTTTCACCCCCTGTTGAAGAGCGCGCACAATGCCCCGGACCCTTGCGTCCTGGCAAGGCCGGCCCGCCTTGCTGAATCAGTGCCGCTCGCTCCTCCAAACCTCCCCCTTGTGGGGAGGTCCGGCGTCGCTCTTGCGACGCTGGGGTGGGGGCTCGCTCTCTCACCCCACCCGGCGCGCTGAAGGTAGCGCGCCGCCCTCCCCATCAAGGGGAGGGTAGTCTTGACAGCACAAGGTTCCAGCTTTGGGCCCTATCATGTGCGACTATGTCGCCGCGCGCGTAACCAGGAGTGCCCCATGTCGTCACGGGATGTCTGGCCGGAACTGCCCTATGAAGCGTGGAAGGATACGTGCCTCACCTTGCAGCTCTGGACGCAGATCGTGGGCAAGATCCGCCTCGTGCAGACGCCGTGGCTCAATCATTCGTGGCACGTGGTGCTCTATGCGTCGGCGCGGGGCTTGACCACGTCACCGATCCCTTACGGGGACCGCACCTTCGAGCTCGATTTCGATTTCCTGGACCACGTGCTGCGGGTCTCGACCAGCGATGGCGGTCAAAAGGAAATCGCGCTCTACCCGCGGAGCGTCGCCGATTTCTACGCCGAGCTCATGCGATCCCTCTCGTCGCTCGGCATCGACGTCCGGATCAATGAACTGCCCAACGAGATTCCCGACGCCATCCGCTTCAGCGAGGATCACGTGCACGCGTCCTACGATCGCGAATTCGCGCAGCGCTTCTGGCGCATTCTCGTCCAGTCCACGCGCGTGCTCGCCAGGTTTCGCACATCCTTCATCGGCAAATGCAGTCCGGTCCACTTCTTCTGGGGAAGTTTCGATCTCGCGGTGACGCGGTTCTCCGGGCGCCGGGCACCTCCGTTTTCCGGCGCCGGCAGCGTGCCGAACATGCCCGAAGCCGTGGTGCTCGACGCCTATTCGCACGAGGTCAGCAGCGCCGGGTTCTGGCCCGGAGGCCAAGGCGTCGACTATGCCGCTTTCTACTCCTACGCCGCGCCGTCGCCACCCGGGTTCGGGAAGTCGCCGGTCCGTCCGCAAGAAGCCTTCTGGAACCAGGACCTGAACCAGTACCTCTTGCCCTATGACGCGGTCCGCACCGCCGGCGATCCGGAAGAGATGCTGATGGAATTCCTGACCAGCACCTATGAGGCGGCCGCCTCGGCCGGCAACTGGGATCGCGCCGCGCTCGAGACCCCTGTCGGCGTGCCCGGCGTCCCCCGCAAGGTTCAGTGAGCCGGCCCTTTCCCTCTCCCCTTGAGGGAGAGGGCTTCCCGCCCGGCGCGCGAAGCGCGACGAATGGCGGGAAGGGTGAGGGGTGATTTTTTTGACGCAGGCCACGCGAGCCGGACGTGTTTTCCCCCCTCCACGCGCCCAGAAGCGCGTGTGCTCCCCCTCTAGGGGGGAGCGGACATCATGTAGCGATGCGGTAGCGCACGAAGAACGCGAGCGCGTGCTGTCCCACGGCAGAGCGGAAGTCTAGATGTGTGGAAGGCAACCTAGAGCCGGAGCAGGTGCAGGCTGAAGAGATTGTCCGCGTCGGTCCACGCCTCGACCGGGCGCCAGCCGCCGGCGCGGGCCAGCGCCTGGAACTCCTCGACGGTGTATTTGTGCGAGTTCTCGGTGTGGATGCGCTCGCCGGAGGCAAAGAAGAACTCGCGTCCGAGCACGCGCACAGTCTGCGTCGGCGAGGCTTACGAGATACATCTCCATGCGTCCGGCCTCCGCGTTCCAGACTGCGTCATGGGCGAAACGGGCGAGGTCGAACGTGCGCTGAAGCTCGCGGTTGATGCGGCGGAGCAGATTGAGGTTGAAGGCGGCGGTGACGCCGCGTGCGTCGTTATAGGCGGGGAGCAGGATCGAAGCCGGCTTCTTGAGGTCGACGCCGACGAGGAAGGCGCTTCCCTCGCCCAACAGATGCGCGGCGTTGGCGAGAAAGGATCGCGCCTCGTCATGGGTCAGATTGCCGATGGTCGAGCCCGAGAAGAACCCGAGCCGCGGTTTGCCCCGAGCGACCTCGGGCAGGGCGCGCGTCGTGGTGAAGTCGGCGATCAGCGGCAGGATGGTGAGGCCGCGATGCCGCCCTGACAGCCATTCCGCCGCTTCGCTCAAGCTCTCGGCGGCGATGTCGATCGGGATATAGGCGGGGACCGGGCCGAGCGCGCTCAGTAACAGGCTCGTCTTGCGGCTCGACCCCGAACCGAACTCGACCAGCACGCGCCCTTGTCCCGCGCGTGCGGCAATCTCCGATCCGTAAGTCTCGAGCAGCGCCGTCTCGGTCCGCGTCGGGTAATACTCGTCGAGCTTGGTGATCTCCTCGAACAGCTCGGAGCCCCGCGCGTCGTAGAAGAAACGGCAAGGGATGCTGCGGGGCTTGCGCGTGAGTCCTGCGAGCACCGCTTCGGCGAAATCGCCGGCATCGCGCGCGTCATCTTCGCGACGTTTCGCGGAGCGTTGGGCCGCTCTTGCGCGGAGGTGAAGCGAAATGTCGCTCTCCATCGGGCGGCCTGCTCACGCGTCCTGGGCCAGGCGCAAGCCGGTGAACTGCCAGCGCTGATGGGGATAGAAGAAATTGCGATAGGTGCGGCGGATATGGCCCTCGGGCGTCGCGCAGGAGCCGCCTCTTAGCACGAACTGATTGCACATGAACTTGCCGTTATATTCGCCGACGGCGCCGGGAGCGGCCTTGAAGCCGGGGTAGGGCAGGTAGGCGCTTCCCGTCCATTCCCATACATCGCCGATCATCTGCCTGAGCCCGGCGCCCGATCCGGCCGGCATCGGCCGCAAATGTCCGGCGCCAAGCGTGCGGCCTTCGAGCGGAACGCTTCCCGCCGCCACCTCCCACTCGAACTCGGTGGGCAAGCGATAGCCGGCCCAGCGCGCAAAGGCGTCGGCCTCGTAATAGCTGACATGCGTGACCGGTGCCGCCGGATCGATCGGGCGGAAGCCGTTGAGGCTCATCTGCGCGGCGCCGCCTTCGGCCTCCTCCCAGTAGAGCGGCGCGCGCCAATCTTGGCTGCGCACGATGTTCCAGCCGTCGGCGAGCCAGAGCGTCGGCGTGACGTAGCCGCCATCGGCGATGAACTCGATCCATTCGGCGTTGGTGACGCAGCGATCCGCGAGCTTGAACGGGCGGATCAGCGCGTCGTGGCGCGGGCCTTCATTGTCATAGGCGAAGCCTTTGCCGTCATGCCCGACCGCGAAGATGCCGCCGTCGAAAGGAACCCAGGCGAGCGGCGCCGTCTTGCCCACGGCGACGCCCGGATCGGCCTCGCGGTAAGCGGGCTTGAGCGGCTCGGCGGCGAACAGGCTCAAGATATCGGTCAGCAGAAGCTCCTGATGCTGCTGCTCGTGATGGATGCCGAGCTCGATCAGCTGCTGCCGCCTCCGGCGAGAGCGCGGTGTCGAACAGGCGGTCGAGCGCCGCATCGACAGAGCCGCGATAGGCGCGCACCTCTTCCGCCGCGGGCCGCGTCAGGAGCCCGCGCTTCGGACGCGGATGCCTTGCGCCGACGCTCTCGTAATAGGAATTGAAGCAATATTCGAAGCGCTCGTCGAAGACGCGATAGCCGGCGAGGAAGCGCTTCAGCAGGAACGCCTCGAAGAACCAGGTGGTGTGCGCGAGATGCCACTTGGTCGGGCTCGCATCGTCCATCGCCTGGACGACCTGATCCTCGTCGCTCAACGGGCTGGCAAGCTCGGAGGAGAGCGCGCGTGTGGCGACGAGGCGGTCGCGCAAGGAGGTCGATTCGGCCTTTGCGCCTCGGCGGCGACAAGGGCTGCGCTATGGAGGTTCATCATAAGCTCCCTCGGCTTAGGGCTCAGTCGCTCGAGAAAAGCCCGGATCCGCCGAGCCGACGCGCCGCCACCACCGAAACGCGAGATTTAGCAGCTTGTTCCGAGAGGCGGAATGGTTAAGCATGCACAACTCTGTGAGGCAGAGTTGATTTTGCCGGAGTTCATCATGTTGCAAGACAACCGCGCCGAAGGACGACACCATCATTGCGTTCGACGGGCGCCAATCGCCGCGGCCGCCGCGCTGCAGACGGGGCGTGTGCCGGCGCCTTGCGCGCGCGCGGGCATTCGGTCGTCACCGAGCTGTCGCTCGCCAATGGCCGGCGCGCCGACGTGGTGGCGCTGTCGGGCGCCGGCGACGTCGTGATCGTCGAGATCAAGTCCTGCCTTCTCGACTATCAGAGCGACGGCAAGTGGCAGGACTATCTTCCCTTCTGCGACCGGCTCTATTTCGCCGTGGCGGCCGACTTCCCGCGCGAGATCATCCCGCCTTCGGTTGGGCTGATCCTTGCCGATCGCTACGGCGCCGAGCTCGTGCGCGAGCCGCTGGAGGAGCGTCTGTCCGCCGCGCGGCGCAAGGCGATGATGCTGGCCTTCGCCCGTGCCGCGGCGCTCAGGCTTCAGCTTCATCTCGATCCGTCCTGCAGTTTCGAGATTTGAACCAGCCGAGACCCGCAATCTCCCCTGTTCGTCATTGCCGGGCTTGACCCGGCAATCCATTCCACTGGCGCTTCAATGCGCCGAGAGACGTAACGGCATGGATCGCCCGGTCGAGCCGGGCGATGACAGAGAAGAATTGGACCCGCTACTTCGGCGCGCGCTTGGCGAGGATGCGCTGCAGCGTGCGGCGATGCATGTTGAGCCGTCGCGCCGTCTCCGAGACGTTGCGGTTGCACAGCTCGTAGACGCGCTGGATGTGCTCCCAGCGCACGCGGTCGGCCGACATGGGATTTTCCGGCGGCGGCGCCTTGACCGTCGACGTCGAAGCGACCAGCGCGTTATAGACGTCGTCGGCATCGGCGGGCTTGGCGAGATAGTCGACCGCGCCGAGCTTCACGGCGGTGACGGCGGTGGCGATATTGCCGTAGCCGGTCAGCACCACGGCGCGCGCCTCGGGGCGCACCTCCTTGAGCGCGGCGATGACGTCGATGCCGTTGCCGTCGTCGAGCCGCATGTCCACCACGGCGAAAGCAGGGGGACGGCGTTTGAGCGAAGAAAGCCCGTCCTCCACCGAGGCCGCGGCCTCGACCTCGAAGCCGCGCGTCTCCATGGCGCGGGCGAGCCGGGCGAGGAAGGCGCGGTCGTCGTCGACGATCAGGAGCGTATTGTCCGCGAGCAGGGCGGAGCTCGTCTCCGTCACGGGCGAAGCCTGTTCAACGTCCATGTCTCAGCACCCTCTCCTCGCTTGGTGAAAGCCGCTACCGGGGCGCAAGCCCGCAGAAATGACGGGAATTTCCGCCGCGATCCCCCTGTCGGCGCCCTAGACCTAGGCATTATTTGTGCCGACGGCAAGCATCCCTGCAAGCATCCCGAGCAAGCATCCCGATGCAAACAACGCGCGTCGAGGTTACTGGATGCCCGCTTTCGCGGGCATGACGATCGGACCGCTTCCTATTCCTCGTCATGCCCGGGCTTGACCCGGACATCCATGCCGTTACGTCTCTGCCCGTGGAAGCGCCAGTGGAATGGATTGCCGGGTCAAGCCCGGCAAAGACGAAGTACGGGGGCCCTTTCGGCTTTGTCATCGCCCGGCTCGACCGGGCGATCCAGTAGCCACTGAGCTCAACCTACGCGACCGGCTCTGCCCCCGCGCCCGCCTTCTCGGGGACATGCTCGAATTTTGCGCGCGGCCAGACCACCGTCACCACTGCGCCGCCATCCGGCGGCGGCCGGTTGGCAAGTTCGAGCCGGGCGCCCGAACGCTCCAGCAGCGTCTTGGCGATGAAGAAGCCGAGGCCCATCCCGACATGCTCGTCCGTCGCGTCCGGTCCCTCGCTTTGAGCGCGCCGCGTGGTGACGAAGGGCTCGCCGAGTTGCTCGAGCACATGCGGCGGAAAACCGCTTCCATCGTCGGCGATGACGATCTTCACTCCGTCGTTCGACCAGCGCGCCTCGACATCGACCTTGCTCGCGGCGAAGTCGATCGCGTTCTCCACGAGGTTGCCGAGTCCATAGAGAACGCCCGGATTGCGCTCGGTCACCGGCTCCTGAAGCGAAGAGGCGCGGGAGGATCCGTCCTGCGCCGGCCCGGTCCGAACCTCGATCGGCACGGCCATCAGACGGTGCGGCGCCACCACCTCCTCGATCAGGTGGCTCAAGCTGAGCCGCGACACCATAAGGTCGCGCTGCTCGCCGCCGCCGCCAATCTCGGCGAGGATGTCGCGACAGCGTTCGGCCTGCGCCCTGAGCAAAGCGAGGTCGTCGTAGTGCGGATCGTCCGGCTTGGCACTCGCGCATCAGTTCCTTGGTGACCACGGCGATGGTCGCAAGCGGCGTGCCGAGCCCATGCGCGGCCGCCGCGGCGAGGCCGTCCAGCGCCGAGAGCTTCTGCTCGCGGGCGAGCACCATCTCGGCCGCTGCGAGCGCCCTTGGCCATGCGCCGCGCCTCTTCCGCCGTGCGCCAGGAATAGAACCCGATGAACAGGATGCCGGAAACGACCGCCGCCCAGACGCCCATCACATAGGGGAAGGGGAGCAGGAGATTGGACTGATGGAACCACGGCAGCGGATGGTGAAAGCTGGTGAGGACCGTGGCCGCGGCAATGGCAAGCGCGCCGAGCGCGGCCGTAATTCCGAGCGGCAAGGTCGATGCCGACACCGTGACCGGCGCGATGAGCAGGAAGGCGAAGGGGTTCTCGCAGGCCGCCGGTCAGGTAGAGAAGTGCGGCAAGCTGGAGAATGTCGTAAGCGAGCATCACGAAGGCAAAACCGCTCGTCAGCCGTTTGCTCGCCGGGTAGCGCAGGCGTAGCGCGACGTTGATCCAAGCCGACAGCGCGATGATGGCGAGGCAGCCGCCGATCGGCAGATCGATGCCGAGCACCCAATAGGCGCCGATCACGGTCAGGCTTTGGCCGAGCACGGCGAGCCAGCGCAAACGGACGATGGTCTGCAGCCGAAGCCTGGTCTCGCCCTGCCTTAGCCACTGCGGGCACCGCGGCGCGGCGGAGAGTTTGACTATTGTCCAAGGCAGCCATAGCTGAAGTCTACCATGACGCAGCAGTCATAATTCCGACAAAGCGAACGCGCAGCGCAAGAGCCCATGAACGAGAGCGTAAACAAGATCGGCCGGGAAGGCGGCGCGCCTGCGGGTGCGACCGAAGCCGGACCTGCGGGCGCCGAAGTTCCGGCCAGGGTGCGCGACCTCACCAAGATCTACGGGACCGTCACCGCGGTCGACCGCATCAGCTTCACGCTCGCGGAAGGCACGACCGTCGCTCTGCTCGGCGGCAACGGCGCCGGCAAGACCACCACCATCGCCATGCTGCTCGGCCTCGTCGTGCCGAGCGCGGGCGAAGTCAGGGTGTTCGGCGCCGACGTGAGCCGCAACCGCGGCACGGTCGCCCATCGGATGAATTTTCAGAGCCCTTATGTCGATCTCCCGGCGCGGCTGACGCGTGGGGGAGAACCTCACCGTCTATGCCGGTCTTTACGGCATCGCCAACGCCGCCGAGCGCATCGCCTATATCGCCGAGGACTTGCAGATCGTGCCTCTGCTCGAGCGCCCGACCGGCAAGCTCTCCGCCGGCCAGAAGACGCGGGTCGGGCTCGCCAAGGCGCTCCTCAACGCGCCCGACCTTCTTCTGCTCGACGAGCCCACCGCCTCGCTCGATCCCGACACCGCCGATTGGATCCGGCGCAAGCTCAAAGACTATGCCGAGACCCGCGGCGCCACGCTTCTGCTTGCCTCACACAACATGGCCGAGGTCGAGCGGCTCGCCGATCGCGTCATCCTGCTGCATCAGGGGCGCATCATCGAGGACGAGACGCCGGCCGCTTTGATCGCGACCTACGGACGGGAGACGCTGGAGCAGGTGTTTCTCGACGTGGTCCGCGGCCGCGCCAAGCAGGCCTCAGATGCGGCGGAGCCGCGGCCGCACCCGAACGGAAAGCATCATGAGCACGGCAAGCAGGAGCGCGCGCGGCGCCGATCCCATCATCCTCGAGCCGACCGGTCTTGGCGCCTCGCTCCGCCGCATCGGCGCCCTGCTCAAGCGCTACATCTACCTGCTGCGGAGCTCGGGCATCCGTCTGGTCGAGCTGATCTACTGGCCGTTCCTCCAGATGCTCACCTGGGGCTTCCTGCAAACATACTTGGCCGAGACCACGAGCCCGCTGGCGCAGGCCGCCGGCGTGCTGATCGGCTCGGTGCTGCTCTGGGACATTCTGTTCCGTTCCAAGATCGGCTTCTCGACGACCTTCATCGAGGAGATGTGGTCGCGCAATCTCGGCAACCTGTTGATCAGCCCGCTGCGCGCCTTCCGAACTCGTCGCGGCCTTGAGCGCTTTGGAGCGTGATCCGCCTCTCCGTGAGCATGATTCCGGTCGCCTTCGCCGCCTATGTCATCTTCGGCTTCAATCTCCTCGATCTCGGACTGGCGCTCGTTGCCTTCTTCGCCGTCCTCGTGCTCACCAGCTGGTCGCTCGGACTGATCTCGGCCGGCGTCATCTTGCGCTACGGGCTTGGCGCCGAGGAGCTTGCCTGGTCGCTCGCCTTTCTGCTGCTGCCGATCTGCTGCGTGTACTATCCGGTCTCGGTGCTGCCGGACTGGCTGCAGCCGGTCGCGCTGGCGCTTCCTCCCACCCACGTGTTCGAAGGCATGCGCGCGATCCTTCTCGAACATCGATTCGACGCGAGCCAGCTGTGGTGGGCCCTCGGGCTGAACGCCGTCTATCTGATCGTCGGCTATGTCGACCTTCAGCCGGTTCCTCGCCAGCGCCCGGGTCAACGGCACGCTGCTGCAATTGGGTGAATAGATGCGCGGACGCCTCCTCATCGTCATCGTCGCCGGCTTCCTGATCGGCGCCGTCGCCGGGCGCCGCCGTGCTTGTCGCTCACGGAGAACGGCTCGGGTCCGGGCGGTCGCGACCTCCGGCAAGGCGCTGATCGGCGGTCCCTTCACGCTGGTCGATCAGCACGGCAAGACGGTCACCGATCAGGATTTCCGCGGCCGCTTCATGCTCGTCTTTTTCGGCTTCACCCATTGTCCCGACATCTGCCCCGCCGAGCTCCAGGTCATGTCGGCAGAGCCTCGATGCGCTCGGACCCGAAGGCGGCGGAGGTGGTCCCGATCTTCATCACGCTCGATCCGGAGCGCGACACGCCCGCGGTCATGGCGCGACTACGTCAAGAATTTCGGGGCGCGCTTCGTCGGCCTCACCGGCTCGCCCGAGGCGATCGCCGAGGCGGCGAAGGCCTATCGCATCGCCTATTCGAAATTCCAGGAGGAAGACGCGGTGTCGAGCGATTACAGCATCGATCACTCGGCGCTCGTCTATTTGATGGGCAAGGACGGCGAATATGTCACCCATTTCGCCTATGGCACGCCGGCCGCGAAAATGACCGAAACGCTCCGCCGCTACCTTTAGCCGCGCGACCGATCTGCCTCCCCGCGACATCGCTGTCATTGCACTGCAACATAGAATCACCATTTGATTCCGCGATGCAGCATTCTCGTATATCCTCGAGACGGGAGGGACGATTTCATGTTGTACCATCTCTACGAGCTCAACCAGGCTGCCTGGAGCCCTGCGCGGGCGGCGGCGGACGCCTACCGTCTCCTGTTCCGCAACCCGCTCAACCCCGCCTACCATACGCCGCTTGGCCGGAGCGCTGCGGCCGCGCTCGAGCTGTTCGAGCGCACCACGCGCCGCTACCGCAAGCCCTCCTGGGGCATCGACGAGACCGAGGTGAGGGGCCGCAAAGTCGCCGTCAGAGAGCGCATCGTCATCTCCAAGCCGTTCTGCAATCTCGTTCATTTCGAGCGGGAGGTCTCGCGCTGGCGCCGCCGCAACGATCCCAAGATCCTGGTCGTGGCGCCGATGGCCGGCCATTTCGCGACGCTTCTCCGCGGGACCGTTCGCGACCTCCTGCCGCACTACGAGGTCTATGTCACCGACTGGCAGGACGCCCGCTTCGTGCCGCGCGCGGCAGGGTCCCTTCGACCTTGACGTCTATATCGACTACATCATTGAGTTTCTTCGGTTTTTCCGAGGCGAACGTGCATGTCATGGCGGTCTGCCAGCCGACCGTCCCGGTCTTTGCCGCCGTGGCCCTGCTTGAGGCGATGGGCGACCGCTCGAAGCCCGCGCTCGATGATCCTCATGGCCGGCCCGATCGACGCGCGGAAAAACCCGACCGCGGTCAATCGCTTCGCCGAGGCCCGCACGCTCGATTGGTTTCGACGCAACGTCATCACGCAAGTTCCGTGGCCCTATCCCGGCGTGATGCGCATGGTCTATCCGGGATTCTTCAGCTCAGCGGCTTCATGGGCATGAATTTCGACCGCCATGTCACGGCGCATCGCGACCTTTTCCATAATCTGATCAAGGGGGACGGCGATTCCGCCGACAAGCATCGCGAGTTCTACGATGAATTTCTTGCCGTCATGGACCTCACGGCAGAGTATTACCTGCAGACCATCGAGACGGTCTTCCTCGAGCACAAGCTTCCTAAGGGCCGAGATGGTCCACCGCGACCGCCTGGTCGATCCGAGCAAGATCCGGAACGTGGCGCTGATGACGGTCGAAGGCGAGAAGGACGACATTACCGGGATGGGCCAGACCTTCGCTGCCCAAATCTTGTGCACCAGCCTTGCCGAAGCCCTCCGCGCAGCACCATCTTCAGCCCGGCGTCGGCCACTACGGCGTGTTCAACGGCTCCCGCTTTCGCGCTGAAATTGCTCCGAAAATTCGCAATTTCATCGCTGACCCATCAGCGCCGGAGAGGGGTGCTGGCGCGGGCCTTCGGCCGGGCTGCCTAAAGCAGGGGCGAGCGCTCCCGCGAACAGCCTGTGCTACTGTACCTGCCGCCGAATCGGGGGACCGACGGCAGTAGGGAGCGTAACGATGCTTGAAGCGGCTCAATCTCGCGCGCGGCGAGACCATCGAGGTCAAGATCCGCGGCCTCGACATCCCCATGGTTCTGAGACGGAGCGCGCGGGCGCGAAAATTCAGTCTGCAAGTGAACGAAGCGCGTCGCGGCGCCGTGCTCACCATGCCGCTCTATTCGAGCTTCGCCGACGCCGACGAATTTCTCTCGCGTCATCTCGATTGGCTGAAGGAGCGTGTCGCCGGACTGTCAGAGCCGGTGCCGTTCACCCACGGCGCCATCGTGCCGTTGCGCGGCTACGCCCACCTGCTTCGCTTCGCCGGCGCCGTGCGCCGCCGCGGCGTGGTGTGGATCGAGACGCCGCGGAAGATGCCAAGGCCGCGCCGGCTTGGCCGGAGGGCGCGCGCGTGGGGATCAGGCGGCTGCCGCGTCTCTATGTGGCGGGCGAGGAGGAGCATGCGCCGCGCCGCCTGCTCGACTGGCTGAAGCGTCAGGCCCATCTCGATCTCAAGACGCCGCGTCGACCTCCACGCCAGGCGTCTCAATCTCGCGCCGAAGCGGCTCTTCGTGCGCGACCAGACCACGCGCTGGGGATCGTGCTCGACCTCGGGCGCGCTGTCCTTCTCCTGGCGGCTCGTGCTCGCGCCGCCCTTCGTGCTCGACTATCTCGCCGCGCACGAGGTCGCTCATCTCGGCCACATGAATCACGGGCCCCGCTTCTGGGCTCTCGTCGAGCGCACCATGCCGCGCCATCGAGGAAGCGCGCACCTGGCTCAGGAAGCACGGCGCGAGCCTGCATCGCTATGGCGCCGAAGGGATGCTGCCCTCCTCGCGCACCTCGCCGAAGCGCAGCATCGAATAGTGGAAGGGCTGCGAGCCCTCTCTACCGGCCCGGAGAAGATCCGAGCACGCGCCGAAAGAGCGGCGTGTCGCCGTCGCCTCTCGGCCGCCTGCCACGGCAGCCGCCGCCATCGCATCGGGAAGCCGCGGACCCCGCGATGCCGGGCAGCGGCAGCGGCGTCTTGTCCTGGTGCGCGTAAGCCATGACGTCGTGCCAGAGCTTGGCGGGGAGCGTTCCGCCCGTGACCTTCTTCATCCGCCTGCCGTTGTCGTTGCCGATCCACACCCCGCCCACATAGTGAGCGGTGTAGCCGACGAACCAGGCGTCGCGGAAACTCTGCGTGGTGCCGGTCTTGCCGCCGGCCTCGTGCCCGTCGATGGCGGCCTGCTTTCCCGTGCCGAGCGTGATCGTGGCGTTCAGCATGTCGTTCATCGCGCCGACATGGTCGAGCGCCACCACCTGGCCGGTGGTCGAGCGCCGGCGCTCGATAGAGCACCTTGCCGTCGCCGTCGCGCACGCTCGTGATGATATGGGGCAGCACGCCCTGGCCGCCATTGGCGAAGGGCGCATAGGCGCCGGTCAAGCTCGAGCAGCGTGACCTCGGCCGTGCCGAGCGCGATCGAGGGCCGGTCATGCAGCCTGGAATGGATGCCGAGCCGCCGCGCCGTGCGCACCACCCGCGCAAGGCCCGACCTCGGCGGTAAGCCTCGCCGCCACGGTGTTGATCGACTGGGCGAGGCTGTCGCGCAGACTGATCTCGCCCCGATAGTTGCCGGTATAGTTGCGCGGCGACCAGCCGGCGACCGTGATCGGCCCGTCATAGGCGACGGAGTCGGGCGAATAGCCGCTCTCGAGCGCGGCGAGATAGACGAAGGGCTTGAAGGCCGAGCCCGGCTGGCGCCGCGCTTTCAGCGCCCGGTCGAACGGGCTCGTCGAATAGGCGCGGCCCCCGACCAGCGCCTTCACGCCGCCGAACGGATCGAGCACCACCACCGCCCCTTCGCCGGCGGCAAGCGCGGCCCCCTCGCCGTCGAGAAGGCGCCTCAGCGCCTGCTGCGAGGCGCGCTGCAGGCCGGCATCGATCGTCGTCTCGACGATCAGATCGCCGTCGATGCTCGCCGACGAGTTCGGGCAGGAGCTCGGCCACCCAGTCGACCGGTATAAGCGATAGCCGGTGTCGTCGTCCTTGGCCGAGAGCTTGAGCGGCTGCTCGCTTGGCGGCCTCGCGCCTGCTCCGGCGTGAGGTAGCCCGCCTCGACCATGTTATCGAGCACCTCGTCGACGCGGGCGCTCGGCGCGCTTCACGCTCCGTGTCGGCGCGTAGCGCGAGGGCGCCTTCGAGCAACCCGGCGAGCAGCGCCGCCTGAGGCAGCGTGACGAAGCGCGCCGACTTGCCGAAATAGCGGCGCGAGGCGGCCTCGACCCCGTAGGTGCCGCCGCCGAAATAGACGCGGTTGAGATAGAGCTCGAGGATTTCGTCCTTCGAGAAGCGCTGCTCGAGCCACACCGCATAGACGGCCTCTTCGAGCTTCCGCGTGATGGTGCGCTCGGGCCTGAGGAACAGGTTCTTGGCAAGCTGCTGGGTGATGGTCGAGCCGCCTTCGACCACGGCGCCGGACGGAGGCGTTGCGGAACGACGCGCGGATCAGTCCGAGCGGGTCGACGCCGAAATGGGCGTAGAAGCGCCGGTCCTCGGTGGCGAGCACGGCCTGCGACCAGATAAGGCGGCAGCACATCGAGCCGCACATGGCCGCGGCGCAGGCCCCGCTCGGCGAGCACCGTGCCGTCCTGGGCGAGCACGGTGACGTTGGGGGGCCGGTCGTCGAGCGCGGCGCTGCGCGGGGTCGGGCATCCGCGCGATGAAATAGATCGCCGCCAGCGCGAGCAGATCGCCACGCCGAGAGTCGCGGCGAGCGCCGAATAGCGGATGCGAGCGGGAGAGCCAGGGATGGCGGCGCGACCCATCGCTTCAGGCGCGAAGGCCGGCGCCGCGGGCGCTGGCCGCTGACGCCGGCCGCGCGCCCGAACGCGGGCTCGTCCGCGGCGCTGGATCTTGGCGCCGGGCCTCACGCTCTGCCGCGCGCCCTGCATGGTGTTCCCGCCCCTATCCGGACAAGCGAAGGCGAGGCGCGCAATGCGAGCCTATGCGCGCCGCGCGCCCCCACGATGCGGACGAGCCTAGGCGTTCCGCCTTGACACGACGTTAAAGGATTGGGCCAGCAGGCCTGTTGGGCCGGTGTGCATCGTCAGCCGACGTCCGCCCTTGCGAAGCAAACTCTGTCATGGCCGGGCTTGGCCCGGCCATCCACGATTCGGCAGACTGCACCGCCATCACGCCGGCTTGGCCCGGCCATCTACGATTGGCAAACTCACTGGATGCGAGGCGGGTGGGTTTACATCGTAACGAATCGGCCAAACGGCATTCTCTACACGGGCGTTGCGCGCGATCTTGCCCGGCGCATCTGGCAACATCGGGAAGGTCTGGGCGGAAGCTTCACGCGACGCTATGGCTTAAAGCGACTCGTTTGGCGCGAATACCATGACACAATCCTGGGCGCCATTCAGCGCGAGAAGACCCTCAAGCACTGGCCGCGCGCGTGGAAGGTGCGGCTGATCCACGCGACGAACCCCGATTGGAACGACCTTTACGAGACGATCAATCAGTGAATCGTTCTATCGAGTCTAACGGTGAAGAGCCGTGGATGGCCGGGCCAAGCCCGGCCATGACGAGGTTGCTAGCCATGTACGTCGCGTATTAGAAGACCATTCTGCGTGGCCGCTCTACACGTCGAGATTGGCGACCTGGAGCGCGTTGGCCTGGATGAACTCGCGCCTCGGCTCGACCACGTCGCCCATCAGCCGCGAGAAGATGTCGTCGGCGTCCTCGCCTTCCTTGATCTTGACCTGGAGGATGGTGCGGGTGTCGAGGTCGAGCGTGGTGTCCCACAGCTGATCGGGGTTCATTTCGCCAAGCCCTTTGTAGCGCTGGAGCGTGAGGCCCTTGCGGCCGGCGGTCATCACCGCATCGAGCAGCTCGCTCGGTCCATGCACCACGAGGCTCGTGTCCTTGCGCTTGAGCGTGGCGGGCCTGGCATAGACTTCTTGCAGGTGCTCGGCGAAGCCGTCGAGCTTGAGCGCATCGGCCGAAGCGATGAACGGCCCGTCGATCAGATGGGATTCCATGACGCCGCGCAATTCCCGCCAGAAGCGCAAGCCGCCCTCCGGCAAGGCCTCGCCATGCCAGCCGCGCTCGGTCTCCTCGGACAGAGCATCGAGCCGCTTGGCGATATAGGCGGCGGCCGCTTGCGCCTGCTTGACGTCCTTCAGCACCGTTGGGGTTGAGCGCGCCCGCGATCGCCGCCTGCTCGACGATGAAGCGCGGATAGCGGCTGTGCAGGCCTTTGAGGATCATGCCGATCCTCCGTGCCGTCTCCACGATGTCGCGCAGATCGGCGCCGGCGCGGCGTCGCGCTCGCGCCGGTGACGAGCACGGCGTCCTCCAGCCCCTCGCCGATCAGATAATCCTCGAGCGCCTTCTCGTCCTTGAGGTAGCGCTCGGACTGGCCGCGCTTCACCTTGTAGAGCGGCGGCTGGGCGATGAACAGGTGCCCGGCCTCGACCAGGCTTCGCATCTGCCGGTAGAAGAAGGTGAGCAGCAGCGTGCGGATATGGGCGCCGTCGACATCGGCGTCGGTCATGATGATGACCTTGTGGTAGCGGAGCTTGCGCGAGATCGAACTCGTCATGGCCGATGCCGGTGCCGAGCGCGGTGATGAGCGTGCCGATCTCGGCGCTCGACAGCATCTTGTCGAAGCGCGCCCGCTCGACGTTGAGGATCTTGCCGCGCAACGGGAGCACGGCCTGGAAGGCGCGGTCGCGCGCCTGCTTGGCGCTGCCGCCGGCCGAGTCGCCCTCGACCAGGAACAGCTCCGACTTGGCGGGATCGCGCTCCTGGCAGTCGGCGAGCTTGCCGGGAAGCGAGGCGAGGTCGAGCGCGCCCTTGCGGCGGGTCAGCTCGCGCGCTTTGCGCGCGGCCTCGCGCGCCGCCGCGGCCTCGACGATCTTCTGCACGATGTTGCGGGCCTCGCCGGGATTCTCCTCGAACCATCCCGACAGCGCGTCGGCCATGACGCTCTCGACCACCGGGCGCACCTCCGAGGAAACCAGCTTGTCCTTGGTCTGGCTCGAGAATTTCGGGTCGGGCACCTTGACCGAGAGCACGCAAGTGAGCCCCTCGCGGGCGTCGTCGCCGGTCAGCGCCACCTTCTCCTTCTTGGCGATGCCGGACTCGGCGGCATAGGTGTTGACGGTGCGGGTCAGCGCCGCGCGGAAGCCCGGCGAGATGCGTGCCGCCGTCGCGCTGCGGGATGTTGTTGGTGAAGCAGAGCACGTTCTCGTGGTAGCTGTCGTTCCACCACAAAGCGGCCTCGACCGTGATCTTCTGCTGCTCCTTCTCCACCACGATCGGCTCTTGGATCAGCGGATGCTTGGTGCGGTCGAGGTAGCGGACGAAGGCGCGCAAGCCGCCCTCATAGCGCATCTCCTCGACCTTGGGCTCGACGCCGCGATGGTCCGACAACACGATGCGCACGCCCGAATTCAGGAACGCCAGCTCGCGCAGGCGATGCTCGAGCGTCGCATAGTCGAACTCGACCATGGTGAAGGTCTTGGCGCTCGGCACGAAAGTGATGCGCGTTCCGGTCTTGCCGCCGCATCGCCGACGGGCTTGAGCGGCGCTTCCGGGCACGCCGTCGGCGAAGCGCATGAAATGCTCCTTGCCGTCGCGCCAGATGGTGAGATCGAGCTTGGAGGAGAGCGCGTTGACGACCGACACGCCGACGCCATGCAGGCCGCCTGAGACCTTGTAGGAGTTCTGGTCGAACTTCCCGCCGGCATGGAGCTGGGTCATGATCACTTCGGCCGCCGAGACGCCTTCGCCCTTGTGGATCTCGGTCGGGATGCCGCGTCCGTTGTCCTCCACGGTGACCGAGCCGTCGGCATTCAACGATGACCAGATCTCGTCGGAGAAGCCGGCCAGCGCCTCGTCGATGGCGTTGTCCACCACCTCGTAGACCATGTGGTGCAGGCCCGAGCCGTCGTCGGTGTCGCCGATATACATGCCCGGCCGCTTGCGCACGGCATCGAGGCCTTTCAGCACCTTGATCGATTCCGCGCCGTACTCGGAGGCAGCGGCTTCTTTGCGTTTGGAAGCTGGTGTCATGGTTCCCTGAAAGCGGTTGTTGGCGTCTGTTGGCGGGTTGTGCGCGGCGGCACCTGAATCAGGTCCCGATCATACCCCGATTCACAGCAAAGATTTGGGCGTCTTGGGCGATCGAGGCGAACAGATCGCGGTCGGTCCCGGTCATCCAGGCCTGGGCCTTGAGGGCCAGAATTTGGCCAAAAAGGGCCTCGCGGCGCGCCTCGTCGAGATGGGCCGCCACCTCGTCCAAGCAGGACCAGCGGCGCGACGCCCTTCGAGCTCCTTGATCAGCTCGGCCTTGGCGAGGATGAGCCCGATCAGAAGCGCCTTCTGCTCGCCCGAGGAGCAGTGCGCCGCGGGCGCGTCTTTGGGGCCATGCGTCACAATTAGGTCGCTCAAATGCGGTCCTTCAAGGGCGCGGGCGGCGGCCCGGTCGCGCTCGCGGCCCTGCTTCGAGAGACGCCACGAAATTCGTCCTCGACCTCGGTGGCGGAGCGGCGTGGCAAGCGCCGCTTCGAGCCGCCCTTCGAGCGCGACGGAAGCCCAAGGGAAGGGGCCTTCGCCGCGCTCCGCGCGCATGCGCTCGATCAGCGCCGGCGAGCCGCGCGATCGCGTCGAGCCTTGCGGCGGCGATTGCCGTGCCCGCTTCCGCCATCTGCTCCTCGAGCCCCTCGAACAGGGCGCGGGAGCCCTCGCGCATCTGGAACAGCCGGTTCCTCTGCCGCATCGCCCGGTCGTAGCGGCCAAGCGGGCTCCGCATCTTGGGATCGACGGCAAGCACGAGCCGGTCGAGAAAGCGCCGCCGCTCGGAAGCGGAACCGGTGAACAGACCGTCCATTGCGGGGATGAGCCAGACCAGATTGCACATACTCGGCGAGAGCGCCCGCGCTTTGCTCTTTGCCGGCGATGCGCACGGTCCGGCCGGCCGTCTCCTCGCGCGGGCCGGCGGCGACGCCGGTGCCGATCTCGACCTCGTCCTCGCGCGACACGACCCTTGCCGCAACGGCAAAGCCGCCGGCCCCGTCTTTGCGGCAAAGCTCGCCATAGGGGCGTCCGCGCAAGCCCGTGTCCTGGACCGAGCAGCGACACGGCCTCGAGCAGATTGGTCTTGCCCGCGCCATTGTCGCCGACCAGCACCACGGGCCGCGCATCGAGCATAAGCTCGGCCCGCGCATAGTTGCGGAAATCGGTGAGCTTGAGCGAGCGAACGAACAGAGCGCGTCTTGGCAGGGTCGCCCGCGATCGCCTCAACCTCGCCCTGTCCCTTGCGATCGAGCCCTCATACCCGCATCGGCATGAGCACATAGAGCGCCGAGGCATCCTTGCCGTCGCGCACCATGGTGGGGGAACCGGGATCGGCCAGCTGAAACTCGGCCGTGCCGCTTTCGAGCTGCGCCGAAATGTCGAGCAGATAGCGGGCGTTGAAGCCGATCTCGAGCGGATCGAAGCCATATTCGACCGGCAGCTCCTCGGTGGCGCTGCCGCTATCCGGATTGTTGACCGAAAGCGTGAGCTTGCCGTCGTCGATGGTGAGCTTCACCGCGCGGCCCTTGTCGCTCGACAGGGTCGAGACGCGGTCGACGGCCTGGGCGAAGGCGGCGTTGTCGACCTCCATCGTCTTGTCGTTGCCTTGCGGGATGACGCGCTCGTAATCGGGGAAGGTGCCGTCGATCAGCTTGGAGGTGAGCACCACGCGGGCCGTGGAGACCCTGATCTTGGAGGGCGACAGCTCGATACGAACCTCGCCCTCGCCGTCCTCGACCAGCTTGGCGAGTTCGAGCCACGGTCTTGCGCGGCACGATCACGCCCGGCATGTCCTTGGCGCCCGGCGGCAGCGGCAGCTCGACCTGGGCGAGCCTGTGCCCGTCGGTGGCAACCGCGCGCAAGACCGCCTTGCCGCCGCTCTGCGTCGCGTGGAGATAGATGCCGTTGAGATAGTAGCGGGTCTCCTCGGTCGAGATGGCGAACCGCGTCTTGTCGATCAGCCGCTTCAACTCGGCCGCCGGCAGGCTGAAGTTGTGGCCGAGATCGTCGACGCTGAGCGCGGGGAAATCGTCGGCCGGCAGCGTCTGCAGCGAGAACTGCGCGGGACCGCTGGTGATGGAGAGCCGTGCCCTGCTCGCCGTCTTTGGCGAGCTCGATCTCGGCGCCCTCGGGAAGCTTGCGCACGATGTCGTGGAACATATGGGCGGGCACGGTGGTGGCGCCTTCGCCCTTGGCCCTGCACCGGCACGGTCTCGACCAACTCCATGTCGAGGTCGGTGGCGGTCAGCTTCAGCTCGTTCCTGGCCGCCGAGAGCAGCACGTTGGAGAGGATGGGGATGGTGTTGCGGCGCTCGACCACGCTCGCCACATGGGCGAGCGCCTTGGCAAGGCCGGGTTTGTCGATGGTGAGCCGCATGGTTGCCCGATACCCCGAAAAATGACGATCTCCCGCCGGTAAGCTCGGCCCTGGCCGAAGCGCTTCTGCTCCGGTCCGACCCTGACGATAGGCGTGGGTGATGTCCCCTAAGGGCTCGAACTTGACGCGAGAGCGGGCATTTTGCAAGAGCGGGCGGGGGGACGCCTTGGTCTTGGGATCCAAGCCCCCCTCCCGCCTTCCCCCTTATTCGCGTAGCAGGCGCTTCAGAAGCTCGATCTCCTCGCGGAGCTGGGTGTCGTCGTTCATCAACTGCTCGATCTTGCGGATCGCGTGCAGCACGGTGGTGTGGTCGCGATTGCCGAAACGCCGGCCGATCTCGGGCAGCGAGCGCGAGGTGAGCAGCTTCGCCAGATACATGCCGATCTGGCGCGGCCGCACGATCGAGCGGTTGCGGCGTCCCGACAGAAGATCGCCGCGGTTGACGCCGTAATGCTTCGAGACCGTGCGCAGGATGTCGTCGATGCGCACGCGCCGAGGCTCAGCCCCGCGCATCAGGTCGCGCACGATCTGCTCGGCGGTCTCGAGCGTGACCGGCTGGTCGGTGAGCTGGAAGCTCGCGCGCAGGCGATGAACCGCCCCCTCAAGCTCGCGGCCGCTCTCGGTCGAGCCGTTCGGAGAGAAAGGCAAGCACGATCTCGGAGATGGCGAGGCCCTTGGTCTCGGTGCAGGCCTCCGCCGCGCGCTTTTGCAGGATCTTGTGGCGCAGGTCGTAATCCATGGCGCCGATCTCGGCGACCAGGCCACCCGCCGAGCCGCGAGCGCATGCGCATGTCGAGCTTGTCGAGCTGTGTCGGCGCCCGGTCGGCGGCGACCACCACCTGGCGCCCGCCGTCGATCAGCGAGTTCAAGGTGTGACAGAACTCCTGCTGGATGGTCGGACCTTGCAGGAACTCCATGTCGTCGATCAGGAGAATGTCGATCTTGCGCAGCTTCTCCTTGAAGGCGAGCGCGTCGCGCGCGCGCAAGGCCTGCACGAAGCCCGACATGAAGCGCTCGGCGGTGAGATAGAGGACCTGTGCCTCGGGCTTGCGCTGCTTCACGTCCCAGGCGATGGCGTGCAGCAGATGGGTTTTGCCGAGGCCCACGTTGCCGTGCACGAACAAGGGATTGAACAGCGGCTGGGGAGCCGAGAACGCCCCCGCCACCTCCTGCGCTGCGGCGTAAGCGAGGCGGTTCGAAATTCCGACCATGAAACTCGCAAAGCTCAGCCTCGGATCGAGCGGCGAGCCCTCGAAGCCGCCATAGCCGGTGCGCAAGCGGCAGCGGCAGCGGCGCCGACTCGGCCGCGCTGCGGCTCCGGACTTCGCTTGAGGCGCGGCGGCTCCCTGGGCGATCTCGGCGCCGAAATGCGGCTGCCTCACCCTGAATTCGACGCGCTCGACGTCCGGCCACTCGGCGCGCGAGAGCCTCAGGACGAAGTCGTAATAGTGCGAGCGGAGCCAGTTGCGGAGGAAGCGAGTCGCCACGGTGAGATGGACGACCTCGCCGTCCACCTGGTCGACCTCGATTCCCCTGAACCAACTGGCAAATACGTCCTCTCCCAGCTCAGCGCGTAACCGGCTCTTGACCCTCGCCCAAGCGTCGCCTGGGGCGCCCTGCTCTTGCTGTGCCACGGTTTCTGCTCTTTCCCATTCTTTTGGTTCGCGCCGTTACGCACCGCACGCCTCACACATGAGCAGTCAACAAAGTCGACGCGGACAGTCATGACCGTCCCTATGACATAACCCAAACCCTAGCCTTGCTGCCAGGGCAGACCAGCCGCTTTCCACCCCGCAATGGCGCCGCGATGCCTCCCGTCGTCGAGCGGTCCTTCAAAACCGCAAGCGACGTTGTGGCAGGCGCGGTACCCGATCGCCGCCATCGCCTTGGCCGCGGCCAGGCTCCGGCTTCCCGAACGGCAAATAAAGAAGAGTTCGTCACCCAAACCCACACCGAGTGCCTTGAGTTCGCCCGCCAGACGCTCCGCAAAGCGCGGATCGATCGCCTGATCGGGAAAAGTCTGCCACTCGACGAGGACAGGCCGTTTGCCGACAGGCCCGAGATCTGGAATTCCCACATAGGTCCACTCTGCGCGCGTTCGCACATCGACGAGTTGCGACCGTGGCTCCGACTGGAGGGTCTCCCAGACGTGCTCCACGTCGACATCGTCGACCGCCTTTTCGTCGTTCTGTGCGCTCAAAGGAAACGCCCTCTCTTGAAGACAAGAGTACGACGTAAGAACAAATCTGGTGCTGGGTACAATAGGTAGTGGCTACTCGGCGAAAAAGACCACGACCGTCCACAGTTTACGCATTAACGTTCCACAAGATTTCCACTCTCCTTGCACCGAAGACAACGAAAACCTTTCCCAGCGACTCGCCAGGTGAAGGTACTCAATTGTGAAGGAGGGGAACGCCCCGTTCGGATGATTGGACTATACACATGGCCAATCCCGCGATCAAGCGAGGGGCCCGCGTCGCGCAGCGGAAGAGCGCCCGACGACAGCACCCGCAACCCAACCTCACAAGTCCCTGTCTCGCAAGCGTGAATTCATCGAAGCACGAAGCGCGGCCGGCCAGACGAAAGCGGCCTTTGTCTGAAGCAGGGTTGCACGATTTTTGTTTGTAGGCGAGTCGTGGGCTCGGCGCGTCACGCCACGCCCGCTTGGTCGTCATGAGCAAGCGGTTGAAATATTCGTTGAATTGACAAGGCGGTAAAGCACCAAGGGCCGCCGTCTGTTGCCATGAAGCAACAGGAGCGGTTTTTTTGTTAGCGCGCCCCCATCGTGCCGACGCGCTTCGCAAGACGCGACACTTTGCGCGATGCCGTCTTGCGGTGGACGACGCCCTTCTGCGCCGTGCGGGCGATGATCGGCTCCGCCTCCTTCAAGGCCGCTGCCGCAGCCTCCTTGTTGCCGGAGGCGATGGCCTCCTCGACCTTGCGCATCGAGCTTCTGAGGCGGGTCCGCCGCGTCTTGTTGACGGCGGTCCGGCGCGGCGTCTGGCGAGCGGCTTTCTTCGCCGATTTCGTATTGGCCATGAGATTTTGTCCTCGAAGCGCGCCTCGACGTCAGTCGAAAAAGGCGCGACGCTGAAGGTTTGGGATGATCGGGTGCTCTATAACGAGCGCACGTAGGAGCGTCAACCAGGCCGCGAAAGGTCGATTCCGCGTCGCCGAAGCGATTGACAGCGGGAAATCCTGATGGCTCTCCTGTCGCGCGCTCTTGGGAGAGAGGCTCCGGCTCAAGAAAGCGCCATATGCGTGTTCTGGTTACCGGCGCCGCCGGCTTCATCGGCTATCACACGGCGGCGCGCCTGCTCGACCGCGGGCATGAGGTGATCGGCTTCGACAATCTCAGCCCCTATTACGACGTGTCGCTGAAGGAGGCGCGGCTTCAACGCCTCAAGGAGCACGAGCGCTTTCGCTTCCTCAAGGGCGATCTCGCCGACCGGACCGTCGTCGAGGCGACCTTCGCCGAGGAGCAGCCCGAGCGCGTCATCCACCTCGCCGCGCAAGCCGGCGTCCGCTATTCGCTCGACCACCCGCACGCCTATATCAGCTCGAACGTCACCGGCTTCCTGCACGTGCTCGAAGGCTGCCGGCACCACGGCGTCGAGCATCTCGTCTATGCCTCGACCAGCGCCGTCTATGGCGCCAACCGCAAGCTTCCCTTCGCCGTGAGCGATAATGTCGATCATCCGGTGAGCCTCTACGGGGCGACCAAGAAGGCGAACGAGCTGATGGCGCATTCTTATGCCCATCTCTTCGGCCTTCCCGTGACGGGCTTCAGATTCTTCACCGTCTACGGGCCCGTGGGGCCGGCCCGACATGTCGCTCTTCCTCTTCACCCGCAACATCCTCGCCGGCGAGCCGATCGAGGTGTTCAACTACGGCCAGCATTCACGCGACTTCACCTATATCGACGATGCGGTCGAAGGCGTGTCCTGCGCGCCTTCGACGCTGGTTGCCACGCCCGATCCCGAATTGGCGCCCCGAGGCCCCGGACCCCGCAACCTCGTCGGCGCCCTACCGGCTCTACAATATCGGCAATCACAGCCCCGTCGCGCTGCTCGACTACATCGCGGCGATCGAGAAGGCCCTTGGGCGCAAGGCCAAGATCGAGCTTCTCCCGCAACAGCCGGGCGACGTCGAAGAGACCTATGCCGATGTCGAAACGCTGAAGGACGGCGACGGGATTTCAGCCCTCGACCCCGCTCGAAGAGGGCATCGAGCGCTTCGTCGCCTGGTACCGCGACTATTACAAGGTGTAAGGGCGAAGCCGCCGAGAGGACAGGCGCCGGTCGGACCGCCAGTCCCCTAGCGTTGACAGGTTGGACAATAGAAGGTTGAGCGTCCGCCCTGGACGATGCGGCGTACGGTTCCGCCGCACCCTCGTCTTGGGCATGGCTTGCCTTCGCGGTCATATGTCCTGAAGCGATGCTGGAAGCGGCCGAGCCGTCCATCCGCGCGCTTATAGTCGCGCAGCGACGAGCCGCCGGCCTTGATCGCAGCTTCGAGCACGGCCCTGATGGAAGCGACAAGGGCTTCGGTCTTCTTGGTGGGCTTGCCCGATTTCGTGGCGAGAGAGCCTGCCTTGCGCAAAGGGGAGATGCCTGCGCGGTGCAGAGCCTCGCAGGCATAGATATTGCCGAGCCCTGCGATCAGCCTCTGGTCGACGAGCGCCGCCTTGATCGAGGTGGTCTTGCCCTTGAGGCGCCGCGCCAGCCATTCCGGCGTGAAGGCGGGGCTCAAAGGCTCCACCCCGAGCCTTCTGAACAGCGCATGCTCTTCGAGCGCGGCCGCAGGTACGAGGTCCATGAACCCGAAGCGCCGCGCATCGTGATAGCGCAGTGCCGTGCCGTCGCCGAGATGGAACACGATATGCTCGTGCTTCGGCGGACCTTCCTGCGCAGAGGCGAACTCGCCGAGCACGAGAGGCGCGTCATCGAAGCCTCGCGGCGTCTTGGCCCGATCGCGAGAGGAACGTTTCTTCCGATCGGGACGGTCGATGCTGAAACGGCCCGTCATGCCGAGATGCATGACCAGCACCTCGCCGTCGTCGAGCCGGGCGAGCAGATATTTGGCGCGCCGGTCGAGCGCCTCGACCTTGCGTCCCGTGAGACGCTTGGCGAAGTTCTCGGGGAGCGGAAAGCGCAGATCGGGACGCCTCTGCTCGACGCGCGCGAACGCTTTGCCGACGAGGAAGGGCTCAAGGCCCCGGCGCACCGTTTCGACCTCGGGAAGTTCCGGCATGACGATTGGCTTTAAACCGCGGAGCGATGGAGGTGAGTTGTGCCGCAACGATAGCCTGAGCCTGGGGCTTGCGCTATTGTCCGCGGCAAATGCCCGAAGACCTGAACGGTCCCGACCCCGCCAAATCCAAGACGAGCTTCGGCTTCGCCCGCGTGGGCGAAGACGCGAAGCAAGGGCTTGTGAATGAGGTCTTTGCCAGGGTCGCGCCGCCGCTACGATCTGATGAACGACCTGATGTCCGGCGGCCTCCACCGGCTGTGGAAGGACGACCTCGTGTCGTGGCTTTCCCCGCCGAAAGGCGCCGTTCCTTACGCCATTCTCGACGTTGCCGGCGGCACCGGCGACGTGGCCTTGCGGGCGCTCGAGGCCTCCGGCGCCGGCGCCTCGGCCGTGATCTGCGACATCAGCGCCGAGATGATCGAGACCGGGCGGGCGCGGGGAGGGGGCGCGCGGCTCAATTTCGTGCGCGGCAATGCCGAAGCCTTGCCCTTCGCCAAAGCGAGCTTCGATGCCTACACGATCGCCTTCGGCATGCGGAATCTCACGCATCTTGAAGCGGCGCTTGCCGAGGCCTTCCGCGTGCTCAAGCCGGGCGGCCGGTTCCTCTGCCTCGAATTTTCCGCCGTCGAGGTGCCGCTCCTCGACACGGCTCTACGACGCCTATTCCTTCAATGCCATCCCGGTGCTCGGAGGGCTGGTCGCCGGCGACAGCGCGTCTTATCGCTATCTCGTCGAGAGCATCCGCCGCTTCCCCGATCAGGAAAACTTCACGCAGATTGATCGAGAATGCGGGCTTCGAGCGGGTGCGTTACCGCAACCTGAGCGGCGGGATCGCGGCGATCCACTCCGCCTGGCGGCTGTGATGAGGCTTGAGCCATGAGCGCGATCGCCAATATGGCGCGGTTGACCAAGGCGGGCGCCGTCCTCGCCTGGTCGGGCGCGCGCGTGCTGCCCGAGCAGGCGAACCTGCCCGCGCCGCTCGCGCTCTTCGCCCGCGTCACGGCGCCGCTCCGCAAGAACGGAGCGGCCGCGCGCGAGGAACGAGACCAAGCTCTCCGAAGCGCTCACCTCGCTCGGGCCCTCCTACATCAAGCTCGGCCAGTTCCTCGCCACCCGCGACGACATCATCGGCCGCGAGCTCGCCCGCGATCTCTCCACCCTCCAGGACCGCCTGCCGCCCTTCTCGCAACAGCGAGGCGAGGGCCGCGGTCGAGGAGGCGCTCGGCGCGCCCATCGACAAGCTCTATGCCGAGTTCGGTCCGCCGGTCGCCGCCGCCTCGATCGCCCAGGTGCACAAGGCGAAGGTGCGCGGGCCGGGCGGCGCGCTGACGCCGGTCGCCGTCAAGGTGCTCAGGCCCGGCATCGAGCAGCGCTTCCAGAAGGACCTCGACAGCTACGTCTTCGCCGCGCGCATGATCGAGCGCTTCCATCCGCCCTCGCGGCGCTTACGGCCGATCGCCGTGGTCGACACGCTTGCCAAGTCCGTCGCCATCGAGATGGACCTCCGCATGGAGGCCGCGGCCATCTCCGAGATGGCCGAGAACACGAAGAACGACGAGGGCTTTCGCGTGCCGAGCGTCGATTGGGCGCGAAGCGCGCGGCGCGTGCTCACGCTCGAATGGATCGACGGCATGCCGATCGCGGATCGCGAAGGGCTTGCCGCCGCCGGTCACGATGTGAAAGCGCTCGGCGCGCGCCTGATGCAGACCTTCCTGCGCCACGCCATGCGCGACGGCTTCTTCCACGCCGACATGCATCCGGGGAATCTCTTCATCGACGCCGAGGGGCGCATCGTCGCCGTCGATTTCGGCATCATGGGGCGGCTCGGACTGAAGGAGCGGCGCTTCCTCGCCGAAATCCTCTACGGCTTCCTGAAGCGCAACTACACCCGCGTCGCCGAGGTTCATTTCGAGGCGGGCTATGTGCCGCGCAAGCACTCGGTCGCGCAGTTCGCGCAAGCCCTGCGCGCCATCGGCGAGCCGATCATGGACCGGCCGGCGAGCGAGATCTCGATGGCGCAGCTGCTCGGCCAGCTCTTCCAATATACCGAAGTGTTCGACATGCAGACGCGGCCCGAGCTTCTGCTCCTGCAAAAGACCATGGTGGTGGTCGAGGGTGTCGGCCGCAGCCTCGATCCCGAGCTCAACATGTGGGTCGTGTCGGAGCCGGTCGTGAAGGAGTGGATGGAGAAGGAATTCGGCACGGGCGCCCAGCTCGAGGCGGCGGCGCAAGGTGCCGCGTCCGTCGGGCGCCTCATGGGCGACATCCCGAAGCTGCTCGGCCAGGCCGAGCGCACCGCCGAGGCTCTGTCTTCGATGGCCGAGGAGGGCTTGCGGCTCGACGATCACACCGTCGAGCGGCTGGCCGAGGCGCAAGCCCGCGAGAACCGGACAAGCCGCATCGGCATCTGGATCGGCGCGCTGGCGCTTGCGGCCATCGCCCTTGCGCTGCTCTTTTGAGCATTGACCGCTCATTTTCCCGCTCTCCCGTTGAGGGAGAGCACGCGAGGGCGCTTGATCTATGCGCTACCGCTCCGCTGCTTTAGCGCGCGCTACAAGGGGTTAGGCGCGAACACGCCAGCGTGGCGTCGTCATCGAAAACCCCCTCACCCGCCCCGGCTTTCGGGGTCCCCATCGCGCCAGCGAGGGGTGCCCCGCCGGGGCACCCTCTCCCACGAGGGGAGAGGGGGAGCGGCGCTTGCACTGCTCTTTTGAGCATTGACCGCTAACCCTATCTTATTGTCATTGCCCGGCTTGACCGGGCAATCCAGTAACCCGACAGCGACGTTCCTGATAAGCTCGGTGGTTGCTGGATGCCCGCCTGCGCGGGCATGACAAGCGGAGTGAACGGACGTGAACGGCAAGCGCATCCTCTTGATCGTCGGCGGCGGCATCGCCGCCTATAAGAGCCTCGACCTCGTGCGCCGCTTGAAGGAGCGGGGCGCTTCCGTGCGCGCCATCCTCACGCAGCGGCGGCGCCGCGTTCGTCACCCCGCTCTCGCTCTCGGTGCTCACCGAGGAGAGGACCTTCACCGAGCTCTTCGACCTCAAGGACGAGGCCGAGATCGGCCACATCCGTCTCTCGCGCGAGGCCGATCTCATCGTCGTGGCGCCCGCGACCGCCGATCTTCTCGCCAAGATGGCGCATGGCCTTGCCGACGACCTCGCCACCGCCGTGCTGCTTGCCACCGACAAGACGGTGCTCGCCGCGCCGGCCATGAATGTGCGCATGTGGCAGCATCCCGCCACGCAGCGGAACCTCGCCACGCTTCGCGCCGACGGCATCCGCTTCGTCGGACCCGACGAGGGCGAGATGGCTTGCGGCGAATATGGGCCTGGCCGCATGGCCGAGCCGCAAGCGATCCTCGACGCCATCGAAAAGATGCTCGGCGCGGACGCGCCGGCAGCCCGCGCGGGCGCCACGCCCTTGAGGTCGCTCGCAGGCCGCCGCGTGCTCATCACCTCCGGCCCGACGCAAGAGCCGATCGATCCGGTGCGCTATATCGCCAACCGCTCCTCCGGCAAGCAGGGCCATGCCTTGGCGCGCGCCGCCGCCGCGCTCGGCGCCGAGGTGACGCTGGTGAGCGGGCCGGTCGCGCTCCCCGATCCTCAAGGCGTGCGCGTGGTGAAGGTCGAGACCGCGCATGAGATGCTTGCCGCCACGCTCGCAGCGCTTCCCGCCGACATCGCCATTTGCGCCGCAGCCGTCGCCGATTGGCGCGCGGCCGACGAAGCGCCGCAGAAACTGAAGAAGCAAGGTCAGGAGACGTCGCTGCAAGTCTCGCGCAGAATCCCGATATTCTCGCGACCATCGCCAAGCCCTCGCCCGAGGCGCCCGCGCCTCGTCATCGGCTTTGCCGCCGAGACCGAGAACCTGATCGCCAACGCAACGGAAAAGCGCCGCGCCAAGAACGCCGACTGGATCGTCGCCAACGACGTCTGGCCGGGCACCGGGGCGATGGGCGGCGATATCACGCAGATCCATCTCGTCACGGCGTCGGGCGTCGAGGATTGGCCGTCTCTCAGCAAGGACGAGACGGCGGCGCGGCTCCTCGCCCGCGCCGCCGACGCGCTCTCCGCCATGCGCTCGGCGGCGGAATGAGCGTCACCGTTCGCGTCAAGCGGCTGCCGCATGGCGAAGGACTGCCGCTCCCCTCCTATCAGTCGAAGCATGCCGCGGGCCTCGATGTTGTCGCCGGCGTGCCCGAGGGCGCGCCCGTCGAGCTTCTGCCAGGCGCCCGCGCGCTCATTCCCACGGGCTTCGCGCTCGAATTGCCGCGCGGCTACGAGGCGCAAGTGCGCCCCCGCTCGGGGCTTGCGCTGAAGCACGGGGTGACGCTTCTCAACAGCCCAGGCACCATCGATTGCCGACTATCGCGGCGAGGTCATGGTGATCCTCATCAATCACGGGGCGGAGCCGTTCGTCGTCCGCCGCGGCGACAGGATCGCGCAGCTCGTGATCGCGCCGGTCGCCTCGTCGATATAGTCGCCGTCGACGACGCTTGAGCGCGACGGCGCGCGGGCAGGGCGGCTTCGGCTCGACCGGCTAATGAGAGGGACACCACGCGCTTGTCATGCCCGCGCAAGCGGGCATCCAGTAAACCCGGTCTTCGCAATTTAACTTCGGTCAGTGGGTACTGGGTCGCCCGGTCAAGCCGGGCGATGACGAGGTTGAAGATAGGGCATACATTGCCATCATGCTCACACCTGACGAGATCGAGCGCTACAAGCGCCAACTGGTGCTGAAGGAGATCGGCGGCGAGGGCCAGCAGAAGCTGAAAGCCGCGCGCGTGCTCGTGGTCGGCGCCGGCGGACTCGGCTCGCCGCTCATTCTCTATCTTGCCGCCGCCGGCATCGGCGAGATCGGCATCATCGACGACGACCGCGTGAGCCTCGACAATCTCCAGCGCCAGATCGTCCACGACACGCAAGAGCGTCGGACGACCGAAGACGAAGAGTGCGGCGGCGACCATCGAGCGCCTCAATCCGCATGTCGCGACGCGCCTCTACTCGACGCGCCTCGTCCCGAGAATGCGCTCGGCATCATCGGCGGCTACGACATCGTCGCCGACGGCTCCGACAATTTCGCCACGCGCTATCTCGTCAACGATGCCTGCTATTTCGCCAAGCGGCCGCTGGTCTTCGCCGCGGTCGGTCCCTTCGACGGCCACCTCACCACCTTCCGCGCCTTCGAGACGGACGCTGCCGGCAATCCGCGCCCGTCCTATCGCTGCCTCTTTCCCGAGCCGCCGCCTGAAGGCACGGTGGCGCCCTGCTCCGAAGCGGGCATTCTCGGCGCGGTCGCCGGCGTCATCGGCTGCCTTGCCGCGGTCGAGGTGGTCAAGGAGCTGCTTCGGATCGGCGAAAGCCTCGTCGGCAGGCTCCTCCTCTACGATGCCCTTCAGGCGCGGTTCAGCACCGTGGCCTATGGCTGGGATCCCGACAATCCGCTGAACGGCCGCGCCCCCCGCTTCCATGACCTGTCCCACCACCGCCAGATCCTGGTCGGTGCAAGCGAGTGAGGGACACCGGCTTCACTTGCGCGTCATACCGGCGCCTGCCTGCGCGAAGCCGAAGCGCCTGCTGCATCGAAACGCCATCGAGGGACGGCTTCGCTTCATCCAGTCATTGCATGACCAATTGGGGGCCTGGATTCCGGCTTACGCCGCAATGACGGAATAGCGGCAAGGCAGGAGCAACATGACGACCGAGCAATCACCACGACTTGCGCCATCGCCGGCGGCGGGCCTGCCGGCATGATGCTCGGCTCTTCTGCTCGCCCGCGCCGGCGTCGATGTCGTGGTGCTGGAAAAGCACGCCGATTTCCTGCGCGACTTCCGCGGCGACACCATCCATCCCTCGACGCTCGAGGTGATGCACGAGCTCGGCATCCTCGATGACTTCCTCAAGCGTCCGCACCAGAAGGTGCGCGAGATCGCCGGACAGATCGGCGACGAGAGCATCGTCCTTGCCGATTTCTCCGCATCTGCCCACCCATTGCCGCTTCATCGCGCTTATGCCGCAATGGGACTTCCTCGATTTTCTCGCCGACCAGGCGCAACGCTATCCGAGCCTTCAAGCTGCATGATGCAGGCCGAGGTCGACGATCTCTTATGGGACGGCGACAGAGTGGCAGGGCTCAAAGCGAAGACTGCCGAACGGCAGGGTCGAGATCCGCGCCGATCTCGTCGTCGGCGCCGATGGCCGGCACTCCACGGTGCGCGATCTTGCCGGACTCGAAGTCGAGGATCTCGGCGCGCCGATGGACGTGCTGTGGCTCCGTCTGTCCAAGCGCGCGGGCGACGGATCTGCAGACGCTCGGCCGCATCCAGGCCGGGCGTGTTCTTCGTCATGCTCGATCGCGGCGACTATTGGCAATGCGCCTTCGTCATCCCCAAAGGCGGTTTCGACGCGCTGCGCGCCAAAGGGATCGAGGCCTTCCGCAAGGAGATCGTGGCGCTCAATCCGGCGCTCGCGGACCGCGTCGACGAGATCGCGTCATGGGACGACGTGAAGCTGCTCACGGTGCGCGTCGATCGCCTGAAGCGCTGGTACCGGCCCGGGCTCCTATGCATCGGCGATGCGGCCCATGCCATGTCGCCGGTCGGCGGCGTCGGCATCAACCTCGCCGTTCAGGACGCGGTCGCCGCCGCCAATATCCTGTCGCATCGCCGCTGCGCCAAGGCCCTGTCTCCGTCGATCTGCTGGCAAAGGTGCAGGAGCGGCGCGAATGGCCGACCAAGATGACGCAAGCGGTGCAGCTCTTCGTGCAGAAGCGCATCATCAGCAATGTGCTGAGCATGACCGCGCCGCCGCGCCCGCCCTTCGTCGTCACGCTGTTCAACCGCTTTCCGATCCTCCGCCGCCTGCCGGCGCGGCTCATCGGCATGGGCTTCCGCCCCGAGCATGTGCGCACGCCCGAGATCCCGGTCTAGCAGGTTCCCCTCTCCCTTCGAGGGAGGAGGCTTCCCGCCCGTCGCGCGAAGCGCAACGCGTGGCGGGAAGGGTGAGGTGTGCTTCACGTTCGACGCGGCTCCACGCTAGCGTGTTCGCCGCTGACCCCTCACCGCGCGCCAAATGGCGCGCGTGCTCTCCCTCAAGGGGAGAGCGGGATTCCATTTAAGCCGCGAGACGTGCAGGCCTCAGAACATGGCCGGATGGACGCGGTCGGGCGGCGCGTGGCCGTCGAGGAAGGTCTTGATGTTGATGATGACCTTCTCGCCCATGTCGACGCGGCCCTCGAGCGTGGCCGAGCCCATATGCGGCAGCACCACCACCTTGCTGCTCTTGAGCAGCTTGGGGTTGACCGCGGGCTCGTGCTCGAACACGTCGAGGCCCGCGCCGGCAAGCTCGTTGTTCTCGATCATGCGGGCGAGCGCGTTCTCGTCGATCACCTCGCCGCGCGCGGTGTTGACGATATAGGCGGACGGCTTCATCAGCGCGAGCCGGCGCGCCGAGAGCAAATGATAGGTCGCCGGCGTATGCGGGCAATTGATCGAGATGATGTCCATGCGCGCGAGCATCTGGTCGAGGCTGTCCCAATAGGTCGCCTCGAGCGCCTTCTCGACCTCCGGCGTCACCCGCCGCCGGTTGTGATAGTGGATCTGAAGGCCGAAGGCCTTGGCGCGCTTGGCCACGGCCTGGCCGATCCGCCCCATGCCGACGATGCCGAGCCGCTTGCCGAAGATGCGGTGGCCGAGCATCCAGGTCGGCGACCAGCCGTGCCAGCCATTGGCCCCGCTCTTAAGCAGCGTGGCGCCCTCGGTCAGCCGCCGCGGCACCGCGAGGATCAGCGCCATGGTCATGTCGGCGGTATCCTCGGTCAGCACGCCGGGCGTGTTGGTGACGAGGATCGACCGGTTCCGCGCCGTTTCGAGGTCGATATTGTCGACGCCGGTGCCGAACTGGGCGATCAGCTTGAGGTCGGGGCCGGCCTGGCTCAGCACGCCCCCGATCGATGCGGTCGGTGACGGTGGGCACCAGCACGTTGGCGGTCTTGACGGCGTCGATCAGCTCCTCGCGCGTGAACGGCTTGTCGTCGAGATTGAGCCGTGCGTCGAAAAGCTCCCGGAGGCGCGTCTCCACCACATCGGGGAGTTTGCGCGTGACGATAACGAGTGGTCGTTCAGCCATTACCGGTCCAATTAGGATTGGGAGCGGGAGGGGGGCCTACCGCGTCAGTTTGTGCCGCTCCGGGGAGGCGCGCCGCATTCTCTAACAGAAGCGGCTTTGCGAGATAAAGCGTCATCTTGGCCCAGGAGCCACGATCCTTTCACTTTTCTGGGTCATCCAGAAGCGATCGGGACCGGCCGATTCGGGGGGCGGCCCGCTTAAGCGGGCATCATCAGGCGCCAAGGCGGGGTGAAACGGTGAGGCATCTGGGCTTGATCGGGATCGCGGCGGCCTTGGCGCCTGCTGTTTGGCCGGCGTCGAGGGGCAGCGCGCCGAGGATGGCGTGAAGCAGGCGGCGGTCGACGCCGCCGGCAAGGCCGCGCTCCCCGTTCCGCGCTTCGTCAGCCTCAAATCCGACAAGGTCAACGTGCGCAAAGGGCCGAGCACCGACCAGGCGATCGTCTGGGTGTTCTCCCGTGCCGGCCTTCCCGTCGAGATCATCGCCGAGTCGGACAATTGGCGGCGCGTGCGCGACAGCGAAGGGGCCGACGGCTGGGTGTTTCATAGCCTGCTCAGCGCGCGCCGCACCGCGCTCGTCACCCCCTGGTCGAAGGGCGAAGAGAGCGTCCCCCTCTACAACTCCAAATCGACCAGCTCCCGCGCCGTGGCCGCGCTTCAGTCGGGCGTCCTCGGCAACGTTCTGTCTTGCGACGGGGAGTGGTGCAACGTCTCGGTCGACGACTATTCCGGCTACGTGCAGCAGGACAAGCTGTGGGGCGTCTATCGCGGCGAGGAAGTGAAGTAGCGCCGCGTAGGCGCATCAGCGACTTGTCGACCAGGCGGACCAGCACATCGACGCGGGAGATGGTCATGCCCTCCGGCGCCTCGGGCAGTCCCTCGATGCGGATCGCGCCGGTCGCGATGTCCATGAGCTTGCCCGAATGCTCGCAGAAGAAGTGATAGTGGTTGGAGGTGTTGGTGTCGAAATAGGTCTTGGCGCCTTCGACCGCGACCTCCCGCAACAACCCGGCCTCGGTAAACTGGTGCAGCGTGTTGTACACGGTGGCGAGCGACACCGGCACTTTGCGCGCCGAGCGCCTCCTCGTGCAGCGTCTCCGCCGTGACGTGACGGTCGCCCGCGGCGAAGAGAAGATGAGCGAGCGCCACGCGCTGCCGCGTGGGCCTGAGACCCGCGCTCGCGCAGGACTTTGGCGACGTCTGCCGGCGTGGTCTCGGCTGGCAATCTGTGAGTGCCCGAAGGCGACCGATGCATCGTGACCATGTCCGACAATCTGCAGAGAAATATAGGCGGAAACCCTGTCCTGCCGCAACGTCGCTCGCCGCTGACCTACGTCAACGTGGCCGCGACGGCGGAACAAGCCGCCAGCGCCGCCACGAGCGCTGCTGGAGCCGCCCCGAGGCGCCGCAAATGCCCCGGCGCGACGCGGGCTTTTGAAGGGCTTCCGTCTGTGTTAGGAAACCATCCGTTTGGTGGGCCGGGAGAAAGCCAGAACCGATGTCTGAGCGGCGGGATCAATTCGACTACGAGGACCTTCTGGCCTGCGCCCGGGGCGAATTGTTCGGCCCCGGCAACGCCCAGCTGCCGCTCCCGCCCATGCTGATGTTCGACCGCATCCGCGAGGTCGAGAAGAGGGCGGCGAGCACGGCCGGGGGCGGATCGTGGCCGAACTCGACGTGAACCCCGATCTTTGGTTCTTCCCCTGCCATTTCAAGGGCGATCCGGTCATGCCCGGCTGCCTCGGGCTCGACGCGCTCTGGCAGCTGCTCGGCTTCTTTCTCGGCTGGCTCGGTGCGCCGGGGAAGGGGCGCGCTTTAAGCGTGGGCGAGGTCAAGTTCTCCGGCATGGTGCTTCCGACCATGAAGAAGCTCGAATATATCGTCGAGCTGAAGCGCGTGATCCGGCGCAAATTCACGCTTGGCACCGGCGATGGCTGGCTGAAGGCCGACGGCGAGACCATCTATATTGCCAAGGATTTGAGGGTCGGCCTTTTCCAGGCGGGCGAAGCCGCATCCGCCAGCTGGTCTGACCTCTTCGGTGCTCGTAGCGGCCTCGGCTTCCTAGGATCTTGACCCGATGAAACGTGTGGTCGTGACCGGGCATGGGCATCGTGTCCTCCATCGGCAACAGCGCCCAGGAGGTGCTCGCGTCCTTGCGCGAAGCGAAATCCGGCATCGTCAAGGCCGACACCTACGCCGAGCTTGGTTTCCGCTGCCAGGTGCATGGCGCGCCCAAGCTCGATTGGGAGGGCATGATCGACCGCAAGGTGCGCCGCTTCATGGGGGAGGGCGCCGCCTGGAACTACATCGCCATGGAGCAGGCGATCCGCGACGCGGGGCTCGAGGAGAAGCGACGTCTCCAACGAACGCACCGGGCTGATCATGGGCTCCGGCGGCCCCTCGACCCGCGCCATCGTTCAGGCCGCCGACACCACCCGCGACAAAGGTCCCAAGAAGGTCGGGCCGTTCGAGGTGCCGAAAGCCATGTGCTCGACCAACTCGGCCACGCTCTCCACGCCCTACCACATCAAGGGCGTGAGCTACTCGATCTCATCGGCCTGCTCGACCTCGGCGCACTGCATCGGCAACGGGGCCGAGCTGATCCAATTGGGCAAGCAGGACATCGTGTTCGCCGGCGGCGGCGAGGAGCTCGATTGGACGCTCTCCGTCCTGTTCGACGCCATGAACGCCATGTCGTCCGATTTCAACGACCGCCCCGAGGTCGCGAGCCGCGCCTACGATGCCGACTCGCGACGGCTTCGTCATCGCCGGCGGCGCGGGCGTTGTCGTGCTCGAGGAGCTTGAGCATGCCAAGGCGCGCGGGGCCCGCATCTATGGCGAGCTGGTCGGCTACGGCGCCACCTCCGACGGTTACGACATGGTGCAGCCGTCGGGCGAGGGCGCCGTGCGCTGCATGCGCATGGCCATGCAGAATGTCGATGGCATCGACTACATCAATCCTCACGCCACCTCGACCCCGATCGGCGACGTCAAGGAGATCGAGGCGATCCGCGAGGTCTTCGGCGACAAGTGCCCGCCGATCAGCGCCACCAAGTCGCTCACCGGCCATTCGCTGGGCGCGGCCGGAGTGCACGAGGCGATTTACTCGCTGCTGATGATGAACAACGGATTCATTTGCGAATCTGCCAATATCGAGACCATCGACCCTGCTGTCGCCGACATGCCGATCGTGCGCAAGCGCCAGGACAATGTCGCCATCGACAGCGTGATGTCGAACAGCTTCGGCTTCGGCGGCACCAACGCCACCCTGGTCTTTCGGCGTTTGGATGGCTGAGGCAACGTGACACCTAACAAGAGCAAGTAACATGGCAAGTACAAGAGATATCGCTGAGCCGGGACCGTTGATGGCGGGGAAGAGGGGGTTGGTGATGGGCGTCGCCAACGACCGCTCGATCGCATGGGGCATCGCCCGGGTGCTGCACGGACAGGGCGCCAAGCTTGCCTTCTCCTATCAGGGCGGCGCCTTCGGACGGCGCGCCGTCCCGCTCGCCCAATCCATCGGCGCCGAGATCATCGAGGAGGCCGATGTCGAGGATCTGAAGAGCGTCGAGGGCGTCTTCGAGGCCATCCGCAAGAAATGGGGTTCGCTCGATTTCGTCGTGCACGCGCTCGCATTTTCCGATCGCAATGAGCTCAAGGGCCGCTATTGCGACACCACGCGCAAGAATTTCGAGCACACCATGGTGATCTCGTGCTTTTCCTTCACCGAGATCTGCAAACTCGCCTCCGACCTGATGCCGTCGGGCGGCTCGATGCTGACGCTGACATATGGCGGTTCGACCCGGGTGGTGCCCTGCTACAACGTGATGGGCGTCGCCAAGGCGGCGCTCGAGGCGAGCGTACGCTATCTCGCCTCCGATTTCGGCGCGCAAGGGATCAGGGTCAACGCCCTGTCGGCGGGCCCGATGCGGACGCTTGCCGGCGCCGGCATCTCGGACGCGCGCACGCTCTTTCATTACCAGCAGCGCCACGCGCCGATGCGCCGCTCGCCTACGCTCGACGAGGTCGGCGGCGCCGCGCTCTATCTCCTGTCGGATCTATCCGGTGCGGTCACCGGCGAGGTGCATTTCGTCGATTGCGGCTACTCGACGCATCGCCATGCCGAATATTTCCGCGCTCAAGACCATGGAGCAGACCGAAGAGCCGCGAGCCTGCCGCCGACAAGGCGCCTCCGCGCGAGGCCGCTCAGTAAGGATCGAGCTCCGTCATATTGACAGGGCCGGGCGCGCCCACGATGTTACCCCTCGCAAAGAAAAAGGAGTAAGGCATGGCCGAACTCGTTGTCATGGTATGTCTCCTGGCCACGCCCGAGCAGTGCCGGGAGTTCTCGGTGCCAGGCGCCTCGACCACGGATGTGGTGAGCTGCATCAGGCAAGGTGGTGACAAGTCGAACGCGTGGCAGGCGCAGAACAGCCAGTATTTCGTCATCGGCTGGCGCTGCGTGAAGCGCGAGGCGAAGCCCCAGAGCGCCCAATAGAAAGGGGCGCCTAGGCGCCCCTCGAAACCGCCGGAAACCAGAAGCCGGACTAGCCCGCTTCGGCCCTCTCGATTTCCTTTCCGGTCTTCTGATCGACGACCTTCATCGACAGCCTGACCTTGCCGCGATCGTCGAAGCCGAGCAGCTTCACCCATACCTCGTCGCCTTCCTTGACCACGTCGGTGACGGCTTTGGGCCGCCCGTCCGCCAGCTGCGAGATATGGACCAGGCCGTCGCGCGCACCGAAGAAATTCACGAAGGCGCCGAACTCCATGACCTTCACGACCTTGCCCTTATAGATCTCGCCGACTTCGGGTTCGGCGGCGATGCCCTTGATGCGGTTGATCGCCGCGCGTATCGACTCGGCATTGGCCGAGGCGATCTTCACCGTGCCGTCGTCCGAGATATCGATCTTGGCGCCCGATTCCGCCACGATCTCGCGGATCACCGAACCGCCCGAGCCGATCACTTCCCTGATCTTGTCGACAGGAATCTTGATCGTCTCGATGCGCGGCGCATACTCGCCAAGCTCCGGTCGCGCCGTGTTCAGCGCCTTGTTCATCTCGCTGAGGATATGCATGCGGCCGTCGCGCGCCTGGTTGAGCGCGACCTTCATGATCTCTTCGGTGATGCCGGTGATCTTGATGTCCATCTGGAGCGAAGTGACGCCCTCGGAGGTGCCGGCGACCTTGAAGTCCATGTCGCCGAGATGGTCCTCGTCGCCGAGAATGTCCGACAACACGGCAAAGCGCTCGCCCTCCTTGATGAGGCCCATGGCGATGCCCGCCACCGAGCGCTTGAGCGGAATGCCCGCGTCCATCATCGCGAGCGACGATGCGCACACCGTGGCCATGGAGGAGGAGCCGTTCGACTCGGTGATCTCCGACACGACGCGGATGGTGTAGGGAAAGCTCTCGCGGTCCGGCAGCACGGGATGGATCGCGCGCCAGGCAAGCTTGCCGTGGCCGATCTCGCGCCGCCCCGGCGCGCCGAGACGGCCGGCTTCACCGACCGAGTAGGGCGGGAAGTTGTAGTGCAGCATGAAGGTCTCTTTATAGGTGCCCTGGAGGGCGTCGACATATTGCTCGTCCTCGCCGGTGCCGAGCGTGGCAACGGCGAGCGCCTGGGTCTCGCCGCGGGTGAACAGCGCGCTGCCATGGGTGCGGGGCAGGATGCCGACCTCGCAGACGATGGGCCTGACAGTGCTCAGGTCGCGCCCGTCGATGCGCGTCTTGTTGTTGAGGATGCTCGAGCGGACGATCTCCTTTTCCGCCTCCTTGAAGGCGCTTGAGAGTTTGGCAGCCTGGGTCCCGTCGTCATCTTCGGGAACGAGCGCGGCCAAGACCTTGTCCTTGATTGCGGCGACGCGGTCGCGGCGTTCGTGCTTGGCGGCGATGGCATAGGCGTCGCGGAGCTCGCTCTCGCCGAGCTCGCGTACGCCGATCACGAGCTCGGCCCCATCCTTCGGCTTGAGCTCCCAAGGCTCCTTCGCGGCACGTTCCGCCAGCTTCACGATGGCGTCGAGCACCGGCTGGAAGTGCTTCTGCCCGTACATCACCGCGCCGAGCATCACCTCCTCCGGGAGTTCCTTGGCCTCCGATTCGACCATCAGCACCGCGTCGCCGGTTCCGGCCACCACGAGATCGAGCGCGCTCTCGGGCATCTCGTCGATCATCGGGTTCAGCACGTACTGGCCGCCGATATAGCCGACGCGGGCGGCGCCGATCGGCCCGAGGAAGGGGATGCCCGAAAGGGTCAGCGCGGCGGAGGCCGCCACCATCGCCACGACGTCGGGGTCGTTCTCCATGTCGTGGGAGAGCACGGTGGCGATCACTTGCGTCTCGTTCCTGAAGCCCGAAGCGAACAGCGGGCGGATCGGCCGGTCGATCAGGCGGGAGGTCAAGGTTTCCTTCTCGGTGGGGCGCCCTTCGCGCTTGAAATAGCCTCCCGGGATCTTGCCCGCGGCGAAGGTCTTCTCCTGGTAGTTCACGGTCAGCGGGAAGAAGTCGATGCCGGCCCGCTCTTCCTTGGCCGCGACGACGGTGGCAAGAACGCTGGTGTCGCCATAGGTCGCGAGCACGGCGGCATCGGCCTGACGGGCGATGCGGCCGGTCTCGAGTTTCAGGGGACGCTTCCCCCATTCGATCTCTACGGTTTCTCTTTTGAACATTGTGGTGTCCCAAATGCGTGGGGAAGGGTGAGACGGCGCCTTCGGCTCACGGTCGAAGGAGCTGCCAGTTCGGTCTGCGCAAGCAGGATCGCGGGCTGCCCCGCGCGGACGAGGGTCACCGGCGGATGCCCAACCGGTTGATGAGCTTCTGGTAACGGTCCTCGTCGGCTGACTTGACGTAATCGAGCAACCGCCGCCGCTGGCTGACCATCTTGAGCAGCCCGCGGCGCGAATGATTGTCTTTGCCGTGCGTCTTGAAATGCTCGGTGAGATTGGTGATCCGCTCGGTCAGGATCGCGACCTGGACCTCGGGAGAGCCGGTATCGCCGGACTTGGTTGCGTATTCTTTGATGAGCTCTTGCTTGCGCTCAGCGCTGATCGACATCGGATGATTCCTTACGGTTTGAGGGTTTATCGGGGCCGGGCCGGGATGTCGTCCAGCACGGTCGGCTCAAAAGCGCGGGCCCGCTCGCCCGCGCGAACCGCTGCAATATAGGGATTATCGGCCGCGAGGCCAGCGGAATTTGGAAGCCGCAACCGCCTCCCTTCTCCCCTCGTGGGAGAGGGTGCCCCGGCGAAGCCGGGGCGGGTGAGGGCTTTCGATGACGGCGCTTCCACGCGAGCGTGTTCGCGCCTAACCACTCACCGTTCGGGCGCGCACTCAAGCAGCGCAAGCGGTAGCGCATTTATCAAGCGCCCTCGCGTGCTCTCCCACAAGGGGAGAGCGGGAACGAACGTCATTCCGGTGCAAGCCTGAGTCCAGCGCCGCGCGGCGGGAGATGGAAGATGCGTTTGGGCTTCAGCTCGCCGCGCTCGACCTCGCCGATTGCGACCAAAGTGCCGCGCAGGGTGGCGTAGACCGGCCCCTCGATGATGGGGGCATCGCGGCCCCGCAGCAGCACCGCCTGTCCCCGCCGCAGCCTCTCCGCATCAGGCCCGGAGACGGCAAGCGCCGCGATATCTTCGAGCGCCGTCTCGACCGGCTGGAGCGCGCCGAGAAGCGCCTCATGACCGCCGCGTTCGGCGAGCGCCTCGAGCGCCGCAAGCGGCACGGCCCGATCCTCGGCAAAGGCTCCGACCCGGGTTCGGTGCAGAGATTCGACGTGGCCGTATGCGCCGAGCGCGCGGCCGAGATCGCGGGCGAGCGCCCGGACATACGTGCCCTTGCCGCAGCACGCCTCCAGCGCGCAGCGATCCGCGTCGGGATGGTCGATGAACCTGATCCAGGCGACCGACACGCGCCGGGGCGGAAGCTCGAACGCCTCTTCGTCACGGGCGAGATCGTAGGCGCGGGCGCCATCGACCTTGAGCGCGGAGTAGCGTGGCGGCACCTGCTCGATCTCTCCGGTGAAATCGGGAAGCCTCGCTTCGATCTCGGCGCGGGACGGCCTCAGATCGCTCGCTGGCCACCACCTTTCCCTCGGCGTCGTCGGTGTCGGTCTCGGCCCCGAAGCGGACGGTGAAACGGTACTCCTTGCTGCCTTCGACCAGCGAACGGGACGGTCTTGGTCGCTTCGCCGAGCGCGATCGGCAGCACGCCGGTGGCGAGCGGATCGAGCGTGCCGGCATGCCCGGCTTTCGCCGCCTGGTAGAGCCGTTTCACCCTCGAAACGGCCTGCGTCGAGGTCATGCCTCTCGGCTTGTCGAAGATGAGCCAGCCGTGGACTGGAAGGCCTTTGCGCTGACGCGCCATCGCTCCTCAGGCTCCGTCCGGCCTAGCCGTCGTCGAGGTCGCGGGCGACCTTGGGCGATGCGAGCAACGCGTCGATGCGCGCCGATGCTGCGAACGACGTATCCACCTTGAATCTGAGCTCAGGCATGAACTTCATGCTGACCCGCCTGGCCAAAAGCTCCGCGCAAATAGCGTTTGTGCTTGTCGAGCTGGGCGACGGCCTCCTCCGTCTCGCCGCCGCCGAGCGTCAGCACGTAGACCGTGGCAAGCTTGAGGTCGGGCGACATCCGCACTTCCGGCACGGTCAGCGAGTGCCTGTTCAGAGCGGCGTCCGCAATCTCGCCGCGGGCGAAGATCTCGGCAAGCGCGTGCCGGATCAACTCTCCCACCTTCAACTGGCGCTGCGAGGGCGCCTTAGCCTTGTCGCGATTGCCCATGGGTCTTCAGCCTTGACTTGAGGCCAGCGTGGTTCGGGGCCCGGTCTTTCGTCACGCGATGCGAGCGGGCCGGCCGCAACGCTCGGCCCCGCAACTTGCCATGACGGGAAAAAAATCAGAGCGTGCGCTGGACGTGCTCGACCTGGAAGCACTCGATGACATCGCCCTGCCGCATGTCCTGATAGCCTTCGAAGGCCATGCCGCATTCCTGGCCGGCCACGACCTCGCGCACCTCGTCCTTGAAGCGCTTGAGCGTGGACAGCTTGCCTTCGTGCACCACAACGTTGTCGCGGATGAGCCGGACTTGGGCGCCGCGCTCGACCTTGCCTTCGGTCACGCGGCAGCCCGCCACCTTGCCCACCTTGGAGATGGCGAACACTTCGAGGATTTCGGCGTTGCCGAGGAAGGTCTCGCGCACGGTCGGCGCCAAGAGACCCGACATCGCCTGCTTCATATCGTCGACGAGGTCGTAGATCACCGCGTAGTAGCGGATCTCCACACCGTCGCGCTCGGCCACCTCCCGCGCTTGCACGTTGGCGCGCACGTTGAAGCCGAGCACCACCGCGCCCGAGGTCGCCGCGAGCGACACGTCCGACTCGGTAATGCCGCCGACGCCCGCGTGAATGATGCGCGCCCGGACCTCGTCGGTGCCGACCTTGCCGAGCGCGGTGGTGATGGCCTCGACCGAGCCCTGCACGTCGCCTTTGACGACGAGGGGGAATTCCTTGATGCCGGCCTCTTTCAGCTGGTTCATCAGCTGCTCGAGGCTGCCGCGGGCGCCCGCCACCGCGAGCCGTTTGCGCCGCTCACGCATGCGGTAATCGGTGATCTCGCGAGCGCGGGCCTCATTCTCGACCACCGCGAACTGGTCTCCGGCCTCTGGGGCCGAATCGAAGCCGAGCACCTCGACCGGGACCGAGGGACCCGCCGACTTCACCTGCTCGCCGACATCGTTGATCAGCGCCCGCACCCGGCCCCAGGCTTGGCCCGCGACGATGAGGTCGCCAAGATTGAGCGTGCCGCGCTGGATCAGAGCCGTGCCGACCGGCCCCCGGCCGCGCTCGAGCTTGGCCTCGACGATGACGCCTTCGGCGGGACGATCGGGATTGGCGGTGAGCTCAAGCACCTCGGCCTGGAGCAGAACCGCCTCGAGCAGCCTCTCCAGCCCGGTCTTCTTCAGCGCCGAGACTTCGATCTCGAGCGTGTCGCCGCCGAGGCTTTCAACCACGATCTCGTGGCTCAACAGGTCGGTGCGAACCCTTTGCGGATCGGCGCCCGGCTTGTCCATCTTGTTGATGGCAACGATGAGGGGAACACGGGCAACCTTCGCGTGATTGATCGCCTCGACCGTCTGCGGCTTCACGCCGTCATCGGCCGCGACCACCAGGATCACGATATCGGTCACTTTGGCGCCGCGGGCGCGCATGGCGGTGAAGGCCTCGTGGCCCGGCGTGTCGATGAAGGTGATCTTCTGCCCCGCCGGCGTCTCGACCTGATAGGCGCCGATATGCTGGGTAATGCCGCCGGCCTCCTGCGAGACGACGTTGGTCGCGCGGATGGCGTCGAGCAGGGAAGTCTTGCCGTGATCGACATGGCCCATGATGGTGACCACGGGCGCGCGCCACTCCAGATCTTCGGCGTGGTCGTCCGCGCCGATGAAGCCTTCTTCGACGTCGGCCTCGGAAACGCGCCGCACAGTATGCCCGAATTCCTCGGCGATGAGCTGGGCGGTATCGGCGTCGATCACATCGGTGATCTTGTGCATGTCGCCGTCCTTCATCAGGTACTTGATGACGTCGACGCCTCGCTCGGCCATGCGGTTGGCAAGCTCCTGAATGGTGATGACCTCGGGGATCACGACCTCGCGCTGAATCTTTGCCTGGGCTTGCGGCCCGGTGATCTGCTTCTTCTGGCGCTCCTGGCGGCGTTTCAGCGAGGCGAGGCTGCGCTGGCGCTGCTCCTCGTCGAGCGCGTTGATGATGGTGAGTCGGCCTCTGACCCTGCGCTCTTCGCCGCGCCGCGGGGCGACGGCGCTCTTCTTGTGACGCGCGTCGGCCGGGCGGGCGGTTTCATCCGCCTCCTCCTTGATAAGGTGCTTGCGCGCGGTTTCCTCGCCGATCTTGCGCGCCTTGGCCTCGGCCTCGTGCCTTTCGTCCTCTTTGCGCTGCCGCTCGTCGGCGTCTTCGCGCTCTTTCGCCCGCTGTTCTTCCGTGACGACCTGAAGGGCTGCGGTCTGCTTGACCTTCTCGCGCTCGGCGGCCTCGCGCTGGCGCGAATCGGCAAGCGCGCGCATGCGCGCGTCCTTCTCTTCCTCCGAGAGCTGCGGCAGCACGACGCGAACGCGGTTGGCGGAGCCTCCTCCGTGACCGGCCTCGGCTTCTCGGCCTTTTGTGAGGCAATTGGTGGTTTCGGCGCCTCCTCGACGGGCTGGGCGGCAGCACCGGCTGCACCGATGGAGCGGCGCTTCTTCTTTTCGACCAGGACCGATTTGGAGCGACCGTGGCTGAAGCTCTGCCGCACATGGCCGGACTCAACCGTCCGGCGCACATTGACCGTCATCTTGCGCGCGCCGCGAGCGGTTTTGCCTTCGGTCTCGTTGGTTTCACTCATTCTTGTCCGTATTCGCTCCGTTCTGGCTGGAAAATGCGGCTTCACCCTTGCGGAAGCGCTCTAAGCGCGAGGCTGCCGCGAGGACTCTCTGAGCCGCTCCGCCCTGGATGAGGGCAGCATGTATCACATTTGTCCGGCCCGTTGCCAAACTCAATTCGTCCGTGCCGAAGGCGCGGATGACCGGAATTGGACGCCCGCCGTTTGCGCCGAAGGCCTTGGCGTCGAGCTTGCGGCAGCCGTCATCGGCGGCTTCCCGGGCATGGACGAGGGCGAGGATCCGGCCAGAGGCAAGCGCCTCCTCGACCTTGGCGTAGCCGAACACCGCCTCGCCGGCCTTATTGGCAAGGGCCAAGGCTTGACAAAGCCGCCTCGGCAAGAAGCCGCTCGACCTGGGCCGGAAGCGCCTCGGGAACCTTGGCTTCGCCTTTCAGCGCGCGGGAGAAGACCCTGCGTTTGACCGCGTTCTCGACCGTATCCTTGCGATGCCGTCAGCCATAGGCCGCGGCCGGGTAATCTTTCCTTAAGATCGGGAACGACCGTGCCGTCCGGGCCGAGCACGAAGCGGATCAGCTCGTCCTTCCGCCTCCGCGCGCGGGTGACGGCGCAGCTTCGGCCGCTCTCGTCGGCCTCAACCCCGGCTTTCTGCGTCCGTTCAGAAGCTGCCTGTGCGCAACGATGGTCTCCTTGCCCCTTCATGAGGGGCTCGCGCCGTTCGACGCTTCCGCGACGTCGGCTTCCCGCGCCCTCAGTGGGCACACCCTCCTCGCCCTCCGCAGGCGGGGGCGCGAGATCGGACTCCTTGATCCATCCGGCCTTGACGCGCGCCGCCAGGATCACGTCCTCGACCTGGTCCTTGCTGAGACCGAAGCTGTCGAGAACGCCCTCATGGCGGATGGTCTCCTTGTCCTTGCGCTCGCTCCAGCCGGCGAGGTCGTCGGTGGCGCAATCGGCGAGGTCCTCGACCGTCTTGATGCCGTTCTCGCCGAGCGTGACGAGCATCGCCGTCGTGATCCCCGGCACCTCGGCAAGCTGATCGGCGACGCCGAGCGCCTTGCGCTTGGCTTCAAGTTCGGCCTCGATCTTCTCCAGATGCTCGCGCGCCCGCGTTTGAATCTCGGCGGCGGTGTTCTCGTCGAAGCCCTCGATCGAGGCGATCTCCGACGGCTCGACAAACGCAACCTCCTCGACCGAGGCGAAACCCTCCGACGCAAGCAACTGCGCGATGACCTCATCGACGTCGAGCGCTTCCATGAAGGTGGAGGAGCGATCGGCAAATTCGGCCTGGCGGCGCTCCGATTCGGACGCTTCGGTCATGATATCGATGTCCCAGCCGGTGAGTTGGGAGGCGAGCCGCACGTTCTGGCCCTTGCGACCGATCGCGAGCGACAATTGCTGGTCGGGAACCACGACCTCGATGCGCTCGGCATCCTCGTCGAGCACGACCTTGACCACCTCGGCCGGCGCCAACCCATTGACGATGAAAGTCGCGGCGTCCGGCGACCACTGAATGATGTCGATCTTCTCGCCCTGGAGCTCGTTCACCACGGCCTGCACGCGGCTGCCGCGCATGCCGACGCAGGCTCCGACCGGATCGATCGAGGAATCGCGCGACACCACGGCGATCTTGGCCCGGCTTCCCGGATCGCGCGCCACCGACTTGATGGTGACGATGCCCTCATAGACCTCGGGCACTTCTTGCGCGAACAACTTGGCCATGAACTCCGGATGCGTGCGCGACAGGAAGATCTGCGGGCCCCGCTGCTCGCGCCGCACGTCATAGACATAGGCGCGGATGCGGTCGCCGTAGCGGAAGTTCTCGCGCGGCAGCGTCTCGTCGCGGCGGACGATCGCCTCGGCGCGGCCGAGATCGACGATGACATTGCCGTATTCGACGCGCTTGACGATGCCGTTGACGATCTCGCCGACCCGGTCCTTGTACTCATCGTACTGGCGCTCGCGCTCGGCCTCGCGCACTTTCTGCACGATCACCTGCTTGGCGTTCTGGGCAGCGACCCGGCCGAAATCGAGCGGGGGCAGGGGCTCGGCGATGAAATCGCCGACCTGCGCCGCCGGATTGCGGCGACGCGCCTCCTCGAGCGAGACCTGCGTCGCCTCCATGGTGACGGTCTCGACCACTTCGAGCAGCCGTGCCAGCCTGATCTCGCCGGTCTTGGGATCGACCTCGGCCTTGATCTCGTTCTCGCTGCCATAGCGGGACTTCGCGGCCTTCTGGATCGCATCCTCCATGGCGGTGATGACCACCTGGCGGTCGATCGCCTTCTCGCGCGCGACCGCGTCGGCGATCTGCAAGAGCTCGAGCCTGTTGGCGCTGACGCCTGCCTGAGCCATCTCTCTAACCTCCAATCGTTACCGTCTTGGCGGGAGCCCGCGCGGCCTCTGCCGGCATGCTCCGCTCTATCTCAATGTGCGGGCTTCTTGCCCGAAAGGTCGGCCCTGAAGCCCGCGAAATCCGCCACCAGCTTCGCCTCTCCGATGAGCGAGAAGGGAAGGCCGATCACCACGGGTTCGGCCTTGCCTTCGAGCTCGATCCTGAGCCTCACCTCGTCCTTGGCCACGCCTTCGATCACGCCCCTGAAGCGTTTGCGGCCGTCGACCGGCTCGTTCAGCTCGATCTTGGCTTCATGACCTGTCCAAGACGCGAAGTCGCTCGGTCTGACCAAAGGCCGGTCGATCCCGGGCGAGGAAACTTCAAGCCGATACTGCCCGGGCATCGGGTCGTAAGCGTCGAGCACCGGAGACAGCGCCCGGCTGATCGTGGCGCAATCCTCCACGCTCATCTCGCCGCGCGGCCGTTCGGCCATGATCTGCACCGTGCCGCCGTCGCGCCCCGAGACCTTGACCCTGACCAACCTGAAGCCGAGCTCCGTCAAGGACCGGTTCGGCAAGATCGGCGATCGTACGCGCGGGTCCCGTCTCGCGGACGAATCTTCGATCGGCATTGCCGGCAGGGCTCGACATTCGTTGCTGGCCGTGATCCCCGCGAAAGAGGCGAGGACGCGTTGCGCTAACAAAAAGGAGCGGGCGAAGGCCCACTCCTGACCAAATCATCATGAGTTCGGAAGCTAATATACGAGCTTTTTCTGAGCTTTCAAGCGGGCTTCAGGCCCGGGTCGAAGCTGAGATAGACGCATTTTCGCCCTTCGCCCAAGGCCTTCCGCTCATAGCGCGTCTCCGGGCCAGTCGGTGCGGCGCTCCCGCCAATCGCCCGGCCGCTCCGCCGTCCAGATAAAGGCGCCGCTCTTGCGCATGAGGAGGAGCGCCTGGGCGGCGTAGTCGCCGCTGTCCGAGGCGAATCTGAGTTCGCCGCCCGGCATGAGCACCCGCGCGAATTCGCCGACCGTCTCGCGCCGCAAAGAGCCGCCGTTTTTGCTGGCGCCGCTTCGGCCAGGGGTCAGGGAAAAGCAGGAAGATCCGGCCGATCGAGCGGTCCGGGAGCCAGGCCAGCACCTCGCGCGCGTCCCCGTCATGCACGCGGATCGTCCTGATCCCGCGCTCTTCGACGGCCCCGAGAAGGCTCCCCATGCCGTTGATGAAGGGCTCGCAGCCGATAAACCCGATCTCGTTATGCCGCTCGGCCTGCCACAGAAGATGCTCGCCCGAGCCGAAGCCGATCTCGAGCCAAACCTCTCTGACGGGCACGGGAAAGAGCGTCGTCAAGGGGCAGGGCGCCGCTTTGGCGAGGTCGACGCGGAGCAGCGGCAGGAGCTCGCCGATCAGGCGCGCTTTTCGCGCGCTCAACGGCTTCGCTTTTCGCCTGCCATAAGACCTGAGCGGCCCGGTCACGCTCATGTCTGCCTTCTGACCGTCGATCATGCATGCACCTTCATGCCCGGTGCCGTCATCCAGAGCAGATATGGAGGACCGGACGAGGCCCGGCAATGACGCGGTCTGAGCGAGCGGGGGATGCTAGGTCAGCTCGGCGCGGATCGGCTCGGCGAGATCGAGCCGCTCCCAGGAAAAGCCGCCGTCATTATCGGGCTGCCGCCCGAAATGGCCGTAGGCGGCGGTGCGCTCGTAAATCGGGCGGCTGAGCTTGAGATGCTCCCTGATGCCGCGCGGGCTGAGATCCATGACCTGCCGCAATGCCTTCTCGACGCTTCTCCTCGGAAACGCTGCCCGTGCCGTGCAGGTCCACATAGAGCGAAAGCGGCTGCGACACGCCGATCGCGTAGGACAGCTGAAGCGTGCATTTGTCGGCGAGTCCGGCCGCCACCACGTTCTTGGCCAGATAACGCGCGGCATAGGCCGCGGAGCGATCGACCTTGCTCGGGTCCTTGCCCGAGAAGGCGCCCCCGCCATGCGGCGCCGCGCCGCCGTAGGTATCGACGATGATCTTCCGCCCCGTCAGCCCGGCATCGCCGTCGGGCCCGCCGATGACGAAGCGTCCGGTGGGATTGACGTAGAACTTGGTCGAGCCGTTGACCCAGCCTTTCGGCATGACCTCGTGGACGAAGTCCATGACGATCTCCTTCACGCGCTCCTGGCTCACCTCCTCGCCGTGCTGGGTGGAGACGACGACGGAGTCGGCGCGCACCGGCCTGCCGTCCTCGATAGAGCGAGCGTCACTTGGCTCTTGGCGTCGGGGCCGAGCTCGGGCGTCCGGCCGCTATGCCGGGCCTTGGCCATCTCATGCAGGATGCGATGGGCGTAGAAGATCGGCGCGGGCATGAGCGGCTCGGTCTCGCGGCAGGCGAAGCCGAACATGATGCCCTGATCGCCGGCGCCCTCGTCCTTCTGCTTCTCGGCATTGGGGTCGACGCCGAGCGCGATGTCGGCGGACTGCTCGTGCACGTAATATTGGAACTCGGCTTGGTCCCAGTGGAACCCCTTCTGCTCGTATCCGATCTCGCGCACGGCGCGCCGCGCCGCCTGCTCGATCATCTCCGGCGTCACGCTTTCGGGACCGCGCACCTCGCCCGCCATGACGATGCGGTTGGTCGTGACCAGCGTCTCGATGGCGACCCGCGACAGCGGATCGGCGGCGAGGTAGAGATCGACCACTGCATCGGAAATCCGGTCGCACACCTTGTCGGGATGGCCTTCCGACACCGACTCGCTGGTGAAGAGGTAATTTGCCCGCGACAATTTGCACTCCTGTTCGAGAAGTAAGGCCGGGCGGCCGGCAATCGCGCCCGGTTCTTACAACCACTGAGCCGGAGGTCAAGCCGGCACGCAATCACGCGACTTAAGAAGTGCTCTAGCTGGCGCCCAAGGCCCGCACCAGGTCGACGATGCTCTTGCGCACCTTGGCATCGCCGATCTTGACGAAGGCGCGGTTCAATTCGAGCCCTTCGCGGCTATTCAGGAATTCGAGGATGAAGGTCTCCGAGTTCGGGCTCGGCCATTCCGCGCACCGACCTCCGTCGCCGAGGTTCGGCGCTTCCTCGAAAAAGAACTGCACGGGGACATCGAGGATCTTCGAGATTTGGAACAGCCGGCTTGCGCCGATGCGGTTCACGCCCTTCTCGTATTTTTGCACCTGCTGAAACGTCAGTCCCATACTCTCGCCGAGACGCTCTTGACTCATGCCCAGCAGCATTCGGCGCAATCGCACCCGGCTTCCGACATGCGTATCGACCGGGTTAGGCTTCTTCCCTGCCATTCGCTCGCTCGTGACCAATCTTGGTTGAAGAAAGAGCAAGCTATCTCACGCGTCTTGATGAGACGGCCCCCTCCGCGCGTCGTTTACATAGGGGTGTGGTCTGACCCCGTCAAGCATGCTTAGACTCGCACGCGTCTGGCGCAGCGGAATTCATTAATCGATCAATATAACCCTCAATATAAGCCTCAAACGACAAATATGACAGTCTTTAGCGAGATATGCGGCAAGCCAGCCAACCCATTGCCGCAAGAACCAACACCGCGATTTCGAGAATGATTCCGAACTGAGCGATAGGGGGTCGGCGGGCCCACTTTGGGCAAATCGGCATCGATGACGCCTTTCTCGCCGAGACCGATCTCGGCGAGAACGCGTCCGTAAGGATCGATCACCGCCGAGATGCCGGTATTGGCCGCGCGCACGACCGGCAAGCCTTGCTCGACGGCGCGGACTTGCGCCTGATGGAAGTGCTGATAGGGGCCCGCGCTCGATCCGAACCAAGCGTCGTTGGTGACGTTGAGCAGCCAGCCCGGCCGCGTCCCCGCCGCGGTGATCTCGTGGGGGAAGATGATCTCGTAGCAGATCAGCGGTCGTGCCGGCGGCGCGCCCGGGACGGTGAGCAGGCGCGGGCCGCTGCCGACGCTGAAGCCGCCGCGCACGCCGGTGAGCTGCATCATGCCGAGGCTTTCGAGAAAGTCCTGGAAGGGGAGATACTCTCCCAACGGGACGAGATGGATCTTGTCGTAGTTGCCAACGACGCTTCCCTCGTCGTCGATGACGAGCAGGCTGTTATAGACGCGGCTCCGAATGAGCGCGCCTTGCGCGTCCCGCTCTTCGACCAGCCGCGCCGACCCGACAAGCAGCGAGCGTTCCCGTCGGGCAGCGACGGCGGCGATCGCGACGAGCGCCTCGGGAGCGTCGGCGAGAAGAAAGGGGACTGCCGTCTCCGGCCAGATCACGATGTCGATGCCGTCGAGTCCGGACGCCCTCCGCCTTGGTGAGATCGAGATAATCGGTGAAGATCTCGGCGCTGTTCTCGGGCCGCCATTTCTCGGCTTGGTCGATATTGGCCTGGACGATGCGCAAGCGAGTACCGGTGCTGTCCAGTCCGGCCGCGGCGAGCCTGCGCTCGCCCCACCCATAGCCAAGCGCGAGCAGCAGCACGAGGAAGTCCGGCGAGCGCCGCCGTTCCGCCGCCTCCGGCGAGGCGTGAGCTCTCGTGGCGCGAAGATGGCGGCCGGTGCTGCGAACAGGAGCACGGCAAGGAGACTGAGGGCGTAGACCCCGAACAAGCGAAGCGAGCTGCATCAGCGGCAGGCTGCCGAGAAGCCCATAGCCGATGAGATTCCAGGGAAGACCGGTCAGCACATGGTCGCGGGCGAACTCGGCGAGGCCGAAGGCGATGGCCAGAGCGAAGGCCCTGCCGGCTCCCGGCAACCAGAAGCAGCATGGCAAGGGCCGCGGCCGCGGCGAAGAAGAGTGCCATGCCTCCGGGCAGCGCGGTCATGACGAAGGGCAGGAGCCAGCCGTGGCGCCAGGGCTCGACCAGGAAGGCCTCGGCGATCCAATAGAGTCCGGCAAGGAAATAGCCGAAGCCGAAGCAAAATCCGACCACGCCGGCGCTTTCAATCTTTCCTCGAGACTGCGCGTGCCGGGCGTAGCAGCCGTCGAGCAGCCACATCAGCGCCGCCGAAGGTGAGGAACAAGACCGGCCAGGCATGAACGGGCGCGAAGGCAAGAACGGAGAGCAGCGCCGAGAATGAGCGCGGCGATGGCGCGTCGTGCGCCTCGAAGTCCCGCGACCCAGGTCGCGGCCCGCGTCATGATGCTCGGCGCTTGGCTCAGCGCCGGTCGCCCTCCCTCGTCCTCGGAGGGGGGAGGGAGAGCACGCCCGGCGGCGCCATCAGGGTTCCTCGCCCTCGACGTTGCCGCGTCTGGGGTCGGCGGCACATGGACGCGGAGTTTCTTGAGCCGCCGTCGGTCGGCTTCGAGGACTTCGAACTCGACGCCGCTCGGGTGACGCACGCGCTCGCCTCGCGCCGGGATCCGGCCGGCGATGGAGAAGACGAGGCCGCCCAGCGTGTCGATGACCTCCTCCTGCTCATCCGAGCACGAGCGCGAGTCCGAGATGCTTCTCCAAGCTCCTCGATCGGCATGCCGCGCATCGGCGACGAGGCCGAGCCGCGGATCGGACCGGATCAGCGGCTCGTCCTCGACGTCATGCTCGTCGGCGATCTCGCCCACCACTTCCTCGATCAGATCCTCGATGGAGACGAGCCCGTCGGTGCCGCCATATTCGTCGACCACCAGCGCCAGGTGGAGCCTCGTCGTCTGCATCTTGAGCAAGAGATCGAGCACCGACCATCGACGCCGGCACGTAAAGCAGCTCGCGCGTGATATTCATGCTGCCGACCGTGCGCGTGAGGTCGACCTTGCCGAGATCGAGTCCCGCCGCCGCCGCCGGTTTCGGCCTGCGCCGTGATCCACGACATCAGATCGCGGATATGGATCATGCCGCGCGGATCGTCGAGCGTCTCGTGGTAGACCGGCAGGCGCGAATGCTCGGCCTCGCGGAACACATGCATCAACGTCGCCGACGGTGACCGTGTCGTCGACCGCGATGATGTCGGCGCGCGGCACCATGACGTCCTCGACGGTGAGCTTGCCGAAGCGCAGGATGCGGCGCAGCATGCTGCGCTCCTGCGCGCTCAACGTATCGCTCTTGCTGCGGGCGAGCGCGTCCTCGATCAGCTCGCGCAGATCCGGCTCTTCGCCGAGACCGAAGGTGTGCAGCAGGCGCTCGAACCAGGACACCTCCTCGTCGGGCTGGCGGCGTCTCCTCGGCCGGCAGCGTCCTTCTCGGCCGTCGGGGGTGTCCTGCTCATGGCGACGCCTCCGCGTGGCGGGCCTCGTCGCGTCCTCGGCATAAGGATCGGCGATGCCGATCGAAGCGAGCGCGATCCGCTCGATCGTCTCCATGCGCTCCGCTTCCTCGTCCTCGGCGTGATCGAAGCCGAGCAGATGGAGCACGCCGTGGACGACGAGGTGGCGAGACGTGATCGGCGAGAGGGATGCCTCGCTCGTGCGCCTCCTTGCGCGTCGTCTCGTAGGCCAGCACGATATCGCCGAGAAAGCCCCGGTCTATGACCGCATCGGCGGGAAAGGACAGCACGTTGGTCGGGGCATCCTTGCCGCGCCAGGTGCGGTTGAGGTCGCGCATCTCGGCATCGTCGGTGAGAACCAGGGTGACGCGATAGGCCGTCGCCGCGAGGGGACGGGCCGCGCGCAACGCCGCGCGCGCGGCCTGCTTCAGCAGGGCGTCGGTCATCTTGCGCGCGCGTCCAGCCCGCCTCGTGGCGCACGATCTCGACCTCGAGCGAAGCGCCCGCGGCCGGCGGCACGTTTGCGACTAGGGCCACCCTCAGCCATGGCGCTCACCCTTGAGGGGAGCGGACTCGTAGGCATCGACGATCTTGCCCACCAATTCGCGGCGGACCACGTCGGCGCGCGTGAAGGCGATGTGGTCGATCTCCTCGATGCCTTTGAGAAGCTTGATCGCCTCGAGCAGGCCTGAATCCTTGCCGGGCGGAAGATCGACCTGCGTCGGATCGCCGGTCACGATCATCTTGCTCTCGTCGCCGAGCCGGGTGAGGAACATCTTGATCTGCACGGGCGTGCAGTTCTGCGCCTCGTCGAGGATGATGATGGCGTGCGAGAGGGTGCGGCCGCGCATGAAGGCAAGCGGCGCGATCTCGATCACGCCGGAGGCAAGCCCGCGCTCGACCCGCTCCGGCGCGAGCACGTCATAGAGCGCGTCGTAGAGGGGCCGCAGATACGGATCGACCTTCTCGCGCATGTCGCCGGGAAGGAAGCCGAGCCGCTCGCCGGCCTCGACGGCCGGACGCGACAGGATCAACCGGTCGCATCGCCCGCTCTCCAGACACGCGGCGGCGAAGGCGACGGCGAGATAGGTCTTGCCGGTGCCGGCGGGCCCGGTGGCGAAGACGAGGTCGTTGCGCTGCGAGCGAGGCGAGATAGGCGCTTTGCGCGGGCGTCCGCGCCGTGATGAGGCGTTTCCGCGTGCGGATCTGCTGCGCCTCGGGAAGGCCGGGCGCCGGTCCGCCGCCTTCGCCTGGCTCGAACGACGCGCGCGTGGCGGATGGCGCCGACCACTTCGCCGACGCCGATCGTCTCGCCTTGGGCGAGCCTGCCGTAGAGCTGCTCGAGCACGGACTTGGCGGTGGCGCAGGAGGCTTCGGTCCCGCGCAGGCTGACCGCATTGCCGTTGACCACGGCCTCCACGCCGAGACGGTCCTCGAGCACGGCGAGATTGGCGTCATAGTCGCCAAGGAGATCGCGCACGAGCCGCATATCGTCGAAATAGACGACGAGTCGGCTCTCCCCCGCCATTGATTGCGGCGGCGGAGCGCTTCGGCGCCGCTCCGCGTGCCGCGCCCCAAGGATGCTTTCCGAATGCTGGCCTTGTTCGTCACTCGGCCGCCTGAACTGGCTCGCGCCATTCAAATCCCGATTTCATGACACCGGTGAGACTGTTCGGGCTTGCGGCCAGGATGTCAACCGGGGCGATCTGACCGACAAGCGCCTCCGGTCCCTCGACATAGACGGGCTGTAGATAGGGTGAACGCCCGGCGATCTGACCTGGTTTCCGCCCCTTTCCCTCGAACAGCACGGGCAAGCGCCGCCCGACCATGGCCCGGTCGAAAGCGCGGCGGTGACCGTCGATGAGGCCCTGCAGGGCGAGCAGGCGCTCGCGCTTCACCGCCTCCGGAACTTGGCCTGGGAGGCTCGCCGCGGGCGTGCCCGGCCGCGCGCTATATTTAAAGGTGAAGGCCTGGGCAAAACGCGCGCGGGCGGCAAGAGCCATGGTCGCCTCGAAATCGCTGTCGGTCTCGCCCGGGAAGCCAACGATAATGTCGGTCGAAAGCGCGATATCGGGTCGCGCCGCGCGCACCTTGCGCGATCACCGCCTCGTAGTCGGCGACCGCTGTGCCTTCGGTTCATGGCCTTGAGGATGCGGTCGGAGCCCGACTGAAAGGGGAGGTGCAGGTAGGGCATGAGCTTCGGTTCGTCGGCGAAGAGCGCGATCAGATCGTCGTCCATGTCGAGCGGATGGCTCGTGGTGTAGCGCAGCCGCGCGATCGACGGCACTTGGGCGAGCCGCCGCAACAGACGCGCGAGCGTCCAGGGGCGGCCGTCGGGACCGGCGCCGTGATAGGCATTCACGTTCTGCCCGAGCAGCGTGATCTCGCGCGCGCCCTGCGCGCCGAGCCGCTCCGCCTCGGCGATGATCTCCGACGGCGCGCGCGAATATTCGGCGCCCCGTGTATAGGGCACGACGCAGAAGGTGCAGAACTTGTCGCAGCCTTCCTGCACGGTGACGAAGGCCGAAGGCCGGCCCTTGCCTGTCGCGAACGCTCCGGCAGATGCGCGAATTTGTCCTCGGCGGGGAAATCCGTGGCGACGACGCCTTTGCCGCTCGTTGCGGCCTCGGCGACGAGGCCGGCGAGGCGGTGATAGCTCTGCGGGCCGACCACGAGATCGACGGCGGGCGCCCGGGCCATGATCTCATGTCCTTCGGCCTGGGCGACGCAGCCCGCGACGGCGATGAGCGTGTCGCGGCCCTCGCGCCTGCGGCGCTCTTTGGCGAGCCGCACGCGGCCGAGCTCCGAATAGACCTTCTCCGCCGCCTTCTCCCGGATATGGCAGGTGTTGAGAATGACGAGATCGGCCTCGGCCGCATCCGCGGTCGGCACATAGCCTTCCGTGCCGAGCGCCTCGGTCATGCGCTCGGAATCGTAATCGTTCATCTGGCAGCCGAAGGTCTTGATATGGAGCTTCTTGGCCAAAGGCTTGTCGGGGGCTTGAGCCATGCCCCGTTGTTGGGCACGGGCGCCGTCCTCGTCAAGGCCCAGAACCGGCGATCGACCCCTTACCAAGCGCCCCCGGCCGGCATTGTCAGGCCAATCCTGGATCGAGTTATCGGCTCCGAGGCGGCGGTGCGGGTGTCGCGAGCTTTTCGCGCGCCGGCGTTTGGTAAAGTGACGCGGCCATCAGCAGGGAGAGTACGAGCAGGCCGATGGCCGATATCAGCCAGGTTTGCCACATGCCCCAGGCGAAGGCCGCGATGACGGCGAGGAGCGTGAACGCGGCCGCGGCATAAGGCTGCGCGGGGCTCGGCAGGAGGAGCATGCGCGAAACGACCGCGGCGCCCGCGATCGCCATCAGAACCGCGCCCACCAACCCCAGCTCATACCAGCTTTGCAGGAAGATATTGTGGGCGTGATGGCCGGTGGTCCGAGGCTGAACGAAGCCCTCCGGCTGCTCTGGTCGCTTGGCAGTCTCGGCCTTCGCGCCCGGGGTCGAATTGGCTCCGATGCCAAGCAGAGGACGCTCGAGCACGCGCTCCGCGGTGTATTCCCAGATGATGATTCTCGCCCGCGCCGATTTTGGCAGCCAATCCGCAAATTGCAGCTCGGCCTTGTAAGCGAGGAAGTCGAGCGGCAGCACCAAGGCGAAGCCGAGGGACCAGACCAACGCAAGTCCGCGAATGACGGCTCGGGCGTTGAACCAGGCGAGCGGCAGGATGAGCAGGGAAGCGGCCAGGCCGATTTGCGAGGAATCATGCTCGGAGAGGCCGATCGGCACGGCGAGCGCGACAACGAACAGCACGCTCAGGAGCGTTCGCCGGGGATCGGGCAATGTGGAAAGCGCGAGCAGGCCGGGCCAGAGCTGGAACGCCACCACGCCGACATGCTGGTTGAAATCCGCCAGGCCTATGCTCGTAACGCGGCCGTCGACAATCCGAACGCGCTTCACGTTGTCCGGCTGCAGAACCGGTATGGCATTCATCGCCGCGCGCGTGAGCATCCCCTCGGTGATAAGCTCGATCGTGACAAAAAGAGCGGCGCAGAGCGCCCCGACGACGAAGGCAAGCGCGGCGCGGCGTCTCTGCTCGCCATCGAGCGAACGAATGGCTGAGGCGGCGGCGAACACGGCGAGAGCGGCGGCAAGCAGAAACCCGCCCTTTGATAGCGCCTCGCCGGGCTCTGCGGCCCAGATCGCGCTGAGCATCGCGTAGGCCGCGACGGCGGCGAGCGCCATCATCGCGGGGTTTGGCTCAAGCAGCGCGCGCCAGGAAAGGCCTCGGCGGAGCGCCGCGACGATCAGCACGAGCGTGAGGATCAAGAGGAGAAAGGTCCCAAGGCGCGGGGCGATCGCCGTAAGCAAAGGCGTGATGAAGAAAAGGATCGGAATGAGCGGGCCGCCACGAAACGACGTTCCATCGTGAACCGCGGCGCGTCGAGACATCCGGCTTCCCTCAAGAGCGAGCTTCGAGCTTTTAGGCCAAGGGGTGCAATAAAGCCAGGGTGGGGCAAACGCGGCGCGAGAGCTCGGGCGCAAATGTTGCGCGGGACTCGTATTTGGACGCCGGAAGTGACATAAGCGGCGGTCCAACCATCCGCCGACGCCGCTGCAAAAGATCGCCGTGACCAGGCTCGTCTACATCGGTGGCTATGGGCACAGCGGCAGCACGTTGCTGGAATATCTGCTGACCGCATGCCCCGAGGTGGTCGCCTGCGGCGAGGTGAAACGCGTGCTTCGCAAGCGGGGGCGGAAGGGCATCTGCACCTGCGGACAACGGAGCAGACAGTGTCCGGTCTGGGGGCCGGCCTTCGCCGCATCGGCAAGCTTCGATAGCATGACCCATGAAGGCTTGACGCAGATCTTGATGTCCCAAGATGACGGCGCTCACGCGATCCTGGTCGACTCGTCCAAGACCGCTTGGCGCGAGCTTGCAACCCCCTTTCGCCTCGGGCGCCGATTGGGATGCGACGTGCAGCTCCTGCATTTGGTGCGAGACCCCCGAGCCGTCTCCTGGTCGCTGGTCAGGAAAGCGGGCCGCCGCGGGGAGCAGCCGCTCGCACCGCTGCGCTGCGCCTATGCGGCGCTCGGCTGGTCCGTCGCAAATCTCGTCTGCGAGGCCTTCGGCCGGCGGTACCCTGAGCGCTATCTCCGCCTTCGCTACGAGGATCTCGCGCGATCTCCACAAGAGGTGTTGGGCGGGCTTCTCGCCAAGCTCGTGCCGGGCTCGACGTGGCGGCCTGAGCAGCTGGGGGCGCAAGACAATAGGCATCAGCTCTATGGCAACCGCATACGGTCGGAGAGCCTGTCCGTTGCAGAGGTGAAGGAAGACGTCGCCTGGAAGCGCGAGATGCCGAGAACGCATCGCCGGCTTGTTGCGGCGCTGACGGCGCCGCTCCGCCGGCGCTACGGCTATGCCTGAGCCGGCAAGCGCCTGACCCGGCGACGCTATTGCAACCGCACCACGACGCTGTCGGCCGCCCCGGTCGCATCGGTCACCGTCAGCCGCACGAAGCCCGGACCGTCGGGCGCGAAGAACAGCGTCCGTGCCGATTTCCCGGCGTCGAGCGGCAAGCCGTTGAGGAGCACGTTGAGGGGAGGCGTGCCGCCTGCAATCTTGACGGCGATCGGGTCTGGCGCTCGCCTTGGCTGCCCGACAATTCGAGGCTCGCCCCGTCGGGTGGAAATACGATGCGCACCTTCGGCGCCATGGCCTCGCCCGTGCTTGCAGGCGAGGCGAAGCGCTCGAAGCGGCGGCGGCAGTTTTGCGGTGGTTGCGATGAGCGCGCCCTTCGGCGCCGCCGGCAGCGGCTGCAAGCGAACTGCCGGCCCGCGCGAAGGCATCGAACAGGATCGGCGCAGCGGCCGTCCGGCCGACGAGGCCTGCGACCGGCGCGCCATCGGGCCTTCCGACCCACACGCCGATCGTTCGCCTGCCGTCGAAGCCGATCGCCCATGCGTCGCGATAGCCGTAGCTCGTGCCGGTCTTGAACGCGATGCGCCCTCCGGCCGCGTTCTCCGGCGGCGGCGTGCCGATCAGAACATTGGCGACCGACCAGGCGGCGGCCGGTTCGATCAGTCGCCGCGGCGGCGGAGGACTTGCACCCAGCGCGCTCGATCAGCGGCACGACCGTTCCCTGCCGCGCGAGCCCGGCGTAGAGCATGGTGAGGTCGGTGAGCCTGATGCCGATGCCGCCAAGGCCAAGCGCGAGCCCCGGCGCCTCGCTGCGCGGCAGCACGAGCGATGCGCCCGCTTCGCCAAGGCGCGCGATCAGCCGGCTCGGGCCGATCTGATCGAGCACGGCGACCGCCGGCACGTTCAGCGACAGTTGCAAGGCGCGGCGCACCGTGACGGTGCCCTGAAAGGTCAGGTCGAAATTCTCGGGCCGATAGCCGGCATAGCGGATCGGCCGGTCCTCGATCAGGGTCTCGGGGTGGATCAGCCCGTCCTCGAAGCCGAGCCCGTAGATGAAGGGCTTGAGGGTCGAGCCCGGCGAACGCACCGCTTGCGTGAGATCGACCTGGCCCGCGCGACGCTCGTCGAAATAATCCGGCGAGGCGACACGCGCGAGGACCTCGCCGGTCGCGTTGTCGACCACCACCATTGCCACCGAAAGGTCCGGGCCTAACGCTTGCGCCCGGTCGCGCGCGAGACGCTCCAGGATCTTCTGCAAGCCGCCCGTCGATGGTGAGCCGCAAGGTGCGTTCCTGCGGCGCGCCGCTCATCGCCTGGTCGGCGGCATGCGGCGCGAGCAGCGGCATCGGCTGGCGCGCGTTCGGCACCGGCTTCTTCCTTGGCTCGCGCAATCTCGGCGTCGCTGAACACGCCGTTGCCGGCGATGCGGTCGAGAACGCGGTCGCGCGCACGCTTCGCGGCTTCCGGGAAGCGGTCGGGCCTGCGCGCCTCCGGCGCCTGCGGCAGCGCAACCAGGAGCGCCGCCTGGCCGAGCGTGAGCCGGCGCGGCTCCCTGCCGAAATAGGCGAGAGAAGCCGCCCGCACGCCTTCGAGATTGCCGCCATAAGGCGCGAGCGTGAGATACGTGGCGAGGATCTCGTCCTTGGAGAGCGCCCGTTCGAGTTGAACCGCGCGCACCGCTTGCCTGATCTTCGCATCGAGGGATCGCCGCTGCCGGGGCTCGAGCAGGCGCGCCACCTGCATGGTGAGGGTCGAGCCGCCCGAGACGACGCGGCCTTGGCTCACGAGCTGGAACGCGGCGCGCGCAATCGCCGGCGGATCGACGCCGCGATGCGCGAAGAAGCGCTTGTCCTCATAGGCCAGCAACACTTCGAGGTAACGCGGGTCGACATCCTCGCGGGTTGCCGGAAGCCGCCAGCGTCCTTCGCTGGTGAGGTAGGCCCTGAGCAGTGCGCCGTTGCGGTCGAGCGCCACGCGCGAGACTTCGAGGTCGCGGCCGAGCGGCGGCGGTCCATAGGCCTCGACGAGGCCGGCAGTTGCGCCGGCGACCGCGGCCACGACCCAGATCGCGCCGATGGTGGCGAGAAGCGCAACGCGCCTCCAGCTTGTCGTGTTCGACACGGTGCTCATCTTGCCGGAGCGACCTCGACCGCGCCGGTCTCGGTCCGGCCGAACCGGTCGGGCCGGTACATGTCCTCGACCACGGCCTGCGGCAGCACGTAACTCCCCGGCGACACCGCGCGGACGATATAGGCCACGCTATAGGTGGCCGGATCGTTCTTTCGCCGCTCGAAGGCCGCGGTGAAGCGGTCATCGCGGAACTCGGTGTGGACGGGCGTGCCTGCATTGGCGATCCAGTCGAGCGTGCCGGCATCGCCCGAGGAGACGAGCCGCGGGTTGTCGATCTCGAAACCGGCCGGCACGTAATCGGTCAGCGCCACGCGCGCGAACTCGGGCTGCGGCTCGGTCACGCTGAGCACCACCACGAAGCGATCGTTCTGCTTCGCCTTGCTCAAATCGGCCTCGCCGCCGTCGAGCGTGTGGAAGCTGCGCACAAGCGCGAAGCCGTGCTCGGCGGCGGGCTCAGGCGTGGTGGGCGCGCCGCTGACCGAGATGACGGCGTCGAGCGGCGTGTCGCCGCTATTGCTCACGACCAACGGACCGGCGGCAAGCGCCTCCTCGGTGAAACTGCGGTAAAGCGGCCCGTCCTCGGCGACTGTCATTGACGGTCGAGCTCACAGGCTGCTTGCCGAGCGCGCGCGCGGCGAGCACGAGCCAGGCATTCTCTTGCGTCGAGGTCTGGGTGACGCGGTCGCGTGCCGTCTCGATCCGCTCGGTGCCGCCGACAAGGATCACTTTCGGCGCGTCACCCTCGGCCGCGAGCGTGACGAGCGTGGCGGCGTCGCGCAAGGGCGAGCCGTAATCGACGCGGCCGCCCTCGAATTTCGCATCGGCGGGCAGGGCGCCGAGTGCGGCGTCGAACGCCTTCTCGGCCCTCACGCGATCGCCCAGCATGGCGAGCGCCGCCCCGATCTCGGCCTTTGCCGCCGGCGTCGACAGAGCGTTCAGCTTGACGTCGGCGATGTAGCGGAGGTCGCCCACCGGCGCCATGCCGTTGCGGGCGAGCACGTACAGCGCGTAGGAGAGCGCGAGCCCGCCGTCGGTCGCGACATCGGGCGCCGTGCTCACATAGTTGCGCAGGCGATCGAGCGCGAGCTTGAACTGATCGTCCGACACCGAGATGCCGCGCGCCCGCGCCCGGGTGAGGAAATCCGTCACATAGGCATCGAGCCAGGCATCGTCGCCTCCCGGCGACCACAGGCCGAAAGCGCCCTCCGAGCCCTGGCGGGCAAGAACGATCTCGATGGCCTTGGCGATGCGCTCGTCGATGCCGGTATCGACCGCGATCTGCGCATCGACCGACAACTCGCTGACATAGAGGAGCGGCAACGCCCGGCTCACGATCTGCTCGGTGCAGCCGAGCGGATAGCGGTCGAGCGCGGCGATCAGCGTCGCCACGTCGAGCGCGGCCGTCGGCGTGACCGAGAGCGCGACCTTTCCGGTGCCGGGCACGATGTCGGAGAAGACGTCGTTTCGCGATCGTGATGCTCTGGCCGGGATCGAGCGGCTTCACCGTGCGCCGCGCGAGGATCTGCGTCGCGGGCTTCACCGTCAGCGGATAGCTGCGCGACAGCGTGAAGCCTTGAGGCCCGCGTCACCGCAACCGCGACGGTTCCTGTTCCCACGCCGGTCGCCGAGACGGGCATCGTGACCGCGCCGCGTTTCTTGGCGTCGAGCGCGAGGCGTCTTGTCTGCGCCCTCGACGCTGAAAGGCCCGTCGGCGGTCACGGCGATCTCATAATCGCCGCTCGCCCCCTCGACATTGTCGAGGTCGAGCCGGAGCGTGCTCTTGTCGCCCGCTCAGGAGAAAGCGCGGCAGCGTGGCCGTGACCACGACGGGATCGCGCACCACCACGTCGCCCGAGGCATGGCCGGTCTTGTCCTTGCTCCAGGCCGACCGCCATGACCCGCACCGTTCCGGAGAAGGCGGGAATGTCGAAGCTGATTTCGGCCGTGCCGTCCGCGCCGACGGTGACGATGCCGGAATAGAAGGCAAGCGGAGCCTGCGTCGGCGGGCTTCCCTGCAACGCGCCTTCGCCGGAATCGCCGCCGGTTCGGATCTGGCCCCTGGTGCCCTGCATGCCGTCGATCAGCTGGCCGTAAAGGTCGCGGATCTCGGCCGACAGCTTGCGCTGCCCGAGATAGTACGTCGTCGGGCGCCGGCACCTTGTAATTGGTCAGATTGAGAATGCCGACATCGACCGCGGAAACGACCATGCGCGCCTCCTCGCCTGCGGCGAGCCCGGCGAGCTTGACCGGGATGCGGAGCGTCGTTTCGGGCCTGATCGCCTTGGGCAGATCGAGAGCGACACCGATCGTGTGCGCCTCTCTGTCGACGCTGAACCACTGCACGCCGATGGCGCGGCCAGGCATGCGCTTCTCGGCCTCATCGAGCGGGCGCCTGAGCGTCGCGAGCACATAGGCGCCGGTGCCCCAATCCTCGCCCACGGTCAGCGGAAGCTTGACGAGGCCGGGCTCGACATCGGCGGTGGTCTGCGTGATGAGCCGGTCGCCGATCACGGACAGCGTCACCTTGCCCGCGCTCCGCGCCGTGACCGCGACCGTCATGGTGTCGCCGGGCCGGTATTCCGGCTTGTCGAGCGCGATTTCGAGCAGGTCGGGCGTGTCGGCGGAGGCTTCCGCGTACCATCCGGAATCGAAACCGATCGTGGTCTCGGGTCCTTGCGGGTCGGGGCTCGTCACTTCGAGCCGGTATCGTCCCCAGGTGACGGGGACCGAGATCGTGCCCGGCTGGTCCGGCGGCGACGTCGATGGTGCCGTCGGCGACGCGGCGCGTCACCTTGATCGGCTCGTAGCTCCAATAGCCGCCGCTGCGGTACCACTGATATTTCGACTCGATGCTGAGCAGCTGCCATTTGAGCCCGGTGGCGGCGATCGGCTTGCCGTCGGGCGCGACCATGACGACGTCGAACTTGGCGATGTCGTTGTCGCTGAGCGATTTGCCGGCGAAGAGCGGCTTCACCCCGATCATCGGCGCGCTCGGCACGACGGGAAGCGTGAGCTTGCGCTCGATCGCCCTTCCGCCAGGCTCGGCGAGACGCACCACGACATTGGCTTCGAGCGGCCTGGTCGAGGCGGGCACCTTGTCGAGAGCGACCGTGAACGTCGCCTTGCCGTCGGCATCGGTCTCGGGCAGATCGGCGAGAGGAATGCTCTCGGTGCCGGCCTCGTCTTCCTGGTCGTCGCTCGCGGAAGCGATCGAGGCCGAACGAATAGCCGGGATAGCCCGGCCGCTCGGCGGCCTTGGCGATATTGACTTCGCCTTCGATGCCGAGCCCCGCCGCCGGCGCGCCATAGAGGAAGCGGCCGTCGAGCAGCGACTTCGACGGGGCGTCGGGCGAGATCGCGGTGGCCTTGGTGGTGAGATCGAATTCGAGCCGATCCGGCACGTAGTCCTCGACCAGGAAGCTCGCGTTCCCGATCGCCGCGCCTTTCGGGTCGGCATAGACGGCGACGCGCCATGTCCCGGTCGGCGCCGACGCGATGATCGGCACGTCGAGCGAGCGTCCGCCGATCCCCTGGTCCGGCACGACGGTGCGGCGATACTCGACCCCGTCGGGGCGCTCCACCACCATGGTCAGGTCGACGCCCGGGACGGCCACGCCGGCGGCGTCGCGCAGCAGCGCCGTCACATAGACCGTCTCGCCGGTGCGATAGACGCCGCGCTCGGTGAACACGAACGCATCGAGCCCTTGCGGCGCGTCGCGTCCGGCCACGCCCCGGTCGGTCAGATCGAACGCCGATTGCTTCAGACTGAGGAAGGCGTAGTCGCCGCCGTCGCCCGACGCCACGATCAGCGCGGGCGACAGCCCGCCTTCGCCGCGCGCAAGTCCCGGCGCGAAGGTGACGGCGCCGTTGGCGTCGGTCTTCTTGACCGCGAGCACCTCGTTGTTGCGGGCAAGCAGCCGGATCTCGACATCGGCAAGCGGCGCCGTGCGTCGCGAGCGAATTGACATAAGCGTGGATGCCGTCAGTGCCGGAGAACGCCGTCAGTCCGAGATCCGAGACGATGAACCACTGGGTGGTGCGCTCGCCATAGTCGTCGCCGGGCACATTGCCGGGCCGCGCCGCCAGGAGATAGACGCCGGGCTCAAGCTGTGGCACCGCTTCCATGATGGGAAAGGCGGTGGTGATTTCCTGGTTGAGCTGCTTCTCGACCTTGAGCTCGCCGGTCCAGACCTTCTCGCCCTTCTGGTCGGCGATCTCGTCGAGCGTGTAGCTGTAGAGATTGCGCTCGAAATCGTAGCCGAGCACGTTGTCGATCAGGCTCCGGTCGCCGATCCGGTAGATGGTCGCCTTGACCGTGTCGGTATTGACGGTGATGAGCGGGATGCCCTGCTGGCCGGTGCGCGGCAGCACATAGGCTTTGCCCGCGAGCCGCACCGACGGGCTCCGGTCGCGCACATAGATATTGAAGTCCGCGTTCTTGAGCAGGTCCTCGCCGACGGTCGAGGGCAGGCCCGGCGCGGAGCGTGATGGCGTAGCTCTCGCCATGCTTCAGCCCCTCGACGCAGATCTGCTGCGCGTCGACCGAGAGCGCCGGCTTGTCTTGACCGGCGACCGCGACATAAGGCGAGAAGTCGGTGCGCTTGGGCAAGGCCTCGGTGAACTGGAAGCAGGCGCGCGGGCTCGCGGCATCGGAGTCCACGCTGAAATTCGCGACGCGGAAGCCGTATTTCTCGCGCAGCGCCTCGTAGGTCGGTCTTGAGCTCGGGCGTCTCGTGCAGGTCGAGCGCGAGCTTCAGCGCGTTCAGCGCCTGCCGCCACTCCTCGCGCTTGGTGAAGGCATTGGCGAGCGTGACGAGCGAGGCCGACTCCTCCTCGGGCGTGGTCGACCGCTGATAGGCGATATAAGAGGCCGTGCGCGCCCGCTCGATGCGTGTCGAGCCGTCGTCTTCGTCGGTCGCCGGAATGAGCAGCCAGATATCGGCGAGCCGGCGCCAAGCCTTGGCGTCGTCGGGCGCGATCGTCACGATCTGCACATAGATATTGGCGGCGCCTGCGAGGTCTTGGCGCTTGAGCAGCGCGTCGGCCTCCTGCTTCAGCTTGGCGAGCGGCTTGGCGACGGTCCCTGCCTCCTCCTTGAGGTCGGCCTCGAGCGTGATCGCGGCATCGTCGAGAGCGTCGTCTTGAAATGTCTTCTGGGCGGCGGGGGAAGGGGTGGTGGCGAAAACGAACAGCGCGGCGAACAGGCCGGCGCGAAACCATGCGGACATGGATGTCCTCCGGGGACCCGTACTCGGCAAACGGGTGCAAGACCCTATCGTAATCGAGCCTTGCGACGGAAACCAGAGGGAGGTCGACCCGGTCCGACGCTTAATCTGTCAAGCGCCCCGAGAGCCGGCCAGCCAAAAGCGCGGCGGCGCGGCGGATCAGGGCCTCGGCCAGGATCGAGCCATTGTCGGAGTTGGTCATCACCACCATGCCCTTGCCCTCGGCGGGGAGCAGGATCAGATAGGCCTGGTAGCCCGACATTCTGCCCGCGTTTCATGACGACGAGCGACGCCGTCCGCCTCGCCGATGGCGGCGCCGAGCCCGTAAGGGCCGCCATTTTGCGGCGTCAGCATCTGCGCGCGCCGTCTCGGGCTGGAGAAAGAGCTGGCTCTCGCCGCGCCAGGCGCGGCCGATCAGGAGCAGGAGATTGGCGAGATCGGTCGGCGTCGACCACAGACCCGGCCGCGGCATGCTCGGGGAAGACGTGGTAGCCGCCGGGCAGTTCCTTGCCGTCGGCCGAATGGCCGCGCATGGCCTGCCGCCGTCGAGATCGGCCGGCAGGGCTTGCGCGAAGGTGCTGCGTGCCATGCCGGCCGGCTTCAGCACGAGCTCGTCCATCAGCTCGGGGAAGGGGGTCTGCATGGTGTCGACCATCAGCGCCTCGGCGATCTCGTAGCCTCCGCCGGAGTAGAGGTAGGCGCTGCCGGGCTCGGCGATCACCGTGACCGGCGGCGAGTTGGCGGGCGGCACGCCATAGAGGATCTGCGTCAGGTTCGGCACCGGCGCGCCGATCTCATAGCCGAGGAAATCCGGGCACGCCGATCCCCGCCGTCATGCTGAGCAGCCCGCGCAAGGTGACCGGGTGGCCCTTGTCGAACCCGTTGGTCGGCACCTTCCACGAAGTGAGCTTGGCGTTGACGTCCTCGTCGAGATCGAGCCGCTTCGCTTCGACCAGCCGCATGGCGCCGATCGCCGTCACGAATTTCGACAGCGACGCCGCCTGATAGAGCGTCTCGGGCGTGGCACTTGCGCCGTAGGCGCGCGCGAAGTCGATGCGGTCGCCATCGATCAGCGCGAGGCTGACCGAGGGGATGTTGAGGGCCTCCATCGCCTCTTCGAGCGTGAGCGTCTGCGCGACGCCGTCGACCGAGATTGTGAGATTGCGCTCGAGTTCCGACGGCTCGGCGGCAAGGAGCAGGCGCGCCTGACGACAGAGATGCGCGGTCATGCCGATCAGGGCGAGGCGGAAGGACGTCCGCGACACAACGCTCATGGCGATACTCTCAAGCGGCGGCTTCCATCTCGCGTGCGAGCTTGGCGAATTCCGCGCGCACCCAGGCGTGGCATTCGTCGCGGTCGTAGCTCGAATGCCACATCAGCCTGAACGGGAAGGCGATGGGCCGGAAGGGCTGACGAACGCGGTTGAGCCCGAATTGCTGTCTCGAGAATCGCGGCAAGCGACGCCGGAACCGTGAGCAGCGCATCGCTGTTCAGCGCGAGCAGCAGCCCGACCAGCACGGAGGAGACGCGCGACGGCGACGGTGCAGGCGAGCTTGCTGCGCGGCCAAGCGCGCGATCGATCAGGTCGATGGTGGGAAGGCCATGCACGGCGATGTGGTCGGAGGCGGCGAAGGCTGCGGCTTTCGGCTTCGCTCGCGCAGCAGGGATGGCCCGGGCGCGCGAGCGTGACGAGCATGTCGTCGCAACAGCTTGAGCACGCGGATGTCGGGCGCCTGCGAGCGGCATGCCCTCGATGTCGATGACGAAATGGGAGCGCCCGTTGCGAAGCGCATCGATATTCTCCTCGCGGCTCGAGGGCATCCACCCGACCCGCACGCTCGGCGCAAGCTGTTGCAGCCGCTGGCGCAGCGGCTGGACCAGCATCAACTCCCCCGCCTCGCTCGTCGCCACCGCGAAGTCGCGCGAGGTCTCCGACGGATCGAACGGCTTGCTCGGCCGGAGCAAGCTCTCCATGCCGGCGAGAATGACGTGGACGGTGGGCGCAAGCTCGAGCGCCTTTGCCGTGGGCACGAGGCGCTGGCCCGCGCGCACGAACAGCTCGTCGGCGAAGATCTCGCGAAGCTTGGCCAGCGCATGGCTGATCGCCGAAGCGCTCCGACCGAGCCGCTCGGCGGCGCGGGTGACGCTCGCATCGACGAGTAAGGCGTCGAGCGTCACCAGAAGATTGGCGTCGATTTCTCGTAGGTGCATGACTTGCAACTATTCTGCTGAGAAGAGTTCACTTTGTGCATGTTACCTTTGGCGCTAGGGTCGTTGCAAGGCATTCGGCTGCCCAGCCCGGAGGCCCTGAAACGTCCAAGCGCAAGCGCGGACGTTTCCTCATCTCAACCATGCGGCGGCCTGAGGGTCGAAAGGCTCTCACGGCCGCCGCAGATTTTTGTTTGCCGACGGCAGATCGCGCTTCCGATTTGGCGTCATGCCCGGGCCTGACCCGGGCATCCATGCCGTTACGTCTCAGCCCGTTGAAGCGCCAGTGGAGTGGATTGCCGGGTCAAGCCCGGCAATGACGAACTACCGGGGCCATTTCGTCTTTGTCATCGTCTCTCGCACGCCTGTCGCCGCTGAGCTCGGGTGTCGGGTCTGCACACGCCGTTCTCCCGGCCGGGTGGCGGCCCGGAGGGACAAAGACCAATTCCTAATCTCACCTCAATTGTCGGGCTAGAATCCGGGAATTCGGTCTAAAGCCCATGCACAGCAACAAAAACCCAACGCCGCCGCCTCAGGAAGAATGACAAGGCGCCGGCGCCATCGCGCCCGTCGCTTCCGGCCATGAGCCGCCGCACCCGGCTGTTGCTGATCGCCGCCGGCACCGTCGTTGGCGTGGCCTTGTTCGCCCTCGTCGCCGTCAATCTCCTCATCTCGGCCGATTGGGTGCGCGATCGCGTGGCCAATCGCGTCAAGGAGCAAACGGGGCGCGAACTCAAAGTCAAAGGCACGACGACGCTCCTGTTTACCCCCGGGCCGCATGTCGTCATCACCGATGCGATCTTTGCCGATCCCGAAGAGCGCGCCGGCACCTCGGATTTTTCCGTGTCGCGGCTGGTGATCGATCTCGGTCTGATGGAGCTGTTCAGCCGCAACGTCGATGCCGGACGCATCGTGCTGGAGCGGCCCGTGCTGACGGTCCGGCTCGGCGAGGAAAAGAGGCAAGCGGAGCCGAAAAAGCCGAAAACAGCCAAAGCGGCCGATCCGAAACCCAAGCAGCGCCGCGACGTCAGGCTCAGGGACGTGCGCATCGAGGACGGAACCGTCAACATCGTTTACGACGAGAAGGGCAAGACGCGACGCGTCGATCGCATAACGGCAAATCTCAGCATGCCGACCCTGACGGCACCGTTGACCGGATCGGGCAAGTTCCAGTGGAAAGAGGAGACCGTCGATTTCAGTTTCGAAATCGCCTCTGTGGCCGACCTCCGCGAGAAGCGCCCGGCGCGTCTCGTGATTTCCCTCGACACCAAAGCCCTTGCCACGCGCTTCGATGGCAGCCTGCTCACGCGCCCGAGCCTGAGCGGGCAGGGCGAGTTGTCGGCCAAGGCTCACTCGATTCCCTCGCTGCTGGCGTGGATGCGGGAGAAGCCTGCGGCCGCGAGCGGGATCGGTGACGGTGAACTTGCGAGCCACGTCGCCTGGAAGGAGGACGAGATCACCTTCAGCAATGCCCGCTTCGCGCTCGAGCATGCGCGCGGACAGGGCCAGGCAGTGGTGACCTTGCAGGCGCCGCGGCCCCATATCAGGGCGGCGCTTGCGCTCGACCATCTCGACCTCAATCCATTTCTGGCATCGGGTCCGAAGCCGGCGAGAGCGGACCGCAAGCCTTCTGCGTCCGAGTCGGGCGCGGCGCCTCGAGGAGAGAGTGGAGCGCCAGAAGCTGCTCAAGGGGCGAAAGATTGGTTCACCAAACCCGATGCGGGCCAAGGCGGAGGCGCGCAAGAGCCTGAACCTCGCGCTTCCGCCCAGGCCGCCCGCGCCGGAAACCGCAAGTCCGGATCAACAAACCGCGCCTGCCGCGCCTGCGCCCGCCGAGACCACCGGCGCAACAGCAAGTCCCCCTCTAAAAGCCGAGCCTGTGGCCGCCGCCAAGCCGGCATCCTTCGATGCCGACGTCAATATCAATGTGCGCAAGACCCGAGTCTTCCACCTCGAGCTTGGGCCGAGCTCGCTCGGCCTTGCCTTCCGGGACGGCGTGTTGAATGCCACGCTCGGCGGCATGGAGCTTTATGACGGACACGCGAGCGGCAAGCTCGTGCTCGACGCTTCCAAACAGGTTCCCGCCTTCAACGGCGATTTTCTCCTTGACGGCGTCCAGGCCAAGACCCTGCTCTCGGATGCCGCCCAGTTCAGCCTGCTCGAGGGCCGCACCAAGATCGCGCTTCAGCTGAGCGGCGCGGGCGGGAACACCGAGGAGATCAAGTCCTCGCTCGCCGGCCAGGGCAACATTGCCGTGAGCGACGGCGCGATCGAGGGCGTCAACCTCACCGAGATGATCGGCTCGCTCGGGGCCGGGGAGATCCCGGACCTGCGCCAGGGCCCCGGCGCCAAGACCGCCTTCACCGATCTCGGCGGCACCTTCACCATCAAGGACGGCATCGCCGAGACCAACAATCTCACGGCGACCAGCCCGCTGCTGAAAGTGTCGGCCGCCGGGACCGTAAACCTGATGCAGAGCACGATGGATTTTCGTGCCAATCCCGAGATCGTCGCGGGACCTGAAGGACAAAGCGGAGCGAACAATCTTGCCGGGCTCTCCGTGCCGGTGCGCATCGAGGGACCGCTCGAGCGGCCCACGATCAGGCCCGAGGTCAAGGAGCTGTTCACCGACCCCGAGAAGGCGGGGAAGGCCGTGAACCAGATCGGCAAGGCGATAGAGAAGAAGTTCAAGGGGAAGCCCGTCGGCGAGGCGATCGGCCGCTTCCTAGGCGACATTCAGATCCAGCAGCGCGGCGACGACAATGGCGGGTCTCAAGCGAGCCCGCCGCGCTCCGGCAAGAAGCAGACCCCAGAGGCCAAGCCTGACGCCGATCCCGGCACGGCAGAGCAGGGCGACAGCGCCGAGCCCGCCGATCCCGAAATCGAAGAGTTGCTGCGCTAGGGCAGTGGGCAGAGCGGCCTCCGTGGATCATTACGCAACCGGACCGGCCTCGACAGCATTTAGTGCTTATGAGCCCGCCAAACTGGCCCCGCAATCGGCTGCTGCTCGCGCTTCCGTCCAGCAACCTCAAGAGACTTATGTCACAGCTCGATCCTGTTCCTTGCGAGCGCGGCCAAGTGCTCCTCGATGCCGACAGTGCGCTTGACGAAATCTTCTTCCCCGACAGCGGCGTTATTTCAGTGGTGGCGGTGTACGAGGACGGGAGCATTATCGAGATGGCCACAATCGGCCGAGAGGGCTGCACCGGGTTCCAAGCGATCTTTGGCGACGAAGAGTCTTCGGCGCGGTTTCTCGTGCAAATCCCCGGAAGCGCAGCGAGGATGTCGCGCAGCGCATTCCTGCGAGCCATGAAGGCGATGCCGGCCTTCCGCAATCTGATGTACGCCTACGTGGAAGCCTTCATGGAGCAAGTGCTTGTGTCGGTCGCATGCAACGGCACACACAGCCTGAAACAGCGGCTGGCGCGGTGGCTGCTCATGATGGATGACCGAGCCGATGACAACGTTATGCGGATCACGCAGACGCTGCTCGCCGACATGTTAGGAGTGCAGCGGCCGACAGTGACCAACGCTGTGCGAGAGTTCGAAAAGACCGGCCTGGTTGCGCCCGGCCAAAGGCAAATCGTCGTGCTTGACCGAGAAGGGCTCCTGAAAGCGTCTTGCGAATGCTACCAGCTGGCCCGGAAGCGGATCGCCTTTCGTCTCCCTAAAACCTACCGATAAGACCGCTGATTGCTACCGGTAATCTACATTACCGACAAGCCTTCAATGCGGGAGTATAATTGGCCGAGAGAGGTAAGTACGAGGAGGTAGGAGCCATGTCCGGTGATCCTCAGGAATGCCGCCGCCAAGCGGCCGAATGTTTTCGGTTTGCTCAGAGTGCGACCAGTCCAAAATCCCGAGACGATTTCACGAAACTCGCCCACGTCTGGCTGAAACTGGCAGACCAGTTTGAGAGTGATCGCGCCCTGCTCAATACGTGGGGTGGTATGTCGAACTCGAACGCCTCGCCTTCCAACAGCCCCCCGCGCCGCGTGGCTTAGCGCCACCGTGGTGGTTTACGTCAGCAGATGGTCGATGCGGTTCTTGGCGACTGCAAGGGCGGCCTCACGTGATGCGCAGAACGGAAAGACTGCGCAAGGCAGGATGGGAAATTCGAGTCTTTGCGGTTGAGCCCGTCGATCCCAAGTTGCTGCGCTAGGCGCTTAAGCCTTCTGCCCGCCGCTCAGGCATGTTTGTGGGCGTTCATCTCGTGCGGGATTTCGCGCCGCTCGAGCCCGCCCTCGGCGAGCCATTGCTCGGTCCGTTTCGCGGCCCTCTCGATCAGTTCGTCGGAATGCGAGAAGTCGTAAGGCGAGCCGAATAACGGACAGAGCGGAGGCGCGACATGGAAGTCGATGGTCTCCTCCAGGCCTACCAGCTCGCTCTTGACCTGCCGCGCGATGAGCAGCGTGAGCGCATGGAGCGCGTTGGCGATGGCCCCTTGCGGCGGCATCTCGCGCGCGCAGGCGTAGCCGGCCGGCAGCACGATCAGCCGCGTCGCCCCGGCCATGACCGCCACCGTGACGGGCGTGCAGCTCGTAATGGCGCCGTCGGCGAGATAGAGCGTTCCGAACTTGACCGGCGCGAAAGCGGCAGGAATGGCGGTGCTGGCCACGATCGCCGTGGCGGCGTCTCCCTTCGACAGGACCACGGGCTGGCCTGAGAGAAGGTCGGTGGCGACCACATGCAGAGGGATGCTCGCCTCCTCCAGATTGCGGAAGGGCAGATGCGTATGGACCAGCCGGTAGAGTCCGTGCGAGCCGAGCAGGAAGTCGCGTTGGCGGATGAGACCGAAGAGCGCCCGCGGCGTGACGGGAAAAATGTCCCGCCGGCGCAAACCCCGCCAGATTGCCGCAAGCCGCTCGACGCCCTCCTCGGTCGGCATCCCGGCGAAATAGGCGCCGTTCATGGCGCCCACGCTCGACCCCACCACCATGTCGGCCTTGAGCCCGTGCGCCACGAGCGCGCGCAACATGCCGACCTGGACGGCGCCGAAGCTGCCGCCTCCGGCAAACACAAAGGCCGTCTTCGGCTTCTCCGCCTCGGCTGAGGAAGACGGATGTGAAGCCTCTGCCATTCTGCCTACCCCCAATCGGTCGAGCCCATAAGAGCTCTATCCGCTTCCCCCCTCAATCGAAACCTGCCGCCGGTCGACGGGACCGCGCCGCTCGCCTATAAGCGGCCATGGACGATATTCCGGCACGAGCACGTGCGCCCAAGATCGGCTTTGTCAGCCTCGGTTGTCCCAAGGCGCTGGTCGATTCCGAGCGCATCATCACGCGGCTTCGCGCCGAAGGCTACGAGCTTTCAGCGAGCTATGATGGCGCCGACGCGGTCGTGGTCAACACCTGCGGCTTCCTCAACAGTGCCAAGGAAGAATTGCTAGCGGCGATCGGCGAGGCCTTGGCGGAGAATGGCCGCGTGATCGTCACGGGCTGTCTCGGCGCCGAGCCCGAGCGCATTCGCGCCGCCCATCCGCAAGTGCTCGCCATCACCGGCCCCCATCAATACGAGGCGGTTGTCGAGGAGATCCATAAGGCCGTTCCGCAGCCGCACGATCCCTTCCTCGATCTCGTGCCGCCGCAAGGAGTGAGGCTCACGCCCCGCCACTACGCCTATGTGAAGATCTCGGAGGGCTGCAACAACAGGTGCAGCTTCTGCATCATCCCGAGCTTGCGCGGACGGCTCAAAAGCCGAGCGCTCGGCGATGTGATGCGCGAGGCCGAGCGTCTCGTTGCCGCGGGCGTCGAGGAGCTTCTCATCATCTCGCAGGACACGAGCGCCTACGGACTCGATCTTCGCTATGCCAAGAGCGCCTGGCGCGAACAGGAATACGAGACCAGCTTCCTCAGTCTCGCCGAAGCGCTCGGTTCGCTCGGGGTCTGGGTGCGCCTCCATTATGTCTATCCTTATCCGCATGTGGACCAGGTTCTGCCGTTGATGGCGGACGGGCGGGTGCTGCCTTATCTCGACATTCCGTTCCAGCATGCGAGCCCCGCAATCTTGAAAGCGATGCGGCGTCCCGCGCATGGGGAGAAGACCCTGGAGCGGATCGCGCGCTGGCGCGCGATCTGTCCCGAGCTTGCCATCCGTTCGACCTTCATCGTGGGCTTCCCCGGCGAGACCGAGGACGATTTCGCCGCGCTTCTCGACTGGCTCGCCGAGGCGAGGCTGAACCGCGTGGGCTGCTTCAAATATGAAGATGTCGCAGGTGCCGCCGCGAACGCGCTTGCCGGCCAAGTGCCCGAGGAGGTCAAAGCCGAGCGCTATGACCGCCTCATGCAGCATCAGCAATTCATCAGCGCGGAGCTTCTCGGCGCCCGCGTCGGCAAGACCATCGAGGTCCTGGTCGATCGCCTCGACGAGAAGGGCGCGATCGCCCGCTCGCATTGGGATGCGCCGGAGATCGACGGGAATGTCTATTTGCCGGGAGAGAACGGCTGTAAGCCCGGCGATCGACTTAAGGTCAGGGTGGAAGAAGCCGACGCGTACGATTTGTGGGCGCGAACGCACGCCGGCGCGCCGGGCTTCGAGGAGTGGTCTGGCGGCATGAATGACTAGGTTGAGCCTTTGTTAATAAGCGCAGCGAGTTTGTCTCTTATATTTTTAACGCGAAGGTAAATTCCATACGGATATTGAGGTAGGGCTCGCAGAAGCGAGCAGCCCGAAAACATCCCAGGGAGTATCGGACAGATGAGGAAAATGTTTGGACACTTCATCAGAGACGAGGCTGCAACGACCGCCATCGAGTATGGCCTGATTGCCGCCGGCATCTCTATTGCGATCGTGGCGATTGTGGGCCTCGTCGGCGACCAGCTCGTCGCGTTGTTCACCCAGATCCAGAACGCGTTGACGCCACCCGCGCCGTAATAACATCGACAGTTGGAATGAGAATGAGAACCGCCCGCGCTTGCGTGGGCGGTTCTTTGTTGCTCACGGTGGAACTCAACAGAGCTGGTCGGCAACAGCATCGCGGTCCTGGTCGACGAGGTGGACCAGGAAGCTGCATCACCGATCACAATTGGAGTGCGCCGGAGATCGAAGGCTCAGCGCCGGCTTTGCACAGGATCGCTAAAGTAAACAGAAAATGTAACCGTTGCCGGTCACCGCTCAGAAAGCAGCTTGTGATTTCATCGGCAGAAAGCGTTGCCGAGCCTATCGATTGAACGCAAGACTCTCACCGCGTTCCGTTGCAGGCGATACCAGGACGGCAGAACAACGATGCGAAAACTTTTCCGCGTCTTTTGCCAGGATCAGGCGGGCAGCTATACCATCCTCGCCGGTTTGGCGATGCCGATGCTGGTCGGTCTTAGCGGCCTCGGCACCGAAGTCGGCCTCTGGTACTACAAGCACCAGAGCATGCAGGCCGCAGCCGACTCCGGTGCTGTGAGCGCCGCGACGGCAAACAGCGGCAACATCGCCGACTTGGAGATGCAGGCCTACAGCGTCGCCGCGTCCTATGGCTACATCAACGGCGTCGATGGGAGCACAGTCTCCGTAAACCGGCCTCCCACGTCAGGGGCCTTTACGGGGGTCGCCGGCGCGGTCGAAGTCATCGTGCAGCAGCCGCAGGCGCGGCTTTTTACGAGTGTCTACCAGTCTGGCGAAGTGCTCATAGGGGCGCGCGCCGTTGCGACGCCCCAGCCCGGGCAAGGCTGCGTGCTCGCCCTCGATCCCGCCGCCAGCGCGGCCGCGAGTTTCCAGGGCTCGGCCGAAGTCTCCCTCAACGGCTGCGGTCTTTATTCGAATTCCAACGCTGCGACGTCCGCCTCGGCAGGGGGCTCGAGCCAACTCTCGGCCTCGACAGTCCGGGCTGTGGGACGCGTGTCGGGCCAGGACAACATGACCACCACGCAGGGAATTTTTGAGAACATGGCGCCGACATCCGACCCCTACGCCGACATCGCACAGCCCGCGACGCCCGGGAGCTGCACGGAGAACAATTTCAAGGCGAAAACCACCGTGACGATCGGCCCTGGCTTCTATTGTGGAGGGATTGACGCCAATGCCAACGCCGTTCTGACCTTGAGCCCCGGCACCTACTACCTCAACGGCGACCTGAAACTCAACGGAGGAGCGGTCGTCAACGGCACGGGCGTAACGTTGATATTTACCGGGAGCGGTAGCGACTACGGCACAGCCCGCATCAACGGCGGCGCCGTCGTCAATTTGACGGCGCCCACGACCGGCCCCACCGCAGGGATCGTCATCTTTGGCGACCGCAACATGCCCACCGGCACGACCTTCAAGTTGAACGGCGGTTCAAGCCAGTATTTTGGGGGCGCCATCTACACGCCTCGAGCAGCCGTCGAGTTCTCCGGCGGATCTGTTTCGGACGCGAACTGCACGCAAATCATCGGGAACACCATCCAGTTTACCGGCAATTCCAGCCTCACACTGAACATGACGAATTGCCCCGGGCATGGAACCCCTGGGGGTCGTAACGGCGACGCTGGTTGAGTGAGCACGGTTGCGACGCCGAATTTCGCTTCAAGAGTCGCCGCCGTGATGAGCGACTGCGCATCGCGCAAGGGCGGCATTAACCTGAATTCGGCGCTCAAGCTGGGCGGATCGATGCGCCTGCATGACGGGCAAGCGCACATCGCTAAAGAAAATAGAAAACTTGAACGTTGCCGGTCACCGTTCAGAAAGCAGCTTGTGATCTCATTGGATGCCTTGCGATCTCGTCGCATGCATAAATCGTTATAACGATACATATCGATCGCGAGCGGCGGGTTCTCCCCGTTCCGATTCAAGCGATACAAGGGCGGCAGAACGACGATGCAAAGATCCTTCAGCGTATTTTGTCGGCATCGGGCGGGCAGCTATAGCATCCTCGCCGGTTTGACGATGTCAGTGCTGGTCGGCATCGGCGGCCTCGGCACCGAAGCCGGCCTGTGGTACTACAAGCAGCAGAGCATGCAGGCCGCGGCCGATTCCGGTGCTCTGAGCGCCGCGACGGCAAATAGCGGCAACATCGCCGCGCTGGAAACGCAGGCCAACAGCGTCGCTGCATCCTACGGCTACGTCGATGGTGCCGACGGGAGCCACCGTCACCGTCAATCGGCCTCCCGCGACGGGCGCCTATACGGGCACGGCCAATGCGGTCGAAGTCATCGTGGCAGCAGCCGCAGGCGCGGATCTTTTCCCTCATCTACGGGTCTGACCAAGTGCCGATAGAGGCTCGTGCGGTCGCAGCCCCGGTTGCGGGCCAAGGCTGCGTGGTTGCCCTCAGCCCCTCTGCCGCCTCGGCGGTGACGCTCTCGGGCTCTGCCGATGTCACCCTCAACGGGTGCGGCCTCTATTCGAATTCCAACAATGCAACATCTGTCTCGTCAGGAGGATCCAGCAACTTGCAAGCCTCGACGGTTCGCGCTGCTGGAGGCGTGACGGGAGAGGACAACATGACCACCACGCAGGGGATTTTTGAGAACCTTGCGCCTACGACCGACCCCTACGCCGATGTCGCTCAACCCACGACGCCCGAAGGCTGCGCGCAGACCAATTACGCGACGAATGCCACAGTGACGATCAGCCCAGGCGTGTATTGCGGCGGGATCCGTGCCAATGCCGGCGCCGTTGTGACATTGACTGCTGGCACCTACTACCTCAAGAGCGGAAGCCTGACCGTCAATGGAGGGGCGAGCATCACTGGCACGGGCGTGACCTTGGTGATGACCGGAAGCGGTAGCGATTATGCGACAGCGAACATCAGCGGCGGCGCGACGATCAATTTGACGGCGCCCACGACCGGTCCGACGGCCGGCATCGTCGTCTTCGGCGACCGCAACATGCCCATCGGTACGACCTTCAAGCTGAACGGCGGTTCAAATCAATACCTTGAGGGCGCCGTTTATGCACCCAGAGCTGCCCTCGAGTTCGCCGGCGGATCCGGCTCCTCCTCGGACTGTACGCAACTCTTGGGCAACACCATAACGTTTAGCGGCAATGCCAATCTCGCATTGAATTGCACAGGCGCCGGGGTCCTGAACCTGGGAGCCTCCATGGCGATGCTGGTCGAGTGAGCACGATGCGTCGTGACAGGACAAACGTCCCACGCCGATTTTTTTTGTCGGACGCGCGCGGCGCGTCGGCAATCGAGTTTGCGGTCATCCTCCCTCCGCTCATTCTGATGGCGATCGCCATCGTGGATTTGGGCCAGGGCATAAACAGGAACATGGAGGTGCAGAACGCCGCACAAATGGGTGCTCAATACGCGGTGACGAACGGCAATGACACCACGGCGATCACGACGGTGGTGACGGAAAGCACATACTTTGACGGCATCCAAGCGTCTCCCGCCCCGTATCAGTTTTGTGGTTGCGCTTCAGGTACGAGTGTCGCCGAGATCAGCTGCGACTTCAGAATGCGACGGCGGAACGCCGCCCGGAAGCTATATCACCGTATCGGCGCAAGGCGTGTACAACACGATCATCCCGTATCCGCTGCTGCCCTCCAGTTTCACGTTAACGGCCCAATCGACCGTTCGCTTGCAATGAGACGCGTTCGCATAGCCACCGACCAGACGGGCGTATCGGCGATCGAGTTCGCGCTGACCTTGCCTGCGTTCGCGCTCGCGCTCTTCGCCGTCATCGATGGCGGACTGATGATGTGGACGCAACTTGGCATTCAGAACGGCGTCGAGAAGGCGGCGCGGTGCGCCAGCGTCAACAGCACGCTTTGCGCCGACGAGGACCAAGTGAAAGCCTATGCGGCGGAAAACAGCTACGGCCTCAACCCTCCGACGTCCGCCTTCACGGTCACGGCTCAAGCCTGTGGAAACGAGGTCGCTGCGAACCTTCCCTACGAATTCCTGACCGACATCTTCCAGATCTCTTCGATCACGCTCTCGGCGAGGTCGTGTTTCCCAAGCAGCTGACGCGGCCCGCGTGAGAAGCTGTCGCCCGATCGAGGTCGACAACGCGCAAGTCAGCGCCCGACCGCGTGCGCCTTATTCCTGCTTGGAGCCTTCGGCCGAAGATTGGCCGATTGCCTGCTTCGTCTTGATTTGCCCGGAGATCTTGTCGAAATGATCGTTCGTATCTCCGATGACGAGCGGTGGCGTGCAAGTCGGCGCGCAGTCCAAGGTGTAGCGGGACGACCCCTTGTAAACGCTCACCAAGCCCGTCCGCGGCTCCTGGACGATCAGCCTCCGGCTCGCCACCACTTTGCCCTCGGGATCCATGACGATGAGATTGGTCGTGCCGTAGGATTTACCGGTGACGATGAGCATCTTGTGGTTATGCACGGAGACATCCGCGATCGAGGGATTGCCGACCACGATCTCAGCCGCAGCCCTCTCGATCGGCACGAGCGACGCCTGGTCGACCAGCACGATGATGTCGCCATTGCTTGCTTTTTGCGCCTGCGCCGGGTGGACGACGCCTGCGGCAAGAAGCGCGCCAATGACGCCTGCGGCAAGAAGCGCGGCAACAACAATCAGAGGAGGCCGCAGCTTTTGAACGAACCGGAACACCATGATGACCTCACTTCACTGCGCGGCGTCTTGGCCCATAAGACCTGGAAAAGGTGAAGGATTGGCGAAACATCCGGCCTGCCGCGGAAGGTCGCGGAGGGGGCTCGGCCGCGTCCAATTAACAGAGCCTTCAGGGCTCTACTGCCACATTTCACGCAATCGAGCCGGCACCGGCACAAAGGGCCTGATGATCAAGGATTTCCTCATATTAACGATCTTTCCAGGCGCCATGGCCTTGGCGGCGGCAACCGACCTTTTCACCATGACGGTGCCCAATCGCCTTGCGCTGGCGCTCACCCTGGGCTTCTTCTTGGTTGCGCCGCTGGCAGGGCTCGGATTGTCCGATATCGGGCTGCATACCGCCATGGCTCTGGCCTTGCTGTGCGTGACCTTCGTTCTCTTCTCGTTCGGATGGATCGGCGGAGGTGACGCCAAGCTGTTCGCCGCCACATGTTTGTGGCTCGGGCCTGAGACGATCTTCGCCTATAGCGTGTACGCCGCTCTTCTGGGCGGCGCGCTGACGCTCTTGCTCTTGTTCTTGAGGTGGTTGCCGCTTCCGGCACCGCTCACCTCGCAAAGCTGGCTGGTCCGGCTCCATAGCGCAAACGAGGGCGTACCCTACGCCATTGCGCTCGCCGCCGCGGGCCTTCTGGTTTACCCCAGCACGCCCTTCATGGCGGCCTTGGGCGCCTGAGGATCATTCCAATTTCGCGTTGAGATGACACGCGGCGGCCTAAACCCGCCGTGGGTGAAGGCTTTTTCGGGCATTTCCGGCCCGATTTGGCACCGTTGTTAACTTTCCGTTGAGATTCGGCCGTCAGAGTACACGCATCGGTAACGTGGCGTTGAGATTCGGCCGTCAAAATAAACGAAATCGGCACGGAGCGTGGGGCGACCTCCGAAAGGATCCGCCATGAAAAAGGCCAGGATTGTTGTGCTTGCCATCGCCTCTACTGCGGCCTTGGGCGCAGCCTGGGTTGCCAACAAGATCGTCTCCGGTTCGCGCGAAGTGAAAACGGTCGAGAAGACCGTTGGCGCCACCGACGTTCTCGTCGCCGCGACCGATATCGGCCTCGGCGACGCTGTGAACGCCGCCAATCTCAAATGGCAGCAATGGCCGGCCGAGGGCATCACGCCGGAACTCATCACGCGCGACGCCCAGCCGGATGCGCCGAACGAATTCTCTGGAGCCGTTGCGCGCGCGCCCTTCATCGCCGGCGAGCCGATCAAGGACCAGAAGCTCATCAAGATTTCCGAGGGCGGGGTGATGGCCGCCATTCTTCCCGCCGGCATGCGCGCCATCTCCACTCCCATCAGAGAGGAGACCGCCGCCGGCGGCTTCATCCTCCCCAACGATCGCGTCGATGTCATTCTCTCACACAAGATGCGGGTGGGTTCCAAGGAAGAGCCCGTAAGCGAGGCGGTGCTGCGCAACGTGCGCGTGCTCGCCATCGGCCAGGTCATTGAGAACAAGGACGGCGAAAAGGTCGCCACCGGCAAGACTGCAACCATCGAGCTTACGCCGCAGCAGGCTGAGGTGCTCGCTCTCGCGCAGTCGATGGGTGAAATCTCGCTCTCTTTGCGCAGCCTCGCCGATACGAGGGCGGGGCTGGCTGAACCCACCGCCAAGATCGGCGACGGCAATAACAGCTCGGTCAAGTTCCTGAAATACGGCGTGCCGTCACGCGCCTTCGGCGTCGACTGAGAGGCGGCGTGGCAGACGGCACAGAGAAAGACAACTGGATGCGTTCCTTCTGTCGTGCATTTCTGCCCGCGCTCGCCACGCTTGCCGCTTGCCTGCCGCCGCTCTGCATCATCGCGCCGTCGGCCGCGCTCGCCGAGCTGCAGCATCGGTCGCATTTGCGAATTGCCGAGTCGGGCGCAAGACCTCAGCAGATCACACTCGGACTCAACAAGTCGATGGTCGTCGAACTGCCGCGCGAGGCGCGCGAGGTCATGGTCTCAAACCCGGAGCAGGTCGATGCCGTGCTGCAAACCTCCACCCGCGCCTATCTGATCGGCAAGGGGGCGGGCGAAGCGAATATCATCTTTATCGATAAGGACGGCAGGCAGGTCGCGACCCTCGAAGTCGTGATCGAACGCGATTTTGCCGCCTTGGGCGAGTTTATCGGCCGGATCATTCCAGGCGCGTATGTCAGGGTCAACTCGCTCAACGGCTATATCGTGCTCACCGGGACAGTGCAGAACGCCATCGATGCCACCCGCGCCGGGGAGATTGCCCAGGCCTTTGTCGCCAAGAGTGAGTCCGCGGGGCTTTCGACGACGTCGCAGTCGAGCAGCAGCGGAGACGGCGGGGGTGGTAGCAGCACGTCCGGCAGCAGCAGCACCACGCCCGTGGGTGCCAAGGAAGGCGGGCAGGTCATCAACATGATCACCGTGGGGGGACGCGAACAGGTGTTGCTGAAGGTCTCCGTCGTGGAAATGGAGCGCAACATCATCAAACAGTTCGGCGTCGATCTGAACGCGCTGGTCAATTCGGGGGATTTCCTCTTTGCCGCTTTGAGCGACCTGCCCTTCCCGATCAACGTCGCCGGCAAAGGCTTGTTGGCGCCGTTCTCCCCGACCATAGGCACGCCATCCTTGAATCCGACTGTCTCGCGCACCGCCGGCTTCGGCACGCAATGGAGCAGCGGACCGAACCGCGTGCAGGGCGTGCTCCGGGCGCTTGAGGAAAATGGCCTGTTGCACACGCTGGCCGAGCCGAACCTGACGGCAATTTCCGGCGAGACGGCGAATTTCCTCGCCGGCGGCGAGTTTCCGGTTCCGGTCGCGCAGCAGCTCGGCACCATCTCGATCGAATTCAAGAAATTCGGCATCGGCCTGGCCTTCACCCCGGTCGTCATGTCGGAAGGACGTATCAGCCTGAAGGTATCGACCGAGGTCAGCGAGCTCACGAACCAAGGCGCAGTGGTTCTCCGCGACATCCAAGTTCCCGCGCTCAAGGTGAGGCGCGCGGAAACCACGCGTCGAGCTTCCGAGCGGCGGCTCGCTGGTGATGGCTGGATTGCTGTCGGATCAGTCGAAGCAGGCGCTGAGCGGCTATCCCGGGCTCAAGAACCTGCCCGTGCTCGGCACGCTGTTCAGAAGTCGCGACTTTCTGAAAAACGAGACCGAGCTCGTCGTCCTCGTGACCCCCTACGTGGTGAAGTCCGTCGCCCGCTCCGAGCTCGCGCAGCCCGACGACGGCTTCGGTTGGGCGTCGGATTTGAACAGCGATTTCATGGGGAAAATGAACCGTATCTATGGCCGCCATCCCGAACGTGCGCCCGTCGGCCAGTTCGGTGGCGAGGTGGGCTTTATCGTCGACTAGCGACTGGGGGTACACGATTATGGCATCGCCGCTTCAAGGTTTGCGCGTCCGGCCTAAGGCCCGGCCCGCATTGACCATCCTCGCCGTCCTCGTGATGGCGGCAGCAACCGGCGGCTGCTGGCAGAGCCCGCGATTCCAGTCGCCCTTCGCGCTCACCAACCCGAACGAGCGCCATCCGATTGCCGTGCGGGAGGGCGAGGTTGCGCTCGATCTTGCGGTCAATCCCGGCTCTTCCGGCCTCAACCAGTCGCAGAAGGCCAAGGTCGCCAACTTTCTGCGCGCTTACCAGTCGCAAAGCACCGAGCGCTTGCTGATCAGGGCGCCGTCCGGCGGCGCCAATGAGACGGCGGCGCGGCGCGCTTACGACCAGATACGCCGGGCTATGTACGGCGCCGGCCTCGATGGTCGTGCGGTCGTGCTGGAGCCCTACTACGCCAACGGCAATCCGACCGCGCCCTTGCGGCTCTCCTACCTGCAATTCGTCGCCGCCCCGCCCGACTGCCCCGACTGGTCGGAGAATGTCGCCCGCGATCCGCAGAACGGGCCCTGGCCCAATGCGGGTTGCGCCACGCAGCGCAATCTCGCCGCCATGGTCGCCAATCCCGAGGATCTCATCCACCCGCGGGGCGAGACGCCGCGGCCTGGCGAGCGCCGCGATGTGACTTGGGGCAAATACGTCGAGGGCGATGTCTCTGGGTCCAAATGGGCACCGCGGAACCGGCCGCTCTCTGAGCACGCCACCACCAGCGACGCCGACGGTTGACGGGGGAACCCAGTGAGCGGCGACGTCGCATATTCGCTTACGTCCGATGCCGAGACCGTACTGGACCTTACGCCGGCGCCTGAGGCGCCGCGCAGCGCGCTGCGCCCGTGCCACATCCCACACGTCAACATCCACGCTTTTTGCGAGGATCAGGACACGGCCACGGCAATCGAAAAGGCCGCCAAAGATAGGCGCCTGGCGCGGGCCAACGTCGCCGTGCAAATGGGTGGCGTGCAAGCGGCAGTCGCCTTTTACAAGAATGCCGCTACGCCGAACCTGATCATCATAGAATCTTTGCTCGACCGGACCGAGTTCTTGCATGAGCTTGATCGCCTCGCGGAGGCTTGTGATCCCGCCACCAAGGTGATCACCATCGGTCATGTCAACGACGTGCTGCTCTACCGCGAACTCCTGCGGCGGGGTGTCAGCGAATATGCTCTGGCTCCCGTCGCAGTCGCGCAAATCATCGAGAGCGTTTCGTCAATCTATTCCGATCCGAAGAAGAGGCCGGTAGGCCAAGTCGTTGCTTTCGTCGGGGCCAAGGGCGGCTCCGGCTCGAGCACCATCTGCCACAACACCGCCTTCGCCATTGCGTCGGTGTTTAAGAACAATGTCGTGATCGCCGATTTCGACCTGCCCTTCGGGACGGCGAGTCTCGATTTCAACCAGGATCCGCTGCAGGGAATTGCTGATGCGCTCGAGGCGCCGGAGCGTCTCGACGAGGTGCTGCTCGACCAACTCTTGTCGCGCTGCTCCGATCATCTGAGCCTGTTTGCCGCCCCCGGTACGCTCGATCGATCCTACGACCTTGAGCCGGCCACCTGCGACGCGGTGCTAGACGTGATGCGCGACAACGTGCCCTGGATTGCCGTCGACGTGCCGCATCTTTGGACGGCATGGGCCAAGCAGGTCATGCTCGGGGCCGACCAAGTGGTGATCACCGCCGTGCCGGACCTGACCAATCTGCGCAATACCAAGAATCTTGTCGATCAGCTCAACTCATCGCGCCCGAACGACCGAGAGCCGCTCGTCGTTCTCAACCAGGTCGGCGTGCCAAAGCGCCCCGAGATCTCGGTCAAGGATTTTTGTCATGCGGTCGGGATCGAACCCAAAATTGTCATCGATTTTGATGCCCCGTTGTTCGGCACGGCTGCAAATAACGGCCAGATGATCGAAGAAGTGTCCGACAAATCCAAGGCGGCCGAAGCATTCCGCAGCCTCGCCAACCTTCTGACTCACGGGTCCGAGCTGAAAACCGAGCGCCGGTCACTGCTCGGCCCGATCCTCGCCCGCCTAAGGCTAACCAAGAGACGCGCGTAACATGTTCGGAAAACGGAGTACGTCAGCGGCATCGCCTCCACCGCCGCCCGTGAAGCTTGCCACGCCAAACCCGCAAGCCCGCGTCTCCAGTCCGCCGCCGCCATCGAGCCCTGACCCGAAGCCGGCGGGCGCCCCGGCCGAGATATCCGCCAAAGCGGACCCGCCCATCGAGCGACGGCATTCGCAGGAGTATTACGGCGTCAAGACGACGATCTTGAACGCCCTCATCGACACCATCGACCTGACGCAGCTTTCCAAGCTCGATCCGCAAGCGGCGCGCGAAGAAATTCGGGGCATCGTCGACGAGATCATCGGCACCAAGAACATCGTCATGTCGATTGCCGAGCAGGAGGAGCTGTTCCAGGACATCTGCGACGACGTTCTCGGCTACGGTCCACTCCAGCCGCTGCTCGCCCGCGACGACATCGCCGATATCATGGTCAATGGTGCCGAGACGACCTATATCGAGGTGAACGGCAAGGTCGAGCGCGCGACCATCAAATTTCCCAACAACGCGCAGTTGATGAATATCTGCCAGCGCATCGTGAGTCAGATCGGCCGCCGGGTCGACGAATCGAGCCCGATCTGCGATGCACGCCTCCCCGACGGGAGCCGCGTCAACGTGATCGCCCCGCCGCTTGCCATCGACGGCCCCGCGCTGACAATCCGCAAGTTCAAGAAGGACCGTCTGACCCTCGATCAACTGGTCAAATACGGCTCGATAACGCCCGAAGGCCGCAACCTGCTCGCCATTATCGGCCGCGTTCGCTGCAATGTGATCATTTCCGGCGGCACCGGTTCGGGCAAAACGACTCTGCTCAATTGTTTGACCGGTTATATCGAGAACGACGAGCGCGTCGTCACCTGCGAAGACTCCGCCGAGCTGCAATTGCAACAGCCTCACGTCGTCCGCCTCGAGACGCGGCCGCCGAACCTCGAAGGTGAGGGTGAGGTCACCATGCGCGATCTCGTCAGGAACTGTCTGCGTATGCGGCCCGATCGCATCATCGTCGGCGAGGCGCGCGGACCTGAAGCGTTCGAAATTCTCCAGGCCATGAATACCGGCCATGACGGCTCGATGAGCACGGTCCATTCAAACTCGCCGCGCGAATGCATCAACCGTATGGAGAGCATGGTCTTGATGGGAGGCTTCGGTATTCCCTCCCGCACCATCCGCGAGATGATCGTGTCTTCCGTGGACCTCATCATCCAAGCGCAGCGCTTGCGCGACGGCTCGCGCAAGATCACGTACATCACCGAAGTGATCGGGCTCGAAGGCGAGGTGGTGACTTTGCAGGATCTGTACGTCTACGAGATCATTGGCGAGGACGCGAGCGGCCGTATCTCCGGACGGCATCGCAGCACCGGCATCGCGCGGCCACATTTCTGGGAAAAGGCGCGCTATTTCGGCGAGGACAAGCGTCTAACGGAAATTCTGGCTTCGGGCGAAGTGCTCGATGAGTACGGACGTCCGCTGGGTGAGCGCATTGCTTAGTCCCGAAATCGTACAACTGGCAGCCATGGCGCTGGCCGGCCTTACCTTCGGCGGCCTCGTCTATGCGCTCGTGATGCCGTATCTCAGCGGCGAGCGCAAAGCCGAGAAGCGGGTCGCCAATGTGTCGCAAAATCAGACAAGGATGGCGCTGCGCGCCGGCGGGCCGCAGTCGCTGCAAATGCGCAAGCAGCAGGTGCAGGACACCATCAGGGACATCGAAGACAAGCAGAAAGCGAAGAAGCGGGTGCCGCTCCGGTTGCTGATAACGCGCGCGGGCCTGAAACTTAAGCCGCGCACCTATTATCTTTACAGCGCCCTGGTCGGCCTGCTCGGTGGCTTCATTGTCTTAGTCACCGGCTCCTCGCCGATTGTGGCCCTGCTGGTTGCCTTTGCCTGCGGCTTCGGCCTGCCGCGCTGGATTCTCTTTCGCGCGATCAGGCGCCGTCAGGCGAAGTTCCTGCACGAATTCGCCAACGCCCTCGACATCATTATTCGCGGCGTCAAGTCGGGCCTGCCGCTGGCGGAGTGCTTGCAGATCATTGCCTCGGAAGCGCCGGAACCCATTCAGGGCGAATTCGTCGCTTTGGTCGAGAGGCAGAAGGTCGGCGTGCCGCTGGTCCGCGCCTTCGAGCGCATGTATGAGCGCATGCCCCTTCAGGAAGTGAACTTCTTCGCCATCGTCATCGTCATCCAAGCGCAGACCGGCGGTAATCTCGCCGAGGCTTTATCGAATCTATCGCAGGTGCTGCGCGAGCGTTACCGGTTTCAAGCCAAGGTCAAGGCCTTCAGCTCGGAGGCGAAGGCGTCAGCAAGGATCATTGCTGCCCTGCCGCTGGCCGTCATGCTCCTCATGTTCATCACCTCGCCGGATTACATTGGTCTGCTGTGGAAGGAGACGCTCGGCAACATCATGCTCATCGGCAGCGCCATTTGGATGATCCTGGGCATTCTCGTTATGAAAAAGATGATCAATTTCGACCACTAGGATCTGTCATGCAGGCCGTCGCGCGTTACGTGCTCGATCCGCAATTCGTGGTCATGGTGCTTGCGGCGGTCGCCGCCTTTGCCACCGTCGCCTCCTTCGTGCTTCCGCTCCTGACCGGAGACCGGCTTGGCGCGCGCATGAAATATGTGTCGGGGGAGCGCGAGCGGCTGCGCGCCGAACGGACGTCGCGTCCGGGTGAGCGCCAGCTAACACTGCGCAAAGAGCCGAAACACTACATGAAGCGAGTGGTCGAGCGGCTTGGCCTGCGCAAGGCGCTCGAGACCGATGCGACGCGCGAGCGCTTGAAGATGGCAGGTCTTCGCGGTCAGGCGCCCGTCGTTGCCTTCCTTTTTTTCCGCGCGGCCCTGCCGATGGCCACTGCCGGACTCGCCTTTTTCTATCTGTTTTTTGTCAACAGCTACAACCTCGCGCCGCTCTTGCGTTTCGTGGTGTCGCTCGGCGGCGCCTATGTCGGCTTCTATCTGCCCAATATTTTCATCACCAACCTCATCCAGCGCCGCCGGAAAGCGATGAAGCGCGCTTTTCCGGATTCGCTCGACCTTCTGCTTATTTGCGTGCAGGCCGGCATGTCGGTTGAATCGGCAATGAATAAGGTCTCCTCCGAAATCGGACCCCGGTCGCCTGAACTTGCCGAAGAGTTCGGCCTGACCACCGCGGAGCTGTCCTATCTCCCCGAGCGCCGCCAGGCCTATGAAAATCTCTCCAAGCGCACCGGACTTCCGGTGGTCAAGGCAGTCGCCACGAGCTTGATTCAGGCGGAACGCTACGGCACCGCGGTTGGTCAGGTGCTTCGTGTTCTCGCCAGAGAGAGCCGCGACATGCGCATGGCGGAAGCGGAGAAGAAGGCTGCGGCGCTGCCGCCGAAGCTCACCGTACCGATGATCCTGTTCTTCCTGCCCGTGCTGTTTATCGTGATCTTGGGCCCGGTCCTGATCCAGATCCTGGGCATGCGCTAATTTCCGAGTTTCCGGAAATTGGTCGGAAATCAAAAACTCCCCGTTTGCTCTCCTGATTTCTGATCGGGATTCGCTGGGGTCGTCTTGGCTGGGGTCGTCTTGGCTTGGGTCGTTATTGCGTTCGGCGTGACCAAGGTCGGCGTGCCGGCGACTTTGCTCGGTTTCGCAGGGGCGACCGTCGAGGCGACCGGGGCGGCATCGGCCGGAACCGTCGCCGCCGGTGCTGCGGTCTGTTCCGCGGCCTTCACGATTTGCACTTCGGGCGAGGCGGCCGGCGCCACGGTGGCGGTCTTGCTTGGGGCCTCGGCATTGGCTGCTGCAAAAGGCATCCAGTCTTCGCCTTCGCCGTCATCGGCGGGCTTCGTTGCGGCAAATTGCGCCGGGCTCGACAGCATGTTGCGCAGATAGGCGAGGTTCGACTGCGCCTCTTCCTCGGTCATGTCCGTCGAAGCCACTTTGCGCGCGTCATCGAACTTGCCTTGCAGGCCAAGCATGAGCGCGAGATTCTGCCGCACCCGCTTGTCGTCCTGGCCGGATGCGATCGCCTTGCGCAACAGCGCCTCCGACTTGTCGGCCTTGCCGTCAAGCGCATAGGAGAGCGCGAGATTGTTGGTTACCGATATGGCGTCAGGCTTCTCTTGCAGCGCCGCGAGGAAATATTGCTGAGCCTCCGCATGCTTTCCCCGCTTCGCGCGCAACGTTCCTTGCGCCGAAAGAGTCTTCCAATCCTTCACGCCCTGGGCTTCGGCGACCCTTAGCGACAGAGTGGCGATTTCGAGCCGACCCATGTCGAGCGCAAGCCGGCCAAGCTCGGCAGCCAACGGGCCGTTGTCCGGATTGGCATGGTAGCCGGCCGTCAAAACTTCCAAAGCGCGATCGCGTGAGCCGATCGTCTTAAGCGCCTGCGCGTAGCCGATTGCCAATTTCGGGTCTTGCGGCTTCTTGGCGTAGGCAGCCGACCATTGGGCGATAGCGCCGACCGCATCGGTGGCCGCAAGCTTGGGCTCGCTGCCTGAGAAGCGGGGGATGGGCAGGCCAGTCTGGGTGCAGCCGCCAAGTAGCGCCGCTGCGGCCGTGGTTGCGAGAAGCGCAAAGGCTAATGCGCGGCGCGGACGCCCTGAGAAGGAGGCGTATGCCATTCCCTTAACCAATCCTTACCGGACGGGAGGCGCCCGGCTCGCCGATTTCCCCTACGGTAAGGATGTTCGACAGACGTCAAAAAAGTATTAACCATTTGCGCCGCTCAGGCGCCCAAGCCCTGATTCACCTCCGCCTCGGCGCCGTCGGTCCATTCCCTCATGGCCGGCAGCGCCAGCAGCGTGGCGGCATAGGCTGCGCCCGTGCCGTCGTCGCCATAGCGGGCAAGATCGACGCCGTAGGTGCGGAAGCGCGTCGCTACCGGCGCATACATGGCGTCGGCGTTGGAAAAGGCGCCGAACAGAAAGGGTCCGTCCTTGCCGAAACGCGCCCGTGTGTCCTTCCAGATCGCAACGATCCGCCTGATATCGGATTCGAGCATGCCGTCGATCGGCGGGGAGGGCAGTCTGGCGAGCAGGTCCATCGACATCTCGTGGCGGAGCGTGGCGAAACCCGCATGCATCTCGGCTGAGATGCTGCGCGCGGCCGCCCGCGCTTCCCCTTCGCGCGGCCAAAACCCACAGTCCGGATGGCGCTCGGCGAGAAATTCGAGAATGGCGAGGCTGTCCCACACGACGCCCGCTTCGGTCGTGAGCGCGGGCACCTTCCCGGAAGGCGAATGACGCAGGATCTCGGTCTTGGAGGTGGGCTGCCTCAGCCTGACGCGCTCCTCGGCGAAGGGGATGCCGCACTGCTTCAGGGCAAGCCAGGGGCGCAAGCTCCAGGACGAGAGATTCTTGTCGCCGATCACGAGCCTGTAGCCATTCGCTGTCATGCCCAAGCCTTCCGCCATTGTCTTGGCCTAGCTCCCCTGCCATTAATGCGGCCCTCCATCAAGTCCAGGTTCCAGACCCTGAGCAATGACCAGCAAAGCGACGACGCTTGAGGCAACACGCCGCGGCTTGGAAAGCCTGCTCCTCCCCCCGGGCGCCGATACCGTGCCGGTCCACCTCATGGCCTCATCCGATGACCAAGCGGTTGAAGGTTTGAGCGAGGCCGAGCGGAGCTGGGTCAAGGCGCAAGGCTGGAGCGCCAAACAAGGCTCGGTATTGCTGCTCCCGGACGGGCGCGGCGGCATCGGGAAGGTCTTGCTCGGGACCGGGGGCACTGGCTGGGCGGAGCAAGCTCCGCTTCTAACCGGCGTTCTCGCGACGGCCCTTCCGGAAGGCGACTATGGCTTCGCCTCGCCCCTTCCCGACGCCGAGCTTGCAGCCCTCTGCTTCCTCGCCGGAAGCTATGCTTTCACCCGCTACAAGGCGGCGGGCGCGGACAAGAAAAAGCGCCTCGTCCTTCCCGAGGGCGCGAACAGGGACCACGTGCTCGCCCTTGCCGAGGCCCTCTATTTCGGCCGCGATCTCATCAACACACCGGCCAACGATATGGGCCCGGCCGAGCTCGAGGGCGCCGCGCGCGAGCTTGCCAACGCCTTCGGCGGCAGCATCAAGGTCACCGAAGGCTCGAGCCTCCTTTCCGACAATTTCCCGATGATCCACGCCGTGGGACGGGCGAGCGACCGGGCGCCTCGTCTCATCGATCTGCGCTGGGGTTCGGAGCGCGCTCCCAAGGTGACGATCGTCGGCAAGGGGATCTGTTTCGATACCGGCGGCCTCGACATAAAGCCGTCAAGCGCCATGGCCTTGATGAAGAAGGACATGGGGGGCGCGGCCTCGGCCCTTGCCTTCGCGCTCCTCGTCATGCGTGCGAAGCTGCCGGTCAGGCTTCGCGTGCTCATCCCCGCCGCAGAGAACAGCATTTCAGGCAATGCCTTCAGGCCCGGCGACGTGCTGGCGAGCCGCAATGGGATGACCGTCGAGATCGGCAATACCGATGCCGAGGGACGGCTTGTCCTCGCCGACGCCATCACTCTCGCCGACGAAGAGGCGCCCGACTATCTCGTCACCATCGCCACGCTCACCGGCGCGGCGCGGGTCGCGCTTGGACCCGATCTGCCGCCTCTCTATGCCGATGACGACAACTTCGCGGCGGGTCTTCTCGCCTCAGGCCGCGCCGTCGGCGATCCGCTGTGGCGCATGCCGTTCTGGGCGCCCTACGACAAGCTGCTCAAGAGCGCGGTCGCCGACGTGAGCCATATCGCCGAAGGGTCGTTCGCGGGCTCGATCATCGCCGCCCTGTTCCTCAAGCGCTTCGTGCGCAATGCCAAGCGCTTCGCCCATATCGACATCTTCGGCTGGGTCCCGAGCGAGCAGCCCGGCCGGCCGAAAGGCGGCGAGCCGCAAGGAGCCCGCGCGCTGTTTCACTTCTTCCGCCGAGAGCTCGAAGGATCGTGATCGATACCGTCCTGCCCGATCCGCGCCGCCATGCCTATCGCGGCGATCTCGCGGCCGAACCTTTGCGCGGGCTGGTCGAGGCGCGGCGCTTCGTCAAAGGCGAGCCGCGCCAGGTTGCAGCCCCGTCTTTGCCCCTGCGCCGCGAGCCGCGTTTCGACGCCACGCTCGACACCGAGGTGCTCTGCGGTGAGATCTTGACCATCTATGACGAGAGCGAGGGCTGGGCCTGGGTGCAGCTTTCGCGCGACGGCTATGTCGGCTACATGCCGAGCGAAGGCTTGACGCAGCGTCTGGTCGCGCCGACGCATCGGATCAGCGCGCTCCGGACCTATGTCTATCCCGAGCCCGATGGCAAGACGCCGCCTCTGGCGCTGCTCAGCCTGAATTCGGGCGTCGCTGCTCGCGGCGATGACGGCAAGTTCCTGGCTCTGGAAGGCGGCGGCTATGTCGTCGCGTCCCATGCGGCGCCGATCGGCGCGGCCGAACCCGACTTTGTCGCCGTGGCAGAGGGCTTTCTCGGCACGCCCTATCTTTGGGGCGGCCGCACCTCGATCGGGCTCGACTGTTCGGGGCTCGTCCAGCTCGCCCTTGAGGCTGCGGGCCGCGCCGCGCCGCGCGATGCCGACATGCAGGCGCAAGAGCTCGGCCGCGCCATCGATTGGCGGAAGGGGGCTGCGCTTCGCCGCGGCGATCTCGTTTTCTGGGAGGGCCATGTCGGCATCATGACGACCGCGAAGGACTTCCTCCACGCCAACGCGTTCCACATGGCGGTCGCCGCCGAGCCGTTCGCGCGCGCGTTGAAACGTATCAAGGCGGCCGGTTATGAGGTGACGTGCGTGCGGCGGCTGCCGGGATCCCGGCAGCACGACCGCATCAGACGAGGAAGATAACACCGCGCGGCGTGCGATCGATGACCGGAGCTTCCGGTCAACAGATGATCACGCCACCGCGCGGTCCTCGTCTTGTCGTACGGGGGTGACGTATCGAGAAACGCGTGAAGGAGCGTTGAGTTCCAATCGTCCTACGTCGCGACCGCATCCACCCGCGTCGCCTCGAGCTCGAAGGCCGCGGCGAGCAGGGCCTTGGTGTAATCGGTCTTTGGGTTGGCGAACACGGTCTGGGCGGGACCTTGCTCCACCACCTTGCCGTGTCGGAGCACGATGATCGAGTTGGCGAGCGCGCGCACGACCTTGAGATCATGGCTGATGAAAAGATAGGCAAGCTTGTGCCGGCGTTGCAGCGCGCGCAAGAGATCGACGATCTGCGCCTGCACGGAGACGTCCAGAGCAGAAGTCGGCTCGTCGAGAATGAGGAATTTCGGCTCGAGCACGAGCGCCCGCGCAATCGCGATCCTCTGGCGTTGACCGCCGGAGAATTCGTGCGGATAGCGGTCGCGGCTGGCCGGATCGAGCCCGACTTCCTTCAGGGCGCGTGCCACGCGCTGGTCGCGCTCGGTGCGGGAGAGCCCCGGATTCTGGATCGACAGGCCCTCCTCGATGATCTGCCCGATCGAGAGACGCGGCGAGAGAGAGCCGTAAGGGTCCTGAAACACGATCTGCATGTGGCGTCTGAGCGGGCGCATGCGTTTGGAATCGTAGCCGTCGATGCGGTCGCCGAGATAGACGATCGGTCCCTCGCTCGACACGAGCCGGAGAAGTGCCAGCCCGAGCGTCGTCTTGCCTGACCCCAACTCGCCGACCACGCCGAGCGTCTGACCCTCCTTGACCGCAAGATCGATACCGTCGACCGCCTTGATATGACCGACCGTCTGCCTGAGGAAGCCGCGCCTGATCGGAAACCACACGCGTAAATCTTTGGTCTCGAGGATTGTCTTTGCCTTGCCGTCGGCTGCCGGCGGCGAGCCTTTGGGCTCGGACGCGATGAGATGCTTGGTGTAGGGATGTTGCGGCGCGGTGAAGATATCGCGGGTCGTGCCCCGCTCGACGATCTCCCCGTTGGTCATGACGCACACCCGGTCGCCCATCTTGCGCACGATGCCGAGATCGTGGGTGATGAGCAGCATCGCCATGTGGAACTCGGCCTTGAGCTTGAGCAGCAGGTCGAGGATCTGCGCCTGGATGGTCACGTCGAGCGCCGTGGTCGGCTCGTCGGCGATCAGGAGATCGGGCTCGTTCGCGAGCGCCATGGCGATCATCACTCTTTGCCGCTGCCCGCCGGAAAGCTGATGCGGATAGGACTGGAGCCGGCCCTTTGGGTCGTCGATGCCGACCTTGTCGAGGAGGTCGAGCACGCGCTCGCGCGCCGCCCTGTCCGAAAGCCCGCGGTGAATCTTCAACACCTCGCCCACCTGCTGCTCGATCGTGTGCAGCGGGTTGAGCGAGGTCATCGGCTCCTGGAAAATCATCGAAATCTTGTTGCCCCTGATCTGGCGGAGCGCGCTCGACGGCAGCGCGAGAATATCTTCGCCATTGAAGCGAATGCGGCCCGACGGATGCGACGCGGCGGGGTAGGGGAGGAGCCTCAGGATCGACAACGCCGTCACCGTCTTGCCCGAGCCCGATTCGCCCACGAGCGCGACGGTCTCGGCCTTGCCGATATCGAAGGAGACATGGCGCACGGCATGGGTCACGGCATCTCCGCCACGGAAATCGACCGACAGATCTTCGACGGAAATCAGGGGAGCGCCGGTCATCGCCATGTCAGGCCTTGCGTTTCGCGGCAGGAGCGTCGGCGCAAGTGCCCCGCTCGATTTCGACGGTGGCATGGTCGAGGCCGAACTGCTCTTTCAGCCGCGCCTTGATGCTTCTCACCATGCGGTCCTGATCCTCGTCCCCGCCGACGCAGGCATGCAGCGTCACCATGCGCCGGCTCTGGGTGATCGACCAGACATGCACGTGATGCACTTCCTCCACCCCCTTGACGTTGGCGATGAGGTCGGGACCGATCGCCCGCGTATCGAGCTCTTCCGGCGCGCCTTCGAGCAGAATATGCCCGGCATCCGCCACCACGCTCCAGCCGCTCCGCACGATGATGGCGGCGACGAGGAGAGAGAGCAGCGGATCGATGGGCGTCCAGCCGGTCATGAGGATCACGGCTCCGGCGATGAGCGCCGCCACCGAACCGAGAAGATCGCCGAGCACGTGGACGGCCGCGCCGCGGACATTGAGGTTCTCGCGGTCGGCGCCTCTGCAAGAGGCGCATAGGCGGCCACGTTCACGAGAAGTCCGAGCACGGCGATCACCACCATGATGTCGCCCGAGACCTCGGGTCTCGTCGCGATCCGCTCAATCGCCTCATAGACGATCCACGCGGCGATGGCGAACAGCGTTAAGCCGTTGGCGAAGGCGACGAGCACCTGGAAGCGGTCGAAGCCGTAAGTGCGCTTCCAGTCGGCGGGTCGCCGCGCGAGCCGAAATCCGAACCAGGCGAGCGCAAGCGAAGCGAAGTCGGTGAGCATGTGGCCGGCATCGGCAAGCAGCGCGAGCGAACCCGCGACGATGCCGCCGGCCACCTCGGCGAACATGAAGGCGCCAGTCAGAGCGGCGGCCAATCCCATGCGCCGCTCGTTGTTGGCGTCGGCGCCGTTCCGCGCGGGCGATGCGTCGTCGTGGCGATGCGAATGCGATCCGTGCATCTTACCTCACGCCAATGTCTTGCGCGGATCGAGCGCGTCGCGCACCGCCTCGCCGACGAAGATGAGAAGGCTGAGCATGATGGCAATGACGAAGAAAGCGGTAAGCCCAAGCCACGGCGCCTGGAGATTGTCCTTCCCTTGCGCCAGGAGCTCCCCGAGCGAAGCCGATCCCGGCGGCAATCCGAAGCCGAGAAAGTCGAGCGAGGTCAGCGTCGTGATCGAGCCGTTCAAGATGAAGGGCATGAAGGTCAGCGTCGCCACCATGGCATTGGGCAGGAGATGCTTGAAGATGATGCGGAGATTGGAGAGGCCGAGCGCCCGCGCCGCCGTGACATATTCGAAATTGCGTGCGCGCAGGAACTCCGCGCGCACGACGCCGACCAACGCCACCCATGAGAAGGCGAGCAGGATGCCGAGCAGGATCCAGAAGTTCGGCTCGATCACGGCGGCGACGATGATGAGCAGATAGAGCTGCGGCACGCTCGTCCAGATCTCGATGAAGCGCTGGAACAGGAGGTCGGTCCAGCCGCCGAAATAGCCCTGAACCGCGCCGGCGGCGACCCCGACCAGCGAGGAGAAAAGCGTCAGCACCAGTCCGAACAGGACCGAGATGCGGAAGCCGTAGATGACCCGCGCGACCACGTCGCGCCCCTGGTCGTCGGTTCCAAGCCAGTTCCATTCGAGATCGGCATTGCACGGGTGAAAGCCGCGCTCAACGGCGAGCTTGCAATCCTCATCGGTGAGAAGCCAGGTCGGCTTCACCGGAAACGCCATCGGCGGGTTCTTGTTCTGGGTATTGTAGGAGAACCGGATCGGAGGCCACAGCGTCCAGCCGCCGCCATCGGCGATCATCGACTTCACGGCGGGGTCGCGATAGTCGGCCTCGGTCTCGAAGATGCCGCCGAAGCTCGTCTCAGGGTAGGACTTGAAAATCGGCATGTACAGGCTGCCCTTGTAGGAGACCAGGATCGGCTTGTCGTTGGCGATGAACTCCGCGAACAGGCTGATCGCGAACAGGACGAGAAAGATCCACAGCGACCAGAAGCCGCGCCGGTTGGCCTTGAACACCTCCCAGCGCCGTCGCTGAAGCACCGAGAGCCACGGCCGCTGCTTCGGCAGACCTTCCGCCGTCACCTCCTGGACGATCGCCGTGTCGGTCGGAGCATCCATGATCTCAAACCTCCCGCGTCTCGAAATCGATGCGCGGATCGACCCAGGTATAGGTGAGGTCGGACAGGAGATTGATGAGGAGGCCGAGCAGCGAGAAGATATAGACCGTGGCGAACACGACCGGATAGTCGCGGTTCACGATCGATTCGAAGCCGAGCAGCCCGAGCCCGTCCAAGGAGAAAATGGTCTCGATCAGGAGCGAGCCGGCGAAGAACGCTCCGATGAACGCGCCGGGGAAGCCGGCGATGACGATCAGCATGGCGTTGCGAAACACGTGACCATAGAGCACGTGGCGCTCGTGGAGGCCCTTGGCCCGCGCTGTCATCACATATTGCTTTCTGATCTCCTCGAGGAACGAGTTCTTGGTCAGGAAGGTCGTGGTGGCGAAGGCCGAGAGCGCCATCGCGATCAAGGGCAGAACGAGATGCCAGAAATAATCGGCGATCTTCAGATACCAGGGAAGCTCCCACCAATTGTCCGACACCAGTCCGCGTAGCGGGAAAATCTGCAAGAACGACCCGCCGGCCAACAGCACGATCAGGAACACGGCAACGAGAAATCCGGGCAGCGCGTAGGCGATGACGATGGCGGTGCTGGTCCAGATGTCGAAGCGCGAGCCGTCGCGCACCGCCTTGCGAATGCCGAGCGGGATCGAGATGCTGTAGGAGAGCAGCGTCATCCACAAGCCGAGCGAGATCGAGACCGGCATCTTCTCGGCGATCAGCCCGAGCACGCTCGTATCGCGGAAATAGCTCTCGCCGAAATCGAACAGGAAATAGTTCCGGATCATCAGCAGGAAGCGTTCATAGGCCGGCTTGTCGAAGCCGAACTGCTTCTCGAGGCTCTTGATGAACTCCGGGTCGAGGCCTTGCGCGCCGCGATATTTCGACGGCGCCGACACGTCGCCGGGCGACACCCCCTGGCCCTGCTTGCCCGCGAAGTCGCCGCCCCCGCCGCTGAACATCGAGGTGGCACCGGGATCCGTGCCGGAGAGCTGCGCAATCAGCCTCTCGACCGGGCCGCCCGGCGCGAATTGCACGATGACGAACGTCACGAGCATGATGCCGAACATCGTCGGGATGATCAGCAGGAGGCGGCGAAGGATATAGGCGATCATTCGGTTCGGGCGGGCCTTCTCAATCGCGCGACAAAGTAGACCGCGAGCATCAGCCCAATGAGGGCGGCGAGGATCAGAAGCGGGCGCCGGCCGGCCGAATTGGCCGGGGCCGGGCCTGCTGCCTCCGCCAGTTTGGCAGCTTTGGCCTCGTCATACCACCAAGTGTCGAGGATGCCACGATCGAAGCGCGGCTTGGTCTTGGGCTGCGAGAACTTGTCCCAATAAGCCACGTGGTTCGAGGCCTTGTACCAGTGCGGCACCCAATAGTGACCGGCCCTGAGCACGCGGTCGAGCGCCCGCGCCGCCGTCTCCAGCTCCTCGCGGCTCTTGGCTGAGAGGATGCGTTCGATCAACGCGTCGATTGCGGGATCGGAGATGCCGGCAAGATTGAGCGACCCGTCCATCTTTGCCGCCTCAGAGCCGAAATAGCTCCTGAGCTCCACTCCGGGCGTGTTGCGCATGACATAGCGCTGGGTGGTGACGTCGAAATCGAAATCCTTGAGGCGCTGCTGGTATTGCGCGGCATCGACCATGCGGATGCGGGCATCGATGCCGAGCAGCTTGAGATTCTTCACGTAAGGCGCCATCACCCGCTCGAAGACCGGCTCGAAAGTCAGGATTTCGAGCGTGAGCGGCTCGCCCTTGGCATCGACGCGGACGCCGCTCCTTACGCTGAACCCCGCTTCATCGAGAAGTTTCCCCGCTTGCAGCAGGAACTTGCGGTCCTGGCCCGAGCCGTCGCTCTTGGGCGGCAGATAAGCCGCCCCGAGCGCCGCCTCGGAGACGGGCGCACCGAGATTCGTAAGCAGCGTCCGCTCGGCTTCCGACGGCTCGCCCGTCGCCTTCATCGACGAATTCTCGAAGAAGCTCGTGGTGCGGTCGTACAGCCCATAGAAGACGTTGCGGTTGGTCCACTCGAAATCGAAGGCAAGATCGAGCGCTTGCCTCACGCGCGGGTCCTTGAATTTCTCCCGTCGCGTGTTGATGAAGAAGCCTTGCGTTCCCGAGGGCGTCTCGTCGGGAAGCACTTCCTTCTTGATTTTTCCGGCACGGATGGCCGGGAAGTCATATTCGGTCGCCCACACCTTCGAGGTGAACTCCTCGCGAAAGTCGTAAGCCCCGGCCTTGAACGCCTCCATCCCCGCGGTGCGATCGCGGAAATATTCGTAGCGGATCTTGTCGAAGTTCCAGCGCCCGCGATTGACCGGCAAGTCCTTGGCCCAATAGTCCGGATTGAGGCGATAGACGATGCTGCGTCCTTGCGCCAATCGGTCGACGAGGTAAGGACCCGAGCCGAGCGGGGGCTCGAGCGTCGTCTCGTCGAACGGCCGGCTCGCATAATAGGTCTTGGAGAAGATCGGAAGCGTCGCGACGGTCAACGGCAGGTCGCGCACGAGCTCGCCGCTAAAACTGTAGCGGACGGTTGCGGGGTCGAGCGCCTCGGCCTTGGCCACGTCCTGCAGCATCTGATGGAAGATCGGGTGGCCTTTGGATTTGAGCGTGTCGAAGGAGAACACGACGTCATCGGCGGTCAGCTTCGTCCCGTCGGCGAACCGCGCCTCGGGACGCAAGTAGAACGTGGCTGACTTGCCGTCAGGCGCGATTTCGGCGCTCGCGGCGACGAGCCCATAGACGGCGTCGGGCTCGTCGGCTGCGCGCGTCATCAGCGAATCGAACAGGAGCTCGAGCCCCTGCGCGGCGTCGCCCTTGAGGATGTAGTTGTTGAGACTGTTGAAGGTCGTGACCCCGCCCCAGCCGACGAGCGAGAAGGTGCCGCCTTTCGGCGCGTCGGGATCGGCATAGGCGAAATGCGTGAAGCCGGCGGGATAGGCGAGGTCGCCGAAGGCCGAAAGACCGTGCTGGCGCTCTTCGGCAAAGGCCGATGCCGCAAGCAGAGCAAGAGCGAAAGCGGCAACGCCGGCAATCGGCCGCCGGACCGGGGCGCGCGCCATCAGAGCTGCGACGAGCTCGGCAGCCGCGCGGCAAGCGTCTGGTCGAACCACCAGACCTGAAGGAAACCGGGCGTGAGCCCAGGCAGGACCTTGGGCTGGCCGTAGCGCGACCCAATAGGCGATCCGCGTCTCTGGCGAAAACCATTGCGGCACCACGAAATCGTTCCACAGCAGCACGCGGTCGAGAGCGCGCGTGGCGGCGACAAGCTCGGCGCGATCCTTGGCGAAGATGATGCGATCGATCAGCTTGTCGATCGCGGGGTTCTTCACGCCGATGAGATTGGTGCTGCCTTGGCGGTCGGCGGCCTCAGAGCCCCAGAAGTCGCGCTGCTCGTTGCCGGGCGAGTCTGACTGAGGGAAATTGCCCACCACGATGTCATAGTCGAACCCGTCGAGCCGTCGCGTGTATTGCGCCGAATCCACCATGCGGATCGTGCCTTTGATGCCGAGCCGTTCGAGATTGCGCAAATAAGGTTGCACGATACGCTCGAACATAGGCGACACGAGCAGGAATTCGACCTTCATCTGCTGACCAGTGCTGACGTTGGTAAGCACGCCGTTCTTGATCTCCCAGCCCGCCTCCTTCAGCAGAGCCACCGCTTTGCGCAGATTGGCGCGCATCGCGTCGGGACTGTCATTCACCGGGTTGCGGTGGATTTCGGCGAACACCTCCGCCGGCACGCCGTCCTTCACCTCGTTCAAGATGTCGAGCTCGCGCTCCTCCGGCAGCGCATTTGGGGCGGCGAGCTCGCCCCCTTCGAAATAGCTGCCGACGCGCGCATATTGGTTGTAGAACAGGTTCTTGTTGGCCCACTCGAAGTCGAAGGCGAGATTGAAGGCTTGCCGCACGCGGCGGTCCTGAAATTGCGGGCGCCGCAGATTGAGAACGAAGCACTGCATGGCGTGGGTGCGCTCGACCGGGACCTCCTGACGCCGGATGAAGCCGTTCTTCACCGCGGCGAAGTCGTAGGCGGTTGCCCAGTTCTTCGCGCTCGTCTCCTGCCAGTAATCGAGGTTCCCCGCCTTGAAGCTCTCGAACGCGACGGTCTCATCCCGATAGTACTCGAAGCGGATTTCGTCGTAGTTCCATTGCCCGGCATTCACCGGCAGGTCCTTCGCCCAATAGTCCTTGACCCGCTCATAGCTGATCGCGCGTCCGGGCTTCACGTCCTTGATGCGGTAGGGGCCTGAGCCGAGCGGCGGCTCGAGCGTGGTCTTCATCGGATCGCGCTGATTGCCGCTTGCGTCCGTCCCGGTCCAGTAATGTTTGGGCAGGATGGTGAGCTGTCCCATGATCATCGGCAGCTCGCGATTGTTCTTGGCGTCGAAATAGAAGGTGACCTCGTTGTCGCCCGTCGCCTCGGCGCGCGACACGTTCTTGTAGTAGAGACCCATGCGCGGATTGGCGGCTTTGTTGACTTCGAGGCTGTAGATGACGTCGTCCGGCGTGATCTTCTTTCCGTCGTGCCACCGGGCCTCGTCGCGCAGCTTGAAGGTGACCGAGGAGTAGTCTTCAGGGTAGGTCGCCCATTCGGCGATCAGTCCGTAAGAGGTCGAAGACTCATCCAAGCTGTCGGCCATCAGCGTTTCGAACACGAGCCCAATTCCTCCCGCAACCTCGCCTCTGTAAAGCACGGGGTTGAGGCTATCGAACCCGCCGATATCGCCGAGTCGCACGAGGCCCCCCTTGGGCGCGTCGGGATTCACATAATCGAAATGCGTGAAATCGGCCTTGTATCGCGGCTCGCCGATGAGCGAGAGCGCATGGTGGCGGCGGGGCGCATCCTCGGCCTGCGCCGGCAAGGGAAGGAAGCCGGCCAGAAGAATCGTGAGCGCGAGGCGAGACAAAGTCATGGGCGACATGGGCTCCACCTGAATGGAATGGCTTGGTTGAACCGCAGAAAAAGGGGGCTGAACGGCTCAAAAAAGGCCGCCAAACCTAGCATGGAGGGCTCTTTGACCAAATGAATTATCGGTCATTTCCGGCACCAAGGAGGCGCGGGCGATCGCCTCCTGGCCCCGGGAACGACCGCGAGCAAGCTCCGAGTGCTGCCGCCAGATCTATTCGACCCCTTCCGGCGGTCCCTCGGGATAGACCGGCTGCGGCTGCGACGGCGAGGGAGGCTCGCCCATCGAAGGCTCAGGGGCCGTCGTCTCCACCTCGGCGGCGGGAGGTGTCTCAGCTTCGGGCGCTGCTTCCGGTGCCGCGGGAGCGGCGGGCTCTGCGGGCGGTGGTGCCTCAGGCGCGGCAGGCGTCTCTGCCGAAGGCGCTGCTTCCGGTGCTGCCTCAGGCGCGGGAGGCGTCTCTGCCGAAGGCGCTGCTTCCGATGCTGCGGGCGCGGCGGGCTCTGGCTCCGGCGCCTCTCCGGCCGGCGCCTCGGCGGCGGGCTTCTCCCCAACCGGAGCTGCGGGCTCTGCCGCCGGCGCTTCTTCTGGAGCCGCCGGAGTTGTCTCGGCGGAAGGTGTCGCTTCCGGTGCCGCAGGCGTCGCGGGCGCCGCAGCAGGTGGAGCCTCGGGGGCGGGCGCCGCGGGCTTTGCCACTGGCGTCTCCGCCGGCGGCGCGGCCTCAGCTGGAGCGGCCGGAGCCGCTTCGCCGGCGGCAGCAGGCAACGGCGCCGGGCTGTCGCTCTTGCTGCGCATGAAAGCAATCACGTTGGCGCGCTTCTTGGCGTCGGGCAATCCGGGGAAGGCCATCGTCGTGCCGGCGGCGAAAGCCTGCGGGTTCGTGAGCCAAACGTCGAGGTTCTCGTAGGTCCAGTCGCCTTCCTTGGCCTTGAGCGCGGGCGTGTAATTGACGCCCTCTTGCGAAGCGATCTTTTTGCCCACGATGTCGTAGAGGTTAGGGCCCACCAGAACGGCGCCGCCTTTATCGAAGGTATGGCAGACCTTGCACAGCGCCGCGTCCGCTTCGCCTTGCTTCGGATCAGCCGTAGGAAGAAGCGCGATGAGCTCGGAAGATTCAGCGCCTTCGGGCGCCTCGCCGGCCGGCTTCTTCTCGGCGGGAGCGGCCACGGCTGCCGGCTCAGGCAAAGGCGGCGGACTGTCACTCTTGCTGCGCAGGAACAGGATCACGTCGGCTCGCTGCTTTGCGTCGGGAAGGCCGGGGAACAGCGCCATCTTCGTGCCGGGGGCGAACGCGTTCGGGTTCTCGATCATGTGATCGAGCATGGCGTAGTCCCAGTCGCCGCCCTTGGCCTTCAGCGCCTCGGAATATTCGTAGCCCTCGTGGCTCGCGACCTTGCGGCCGAGCACGCCGTAGAGATTGGGACCGATCAGATTGGCGCCGCCTTTATCGAAGGTGTGACAGATCGCGCATTTCTTGGAGACCTCGGCGCCGCGCCCGACATCCGCGCCGGCAAGGAGCGCGGCGAGATCAGGTCCGCCCGGCTTCGCTTCGCCTTCCTTGGTGCTCGTCGGTGCCGGCGACATCGTAGCCGGGCTTCTCCGGCTCGGGTTCCTCCTGGGCGATTTGGATGAGGGTCTTTGCGCCGAAGAACAGCAGCAGCGCGACGAGCACCGCCATGGCGATCTGATTCAAGCGATAGTATGTCATTTCCTCGATGATCCCCCCTGGAAGCAGAGAGGCTACTTACAGTAGCTCTTGTGGCGGGGCGGGAGACTATAGGGCGTACACGCTTGTTGCAACTGAGACATTTCCGATAGGTCTGACTGTCGCCCGGGAAAATTTCCGTGCTAACTGAGCGCACGTCATGACGTCTTGTCTCATCGTCATACCTGCCAGGCTGAAAGCGACGCGGCTGCCCGATAAGCCTCTGGCGGACATCGCCGGCGAGCCGATGATCGTTCATGTCTGGCGGCGAGCGGTCGAGGCCGATTGCGGCCCCGTTGTGGTTGCAACCGACGCCGAGCAGGTTTGCCATGCCGTCCTTGCCGCCGGCGGCGAAGCGGTGATGACGCGTCCCGACCATGCGAGCGGATCGGACCGGGTGTTCGAAGCGGTCCTCCGCCACGACAAGGCGGCAAAGGCCGAGACGATCGTCAACCTCCAGGGCGACTTGCCGACGCTCGATCCCTCGCTTGTCCGCGCCTGCCTTCACGCGCGGCGCGAGGGCGGGGCCGATATCGGCACGATCGCCGCCGCGATCGTCCGAGACGAGGAGCGCTCGGACCCGAACGTGGTTAAGGTGATCGGCACGAAGCTGCCGGGCGGCTCGGTCTTGCGCGCGCTTTACTTCACGCGCGCGACCGCTCCTTACGGCGAAGGCCCGCTCTATCACCATATCGGCATCTACGCCTATTCGCGTGTTGCGCTCGAACGCTTCGTGTCCCTGCCGCCCTCGCCGCTTGAACTCAGGGAGAGGCTCGAACAATTGCGGGCACTGGAAGCGGGGATGCTGATCCATGTCGGGCTCGTTGACACTGTCCCGCTCGGTGTCGATACTCCGCGCGACCTTGAGCGGGCGCGTGAACTGTTTCGATCCCGCCCCTGAGAGCTAAGCCCGCTTCCCTAACGACCATGGCCAAATCGCGGTTGAACACCATCGCCTTCCAGGGCGAGCCCGGCGCCAATTCGCATCTCGCCGCGCTCGACGCCTATCCGCGCATGGAAGCTCTCGCCTGTCCCACCTTCGAGGACGCGCTTGCCGCGGTGAAGAACGACGCAGCCAAGCTCGCCATGATCCCCATCGAGAATTCGGTGGCGGGCCGCGTCGCCGACATCCATCATTTGCTGCCGCATTCCGGGCTTCACATCGTCGCCGAGCATTTCGAGCGGGTGCGCCACCAGCTGCTCACGCTTCCCGGCGTCAAGCTCTCGGAGTTGAAGACGGTGCACAGCCACATCATGGCGCTCGGCCAGTGCCGCGACGTCATCCGCGCGCTGAAACTGAAACCGGTGGCTGAAGCCGACACCGCAGGCGCCGCCCGCCATTTGCGCGAGTCCGGCGACCGCAGTTCCGCGGTGATCGCCTCGCGGCTTGCCGCCGAGATTTATGGGCTCAAAGTCGCCAAGGCCGATATCGAGGACGCAGCCCACAACACAACGCGTTTCGTTGTGCTCGCCACCAAACCAGAGCGCGTCAAGACGAGCGACGGCCCGGTCATCACAAGCTTCGTGTTTCGCGTGCGCAACGTACCGGCCGCCCTCTACAAGGCGCTCGGCGGCTTCGCCACGAACGGCGTCAACATGACCAAGCTCGAATCCTACCAGCTCGAAGGCTCGTTCAACGCCACGATGTTCTACGCCGATATCGAGGGTCATCCCGAAGAACGGATGGTCAAGCTCGCCATGGAGGACCTGCACTTTTTCTCAAGCGAAGTGACCGTGCTCGGCACCTACAAGGCAAGCCCCTTCCGTGCCGAGTTGAAGGCCCTAGAGGGCTGAAGCGCGCCGATACGGGAACCGGCGCGAACGATGACGATTATCAGACGCCGTTCGTCTTTGACGGCAAGCGCACAGCCTGACGCTCAAGCTTGTGCCGCAAGCCTAAGACCCTGGCGCTGCCCAGGCGGGAGATTGCGCGCTTCTCGGCAGTTGCCTCAAGCGGCGCGATCTCCGATATAGTGGAGAGGGAGGTTGGCGGCAGGCGCGGCCCTCGCCAACCGGGTCAGGTCCGGAAGGAAGCAGCCCTAACGAGCGTTTCGCGGGTTGCTCGTCCAGCCTCCCACCTCGCCCCCAGGTGATCTCGCGTCGCAGGCCGACTGCTGCCGCCATATTCGAAGCCTTTTTTGCGTGGAACTTCAGCCCATCCATGGCCGACGCCAAAGATCAGGAGAAAAGCGCGGGCAAGCGCAGCACCAGGGCCAAGGGTGAGGCGCCAGCGCCCGCGCCCGCCCATCCCGAGAGCCACGCTGCGCTCGCGCGGAAATACCGGCCCAAGGTCTTCGCCGAGCTGATCGGGCAGGAGGCCATGGTGCGGACGCTCAAGAATGCGTTCGCCTCGGGCCGGATCGCCCAGGCCTACATGCTCACCGGCGTGCGCGGCGTCGGCAAGACCACGACCGCCCGGCTCATCGCCCGCGCGCTGAACTACGAGGCGCCCGGTGTCGAAGGACCGACTCTCGACATCGAAGCGGAAGGCGTTCACTGCCGCGCGATCCTCGAAAGCCGGCATCTCGACGTGGTCGAGATGGATGCCGCCTCCCATACCGGCATCGACGATATTCGAGAGCTGATCGACCGCGCGCACTACAAGCCCAATATCGCCCGCTACAAGGTCTACATTCTCGACGAGGTGCACATGCTGTCGAAGCCGGCCTTCGCCGGCCTGCTCAAGACGCTGGAGGAGCCGCCCGAGCATGTGAAGTTCATTTTCGCCACCACCGAGGTGCGGAAGGTCCCGGTGACGGTGCTGTCGCGCTGCCAGCGCTTCGACCTGAAGCGCATCGAGATCGAGACCCTGATCGAGCATCTTGCCAAGGTTGCCGCCGCCGAAGGCGCGCGCGCCGAGCGTCCGGCGCTGGCGCTGATCGCGCGTGCGGCGGAAGGTTCGGTGCGCGATGCGCTCTCCATTCTCGACCGCGCCATCGCCTTCGGCGGGAGCGAGGTGGAGGCGGGCGCCGTGCGCGGGCTCCTGGGCCTCGCCGACCGCACCCGCATCTTCGATCTGATGGAGACGGTGCTCAAGGGCGATGCCGGTGCCGCGCTGACGGAGCTTGCGGCGCTCAACCGCGACGGCGCCGAGCCCGGGCAGATCATCGCCGATTTGGCCGACGCCGTGCATGCCGTGACGCTGGTGAAGGCCGCCGGCACGGCAAGCGCAGATCCGGCCGCGAGCGAAGCCGAGCGCGCCCGCGCCGCCGATCTCGCCCGGCGCCTGTCCATGCCGGCGCTCGCGCGCGCCTGGCAGATGCTGCTGAAAGGTCATGACGAGGTGAGGGAAAGTCCGCGTCCGCTTGCCGCCGCCGACATGGTCCTGGTCAGGCTTGCTTATGCCGCTTCTCTTCCGCCGCCCGGCGAATTGGCGCGCCGCCTGTCGGACGGGACGGGAGCTGGCGCTTCCGAAGCCCCCGCTTCGCCTAAAGCGTCGCGCAAGTCGGAGCCCGAACCCGCCGCGATGCTGAGTGCCGAGCTGCCCGCTGCCGCGCCGCGTCACGACACGGAAGCCCGTGGACCGGAAGCGCAGGAACAGCCCCCGCCCGAGCTGAATAGCTTCGAGGAGGTCGTGGCGCTCGCGGAAGCCAAGCGCGACCTCAAGCTCAAACATGCGCTGGTCGAGCAGGTGCGGCTCGTGCGCTTCAAGCCGGGCACGCTTGAGCTCAATCCTCTGCCGCAGGCCCCGCGCGAGCTCGGTCAGGACTTGATGCGCAAGCTGAAAGCCTGGACCGGGCGCGTGTGGATCGTGGCGCTGAGCGACGAGGAGGGCGCGGCTCCCCTTGGCGTGCAGCGCCGCGAGAAGGAAGCGCATGAGATCGATCGCGTGCGCGAGCATCCGGCCGTGAAGCAGGTGATGCGGCACTTCCCCGGCGCGCGCATTGCTGCCGTGCGACCGACGGCCCAACCCGCGCCGCAGGAAGACGACGCCGGCGCCGCCGAAGCGTTGAAAGAGGACGGAACGAACTGATGAAAAACTTCGCGGAGATGATGAAGCAGGCGCAACAGCTTCAGGGCCGCATGGCCGACATGCAGGCCGAGCTCGAGCGCACGATGATCGAGGGCCGCTCCGGCGGCGGCTTGGTCGTGGTGACGCTGTCAGGCAAGGGCGACATGGCCGGCCTCAAGATCGATCCCTCGCTGCTCAAGGCCGAGGAGGCCGAGATCCTGGAAGACCTCATCGTCGCCGCCCATAACGACGCCAAGGCCAAGGTCGAGGAGGCGATGAAGGAGAAGATGAAGAGCCTGACCGGCGGGCTCCCGCTCCCTCCCGGCCTCAAGCTGTTTTGATGCCTCCCGCCAAGTGTCCGCGCGCCACCCTCTCCCCCAAGGGGAAAGGGGAACGGGTCTAGCCGTGGCAAAGGTGGCGGCAGGGCCTGAGATCGAGCGGCTGATCCAGCTGCTCGCGAGGCTGCCGGGGCTCGGGCCCCGTTCGGCACGGCGGGCCGCCCTTCATCTCGTCAAGAAGAAGGAGCAGCTGCTCGAGCCGCTCGCCGCGGCGCTCTCCGAAACCCGCGACACCATCCTCACGTGCGAGACCTGCGGCAATATCGACACCAAGAGCCCGTGCACGCTCTGCCGCGATCCGGCACGCGACCGCACGCTCCTCTGCGTGGTGGAGGAGGTCGGCGATCTTTGGGCGCTCGAACGCGCGAGCGTCCTCAACGGGCTCTATCACGTGCTCGGCGGCACGCTCTCGCCGCTCGACGGGGTCGGCCCCGACGATCTCTCCATCGGGAGGCTGATCGAGCGCGCGCGCGAGCCAGGCGTCAAAGAAGTGCTGCTCGCGCTCAACGCCACCGTCGAGGGACAGTCGACGGCGCATTATCTGACGGACCAGTTGGCCTCTTGCAAGGTCACCGTGTCGCGGCTCGCCTACGGCGTGCCGATCGGCGGCGAGCTCGACTATCTCGACGAAGGCACGCTCGCCGCCGCCGTCAAATCCCGCAAGCCGATGTAGGCCTTGCTCCGCCGGTTATCCCGACGCGGTGGCGGCGCTCCGCGCTTTTTGTTTCTCTTTCTTTTCATTCCAGGGCGCCACCTTGAACAACAACAGCATGCCGGGAATCGCGGCGATGGTGCAGAGGATGAAGAACTGCGTCCACCCGAAGGCTTCCACGATGAAACCGGTCGATGCATTGGCCACCGTGCGCGGAACCGCAATGAAACTGCTGAACAGAGCAAATTGAGTGGCCGTGAAGGCCTTGCTCGTTTCCCTGGCCATGAAGGCCGTCAGCGCGACCGCGCCAAGGCCAATTCCCAGGTATTCCCCGCTGACCACGACGAACAGCCCCGCCAGCGTATGCCCCGCCTGGCTAAGCCATGCAAACGGAAGGATGGTGACCATCTGCGCGAAACCAAACAGCCACAGGGCCCGGTTGATGCTCACCTTGAGCATGATGATACCGCCGAGCGTGCCACCGGCGATGCTGGCCCACAGCCCGGCCGCCTTGGCGACGGAGCCGATCTCGCTCAGGCTGTACCCCATATCCAGGTAGAAGGGCGTCGCCAGCGCCGTGGCCATGTTGTCCCCCAACTTGTAGAGAAACAAAAAGGCCAGGACGGCTAACCCAGCCGTGAGTCCGTCGCGGCTGAAGAACTCCACGAAGGGATTGATAACGGCCTCCCGCAAGGTGCGCGGCGCCAACGCGTCATCACTGACTTCCTTGATCATCAAAGTGGTAATGATGCCGACCAGCATGAACAGGCCGGTGACCCAAAACACCACCGTCCAGGGCAGGAAGTCGGCCAGGATCAATGCCAGAGAACCCGGCACCAGCCCGGAAAGCCGGTAGGCATTGACCCAGATGGAAGTGCCGGTGCCCAGCTCATCATCGGCCAGCAGTTCACGCCGGTAAGCATCGATAACGATATCCTGGCTGGCTCCAAACAGGGCGACAGTGAACACGATCGCCACGATTGCTCCGAGCGAAGTGGAGGGATCGAACTGGCCCAACAGCCCGATCGAAACCAGCAGCGCCAGCTGCACCAGGACCGCCCAGCCCCGCCGGCGGCCGAGGAAAGGCGGCTTGTACCGGTCCATCAAGGGCGACCACAAAAATTTCCACGTATAGGGCAGGCCGACCAAGGCGAAGAGGCCGATGGTGGCGAGGTCCACCTCGTTGCTGCGCAACCAGGCCGGCACCAGCGAAATCAGGACATACAGGGGCATTCCGGAGCTGAAACCCAAGAAAATGCAGGTCAGCATCTTCCGGGTGAACAGGATCTCGGTCCAACTGCGCTGCGCTTCAGCCAAGCGGAAACTCCCGCTGAGGGCTCGCGCCGAGGAAGAGCGCGGCCGCGCGCGGGAAGCGCGCGCCAAAACCGAGCCGCCGGGTTCCCTCTGCCGCCGTCATCGGCCCTTGATAGCAGCCAAAGCCCCCCGCGTCTCCCCTCTCCCCTTGCGGGAGAGGGTGCCGAGCAGCGAAGTTGCGAGACGGGTGAGTGTCCAATCGGCAGTCCCCCTCACCCGGCGAAAGCCTCGCTATGCTCGCCTTTCGCCACCCTCTCCCGCGAGGGGAGAGGGGGTTTGGCCCAGGCGGCCTGGCAATTAAGGAGAGAGCGATGGTGCGTGTCGCTGGGCGTCGATCATCTCGTCATCAGCGTGGGCGACTTCGAGACGTCGAAGGCCTTCTACGGCCCGCTCATGGCGTTCCTGGGCTTCGACATCGAGGCCGAGTACGACGGCATGATGGGCTGGCACAACGACGAGACGCTGTTCTGGATCGCCGCCGCCGATGCGAAAGGCAAGAAGCACAAATACCGCAAGGGCGACATCGGCTTTCACCACTACGCGTTTCGCTTAAGAAGCCGCAAGGACGTCGACGCGCTGCAGGCCTTCCTCGAGACCCAAGGGGCGACCGTCGTCGATCCGGCTGGCGAATATTACGATGACTATTACGCGGTCTTCTTCCTCGACCCCGACGGCATGAAGCTCGAAGGCATGAAATATGGCGAGCGCCACGCGCAGGCGGCGCGCAAGCGCGCGGCCAAGAAGAGGCTCGGCCCGCAAGAAATACTAACCTCCCTTGGGAGATGCGTCATTCCGGCGAAAGCCGGAATCCAGGAACTTCATCACCGCGCTTGTGATTCTGGATACCGGCTTCCGCCGGTATGACGGTTGGGGAAAGTCTGCGCTACTCACCGGGGAGAAGACCCGGCAGGCGCGCGCTCCCGCCGTTCCGCTTCCGCTCGCTGCCCTCTCCCTTCGTAGGAGACGATGCCCCGGCCAAAGCCTCTCTTCCCTCTCCCCTCGCGGGCGAGGGTGCCCCGGCGAAGGCCGGGTCGGGTGAGGGGGAGGCCGCTTCGATGGCGGCTTGCGCGCCATCCTCTAACTCCAAGGTCTCGATCTTGCGCCCGCGCTCGGCAATCTTCTCCGACGAGGTGAGGATCTTCTCGATGTCCTGATTGGCCTGGCCGAAATGGCGCTGCAGATCGAGCACACGCTCGCGGAAGCGGCCCATATCGTCCATCAGCCGCGTCACCTCGCGCTGGATGAGATGCGCTTGCTCGCGCATCTGCACGTCCTTCAGGATCGACTGCATGGTCTGCACCGCCAGCATGAGCATGTTGGGGGCGCAGATGACGATGCGGGCGCGATGGGCCCTCTGCACCAGATCGGTGAAATGCTCGCAGAGATCGGCGTAGATCGCCTCGGACGGCACGAACAGGATCGCGGTGTCTTGCGTCTCGCCGGCGATGAAGTAGCGCTCCGCCATGGAGTCGACATGACGGGCCACGTCGATGCGCACGCGCCGCGCCGCCTCCTTCTTCTCCTCCTCGCGCCGCGCCGCGCGGAACGCCTCGAAGCCCTCGAGCGGAAACTTGGCGTCGATCACCACGGAGGCTTTCGTGTTTGGCATATGCAGCAGGCAATCCGGCCGCTTGCCGTTCGAGAGCGTCGCCTGGAACGTGTAGGAGCCCCTGGGCAGGCCGTCCTTGACGATTGTCTCCATGCGCAGCTGCCCGAAGGCGCCCCGCGCCTGCTTGTTGGCGAGGATCTCCTGCAGGCTGACCATGTTGTTGGAAAGCTCGGTCAGGTTCCTTTGCGCGGTGTCGATGACGGCGAGCCGCTCGTTGAGTTTGGCGATCGACTCATGGGTCTTGCGCGAGGTCTCGTTGAGGTCGGTACCGACGCGCTGGGTCATGCGGTCGAGCCGCTCGTTGACGGCGCGCGCGACGTCGCCCTGGCGCGCGACGCTGATCTCGGCGAAGCTCTGCAAACGCCCTTTCAGCTCGGCAAGCTCGGCGGCTTGCATTTCCGTCTCGCGCCTTCGCCCGCTCATATGCACGAAGAGCGCAATGGCGAGCATGACGAGCGCAAGGACGGCGAGCCCCCCGAGCGCAAGCAGCGCAAGCACGGGGTCGATGGTGACGCTCCCGATCCTTATGGCTCCAGGACCATCCGGCCAAGATAGACCGATTCGCGGCCCTTCTAGACCAAAACAGGAACATCGGCACGCCACCCCGCCGTCAAACCTCAGCAGGACGGTAAGGACGCGCCCCGGCGTCCGGGCTGTTGACCGGGTTCCCGCGCAACCTTATTTCAGCGCTTCAAATGGCCATCAGACCGATTCTTACCCTGCCCGACCGGATCCTGCGCAAGCAGGCGAAGCGGGTCGAGCGCGTCGATGCGGAGCTCAACCGGCTCATCGACGACATGTTCGCCACCATGTACGACGCGCCGGGCATCGGGCTCGCCGCGCCGCAGATCGGCATCTCCCGCCGCCTCATCATCATGGACCCGGCAAAGGACGATCAGCCGAAGACCCCGCTGGTGATGGTCAACCCCGAGATCCTCGACCGCTCCGAGGAGCTTCGACTGCATGAGGAGGGCTGTCTCTCCATTCCCGAATTCAACGCCGAGATCGAGCGGCCGGCCAGGACCCGCGTGGCCTATATCGACCGCGAGGGCAAGGCTCAGGAGATGGAACTCGAAGGCATCTGGTCGACGCTGGTCCAGCACGAGGTCGACCATCTGAACGGGATCCTTTTCATCGATTATCTGTCGCGGTTGAAACGCGATATGGTGGTGCGGAAATTCACCAAGCAAAAGCGCGCCGAGGCGCTTTAGGCATGCTGCTGATCGCTTCCATCGCCCTCGAATTCGCCGTCGCCGTCATCGCCGCGCTCGCGGCGCGCGCGCGGCCGCCCCTATCTCTACGGCCTCGCGTTCACCTTCGCCGTGTACGTGCTCTACGACGCCGGCAGGCTGCTCGGATGGAACGTCGAGAAGGGCGTGCTGTCGGTGCTCTTTCTCCTGGCGAGCGCGAGCGCGCTTTATGCCGTGTGGGGCCTCTATCGCGAAGAGTGAGTCGCGCGTAATGCCTCGGCCGCGTAGATCGCAACTTTGAGCCCGATGATGCGCATCGTCTTCATGGGCACGCCCGACTTCGCCGTGCCGACTCTTCGCGCCATTCTCGAAGCGGGCCATGATGTCGCCGCGGTCTACACAAAGCCGCCCCGCGCGGCGGGGAGGGGCATGGCCCCGCGCAAATCGCCGGTTCACCAAGCCGCCGAGCAAGCGGGGCTCACCGTGCGCACCCCGGAGCGGCTGAAGGGCGCTGAGGAGCAGAAGGACTTTCGTGCGCTTGAAGCCGACGCCGCCGTTGTCGTGGCCTATGGGCTCATCCTGCCGACGCCAATTCTGGAGGGCACGCGCCACGGCGCCTTCAATGTCCATGCCTCGCTCCTGCCGCGCTGGCGGGGCGCCGCTCCCATCAACCGTGCCGTCATGGCGGGCGACAGAGAGAGCGGCATCTCGATCATGCGCATCACCGAAGGGCTGGACGCCGGTCCGGTCTGCCTCACCGAGCGCGTGAAGATCGGCCCCGACATGACTGCGGGCGAACTGCATGACGCGCTCGCTCCCGCTTGGCGCCGGGCTGATGGTGAAGGCGCTTGCCGAACTCGAGCAGGGCCGTCTCGATTGCCGTCCTCAGCACGACGAAGCCGCGACCTACGCTCCCAAGCTCGATCCGCGCGAGATGCGCATCAATTGGCGCCTTCAGGCGCACGATGTGCATGACCGCATTCGCGGCCTTTCTCCTTACCCCGGCGCCTGGTTCGAGATCGAGGCGGGCGGCAGGCGCGAGCGCATCAAGGTCCTGCGGTCGGCGCAGGCCAAAGGCTCGGGACCAGCGGGCGCGCTTCTCGACGACAGACTGACCGTCGCCTGCGGCAAGGGCGCGGTGCGGCTCACGGAGGTCCAGCGGGGCGGAAGGAAACCCATGCCGGCGGACGAGTTCTTGCGCGGATCTGAAGCTTCGCCCCGGGACGGTGCTCGCCTAGAGCCATGCCCCGCTACAAGCTCACCCTCGAATATGACGGCACGCCGTTTGTCGGCTGGCAGATGCAGGAGAACGGGCCGTCGGTGCAGGGGCGCTTGGCCGAAGCCATCAAGGCCTTCTCTGGCGAAGAGACGCTCCCCCGCGGCGCCGGGCGAACCGATGCCGGCGTGCATGCGCTGGGCCAAGTCGCCCACATGGATCTCGCCAAGGACTGGCCGCCGTGGAAAGTGCGCGATGCGCTGAACGCCCAGCTCAGGCCCGACCCGATCAGCGTGCTCGACTGCGCGCTTGTGGCCGACGATTTCGACGCGCGCTTCTCGGCCACCGCGCGCCATTATCTCTATCGTATCGTCAACCGGCGCAGCCCCCTTGCACTCGACCGCGACCGCGCCTGGCAGGTCGCCCACGCTCTCGACGCCACCGCCATGAACGACGCCGCGCAGCTTCTGGTCGGGCATCACGATTTCACCACCTTCCGGTCCTCGGAGTGCCAGGCGGCCTCGCCGGTCAAGACGCTCGACGTCCTGTCGGTGACGCGCCGCGGCGAGGAGATCAGGATCGAGGCCGTCGGCCCGCTCCTTTCTGCACAATCAGGTGCGCTCGATGGTCGGCTCGCTGAAGCTCGTCGGCGAAGGCAAATGGAGGGCGCGCGATCTTGAGGCGGCGCTCGAAGCCCGGACGCGCGGCGCCTGCGGCCCCGTCGCGCCCCCCTGCGGCCTCTACCTGGTTAAGGTCGATTATTGAACTCCGCCGCTCTCCCCTTGGGGGAGAGCACGCGCTTCGCGGCTCGCCACCCTCTCGCGGAAGGGGAGAGGGGAATGCGCGCCTCGTCCCAAGCGCATCAGGGCTACTGGAAATCGCCATCCTTCGAGGCTCGCTCTGCTCGCACCTCAGGATGACGGCCTGGCCATACGGCAAATTTTCCCGCTCTCCCCTTGGGGGAGAGCACGCGCGCCAGTTGGCACGCGGTGAGGGGTCAGCGGCGAACACGCTAAGCGTGAAGCCGCGTTTAAACAATTACCCCTCACCCTTCCCGCCTTCGTCGCGCTTCGCGCGCCGGCCGGGAAGCCTCTCTCCCGCAAGGGGAGAGGGGAAGTCCTAGCCTCACCTGCAAGGAGGGGGCCTTTGCGGGGCCCAACGCCTCGTGCCGAGGAAGCATGGTCAAGGCGCTGAAATTCATCTACGTCTCTGCCGCGAAGGGGAGGGACCATGAGAGCCCGTGAGGGAGCATGATCAGGCGCATCGCCACGGTCGGCGGGCTCACCCTCGTCTCGCGCCTCACCGGCTTTATCCGCGACGTGGTCATGGCGGCGATCCTCGGCGCAGGGCCGATCGCCGACGCCTTCTTCGTCGCCTTTCGCCTTCCCAACCATTTCCGCGCCATCTTCGCCGAGGGCGCGTTCGCCGCGGCCTTCGTGCCCGCCTATGCGCGCACGCTCGAAGAAGCGGGCCTCCCCGCCGCCAAGCTGTTCGCCGACCAGATCGCCGCCGCGCTCATCGCCATCAATCTCGTGCTGCTCGGGTTTGCGCTCTTCTTCACGCCGTGGGTCGTGAGCGTGCTCGCGCCGGGTCTTGTCGGCGATCCGGAGCGCTTCGACCTTGCCGTGGCGCTCACCCGCATCACTTTTCCCTATCTCGCGCTCGTTTCGGTGGAGACGCTGTTCGCCGGTGTCCTCAACGCCAATAACCGGTTCGCCGCCGCCGCCGGCGCGCCCATCCTGCTCAATCTGTCTGTGGTCGCGACGCTCCTTCTCGCGCCGCACTTCTCCGACGCCGGTCATGCCGCTTCTTGGGGCGTGCTGATCGCGGGCGTGGCCCAGTTGCTGCTCGTCGGCATCGACGCCGAGCGTCACGGATATGGGGTCCGCCTCCGCCTGCCGCGGATGTCGGAGCCTACGCGCCGCTTCCTGAAAGCGCTGGGCCCCGCCATCATCGGCGCGGGCGGCGTGCAGCTTGCGCTTTTCGCCGACACGCTGATCGCCTCGTTCCTGCCCACCGGCGCGCTGTCGGCGCTCTATTACGCCGATCGCATCAACCAGCTCCCCATCGGCGTGGTCGGCATCGCCGTCGGCACCGTGCTCCTGCCCGAGATGTCGCGGCGGCTTGCCGCGGGCGACGAGAAGGGCGCGGCCTCGGCCCAGGCCCGCGGCGTTCAGCTTGCGCTCCTCCTCACCGTGCCGTGCGCCGCCGCCGCTATCACCATCCCCGACCTCATCATGCGCGCCCTGTTCGCCCGCGGCGCCTTCACCGCCTCTGACGCCGCAGCAGCGGGGGCGACGCTCGCCGCCTATTCGATCGGATTGCTTCCCTTCGTTCTGATGCGAAGCTTCACCGCGCCGTTCTATGCGCGCGGCGACACCGCAACGCCGGTCAAGGCGGCGCTCTTGGCGGCTGCCATCAACATCGCCTTGAAGGTCGTGTTGATGGGACCGCTCGCGCAAGTGGGGCTTGCGCTTGCGACGAGCGTGGGCGCATGGATCAATCTCAGCCTGCTCGCCTTCTTCGCCCGGCGCCAAGGCTTCGCGGTGTCGGGCAGCCGCCATCGGCAAGCCCGTTGCCAAGCTCATCGCCGCGGGTGTCGTGCTCGCGGCGGCGCTTCTCGCCGGCGCCTATGGGCTCGAGCGTGCGCTGGCAGGCATGAGCCTGTTCCGCGACGAGACGGAACTCGCGCTTCTCATCGTCTTGGGCGCCGTGATCTACGGCCTGACGGTTCTCTTGTTGCTCGGGCGTCCCTGGTTGCGCGGCCTGTTGCGCGAAGTGACCGTCGCCGCCGCTACGAAGGCGCCGCCCGCGCTCGAGCAGACCGACCCCACCGACAATTCCGCCGATTTGCCTGACAACGAGCCTCCGCCCAAGGCTTAAGCAAACGTGTGGAGATCGACGAGCGTGACCGAAGCGGGATCGATCGCGCGCCCCAAGAAGATCGCACCGACGCGCGCGAAGCGCTCGGGCGAATCGGTGGCGAAGAAGCGCACGGCGCCCGCGTCGCGCGCTTCCGCCTCGCTGGCAAGCCCCGCGCGGGAAAGCGCGTCGGCCACGGCGCCCGCCGTGGTCTCGGCCGAATCGACCAGAGCCACGCGCCCGCCGATCACCGCCCTGATGGCGTCCGCCAGGACCGGGAAGTGGGTGCATCCGAGGACGAGCGTGTCGGGCGCGTCGGGGCTCTTGAAGAGCGCCGCCAGATAGTGCTCCGCCGCGGCGCGCGTCGCGGGAGAATCGGCCCATCCCTCCTCGGCCAGCGCCACGAACACCTGGCACGGCTGCTGCACCACTTCCGCATCGCTCATCAGGTTGCGAATGGCGCGGGCATAGGCGCCGCCCCTGACCGTGCCCTCGGTCGCGATCACGGCGATGCGGCGATTTGACGTTGCGGAGACGCCCGCCCGCGCTCCCGGCTCGATCACGCCGATCACCGGGCACCGGCGTGAAGGCCTGTTCCAGACCGTCGAGCGCCACGGCGGAAGCGGTGTTGCAGGCGATCACCAGCATCTTCACGCCCTGATCGAGCAGAAGCCGTGTCGCCTGGAGCGCATAGGCCTTGCACCGTCTCGGCGCTCTTGGTGCCGTAGGGAAGGCGTGCGGTATCGCCGAGATAGACGAAGCGCTCGTTGGGGAGACGCGCGGCAAGGGCCTTGAGCACGGTGAGCCCGCCCATGCCGGAGTCGAACACCCCGATCGGCCGGGCATCACCCGGCATCGGCGCCCCCGAACGTCTCGAAATAGAGCGAGATGAAGCGGCGGTAGATGGCGGTCAATTGCTCGAGGTCGCCGATCGCTGCGTGCTCGTCGGCCTTGTGGATTGTCGCGGTCAACAGCCCGAATTCGACGACCGGGCAATAGTCCTTGATGAAGCGGGCATCCGAGGTTCCCGCCGTCGGTCGAGAGCGACGGCGTGAGACCGGTGACCTCGTTCACCGCCTCGCTCAGCAACGCATCGAGCGGGCCCGGCTCGGTGAGAAAGGAGACGCTCGGCGGCTCGAACTCGAGGCTCATGGTGAGATCGGTGCCTGACAGCGCGAGCGTCGCCTGCTCGCGGAGCTGCGCGTCCAGCGATTCCGCCTGTGCCGGTCGTTGAAGCGCACATTGAAGCGCGCCTCGGCCGACCGGCGGAATCACGTTGGTGGTGGGATTGCCGACATCGATGCTGGTCACTTCGAGATTTGACGGCGAGAAATGCGCGCTGCCGTAATCGAGCGGCGTGTCGTGAAAGCGGGCGAGGATCTTCACCAATCCTCTGACCGGATTGCTGGCAAGATGGGGATAAGCGACATGGCCCTGCACGCCTGTCACCTTCAGGATTCCGTTCAGACTGCCGCGCCGGCCGATCTTGATCGCGTCCCCGATCCGCTTGGCGTTGGTGGGCTCGCCCACGAGACAATGATCGGGCTGCTCGCCTTGCTCCTTCATCCAGGCGAGCACCTTGCGCGTGCCGTTGATCGCGGGCCCTTCCTCATCGCCGGTGATGAGAAGGCTGATCGAGCCGTCGATCTCGCGGCCGCGCGACTTGACATAGTCGAGCGCCGCGGCGGTGAAGCAGGCGATGGCGCCCTTCATGTCCGACGCACCCCTGCCATAGAGGCGACCGTCGTCGATCTCGGCCGCGAAGGGTGCATGGCTCCACAGCGCGAAATCGCCGGACGGGACCACGTCGACATGCCCGGCGAAGCAAAGATTCGGCGGCCCGTCGCCGATGCGGGCGTAAAGATTGTCGACCGGCGGCGTGCCTTCGTCCTTGAAATTGAGACGCCAGAAGGTGACACGTGCGGGCTTCAGCGCTGCAATGAGAACATCGAGCGCGCCTGCGTCCGCCGGTGTCACGCTTTCGCAGCGGATCAGGTTTTGCGCCAGTTCAACAGCCTTGTCGCCGAGAGCGGTCATGGGCCGATCACCATGACCATCGCCGAGCCGCATGGCAAGCCGGCTCGTCGATCCTGGCGATGATCTTCCCGGCGTCGAACGCGCGATACATCGCTGACGCGCAAGTCTCTAGCGCACGGCGGCCAAGGGATCGCCGCCGAAGCGGTTCGGCCCGGGCGTGCCTCTGAGGATGCCGAGCTCGATGACGAACCAGAGCCCGACGCCGAGATAGATCAGCGTGCAGATCCATCCGAGCGCATTTGCTCCGGTCGGATCGCCGGTCAGGCCGAACGATCCGAGCACAATCGCGACGAGCACGGGAATCAACCCGTAGAGCGCGGTCTGGCCAGGCTTGTCGCGGTCCTGGAAGCGTTTGGCGGTCACCGCGTAGGCCGGATAGAAGAGACCGATCGCGAGGAGGAACTTCAGGATGCGGCCAAAAATCGACGAACCGAAAATGCCGTCGACGATCATCAAGATGACGAGGAACCCGGCTGCGCCAACCCAGAACTTGGGCCCGGTTGATGCGACCGTCGAGCGAGGTGAAGAGAGACTTGAAATCCAGGTCCATCGAATTCCCGTCTAGTCCCCTTCGCCGGGCATGGATCGTCCCTCGGCCTCAATCCCTGAGCAATTCGTTGATCGAGGTCTTGGCGCGGGTGCGCTCATCCACGGTCTTGACGATGACGGCGCAATAGAGCGAAGGCCCCGGCGTGCCGTCCGGCAGGTTCTTTCCGGGCATCGTGCCTGAGACCACCACCGAGAAGGGGGGCACGTGGCCCTGGTGCACGAAGCCGGTGGCGCGGTCGATGATCCTGGTCGATTGACCGATATAAACGCCCATCGACAGCACCGAGCCTTCGCCGACGATCACCCCTTCAGCCACTTCGGCGCGGGCGCCGATGAAGCAATTGTCCTCGATGATCACCGGATTGGCCTGGATCGGCTCGAGCACCCCGCCGATGCCGGCCCCGCCCGAGAGATGCACGTTGCGGCCGATCTGGGCGCAGGAGCCGACCGTGGCCCACGTGTCGATCATGGTGCCCGATTCGACCCGCGCGCCGAGATTGACGAAGGAGGGCATCAGCACGACGCCGGGCGCGATATAGGCCGAGCGGCGCACGACCGCACCAGGCACGACGCGAAAGCCGGCCTCCTTGAAGTCCTTGGCCTTCCACTTGGCGAACTTGGTCGGGATCTTGTCCCACCACGCCCCGCCGTCGGGACCGCCATCGATCTTGCGCGGCTCGCTGAGGCGGAACGAGAGCAGGATCGCCTTCTTGAGCCATTGATGCACGACCCAGGCGCCGTCGCGCTTCTCCGCCACGCGGAGCTCGCCCCGGTCGAGGAGATCGAGCACTTCATCGACGGCGTCGCGCACCACGCCCTTGGTCTCGGGCGTGATCTCGACCGCATGCTCGTATGCGCTGTCGATGAAGGTCTGGAGATGGTCGTGGGTCATGGTGGCCTTGGTCAGATAAGGCAGAATTGCGCTGGTGACGCGAGCAGGGACGGTTCGGGTCGATGGTCGGCGAGCCCGGCGCCGATGGCGGCAAGAAAGGCGGGAAGCGTTTCGGTGCGGTGATGAATATGGACCGGAAGTTCGGTCCAGCCGCTCATCGCCCGGTGCTCGGGGTGTTCCGTCACGCCGTGCACCAGGACCGTGGTCATGCCGATCGCATGCGCGGTCTCGAGATTGTGCGGGAGGTCGTCGAACATGGCGGCCTTGCGCGGCACCACGTCATGGGCGCCGACGAAGCGCTCGTAGGCTTCCCGCATCGGCTTCGGGCGGATGTAGCCGAGCGCATGAATGTCGCAGATATCTTCAAACTGCGCCGCCCACCCCGAGCCGCTCGACAACCGCTTCGGCATGTTTGCGCGAGCCGTTGGTGAAGATGAATTTGCGTCCCGGCAGGGCGCGCAGAGCCGCCGCGAGTTCGGGGCAGGGGGCGACGGCGCTAAGATCGATGTCGTGCACATAGTCGAGGAAATCGTCGGGCGGCACGTCGTGGAGGAGCACGAGCCCTGCAAGCGTGGTCCCGTGCTCATAGTAGTAGGCCTCGCGCAAGCTTTGCGCTTCATTGAGCGGTATGCCGAACGAATTGGCGATGAACTCGCCCATGCGCCGGTCGATCTGCGCGAACAGATTGCAGTCGGCTGGGTAGAGCGTGTTGTCGAGATCGAACACCCACGCCTCGACGTGATCGAAGCCGCGTGCCGGCCCGTTGCTTCCCGTCATTGCGCTCCCCACGCGCCGCTCTTGCGCCGTCGCCGTTCGATCAGGGTGCCGGCGCCATGCTCGGTGAACAGTTCGAGCAGCACCGCATGCGGCACCTTGCCGTTGATGATCACCACGCCCTCGACCCCTTCGGAGATGACGTCGATGCAACTCTCGATCTTGGGAATCATGCCGCCGGAAATCGTGCCGTCGTCGATCAGGGCTTGCGCCTCGGCGGTCGTCAGCGACTTGATCAGTTTGCCTTCCTTGTCGAGCACGCCCTCCACGTCGGTGAGGAGCAGCAGCCGTTTCGCCTTCAAGGCCGAGGCGAGCGCGGCGGCGAAGGTATCGGCGTTGATGTTGAGGGTCTCGCCGTGAGGCCCAACGCCGATCGGCGCCACCACCGGGATCAAATCGGACTGGATGATGACGTCGATGATGTGCGGATCGACCGCGGCGGGATCGCCGACAAAGCCGAGATCGGCGATCTGCTCGATATTGGAGGCGGGATCGCGCCAGCGCCGCTCGAGCCGCTTGGCCCGCATCAGATTGGCGTCCTTGCCGGAGATGCCGACCGCCTTGCCGCCTTGGCCGTTGATGGCGGTCACGATCTCCTTGTTGACCGAGCCTGCGAGCACCATCTCGACCACTTCGACCGTCGCCCGGTCGGTCACGCGCAAGCCGCCCTTGAATTCCGATCTGATGTTCAGCCGGTCGAGCAACAAGCCGATCTGCGGGCCGCCGCCATGCACCACCACGGGGTTCACGCCCGCCTGCTTGATGAGCACGATGTCGCGGGCGAAATCGGCGGCAAGCCCGGGGTCGCCCATGGCGTGGCCGCCATATTTCACCACCACGGTCTTCCTGTCGTAGCGCTGCATATAGGGCAGCGCCTCCGACAGCACCTTGGCCTTGGCATGGACGGAGGCGAGCACTTCGGCCACGCCGGTTAGCGCGCGCGCCTTCGGCGCCGGCCGTTCCTTGGCTCTGGCGGGGGATGATCTGGTCTTGGCCACGTCGCGCTTATAGCGGCGCTTTGGCCGGGGGGACAAGCGATAGGCTTGGCTATAGGGCCGGTCGCGGCGTCTTCTTCGCCTTGCGCTTGCCGTCCGGCTGCTGGATACCGGCGCTCTGGCCCCGCTTCATGGCTTGAGCGGTCAGGGCGCGAGCACGGCGATCGCGGCGCGCAATTCCTTGATTCCCGAGCCCGTGCGGGCCGAGGTCGCGAGAACTTGCGGATAGGCCGCAGGGTGCTTGGCAAGCTCGCTCGCGACCTCGGCTTGAATTGCCGCGAGCTCGGTGGCCTTGGGCTTGTCGGCCTTGGTCAGCACCGCCTGATAGGAGACGGCGGCCTCGTCCAGCAGCTTCATCGTCTCTTTGTCGTTAGGCTTGAGCCCGTGCCGCGCGTCGATCAGAAGGAACACGCGTTTCAGCTCGCGCCGCCCTTTCAGGTAATCGCCGATCAGGCGGGTCCAGCTTTTGACTTCCGCCTTCGAAGCCCGGGCATAGCCGTAGCCCGGCATGTCCACGAGATAGAGGGTGTTATCTGGGCCGAGCGCGAAGAAATTGAGCTCCCGCGTCCGTCCCGGCGTCACCGAGACGCGCGCGAGACGGGTTCGCCCGGTGAGCGCGTTGATCAGGCTCGACTTGCCGACATTCGAGCGCCCGGCGAAAGCCACTTCGGCGCGGCCGTCCTTCGGCAAGTCGGCGACGCTGACCACGCCCTTGACGAACGTGCAAGGACCCCTGAACAGCGCCTCGCCTCTTTCGAGATCGGCCTTGGTGAAATCGGGACTATCCGTTGTCATCGCCGGGCTTGGCCCGGCGATCCAGTAACCACCGGGATCCGTTAACCGCGAAGGCGGTGGTTACTGGATTGCCCGCCTGCGCGGGCAATGACAAGAGGCTGAGGGCTACCCCTCGGCCTCGCCCTTGGCCTTGCTCTTGTTGTTCTTGAAGCCGAGATTCTCCAGCAGCGGAATCTCCACCCCCTGCCGCACCATGATCACCGATTGCTGGATCACCGACAGCAGATTGTTCCACGCCCAATAGATCACGAGCCCCGCCGGGAAGGAGGCGAGCAGGAAGGTGAAGAACACCGGCATCCAGGCGAACAGCTTCGCTTGCACCGGATCGGGCGGCGCAGGGTTCAGCTTCATCTGCACCCACATGGTGATGCCCATGATGATCGGCCAAACGCCGATCATGAGAAAAGCGGGCGGATCCCAGGGAATGGCTCCGAACAGATTGAAGATGCTGGTGGGATCGGGCGCCGACAGATCCCTGATCCAGCCGAAGAACGGCGCATGCCGCATCTCGATGGTGATGAACAGCACCTTGTAGAGGGCGAAGAAGATCGGGATCTGCACCAGGATCGGCAGGCAGCCCGATGCCGGGTTCACCTTCTCCTTCTTGTACAAGTCCATCATCGCCTGCTGCTGGCGCATGCGGTCGTCGCCGTGGCGCTCCTTGATGCGCTGCATCTCGGGCGCAAGCTTCTTCATCTTGCTCATCGCCACGTAGGATTTGTTCGCGAGCGGGAACAGGATGAGCTTGATGATGACCGTGACGATCAGGATGGAGACGCCGAAATTGCCGACCAGCTTGTAGAAATAGTCGAGCGCGAAAAACAACGGCTTGGTCAGGAAATAGAACCAGCCCCAGTCGATCAGGCGATCGAATCGCGGGATGCCGTAGCTCTCGGCATAACCGTCGACGACATTGACCTCTTTGGCTCCGGCGAATACGCGCCCTTGCGCTTGTCCGGTTTGCCCGGGAGCGATCGACAGCGGCGCCCATGAGATAGTCGGTCTGGAAGAGGTCGCGGCCGTCCTTCTGCTGTCCCCAAGAACGTGGCGTCGAAGGCCTTGCCCTGCTCCGGAATGACCGCGGTCGCCCAATATTTGTCGGTGATGCCGAGCCAACCACTCCGGCTCTTGAAGCGCGTTGCCTCCTCGTTCTCGATCGCGCTCTGGTAAGTGATCTCTTGCAGCCCGCCGTCGTCGACGACGCCGATCAGGCCTTCATGCAGGATAAAGAACCCCTGGATGGGAGGCGTCTCGTGACGTGAGACGAGCGCGTAAGGATAAAGCGTGACCGCCTCGGACCCGGTATTGGCCACCTCGTCGTCGATCGTGAACATGTATTTGTCGTCGACGGAGATGGTGCGGGTAAATTCGAGCCCGTTGCCGTTGTCGTAGGTGAGCGTGACCGGCGAGTTCGGCGTAAGCGGTCCCTGGCTCGCGGCCGTCCACACCGTGTCGGCGTTGGGAAGGGCGAGATCCTCGTTGGCGCCGCCGACGAAGCCCGACTCGGCGTAATAGGCGTGCGGACCGCCGGCGGGCGACAGCAGCACGACTTGCGGGCTCGTTCGGTTCGACCGTCTCGCGATAGTCCTTGAGCGTCAGATCGTCGATGCGCGCGCCCTTCAGTGCGATCGAGCCTTTGACGCTCGGCGTCTCGATGGCGATGCGGGGGCTTTGCGCAAGCGCCTCCTCGCGGGTGAATGTGCGCGGTCGGGGCGCCAGGCTGCGGCGCGGCGCCTCCCGGCTGCGTGCCTCCGGCTTGCGGCTGCGGCGGTCCCGGGTCGACCTGTTGCTGCTCGGCCGGTTTCGTGCCGGGCGCCTCGGCGGCTTCGGCAAGAAAAAGTACTGCCAGGCGAACAAGACGCCGATCGACAGCACGATGGCGAGGATGAAGTTGCGGTTGTTCTCGTCCATATCGCTTTCAACTCAAGGCCTGCGATCGCCCCTCGCGCGAGAGGTGAAGTCCGGATTCGCAGGCATTCAGCGTCGCTCTTTGCCGGGGAGGGCGCGTGCACCTTGGCGAACGCGCGTTCAAGGTCCTTGATTAACGCGGTGAAGCGTCGTTGTACCGTGCCCTCCCGCGCGATCAAGACATAATCATAGCCCTCAATGGCATGTGAGGGGGCAGTAAGCCGCACCGCTTCCTTCAAGCGGCGCCGCGCCCGATTGCGAACGACGGCCCCGCCGAGGCTCTTGCTCGCCGTGAAGCCGAAGCGGGCAAGCTGAGGGTCGCCGGTCGCATCGCCCGCGCGCTGCCGTGCCTGGAGCACGAGCGAGGGTGTCGAGAAGCGATTGCCGTCCCGGACATAGAGGAACTCGGCGCGGGTCTTGAGACGTCCGATCGCCGTCACCAGGAAAGCGCCGGCTTATGCCGACAGGCGCTTGCGCCCCTTGGCCCGGCGACGCGCAAGCACCTTCCGGCCGCCCGTCGTCGCCATGCGCGCGCGAAAGCCGTGGCGCCGCTTGCGGACGAGCCGCGATGGTTGGTAGGTGCGTTTCACGGGAGGGGCTCCTTAACCCGGGCTTGGCAGGCGGGCATGACGCTTAGGCCTTGTCCGCGATCCCGCGGCTTATAGGGTGGGGCGGCGGCCGAAGTCAATCCTGGCGGTGCCAGGAGCCCGATCCCGTTCAAGGTCGTGAACACGCACGCCTCAGCCGCGAAGGTCTGTTTCGCATCGGCCAAACATGGTCAATCTAGGCCTGTCAAAACCGGAAGGAGAGCTCGGCGAAGTGAAGACGGCATCGAAAAGCGGGCCGAACGTCGCGCAATGGCTTAAGCGTCTCTGGCCGCTCCTCGTCTTGATCGGCGCGATGGTCTTCGTGTTCGCCATGGGCTGGCACCGCTACCTGACCGTCACCGCGCTTGCCGAGAACCGCGAGGCGCTGCGCGGTTACATCGACGCTCACAGACTGCTCAGTCTTGCCGCCTTCGTCGCCCTTTATGCCGCCGTCGTCGCGCTGTCGCTGCCTGGGGGCGCGGTGCTGACCGTCACCGGCGGCTTCCTGTTCGGCTGGCTGTTGGGTGGCGTCGCCTCCATGATCGGCGCAACCATAGGGGCAACAATTCTCTTTCTCATCGCGAAGAGCACGGTCGGCGATCTCCTGGCGGCGCGGGCGGGGCCGCTGCTGACCCGCTTTCGGCAGGGGTTTCAGCGGGATGCCTTCTCCTATCTGCTCTTCCTGCGCCTTGTCCCGATTTTCCCGTTCTGGCTTGTCAACCTCGCCCCCGGGCTGCTCGGCGTGCCCTTCACGACCTATTTCGTCACGACGATTCTTGGCATTATCCCGGCAACCTTTGCCTTTGCCCTGGCCGGCAGCGGACTCGACAGCGTCATCGAGGCGCAGCAATCTCGCTATCAGTCCTGCCTTGCCAAGTCGGGAGCGGGAGGCCAAGAGTTCGTGCTCATACACGCTCGATCCCGAGGCGCTGTTGACCCCGGAACTGATCGCTGGGTTCGTGGCGCTGGGGCTCGTGGCGCTCATTCCGGTGGCGGTCAGGTGGTTCAGGCGGGCGCCCTGAAGCGGATGGCGATGGGGGACTGGCGATTATGGAAGAGGTGCTGAAGCCCGACCTCTGCGTTATCGGCGCGGGCTCAGGGGGCTTGTCGGTCGCGGCCGCGGCGGCACAGTTCGGCGTGCCCGTGGTGCTGATCGAAAAGGGGCGCATGGGCGGCGACTGTCTCAACTACGGCTGCGTCCCATCCAAATCGCTGCTTGCGGCGGCCAAGCGGGCGGAAGCGGTGCGCACCGCCTCCACCTTCGGCATCGACGTCATCGAGGCCCAGATCGACCATCGCGGCGTGCACGATCATATTCACGGCGTCATCGCCGCCATCGCGCCGAACGACTCGATCGAGCGCATGACGGGTTTGGGAGTCCGCGTCATCCAGGCGCAGGCAAGTTTCCTCGACAAGTTCACGGTCGAGGCAGGCCGCGTCTTGGTGCGCGCCCGCAGATTCGTGGTCGCCACCGGGTCGATGCCCTCGACACCACCGATCCCCGGCCTCGACGAGGTGCCCTACCTCACCAACGAAACGATTTTCGACGTCAGCGAGCGGATCCAGCATCTGATCGTCCTCGGCGGCGGTCCGGTCGGTCTCGAGCTCGCGCAGGCCAATCGCATGCTCGGCTCCCATGTCAGCGTGTTCGATGTCGAGGGGTTCCTCGCCCGCGAAGACCCCGAGGCTGCCGCCGTGCTGCTCAAGCGGCTGGCCGACACGCAAGTGATGCTCCACCCCGATACGCGGGTCGAGCGCGTCGAGCGCTCGACGCAGGGCCTCGCCGTGCATTTCACAGAGAACGGCGAGCCCACCACCCTCAGGGGAACGCATCTGTTGGTCGCCACCGGGCGCAAGCCGAACGTCAAATCGCTCAGCCTCGAACGCGCCGGGATCGCCTTTAGCGACGACGGGATCAAGGTGAATCACCAGCTCAAGACCACCAATCGCCGCGTCTATGCCATTGGCGACGTGATCGGCGGACCGGCCTTCACGCATCTTGCCAACTATCACGCCACCATCGTCATCAGAAACGCGCTGTTCCGGCTGAAGCCCGACGCAGACGCCGGCATCATTCCGCGCGTCGTCTATACCGACCCCGAGCTTGCCCAGATCGGATTGACCGAGGCCGAAGCGCGCAAGCGCTATCGCCGCATCCGTATCTACCGCGCGCCCTATAGCGAGAACGACCGGGCGCAATGCGAGCGCGCCACGGAGGGGTTCATCAAGGTCATCACCAAGCCTAACGGCACCATTCTCGGCTGCACCATCGTCGGCGCCGAGGCCGGCGAGTTGCTTCAGCTTTGGGTGGTCGCCATGGCCAAGGGCATGAGGATCGGCGACCTTATTCACCTTGTGCTGCCTTATCCCACCTTTTCCGAGCTCTCCAAGCGCGTGGCCTACACCTATTATTTGCCAACTTTGACGAATAGCTGGCTCCGTAGCATCATTGGCTTCTTGCGCCGCCTAGGATAGCGAGAGCCGCGCCACCGGCGATGGCTCAAGTTCGGTTGGTTCCCTTGAACGACGAGACCCCAAGCACAACGCCGCAAAAGCCGCCGATGTCCCGCTACGTCCCGGGATTGTCGGCCAAACTGCTGCTGCTCACCATTCTCTTCGTCATGCTCGCCGAAGTGCTCGTGTTCGTGCCCTCGGTCTCCAATTTCCGGCGGCAGTGGCTGATGGAGCGGCTGGCCGCGGCGCAGATCGCCTCGCTTGCCGCCGAGGCGGCGCCGGGCGGCCAGCTGCCTTCGATGCTGCGCGACGAGCTCCTGGAACGCGCCCAGGTGAAGGCGATTGCCGTCAAGCGAGACGCCTCCCGGACGCTGATCATCGAGATGGATATGCCCGCCGTTATCGATGCGTCCTACGACTTGCGCGGCGCCTCCTGGCTGACGCTGATCGCCGACGCGCTCATGGTTTATGTCACGCCGCAGGACCGCGTCATCCGCGTGATCGGCGATCCCGGCTTCCACGCCGGCGAGTTGATCGAGGTGGTGATGGGCGAAGCGCCGCTGAAGGCCGCCATGATCCGCTACGGTCTCGACATCCTCGGCCTCTCCATCCTCATCTCGATCATCACCGCGGCGTTGGTCTATCTCACGCTCGATGCGCTTCTCATCAAACCGATGACCAAGCTCACCTGGAACATCGTGCGCTTCTCGCAACGCCCGGAGGATCCGACCAGGGTCATCACGCCTTCCGACCGCCGCGACGAAATCGGCACCGCCGAGCGGGAGCTCTCAGCCATGCAGAGGGAGCTTGCCGAGACCCTCTCGCAGAAGTCGCGGCTCGCGGCGCTTGGGCTCGCGGTGAGCAAGATCAGCCACGATCTTCGCAACATGCTGTCGAGCGCCCAGCTCCTGTCCGATCGCCTGATCGCGGTCAAGGACCCGACCGTGCAGCGCCTCGTGCCGAAGCTGATCGCGTCGCTCGATCGCGCCATCCGGCTCTGCGCCCAGACCCTGAATTACGGCCAGGCGCAAGAGGCCCCGCCGCGGCGGAAGCGGTTTCCGCTCGCTCCGCTGCTCGCCGAGATCGGCGACAGCCTCGGGCTCCCTCGGCAAAATATCCGCTGGATCGTCGAGATCGAGGCGAGGCTGGAAGTCGACGCCGACCGCGACCAGCTCTATCGCGTCCTCAGCAATCTCTGCCGCAATGCGGTGCAGGCTCTCGAAAGCGAGAGCGATATCGAGGGCGAGATTGCCGTCGCCGGACGGCGCGAGGGCTCGGTCACGGTGATCGAGGTGACCGATACCGGACCCGGCGTGCCGGAGAGGGCCCGCGCCCATTTGTTCGAGGCCTTCCAGGGCAGCGCCCGCAAAGGCGGAACCGGGCTCGGGCTCGCCATCGCGCATGAGCTGGTCCAGGCGCATGGCGGCCGGATCGCGCTCATCGGCAACGAAGGCGGCGCCACCTTCCGCGTGACCATCCCCGATATGGTGGTGGAGTTGAAGCGGGCGCGGAAGCTCAGCGCCTGATCTCCGAGCAGCTCAAGAGTAAGTTACTTTTGGGAACGTAAACCCAATCCGTCATGCCCGCGCTTGATGCGGGCATCCCTTCCGTTGTGCCTCAACCCGGCACGACGGTCACGGCGTGGACCCCCGGGTCAAGCCTGGGAGTGAGGATGCCTCCCATTGCCGCCAAGGGGCGAGCCAGCCTTGCCTTTGCGAAGGCGACGGATTAGGTAAAGCCTTGCTTGATCGAAGCGAGCCTGGCTCGCTTTTTTTGCGCCGCTTGCTTGAAACGCGCCTCTACTGAAAGCTCGATTTCGGGAGGCGAGACGCGCCCGTAGCTCAGCTGGATAGAGCACCAGACTACGAATCTGGGGGTCAGGAGTTCGAAATCTCTTCGGGCGCGCCACTTCACGCAGTCCTCCTTGTTCGGCTTGCCGGTGCTGTTGCCCGACTGACGCTTCTCGTAGCGTCAATTTCGGTCAGCGGCTCAACTGTAGCGCTACGGGATTACGCCGCGTTGGCGGCAGCGAGCCTTCGCGTATGTGCGGCGAGGAGATCGGCCTCGACCACGGCGCGGGCGTCTGCGGTCTCGGCCAGGAGATGGATATGCACCTCGTTCGCCCCGCATTTCGCGCCGTGGTGGCGGAGATGGGCGAGATTGAGCGTCGCGGTATCGTCCCGGGTCTGGCCAAAGGCGAGCGGTGACCGGGTCCCGTCCTCGTGGCGGCGCACGAGAATGTAGTTGGCCCGTGGAAGGGCAGGGCAGCCGATCAGCGTATAGACGCTATGCAGATAGCGCCGTCCGGAGGCCCCGCGCCAGTAGTGAAAGGCCTGAGCGAAGGCAGCCTCTGAGCAGACGAGAGCGGGCTCATCCGGCGGCCCCCATTGCGGGGTCTCAACTTCGACGTTGTGCGTCCACATGGGATCCAAACCCGTTAACCAGCACAGCACTTGGTGAAATGGGTTCCGTGACGACGAAATCAAGACTCTGCCCCGAACCTTAAGAACAAAGATAGAACATCGGCCGGGCTCTAGTCAAGCATTCAAAGGTTAACGGGCTACCCAACGCGGGGTTCCTGGGCCTTTGCTTCTCTCAGGAGGCGCGCCGAAGCCGTCTCGATCGAGCCGATCAGCCGCTCCAGGAACTCCGCTTTCGGCAGTCCCGGGGGAATCGGGTCGAGGAACTCGACCACGACCGTGCCCGGCCGCCGCATGAAGCTGCGGCGCGGCCAAAACACGCCGGAATTGAGCGCGACCGGGACGCAAGGAATGCCGAGCGCCTCATAGAGGAGGACGACGCCCGTCTTGTAGTCGGGGGCCGCGCCCGGTGCCCGCCGCGTCCCTTCCGGGAAGATGATGATCTCGCGCCCTTCGGCCACGCGCTTCTTCGTCTCGCGCAGCATGCGCCTGAGCGCGGTCGGTCCCTTGTCGCGGTCGACCGGGATCATCTGGAATTTGTGCGAGAACCAGCCATGGAACGGGATCCAGAACAGCTCGCGCTTCATCAGGAGTGCCGGATCGCGGAACAGCGGAATGAGGCCGAAGGTCTCCCACGCCGACTGATGTTTGGCGGCGACGAGACAGGCGCCGGTCGGAAGCTTCTCCGCCCCGCGCACTTCGAGCTTGGTGCCGACGATCGTTTCGAGCAGCCAAAGTTCGAAGCGCCCGTGTATGGCAAGTGCCGCCATCGCCCAGCGCCTCGGGGCGAAAAAGAGCGGGCTGCCGAGCACGAGGAACAACACCGTCGTCGCATAAAACAGAATGTTGAAGAGGAGCGCGCGCGCCATCCTGGGCTTGGCTTGAGACGGCTAGGGCTCTGGAACTTCGGCTGAGCCGGGATCGCCGCCGAGAAACGTGCGCACGAGATCGGTCGCGCCGAGGCGCCCCAAGGCGGGGAGGTATTTCAGGTATTCGGAGAGCAAGAGCTTGGTCGTGCCGGGATAGGTCCACCAGCGCTCGAGATGCACGTTGTTGTCCACCACCGAATAGGGGATGAAGGTGACGCCCGGCATCACGCGCGCAAGCTCGGCCAGCGCGCGCGGCATGTGATAATTCGAGGTCACCACGATGACCGACCGGTAGCGGTGAAGCGCCACCCATTCACTGGTCTCGGTGGCGTTGTCAATGGTGTTGCGCGCCTCTTTGTCGATGTCGACGCAGCAGGTGAAATATTGGCCCCCTTGGCTTGCGAGCTGCTTCAATTCATCGACCGTCGTGGTGCGGTTGACGCCGGTGATGAGGACGCGCTTGGCCTTGCCTTCGGCAAGCAGCTTCATCGCCCGGTCGATGCGGGACGTGCCGCCGGTCAGCACGGCGATGCCGTCGGCGCTTGCTTCGGGCTCGCGCGGCTCCTTGTCGATGCCGTTCGCGAACACGATGAACCCGATGATGAGCAGCACCAAGAGGAAGAGCATGCCATCGAAGATGAGCCGCACGCCCCCCAAGAAGCCGCTGAAACGGCCTCGCCGCTCTTCCCGTTCCTCCCTCACGGCCTACTCCAGCACCTGCCAGGCGGGCGCAAGAATAGGCACAAATCGCACGCGCATGAAATCAAGCTTTACGGCGCGGCCGGGCCCGAATCCACAAGTCAGGCATAATTCTTGAGCACGCGTATCACGCCGAGCCGCGATGTGCCCATGCACAGTCCCGCCACCACGACCACCACCAGCAAGCAAAGGAGATAGCCCTTGAGATCGAGCTCGCCCGGGCCGATCAGACGCTGCGTCTCGGCGCTGGTGACGATTCCGCCGCCAAGAATGTCCACCATGAAAGGCAGCAGCAGGAAGGCGAGCGCGGCAGCGAGCGCGCCCATCAATCCGGCGCGGACGCCGAGACCGAGGAAATGCCGCTCGAACTCGCGACTGATGAAACGTTCATTGGCGCCGACAAAGTACAGGACCTCGATGATCTCGCGGTTCGAGGCCATGGCGCTCCGCGTCGCCGACACGATGACGGCGATGGTCGCGGCGGCAACCAGCGCAAGGATGGCGAGGCCGGCGAGCGCGGCCGAGCGCGTGAGCGTCCTGATCTCCGCCTGCCAGCGGCGGTGGTCGTCGAGGGTGACGCCCTCGAAATTCTCCGACAGCGCCGTCTTGATGAGCTGGATGTCGGGCGGATTGGAGCGGTCGATCTGGACAGAGATCAGGCGCGGAATCGGGAGCGCCTGCAACGCGCTGCTTTGCCCGAGCCACGGCTCGAGCAGCTTGGCGCTATCCTCGACCGTCAGCGGCTTGACGTTGGTCACCCCCTTCTGCTTGGCGAGGAACAAGGCGACGAGCGTCATCTTCTTCTCGATGTCGGCGCTGTTGACCGGATCGAGCTCGACGGTGATCTCGCTCGCGATGTCGTTGACCCAGGCATTGGCGGATTGATTGATCATGTACACCGCGCCCAAGGTCAGGCAGGCGAGGAAGGACATGATGGCGATCACCACGGTGAGCGCATTGCCGGCGATCGAGGCGGAGGGCACGATCTGGGCGGTCTTGGTCTGGAACCGCGCGGGTAGGAGCACGGCAAGCCGCGCCGGCAGCAGCCCGGTGAGGAGGCTCGTCCAGGGATAGTCCCTGATGTCGGAGAGCAGGGTCACGGGGCGTGGCGTATCTGCAAATGGCCGTTGAAGAGCACGAGCCGCGGGGCTTCGAGTTGCTCCATCAGGCCATAATCGTGGGTGGCGATGATCACCGAGGTGCCGAGCCGATTGAGCTCGACGAACAGGCGCAAGAGGCGGTTGCCGATCGCCGGATCGACGTTGCCCGTGGGCTCGTCGGCGAGAAGGAGTTCAGGGCGCCCGATCACCGCGCGCGCGATCGCGGCGCGCTGTTTCTCGCCGCCCGACAAGACCTCGGGATAGGCATTGATGCGGTCGCCGAGCCCGACCCAGCGCAGGAGGTCGGTGACATCGTCGCGGTAGTCGGCCTCCTTCTTGCCCATCACGCGCAAGGGCAGCGCCACGTTTTCCCAGGTGGTGAGGTGATCGAGCAGCCGGAAATCCTGGAACACGATGCCGATGCGCCGGCGAAGCGCGGAGCGGCCCGGCGTCGAGAGCTCGGCCACGTTCTCGCCGAACACGAAGATCAGTCCCCGTGACGGCTTGAGCGACATGAACAGGAGGCGCAAGAGCGAGGTCTTGCCCGCCCCCGAAGGCCCAGTCAGAAAGTGAAAGGACCCCGGATGCACATGGAAGGTGACGTCGCGCAATATTTCCGGGCCTGTGCCGTAGCGAAGCCCGACATTGTCAAAGCGAATCACCCGTGCTCTCTAAAGCTCTTGAGATTGCGGAAGACTGGCACTTTATGCTGAACTCCGGGTTGAGTATCAATGGGTTTGGGCGGCGTATGGGGCCCGGGGCGAATCCAGGATAAACGGCCATTTTGGCTTTTCCGATGGCAACACTCATTATCTGTCCGGCTTGCGGGACGCGCTACGAGACCAAGGCAGTGTTTCCGCCTGAGGGGCGGAAGGTTCGCTGTTCCAAATGCGCGCATGTCTGGCAGGCGACCCCTGTCACGGCGCCGGAACCGGCCCCTGCGATGAGGCCGGCGCCGGCCCCCGCTCAGGCCGGGATGTCGCCCAAGCCGCCTTCCCCCCCGCCACGGCCCGCCCCGGTCAATGTGGGGATGGGAGGGTTCGCCGGGATTGCTCCCTCTCCGCCGGGGTCCGTGCCTCCCGCAGCTTCGATGCCCCCCGCGCCACCCTTCCCGGGGGGAGCGACAGAAGCCGACCTTGCCGCGCAAGTCGCCCGGATCAATGCCGATGCCATGGCGGAAGCGCCCCCGGCCGCGCCGCCGGAGAAGCGCGGCGGAATCTTCGCGCGGCTGAGGCGGAGCCGCGCGCCGGTGCCGCCTGAGACGGGCACGAGTGACGACGGCATGGCGGACGCCAGGATGAGCGACACCGGCATGGGGGACGCCGGCATGGCCGATGCCAGCATGGATGAAGGGCCGCTTGCGGATGCCGGCATGGGCGAGCGGCTCGACGGGTCCATGGGCGATGCCGGGGTGGTCTTCGACCCCGCCTTGGCCGAGCAGGCGCTCCCGCAGGAAGAGCCGCCACGGAAGCAGTCGTCGATCGTCGCCATCGGTTGGTTGGTGCTTGCGCTCTTCGTCGCAGGGGTGATCGGCGCGCTCGCGCTCGCGCCCTCGGCGGTCATGTCGATCCTCCCCGGCGCCTCCCGTCTCTACGCCCTGTTCGGCGCTCCGGTCGGCGCCCGCGGCCTTGCCTTCGAAGGCGTGCGCTATGGCTGGACCAACGATGGCGGTCAGGCCGTCCTCGAAGTTCAGGGCGACGTCGTGAATCTCACTTCGAGCCCGGTCGCCGTGCCGACCCTGGTCATCGCGCTTGCCGATGCGAGCGGCGAGGAAATCTCCGAGTGGACCACCGAGATTGGCGAGGAGCAGCTTGCGGCTGGCGCGCGCGCGCCGTTCTTGCGGCAAATCCCTTCCCCGCCGAGCAATGTCCGAAGCGTCAAGGTGCGCTTCGCCAAGTCCAATTAGGGATGGCTCGGGGCGCTCCAGCGGCTGAGACGATCCGGCCGCTGTTGAGCGCCGAGCAAATCGCCGAGAGGGTCGAGGCCTTGGCTCGCGAGATCGCGGCCTCGAGCCCCAACGATCTTGTCGTTGTCGCCATCCTCAAAGGCAGCTTCATCTTTGCCGCCGACCTCATCAGGGCGTTGCACCGCGAGGGGCTTGAGCCCGAGATCGACTTTATCTTTCTTGCCAGCTACGGCGCGGGGACCGTCTCAGGCGGCGAAGTCCGTATCCTGCGCGACGTCGAGACCGCTCTTGACGGGCGCGAGGTCGTGATCGTCGACGATATTCTCGATTCGGGGCGGACGCTTCACTTCGCCAAGGCGCTCATCGAAGGTCGCGGCGCGCGGTCGGTCAGGACTTGCGTTCTCATCGACAAGCAAGTCCCGCGCGCGGCGCCGATCGTGCCCGATTTCTTGGGCTTCCGCTGTCCGCCCGTTTTTGTGGTGGGGTACGGCACGGACCTCGCCCACCGCTATCGCGAGCTTCCCTTTATCGGCGAGGTGACGAAGCCTTGATCGATAGAGGGACACCCGACCGTGACGTGACCGCGGCGATCAGAACGGCGTGATCAGGCGCTCCAGGTAATCGAGCTCGAGCGCAGGCCGTGACGGATCGCCGAGACGGCGGCGAACCTCGTCGAGCACCTCGCGCGCGCGCTGAATATCGATCTCGTCGGGGACCTGCACCGAAAGGCCGAGATCGGGCCGGTTCGAACGGTCAGGCCGCCCGAGCGGATCGCGGCCGTTATTGCCGGGACCTTGTCCCGCTTGCGCCTCGGCGCCTTCCATCATCTGGTCGGCCATGGACTGGGCGCCCTTGCGCAACCGGTCGAGCGCGAGGCTCTGCTGCTGCGTGGCGCGGTCGAGGTCGCTCTCGCCGATCGCCTCCTTGGCGCCGCCCATGGCCTCCTTCGCGCCCTCAAGCTCGCTCGGCGCGTCGCTGCCTTCGATGCGGAAGCGGTCGATCAGCGTTTGCAGCCGGTCGACGAAGCTCCTGCTGCCGCTCGGCGAGCTTGCCATGCTCCTCCGAGCGCTGACCCTGCGCCTGCGGGCCGATCTCGAGCTGGCCCCGCTCGCGCGGACCGCCCTGGCCGCCCGACTCGCCCTGTCCTTTCATGAACCCCTGCTGGGCCTCGCCGGGCAACTCCTCGAACAAGGGCGCCATGCTGATGCCTGGGCCGAATTCCATCGGCTGGCCGGGAGGGCTCACTTCGAACTGCTGGCTCTCGCCGCCGCTTGCTGCGGCCTGCTGTCGCTTGGCGGCGAAGGTGTCGTCGAGCAGCTTCTGCTGGTTGGAGACGAGATCGCTCAAATCCTTCATCATGCGCCCGGCGCGCTGCTGCTGCTCGCTCTCGGCGAAGATTGCCGGTCTCAAGCCGTTCGAGCAGGTCCTTGAGCTCGGACAGCATCTGCTCGGCCAAGTCCTTCGAGCCCGACTGCGCGAGCTCCTGGATGTTGCTGAGGATCTTCTCCAGGTCCTGTTGCGACACGAGCTGGTCGCCGTCCTGCTGGGCCAGCGGCGACGTGTCGCCCTTCTTGCTGCTGCGATGCAAGCGCTTGGAGATAGCGCGACAGCGCCGAGCGCAGCTCGTCGACGAGATTCTTGATCTCCTCGGAAGAAGCTCCCTCCTTCAAGGCCTGCATCAGCGCGTCCTGGGCGGCATTCAGCGCGCGTTCGGCCTCGGGCAGATCGCCCTCCTCGATTCGCAGCGCCGTCGACCACAGCTGCTCGACGACGCTGGCGATCGCTTGTGGCGAGCGGTCGCCGCGCAGCCGCCAATAGGCGTTGCGCAAGGCGAGATAGACGACGCTGTCGTCGATCACCTTGTCGCCGCCGAGCGTGAGCGCGTCGAGCGCATCGACCACGCCTTCCGGGGCGCCCGGATCGCGCACCAGCTTCTTGCGCTGCTCGACCACGGCGCGGGCCAAAGGCTTGGTGAAGGTCCGCTCGGGCAGAGACGAACTCATAGGGCGCGCTCTCGCCCGACTGCCCGGCCTGGTCGCGGGCGATAAGCGTCATGCGCACTTTCAGTCCAGCCCAGGGATGGGCGGTGAGATCCTGGGTGGCGCGTCCGTCGACCCGCTTGGCGTTGGTGCGCGGCAATTGCAGCGGCATGACCGGAGGCTCGAGCAAAGGATCGGCCTCGACCTTGGCGGCAGCTTTCGGCGGAGAGCGGCGCGAGGTTGCGCTCCTCGCCTTCGCCGAGAGCGAAGCGGGCCTCGGCGCTTGCCACCCCGTTGTCGTCGTCGGCACGAAACACGACGCGAAGCGCGCCGCGCGGCGCGGTTGTCGGAGTGCCCATGAGATTGATCGTGGGCGCCGTGTCCTCGATCAGATCGAACCGCCATTTCGAAACAGTCTGGCCGCCGATCTCGACCGCAGCGCTGAGAGGCTCGTTCAGCGCCACGTTGAACTCGATCAGGCCTTCGCTGCCACCTTTCTTCGGCGCCACGATCGTGGCGTCGCCGGCGCCGTCATGGCTCGTGATCAGGCTGACGGTCTCGCCTTGCGGCGCGTGGGTCCGCACGATCAGATCGCTGCGCTCGGGGACCGAAAGCGCGCGAAACAATTCGGCACCCGCTCCCACCTTCTCGCTGCCATCGGCGAGCACGATCGGCGCAAGGCCCGTATAGACGGGCGGCGTGACCCAGGCGTCGAGCCGGAGCATCGCGGGCGTGCCGGTCGCGGCCGGCGTGAACGCGGCGCGCAGGCGATCCGACACATTGCCGCCGGCGGCAAGGGCGGCTGCGACCACGCCGAGCAGGAGCGCGGCCCTGATGGCATAAGGGTCCTTGCGGTCGGTGCGCGGCGCGGGCCAGGACGGCTTGAGCTTGGCGATGAGGCGCGACAAGCGCTCGCGATGAACCGCCCACAAGGCGGCTGTCTCCTTGGGGGGCGTGGTGCCGAGCCTGTCTTCATAGGAGGAGGCGGGCCGGTGCTTGATGCCGGCGTGGCGCTCGAGACGCCGCAGCGCCTCCTGGCGCGTCGGCAGCGTTAGTCTGAGGAGCGGCAGGAAGGAGACGATCAGCGCAAGTCCGAAGCCCGCCGAGCAGCACGCGATGCGCGAGCGGCGGGAGCAGGCTCCACAGCTCCAAGAGCGACAGGACGAGGAAGCTCGAGGATGACGAGGAAGGGCCATAGCAACGCCTCCCACACCCGCTCGCCGAGAAGGGCGAGCAAGCTCAGCCGCACGCGCCGGTCGAAGCGCTGCGTCAGCGCGCTACCCTCCGCCTCTTCGGGAGAGGGCGTCTTGGCTCGTGTGGTGGATCGCATGATCTTCATATGGCTCTCGGGAAGCGGGCGATGAGCCTAATTTGGGAAGCGAAGCGGGCGAAAGCGAGGCTCCTGCACCTCTCTCACCGGCTCACAGCCAGTCGGGCAGGCGCTCCTTTGCCAGCATGTCGCCGTAGCTCGGTCGCGGCCGCGTGACGCTATAACGGTTCCCGGCGACCAGCACCTCTGGGACCAGGAGCCTGCTGTTATACTCCGACGCGAGCACGGCGCCATAGGCGCCGGCCGTCATCACGGAAATGAGATCGCCGGCCCGAAGTTCCGGCAGGGGCCTCGCAAGCGCGAGATAGTCGCCCGTCTCGCAGACCGGCCCCGCCACGTCGGTGACGACGATGGGCGTCCCGGGACGAGGCTCGGCCACCGGCAAGATCTCGTGGTAGGCGTCGTAGAGCGTCGGCCGCAGGAGGTCGTTCATCGCCGCGTCGACGATGGTGAAGATCTTCGAGGCGCCGCGCTTCACATAGAGGACACGAGTGACAAGGATACCGGCATTGCCCGCGATCATGCGTCCGGGCTCGAAGAGGAGCCTCACCTTAAGTCCACCCAGCTCCTCCTTGACGAGATCGGCATAGTCTGCGGGAAGCGGCGGCGCGGGCTGGTCGCTGCGATAGGGAATGCCGAGTCCGCCGCCGAGATTGGCGAAGTCGATTGCGAAGCCACTCTCGCGCAAGGCACCGACCAGCTCCTTCAGAAGCGCAAACGCATTTCGGAACGGGGCGAGATCGGTGATCTGGCTGCCGATATGCATGTGCACGCCGGTGGGCGCGATCCCGGGAAGCCGGCTCGCCAGCGCGTAGAGGGAAGGGGCCTCGGCGAAGGGCACGCCGAATTTGTTCTCGGCCTTTCCGGTCGCGATCTTGTGGTGGGTCTTGGCGTCGACGTCGGGGTTCACGCGGAAGGCGATCCGCGCGACCCGTCCCCGCGCTTCGGCGATCTCGCTTAGCGCCCGAAGCTCGGGCTCGGACTCGACATTGAAGGCGAGAATCCCGGCTATCGAGCGCAAAGCGCCATCTCGTCGCTCGTCTTGCCCACGCCCGAGAACACGATCCGCTCGGGCGGACCTTGACCGCGAGCGCGCGGCGGAGCTCGCCTTCCGACACCACGTCCATGCCGGCGCCGAGTCGCGCGAGCGTGGCGAGAACGCCGAGATTGGAGTTGGCCTTCACCGAATAGCAGACGAGCGTGCCCGGCTCTCCGGCGAAGGCGTCGACGAAAACGCGGTAGTGACGCTCAAGCGTCGCGGTCGAATAGCAATAGAAGGGAGTTCCGACGGCGGCGGCGAGATCGGCAAGATCGACCTCCTCGGCGTGGAGCACATTGGTGTGGGACACGCCGCGCCGGTAGGCGAAATGGTGCATTGGAGAGAGGCGGGTCTATTCGAGCAGGCGGTCGATCCAAAGGCGGCGGGCCGGAGCTTGTCGACATCTTGGTGGACGGGTCGGCCTAGGCTTCAGGATAGTTTGGCTTGGGCCGGTCCAACGAGCCCCGGCGTCCACAGGCCGAAAGCCCGATCGTCAGCACCAGCACAAGCGTTAAAAGGATGCGCAACGCGCTTCCCATGGTCGTGCCCCTGTCCCTCAAGCCTTTTTGGCGGCTTTTCGTCTATCCTTTTATCGCGTTTCGGCGTCCTTCTCCAAATGCTTTATCCACCGTTTCGCCTCCCTTTTGACGTTGGCCGGGGCGGTTCCCCCATAGCTAGTGCGGCTTTTGACCGAGCCTGCGGCATCCAGCGTCGAATAAACCTCCTCGGTAATCCGCTTGTCGACCGATTTCAGCTCGGAAAGCGGCAGTTTCTTGAGGTCGGAGCCCCGTGATTCGGCAAGAGCCACGATCCGGCCGGCGATATGGTGGGCCTCCCTGAACGGAAGCCCGAGCTTGAGCACCAGCCAGTCGGCGAGGTCGGTCGCGGTCGCGTGCCCCGAGGCGGCGGCGCGCTTCATCGCCTTAAGGTCGGGCTCCAGGTCCTCGACCATGCCGGTCATGGCGGCGAGTCCAAGCTTGAGCGCATCGAGCGCATCGAACACAGGCTCCTTGTCCTCCTGCATGTCCTTGGCATAGGCCAAGGGCAGGCCCTTCATCACCATGAGCAGCGCCTGGAAGGCCCCCGCGATCCGTCCGGTCTTGGCGCGCACGAGCTCCGCGGCGTCGGGGTTCCGCTTCTGCGGCATCATCGAGGAGCCGGTGGTGAACTTGTCGGAAAGACGCACGAAGCCCCATTGCGGCGACGCCCAGTTCACGATCTCCTCGGCGAGCCGCGACAGATGTATGGCGGCGATGGCGGCGGCAGAAAGCGTCTCCAGGGCAAAGTCGCGGTCGGAAACCGCATCGAGCGAATTGGCCGCGGGCCGTGCAAAGCCAAGCGCCCGTGCCGTCGCCTCCCGGTCGATGGGGAAGGACGTGCCGGCAAGCGCGGCCGCGCCGAGCGGGCATTCGGCGAGACGTCTGGCCGCATCGGCGAAGCGGCCCCGATCCCGCCCGAGCATCTCGACATAGGCCAGGAGGTGATGGCCGAAGGTGATCGGCTGGGCGGTCTGGAGATGGGTGAAGCCCGGCATCACCGCGCCCGCGTATTGCAACGCCTTGTTGGCGAGCGCGCGCTGAAGCGCGCGAAGTCCGGCGTCGATCGCTGCGATCTCGTCCCGCACGTAAAGCCTGAAATCGGTGGCCACCTGGTCGTTGCGCGAGCGCGCCGTATGGAGCTTCCCGGCCACCGGGCCGATCAGCTCGCGCAACCGGCTCTCGACATTGAGATGAATGTCCTCGAGCGAGCGCGAGAAGGGGAACGTGCCGGCCTCGATCTCGGCGGCGATCTTGTCGAGACCTTGAGCGATCTGCTCGGCCTCTTTGGCTCCGATAATGCCGGCCGCGCCCAGCATGGCGGCATGCGCCTTCGAGGCCACAAGATCGTAGCGCCACAAACGCTTGTCGAAGGCGATGGAGGCATTTATCTCCTCCATGATCGCGGAAGGATTGGCGGCAAAGCGGCCGCCCCACATGGTATTCGTCATTGCTGTCGAGCCTGGGCTAGACGAAGCGAGCGGAAAGATTTGAGCAGACGCAACGAACCGGAACGCGCCGCGCCGACGGCCATCTATCTCATTGCCGCGCTTCTTGCGGCAATCGCCGGATTCGGCTTGGTATATGTGAGTTTCGACCCCTCTGACAATGGCCGCTCCGAGGCGACCCGCCCCGCCACCCCCGCGAGGGATGCGCCGGCCGCTACGGGGGAGAGCGGCGCAGCCCCGCTCGGAAGCCTCAGCAAGGGCGCCATGGCGCCGCTCGTCATACGGCGGAAACCCCTTGATCTTGCTGACTTTACCTTCTCCGCCGGGGAGAGGCGCGACCAAGTCGCTGAAGGACTTCGCGGGCAAGGTCGTGCTTCTCAATATCTGGGCGACCTGGTGCGTGCCCTGCCGCGAGGAGATGCCGGCGCTCGATGCGCTCGAGGCCAAGCTCGGAGGCAAGGACTTCGCCGTCGTGGCGGTCAATATCGACAAGGGCGGTCCGGAGAAAGCGGCCGGCTTCTTGAAGGAGATCGGCGTCACGCGCCTTCCCCTCTACACCGATCCAACCGGCAAGCTGTTCTTCACATTGAAGGCCGTCGGCATGCCGACCACGCTCATCATCGACAGGGAGGGCAAGGAGATCGCCCGCCTGGTCGGTCCCGCCGATTGGGCGTCGGCCGAGGCGCTCGCGGTCATCGAGGCCGCCATCGCCGGACGTGTCTAGTTTCGCGGGCGACGCGATGAACGCGGGCATCATCGACGAGATTCTCCGCTTCTGGTTCGAAACGCTGACGCCCGAAGACTGGTATCGCAAGGACCCCGTCGTCGACTCCGAGATCGCCAAGCGGTTCGGGGCGGCCTACGAGAGGCTGAAGGACGGCGTGCCGCCGGCATGGCTCGCCGAACCGAGAAGCATGCTTGCCGCCATCCTCGTGCTCGATCAGTTTCCACGGAACATGTTCCGCGACGATCCGCGCGCCTTCGCCACCGATCGGGCCGCGCTTGCGCTCGCCAAGCGCGCAATCGGCGAAGGTCTGGATATGCGGCTTGCGCCGGAGCAGCGCGCCTTCATCTATATGCCGTTCCAGCATTCGGAGGCGGCGACCGACCAGGAGCGGTCCATCGCCTTGTTCACGGCGCTCGGGAACCCGCTCAATCTCGACTTTGCGCGCAAGCACCAGGCGATCATTGAGCGCTTCGGCCGCTTTCCCCACCGCAACAGCGTTCTTGGCCGGACCTCGACGCCGGCGGAACTTGCCTTCTTGCAGGAGCCGGGCTCGTCGTTCTAGGCGCTCGTGCCGTTACTCGACCGGTACGACCGTGTCCTTCTCCAGCCGGTAATTGTATTTGCAGGTCTCTTCGACCAGCTTGTTGCAAGGAAGGCCGGAGGTGATCACGTAGAGCATGCGCTTGCCGCTGCTCGTGCCGAATTTATAGCTCCGCACCTGATCCTCGAACACGACGTCCCAGGACGTGCCGCCGTCCCAGAAATAGATCTGAAGCGTGCAGCCGGCAATGTTGCAGAGCGGATTGATTCCGCCCTCGCATTTCAGCTTGGCATAATCGGCGATCCAGTCCTCGCCGCCGTCGGCGTTGACATCTTCGGTGGTGAGTATCGCGTCTGTATTCGGTGTGCCGTCCATGTCCTTGCACGCGCGCGCCGCCTCGGCGATGACCTCGGCGATATTGTCCGGGGGCTCGGCCGCCGCGGCGGCCGCAAGAGCCAAACAAGGCGTCACGGCGGCGAGCGTTGCGAGGCAAAGAGATTGGCGAAAAAAGCGGGTCAACGCTTGCTTGAGCTGGCAGTGCTCCGCGTCTTTTTCTTCTTGCGGACCACTTTTTTTCGCGCTGACTTGGGCTTGCCCGCGCCACAGACGCTCTCGCGAAGATGCGTGGGACCGCTGCTCAGCGAGGCTTGAATGGCGAGCCCGTCGAGGCTCGTGCCGAACAGCGATTTCCAGAAATAGCGCTTGAAGCCGTTATCGAGCAGATCGACGGCGCGCTCGCGTCGCGAGGCGACCGACGGCTCGCCGAGAATAACGGCCACGAGCTTGCGGCCTTCGCGCGTGGCGCTCGCCACCACGTTGAAGCCGGAGTCGCAGATGAACCCGGTCTTCATGCCGTCGGCTCCCGGGTAGTTGACGAGGAGGCCGTTATGCGTGCGCAAGACCTTCTTGCCCACCTGCACCTGCACGGTCGTGAACAGGTCGGCATGTTCGGGGAACTCGATGATGATGGCGCGGGCGAGCTTGGCGAGATCGCGCGCGGTGGTGACCTGGCGTTCGTTGGGCAGGCCGTTGACATTGGCGAAGACGGTGCGGGTCATGTTGAGCCGCTTCGCCGCCTCGTTCATGCGCGCCACGAACGCTTCCTCGCTGCCGGACACCGTCTCGGCGATCATGAGGGCCACGTCATTGGCCGATTTGACGATGAGGACCTTGAGCGCGACGTCGAGGGTGATCGCCTCGCCCTCTTTCAACCAGAGTTTACTCGGTGCTTGCTCCGTCGCCTTCTTGGAGCAGACGACCTTGCTGTCGGGCTTGACCGAGCCGTCCTTCAGCGCCTGGAACGCGACGTAGGCGGTCATCAGCTTGGTCAGCGAGGCTGGGAACCAGGCGGCATCCGGGTCCTCGGCGTAGAACACGGTGCCGTTAAAGGGCTCGAAGACGAGGGCGGGGCCTGCGGGAGCGGCTGTCGGGGCCATCAACACGGCTCCGACGATGAGGCCAAGTCCCGAGCGCCGCAGCATCATCCCAGTCCCCTCATCCAATCCGCGCAATCCGGTCGCCGTTCTGAAAGCCACCGGACGAACATGTAAGCCCGGCGATCCCCCGGCCCCTCGAATCCCGCCTGCCCCCATAGTGATTCAAATTTCGACTGTTCCGTGGCGTCTGAACCGAATCGCGAATCCCGTGTGCCTTTTTGAGCGGGCAGGAGCGCTGTCGCACCTTCACTCCCCGAATCGCGAAAGCTTAGCGAAACCCGGCCCGGGAGCGAGAGTAGCGTCGCTGCTCCCAATTCGCAACCGCGAAATTGCCGTCCCGCGCGGGCGGGCTGTTGGAGACAAGCAGGGCCCGCGCGCGGTAGGAGTGGTGCGCGTGCAACCTTCTTCGGTTCCATGGCCATGGACGCAGACCAAAGGCGCCGACAGCTCTCCGCGGCGCTCCGCCGGGTCGCCGGCGGTGACCGCGCGGCCTTGCGCCTTGTCTACGATGAGACCTCGGCGAAGCTTTTTGGCGTCTGCCTGCGTATCTTGAATGACCGCAGCGAGGCCGAGGACGTGTTGCAGGAGGTTTATCTCAATGTATGGCGAAAGGCCGCGGGCTTCGATGAGAACCGCGCGAGCCCGATCACCTGGCTCGTCGCCATTGCGCGCAATCGCGCCATCGACCGCGTGCGCTCAGGCGCGCGTCGCGCGGCTCGAGCGCGCCGATCGAGGCGGCCGATGACGTCCCCGATCCGGCGCCCATCGCCACCGAGACGATCGAAGCCGCGCAGGAGAACCGCCGGCTCTATGCCTGTCTCGAGGAGCTCGAGATGCGGCAACAGGCGGCGATTCGCGCCGCCTTTATCGACGGGTTGACCTATGAGGAACTGGCCGAGCGCGCGGACGTGCCGCTCGGTACGATGAAGAGCTGGATCCGGCGCGGACTTGCCAAGCTGAGAAGGTGTCTTGAGCGATGAGCGACACCGGCGAGAGAGACCCCGAGGGCATGAGCCTGACCGCCGCCGAATATGTGCTTGGCGTGCTGGGCGCCGACGCAGCGGCGTGCCGCCGAGCGAAGGATCGACCGCGACGCCGCCTTTGCGCGCGAAGTCGCCTTTTGGGAAGAGCGGCTCGGCGGACTTGCCGGAGCCGTTGCCCGAGGTCGCGCCGCCGCAAGGGGCTGTGGCCGCGCATCGAGGCTGCGCTTGACCGCGCCGCGGCTCGCGCGGAGACGCGCGTGCGGGTCTGTGGCAGAGCCTTGAGCTTCTGGCGCGGCCTCGCCCTTGGCGCGAGCGCGCTCGCCGCGGCCGCGCTCGCCGCGCTCATCTATGTCGGCCCGATCGCAGGCCCGAGCGTTCCGCTCGTTGCCAGGCTCGATGCCGAAGGCGGGCAGGCGGGCTTCGTCGCCGCGGTCGATACCGGCGGCGGGAGCCTCACCATCGTTCCGGCGGCGCTGCTCGGCGCCGAGCAGAAATCCCTGGAGCTTTGGCTGATCCCGCCCGGCGACAAGCCGCATTCGCTCGGGCTGATCGATCCGAACCGGCCTGTCACGATCAAAGTGCCGAAGGAACTGTTGGCGCGCGTCAACGACGAAGCCGTGCTCGCGGTCTCGCTCGAGCCGGAAGGCGGCTCGCCGACCGGCCAGCCCACGGGACCCGTGATCGCCAACGGCAAGCTTGCGCAGCTGTAGCTCGAGCCCTTTGCCCTTGTCATCGTCCGCGAAGGCGGACGATCCAGTAGCCACCACCGCTCGCCGGTCGATCACCGGGGTTTACTGGATGCCCGCCTGCGCGGGCATGACATCGAGGGCGGCCGGATCACGAAAACGTCATCGCCAATTCTGCATCCGGCGTTCCCGCCTCCTGCGTAACTCCGCCCGTACCCCGGAAAGGGACAACAGGCAATCAAGGAGGATGTTATGAAGTTCGCCAAATTCGCTTTGTCCGGCGTCGCTGCCGCCGCTCTCGCTTTTGCAGCGTTTACCGCCATGCCGACCTTCGCCAAGGAGGCGACGGTGATGGTCGGCGGCGCGCCGATGTTCCCCTCGAAGAACATCATCCAGAACGCCGTCAATTCGAAGGACCACACCACGCTCGTCGCCGCCGTCAAGGCCGCAGACCTCGTCGACACGCTGTCGGGCAACGGTCCGTTCACGGTGTTCGCGCCGACCAACGACGCCTTCGCCAAGCTCCCGGCCGGCACGGTCGACACGCTGCTCAAGCCCGAGAACAAGGGCCAGCTCACGCAAGTCCTGACCTATCACGTCGTTCCAGGACGCCTCACCGCAAAGGACCTGATGGCGGCGATCGAGAAGGGTGGCGGCAAGGCCATGTACAAGACCGTCGAAGGCGAACAGCTTACCTTCGAGGCCAAGGATGGCGCGATCTGGGTGTGGGATGCCAAGGGCAGCACGGCCAAGATCACCATCAAGAATGTCATGCAGTCGAACGGCGTCATCCACGTCATCGACACGGTGCTGTTGCCGAGCTGAGACTTCGACCCCCGCTTAAGCTTGCGCATCAGCCGAGCCCGCCGTGCTTCCGCGCGGCGGGCTTCCTTGTTTCAGCAAGGCCGAAGGTTTAGATCGGGACAGAAAATTTCACAGCACGGAGCGCCCCGATGATGCAATGGCTGCGCAAGGTGATTCAGGACCGGCGGACCGAGCGCTTCATCATGGCGCTCATCGTCCTCAACGCCGTGACGCTCGGGCTTGAGACCAGCCAAAGCGTGATGGCGAAATTCGGTTCCGCGCTTGTCGTCATTGACCGCATCATCATCGCCATCTTCGTCATGGAGATTCTCGCACGGCTTACGGTGCAACGCTGGGCCTTCTTTCGCGACGGGTGGAACATCTTCGACGTGATTGTCGTGGGCATCGCGCTCGCCCCCGCGACCGCGGCGTTCTCGGTCCTGCGTGCGCTCAGGGTGCTGCGTCTGCTGCGACTGATTACCGCGGTGCCGGCGCTGCAGCGCGTGGTCGGCGGACTGATCGGGGCGCTGCCAGGCATGGGCTCGATCGTGCTCCTGATCGGTCTCGTCTTTTATGTGAGCGCGGTGATGGCCGTAAATCTCTACGGCAAGGCATTTCCCGAGCTGTTCGGCACGCTTCCCACCTCGCTCTATACGCTGTTCACGATCATGACGCTCGAAGGCTGGACCAACGACGTCGTGAACCCGATCATGAGACGGTACCCCTATGCCTGGCTGTTCTTCATCCCCTTCATCATCATCACCACCTTCTGGGTGCTCAACCTCTTCATCGGCATCATCGTCAACGCCATGCAGGAGGAGCACGCCAAGGCCGAAGCCGAGATGGTGCACGACGAGACGGTTCCCATCCTGCGCGAGATCGCGGCGCTGAGGTCGGAGATCGCGGCCCTCCGCGAGGAGGTCGGCGGCCGCAAGCGGCGCTCCCGGAGCTAAGACGCGATTTGCTTGCGACGTAGCTGCGCCGTGACCCTGCCTCAGGATGACGAGTTGCACCTGCCACGCGAAGCGAGGCTGAGCCGGGTAACCCCTCACCGCGCGCCAAATGGCGCGCGTGCTCTCCCTCAGGAGCGGAAATTCGCTTGGCCGGGAACCCGGAGCCCCCTTCAGGGGTTTGAACGGCGTCAACCAAGTCGGGGGATTCCATTCAATGCGCGATATTCGCAGCGACCTGCAAGAGCGGGCCGCCATCATTGGCGAGCACGTCAAGTCCGCTCAGGCTCAGTTCGAAACGGTTTTCGACCAGCTCAAGCGCGACCATGAGGGCAAAATCAAGGATTTGCGCGCCGAGCTTGAGGCGGTCAACGTGCTCCTCGGGATCGAGCAGCGCCGCCATGGAGCTGCAGCGCAAGCGCCCTCGCAAGCCCTGCCGCAACCGCAAGTTCAAGCGGCGAAACCGCAGCGGCCTCTGTCCGGCATCCTGATGCGCCGCGCCGGCTAGCATCGAGGCCTGCACGCGGTGTCGTCCCTTCCCGCGCGGGAGGGGACGAAACAGTGGACTGCGCGTGAGCTACGTCTCGATCAGCACGGCGCGGAAGTCGTTGACGTTGGTCAGCGTCGGACCCGTCACGAGCAGATCGCCGAGCGCGTTGAAGAAACCCCAGGGATCGTTGTCCGCGAGCATGGCCTTCGCGTTCACGCCCTTGGCCCCGGCGCGCTTCAACGTGTCCGGATCGATCAACGCTCCCGCATTGTCCTCCGAGCCGTCGATCCCGTCGGTGTCTCCGGCGATGGCGTAGATGTTCTTCATCCCGTCGAGCGCGATGGCGAGCGCGAGCAGGAACTCGGTGTTGCGCCCGCCTTTGCCATTGCCCTTCAGCGTGATGGTCGTTTCGCCGCCCGAGATGAGCACGCAAGGCGGCTTCTCGGGCTGGGCGCGCAGCGCGCATTGGCGGGCGATGCCGGCATGAACGAGCGCCACGTCGCGCGACTCGCCTTCGATCGAGTCGCCGAGGATGACGGGCCTCACGCCCTCCCGCTCGGCGACAGCGGCCGCTGCCTCGAGCGAAGCTTGCGGCGTCGCGACCATGATGTTGTCGACGCGGGCGAGACGCGCATCCCCCGGCTTCGGCGTCTCGTCGGCGGTCTTGAGCCGATCGCGCACCGATGCGGGCACGTCGATCTTGTATTTTTCGATGATGTCGAGCGCGTCTTGATTGGTCGAAGGATCGGGCACGGTCGGCCCCGAGGCGATGATCGACGGATCGTCGCCGGGCACGTCCGAGATCATGAGCGCCACGACCTTGGCGGGCGCCGCCGCGGCGGCAAGCCTGCCGCCCTTGATGGCCGAGAGGTGCTTCCTCACCGTGTTCATCTCCGAGATCGTGGCGCCGCTCTTGAGCAGGGCTTTGTTCACGGCCTGCTTGTCCTCGAGCGTGAGCCCCTCGGGCGGAAGGGCGAGCAGGGCGGAGCCGCCGCCCGAGATCAGGCAGAGCACGAGATCGTCCTTTGTGAGCCCCTGCACGAGCTTGAAGATGCGGGACGCGGCCTCGCGACCGGCGACATCGGGCACGGGATGGGCCGCCTCGACCACTTCAAGGCGCTGCATGGGCACCCGGTAGCCGTATCGGGTGACGACCAGGCCTTCGATCGGCCCTTCCCACGCATCCTCGAGCGCCTTTGCCATCGCGCCCGAGGCCTTGCCCGCGCCGATGACAATGGTCCGGCCTTTTGGCCTCGGCGGCAGATGGGCCGGCACGCAGAGAGAGGGCAACGCCGCGTCCACCGCCGCTTGGAACATGGCCTTGAGCAGCTCTTGCGGCGTCATGGGCTATTTTGTGCCTCCGTTTCAGGGCGATGAACCTGCACAGACGATTGCAAGAAGGCAAGTGAATGAATTACCTTGACCTTCCTTTGCCCTTCTTCCGCAAGTCTTGGGGGCCCAACCGTCATGTCAGTCCAGTCGCGTGAGAGTGCCGAAAAGGCGGGAAAGCGTTCCCACGACCAGCACAAGAACCCGAAATCCGACATCGACATCAGTCAGGCCGCGAAAATGCGGCCGATTCTCGAAGTCGCGGCCGAGAAACTCGACATCCCGGCCGAGCATCTGCTGCCTTACGGGCACTATAAGGCCAAGGTCTCGCTCGACTATATCGCCTCGCTCGCCAAGCGCCCCGATGGCAAGCTGATCCTCGTCACCGCCATCACGCCGACCCCCGCCGGCGAAGGCAAGACCACGACCACCGTCGGTCTCGGGGACGCGCTCAACGAAATTGGCAAGAAGGCCATCGTCTGCATCCGCGAGCCGTCGCTCGGCCCCTGCTTCGGGGTGAAGGGCGGCGCCGCCGGCGGCGGCTACGCGCAGGTGGTGCCCATGGAGGACATCAATCTGCATTTCACCGGCGATTTTCATGCCATCGGGGCCGCGAACAATCTGCTCGCGGCGTTGATCGACAATCATGTCTATTGGGGCAACAAGCTCGATATCGACGTCCGCCGCGTCTCTTGGCGCCGGGCCGTGGACATGAACGACCGGGCGCTGCGTTCGATCGTCGGCTCGCTCGGCGGCGCCGCCAACGGCTTCCCGCGCGAGGCCGGCTTCGATATCACCGTGGCGTCGGAGGTCATGGCCATTTTCTGCCTCGCCGCCGACCTCGCCGATCTCCAGCGGCGGCTCGGCCAGATCCAGGTCGGCCAGACACGCGACAAGAAGGCCGTCACCGCCAAGGACCTCTCCGCCGCAGGCTCGATGGCGGCCCTGCTCAAGGATGCGCTCGCCCCCAATCTGGTGCAGACGCTCGAGAACAACCCCGCCTTCATTCATGGCGGCCCCTTCGCCAACATCGCCCATGGCTGCAATTCGGTGATCGCCACGAAGGCGGCGCTCAAGCTCGCCGATTACGTCATTACCGAAGCGGGCTTCGGCGCCGATCTCGGCGCCGAGAAGTTCTTCGACATCAAGTGCCGCAAGGCGGGGCTGAAGCCCGCTTGCGTCGTGATCGTCGCCACCATCAGGGCGCTCAAGATGCATGGCGGAGTGGCCAAGGACGACCTCAAGAAGGAGAACCTGGCGGCGCTCGAGAAGGGTTTCGCCAATCTCGAACGTCACGTCGAGAACATCCGCAAATACAATGTGCCGGTGGTTGTCTCGGTCAACCGCTTCTCCAGCGACACCGAGGCCGAGATCGCGCTTCTCAAGCGCCTCTGCATCGGCGATCGGCGTGGAATGCGTGATGGCCGATCACTGGGCGCAAGGGGGCGCCGGTGCCGTCGAATTGGCCGATACGGTGGTCCGCACCGTCGCGGAGAAGCCGAGCGGGTTCAAACCGCTCTATCCCGACGACATGTCGCTCTGGGACAAGACGCGCACCATTGCCAAGGAGATCTACGGGGCTGAAGACATCTCCGCCGACAAGAGCGTGAAGGACCGCTTCGCCGAGCTGGAGAAGGAGGGCTTCGGCAAGTTCCCGATCTGCGTCGCCAAGACGCAATACAGCTTCACCACCAACCCCGATACCAAGGGCGCGCCGTCAGGGCACGTCATTCCGATCCGCGAGGTCAGGCTTTCGGCCGGTGCCGAGTTCGTGGTGGTGATCTGCGGAGACATCATGACCATGCCGGGCCTGCCCAAGGTCCCAGCCGCCAACAATATCGAGCTTGCGGCCGACGGCCGTATCGCCGGACTGTTCTAGTTGCAAAAGGGGTTGCCAGCAAAAACGGCGGAGGCTAACACCCTGTTCCGCCAACACGGCCGCATCCGACCGAAGTCGGCAAGATTTTCAAGGGGTAGCAATTCATGGCTGAAGCAAGAAGGACCGGGCGCAACTTTCTCTTTGTGCCGGGACCGACCAATTTACCTGATCGGATCTTGCGCGCCATGCATGTGGCCATGCAGGATCATCGTGCCTCCGACTTTCCTGCGCTCACGCTCTCCCTCTATGAAGACTTGAAGCCGGTCTTCAAGACCAAGGACGGCGCCGTCGTTATCTTTCCTTCGAGCGGCACCGGCGCCTGGGAAGCCGCTCTGACCAATACGCGCTCGCCTGGCGACAAGATGCTTGCCGCCCGCTTCGGTCAATTCAGCCACCTCTGGATCGAACTTGCCCGCCGTCACGGGCTCGACGTCATCGTCCAGGAAGAAGAGTGGGGCACGGGCGCCGACCCCGAGCGGATCGAGGAGGCGCTTCGCCGCGACACCAATCACGAGATCAAGGGCGTCATGGTCGTCCATAACGAGACGGCCACCGGCGTCACCAGCGACGTCGCCGCCGTTCGCCGCGCCATCGACGCCGCGCGCCATCCCGCACTTCTCTATGTCGACGGGGTGAGCTCGATCGCCAGCATCGACTTCCGCATGGACGAGTGGGGGGTCGATCTCGCCGTCACAGGCTCGCAGAAGGGCCTCATGCTTCCGGCCGGCCTAGGCATCGTGTGCGCGAGCGAGAAAGGGCTTGCCGCCATGAAGGACGCCGAGTGCCGCCGGTCCTATTTCGACTTGGCCGATCAGATGCGGGCCAACGCCACCGGCTACTTCCCCTATACCCCGGCCTTGCCGCTCCTCCACGGTTTGCGCGAGGCGCTTGTCATGCTGAAGGAGGAGGGGCTCGACAATGTCCATGCGCGGCACCGCCGCCTTGCCGACGGCGCCCGCGCCGCGGTGAGCGCCTGGGGACTCAAGCTCTGTGCCAAAGAGCCGAAGTGGCATTCCGACACCGTCACCGCTATCATGGTGCCGCATGGGGTTAACGGCGCCGATGTGATCGACCGCGCCTATCGCCGTTACAATCTGGCACTCGGCGCCGGACTCTCCGAGATGGCGGGCAAGTTGTTTCGTATCGGGCATTTGGGCGATCTGAACGAGCTGATGCTTCTCGGCGCCATTGCCGGCGCGGAAATGGCGATGCGCGATGTCGGCATCGAGGTCGAGCTCGGGTCTGGAGTGGCGGCGGCGCAAGCCGAATTTCTCGCGGCGTCGAAGACGACGCAAACGCGAATCGCCGCCGAATAGGGCAGGGAACGCGGGGCTAACGGCGAACACGCCGGCCTCGTTCACGATGTTGGTCGAGACCTCCGGCGCTTCTTTCAGTGCCGGTGGAAGAGAGGCATGTCGCGTGACGTCGCGTCCCGCGTCCAAGGATCAGGGGTTCAGGTTCAGTGCAGCACGCGATCGTGTTTCTCGATCGAGAGTCGGTCGACGCCAAAGTCCGCAGGCCAACTTTCCCGCATAGCTACCAGGAATATCAGTCGACCTGGTCGGCCGAGGATGTGGTCGAGCGCCTGAAGGACGCGACCATCGCCATCATCAACAAGGTGCCGATGCGCGCCGATACGCTCAAGAAGCTGCCCAAGCTGAAGCTGATCGCGGTCGCCGCCACCGGGACCGACGTGGTCGACAAGGCCTATTGCAAGCAAAACGGCATCGCCGTCGTCAATATCCGCAACTACGCCTTCAACACCGTGCCGGAGCATGTGCTCGCGCTGATGTTCGCGCTCAGGCGTAACCTCCCTGCTTATGTCGAGGACGTGCGCAACGGACGGTGGAACAAGTCGCAGCAATTCTGTTTCTTCGACCACCCGATCCGCGACATCGCCGGCTCGACCATGGGCGTCGTCGGCTATGGCGCCATCGGCAAGGAGGTCGGAAGGCGCGCCGCGGCGCTCGGCATGCGGGTGCTTCCCTACGATGTGGTGCCGCAAGAAGGCCTCGTCGATTTCGAAACGCTGCTGAAGGAGAGCGACGTCATCACCTTGCATATGCCGTTGACGCCGCAAACCAAGAACATGTTCGGCGCCAAGGAGCTCAAGATGATGAAGCCGACCGCCGTCCTCATCAACACCGCGCGCGGCGGCTTGGTTGACGAGGCGGCGCTGGCGGAGGCGCTCAAGAACGGCACCATCGCCGGCGCGGGCTTCGATGTCCTGACCAACGAGCCGCCCAAAGACGGCAATATCCTGCTCGACCTCAAGTTGCCCAACCTGATCGTCACGCCCCACGTCGCCTGGGCGAGCCAGGAGGCGATGCAGATCCTGGCCGATCAGCTCATCGACAATGTCGAGGCTTTTGTCGCGGGCACGCCCCAAAACATGGTGCTGGAGTAAGCGAATGAAGAAGCTCTTGTTCCTGCTCGACACCGATCCCCACACCAGCGTGTTCGATACCGTCGTCGCCTATGACGGCGGCGCCGACCGGGTCGCCGGTTACGCCAATGTCACGCCCGACAATGTGGGTCCGCTCGTCGACGGCACGATCTTCACCCGCGGCGGCAAGGACAAGCAGAACACCGCGATCTTCGTCGGCGGCGGCGACATGACCAAGGGCGAGGCCCTGTTCGCGGCGGTGAAGAAGAAATTCTTCGGACCGTTCCGCGTCTCCGCCATGCTCGATTCGAACGGCTCCAACACCACCGCCGCGGCGGGCGTGGCGCTGCTCGAAAAGGCGGGAAAGCTCAAAGGCAAGAAGGCCGTGGTTCTTGCCGGCACCGGCCCCGTCGGCATGCGCGCGGCCGCCTTCTTCGGTCAGGAGGGCGCCGATGTCGCCATCACCTCGCGCGCGCAAGCCCGCGCCGACGATGCCGCCAAGGCGATCGAGGCGCGGTTCGGCGTGAAGGTGAAACCGATCGAGGCCAAGGATGACGCCGCCCGCGCCGCGGCGGTGAAGGATGCCGATATCGTCTTCGCCGCCGGCGCCATCGGCGTGCAGCTCTTGAAGGCGCAAGACTGGCAGAAAAACCCCAAGATCGCCATGCTCGCCGATGTGAACGCACAGCCGCCGCTCGGCATCGAGGGCGTCGAAGCCGCCGACAAGGGCAAGGACCGCAGCGGCAAGACCGCGTTCGGCGCTCTCGGCATCGGCGGCCTGAAATTGAAGCTGCATCGGGGCTGCATCGGCCGGCTGTTCGACAGCTCCGAGTCCGTGCTCGATGCCGAAGAGATCTACGCGCTGGCGAAAGAGATGGCTTGATGGAGAAGATCAAGGACACCGCGGTCGAGCCGTTTCTCGACGCCCTTGCGGGCCAGGGCGCAACGCCGGGCGGCGGCAGCGCCGCCGCCATCATCGGCGCCATGGGTGCCGCGCTCGTCAGCATGGTATGCAATCTGACCATCGGCAAAAAGAAATATGCCGAGGTCGAGGGCGAGATGAAGGACGTGCTGGCCAAGGCGGAGTCGCTGAGGGCGAAACTGACCGGCATGATCGAGGACGACGTGAAGGCCTTTGACGCGGTGATGGGCGCCTACGGCATGCAGAAGGAGACCGATGCCGACAAGCAAGCGCGGGAGAAAGCCATTCAGGCGGCGCTGAAGCAGGCGACCGAGGTTCCTCTGCGCTGCTGCCATGCGGCGCGGGAAGTGATCGACCTCGCCGCAATCGCCGCCGACAAGGGCAATCTCAACGTGATATCCGACGCGGGCGTGGGCGTGCTCGCGGCCTATGCTGCACTGCGAAGCGCCGCCTTGAATGTTTTCACCAATGCACGAATGATAACGGATAAGACTTTCGCCGAGGCCACGCTCAAGGAGCTCAATGCGCTCCTCGCCGGGGCGGAAGGCGCGACCGAGAAGGCCTATGCCGTCGTCAAGGGCAAGCTGAGTTGAGTTGGGGCAGGCCCCACCCCGAATAAGGGAGGAGAACGTGGACGTTCACGAGTATCAAGCCAAGGAGTTGCTGGCGAGCTTCGGTGTGCCGGTGCCCAAGGGCGCTGTTGCCTTCAGCCCCGACCAGGCGGTTTATGCCGCGACCGAGCTCGGCGGCTGGAACTGGGCGGTGAAGGCCCAGATCCATGCCGGAGCGCGCGGCAAGGCCGGCGGCATCAAGCTCTGCAAGACCTACCATGAAGTGCGCGACGCTGCCGCGGCCCTGCTCGGCAAGCGGCTCGTCACCATCCAGACCGGACCCGAGGGCAAGCCCGTGCAGCGGGTCTATATCGAGGTGGCCGAGCCGTTCGAACGCGAGCTCTATCTCGGCTACGTGCTCGATCGCAAATCCGAGCGCATCCGCGTCATCGCCTCGCAGCGCGGCGGCATGGAGATCGAGGAGATCGCCAAGAACGAGCCCGAGGCAATTCTTCAGGTATTGGTCGAACCTGCCGTGGGCTTGCAGGCCTTCCAGGCCCGCGAACTCGCGTTTCAGCTTGGGCTCAGCATCAAGCAGGCGCAAAGCGCGGTGTCGACCATCATGAACGCCTACCGCGCTTTCCGCGATTGCGACGCCATCATGCTCGAGATCAATCCGCTGGTCGTCGCCAAGAACGACCGCGTGCTTGCGCTCGACGCCAAGATGTCGTTCGACGACAACGCTCTGTTCCGCCGCCACAACGTCGCCGACATGCACGATCCCTCGCAGCAGGACCCGCGCGAGGCGCAAGCCGCCGAGCACAATCTCAACTATATCGGGCTCGACGGCGAGATCGGCTGCATCGTCAACGGCGCGGGCCTCGCCATGGCGACCATGGACATGATCAAGCATGCCGGCGGCACGCCCGCGAATTTCCTCGACGTGGGCGGCGGCGCCTCGCCGGAGCGCATCGCCACGGCGCTGAAGCTCGTCTTGTCCGACGCGAGGGTGAAGGCCGTGCTCGTCAATATCTTCGCGGGCATCAACCGTTGCGATTGGGTCGCCAAAGGCGTGGTCCAGGCTTACGAGACCGTCGACGTCAAGGTGCCGATGGTGGTGCGGCTGGCCGGAACCAACGTGGAGGAGGGGCGCAAGATTCTGGCGGAGAGCGGACTCAAGCTCATCACCGCCGAGACGTTGGCCGAAGCGGCGGAGAAGGCCGTGGCAGCGTGCCAGGGCCGGCTCGCGGCGTGAAGCGCTAGGAGAGAGACATGAGCATTCTGATCGACGAAACCACGCCTGTGATCGTGCAAGGCATGACCGGCGACAAGGGCACCTTCCATGCGAAGGAGATGATCGCCTACGGCACCAATGTGGTCGGCGGCGTCACCCCCGGCAAAGGCGGCCAGAGCCATCTCGACCGACCGCTCTTCAACACGGTGAAAGAGGCGGTGAAGGCGACCGGCGCAACCACCTCCATCACCTTCGTGGCGCCGGCCTTCTGCGCCGATGCCATCATGGAGGCTGCCGATGCCGGCATCAGGCTGATCTGCTCCATCACCGACGGCATTCCCGCGCAGGACATGATGCGGGTGAAGCGCTACATGATGCGCTATCCCAAGGACCGCCGTCCGATGATGGTCGGACCGAACTGCGCCGGCATCATCAGCCCCGGCAAGGCCATGCTCGGCATCATGCCGGGTCACATCTATCTGCAAGGCAAAGTGGGCGTCATCTCGCGCTCAGGCACGCTCGGCTACGAGGCCGCCTCGCAGATGAAGGCCAAGGGCATCGGCATCACGACCTCGGTGGGCATCGGCGGCGATCCCATCAACGGTTCCTCCTTCCTCGACCATCTCGCCCTGTTCGAGGAGGATCCGGACACCGAGGCGGTGCTGATGATCGGCGAGATCGGCGGTCCGCAAGAGGCCGAGGCCTCGGCCTGGATCAAGGACAACATGGCGAAGCCGGTGATCGGGTTCGTGGCGGGGCTGACTGCGCCCAAGGGGCGGCGCATGGGTCATGCTGGCGCCATCATCTCCGCCGCCGGCGACAGTGCCGCCGAGAAGGCCGAGATCATGCGCTCCTGCGGGCTCACGGTTGCGCCCAATCCGAGCGAGTTCGGCTCGACGGTGGCGGGCGTGCTTGCCAAGCGCCCGGAGCGCCGTGCGAGCGTGTGACGCGCAAGCGCGGTCGAAGGGCCCATTGCCGAGCGCTGCGGTTGCCGTGAGGGTGCTGCGCCCCGAGAGGGCTTGCGCCGGCGAAGGCTGGCGTGCGTCGGCTTCAGCGCCGGCGGACCCATATCCAGCCGATCGCGTGGTCAGGAGTGCTTTGCGTAGCCATGAATGAGGAGCTGAAACCATCCCCCCGCGAGTTCGCGCCGCCTGAGGCCGTGATCAGCGGCACGTCCGCCGAGGGGGCGGCCGATCTCCTGTTTCAGCTCCTCGTCGAGGTGGTGCGCCGGCATCAGCCTGAGATCGAACCGGTCCTGACGGGCGGCGCCAATATCGAGGGCTTCACGCCGGAATTGATGGCGCGGACGCTCCAGGCGCAAGGCATCTGGTTCCAGCTTCTTTCGATTGCCGAGCAGAACGCCGCCATGCGCCGGCGCCGCTCTATCGAGCGGACGCGCGGGCGCGATGCGCTCCGCGGCACCTTCGACCACGTGCTGGCCGACGCCGCGCGCGACAGTATCGCGCCGGAGGAAATCCAAACGCTGCTTTCCGGATTGCGCATCAGGCCGGTGATCACCGCCCATCCGACCGAGTCGAAGCGGGTTACCGTACTGGAGAAATACCGCAAGATTTATCGGCTGCTGCGCGAACTCGAACTGTCGCGCTGGACCGAGCGCGAGCGGAGCGCTGCTGATCGACGACCTCCGCGATCAGATCGAGCTCGTGTGGATGACCGGAGAGCTGCATCTGGAAAAGCCGACCGTGCAGCACGAGGTCGGCCGCGGGCTTCACTTCTTCGACGAAACGCTGTTCGAGAAGGCACCCGAAGATGCTCGCGCTGATCGAAGGCGCGCTCGAGCAATATTACCCGGGGCGAAGCTTCGACCTTCCCCCCTTCTTCCAGTTCGGATCGTGGATCGGCGGCGACCGCGACGGCAATCCCTCCGTCACCACGCGGGTCACGAGCTGGACGCTGCGCCAGAACGCGCTGGCGGCGCTTCGCCACTACCGCGATCGGATCGTGGAGCTCGCCCGGTCGCTGTCCATCACCGAGCGCGCGCTGCCCATTCCGCCGGGCTTTCGCGCCGAGCTCGCCCGCGCGCTCGAGGGCAGCGGCGAAGCCGAGGCGATCAGGACGCGCAATCCCGGCGAGCCTTATCGCCAGTTTCTGTCGATCGTGCTTGCGCAAGCTCGACGCCACCATCGCCCGCGTCGAGGGACAGGACATCGGCGGTCCCGGCGCTTCCTACGAAAATGCCGACGAGCTGATCCTCGATCTGCGTATCGTCGAGCGGGCGCTCGAAGAGGCCAACAGCCCCTCGATCGCCGCCGATCTCGTCAAGCCGGTGCGGCGGGCGGTCGAGATCTTCCGCTTCTCCACCGTGCGCCTCGATCTGCGCGAGAACTCGACCAAGACGTCCGCGCGCGCTGCGGGCGCTGTGGTGGGCGACGGCGGGCACAGCGACGACAACCCGCCCGAAATCGGCAGCCGCGAATGGCGCGCTGTGGCTTTACCGCGCGCTGGCGCGGCCGCTGACCGGCCCCCACCTGATCGCCGAATCTTCCCGCCGAGACGTCCGAACTGATCGACATGTTCGCTCAGGCCGCCGAGGTGAGGCGCGGGCTCGACCGCGACGCCATCGGCTCCTTCATCCTGTCCATGACCCGCTCGGTCGACGACATCCTCGGCGCCTATCTCCTGGCCAAGGAGGGCGGTGTTTTTCTCGATGCCGCCGGCACCGAGATCTGCGCTCTTCCCATCGTGCCGCTGTTCGAGACCATCGCCGATCTTCGCGCCGCGCCCGCCATCATGCGCGAAGCTCTCAGCGTGCCCCTCATCCGCCGCAGCGTCCACTGGCAGGGCGATGTGCAGGAGGTGATGATCGGCTATTCCGATTCCAACAAGGACGGCGGCTTCGTCGCCTCGAACTGGGAGCTGGTCAAGGTGCAGTCGCAGCTGACCATGCTTGGCGCCGAGATGGGCGTGCCGATCACCTTCTTTCACGGCCGCGGCGGCTCGGTCTCCCGTGGCGGCGCGCCGACCGGACGCGCCATCGCCGCGCAGCCTGCCGGCTCGATCCGCGGTCGCTTCCGCGTCACCGAGCAGGGCGAGGTCGTGTCCTTCAAATATGCCAATAAGGGCACCGGCGCTTTATCAGATGGAGCTGCTTGCCGCGAGCGTGTTCGAGCACGCGCTCAAATCCGAGCGCGAGGAGGCGCTGAAGCCGAAGCGCGAGTTCGACGACATCATGGAGGCGCTCGCGGGCGCGTCCCGCGCCGCCTATACCGGCCTCGTCTCCCATCCCGGCCTCGTCCAATATTTCCAGGCGGCGAGCCCGATCGAGGAGATCTCGCTGCTCAATATCGGCTCCCGGCCCGCGCGCCGTTTCGGCGCCAAGTCGCTCGCCGACCTTCGCGCCATTCCCTGGGTGTTCGCCTGGGCGCAGAACCGCCACATCATCACCGGCTGGTACGGCGTGGGCTCGGCGCTAGCCAGCCTGCTTGCAGGTGCGCGGCCAGCAGGGCGAGGCGCTTCTGCCGCGTCTGTTCCACGAATTCGCGCCTGTTCCGCCTCATCATCGACGAGGTGGAGAAGACGCTCCTCCTCGTCGATCTCGATATCGCCCGCGACTATGCGAGCCTGGTCGAGGACGAAGGGGTGCGCGAGATGATCTTCAGCATGATCGAGCAGGAGCTCAAGCTGACAAGCGAGATGGTGCTGAAAGTGAGCGGCGGAACGGAAATCGCCGAGCGCTTCCCCGAATACCGCCGCGCGCTTGCCGCCCGGCTTCCCGCCGTCAACGCGGTCAGCCGCATGCAGGTCGAGCTCTTGCGCCGTTTCCGCGGCGCCGAGCAGCGAAGCCGAACGCGACGCGTACAAATCCGCCTTGCTATTGTCCATCAACACCGTTGCCGCCGGTCTCGGCGCCACAGGCTAAACCAGGAGGGAGTATCGATGAGCTTTACGTTGATCCAACAAGCGACCCCGCGTCTCCACCGTTCGGAACTTGCCGTGCCGGGGTCCAATCCCTCGCTGTTCGAGAAGGCGGCCAAAGGCGGCGCCGACATTATCTTCCTCGACCTCGAGGACGCCGTCGCGCCCGACGACAAGGAGCAGGCCCGCAAGAACATCATCCAGGGCCTCAACGATCTCGACTGGGGCACCAAGACCATGATGATCCGCATCAACGGTCTCGACACCCATTACGCCTACCGCGACGTCGTCGATGTGGTGGAGAACTGCCCGCGCCTCGACATGATCCTGATCCCCAAGACCGGCGTTCCGCAGGACGTCTACGCCATCGACATGCTGGTCACCCAGATCGAGCAATACAAGAAGCGCGAGAAGCGGATCGGCTTCGAGGTCTTGATCGAGACCGCGCTCGGCATGGCCAATGTCGAGGCTATCGCGCAGAGCTCGAAGCGGCTCGAGGCCATGAGCTTCGGCGTCGCCGACTATGCCGCCTCGACCCGCGCCCGCACCGTCGGCATCGGCGGTCCCCATCCCGATTACGGCGTGCTGACCGACAAGGACGACGACGGCAATCGCGCCTATCACTGGGGCGATCCCTGGCATTTCGCCCTGTCGCGCATGATGGTCGCCTGCCGCGCCTACGGGCTTCGCCCCATCGACGGGCCGTTCGGCGATTTCTCCGACCCCGACGGCTATCTCGCCGCGGCCAAGCGCGCCGCCGTGCTCGGCTTCGAGGGCAAATGGGCGATCCATCCGAGCCAGGTCGACCTTGCCAACAAGGTGTTCACGCCGTCGGAGGCGGAGGTCACCAAGGCCAAGCGCATCGTCGAGGCCATGCAGCAGGCGGCGCGCGAAGGGAAGGGGGCTGTGTCGCTCGACGGCCGGCTCATCGACATCGCCTCGATCCGCCAGGCCGAGGGGCTGCTCAACAAGGCCAAGCAGTGCGGCATGGCTTAGGTCGCTCCGCCTGCATCATTAGCATCCATGCCGTCAGGGTTCAGCGCGTTGAGAGAGGCAATGGATGACGACTGAAACAGTGGCGATGCTATTTCTTTGCAGACACGGCACGCAGAGGCCGGCAGCGTCCAAGCCCACGTTGCCGGCGCGAGGGAGCTCGGTCAAAGGGGCATAAGCTCGGCGCGCCTCCGACGCGCGCTCGTCTCGAGCCGCCCGGCGCGAACGCGGTTCCGTGAACGAAGGCCTCGTCGAGGGCTGCGGAGAGGGGATGCGGCACCCGCTTGAGAGCGAGTGCTCAATGGGAAGTCGGCTTGCGGTTGCGTCGCTGGCATCTCCGACCACTGCCTCGCGGCAGCGAATTAGCGGGTCATGTAGACGCTTCGGCGAAAGCCTCGAGCCAGGACGGGCACCCGCTGGCGGGGTGCCCACGAGCGGAAGGCGAAAGAGCTTCGTCATGGGGGTCTCCATCACTGCCTCGCGGCAGTCGGGTTAGCGGGTCATGTAGACGTTCGGGAAAGCGTCGGCCAAAACGGGGCTGGCAGAGGCGATCACGAGCGCAACGGCGATAACGAGCTTCTTCATCGGGGTTCTCCTTAAAGATCTGGCCGGTTGATCCGACGTTCGAGAGGCATGGCCAGGAGTGCCGTCTGAACGAGCCTAAGGTGGCTCGTTCGGCGTCCTTTTCCCAATAGCGAGTGGCTATAAACTCGCTGCTCTCCGTCTTGGGCGGCGGCGGCAGGATTCCTGAGGGATTACGCGCCGGTGCTCGGCCTTTACTTGCGCTGTTGTGCGATCGGGCCCGCCAAACGCAAGGCTGGCTGTGGCCCAAAGACCATATGCACAATTTTTTGCCGCAGAGCCTCGCGAGAGAGGCAACGGCGGCCCGCGTTTCGGCTTAAGCTTTCATGCTCGAGAGAGTCGGACTTTGAGAGGAGGCTTTGATGCGGATCGGATTTTGCGACCTTGCTTGCCGCTTGCGTCTTGGCGCTTGGCTTCGCCGGGACGGTTAAAGCGGATTCCTACAGCAAGGCGGTGCAGAAGGCTTGCGGCGCGGACTACCACAAATATTGCGGCGATTACGGGCTCGAGAGCGCAGCCTTGCGGATATGCATGGACAAGGCCGGGCGCAGCCTCTCGAAGTCGTGCGTCAATGCCTTGGTCCAGGCGGGCGAGGTCTCGCAAGCCGAAGTCGATCGCCGCAAGACCTCCGGCCGCTAGCAGATCCTTTGCGGCGGCAAGTCGCGATCACCGCTGAGCGCATCGAGGCGCCCTAGGCGGTGGGGGTCGTAGCCGGAAACCTGGAGCGGCGGACTTCCCGTCGCGGCCGCTTGCCGGGGAGCTCACGGAGACGCTCTATCGCCGCCAGGGGCTGCGCATCGAGCGGATCGTATCGACCGGCCAGGCGACGCCTGAAGGGCGAATGGTACGATCAGGACGATGACGAGTGGGTGCTTCTCGTGGCGGGCGCTGCGCGCCTTCTCATCGACGGCGAAGCGCGTGAGCGCGAGCTTGCGGCCGGAGACTGGCTCCTGCTCCCGGCGCATTGCCGCCACCGCGTCACCTGGACCTCGAGCGATCCGCCCGCCATCTGGCTCGCGATCCACTTCGCTTCCGGTTAGGCCAGAATCCGGAGGCGCCCACCAAGACGGTGGAGTGCGGCGCCTTCCTGCCCGTCATACCGGCGAAAGCCGGTATCCCTCCAGCGTGTCTCGTTTCTTCCGCTCTCCCCTTGGGGGAGAGCACGCGCGCCAGCTGGCGCGCGGTGAGGGGTCAGCGGGCGAACGCCCGCGTCAAAAAGATTTACCCCTCACCCTTCCCGTCATTCGTCGCGCTTCGCGCGTCGGACGGGAAGCCCTCTCCCCCAAGGGGAGAGGGAAATCTTGCCCGGGCGCATGATGAGTGCCGCTCTGGATTCCGGCTTACGCCGGAATGACGCCGGTGCGCCGGAATGACGCCGTTACGACGAGGCGCATCGGGCTCATCCGGAAGGCGCTGCCAGCGCCGACCACGCCACCGCGAAGCTCGCCAAGGCAAGAACGGCGAACATCACCCCGACCCAGATGCGGTCGGTGCGCGACATCGATTCCTCGGCCTCGACGTTCTCGCTGCGCCACGAAGTTGCAACGACGCGGGCAAGCGCGAGGATGACGAACACGTAGGCGAGGAGGTAGATCTTGTCGAGCATCATGAGGTAATCGACCTCGGGAAGCGACGCGCCCGAGGTCAGTTGCAGCGCAACCAGCGTGAGCAGCGCGGTGATGCCGAGCCCGATCCGGCCTTCGACATAGCGCGGCCGCACGAAGAACACGAGCGCGGCGCAGACCACGATCAGGGCGATCGGCACGAAGGTCTTGAGCGACATCGCCACAACGGGCCGCGTGACCGGGACGGTGATCGTGATCCGCGAATAGGCTGCCGCATCGGGCTCCGTCAGATCGCCGAAATTGGTCGGGTAGGCATTGCGAGGTGATTTTCATGGCTGGGCTCGCCGACGGTGAAGCCCGGCAGCGTGATCACCGGGTCGAGCATCACCGGCCGTTCGCCATCCGGCACGAACACCTGCTCGCTGGTCGCCGGAGACCGTGTCCTCCATCACCACGATGCAGGAGCTGCGTGTCGAAGGGATAATTTTCCAGATGGAACTTGGTGGAGAAGTGGCCCTGATAACGAATGATGGAATAGAGGCTGCCGTCCGGCATCTCCATCGGCTTGTCGTAGAGCTCGCTCGCGCACATTGTCGCCCGACGCGTAGCGGTTCATGAACTCCATCGTCTTTGAGGGATCGAGCTCCGGCGCTCGCCAGCGAAACCAGACATAAAAATCGACAATGTAATTGTTGGCCTTGAAGTCGACGTCCTGGATGTCGTTGATGTAGGCGCCGACGACGACTTGCGTCGGGACCTTGACGAGAAGGTGCCGCCTCGATCGCTTCCATCACGGCAGACGGCGGCTCTTGCGGTGCCTCCTCGGCGCGGGCGCCCAAGCAGGCGAGCGCCACGAGGCAAAGCGCGGCAGCAAGTGTCACGGCTGAGCGACGCATCTTCATGGTTTGGGGCAGGGGCTGCGTTCGGTCAGTCAAGTTTCCGGTAACTGTTCTCAAGCTCGTCCTGCACCACGGTCGCCGTTCCCCTCCGGGCCGAGGACGAGATCCTTCTCCGGGGTCATCGCGTGCAGCGCTGGCCCGAGGCCAAAATCAACCGGTCGCCCAGCATAGGTCGCTTAGCATAGGAAGAGCGGAATAGTTTAAGAATTCTCAGGAACACGGGCCTTCCTTTCCTGAATGGATGGATCGGGTCGTCGCGACTGATCGCCGTCTTGTGGAGCCCGCTCCACCGCCGCGTGGGATCGGGGTCAGCGCCCGGCTCCCTCGTGCAGGCGCTCGGCCAGCCACGCTGCGAGCCGCTTGCGTCCCCAGCCATGGGCGGCGCGCAGCACGCGGCCCATGGTCATGAAGCCGTGGATGGTGCCCTCGCGACACGCGTACTGAACGGCAACGCCGGCAGCGGACAGCCGCTCGGCATATTCCGCGCCCTCGTCGCGCAACGGGTCGTGCCCTGCGGTGATGATCAGCGCCGGCGGAAGCCCGCTGTAGTCCTTATAGAGTGAGGGAATGGCGCGCGGGTCGGCACACGGCCAGGCGAGCCCGAAATAGCGGTCGAAGAACCAGTCGATCATTTCGCGCGGGATTGGGAATTGGTGGGCGAGCTCTTTGCGCGACGGCAGCCGGCCACGGAGATCGAGTGCCGGATAGATCAGCACTTGCGCGCATACCGGGGCTTCAAGCCCGCCCTTGGTCTCGTGCAGGGCGACGGCTGCCAAGCCGCCGCCCGCGCTGTCGCCGCACGATGGCGATGCGCTCCGGATCGAGTCCCATTCCCGCCGCCTCGCGCGACAGCCAGTGGAGCGCCGCGACGGTATCCTCGACCGCGGCGGGGAAGGGATGCTCAGGCGCGAGCCGGTAATCGAGCGAGAAGACGGTCGCCCGCGTGTCGTGGCAGAGCGTGCGGCAGAAGATATCGTGGGTGTCGATGTCGCCGAGAACGCAACCGCCGCCGTGCATGAAAAGAACGGCTGCCCGTGCTTCGGGTCCGCGCTCGGCCGGGACGTACCGGCGCAACCGCATCGGTCCGGCCGGACCCGCGACGGTAAGATCGACCGCCTCGCCGATCGCCGGCGGTGGGATTTCCGTCTTGGCCGAGCGTGCGGCGATATTCCTCGCGCGCGGCTTCGGGCGAGAGAGTCCAAAGCGGCGTTGCGGTTGCTGACGACGTCCAATAGAGCAGCGCCTCTGTTTCGCGATCGAGCTTCAAAAAAGCGAATCCCTGGGGAGGTCTCGTTGGCCGCAGCATCGTCACAAGGCGCGCCGCCCTTCGACTTCGCTCGAAGCGTACATCGCGCCGATGAAAGCGTGGTGCCCCAGGCCGGACTCGAACCAGCACGCCCTTGCGGGCAACAGATTTTGAGTCTGCCGCGTCTACCATTCCGCCACTGGGGCTAGCGCCGGAACATGGGGTAAGCGCGCGGCGCGGTCAACCGGGGCTGCTCCGCTGCCGGAGACCGGATGGACAAGACCCCGCCGCCCCGCTAAGCAAGCGGCGATGCTGCGCAATATGTACGACAGGGTGATCGCGCTCTCGGAGAGCCGCCACGCGCTGCCCACGCTCGCCGCGGTCTCCTTCGCCGAAAGCTCGTTCTTCCCGATCCCGCCCGACGTGGTGCTGGTCCCGATGGCGCTTGGCGCAGGCCGGAAAAGGCGAGGCTCTATGCGCTCGTCTGCACCATCGCCTCGGTCGCCGGCGGCATCCTCGGCTATGCCATCGGCGCCTTCCTCTACGACACGCTCGGCAAATGGCTGATCTCGCTCTACGGCTATGGCGACAGCGTCGAGGCTTTTCGCGCGGCCTACGCCGAATGGGGCGCGTGGATCATCCTGATCAAGGGCATGACGCCGATCCCCTACAAGATCGTGACCATCGCCTCGGGCTTTGCCGGCTACGACTTCTTCATGTTCGTGGTGCTGTCCATGATTACCCGCGGTGCGCGGTTCTTCCTCGAGGCCGAGCTGCTGCGTATCTACGGCGAACCGATCCGCGGCTTCATCGAGAAGCGGCTGACGCTCGTCACCACCGGCTTCCTCGCGGCTATTGTCGGCGGCTTCCTGATCGCTAAATATGCTTTCTAGGATGGATGTCTCGGTGAGCCCAAGCTTGGCCAAGCCGCCAAGGCCGCTCGCGACGTTGAGCGCCCTTGTGTTCGTGATCGCCACGGCGACGATTCTCGCCGCGCTCGCTTTCGAGCATCTCGGCGGCTATGCCCCATGCCCGCTCTGCCTTCAGCAGCGCTACGCCTATTATTTCGCCGTGCCGGCGAGCGCCGCGGCCGTTCTGCTCGCCCGCGGGCACGCGATAGGCATCGCGCGCATCCTGCTCGTCCTCATTGCGCTCGGCTTCATCGCCAATGCCGTCGCTGGCATCTACCATGCCGGCATCGAGTGGAAATGGTGGGAGGGTCCCGGCGCATGCGCGGGCGGCTTTGAGCTTCAGTGGAGCGAGGGCGGAATCGTCGAGACGCCCGTCATTCGCTGCGACGAGGCGTCGTGGCGCTTTCTCGGGCTCTCCTTCGCCGGCTGGAACGCCGCGATCTCGGCCGTCCTCGCCGCGCTTGCCGCCTACGGGGCGACGCGGCGCAGCTAGGTCACGCGAACTTCACCCACAAGATTCTGAGGGCAGCACGGGTTACGGCTCGAGCTCGGTATCCCAGTAGAGGTAGTCGAGCCAGCTCTGATGCAGATAGTTCGGCGGGAACAGCCGCCCGTTGCGGTGAAGCTCGAACACCGTGGGCCGATAGGGCTTCTGCGACGGATACATCTTCGCTTCGTTGGGAAGCTTGCCGCCTTTGAGGAGATTGCAAGGCGCGCAGGCCGTGGTGACGTTCTCCCAGCGCGTCATGCCGCCGCGCGAGCGCGGCACGAGATGGTCGAAAGTCAGGTCCTGATCGTCGGCGCAATATTGGCAGGTGAACTTGTCGCGCAGGAAGACGTTAAACCGGGTGAAGGCCGGGTAGCGCGCGGGCCGTATGTAGGTCTTGAGCGAGACGACGCTCGGCAGCTTCATCTCGACGGAGGGGGAACGGACCGAACGCTCGTATTCCGACACGATGTTGACGCGGTCGAGGAATACGGCCTTCACCGTGTCCTGCCAGCCCCACAACGAGAGCGGGTAGTAGGACAAAGGCCGGAAATCGGCGTTCAGCACCAGCGCGGGGAACGTGCCGGGAGCGGCCGATGCGGTTGCGACGTTCAAGGCGAGAAAACCCTTACCTTTGCCCGTCGCACTCGGGACCATCCTCCTTGCCGGGCGGGATACTATAGGGGCATGTCACGAATGTGAAGGGCCCCATATGCTGTTGCGTCGGTCGCTCACTGTGGAGAAACGCATGACTGAACCAGGCAAAGGCGGCGGTGGCCGCATCATCCCCACGCTGCGCTATCGGAACGCCGCGGCTGCCATCGATTGGTTGTGCCTGGCGTTTGGATTCGAGCGGAAAATGGTGGTGCCGGGCGAGGGCGGCAGCATCGCGCATGCTGAACTCACTCTCGGCAACGGCATGATCATGCTCGGCGGTGTCGAGACGGAATATGGCGGTCTGGTCAGGCCGCCGTCGCCTCCCGACTATGTCAACACGCAAGGCATCTATGTGGTGGTCGCCGATGCCGACGCCCACTACGCGCGGGCAAAGGAAGCGGGCGCGGTGATCCTGCTCGACATCAGGACGCAAGACTATGGCGGGCGCGATTACACGGCACGCGATCCCGAAGGCCATGTCTGGACCTTCGGAACCTACGACCCCTGGGCCTAGCCAGGCCGTGCGCCGATAAACGCGTCGCTGCCTGTTCGGCCGTCAGTCCTGAACGAAATATGCTGCCAACCTCCCAGGTGCTACTGCTCCGCGCGTTAGGGTGTGAACGCACCGCTGACGAACAGGCTCTGGATGTCCTCTCACAGCAAGGGCACGGGCCGCTGCGAGGGAATGCGAATGGGTTTGGTCGTGAACACGCAGTTTTTCTCGGTACTCACCGAAGGGAAGTGTCCCCCGCCCATGCAATGGGTGATGCGACAGATCCGACCATGTTCCAGGAATTGAGCGCCGGTGCAGCATTGGCCGCGTCCCGGAGGCACGCAGGCCAGTGCCGCGCCAAAGGAAGCTGATGCCGTAACAAGCGCCACGGCCAAGAGCGGGACTGAAATGGTTGAGTTCATCATCGTTCCTCCAATTGGCCAGTCCGACTGGTCTTGAGTTGCCTTCTGCATCCGTTGGACGCAGCAGCGGCGTGAAAGGTTCAAGGCCTGAACTATCGGTCTGGTCTGGTCTCTTGCCGTTAACGGCGATGTCGGATGCAGCCACTGATCTCCCGCCGTTCGCCCTAATGCTTTGCGCCCCGTGGTCTCACCGGGCTAAACCGATCAATCCGGTATTGAGCCGAGGGTATTGAGCCCAGTGCGGGCACTCTCCAAGACCGGTTCATTGCCGTCAGAAGCGAGGTTTCGGCATCAACCCGGCCGTGTCCCACACGCGAGCCCGCGAGATTGATATCTCTCCAGCACCTTGAACCTTTCTCGACACGGCAGCGACTAATCCTGCGAAACGGGCGTACCTCGCGCCGTCTCGTAGTGATGGAGAGCTGCGATGAATACTGATAAGATCTGCTCGGCAGCGCGCGACCCAAATGTCGGCGCCATGGCCAGGAATGCGACGATGACGCGTCCCGTCCTGTCCGCGCTCGCGTGTTGGCGCCTCCTGCTCGGGGCGACGCTCTTCCTCTGCTGCCGCTTTCGCCACCTTTCCTATCCAATGCGCAGGACGCCGCGGTCTTTCGAGCGCGGTGACGCCGTGGTCACGGGCTTCTCCGGGACATCGCAACCCGATCCGCTGCCGGCTGGAGATCCGCTCGATGAGACCTTCATCGATCTCGACGGCGCGTCGGCGCAAATCTTCAGGCTCGAACCCGGCGCACCGCCTTCGGCCCAGCTCATTTCCGCGCCGCCCGTCTTTCAGGTCAAGGCACGCGACGTGGGTCAGGTGTTCGCGATCGGATTAGACGGAAATCTTGCCCCGACTCGCGATCCACCCGCCATCTATCTTGGCGCGACCTCGGCCTTCGGGCTTCAGATCGTGATTCCCGATGCTGACGGCGACGGACGGCCCGAGCGTGTGAAAACCGGTCAACCGAGCGCCGAATGGATGGCCGGCCAATTCGGCTGGGAAAATGGCGCCGGTCCAGGCAGCGTGTGGAAAGTCGATGGCAAGACCGGCGCCGTGTCGCTGTTCGCCACGATCCCCGGCAATAGCGGCCCCGGACTTGGCGACATCGTGTTCGACGCCGCCACGCGCCAGTTCTTCGTTTCGGACCTCGACACCGGCCTCATCCATCGCCTCGACTCGTCCGGCATATTGATCGACACGTTCGACCACGGCCAGACCGGCCGCCCCGCCGCAGGACTTGCCACCGTCTCCGACGACGGCGCGAAAGCGGACATCGAGACCCCCGCGTTCGACAGTCAAAATCCGGCGACCTGGGGCTTCACGCAGCCCGAGCGGCGCGTGTGGGGCTTGGGCCTGCGCGCCGGGCGCCTCTATTACGCGGCGTCGGAAGGTCCCACGATCTGGTCGGTCTCGATCAATCTCGACGGCACGTTCGGCGCCGATCCGCGCCGCGAGATCGAGGTCTCGGGGACGCCCAACAACCACCCCATCTCGGACATCGCCTTCGACAGCGCCGATTACATGTACGTCGCCCAGCGCGGCGGCATCAAAGGCAGCTACGATTATTCGGTCTTCGCCGATGCGAAGCAATCGGTGGTGTTCCGCTTCAAGCTCGAGCTCCCCGACGATCCGGCCACGCCCGGAATCTGGGTTCCGATCCCCGACGAGTACGCCATCGGCTTCCCGCCCGACTATCGCAATACGTCCGGCGGTCTCGCCCTCGGTTACGGTTATGACCAAACCGGAGCGATCCGGCGCGGTGCCTGCGATGCGATGATCTGGTCGACGGGCGACGCGTTGCGCGACAACCCCGAGTACGCGGCGCAATTGGCCGCCGGCGGGCCCGCGATCGTCAACGGCCTGCAGGGCAACGATCGTTCCCTGATCCGGCCTGACAACGAGCCGCCGTTCAAGACCTACTTCGTCGATTACGACGGCAAGTTCGATGATCCGCAAAAGCAGGGCCATGTCGGCGACGTGGAAATCTGGCAGCCTTGCGACCGGGCCGCGGGGTTCGGTTACGACCCGTGGTGGTCCTATCCGATCGCACCGCCGGTCGGGGTCCCTGGCGCACCCCCTAGCGACAGGCCCGAGAGGGCGCCTCCGATCTGGCCGCCCGTGCCTCCGCCAACGCCCGACAGCTTCAATCTCCGGATCGACAAACAGGCGACGGCAGAGGAATGCGTAGCGGGCGGTCTAGGCTGGATCTGCACCTACGCGATTCGCGTGACGAACACGGGGCCTGGTCTCTACTTCGGAGACGTCACGGTCACGGACTGGTTGCCGGCCGCGCCGGCGGGGGCCGTGATGACCTTCTGGCTCTCGCCGCCATGGACCTGCCCCATGATCGCGCCGACCGAGTATCAATGCACGCATCCGCTCGTTGTCCTCTTCCCCGGCGATAGCCGCGACCTCTTCGTCCAGGTGGAGTTGCCTGCAGACTATAGTGAATGCTTCCTCGCCAATGCGGTCCGGATCGAATGGCCGGCGGGCTTCGGCGACGCCAATCCGGTCGATGACGCGGCCTTCGCCTCGGCGTCGATTCCCTCCGAGCATTGCCGGCGGCCGCCGGAAGGGCCGCGCACGAACTTGAGGATTCACAAGTCGGCCGACCCAACGACATGCAGCCCTGGCTTGAGGGGTGGCTTCGATTGCCATTACCTCATCCAGGTCACGAACACCGGTCCAGGTGTCTACAACGGCAGCATCGAAATCGACGACCAGCTCTCGGCCACACCCGCCGGCTGGGTCCACTCACCAGGATGGGATTGCGCGGTCGTTGGCGGCGACTTTCGTCACTGCACGCATCCGCCGGTCGTGCTCGGTCCAGGGGACAGCGTATTTCTCGAGATGTGGGCGAACGTCCCGGACGACTTCGGCGAATGCAGACTCGACAACCAGGTGCGTATCACTCATGCGCCGGGCGGCAGCGATCAGAACACCGATCCCGCTGACGATGTCGCCAGCGCCTCCGCCGACATCCCCTCTCCGGATTGCGTTGGCCCGCTTACCAACCTGCTCATCGAAAAGAGGGCAGAGGGGCCGTGTGCACCGGTGCCGCCCGAAGCCGGGATCGATGCCTTGGACTGCAAGTTCGAGGTGACGGTCACCAACACGGGTCCTGGCATCTACAGCGGCCCGCTCGAGATACAAGACGAACTGCCTCCTCTGCCGGCGGACACGGTGCTCACTCTTTGGATGCCGGCGGGAGGGTGCTTCGTGTTCGGCCCGCCACCCCAGACGTGCGTTTTGCCCCTCGTTACGCTTGGCCCCGGCGAATCGGTGCAAATCAAAGCAATCGTGCTTCTTATGAACCCGTATGACGGGTGCGATCTGACGAACACGGCGCGGATCACCGTGCCGGCCGGCGGCAGCCCGCAGAATACCGACGCCACCGACGATCAATCGAGTGCGACCGCTCTGATCGATTCGCCGAGCTGCAACGCCGGGCGCACCAACCTGCGGATCCGGAAGACGCCGATAGACGCTTCGTGCTGGCCTATGCATATTGCCGGCCCCGACCCCCATTCGCGTTGGAACTGCCGGTACTACATTCGTGTCATCAATGATGGTCCAGGCACCTACAGAGGTCCTATCGAGGTCGAAGACCATCTGCCTCCGGTGCCCGCGGGCTCGTTAGTCGGTATGTCAGGATCCAGGGGGAGTAGGCTGTGCGCTAGGACCGCCACCCCAGACCTGCTTGCTGCCCGACGTCACGCTCGGTCCAGGAGGGTGGATAGTCTTCGAAGCAACCGCCTATATCCGTCCGCCAGCCGAGGCCGCGATACTGACCTGTGAACTGACAAACACGGCGCGGATCACCGTGCCGCCCGGAGGCAGCCCACAAAACACCGAAGGCTCAGACGACGAGTCTTCGGCGACGTTGAGCTTCGATCGACTGGATGCAGATGTCGTTCACTGCGGTCCGCCTCCCGAGCGGTTGATGCGCAGCAACCTGCGCATCGAAAAAGTCGCGGATCGACCCGAGTGCGAGCACAGATTCGCCTTCGGCATCCGAGGCTGGCTCTGCGTGTACTACATTCGTATCACGAATACCGGTCCGGACCCCTACGCTGGTCCAATCGAGGTTCAGGATCTCCCGCCCGACCCGCTATCGCTGCCCCCAGGCTGGGTCATGCGATTCTACCGATGGCCTGCTTCTGTAGGTGTAGTCGATCCGTGTTTCTACGGTGGCCGGGTGCCTCCAATCCACACGTGTAGGGTGGAAGCAACGTTGAATCCTGGCGACCGTGTGGAGTTCCGGGTCGAAGTCATGATTCCCTTCTCTCGCAGTCGCAGCCATCCATGCGCAATGACGAACACCGCACGGATTACCTTGGCGCCGGGAGGCAGCGCGCAGAATACCGATGCGAGCGACGACGAATCTTCGGTCACGACGCCCTTTACGCCTTGGGCTGTTGGTGAAGGCCGCACGCGCGAGGTGATCTGTCTCGGCAGCCGATCGGAACCAATCGTGCCGGAGCCACCCGAGCCTACGGCTTGCCCGCAAGGCTGGTCGCGGACGCCTGTTCCCGGCAAGTGCTGCCCGCCGAACACCAACTGGGACGGCAAGCAGTGCCGGCGCGGCGCTCCACCTCCTGAGGAGAGGTGCCCGCCGAACTCCGACAGCGCCTACAAATATCCGGATTGCCGGTGCGAGCCGGGCTTCGTTGGCACGCCGCCCAACTGCAAGCCTCGGACGATCGAGCCGCCCCGGCCGCCGCAGTGCCCGCCGAACTCGGTCGGCGAGTATCCCAACTGCCGCTGCCCGCAAGGGTTCACGGGAACGCCGCCCAATTGCAAGCGGGTGGTTGTCCCGCCCCCGGAATGCCCCAAGGGCTTCGTCGGCACGCCGCCCAACTGCAAGCCGGTATTGTCCGCCCGAATGTCCCAAAGGCACGACCGGCAAGTATCCGGACTGCAAGCCGATCGCGTGCCCGAAAGGCACGACGGGCAAGTATCCGGATTGCAAGCCGATCGCGTGCCCGAAAGGCACGACGGGCAAGTATCCGGATTGCAAGCCGATCGCGTGCCCGAAAGGCACGACCGGCAAGTATCCGGACTGCAAGCCGATCGCGTGCCCGAAAGGCACGACCGGCAAGTATCCGGACTGCAAGCCGATCGCGTGCCCGAGAGGCACCACAGGCAAGTATCCGGACTGCAAGCCCATCGCCTGCCCGAAAGGCACGACGGGCAAGTATCCGGACTGCAAGCCGATCGCGTGCCCGAAAGGCACGACAGGAAAGTATCCGGACTGCAAGCCGATCGCGTGCCCGAAAGGCACCACCGGCAAGTATCCGGATTGCAAGCCGGTCGTCCCCCAGGAAGTGCCCGAAGGGCTTCGTCGGCACGCCGCCAAACTGCAAGCCGATCGTCAGGACGTGCCCGAAGGGCTCACCGGGACCTACCCAACTGCAAGCCGATGGGCACTCAGCCCTTCTAGACGCTATGGAGCGATCGAGAGCCGACGGAACTTGCCGCGAGAGCGATAGCCGGCTTCGCCGCAATCCGGACCGTCAGAAAGGACCCCCCGAGCACTTCCACTGGCAGCACACCAGTTCGCCCGTTCCTGAGGCGCGAACGGAGCACATGCAGACGGCCACCTCATCCCTCTTTTTGCATGTGGGCCTTTTTTGACAGCGAGCTGTTATCCCGCCGGGACAGAGCACGATCGGAATCACGACGCCCTCATGCGCCGTCCCGACAGCCTGAAGCGGCGGGGCTGCATTTGAGCTGGACAGTCCCAGTAGCAAAGCGAGCAGCCCGATCAATGCGATTTTGGCGGCTGGTCTTCTCATGGACGTCCTCCTTCCGAAGAGGCGCCAATTTTACCACCCTGGACCGGGCGCGAAAGCGGCAATGCAGGTCAGGCGTTTGAAGCAGACGCTTCCCGCATCGCGATCCGGCGGCTCCAAAGAGTTCTACGGGCTAGAGCACGGCAGAGGCGAAAGCTTGCTTCAGAAAAGCGCCGCCGAGCGCGAGGCCCTGAGGGTCGATGCCGTGACCGATCCCTTCAGCCACGTGCCACTCCACGGCAAGGCCTGCCTGTGCGAGTTGCTCGCGGGCCATGAACATGGCGTCGATGGGGATCATCTCGTCCATGTCGCCGTGCACGAGCAGGATGTCCGGAGCCGATTGCGGATCCTTCGGGAGCGCCTCGACCGTCGCCAATGCCCCTGAGTAGCCGACGATCGCGGCCGGCGCAGGCTTGCGCCTGAGACCGACGCCGAGCGCCATCATGGTGCCCTGGCTGAAGCCGACCAGGGCGAGCGCACGGGGGGCGAGTTTGTGCCGCTCAAGCTCCGCGTCGAGAAAGGCGTCGAGCACGGGCAGCGCGCGCGCGACCCCGGTTGCGATCCTCCCCGGATCGCCAAGGCTGAGATCGAACCATTGCCGGCCCATCGGCGCCATGCCGCAGGCCTCGGGCGCGTGCGGCGAGACGAAGGCGGCATGAGGCAGAAGCCTCGCCCATTCGCGTCCCAGCCCGATGAGGTCGTTGCCGTCGGCACCATAGCCGTGAAGGAACACGATGAGCTGCCGCGCCGCGCCGCCCGCCGCCGGCGGCAGACGCGGTCCGTCGATCAACGCCAAGCTCAGGCCCCCTCCTCGGGGACGTCATCGGCGGAATGGGCGTTGAGCTGCCCGTAATTCTCGGCGCCGATGTCCTTGAGCAGGTTGAGCTGCGTCTCGATGAAGTTGATGTGACCTTCCTCATCGCCGAGCAGTTCCTCGAACAGATCCATCGACACATAGTCCTCTTCCTTGCGGCACACGCCGCGCGCCTCCATGTAGAGCGCGCGGGCCGAGTACTCGGCCTTGAGATCGCTTTCGAGGACCTCCTTGACGTTCTGCCCGATCATCAAGGGGTTGAGATGCTGCATGTTGGGGAAGCCCTCGAGGAAGATGATGCGGTTCACGATCTTATCCGCGTGGTGCATCTCCTCGATCAATTCCGCCCGTTCCTTCTTGGCGAGCTTGGTGTAGCCCCAATCGTCGAGCAGCCGGTAATGCAGCCAGTATTGGTTGACGGCGGTGAGTTCGTGCGTCAGCGCCTTGTTGAGATATTCGATGACCTGCTTATTGCCCTTCATTCTTCTTCCTCCTCTCAACCCTTCGGTGAATCATGGCCTGTTCTTTGCGCGCAAGCTAGGTGTTCTCCACCGGGCGGTGGGGAACGGCGCGGACGAGCTTGCCCCCCTTCATCATAGGCGACCATCAGTTCGGCGATGAGCGGCAGGCAATTGCCGCAGGAGGGCCGTTTGCCGAGCCGCCGGTATATCACGCCGGGCGTCAGCACCACCAAGGGATCCTCGGTCCGGAGCGCCGACACCGCTTCGGCAATGTCCTGTGACGTGATCATGGTGCAGGAACAGACGATCATGCCTCTCTCTAAGCCATGAGAGGCCGCCTTGTCGCCATGTCCAATCCGAGTTGGTTGGCACGGGCGCGAGCTGCGACAAGGCGCTCGCCCGCGTCGCGTGGCCGCGAGCGAACACCCGTGCCTGGGTTCGTGGAATTCCGGGCGCTCGGAGCGCCTAGAGATTGTCCATCAGCACGCCGGCGAGCAAGATCAGATAGGCGATCAGCAACAGACCGAAACCGTAGCCGGTAAAGAACGGCAACGGCACGATCATGCCGATGATGACGAGGACGGCGATGACGACGGAGACGAGAAAGGTCTCACGCCGCGGCGTGCTCAAGTGTAGATTCATAGGTCCCCCCCTTGGCCAGGTCACGCCGCGAAGCGGGCGCGATTCGGCGAGCTTAGCGGCAAAGCGCCGCCGCTTCCATCGCTCACAAGCCTATCTGCGGCAGGCCAAGCGATGCTGTCTCCTAGCCGGAGCAGGACACCACCGAGCAGGCCCCGCCGTCAGCCGGACAGGACTGGCAATACATCTTCCCGGCATCGTCCACGCAAGTGCCCCAGTTGCTGCCATCGGGCTGCGGCGCCCAGGTGCAATTGTCGGCCAAGGCCGAAGTGCTTGCGAAAGAAAGCGCCACGACCACGACCGCGAAGCTCAACTCACACCATCTCATTTGGAATACCGTCCCTGGGGGCCTAACAGCATCCCTGAGGTTCTAGCGGAAAGCAGGCTTCGCTTCTAGAGCCGCACCTTCTCGCGCGCGCGCAGGGGCGGCACGGGGACGCCCTGCTCGACCAGCGCGGCGGCCTTGGCCTCCACCAGCTCGACGATGCCGGCCATGATCTCGTTGAGCTGGAAATCCTTGGGCGTGTAGACGGCCGAGGCGCCGCACTGCTTGAGGACGTTCACGTCATCGGCGGGGATGATGCCGCCGACCACCACGGGAACATCGCCGAGCCCCGCCTCGCGCAGGCGTTGCGCCACCTCGCGCACGAGCGCGACATGCGAGCCCGACAGGATCGAAAGCCCGACGACATGGGCGCGCGCTTCCTTGGCCTGCGCGACGATCTCGGCGGGCGTGAGCCTGATGCCGTCATAGACGACCTCCATGCCGACATCGGATGCGCGCACGGCGATCTGCTCCGCGCCGTTGGAATGCCCGTCGAGCCCTGGCTTGCCGACGACGAAGGTGAGGGTTCGGCCAAGGCGACCCGAGACGTCCTCGACCTTGCGGCGCACCTCTTCGAGCCTCGCCGTGTCGATCGGGTGCTTGGCGTGGATGCCGGTCGGCGCGCGATACTCGCCGAACACTTCGCGCAAGACCTGGCCCCATTCGCCGGTGGTGACGCCGGCCTTGGCCGCCGCAATGGAAGGCGGCATGATGTTGCGGCCCTCGGCCGCCGCAGCTTTGAGATCGACCAGCGCCTGCCGCACCGCCTTATCGTCGCGCCGCTGGCGCCATACTTGCAACGCCGCGACCTGCTCGATCTCGACCGATTCCGGCACGGTCAGGATGCCCTCGATCCCGGTCGCCGCGAGCGGCGACGGCTCGGTCTCGGTGTAGGCGTTGACCCCGACCAGAACCTGCTCGCCCTTCTCGATGGCCTCGACGCGCGCCGCGTTCGACGCAATCAGCGCCTCTTTCATGTAGTCGATGGCCGCCACCGCCCCGCCCATCGCCTGAATCTTGGCGAGCTCGGCGCGCGCCTGCTCCTTAAGCTCCCCGACCTTGCGATCGATCTCGGCCGAGCCGTCGAAGATGTCGCCATGATCGAGGAGGTCGGTCTCGTAAGCGACGATCTGCTGGAGCCTGAGCGACCATTGCTGATCCCACGGGTGCGGCAGTCCAAGCGCCTCGTTCCAGGCGGGGAGCTGCACCGCGCGTGCGCGCGCCTTCTTCGACAGCGTCACCGCCAGCATCGACAACAGGATGCGATAGACGTTGTTCTCCGGCTGCTGCTCGGTGAGCCCGAGCGAGTTCACCTGCACGCCGTAGCGGAACCGGCGAAGCGCGGGGTCCTCGACGCCATAGCGTTTCTCCGCGATCTCGTCCCATAGATCGACGAAGGCGCGCATCTTCGAGACTTCGGTGATGAGGCGCACCCCGGCATTGACGAAGAAGCTCATGCGCCCGACCACTTGCGGAAACTCTGCGGCCGCGACTTCGCCCGAGGCCTTTACCGCATCGAGCACCGCCTCGGCGGTTGCGAGCGCGAACGCAAGCTCCTGGACCGGCGTCGCTCCGGCCTCCTGCAGATGGTAGGAGCAGACGTTGGTCGGGTTCCATTTCGGCATCTCGCGCGCGGTGTAGACGATCACGTCCTTGATCAGCCGGAGCGACGGGGCGGGCGGAAAAACATAGGTGCCGCGCGACAGATACTCTTTGAGGATGTCGTTCTGCACGGTCCCGGTGAGCTTGGCCTTCGCCGCGCCCTGTTCCTCGGCGAGCGCGACATAGAGCGCGAGCAGCCAGGCCGCCGTCGCGTTGATGGTCATCGAGGTGTTCATCTCGCCGAGCGGGATGCCCTCGAACAGGCTCCGCATGTCGCCGAGATGGGAGATCGGCACGCCGACCTTGCCCACCTCGCCGCGGGCGAGCGGATCGTCCGAATCGTAGCCGGTCTGGGTCGGCAGATCGAAGGCGACCGAAAGCCCGGTCTGACCCTTGGCCAGGTTCCTCCGGTAAAGCGCGTTCGAGGCCTTGGCCGTGGAATGGCCGGCATAGGTGCGGAACAACCAGGGTTTGTCCCGCTTCGATGTTTTTCCGCTCATGGTCTGGCTCGACGACTGGGCTTGGCATTATCGAAGCACGCCAGCAACGCAAGGGCAACATGGCCCCGAGTGCCTTAAGAAACAAGCAATGCCGGGGGCTAAGCCCGGTTCGGGGTTACGGCCGTCGCCTCGAGGCTGGGCCGCCGGGAGCGAATCGCCGGAACTGACCCGGCCGCAGTTGAGGCATTTTATGGACCCAGGAGTGGCCGGCAGGGGTTTGTTCTAGGCTCCTCCCGTGCCCGCCGGTTGAGGCCGGAACAGGAAAATTCGGGTGAAGGCAAAGGACCTTAGAGGCCCCTCAGGCGCGCCAGCCTGCCGCGCGCAAATTTGTTGCAGACGCGAGATGAATAGAACAAAATTGCGGCAGTGCAAAACCATGCCAGGGTTTCGGGTCTGGGGGACAACCAGATGAATGAGATGTCTCTAGCCGCAGTGCCACAAACAGCGCCTGCAAGCGCGGCCAAGGATCTCTACGAGATCGGCGAGATCCCGCCACTCGGTCATGTGCCGAAGAACATGTATGCCTGGGCCATTCGGCGCGAGCGGGAGGGTCCGCCCGAGACGGCCATGCAGGTCGAAGTCGTTCCCACCTGGGAACTCGATTCGCACGAGGTGCTCGTGTTGGTGATGGCGGCCGGCGTCAATTACAACGGCGTCTGGGCCTCGCTCGGAACGCCCGTTTCCATGTTCGACGTCCACAAGCAGCCCTATCACATCGCCGGCTCCGACGCGTCGGGCATCGTCTGGGCGGTGGGCTCCAAGGTCAAGCGCTGGAAGATCGGCGACGAGGTCGTCGTCCACTGCAACCAGGACGACGGCGACGACGAGGAATGCAACGGCGGCGACCCGATGTTCTCAATCTCGCAGCGCATCTGGGGCTACGAGACGCCGGACGGCTCCTTCGCCCAATTCTGCCGCGTGCAGGATCGCCAATTGCTCGAGCGGCCGAAGCATCTCACTTGGGAAGAAGCCGTCCTGCTACACGCTTTGCCTTGCCACGTCCTACCGCATGCTGTTCGGGCACCGGCCGCATACGCTGAAGCCCGGTCACAACGTGCTGGTGTGGGGCGCGTCCGGCGGCCTCGGCTCCATGGCGGTGCAACTCTGCGCGACCGCAGGCGCCAATGCGATCGGCGTCGTCTCCGACGAAGACAAGCGCGAATACGTGATGTCGCTCGGGGCCAAGGGTGTGATCAACCGCAAGGACTTCAACTGCTGGGGCCAGCTGCCCAAGGTCGGCACGCCCGAATTCGATACCTGGATGAAAGAGACGCGAAAGTTCGGCAAGGCGATCTGGGACGTCACGGGCAAGGGCGTGAACGTCGACAGCGTGTTCGAGCATCCGGGCGAGTCGACCTTCCCGGTGTCCTGCTTCGTCGTCAAGCGCGGCGGCATGGTCGTCATCTGCGCCGGCACGACCGGCTACAACCTCACCATGGATGCCCGGTATGTGTGGATGCATCAGAAGCGCATCCAAGGCTCCCATTTCGCCCATCTCCTCCAGGCGAGCCAAGCCAACAAGCTTGTCGTGGAGCGGCGCATCGATCCGTGCATGAGCGAGGTGTTTCCCTGGGAGCAGATCCCCAAGGCGCATATGCGCATGTGGAAGAACGAGCATCGGCCGGGCAACATGGCCGTTCTCGTCAGTGCGCCGTGCACGGGTTTGCGGACCTTCGAGGACGTGATCGAAGCGAGCCGCCAGATGCACGGCGGCTAGACGGGCGCTCCACCCAATTCAGATTTGACTCCTGAGGCCGGGCAGGCTTCCGTGTTCTTTGGAACGCGCAACGCCGCAACGATGGGAGCCGGATCGTGACTGTCGCCGAAACCGTGACTGGCCGGGAGGCGCGGCGAGGGCCCGAGCTTATTCCCCTCCTTGCCGAGGCCGCCGAGGCCGCCACGGCGCTGCGCGATCGCGCCGTCGAGGGCGTCGCCGCGAAGGTCGTCGCGAACGGCAAGATCGATTCCGAGGCGCTCGAGCGCGAGCAGCATGCGGCCCACGGCCTCGCCTGGCTCGCCACCTATGTCGAAGCGCTGCACCAGCTTGCCGACTATGCGGCGCGCCTCGATGGCGAGGGCCGGTTCGGCGAGATGGAGCGCCTGCTCGCGCAGATCGGCGCTGCCGAATATCTCTCCCAACTCGCGGGCGGCGTGGCCATGAGCCAAGGCGAGACCGCGCGGCTGCACGAGCTCGGCGTCGACGACGGCGACCAGGCGGCGTTCCTCACGCCTTCCGTCCGCGCCCTGATTGCGGCGGCAACGCCCGAGGCGCGCGCCCGCGTCGTCGCGCTGATCAAGGACAGCCAGGGCACCGCCACCTACGGCGATACCGGGCTCGACGAGACGCTCCAAGCCATCCGCGACGAGATGCGCCGCTTCTCCGAAGCCGAGGTCGTTCCTCACGCGCAGGACTGGCACCTGAAGGACGACTATGTGCCGCTGCCGCTGATTGCCCAGATGAGCGAGCTTGGCGTGTTCTCGCTCACGCTGCCTGAGGAATATGGCGGGCTCGGCCTCGGCAAGGAGGCGATGTGCGTGGTCTCCGAGGAGCTCTCGCGCGGTTATATCGGCGTCGGCTCGCTCGGCACGCGCTCCGAGATCGCCGAGGAGCTGATCTTGAACGGCGGCACCGACGCGCAAAAGCAGGAATGGCTGCCGCGAATCGCTTCGGGCGAGATCCTGCCCACGGCCGTGTTCACCGAGCCCAACACCGGCTCCGACCTTGCATCGCTCTCGACCCGCGCCGTCCGCGACGGCGACGTCTATCGGATCACCGGGCAGAAGACCTGGATCACGCATGCGGCCCGCGCCGATCTCATGACGGTTCTGGCGCGCACCGATCCCAAGGAGAAGGGCTATCGCGGGCTGTCGATGTTCCTGGCGCCGAAGCCGCGCGGCACCGACGACGGATCCCTTCCCGGCCGAAGGCATCACCGGCGGCGAGATCGAAGTGCTCGGCTATCGCGGCATGAAGGAGTACGACATCTCCTTCGACGGTTTCGCCGTGCCCGCGGCCAATCTCTTGGGCGGCGTCGAGGGGCAGGGCTTCAAGCAGCTGATGCAGACATTCGAGGCTGCCCGCATTCAGACGGCGGCGCGCGCCATCGGCGTGGCGCAATCGGCGCTCGATCTCGGCTTGCGCTACGGCATGGAGCGCATCCAGTTCGGCAAGCCGATCATCCAATTCCCGCGCGTGTCGGATAAGCTCGCCATGATGGCGGCGGAAATCCTGCTTGCGCGGCAGCTCACTTATTTCGCCGCGCGCGAGAAGGACGCCGGCCGCCGCTGCGATCTGGAGGCCGGCATGGCCAAGTTGCTTGCCGCGCGCGTCGCCTGGGCCGCCGCCGACAACGCGCTCCAGATCCATGGCGGCAACGGCTTCGCGCTGGAATATCCGGTGAGCCGGGTGCTGTGCGATGCCCGCATCCTCTCGATCTTCGAGGGCGCCGCCGAGATCCAGGCGCATGTCATCGCCCGCCGCCTGCTCGAGGGCTGACCGCTAGCGCGGGGGATCGGCATGGCCGTCTCGATCGACACGCAAAGGAATCTGATCGCCCTGCTGCTGGCGTTCGCGCTCTGCTTTGGCGTCTCGGCGTTAAACGGGGTTCTCACCGAACCCAACCTGCCTTGGTATGAGACCCTCGCGAGGCCGGGCTTCACGCCGCCGAACAGCATCTTTCCCGTGGTGTGGACCGTTCTCTACGCCATGATGGCAGTCGCCCTCTGGCAGTTTTGGCGCGCCAAGGGCAAGGAAGAAGACCGCAGGCTCGGCCTGATCGCGTTCGCGGTTCAGCTCGCTCTTAACGTGGCCTGGTCCTTGGCCTTCTTCCGGCTGCGGAGTCCGGGTTCCGGCCTCGTTGTCATCCTCGTCCTGCTCGTCGCCATCGCCGTCACCATCGTTCTGTTCGACCGGTCGAGCCGGACCGCCGCGCTTCTGCTCGTGCCGTATTTGTTGTGGGTCTGTTTCGCCGCGGCGCTCAATTTCGCTTTCTGGATCCTCAATCGCTGATGAGCGAGCGTTCCGTCCTCATTACCGGTTGCTCATCGGGCATAGGCTTGGCTTCGGCGCGCGAGATGAAGGCGCGCGGCTGGCGCGTCTTCGCTACGGCACGGAAGCCCGAAGACATCGCCCGGCTGGCCGGGGAGGGGTTCGGAAGCCTCTATCTCGATTATGCCGAGCCGGAGTCTATCGCCGACGCGGCGGAGCACGTGCTCGAGGCGACGGGAGGAAATCTCGGCGCTCTCTTCAACAACGGCGGCTATGGCCAGCCTGGTGCGGTCGAGGATCTGCGCCCCGAGGTGCTGCGCGCCCAGTTCGAGGCCAATTTCTTCGGCTGGCACGACCTCACCCGCCGCATCATCCCGGCCATGCGCAAGCACGGTGCCGGGCGGCTCGTGTTCTGCTCGTCTGTGCTCGGTCTCGTCGCCGCGCCCTATCGTGGGGCCTATTGCGCCGCGAAGTTCGCCGTGGAAGCGCTTGCCGATGCGCTCCGCATGGAGCTTGCCGCGACCGGCATCAGGGTCGTGCTGATCGAGCCCGGTCCGATCGCCACCCGTTTCCTCGAACACGCGCTTGCCGCCTACCGCCGCCATATCGATCTCGAAGCCTCGCCCCACCGCGAAATCTACCGCGGGCGCATCGCCCGTCTGGAGGAGGGCGGCAGCCAGACCTTCAAGCTCGGGCCCGAGGCCGTGGCACTCAAGCTCGTCAGGGCGCTAGAAAGCCGCAACCCAAAGCGACGTTATTACGTTACAGTGCCGACTTACGCCGCGGCCTGGTTGCGCCGCATCCTGCCGGCCGGCGCGCTCGATGCCATCGCCGCGCGCAACTAGAGTGGCGGGCACGGGCACGCAGGCGGGCATAAGGTTCGGAAATCATGGAAGTCCTGACGAAATACGCCATACCGTTCGCGCTCGCCGCGGTCGGGACCGTGCTCCTCCTGGGGCTCTGGAACATGATGCGCGGCGGGAGCCCGAATACCAGCCAGCTCCTGATGCGCTGGCGCGTCGTGTTGCAGTTTATCGCGCTTTGCCTGGTCATGGCGGCCGTCTATTTGGCTGGGCGTCGGTAGGTTTCGTTGTCACGAAGGCTTGACCCCTCTCGGCGCCAAGGTACGCTACATATTTCGCGCAAGAACGAACCCGCGAGGCGTTGGTTTTCAGAGCCGGGGTTATGGTCGTCCTCAACAAGATCTACACGCGCACCGGCGATGACGGCACGACCGCGCTCGGCTCCGGCCGGCGCGTGGCGAAATACGATCTCAGAGTCGAGGCCTATGGCACGCTCGATGAGACCAACGCCGCGATTGGACTTGCGCGGCTTCATACCAGGGCCGGGCACCCCGCGCTCGATGCCATGCTCGCGCGTATCCAGAACGATCTTTTCGACCTCGGCGCCGATCTTTGCTACCCCGACGAGACCAAGGATAGCCGCGGGCGTCTGCAAGTGACCGACGCCCAGGTCGAGCGGCTCGAAAACGAGATCGATACGCTCAACCGCGAGCTCGAGCCTCTGCGCTCTTTCGTGCTGCCGGGCGGCTCGCCCGCCGCGAGTTTCCTTCACCTTGCCCGCACCGTTTCGCGCCGGGCCGAGCGCCTGATCGTGGCGCTCTCCGCGCGCAACGGCGAGACCGTCGGCGCGCCGGCGCTTCGTTACATCAATCGCCTGTCGGATTTCCTGTTCGTGGCTGCGCGCTTCGCCAACGATCGGGGAAAGTCCGACGTGACCTGGGTGCCAGGCCGAAACCGCTGACGCGGGGAACGACGTATCCGTGTTCATACCCCTTCATGACACCAACCCTCTGAAGCGCATCCGCCATCAATACGTGACGGTGGCGCTGATCGCGCTCAACGTCGCCATCTATGTGATGTTCGTGTCGGGCTGGATCGTTGCGCCCAATGAGGAGGAGGCCGCGTCCTTCGCCGTCATCCCCGCGAAGCTGATGGCCGATGGGACGAGCGTCGGACCGATCTTCGCGACCGGCGCCTACATGCCCGAGCGCTTCACCCTCATCAGCTACATGTTCATACACGGGAGCTGGATCCATCTCCTCGGCAACATGCTGTTCCTGTGGGTATTCGGTGACAACATCGAGGACGCCATGGGGCATATGCGTTTCATCATGTTTTATCTGATGTGCGGGATCTTCGCGGCCCTGCTCCATTCCTGGATGAATCCCGCCTCCGACATGCCGCTCGTAGGCGCCTCCGGCGCGGTCGCGGGCGTCGTCGCCGCTTACCTCATTCTGCATCCCAAAGTGAAAGTCTGGGTGCTGGCGCTGTGGCGCATCCCGATCAGGATCACCGCGGCATGGGCGCTGGGCATTTGGATCGCCTGGCAGTTCGCCAACCTTCTGTTCGAAGGCGAGGAGAACGTGGCCTGGTGGGCCCATATCGGCGGGCTGTTCGTCGGGGCGACCTTGATTCTGTTCATGCGGCGGCGCGGTGTAGTGCTGTTCGACCGGACCCGCGGCGGGGCCTAAAACCCCTGGCCAAACCCCCGGAAACCATTGACTTCCGCCGATTGCGGCAGTACGGTCGCCGCCATTTCGCAGTTGCGAGATGGCTGGGCTGGGAGGGCCCGGTCATAAGCGTGCGGGGAACAATGGCCGCATGAAAATTCTCGTGCCCGTAAAGCGGGTCGTCGATTTCAACGTCAAGATCCGCGTCAAGTCGGATGGCAGCGGCGTCGACCTCGCCAACGTCAAGATGTCGATGAATCCCTTCGACGAGATCGCCGTCGAGGAGGCCGTCCGCATCAAGGAACGCGGCGAGGCGAGCGAAATCGTCGCCGTTTCGATCGGCAGCGTAAAATCGCAAGACACGTTGCGCACCGCGCTCGCCATGGGCGCCGACCGCGCGATCCTGGTCAAGACCGATCAGAGCGTGGAGCCGCTTGCCGTGGCCAAGCTCCTCAAGCGCGTGGCCGAGAACGAGAAGCCCGATCTCATCATCCTCGGCAAGCAGGCCATCGACGACGATTGCAATCAGGCAGGCCAGATGCTTGCCGGCCTGCTCGGTTGGCCGCAAGGCACCTTCGCCTCCAAGGTCGAACTCAACGGCGCCAAGGTGAGAGTGGTGCGCGAGGTCGACGGCGGCCTTGAGACGATCCTTCTGGCCAAGCCCGCCGTCGTCACCACCGATCTCAGGCTCAACGAGCCGCGCTATGCCTCGCTTCCCAATATCATGAAGGCGAAGAAGAAACTGGTCGATGAAACCACGCCTGAAGCGCTCGGGGTCGATATCGCGCCACGCCTGAAGGTGCTGTCCGTCGCCGAACCCAAAGGCCGCGAAGCCGGCATCAAAGTCGATAGCGTTGCCACGCTCGTCGACAAGCTGAAGAACGAAGCGGGGGTCCTCTAAGATGGCGGTCCTGCTTTTGGCCGAGCACGACAACAACAGTCTCGCGCCCGCAACGGCCAAGGCGCTGACCGCCGCGCGGGCATTCGGCGGCGATGTCGATATCCTGGTCGTCGGGGAGAATTGCCGGGGCGTTGCCGAAGCCGCGGCCAAACTCGACGGCGTACGCAAGGTCTTGGTCGCCGAGGCGCCGTACCTCGCCCAGCGCCTGGCGGAGGAAATGGCCGCCACCATCCTGCCTCTGATGCCGAACTATACGGTTCTGCTCGCGCCGGCGACGACCATGGGCAAGAACGTTTTGCCGCGGGTCGCCGCCATGCTCGATGTGGGGCAAGTCTCCGACATCATCGAAGTCAAGGCGCCGAACGTCTTCGTGCGACCGATCTATGCCGGCAATGCGCTTGAGACGGTCGAGACAAACGACAAGGTCGTCGTCGCCACGGTGCGGACCACGGCCTTCGCGAGTGCCGGAGAAAGCGGCTCGGCCCCCATCGAGACAATGACGCCGGAGGGCGCCCTCGCGCTTTCGAGCTTCGAGCGATCCGACATCAGCGTGAGCGAGCGGCCCGAGCTGACCGCGGCCCGTATCGTGATTTCCGGCGGGCGCGGCATGCAGTCGGGCGACAATTTCAAGAGCTTGCTCGAGCCGGTGGCCGACCGTCTTGGCGCGGCAGTGGGCGCGAGCAGGGCCGCCGTCGATGCCGGCTACATGCCGAACGACCACCAAGTGGGTCAGACCGGCAAAGTGGTGGCGCCGGAACTCTATATTGCCGTCGGCATCTCGGGCGCGATCCAGCATCTCGCCGGCATGAAGGACTCCAAAGTGATCGTCGCCATCAACAAGGACGCCGACGCTCCTATCTTCCAGGTCGCCGACTATGGTCTGGTCGGCGACCTTTTCACGGTCCTGCCTGAGCTCGACGCCGAGCTGAAGAAGGCAGGTTATTAGTAGAGCGGGTTTAAGAGGAATGACCATGGACGACATAGTTCAAGGCGTCGCGCTCCGCGCCGACCCATCATCGCAGGGCGATTCTGACGGAGACGCCATCCACAAGATCGGCATTATCGGAGCGGGGCAAATGGGCAGCGGCATCGCCCATGTCGTCGCTCTATCAGGCTATGACGTGTGTCTGCACGACATTGACAAAGACAAGTTCGATGCGGCGCTCGAGATCATCGACAAGAACCTCACCCGCCAGGTGGCCTCCGGCAAGATCAGCGAGGACGACAAGCGCACAACACTCGCGCGCATCTCCTACAGCGACACCTTGGCCGGCTTCGGCGACGCCGACCTCGTGATCGAGGCCGCGACCGAGGACGAGACGGTGAAGCGCAAGATCTTCGTGGCACTCTGTCCCTTCCTCAAACCCAACGCCATCGTTTCCACCAACACCTCGTCGATCTCGATCACCCGGCTTGCTGCCGCCACAGACCGGCCGCAGCGCTTCATCGGGCTACACTTTATGAATCCGGCGCCAGTCATGGAGCTGGTCGAGATGATCCGCGGCATTGCCACGGAGGACGCCACCTTCGGCCGCACCAAGGATTTCGTCGAGACCCTCGGCAAGACCGTCGCCGTGTCGGAAGACTTCCCGGCCTTCATGGTGAACCGCATCCTTCTGCCGATGATCAACGAGGCGGTTTATACGCTCTATGAGGGGGTCGGTTCGGTCGATGCCATCGACACCGCCATGCGTCTCGGTGCCCATCATCCGATGGGGCCGCTCCAGCTTGCCGATTTCATCGGCCTCGATACCTGCCTCTCGATCATGCAGGTGCTGTATGAGGGGCTTGCCGATTCCAAGTACCGCCCCTGTCCGCTGCTCGTGAAATATGTCGAAGCCGGTTGGCTCGGACGGAAGGCCAATCGCGGCTTCTACGATTATCGCGGCGAAACGCCGATGCCCACCCGGTAGCGTTTGACGCCGCACGCATCGTCGCGTGCCGACGGTCCGAACTCAGCGCCGACACGGAGCCGGGCGATCGCCTGAGCTCCGCATCCCAGTCGCCTTGCTGAAGGTCGGAACGCAGCCCCGCGCCGGTGCGGCGCGTTCACACCCCGTAAGAGACCCAGACATTGGGCTCTTCGTAAGTCCCAGTCTGGCGGTCGAGATCGATTGTCACCGGAGCCAGCGCACCCCCCAACGCATAGGCGCCCGACGTCTCGAAGCGCTGCTTCGACCAATTCTCCCAGAACGCGATGGGTTCGTGCACGACCATCGACCGTTCGCAGGGCCCGACGAGGCGTCCGCCTGCCGAGAGATGGCTGCGGAGCCAGGGGTCGTAGACCCGACCCTTTTCGTCGGTCCAACTGAGATATTCCACGATCGGCACCCAGGGATGTTGAACCTTGGCCGACGGACGAACCGGCGCCACGACACCTCGCAGTCCCTTGGCTCTTGCGAGGCCGACAAGCGCCGCGATGAGAAGCCTGCCATAGCCCTTCACGCGGTGGACCGCAGGCACCGAGATAGCCAACGCGCCGAGCATGTTGGCCGGATCGGTGTCGGTGCGGGCCGCGGTTTCGACCACCCAGTCCCAGCCCTCGGGCGGCAGACTGTCAGGGTCGCTGCACGCAAACGGTACCGAACTGGCGACGCCGACCGGATAGCCGGTATCTTCGTCAACCAGGCAAAGCTGGTATTCCGGATAGCGGTTGAGCAGGTCCGAGTAGTACTCGTAGTGAGCTCTCGTATAATTGAGATAGCCGGATTCGTTCCACGCTGCCTGCTCGATCGCGCTTGCAGCCTTCTTGAGATCAGGCCGCTCTGCCCGACTAAGAACGCGCAGGTTGGCTGGCATGGACGCTCGAACGCGGGACTCGACTGGCCTCGCCGGCGCGGCAACCCGCAAGTGCCGCACGGCTTAACCTTAATAATGTGTAAACCGGCCATCCGCAACCGGTGCGGTTGTTTAAGGTTAACGCAGGAGCAGGCCACGCAGCGGCGGTTTTTTGTCGATAATCCCTGACAAGGCGCCCGAACGACAGGAACGACCCCGCCTTGATCCGTCGAATTTTAGCGGAGTCCGTAAACCGCAGTTAGATAGCCCCCGCTTAGATATCACTCTCTCTTTTGCGGGCCATAAACAGGTGCGCTTTGTCTCAGCTCGATCCCATCAAGTATTTTAGCGGGGACCTTCGCAGCCTCACGAAGATCATCGGCACCTTGATCGTTTTTTTCGGCATTCTGCTGGTTGCGATCATTGCCCACACCGGCTGGACCGCCAACGAAGCTGCCACTAAAACAGAGCGAACCCTTCTCAAGAACGCTTTCGATCAGAGCATCGCCCGCACGCTCAACGAGCAGAAGAGCGTGGCCTGGTGGGACGATGCCATTCTCAAGATCACGGACAAAGCCGTGGATCTCGAGTTCACCGACGCCAATTTCGGGATTTTTCTCACCGAGACCTATGGGCATGATGAGGTGTACATCCTCGACGGCAAAAATCGTCCGCTCTACGCCTTTGCGGGTGGCGAAAGAGGCGAGCCTTCCACCTTCGAGGCTCGCCGGCCCCCCCTTGAGGCCGTCATCATGGAAGCGCGAACCGGCAAACGCTCCAGCCTCACGCCTCGCCCCGACAGATTTAGCGAGGCGCAAACCAACTATCGCGTCCTGGTCGGCGCGGTGAACGCCGCTCGCTGGGCCGGTCACATTATGGCGGTGGATGGCCGCCCCGCCGTCGTCGCTGCGCTAACAATCGTACCCAATGTCGACATGAGCCTTCTGAATGGCACGCCCAATCTTTTGATCACTGTCACGTACATCGACGAGACGTTTATCTCTGAAGTCGGGCGCATGCTCCTCCTGAACGACCTCGCCTTGACCCCCGACGGCAAGTCAGGCGAGGGGGTTGTCTCCGAGCCCTTCATTGGCGACGATGGTATTGGCGAGGGCCAGCTCACCTGGACGACCCGGCGCCCCGGGCAGGTTCTGCTGACGATCGTCTTGCCGCTGGTGGCGTTCGGCGTTCTCGCCACCGGCGTGCTGTCGAGCACGATGCTCAGGCGTCTACGCCGCACTTCCGACGAACTGGCTCAGCGCGAGGCGGATGCCCGGCACGAGGCCAAGCATGATGCGCTTTCAGGCCTGCCCAACCGCGTGCACATGATCGAAAAGATCGACAGTTTCCTGCATGGGCGCCTTCTCGAGACCGACGACAATCGCGCCGTCGCCGCCTACATCGACATCGATCGTTTCAAGGACGTCAATGACACGCTTGGCCATCAGGCCGGCGACCAGCTGATTAAGCTCGTGGCACAGCGCTTGAAAGGATGCCTCAGGCCGAACGACTTCCTGGCGCGGTTCGGCGGCGATGAGTTCGTCATCCTCTGCGCGCCTGCGGGTCAGGAGGCGAGCGCGTCGCTCGCCGACCGCGTCGCCCAGGCTTTTGCCGTCCCGTTCGTCATCCATGGCCAGAGCATTCGCATCACCGCCTCCGTGGGTATTGCTCTCGCCCCGGATAACGGCGTAACGGCAGATGAATTGATGCGTCACGCCGATATTGCGCTTTACGAGGCGAAGGATCGGGGCCGCGATTGCGCCGTCCTGTTCTCCGAAGACATGGCACAGCAGGTCGAGCGCCGTCGCGCCATCGAGTTGGATTTGCGCTCGGCCATCGAAACCGACATGCTCTGCCTGTACTATCAGCCGATTATCGCTTGCGACTCCGGCAAAATCGTCAGCGTCGAGGCGCTGCTCCGCTGGCGCCATCCAGTTCATGGCGAAATGTCGCCCGCCGATTTCATCCCCATCGCCGAGAAGACAGGGCTTCTTCCCTCGCTCGGCGAGTGGGTGCTGACGCACGCGATGAAGGATTCGAGCCGTTGGCCGGACCTCGAAGTGTCGGTCAACCTCTCGCCGGTGCAGTTCCGCCATGTCGATCTGGAATCGGCGCTACGCCGGCTCATCGCCGAATACGGCGTCGACCCCGGACGCTTCGTGCTGGAGCTGACCGAAGGCGTGCTGTTGGAGACGACCGAGCACACCAATTCGATGCTCGAAGTGATCAAGTCGATCGGGTTCAAGACCGCGTTGGACGATTTCGGCACCGGCTATTCGAGTTTGGCGTATCTCTGCAATTTCAAGTTCGACAAGATCAAGATCGATCGGTCTTTCGTCAGCCGAATTTCTCGCGTCGACATCTCCAGAACGATCATCCAGTCGGTCGTCTCGATCGGACTTGGTCTCGGCATGGATATTGTCGCCGAGGGCGTCGAAACGGAATTCGAGGCCGTGGCGATGACGAAGCTCGGCTGCACCCAGCTCCAGGGCTATTACTTTTCGAAGCCGCTTCCCGCCGACGACATGGAGAGGTTCCTCAGGACTTTCCAAGCGAAACGCATCATGCCGATAGTGGCCCAGCTATATCCGGCCTCTCCGCGCGGCGTCGCCGGGTAGAGGAGCATTTCACGCTTTCGGGGAAACGGCGCGACCTCTAGGATTGCTCAGTCCTGGAGCCCGTGCCCGTGCCTGCCAACAAGTTGCCCGAGACCGCTCCTTCCAGCCGCGGCAACGCCGATTACCGGTGGGCCGAATTCGACGCGGAAGCCTATTTCAATCACTATTACGGGGAGCCGCATCCCGACGACGACCGCGTCATCGAATGTGCGGTCGAAGCGATCAAACAGGCGCGCCCGGCCGGGCGAGAGCTCGATCTGGTCGATGTCGGCACCGGCCCGAACCTCATTCCCCTCTTCTGCGCGCTGCCCCGGGGGCGGAGTTTGACCGTTTGGGAATATGCCGAGTCAAACGTGGCCTGGCTCAAGGCCGAGCTTGCGCGCGACGCGATGCGGCCGCAATGGCAACATTTCTGGGGCGTGACGCGCCGCGCCTACGGTCCGGATTATGATCTCGCGGAGAACCCGATAGCGGCGTTGCGCGCCAAGACCACGGTGAGGCAGGGGTCGATCTTCGAGATCCCGGAGCGCAGATGGGACGCCGCAACCATGTTTTTCTGTGCCGAATCGATCACCGAGCGCGAGGACGAGTTCGAGGCCGCCTGCGCCGCCTATGCCCGATCGGTCAAGCCCGGGGGCGCCTTGATCGCGGCCTTTCTCGTCAGGTCAGCGGGCTATGTCGTGGCGGATCGCCCCTTTCCCGTGCTCAGCCTGTCGGTCGGGACGATCGAGCAGGTATTTTCGCGTCATGTCGCTGCAATGAAGGCCGAACAGATCGGCATCAGGGAACGGGAGATTCGCAGCGGCTATTCCGGTTTCGTCTTTCTCACCGGCACCGCCCGCTGAACCCGGACATGCCAATGACTTTATAGACGTGAGCCAAGGCCTACCATCAGGAGCACGGGTATGAATGACGTCGTCGCACGCCAGTTTGACCTAACGCCGCCAAGCAAAGACGAGTTGCGAGCCTTGGTTGCCGATCTCAGCGAGGACGAACGGCACGTGCTGCTCGAGCACGGCACCGAAGCAGCCTTCTGCGGCGTATTCCTCGAGGAGAAACGGGGGGGAGTGTACACCTGCCGCCTGTGCGGACTGCCGCTGTTCAAGGCCAGCACAAAGTTCGAAAGCGGAACCGGCTGGCCGAGCTTCACGAGTCCCTTTTCAGAAAACCACCTGCAATCCATTGACGACACAAGCTACGGTATGATCCGCACGGAGATTGTTTGCGCTCGTTGCGGCGCACACCAGGGGCATGTCTTTCCCGACGGCCCTCCGCCGAGCGGCGAGCGATACTGCATCAATTCCATCTCGCTCGAATTCACGCCGAACGGCGAGCCACTCCCGGACAAACTCGGCCGGGGTGCTCCCGAGGGCGAGGTATGGCAGAGCTGACGGTACGGGGGCGCGCCTGCGTCAGCGGACGACTCAACGTCCGCATGAAGTTTCGGCTAAGTGCTGGAACAGACTTTGTCTAGGCGCGCTCGCATTGGCGTGAAGGTGGGCTCGGGATGGTGCAGGACGTCCCTCACTTCCACTGCTCATAGTAGGTTTGACTTTGATCAGCGCGAGGAGGGCGAGCAAGAGGGGTCGCCCGCGTCATGTCGGCACCTGCCAGGGCATAGGCTCTCGCAGTGACGTCGTTGATCGCCGCCTCCACTTGCTTTTGGTAGCCCTTGAATTCCTCGGCGCGCGCGTCCTGCGGAATGTAGATCGGGTCGCCCATGGCGATTCCGAGCTTCGAGAAGGGGAGATTGACGGTCATGCGACTCCAGGAATTCGCAGACCAATAGCGGGAGGTCGCGACCGCAAAGGGAACAATGGGCCGGCCCGAGCGACTGCTGATCATGATGATACCCGGACCTGACTTGCGCGCAGGACCGGGCGGCACGTCCGCGGTCAAAGCAATACTGAAACCTTCCCTGAGCGAGGCAATCAGCCCGTGGGCCGCCTCCGCCCCGCCGCGGTAGCGGCCGCCGCTGCTACGCCCTGCAGCGCCGGCACCGCGAACAAGCCCGAGACCGAAGCGGCGAAGTATGCGAGCAAGAGCTTCGGCATCGTCATGCCGTGAAACGATGGCGCGTCCCGGAATGTCCCGCGGATAAATGCCGGGCAAGAGAAAGAATTGCCCGTGCCACAACGCAATTATGCAGGGATGAAGCTCGCGTGCCCGGCTGACATAGTCGGGGGGATCGGCGACAATCGTCGAGGTGTTGATGACGAGCTTGATGTAGTTGACGATTGCGGGAGCAAGCAGGATCTGCGCAGGCCGCCGCAAGCGTACCGTTTGCCGTCGGACCCAAGGCATCTTCCACAACGACGCCACTGATCAGCTCCATGGATGAGGGAAATCGAGTAGAGCATAACAGAAAAGCCGATAACGGTGCTCTGCTTTACGCCTTGGCAGCGGTGCCAGCTGCCTGAAAAGCCGCCAGTTCCCCCGCAGGGGCGCCAAGCCACCGAGACCGCCAAATCTATTGGCGAAGAGGTCAGCGATTTCGCCGGAGATGTCGGTCGTATGGCGAGCAAGCAATACGGGCACGCGCGGGATATGGCCGTCGATGCGTTCGACGATGCCCATGCCATGATCAAGGGCAATCCGCTGACCGCCGTCGCTATCGCGCTCGGCATCGGTTTCATATTCGGTGTTGTCGCGGGTAGCCGTCGTTAGGCCGCCGGGCAGTCATGCAGCCGGTCGCTCAATGCGGCGGACAGTGCGACGATATCGGAGCCATATCAGGGCCCAATAAGCGTTGCCTCACCCGTCGTTGAGCCGACGTGTGTTTGGTCAGTGACAACAAAAGTAGCCCGTTGAGGATCGGGATCGTCCCGCAGGCTCTCACGAGCAAACCTGCTTGCAAAGACTAATTCGTCCGGCTGCGCTGCGCCTGGTCCTTGAAAGGTTTTGTTACGTCAGCAGTCATTTGGGACGAAAGCGTTCGTATCTCCTCGGCTTGAGTGCCCAACGCGTCAAGCTGCTCGTGCCAGTAGGCTGCTTGCAGCTCCATAACCTGAGAAAGATTCTTCGCCCCGGCTAGACTCTTCGCAAGATCGAAACCGGAATTGATATTACGCTGTGTAAATTCGATGACCTTACGATTGACGGCCACCGCACCCTGGCCGGCCGCATCGAACGTTCTCTCCCAACTCTGGAGTACGGCTTCGAAAGCATCCTTCGAACGTTCATAAAGTTCGCGGCTCTGAGCGACGCTATTCTCAACCATGGTACGCATTGCCTCGGGAACTTCGGTGTTGGTGGCTACCTCAGCGAATTTACCGGCGGTTTTACGGTATGTATCGCGGGCCTTTTCGGCCGCTACTTGGGGGTTGGAAGACTCGTTCATGACAGACCTCTTGGGGTTACGTCGCAGGGAGCCGAAGCCTTGAGCTAAGGGGCGTCGGCGAAGAGAAATTTCGGCGTTAGCTCAGCAGGAAGCTTTCGAGGGCCCACTCGCGAAGCTCAATGGGATCGCTCACGCCTTCAGAAGCGAGCAGCTTGAGCTTCCGGCTGAGGGCGGCCCTGAGCTCGAAATCCCTTTCAAAATCACGAAACGGATCGCGAGCCTGTACCACCACCCACGTCGCTTCGAATGCCTCTCTTAGGGCGTCAGTCGTCTGAATCGAACGGGGGTTTTGAGGGTACAATACTCCCTCCATGCTTTGCAGGCGGGAGTCTTAGGCTCTCAGCCGTCGGTGCCTGTTATTGTTCTGACCGACGATCAATAACTGTGCGCGCTTCCTAGGAGAATAGCGAGTCAAATGATGCTGGGATTCTAAAAACAACGAGCCGCCCCCCAAAGGGAGCGGCTCTATCCATCAAAAACTCGCTTTATCCGGCGAGGATTATGCGGCCTCGATGTGACCCACAGCAGTCTTGCCGCTGCGGCCGTCTAGCTCGGTATCAAAAGAGACCTTCTGGCCCTCGACCAGCCTGCCGATGCCGGCGCGCTCAAGCGCTGTCGCATGAACGAACACGTCTTTGCCGCCATCCTCCGGCTCGATGAAGCCGAATCCCTTTTGCTCGTTGTAGAATTTCACTGTGCCCTTAGTCATAGTGTCGTCCTTTCGCTGAATAGTCAGTGCAGTTGATCTCAAGGCCACACCATCGGTGGGGCCTGAAGTCTGTTTATCGATGGTTGGGAGGGTCTGAAGGTGCGCCTGGCAATCAGCGAAGGCGAAACGGCCACATTGTCCGGCCAAATGTCGATGCGAGTACATGACCATCGGCAATGGTTTTACAAGCTCAAACTCGCGCGGTTGAGACAAAGCAACCATCGCCTCAAGGTCAGGAAGCGACTCGGCGTCCGATCTAACGACCCCGTGGCGTGCGTGGGCTCCGCGTCACAGGGAACGCCATCAAGAGGATGGCCATACTCGCAGGAGGGTCACCCACGCACTAATGAAGCGTGCGCTCTTCATCGCCGCTTGTCGAGCACTCATTATCCCGGAACATAGCGACCTGGATTTGTCCGACACCGACTTGGCACGCCGCAGAGTTCAACGTAGCAGTAGGTGGGAAACGGCGCAGCTACGTTGAAGGCGGCTGAAGGCTCATCCGGGGCGCTTAGGCGCTGCGCGTCACCCGCGCGAGCGCCTCGGAGGTGACGAGAATTCGGCCATGATCATCGAAAGGGCCTTCAGCGTCGAAAGCGCCACTCGCAACATCCTCAATCAGTTCGCGATACGCCTCAAAAACGGCGCCGTCGGTACCGGAAAAATGCATGCGGTCGGCATGATCTCGCAGCGCCTCGTGGCTCACCCTGCACGCCACAGTGCCACCGTCCTCATCCGCCATCAAGAACCGAACGCCGTCCTGTTCCACGTATTCCTCTTTGAGTCGCGTGAGGGGCATCGGTTGATCCTATCCTACTGCCAGAACTACCAAACTTTTTGATGTGCGCGAAGATCATCCTCCGGCGGTGCCGTAGAGTCACGGCCTGTCAAGTCGCGCTCCCACCTGGAACACATGGAGAGAGGAATGCGCCCCAATTCCACGGAGTGGATTTAGGTGCAGACTGGTCGCAACAGACGTGTCATCCTCATCTCATCGCCGGTCAGAGATAACACAGGCATCGGTGACTGAGAGCTGCTGCTCGCGCCTGCAACGCAAGGAGGGAGCCAATGGCTTCTCAACAACCGCCGAAAAGTCACGATGAAACAACCCTGGTCGTGCTTGAACAAGCACTGAGAGACGTTTGCCAAGTTCTCAAGGCGCACGATCCCAATCGTGATTGGGATAAAGATGCAGAAATGCAGCAAGCCCTAGCGGAAAAGCTGATGGATTTGGCCGACGCCGGCGTGAGAGACCCAAGAGAGCTTTGCAGCCGGATGCTACAGAGCTTCGATCTCGATGCGCCGCATTAAATCCCGACGGGCAGGGGTGATGAGGAAGCGATAGATGTCGCGCTGGGATATTGACCTAAATGTGAATGCGGACGAAATCGTCGTGACCGTTCCCTCCACGAACTACACCGTGACTTACTACAAGCCGGATAACTCTCCGCAGCTCCTCGCTCGGAAATTCCCGAGCAAGGATGATAGTAGCGCGCCAACGACTCAGGCGGAGTTTCTCGCTGAAGCTTGGAGGCTTGCGATCGAAAAGGCTCGGGAGCTGGGGTGGGTCGCATGACCGAACAGCCTAATCTCAAGGACGCCAAAGTGTGGTCCAAACAGGAACTGTTCTCTCTTCAAAACAGGATCGAGCACGGGCGCGCTATATCTCACATTGCGACCTTCCTTGGGCGCACCGAAGCAGAGGTCCGCGAGAAGGCAATCGAGCTGGGGCTCAAGAACTCCTGGCTAACGCGCCCAACTATTTCATCGTGATCGCTAGCCCGCTCAGGTCGGCGTTCGCCATATCCTTGTTTTGTTTCAGCAGCAGATCGCGCGATGTTTTTATTACTTCTTCATGCTCGTCGTCGTCATCAGGTACAAAACCAAGGCCACCGCACGTCGGGCATTGGCGTTCATCGTCCGTATCTTTGTCAACGACACCATCGCCATTGCAGTCTGGACAAGTTTTCATGTGCAGCGCTCGCGAAGGTCCGCCTCAAGCCGAATAGCGGACATATCACGCGGACAAGAAAGTTCACCGTAACTTTTCGCTTTAAGCGTGTGGTGACCCCGGCGTGATTCGAACACGCGACCCTCAGATTAGGAAATCTTTCACGATGGTTCCAGTCATGACGCTCGCCCATTCGAAAGGGGCCCCTCCAACCTGTGAACTCTGATTACCGGCAGACGGTATTCGGCACTTTCCCTTTTCGACTGCCAGCCGTTTGAATTGCAGTCGAATTCCATCACGCTCTAATGATAGGGTATGTGGCCACATAGGGGGATACGATATGACCATGGGCGTGGGAAATATTGTTGCGCTGATTTGCATCGTGATCAGCATCATCTTCGCAATCGTCACCAACCAGGCCACGAACGCAATTTGGTGGGCTCTGTTGGCCATCTTTGCGGTTTTGTGGTGGGGAGCAAGGTCACCCTGGGGTGTGAGCTAACCACCCTTTGTCTGAGACCAGGGAGACTGAGCTAGGGGGTCCAGGCGCAAAGCGCGTCCGGCCCTAGAACCTCAGAAGAGACCTTTCGCCAGTCTGCAACCAACATGTTATAATTGAGGCCTAATGCGATACATCAGGCAACGTTCGCGGTTTGTATGGCTTGGGTTGCTCGCGCTTGCCGGGCAAATCGTTTTGACGTTGGGACATGTGCATGCGGAATATAAGAACAGCCTAAGCACCGCCCAATTCGGCCTGTTGAGGCTGCACCTCGAGGCCCGCGATCACGCAGCTCTAACTGCCCAATCGACCCGCCATCATCAGGAGACGCCGACAGACTCCGACGATCTGGGCGGATCGTGCGCTTTTTGTTGGACCATCGCGCAGGCGCACTCGCTGATTCCTCCTAGACCGGTCATTCTCTGGCTTGGACGCCTGCCACAGACACTTCCTCTACACTATCAAACCGCTGAACTCTTATCGGCTGATCGGGCATCGCCGTTTGAGTCGCGTGGCCCTCCCCTGGCATCTAAGGCCTAGAAAGCCTTTAGCGTCGTCATGCACGCACGGAGCGGACGACGCTCTGTAATCAATACCCGAAACGGTTGAGCATCGGCGCTTCGTCCCGATTTTTTCGGGCGCTGCGACTCACCAACATTCGTCAGCCGAACGAGCGTGAAGGGAAAACGAAGGATGTTCAGGCGTGCAATTTTGATCGTTCTTGCAGTCGGGTTAAGTCTGACGTTCGCCCATACCGCAGGCGCAGTTGAAACCCTCGACTGGGAGGACCTTGCGCCGCCCTGGGATGAAACACAGAACCCGTTGACGCAGCTTAGCAACGAGCAGCAAGACGACGTATTTACGATTTTCTATGGGCCGCACTACCGTGATCCGAGCGGAAAAAAGAACGCCGATGAGCAGAAGGCTTACGACGACCTCGCGGCATCCGGTGTCGATCCGGCGACCCTCTTTGCGAAGATCGACAAGTTGAGCAAGGAAGCAGACACGCGTGACAGGACGCTTGTGTCCGAACTCGACGGCCACATCATAAAGCTGCCAGGCTATGTCCTGCCGCTCGACTTCGAAGGCACATTGGTGAGGTCCTTTCTGCTCGTGCCCTATGTCGGGGCCTGCATCCATGTGCCCCCGCCGCCGCCCAATCAGATCGTTCACGTTCAGCTGAAACAAGGTTTCGAGAGCAAGGAATTGTATGCCCCGGTCTGGGTGACCGGCCGCATCAGCGCGGGCATGGCCAAGACATCTCTGTCTTTGGTTGACGGATCGACGGACGTGAACTTCGGCTATGCGCTTCAGGCAACGAAAGTCGAGCCGTACGAGGAATAGGCTTTGAGCAACGCAGGACTGTTGTTGTGGCATCCTCGGATGCTCATGCCCTGCGGAGGAACGTGATGATCCGTATGATAGCTGTCGCAGCTACCATTCTTGTCCTCGCATCGGCTCAGGGCGCCGCCGAGACGGAGCGCCAGTTGGGTCCTCATCAGCACGGCCACGGAAGTCTCAATCTAGCGGTCGAAGGCCAGACCGTGCAGATGGAACTGGAAGTACCCGGCGTCGATATCGTCGGGTTTGAGCATAAGGCAAAAACAGCTGAGGACAGGGCAAAGATGGAAGCGGCCGCGAAGACGCTGGCGCAGCCATTGGCCTTATTTATTTTGCCGGGCGAGGCGGGGTGCAAGGTTACCGCGGCCAAGGTTTCCATCGTCGGCGCGACAGAGCCAGATGATGATACGCATGAGCTCGATCATCACGACCACACCGAAGTCGAAGAGCATGAAGCCGACGAGCACCAAGCCGAAGAGCACGGAGCCGACGAGCGCCAAGCCGACGAGCACCAAGCCGAAGAGCACGGAGCCGACGAGCGCCAAGCCGACGAGCACCAAGCCGAAGAGCACGGAGCCGACGAGCGCCAAGCCGACGAGCGCCAAGCCGAAGAGCACGAAGCCGACGAGCACCAAGCCGAGCATTCGGAGTTTCACGCTGAATACGCGCTTTCATGCTCCAATGTGGCCGCGATTACAGCAATCTCCTTTCCTTATTTTGAGGTGTTCCCCAATTCGGCGGAGCTTGCCGTGACACTTATCACGGAAAAAGGTCAGAAAGCCTTCGAAGTAAATCGCGAGCACGCCCTCATCGATATTCGGGGCATAATGTAGGCGCGACCCGTACGTGTTGAAATCACCTCCCAGAGCTGCTCGATCAAGCACCCACGCGCTGCGCGTGGACAAGGTCGTTTTCCGTTGGCCTGGCGCGCGCGCCTTCGAGATCGCGGTCGACAGGCTGGCAATCGAGCCCGGAGAACGGATATTGCTCCTGGGACCATCCGGATCCGGTAAGTCGACGCTGTTAAGTCTCGTCTGCGGTATTGCCGTGCCGCAGGCCGGTGTCATCGAGGTTCTGGGAAGGAACCTTGCGGCCATGAGCGCAATGGACCGGGACCAATTCCGGGCCGAGCATTATGGGGTCATCTTCCAGATGTTCAATCTGCTGCCCTATGCGAGCGCGCTGGACAATGTCCTATTGGGTCTCAGCTTTGCGCCTGAGCGCCAAAAGCGGATTGTGAATTATCGTCCGGCCAGGGAAGAAGCGGCGCGACTTCTTGCAGCCCTTGGCGTGCGCGGGCCGTTGGCCACAAAGGGAATTGCCGCGAGGTTGAGCGTCGGCCAGCAGCAGCGCGTGGCCGCGGCCCGCGCGCTAATTGGTGCACCGGAGCTCGTAATTGCCGACGAACCGACTTCGGCATTGGACAAAAGAACGCAGGAGAGCTTTCTCGATTTGCTATTTGATCAAGTCGCAGAGGTCAGCGCCACGCTCGTTATGGTCAGTCACGACGACCGGCTTGCGACCCGATTCGATAGAGCGTTGGATCTGGGGGACATTACCACTATCCGTCAGGGAGCTGAGGCATGATTCTGTTGCGCCTGTCGTTTCTTTCGCTTCGCAATCGTTGGCTCACCGCAATGTTGACGGTGATTGCGATTGCCGTGAGCGTTGCCTTATTGCTGGGCGTCGAAAAGGTTCGCAACGGAGCGCGGGCAAGTTTTGCCGATACGATTTCCGGAACCGACCTGATCATGGGTGCAAGGACCGGCCCCATTCAGCTGCTGCTATATTCGGTGTTCCGGATTGGCGATGCGACCAATAACATCAGTTGGCAGAGCTACGAGGATATCGCGAAACGAGGCGAGGTTGCGTGGTCCGTCCCACTCACCCTTGGTGACACTCACCGCGGCTTCCGGGTGCTTGGCACCAATACGGAGTATTTCAAGCGGTACAAATTCCGCGGCGATCAGAGCCTGACCTTCGCAGCCGGCAGAGAGTTTGGCGACGTGTTTGACACGGTTCTGGGCGCTGACGTCGGCTCGAAGCTGGGATACAAGGTCGGCGACAGAATCGTTGTGTCCCACGGGCTCGGTGTCATCCCGCAAGGCGAGCATGCCGACAAACCGTTCCGCGTCTCCGGGATTCTGGCCAAAACGGGCACGCCAGTGGACCGCACGGTTCATGTCTCGCTTGAGGCCTACGAAGCGATTCACATCGACTGGAAGGAAGGCGTAAGGACGCCGGGGCTGTCCCCCTCCGTCGAGACCGTGCGAAAACTGAAATTGGCGCCAAAGGCCATCACGGCGGCGATGATCGGCGTGAAGTCCAAGCTGTCCACTTTCGAGCTTCAGCGCTTCGTTAACGAGTACAGGCAAGAACCTTTGCTGGCGATCTTTCCCGGGGTGGCGCTTCAGGAGTTGTGGCAGATCGTTGGTACTGCGGAACAGGCGCTGCTCATGATCTCGGCGATGGTCGTGGCCGCGGCACTTCTCGGCCTCGTTACGATGATCCTGTCCACCCTCAATGAGCGACGCCGCGAGATGGCGATCCTGCGCTCCGTCGGGGCAAGTCCGCGAACTGTCGTTGGCCTGTTAATGACTGAAGCGGGTTTGCTGAGCCTGCTCGGCGTCCTGTTGGGCGTCGCCTTGCTCTATCTCGGGCTCTACCTTGCGCGACCTATGGTGGACGCCCAATACGGGCTCTATCTCCCTATCGGCCCCTTGTCGCAGAGGGAATTGGTCATGCTCGTCATGATCGTCGGCGCTGGATTTGGAGTCGCCCTGCTACCGGCACTGCGCGCTTACCAGATGTCGCTCGCCGACGGGATGACGGTTCGTGTCTAGTCGAGCTCCTTGTCGGTGCTTCCTCGACAATGGCTCGGCTTTGGTGTTTATTTCGCACTCACCTCCCAAAGCCAGCCGAGGGAACTGCGGCTTTTCGTCAATGCGAAGAAGTAAGCGAGTAGGTAATTCTGGGTCGAGCACCTGACGGGCAGAACCTTGAGACAGGGCCTCGGCGCTGGCGCATTGGCAGTCATAATGGTGGCGATCGTTTCATTTGCGGTGGGAGCTTCGCCGCTCATGAAGAGCCGCTCCCCGGCTGAACCTCATTTCCTCTCGAATCTCACTGTTCCGTCAGGTCCTTATCTACGCCAAGGAAGGAAGTCCAAAGCTCGTCGACGGGCGCTGGAATCTCGGCCAGAGCGAGTCCAAGCTCGGGATAAAGCTTTCAGCTGACGAGACGAAACAACTGATGGCGTGCACGGGGCAGATCGTGTGTGAGACGCCTGCGATCCACGACGAGGACGAGGACAGAGTTGGAGTTAAAGTTACTGCGACCGCGGTGAGCGTGCTCAGACCGGACTTGCTGGTGACGGCGAAGCACGTACTTCTTCAAAGGCAAAAGAGCCGTGGTGTCCTTTGGAAGGTGTAGCTTCCGCAGCTATTTGCATAGAAAGGTCGCCATTCCAGTTCTTGTCGAGAAAGACCAAAGGAGGGGATACGGTTTCAATAACGAGGATTTTATCGTCGTTCGCCTCAAGCGCGAATTGGAGGGCTGCAGCGCGTTTGCGATAAACGATTCCGATTCATCTCTGCGTGAGGGGGAACAGATCCTTTCAGTGACCGGTCACCAGCGTTCGTACCTTGAATAAAATTTCGAGCCGAGAACCGGTGCTCGCGAAGGGAAAGATAAGAAGGGTCTCTCGACGGAGTCCTCGGGGGGCCGCCATTCTACTACGCCGACATTGATTTCGACGTGGGAGGTTCGGGGGGCGCGGTTTTCGCTCTCATGGATCGACGCCCGCGATTTCCGCACGCCGATCACCCGCATGCGGCTCCGGTTTCAGATGACGAAGGTCGCCTCATCCTGAGGGGAATATCGGTGGCCTACGGACCACGTGCGAAAAACGGTAAGCCCTACAGCGAAGAGCGAAACTATACGATCATCATTGGCCTTCAGGCGGAATTTCAGGGACCTGGTCAAGGGCAAAGCCCATAAGCCGGCTGCCGTGGAACCGGCGCCCTGTCTCCAAGGCGGGGCGGCTAAGATCAATGTGATTTCAGAATCTGTTCCGTTGACTCAGTCAGAAACGCTTGCACCTTTCCTTCAGCAATACGCGTGCAGCCGCGAAGCGACGCCCGACCGCAAAGCTGGAAAGGCGAAAGCCAATTGTGCAGAGCTCGCAAAAGGATTGAAACGAGCCGCATCGCAGCGAGTAAAAGAAAAACATGAATTCAGACTGAAGAACGACACAAGCTGTAAGATCTGCTTCACCTATGATCGTTGCAATGATTACGGATGTTGGGACGAAGCGGTGAGGATAAGCGGCAAATCAACACTTTTCGCCGGAGTGAGAGAGCGGGCACCCGTGATCAAGAACCCGCAATTCTGCAAGTAAGCAGGATCGGCGATGCGTGCGGGGTGCAGTTTCAGGGGCTTGCGTCAAAGGACCAGACGATGAGGTTGAAGAAAGCCTTTTTGATACTCGCATTCGTCATGGTTTCAGTCATCGCCCTTGTCTATGGCAGGATCGCGTTCACTTCGTGAGCGTTGACACCGCAGGGGTCACTGGTTCGACCCTGTCGCGCCTCCTCCTCTTCGAGAAGCCTACCCACGATCGGGGTTGCGATCACGCAGCGGCGCACTCGATCGGCGCAGCCTGAAGAAGGCGTAGAAATAACTGAGCCAGAGGACGACGGAGAGGCCGTAGAAGATGATGGTTCGCACCGACCACAACGGCCAGGAGCCGGCGGGGCCGATGGCGATCGCGTTGGGGTACCAACTGAAGAGCGTGGAGCGCCACCGATTCCACATGAGGGTCACTTCCGTGTTGCGAGACTGCGCGGTCTTGGCGTCGTTGAAGACGCGCTCGCTGTTGCGCTTCAACCACCACCAGGAATCGTCGTTGATCAGCTCGAGCCCCCTGTCGGACGGGTTGCGCATGTAGATGTATTCGATGTCGGTCGTATTGCCGCGGGCGTCGGGATCGCTGCGGCGCACCTCCGTTCCTGTGATGACGCCGGTTGTCCATGTTGGACGTGCGTATTCCCATCCAAACCAGAGGGGGATACCCACCACGAGTGCAGCGATGGCCAGAACGGGACCCCCCCTGCGCCATAAGATAAAGGCGAGCACGAGAATCGCGAGCAGGACGATGTAACCGATAGACAGCCAAGCCTGGAGCATGGCTCAAACCTCACCGCAGATGAGACTCGAAACGGTCGAGCCGCCGCACCTTTTGCTCATCTCCATCCCCTCTTCGTCTTGCGGGCTGGCGGAATGATGTTGGTATAGCCGCTTAATTGAGGCGAAGGAAATGTCCGCTTTGGGTCAAAAGCAGACGTAAGCATGAGAACGGCGAACGTCCACAATGAGTCCTAAAGACGACCCCTAAGGTCAGGGACTTTTCTTATGAGAAAATTCGCGCTGCGTTGGCGACCCCGGCGTGATTCGAACACGCGACCCTCAGATTAGGAATCTGATGCTCTATCCGACTGAGCTACGGGGTCCCGGCGCAAAGCGCGTCCGGCCCTATATATAGGCTCTTTCGCATCAACGCTCTATTTCGTCAAAGGCGGGGCTGCTTGTCCACCTCGAGCCGGCATCCCTAAGATGCGTCATGGTCAGTTGGGTGCGGAGAAGCGTCGTCTGCGCGGGCATCATTTGGCTTGCCGGGGTCCCGTCGCCTCCGGCGCGAGCTTGCGACCTGCCGCCGCTCGAGACGGCCACCGTTCTTTCCGTGCTCGACGGCGAGACCCTGAAGCTCGCCGACGGCAGGATCGTGAAGCTGATCGGCGCCAAGGCGCCGATCCCCCCTCTCGGCTGGCGCGGCGACGACCCCTGGCCGTTCGTGGACGAGGCCAAGGCGGCGCTTGAACGCCTTGCCTCCAACAAGGCGATCGAACTCCGGTTCGGCGGAAGCCGCACCGACCGGCACGGCCATCTTCTCGCACAGGTGTTCGTCGTTGCGGAGGAAAGCCGCCTCTGGCTCCAGGACGCGCTGGTCGGAAGCGGCCTCGCCCGCGTCTACTCTCTCCCCGACAACCGCGCTTGCACGCCCGAACTTCTCAGGCGCGAGGACGAGGCGAGGGCGAAACGGCTCGGGCTTTGGGCCTCCCCCGCCTTTCGCATCGAAGACGCGCGCGACGTGGAGCGCCTGGGGCGCCTTATTCATTCCTATCAGCTGGTGGAAGGAACGGTGTTGAACGTGGGCGAGGGGAGCGGCCGCTTCTATCTCAACTTCGCGCCCGACTGGCGGAGCGATTTCACGGTCAGCGTGGCGCGCAAAGACGCTCCCGCCTTTGCCGCTTCCGGACTCGACGTTAAGGCGCTCGCCGGCGCGCGTCTGCGTGTGCGAGGTTGGCTTGCTTGGCGCAACGGTCCGATGATCGAGGCAAGCCATCCCGAGCAGATCGAGCTCCTGCCGAAGGGCGGCAAAGAGGAAGAAACCAAGCCGCCCCTGCGGCCGTAGCGGGCCTTCTATCGGGCTCTAGCCGACAGTGCCATAGTGCGGTACCTGCCAAGGCGGGCCAAGGGGAGTGTGCAACCAGCGCCATGGAGTCCTTCACCGGAGTCTTTCCGCTCGACTGGACGACATTCCAGAGCGTTTCGCTGGTCGTCGGGCTTCTCGCTGTTTTGGTCGTCTCCGTGGCCGTCATCTTGCGTCAGGCGCGGAACCGGCGGGAAGGAAAGGTCTTGAGCGCCGCCGAGAAGATCGCGACCCTGTTCGCGGGCAAGATCATGACCTGCGTGCAGGAGGACGAAGACCGATTCGCGCTCAAGGAGAGCAACAGCATCAAGGCGCTGATCGCCGAGGCGGTCCTGGCCCTTTCGGCCGAGGACCCGCGGCTTGTGGGGCGCGCCATCGAGCGGCTCAAGACTGCCACTGGCGCACCCGCCGCCGAGATCTTCGCCGATATCGCGCGCGCCAAGCGCGCCGAGGCGGAGCAAGCCTCACGCCAAGCGGCCACGGCCCTCCGCCATCAGGGAGCGCTCACCTTGTCCGAAGATCCGCAAGCGGCGCTCGACCTTTTTCGTGAAGCTTTGAATCTCGATGCGGCGGGGGCCGAGAACCGCCTTGCGCTCGCTCTCGTGCATTTCAGGTTGGGAGACCTTCGAAGCGTCGAAGCCTTGGGCGCGACCGTAGCGGCGGAATCGAGCGAAGACGGGACCGGGCTGATCCACATGCTCGCCGGAATCCTGCACCTAAGGCGCGGCCAACCGCGCCAGGCAATCGAGAAATTCGTCGCCGCGAAGCAGAGTTTCGATGGCGACCCCAAGGCGCAGGTGGATGCGCTCATGGCGCTCGCGAACGCGCAGATGAAAGGGGGCGATCGCGACGGGGCTCTCGCCAGCTACAACCAGGCCGCGGCGCTCTCGACCGAGAACAAGTACGAACTCGGGCTCACCCAGCTCTACGCCGATCTTGGCCTGCTGCTGCAAGGTCTCGGGAAGTCCGCCGAGGCCGAGAAGATGCTCATCAGGAGCTTCACCATCGCGACCCGGCTGAAGGAGACGGCGATCGCCTCCACTGCCGCTGGCAGCCTCGCGTTGCACTATCGCGAGACGCACGACCTCGGCCGCGCCGAGGACATGGTGCGTGAGTCGCTGCGATTGGAGGGGCTGCTTGAGCGCAAGGCCGGGGTGGCGCGGGCCAGTCTCAATCTCGGCACGATCCTATTCGAGAAGGGCCGCTTCGACGAAGCCGGCTCACGCTTCGCTGAGAGCGTCCGGCTCTATGACGAACTCGGTCCGCCCGAACGCGTCGCCGAGGCAATGTTCAATCTCGCCAATGTCCATCGCGCCCTGAAACGGACCGACGAAGCGGAGAAGAGCTATCGCAGGGCGCTTGAACTGTTTTTGAGCGTGAACGACGCCGGAGGCGTGGCAAAGGCATCGGGCAATCTCGGCGCGCTTTATCTCGAAAGCGGGCGCCTCGCCGACGCCGAAGAGGAATTCAACATTGCCCTGGATGCCGCACGCGAAGCGGCCGACACGCGCTCCATCGCCATGCAGATGCGAAACCTCGCCGTGCTCGCCCATGCCCGCGGGGAGACCGCCGCGGCCTGCGAAGGGCTTCGCAAGTCGCTTGCGCTCTGCGAAGAGATCGAGGCGCGCACCGAGGCGCTCGAGCTCAAGGTTCTAATGGGCCAGATCGGGTGCGAGTAGGCAAGGGCGTAAGCCGAGCAGCAAAACTGCTGCCCAGCTCACCGGCTTGAAAGTCTGTCGCTTATGCCAGGCCGGTCAGGCCTCAGGCGGCCCGGGTCCGTGCCTCCGCCTCGGCCGCGATCTTGGCGTGCCGCGCCGTCTTGGCGAGCACGTCGTCGATCTTGGCGACGGCGCTCGCCTCGTCGAGCCTCTCGACCGCGGCGAGCTCGCGGGCCATGCGGTCAAGCGCAGCTTCGTAAAGCTGGCGCTCAGAGTAGGACTGCTCGGGCTGCGCCTCCGAACGGTAAAGATCGCGCACGACCTCGGCGATCGAGATCAGGTCGCCGGAATTGATCTTGGCCTCGTATTCCTGGGCGCGCCTCGACCACATGGTGCGCTTGATGCGCGCCTTGCCCTTGAGCGTGCCCAGCGCCTTCTTCACGGTCTTCTCTTCCGAAAGCTTGCGCATGCCGACGCTCGCGAGCTTCGCGGTCGGCACCCTGAGCGTCATCTTGTCCTTCTCGAAGTTGATGACGAACAATTCGAGCTTGGCACCGGCAATTTCCTGCTCCTCGATACTAACGATGCGGCCGACGCCATGAGCCGGATAGACGATATACTCGTTGGTCCGGAAGCCGTGTCTTTGCTGTGGTTTCTTTTTGTCAGCCATACTCTTGTCTCACTCTCTAGAAATCCTCGGCACTGCCTGGCGGGGAGCCGACCCTCGCCTTGCCCGAAAGGGCTTCTGCCTCGGCCGCCTGCGACGGAGAGGCTAGGCACGTCATGAAGCGCCGATCAGGGGCCTGATCGCGCCACCCTCCCTAAATTGGAAAAAAAAGTGCGCCCAAACAGGACGCCTCTCTCGGTCCTTGTTGCGCCGGCAATCCGCGCCATTTCGCCGTTAACATAACACAATCTTAGTGAATCCGGAAGTCATCCCGGCCCGCAAGAAGGCCGTTTTTGCACCGCAACATGCGACATTTTGACCCTAGGGTTAACGCTTAACCCCTTGAACGGCCTAGTCTCCTTCGCCCGGCTCGGCTGAGAAGTATTTCGCGAATTTGTCGGGCTCTGACACAAAAGCGTCGGCATCGGGAGGCGCCGGCTTCTTCGTGGTGATATTGGGCCAGGTTTCCGAGAGTTTCCGGTTCAACTCGAGCCACCGCTCAAGCCCGGGTTCGGTGTCGGGCTTGATGGCGTCAACCGGACATTCGGGCTCGCAAACGCCGCAATCGATGCATTCGTCGGGGTGTATCACCAGCATATTCGCGCCCTCGTAAAAGCAATCGACGGGGCACACTTCGACGCAATCGGTGTACTTGCACTTGATGCAAAGCTCGTTGACGACGTATGTCATCGCTCCCACACGTTCCTGGAGCCTGCTTGGCCGCATTCTAGCCCTTGAGGGCCGCCAAAGTCGCCCACGGAAGAAGCCCCCTGCCTATAACAATCGGGCCACCGGCACAAGGCGATGGATGGCTGGGCAGGAAAGGCAAATCGGCGCTCAGGCGCCGCGACGGAGGGCGTCGATGCGCCGGCGATCTCGCTTGGTCGGGCGGGGCCCTTTTTGGCGGCCCGCTTCGAGCCCGGCCTCGGGAACAGCCGGGACTTGAGGGGTCAAATCTTCATAGAGGAGCCGCGCCAGGGGCGCCGGGCCGCGGCGCGCGACCGCAGCGAGAACCCGCACGACGAAGAGCTTTCCGAGCGGCGTGGCGGTGACGACATCGCCCGTCTGCACCGAGCGGCTCGGTTTGAGCGCGCGGGCCCCATTGATGCGGACCTTACCGGCCTCGACAAGCCGTGCGCCGCCGGTCCGCGTCTTGACGAGCCTTGCGCACCAAAGCCACTTGTCGAGTCGCTGGGACTGCATCGATGGGGCGCTAGTTTCCTTCCGGCTGGCGCGTTGCAAGTCGCCCCTTGAGGACGGCGAGAGCGGCGAAGGGCGAATGTTCGACCCTCTTCCGCTCGGCCTCGACGCGGGGAGGCTGACGCTGTGGCCGCTCGCGTTTTGGGCCCTTGGCACGCTGCGGGCGCTGCGGCTTGTGGCCCCAGCCTTTGTCTTTCAACGCCGCTCTGCGCCGGCCTGGACGCCAGATCTCGTCGATAGCGATCGCCTCAGCCCCGGACGCGGCATCCGGCGCATCAACTTCGACCGCCTCAGCCGGTGCAAGCGGCCGCCGCTCTCTCCTGAAACCAAGCGCCTTCAAGATCGAGGCGAACTCCTCGCCGGAGCAGCCGACCACCGACATCAGCTCGGGCACGACCCGAAAGCCGCCATCGCCGGTCGCGCCCGCGGGCGCCTGCGAACCTTCGGCCGTGCGGAACGCAATGCGCGCGCGGATCAGGTCTGAGAGCCGTTCCAGCATGTCGATGCGGACGGCGCGCGATCCCGCGACATGAAAGCCCGCGGCGCGCCAATAAGGTTCCGGGATCGCCGTTCCCGCCTCGACAGAGGTCAGGCCCTGCTGCGGGCGCAAGGGAAGCGCCTCGATATCGATTGCATGATCGCGGCCCGCATGCAGCGCCCACAGCAACAACACCAAATCGGCTGCGGCCGGCTTGAGCAGGGCGGGAATATAGACATTGAAAGCGCCGAAACGGACCCCGTATTTCCGCAGCTGGGCGCGGGCATCCTGATCGAGCGCCTTGATGTCTGCGGCTGCCGCTTCGCGGCGAAGCACGCCGAGATTCTCCGTCAGTTGGTAGGCGAGGCCGCGGGCGAGCCCCGACAATTCGGCGGCCTCGCTGAGCAGCACGAGCGGCATGGCCTTGATTCCAAGCTCGGTCGCGAGCCACGCCTCAAGGCGCTGCATCAGGCGTTCGCGGTCGGCGGCGGAAAGATGCTCGTCGGCGAGAAGCTGGATACGGGGCTTCAGCGCCGTTTCACCGCGCTCGAGACGAGCGATTTCCGCGCCCTGCCAGACGAGCCGGCCGTTTGGTTTAAGCGCGATCGCCTCGTCGGGAGCGGCGCAAAGCGCGTCGGCACGGAGGGAAAGTTCGCCTGCCAGCACCTTGGCCGCCGCATGGCGCGCCGCGCGGCCGTGAATTCCCTCGCCCGCGTTGTCCGGCGTGAAGCGGAAGCCTTCGAGCCGTCCCACAAAATGGTTCTCGACCAGGATACTGCCATCCGGCCCGATCTCGGCCGCGATCTCCTCCTTGTCGCGCAAGCGGCGCATCAACACGCTCGTCCGCCGGTCGACGAAACGCTGCGTCAACCGCTCGTGCAACGCGTCGGACAGCGTATCCTCGATGGCCCTGGTGCGTGCCTGCCAGTGCTCGGGATCGTCGAGCCACTCTGCGTGATGCGACACGAAGGTCCAGGTGCGGATCTGGGCGAGCCGGTTGGAGAGGGTGTCGAGATCGCCGTCGCTGCGATCGGTCAGCGCCACTTGGTTGGCGAACCAGTCGGCCGGGATCTTGCCCTCGTCGCTCATGACGAAGCGGTAGAGGGTGGCGACGAGCTCGGCATGGCTCGCGGCCGAAATCTTCCGGTAGTCGGGGATCTGGCACATTTCCCACAGCAGCGCGACCGCCGCCGGTCCTTGCGCCCGATCGCGCACGGCAGGATCGTGGCTCACATTTTCGAGCGCGATCACGTCGTCGACCATCCGCGCGCGAGCGAGCCGCCGATGCTCGGGCGGCTCGCGCAGGCTGTCTTTCAGCCGCGCGATCGAGCTCCAATCGAGCTTGCGGTTTCGCCATTGCAGCATGCCGACCTGATCGAAACTGTGGTTCTCCAGCCGGTCGACAAGTTCGGGCTCGAAGGGCGCGACCTGGCCGGTCACGCCGAACGTGCCGTCATTCATGTGGCGTCCGGCGCGTCCGGCGATCTGGCCGAGCTCGGCCGGGGTCAGGTTGCGGTGGTTCTGCCCGTCGAACTTGCGAATGCCGGCGAAAGCCACATGGTCGAGGTCGAGATTGAGCCCCATGCCGATGGCGTCGGTCGCGACCAGGAAATCGACATCGCCGTTCTGGTAGAGGTCGACCTGGGCGTTGCGCGTGCGCGGGCTGAGCGCGCCGAGGACCACGGCGGCGCCGCCGCGCTGGCGTCTCACCAGCTCTGCGATGGCATAGACGTCATTGGCGGAGAAGCCGACGATGGCCGAGCGGCGCGGCAGCCGCGTGATCTTCTTGTCGCCGGCATAGGTGAGCTGCGACAGGCGCGGGCGCGACACGAGATTGGCGCCGGGCAGGAGTTCGCGGATCGCGTCGCGCATGGTGGCGGCGCCGAGCAGGAGCGTCTCGCTCAAGCCTCGCGCATTGAACAGACGTTCGGTGAAGACATGACCGCGCTCGCCGTCGGCGGCGAGCTGGATCTCGTCGACGGCGACGAAGTCGGCCTCAAGCTCGAGCGGCATGGCCTCCACGGTGCAGACATAGAAGCGCGGGGAGGGCGGCTTGATCTTCTCTTCGCCGGTGATGAGCGCAACCTGCGCCGCTCCGACGCGGGCCAAGACCTTGTCGTAGACCTCGCGCGCGAGCAGCCTCAAGGGGAGTCCGATGACGCCAACGTCGTGGGCGAGCATGCGCTCGATGGCGAGATGGGTCTTGCCGGTATTGGTGGGCCCGAGCACGGCGGTGACACCACGCCCGCGCGCGAGGCTTGTGGAATTCGTGGAGAAAGGCCGGCTCATCTCTTGACTCTCTCAGGCCTCCAATTTCGACGATCGCGGAACGAGGGGGGAACAAATCTCGTCCGAATCGCTGACTCTGCACATTCGGATTTCGTTCCAAGCGAAAAGGCAGTCAGTGGCGTCTTGCGCCTCTATCGCTCCTCAAGGATCGCGATTGCCGCGCCGCGGGCCGGTTTCCCGACCCTAAGCTCCGGAGAAAGCAACGGGAACGGAGCACGCACGAATCAGGGGAGGGTTAATCTTCAGCATCTGTTCCCTACCACATCTTGGGTTTTGGGCCTTGTCCGTTAACCCTTAGGGCGGTCAGGGCTGGGCGCTGGCGCGGCGCACGCCGGAGACGCGGAGCGACGTCACCACCGCCGAGCCATAGCCCGCGAGCGTCGGCAACACAATGCGGTAGGGCACATACATGCGGGTGCCCCTGACCGGCATGAGCCAGACCTCGATTTCGTCCGTTCGGGACATCAGCCGGACCGCCGGATTGTCGGGATGATATCCGGCGATGGGGATGAATTTCACGCCGCAAATCACCGCAGGGCCGCCATATCCGGCGGGCGTCGTGCGCTTGACGATGACGCTCCGCTTAGGCGTGATCACGAGGTCGAAGCGCTGCCTGCCGTCGAACACGGGCAATGTGTGATTGCAGACATTGAGATCGCCGTTGGGGTTGTCCGAATAAGCGCTCAGGAACGCCCCGCTCATGGGGTCGAGCACGCCTTCGAGCTGTTCCTTGGTCACCGGAATGGTGCGCGGACTCGGCCGCTTGTTGGGCACGATCGAGACGCCGGTCACGTCACCTTCGCTGAACGTCATGCGGAGTCTTTCGCCCATCTTGGCGCTATCGGAATAGCTCAGCGCGTACATCGCAGGCTCGGGCCCTGCGCTGGTCACGCGCCCTCTGCCGGCCGTGACCCCGCGCCATTCATAGATAAGGCCCTGAAGGACGCTGAAGCGGCCCTCGCCCCGCATCTCATAGTCGTCGCCGCGAAAGGTCGTGGTCAGGCGGAAATCGCCGAGATTGAAACCGGCCAGCTCGACGCGGTAGATGGCGGTAATACGGCCGGGGGCCGAGAGACCGTTCTCGGCATGGGCGGGCCCGATGGGAACGTTGCCGCCGAGCCCGCAGGTCAGCGCGGCGACGGCCAACAGGCTCAAGCAATGGCGCGCTTTCTGCATCGCTCCAACCCCTAGCAAGGCGGGGCGCCTGCTAGAACCCCGCGGCGAATTTCGGTCTATTTACGGGATTCGTCAATTGCGAGCTTCGCGCAAGTTTGTGGCGGCGCCTTGACCCCCAATAACTTGCCCCGTATATCTCCGCCGCCGGTGGCGAATGCCCCTCGCGACAACCTTTCGAGGCCGCGCCGGGTTCCGTGCAATTGGAGAAAAGGATCAAGGACATGGCCCGTCGTTGCGAGCTCACCGGCAAAGCCGTGCTCACAGGCAACAATGTGAGCCATGCCAAGCGCCGGACCAAGCGCCGCTTCCTGCCCAATCTTTGCAATGTGACGCTGGAGAGCGAAGCGCTGAAGAAGCGCGTGCGGCTCACCATCAGTGCCCACGCCTTGCGCTCGGTCGAGCATCGCGGCGGCCTTGACGCTTTTTTGATGAAGGCGGGCGACGACGAGCTGTCGTTGCGGGCGCGCCGGCTCAAGCGCGACATTGCCAAGGTGCAAAGCGCTCAGGCCGAAGCCGCCAACTAGCCGCGCGGGCCGGCGACGACCGGCTTGATGTCAGGCAGCGCGAACTGCATGATCAGCGTCCGCTGAAGCGGGCTGAAATTGTCGTCCGACATAAGTGTCAGCACGGTCTCTCCCGAGGCTGCGCGGTGGGCCGCGATCCCCTCCATGTTGTCGATGTTGAAGCTGTCATCGGCTTCGAGCAGAACTTCGCCCGTGACCGTGGCGCCTCGCCGCAGTTCGCCGGCTGCGATGCGGCGGATCCGCATTTTGACACCCTCGCTGAAGCGAAACCGCCGCTCGAGCACGACGATGCCGCCGTCGGGCAGCGACGCGGCATCGGTGACGTCGAAGCCGCCGATCCGTTTCAGCGTGAGGCTTCCCGGTGCGGGACCTCCGATCAGCCAGCCTTGAATCGTTCCCGTTCCGCTGGCGAGGCCTTCGGCGAAGGCGACGAACGTGCCCTTCAACTTTCCGGCCCTGATGACCGCCATCGCCTCGATGCCGCGATTGGCGCTGAGTCCCTTTGGCCCGCCTGGCAGAGGGATGGTGCCCGCCGGCGGTCCGAACCGTTCGGCGCTGAAGGGATAGCGCGCGATCCGGTGCTTGCGCTCGAAAGAAAGGTAAGCGGTGCCCTTTCGCGTGGTCCCTTCGACCAGCGTCATGCCTTCAGAGTCCCGCCGTGTGTCGTCGCGGAGCGGCTTTCCGTCGGCCCCCAGGATCGGGCCGAGCACGGCATCCTCCAGGCCTTTCAGCTTCCTTCCATCATAGTCGAGCGTCGCCCTGAGCCAGCTGCCGGCATCGGAGACGGCAAGGAGCGACCCGCCCGAGGAATCGACGACGAGAGCCGAGAAGCCGCCAAAATGAGCGGACTTGGCGTAGAGATTGAGCCCGGCCCGGAAGATGAGTTTTCCGAATTCCTTGCGCGAAGCGTTCTCGCGGTCGAAATCGATGGGGGCGGCGGCGATGGTGACGGGCGTCGGGCGCGCAAGCGGCGCGAGCGGCTTTTCGGCGTGCGCGGGCGAGACGGCAAGGCTCGCCAGGGCAAGCGCGGCGGCGGCCAGGCGACGCCACGATCTGCGAATGCGGCGCTTCACGTCAATGAAGCTTCCGGCGCATGGCGCGCGCGGCGGAGGGCACCGTCCGGTGCAGCTGCCGCCAGGCGTGATCCTCATCGAACAGCTCGGCAAGCTTCTCGGTCATGACGCCGGCAAGCTCCTCGGCGTCGGTGACGGTGACGGCGCGGCGATAATAGCGGGTGACGTCATGGCCGATGCCGATGGCGAGCAACTCGACGGAGGAGCGGGTCTCGATCTCTTGGATCACTTGGCGGAGATGACGCTCCAAATATGACCCTGAGTTGACCGAAAGGGTGGAATCGTCGACCGGGGCGCCGTCGGAGATCATCATCAGGATGCGCCGCTGCTCGGGCCGCGCGACCAACCGGCCATGCGCCCAGGCCAACGCTTCGCCGTCGATATTCTCCTTGAGCAAACCTTCGCGCATCATCAGCCCGAGATTGCGGCGCGACCTGCGCCAGGGGGCGTCGGCGGACTTGTAGACGATGTGACGGAGATCGTTGAGCCGTCCGGGAAGCGGGGGTTTCAGCGCATTGAGCCAAGCCTCGCGCGCGTGCCCCCCCTTCCATGCGCGGGTGGTGAAGCCGAGAATCTCGACCTTGACGCCGCAACGCTCGAGCGTGCGTGCGAGGATGTCGGCGCAGCAGGCCGCGACCATGATCGGCCGCCCGCGCATCGAACCGGAATTGTCGAGCAGGAGCGTGACCACGGTGTCGCGAAACTGGGTGTCGCGCTCCTGCTTGAAGGTGAGGGGATGCATCGGATCGACGATGACGCGGGCAAGCCGCGCCGCATCGATCATGCCCTCGTCGAGATCGAAGTCCCAACCGCGGTTCTGCTGTGCCAGCAATCGGCGCTGAAGCCGGTTGGCGAGCCGGCTGACGGCGCCATGTAGCGCGACAAGCTGCTTGTCGAGAAAGGCACGCAAGCGGTCGAGCTCGTCGACGTCGCACAACTCCTCGGCATTGACGATTTCGTCATAGGCACGCGTGAAAACCTTGTAGCCGAAGGCCTCGGGATTATCGAGCACCGAAAGATTGGGGCGCCAGGGCTGCGAACGGCGCGGCAGCTTGGTGGAGTCCGCCCGGTCGAGAAGATCGGCCATGCCGTCCTCGCTGTCGTCGAGCGCCTGTTCGCTCGACACCTCCTCCTCACGGGAATCGGCGGAAAGCTCGGCGCGCTGCTTGCCGACGGAATCGTCCTCTCCGGCATTCGCGGCGGTGGCATCTGCCTCGGTTTCTTCACTCGATTGTTCCTCGCCCCCCTGGTCGAGCTGATCGGCAAGGTTGAGCGCGGCAAGAAGTTCCCGGGCGAGCCGGCCGAACGCTTCCTGGTCCGACAGCATCTCCGGCATGCGGTCGAGCACGCTGCGCGCCCGGCCTTCGACCCATTGCCGCCAGAGATTGACCACGGCGCGGGCCTTCGCCGGCGGCGTCTGGCCGGTCAGCCTCTCGCGCACGAGAAGCGACAACGCATCGGGCAGAGGCGCTTCCGAGCGCTCGCTCGCCTGGGCGAAACGGCTCCGCTCGTAGCGTTGCTCGATCCGGGCGGCGAGATTGGCGGCCACCCCTTGCATCCGCACCGCTCCCATCGCCTCGACGCGCGCCTGCTCGATCGCCTCGAACACCTCGCGCGCCTCTCCGCCGGACGGCGCCAGCGCTTCGTGCAAGGCAGGGTCGTGGCAGGCGACGGCAAGCGCGGCGGCGTCGGCGTGGCCGCGGATCACGGCGATCTCAGATTTGGTTGGAACGCGCGAAGGCTCGGGCAGCCGCGCCGTCTTGCCGGTGAGCCCGGGCGGCTCGCTGGTGAAGACGACTTCCATGGCGCTGTCGGCGGCGATCGAGCGCGTGGTCAGCGTGACGGCACGCTTGAAAGGATCGAGCGGCGCGTCCTTACGCCGTGACATGGCTAGCTCAAGGCCACGTTGGCGGTCGATTGCGGCAGATCCTCGCCGAAGCAGCGCTGATAGAATTCGGCGATCAACCCGCGCTCCAGCTCGTCGCATTTGTTGAGGAAGGAGAGCGCAAACGCGGTGCCGATATCGGTGAAGATTTCGGCGTTCTCGGCCCAGGTGATGACCGTGCGCGGACTCATCACCGTCGACAGGTCGCCGTTCATGAAGGCGTTGCGGGTCAGCTCCGCCACCCGGACCATGTTGCCGATCGTCTTGCGCCCGGCCTCGGTGTTCCAGCTCTTGGCCTTTGCAAGAACGATGTTCACCTCGTCGTCATGCGGCAGGTAGTTGAGGGTGACGACGATGGACCATCGATCCATCTGGCCCTGGTTGATCTGCTGGGTGCCGTGATAGAGGCCGCTGGTGTCGCCGAGCCCGATCGTGTTCGTGGTCGAGAACAGGCGGAAAGCGGGGTGAGGGCGGATCACCTTCGATTGGTCGAGCAGGGTGAGCTTGCCCGAGACCTCCAGCACGCGCTGGATCACGAACATCACGTCGGGTCGGCCGGCGTCATACTCGTCGAAGCAGAGCGCCGTATTGCTCTGGACCGCGTAGGGCAGGATGCCCTCGCGAAACTCGGTGACCTGCATGCCGTCCTTGATGACGATGGCGTCCTTGCCCACGAGATCGATACGGCTCACATGGCTGTCGAGATTGATGCGCATGCAGGGCCAGTTCAGCCGCGCGGCCACCTGCTCGATATGGGTGGACTTGCCGGTGCCGTGATAGCCCTGGATCATCACCCGCCGGTTGTGCTTGAAGCCGGCGAGAACGGCGAGAGTGACGTCCCGGTTGAACAGATAGTCCGGATCGATATCGGGCACGTGCTCGTCGGGGCGGGAATAGGCCGGGACTTCGAGATCGGTGTCGATGCTGAAGACCTGGCGTACGGAAACCGACATGTCCGGCAAGCCGGGGCTGTGAGCAGTTTCGAGTGTCATGATCGGTGAAAGCCTATCGGTCGCATGCTTTGGAGGCTCGCCGCAGCGAAGCCTTGGTATAGAGAAATGGGCCGCCCAGCGACATTATGCCAGCCCTGTCTGCCTCAGATAGTTATAGGCTTGAATCACTTCGCGCAACTTGTCCTCCGAGGTCCGGTCGCCCTTGTTGTGGTCGGGATGGAGCCGCTTAACCAGCTCCTTGAATCGCGCCTTGATGTCGGCCTTGGTGGCGCTGTCCTCCAGATTGAGCTGGCGCAGGCACTTCCGCTCGGCGCGCTTGATCGGCCGCTCGGGCGTCTCAGCATCGGCTTTGGCGGCGGGCTCGGGGAACAGTACGAATGGATCGTAGGCGGCAAAGCGGTGGGCGAAGCCGCCCGGGCGGTCGCCGCTTCCGGCCCTCGGGTTTCGCGCCCAGGAATTGACGCCGAGCGTCCAAGTCGGACGGTGACCGATCATGTCGTCCTTCTGGTGCTTGACCACCGCCTCGTCGGGAAGGCCGGCGAAGTAGTTATAGGTCTTGTTGTACTCCCGCACGTGATCGAGGCAGAAACGGTGATATTGCCCCTCGCGCCCACGCCCTTTGGGCGCGGGGTAGAGGCCGGGCTCGTTGCAGCCGGGCCGTTCGCAGGCGGGACAAGAGTCGCGCAACAGGCGGTTCTGGTCGGGCTTGACCCGCAGGCGATCGAAGAATTTTGAGTCGAAGTTCATGGATCGGCATTATGGGAAGGCGTCTCGAACACAACAAGCATGGTCCCGCTCCGGGAAAGCAGCTAATCTGGAAGGTTATCGCGTCGAGCTTGCGGCCATGTCGGTAGAACAGGATATCAGGGATAAGTTGACGGTGGCTTTCGCGCCTGAGGCTCTCGAGATCCTCAACGATTCCCATCGACATGCCGGACATGCCGGCTCGCCCGGAACCGGCGAGAGCCACTTCACGATCAAAGTGGTGTCGGCGGCCTTCGCCGGCAAGTCGCGGCTCGAGCGGCACCGCATGGTCAATGACGTTCTGGCCGAAGAGCTTGCCGGCAAGGTCCACGCGCTCGCCATCAAGGCGCTCGCGCCCGAGGAACATTCTCGGCCGCTTTAGAGCCTCTGAGCGGATCTTGGCCGCGCGTCACCCGCATTCGCGGGCGAGAAACTCGGTCAAGAGCGGGACGGCGACATCGCGCTCGACGAAGGCTTGGCCGATGCCGTGCGCGAGGACGAGCGCGAGCCTGCCGCCTTTCACCTTCTTGTCCTGCGCCATCAGCCGCAACAGCGCCTCCGGCGTGGGGCGAGGTCCGGGAATGGCGGCGATTTGGATCGGAAGCCCGGCGGCGGCGAAATGCCGGGCCACGCGGGCGGCGTCGCTCGCGGGGCAGAGCCCCCGCTCGACCGAATAGGTGAAGGCAAGACGCATGCCGATGGCGATCGCCTCGCCATGCAAGAGCCGCTGGGAATAGCCGGCATAGGCCTCCAGAGCATGGCCGAAGGTGTGGCCGAGATTGAGGAGCGCGCGCCTTCCGCTCTCTTCGCGCTCATCCTCAGCCACGATCGCGGCTTTCGCGCGGGCGCTTGTTTCCACCGCCTGCCTGCGCGCGCCGCCGCTTGCGGAAAATATCTCGGCCCAGTTCTGCTCGAGCCAGGCGAAAAACGAGGCATCGCCGATCAGTCCGTATTTCACCACCTCGGCGTAGCCTGCGCGGAACTCTCTCGGGCTGAGCGTCGCAAGCACCGAGACATCGGCCAGCACGAAGCTCGGCTGATGGAAGGTGCCGATCAGGTTCTTGCCCTGCTCGGTGTCGATTCCGGTCTTTCCGCCGATGGCGGAGTCGACCTGCGCAAGCAGTGTGGTCGGCATCTGCACCACCCGCACGCCGCGCCTCAGGATGCTCGCCGCGAAGCCGGCGAGATCGCCCACGACGCCGCCGCCGAAAGCAAGGACGCAGTCGCCGCGCTCGACGCCAAGCGCGAGCAGGCGCTCGCACAGCGTGGCCAGGACCGGAAAGCTCTTGCTCGCTTCGCCCGGCGCCACCACCGCCTCGCCGAGATAGAGGCCGTGTTCGACCAGGCTCGCTTTCAAAGGGCCAAGATGCAGCGCGGCGACGTTCTCGTCGCTGACGACGGCCACGCGGGCGCCCGGCACGGTCGTGGCGATCCGTTGCCCGGCTACAGCAAGCAAGTGCTCGCCGATGATGACGGGATAAGAGCGGTGGCCAAGCGAAACGTCGATGACGGTCTCGCGCCGGGCCAGTGCGCCTGCGCCGTTTTCCATCATTGCGCCTTCTTGCGGCGCCTCGCCGGCTTGGCGCTGTAGCCGAGCTTGGCGGCCAGCGCGTCGATCACGGTCCCCACCATCACGTCATGGGGCACGTCGCGGCTTTCCACCGTCACGTCGGCCTCGGCATAGATGGGATGGCGCTGCTCCATGAGCCGCTTCATCACGTCTGCCGGGTCGCCGACGGCAAGCAGGGGCCGGTTGTCGCGCCGCCCGACCCGCTTAAGCAGCACCTTGATCTCCGCCTTGAGCCAAACCGAAACACCGCGCGCCTTGATATTGGCCCGCGTCTCCGGGTCCATATAGGCCCCGCCGCCGGTGGCGAGAACCTGCGGTCCGCTGTCGAGCAGCCGGGCGATCACCTTGCGCTCTCCCCGCCGGAAATAGCCTTCGCCGTGCTCTGTGAAGATCTCTTTGATCGTGGCCCCGGCGGCTTGTTCGATCTCGCTGTCGGCATCGATGAACGGAAGCTCGAGGCGGCTGGCAAGCCGCCTGCCCACGGCGGTCTTGCCGGCGCCCATGAGCCCGATCAGCACGATGCTGCGCGGCCCAAGGGCCTCGCGAATCCAGGTCACGCGCTCCTGCCGGTCGTCCTTCTTCGTGTCGGTCAGTGACAGGATCATCCAGTGGTCTAGGGGTGGGGGACCGCCGCCACAAGCGGCGCCACGCAAACGACTCGCGGGGAATTTCCCATGCTGACAGCGCCATGTCGAATCGTCCATGATGCCGTTGAGGATAAGGCGCCGGGCGTCGTTTTGGGTCATAATGAGGCCCTGTTCGCGACGAATAGACCGTTCGGAACACGAGCGCATCAATGCCGACACTGTTTCGTTTCCTGATAATTGTAGGGCTGATCGCCGGTGTCATCGCTGGAAGCCTCTATGTGCTCGCCGAATACTTTCAGCCGGAGCCCAAAGAAATCTCCAAGGCCTTGCGCAACGTCAAGGGCCGGCTCGACGAGACGACGGCCGCTACGCCGAGCGTCGAAACTGATGCCGCTGCTCCAGCCGAGGATACCGGCAGCGCCGGGCGTCGGGCGCAGTAAACCTCGCCCCCTCCCGGGCGCGGCGCGTCCCGGCCGCGGAAAGGCTTGAATTTTGGCCGCTCACCGATCGCAACGCGGCAGAAACGCCTCGGAGCTTGCGCTCTTCCTCGACATGCTCACCGCCGAGCGTGGAGCGGCGGCTCATACCGTCGAAGCCTATACGCGCGACCTCGCCGACTTTCTCGCCTTCCTTGCCGCCAAGGGAAAGAATGCAAAAACCGCCGCGCCCGACCATGTCCGGACCTATCTCGCCGGACTTTCGCGCAAAGGCTTGGCCCCGACCTCGCGCGCCCGGAAACTCTCGGCCATGCGCCAATTCTTCCGCTTTCTTCTTGGCGAGGGCCTGCGCGCCGACGATCCCTGCTCGGCCGTCGACAGTCCGAAACTCGGGCGGCCGCTTCCCAAAATTCTCTCGCTCGCCGAGGTGGAGACGCTGCTCGAGACCGCGAAGGATGCAAGCGAGACCGCGGACGAAGGTACGGCGCGGCGCCGTGCACTCAGGCTCTATGCCGCGCTTGAGACGCTTTATGCCACCGGCTTGCGCGTGTCGGAGCTGATCGCGCTGCCACGCAACGTGCTCACCGCCGACGACAGAGTGCTGACCGTCAGGGGAAAGGGCGGGCGCGAACGGCTCGTGCCGCTGAACGAGGCGGCTCAATCGGCCCTTCGCGATCACCTCGCCGCGGTCCGCGCCGATGAAGGAGAGGGGAGGAGAGGCTCGCCTTGGCTCTTCCCCTCAAGCGGAGGTCAGCATCTGACGCGCCAGCGCTTCGGGCAGGAACTGAAGGCGCTCGCCGTCGCCGCCGGGCTTGAACCGGCAAGGGTCTCGCCGCATGTCCTCCGCCACGCTTTTGCCAGTCACTTGCTGGAACGCGGCGCCGATTTGCGCACCGTGCAGCAGCTGCTTGGCCATGCGGACATCTCCACGACGCAGATCTATACCCATGTCATCGAGGAGCGGCTGCGGCGCTTGGTCGAGCAACATCATCCCCTCGCTCAGGCTCATTTAACCAAGCGGAGCTAGGGCTTGGGGCAGGAGCCTGGTTGACAGCACCGCGCCACAAGGCCACTTACAACCCATTCCGTTGCCTCATTTGTCGCTTTAAGACTTGTCTGGACCGAGTTCCGAACGCATAGCCAATCCGGATGCGCACCTATCTCGATTTCGAAAAGCCGATTGCCGAGCTGGAAAGCAAGGTTGCGGAGCTGAAGGCGCTTGCCGCCTCGCAGCACTCCGTCGCAATCGAGGAGGAGCTCGCCAAGCTCGAAAGGAAGGCGCGGGAGGCCTTGGAGGAGACCTATTCCGAACTGACGCCTTGGCAGAAAACGCAAGTCGCCCGTCATCCCGAGCGTCCGCATTTCCGTCACTATATCGAGGCGCTCGTCGAGGATTTCACGCCGCTCTCAGGCGACCGCTACTTCGCCGAGGACCAGGCCATCGTCGGCGGCATCGGCCGCCTCGCCGGGCGCTCGGTGATGGTGCTCGGTCACGAGAAGGGTTCCGACACCGAGGGCCGCATCAAGCACAATTTCGGCATGGCGCGGCCCGAAGGCTATCGCAAGGCCGTGCGGCTGATGGAGATGGCCGACCGCTTCAAGCTTCCCGTGGTGAGCCTGGTCGATACCGCCGGAGCCTATCCCGGCATCGGAGCCGAGGAGCGCGGCCAAGCCGAGGCCATCGCCCGCTCGACCGATTGCTGCTTGAGTCTTGGCGTGCCGATCGTCGCGGTCATCATCGGCGAGGGCGGTTCGGGCGGGGCCGTCGCCATCGCCACCGCCAATCGGGTCTATATGCTCGAGCACGCGATCTACACGGTCGCCTCGCCGGAGGCTGCGGCCTCGATTCTCTGGCGGGATTCGGCGCGCGCGATGGACGCTGCAACCAACATGAAGATCACCGCCCAAGACCTGGTGAAGCTCGGCATCATCGACGGGATCATCACCGAGCCGATCGGCGGGGCGCACAGGGACGGGATCGAGGTTGTGCGCGCCACGGGCGAGACCGTGGTCCAGGCGCTCGCTTCCTATGAGGGCCTCACCCCGGCCGAGATTCGCAAGGAAAGACGGGAAAAATTCCTGTCGATCGGACGGCCAAGCTGAAGTCCTGGCGCCCAAAGAACCGCCACTTTTTTGGTCCCAATTCCCCTCGGACCAGGCATATAATTAGCGTCAAATCGGGGGGAGCCGAAGGGCAAGCGCCAGAAGAAGCGCTAACTTCGATTTAACCTCTCAGCGTCGATCCTGGCCGCGTTGCGCAAAGGGCACTCGCGTATGCATCGTTCAAGCTCTGTCACGGCCATGACCATGGCGACCGTGGCGGCTTTCTCCGTTGCGCTGTCGGCTTGCGGCCAGTTCTCGCCGCCTTACTTGAAGCCGCTTTCGCCGCAGACCCAGGCCCTTCTCGCCGAGAAGGGCATGACCGAAGCATCGCCGGTTCTCATCCGCATCTTCAAGGCCGAATCAGAGCTCGAAGTGTGGAAGTCCAAGGACGACGGGCGCTTCTACCTCTTCAAAACCTATCCGATCTGCAGCTATTCGGGCGTCCTCGGTCCGAAACTCGAGCAGGGCGACCGGCAGGCGCCCGAAGGATTCTATTCCGTCTCGCTCGATCAGATGAATCCGCGGAGCAAGTATCACCTCTCCTTCGATGTCGGCTTTCCCAACAGCTACGATCGCGCCCATGGCCGCACCGGAAAGAACATCATGGTGCATGGCGATTGCACCTCGTCCGGCTGCTACGCCATGACCGACGCGGTGGTCGAGGAGATCTTCACCCTTGCGCGCGAGGCCCTGCAAAGCGGACAGGAGGAGATCCAAGTCCAGGCCTTTCCGTTCCGCATGACCGCCTCCAACTTGACCGCCCACAAGGACGACAAGTGGTACGATTTCTGGAAGGGCTTGAAGGAAGGCTACGACTATTTCGAGATCAGCCGCCAGCCGCCTAAGATCGCCGTGTGCGAGAAGCGTTACCTGATCAACGCGTCCTTCGCCGAAAGCGCGAGCCTCAATCCCGCCGGCGCCTGTCCGGCCTATAAGAAGCTGCCAATCCCGCGAGCCCCTGCGATGCAACAGGCATCGGCCAAACCCGCGAGCAAACGCCAGTCGGCCTCGCTTGCGAAGCCGCTCGGCAGCGTTCTCGGGCTGACCTTCGGGCCTTCGAAGCCGGCCTACAGCGCCTTTACCCTCGGCCCTGCAACACCCGGCCACTAGCTGACGTCGCAACACTCGTGCCTCAGTGGGCACGTCAGAATTCCGACGCAAGATCACCTATACTGCGCCGGGTTGGGTTTTCGCTCTGACGTGCGGTGAATTGAGATGCGGCGTGCCCTCTCTCTCGTCCTCATGATCGTCGTTGCCGGCGCAGGCTATTATCTCTGGACGCCCCAGGGGCGTGAGCTCGTCGACCGCGTGCGCATCAATTGGACTCGGTCCGAATACAAGGCTCTCTACCGGGCGGGTGAGACCCTGCCTGGCACGCCGGACCTCGCCCGCTTCGACGAGCGGCTCGCCGCCCGCGGCGTCAAGCTCGGCGTCCCCGTCTACATTCGCATCTTCAAGCTCGAATCCGAGCTTGAGCTTTGGGTCGAGAAGGGCGCCCGCTTCGAGCGCTTCGCCACCTACCCCATCTGCCGATGGTCGGGCCGGCTCGGGCCGAAGTTCCGCGAGGGCGACCGGCAGGCGCCCGAGGGTTTCTATACGGTCGCCGCCGAGCAGCTCAACCCGAACAGCCGGATGCACCGCTCCTTCGATCTCGGCTTTCCCAATGCTTACGATCAGGCGCATGGGCGCACCGGATCGTTCCTGATGGTGCATGGCGGTTGCGCCTCGATCGGTTGCTACGCGGTCACCGATCCCGCGGTCGATGAGATTTGGCGCATGGTGACGGCGGCGCTCGAACAGGGCCAGGCGCGCTTTCCGGTTCATGTCTTCCCGTTCCGCATGACGGAGCGCAACCTGAACTTCCGGAGAGGCTACCGCTGGCACGGCTTCTGGGCCGATTTGAACAAGGGCTACGATTTGTTCGAGCCGAGCCGGATTCCGCCCGCCGTCAGCGTATGCAACGGCCGTTACGTTTTCGAGCCGGGAACGATCGCGACCGCGAACAGCCTCATCGAGGAGCGCTGCCAGCCCAAGATCGCGGACAAGCCTGGTTGATGCCCACGCCTCAGGCGCGACGCCGGATCGCCGATGTCTCAGTAGGTGCCGTGGCAGTGCTTGTATTTCTTGCCAGAACCGCACGGGCAGAGCGCATTGCGCTGCACCTTCCCCCAGGTTGAAGGATCGGCGGGATTGACGTCGGCCGCTTTCCGCGCCCGCGCAGGTTTGGCAGCGCCTCTGCCATTGCCGCCGGCATTGGCGGCCTCGAGCGCGAACTCATCTTCCCCGGTGATCGGGTTAGCGTGGTGCGCTTCCATCGGCGGCAGCTCGGCGCCCTCCAATGGGGGGACCTCGTCCGGCTTTGCAAGCTCCACATGCGCGAGCTGTCCGGTGACCGCCTCGCGCAACCTCGAGAGCATATGCTCGAACAAGGTGAAGCTCTCGCTCTTGTACTCGTTCAAGGGATCGCGCTGGCCGTAGCCGCGCAGCCCTATGACCTGCCGCAGATGATCGAGCGTGACGAGATGCTCGCGCCACAGATTGTCGAGCGTCTGCAACAGGACCGCCCGTTCGATCTGGCGCATGATCTGAGGGCCGATATCGGCGGCCTTCTTTGCGGTCCCCTCGTCGGCCGCCTTGATCAGCCGCTCGTGCAACTCGGCGTCGCCAATCCCCTCTTCCGCGCCCCAGGCGGCAACGGGAAGGTCGAGGTCGAAGATGCCCTTCATCTGCTCCTTCAAGCCCGCGAGGTCCCATTGCTCGGGATAGGACTTCTCGGGGACATGGGTGGCGACGAGGTCGTCGACGACCTGATGGCGCATATCGGCGACGGTCTCGCTCAGATCGGCGTCGCCTAGGAGCTCGCGGCGCTGCTCGAAGATCGCCTTGCGCTGATCGTTCATCACGTTGTCGTATTTGAGCAGGTTCTTGCGCAGGTCGAAGTTGCGCGCTTCGACTTTCGCTTGCGCCTTCTCCAATGCCTTGTTGATCCAGGGATGGACGATGGCCTCGTCCTCCTTCAGCCCGAGCGCCTGAAGCATGCCGTCCATGCGCTCGGAGCCGAAAATCCGCATCAAATCGTCTTCCAGCGACAGGAAGAAGCGGGACCGGCCGGGGTCGCCCTGGCGGCCGGAGCGGCCGCGCAACTGGTTGTCGATGCGGCGGCTCTCATGGCGCTCGGTACCGACCACGTAAAGGCCGCCGGCGTCGATCGCCTCCTTCTTTCGCGTGCCGACCGAAGCCGCGATCTCGGCCCGCTTCTCGGCGATCGCTTCCGGTGCCGGCTCCGCGCCCTTTTCCTTCTCGGTGGCAAGCCAATCCTCCAGCAACATGTCGGGGTTGCCGCCGAGCTGAATGTCCGTCCCGCGCCCCGCCATGTTGGTGGCGATGGTGATGGCGCCGGGCACGCCCGCCTGGGCGATGATATGCGCTTCCTGCTCGTGATAACGGGCATTCAGCACCTGATGCGGCACGTTCTCCTTCTTGAGCAGGCCGGAGAGGATCTCGGATTTCTCGATGGAGACGGTGCCGACCAGCATCGGTTGGCCGCGCTTCCGCGCTTCCTTGATCAGCGCGATGATGGCCCGGTACTTTTCCTGCGCGGTGCGATAGACCTCGTCGTCCTCGTCGGCGCGGATCATCTCCACGTTGGTCGGCACTTCGACCACGTCGAGCCCGTAAGTCTCCATGAACTCGTCGGCTTCGGTCGCCGCCGTGCCGGTCATGCCGGCAAGTTTTTCATAGAGGCGGAAATAGTTCTGGAAGGTGATGGTGGCGAACGTCTGGTTCTCAGGCTGAATCGCCACATGCTCCTTGGCTTCGAGCGCCTGATGCAGGCCTTCGGAGTAGCGCCGTCCCTGCATCATGCGCCCGGTGAACTCGTCGATAATGATGACCTCGTTGTTCTTGACGATGTAGTCGCGGTCGCGTTGGAACAATTTGTGGGCGCGGAGCCCCTGCTGCACGTGATGCACGACGCTGACGTTCTCGATGTCGTAGAGCGATTCGTCCTTGAGCAACCCAGCCTCGCCGAGCATTTTCTCGATCTTCTCGTTGCCGGCCTCGGTCAAGGTGACGACGCGGGTCTTCTCGTCGAGCTCGTAGTCGGCGGCGTCGAGCTTCGGAATGAATGCGTCGATGGTATTGTAGAGCTCCGAGCGGTCGTCGAGCGGGCCGGAGATAATGAGCGGGGTTCGCGCCTCGTCGATCAGAATCGAATCCACCTCATCGACGATGGCGAAGACATGGCCGCGCTGCACCATCTCGGTTGAGGCATATTTCATGTTGTCGCGGAGATAGTCGAAGCCGAACTCGTTGTTGGTGCCGTAGGTGACGTCGCAGGCATATTGGTCGCGCCGCTCCTGGTCGTTGATCTCGTGCACGATGCAGCCGACGGTCAGGCCCAGGAACTTGTAGATGGCGCCCATCCAGGCGGCGTCGCGCTTGGCAAGGTAGTCGTTCACGGTGACGACGTGGACGCCGCGCCCGGCGAGCGCATTGAGATAGACGGGCAGGGTCGCGACCAGCGTCTTGCCCTCGCCGGTCTTCATCTCGGCGATGCGGCCCTCGTGCAGCACCATGCCGCCGACGAGCTGCACGTCGAAATGACGCTGGCCGAGCGTACGTTTGGCCGCCTCGCGAACGGTGGCGAATGCTTCGGGGATCAAATCGTCGAGATCGGCGCCTTCACGCACGCGGGTGCGGTATTCTTCGGTGCGCGCGCGCAGGGCCTCATCGGAGAGCGCGGCAGTCTCGGACTCCAGCGCGTTGATCTTGTCGACGATCGGGCCGTAGTTCTTGAGTTTACGGTCGTTGGCTGAGCCGAAGACCTTGCTGGCGAGGGTGCCAAAGGAGAGCATTGGGTTGTTAAGCCTCTAGAGCGCAGTCGATTTCCGCGGCCGATCCCCACCAAGGCCTTGCTAAAGCGCGTGAAACCGGGGAGTTGATGTTGGTGAGACATAAGAGGGCCGCCTACCCTTGTCAACGCGGCCTCCCGGCCTCTCCCAACCGAGAGGGGGAGGCACGAAGCCTCGCCTAGGCGGGCTGTTCGGACGGCGCCTTAGGGCTCATGCGGCCGATTGCGTCAAGCTCGTGTTGCAGCGAGAGCGTGCTCACTCGGTCGAACGGGCAGGTTCACAAGCACGTCGATGCGCTGGGTGAGCATGCGCATCGTGTCGGCGAAGGCGAGGTTGTGCTCGGCCTCCGTGCCCTGGGCCTTGACGGGATCAGGCAGGCCCCAGTGAGCGGATATCGGCTGACCGGGCCAGACGGGGCAGACCTCGTTCGCCGCCTCGTCGCACACGGTGAAAACCAAATCGAGACATTATATATCGGCATGACGCGCAGGCGCACGCAGTGCCATATATCGGCATGACGCGCAGGGCGCAGTGCCGCGTTCGCCGCGGCGGGCTCGCAATTCCCGGCTAGCAGCGCGGATACATCGCGGAAAGTTCCCGGCCTCTGAGCAGGATCGTTTTCTGGGTAAGTCCGCCGTTGCGCTTGATCCACGCCCTGACGCCCGGCGGATAGGCCGCGTTCACGGCCTTTGTCGCCTCGCGTGAGCGCGATTTTCGCCCGCTCTTATCCACCAAATAGGGCGCATGAAAGCCGAGAACCGCCTTTGAGGTGACGCAGATCCGCTTGCGCGGGACCGCGCTCAGCACGAGCGTGCAGGCCGAGAGACAAGGTCCGTCGATGATGACCCGCTCGCCAGATTGCCTGACCTTTGCGAAGAAGTTCAAATATTGGCCGACCGAACCGCCTCCGCTCGAAAGGATGCGGATGTCCGCGAGCGCCGGCGCCGTGAACGCGACGGAGAGAGCGAGCATAAGCACGAGAGCTGCCGGCTGTCGCAGCGTTAAGGTGGACCGAGAGCAACCCAAAGCCGCTTCATTCATTCTCCGCCTCCGGCACAAACGCGCCTCATCATAGTTTAAGGGACAGAACGACTGTCAGGTAGGTCAGTCGATGAGCGCCGGCAGGCGGCTGCCCCCTTGGCAATCCCCGGCCTCGGGTCTAAAACGCGGGCCGGGGAAAGGACCCAACCTGCTCGCCTGCCCGATATTCGAAGCGGCCTTGAGGCGAGCCGAAGAAAAGGATCATTCTCGTGAAAACTTGGTCAGCCTTGCTGCTCGTGGCAGCCTTCATCGGCCTTGCGCTCTCTCCCGTCGCCGCCGCCGACGATCCCGTCATCGCCCGCGTCAACGGGGTCGACATCAAACAGTCCGATCTCGATTTTGCCGCCTCCGAAGTGGGGCCGCGGCTCTCCAATCTTTCAAACGAGGATCGCCGCAAGTTGCTCCTTCAATACGTCATCGAGAGCGAGCTGATGGCAGGCGCAGGCCAGACCGACAAGCTCGATCAGGCCGGAAACTTCCCGGACCGGGTGAAGTATCATGGGCGCCGTGCGCTTCGCGACGCCTATTTCGACGTCAAGATCTCCGATGCAGTCACCGAGGCCGACGCCAAGAAGATCTACGACGAGAAGATCGGCCAGGTGAAGCCGGAGCAGGAGGTGCATGCCCGCCACGTGCTGGTGGAGACTGAGGCCGAGGCGAAGGAAATCGCCGAGCGGCTGAAGAAGGGCGAAGATTTCGCAACGGTGGCAAAGGAGAAATCGAAAGACCCCGCCGCAGAGGGCGGCGACCTCGGCTTTTTTTCGCGCGGCCAGATGGTGAAACCCTTCGAGGATGCCGCCTTCGCGCTCGACGTGGGCGCGATCTCGAACCCGGTCCAGAGCCCTTTCGGCTGGCATATCATCAAGGTCGAGGAGAAGCGCGACCAGCCGCTGCCGACCTTCGAGCAGGTGAAGCAGGGGATTATCGCCCAGCTCGTGCAGCTCAAGGCGCAAGAGGTTGTGACCGGCTTGCGCAAGGCGGCGACGATCGATGTGGTCGATCCCGAACTCAAAAAGTCGATGGAGGAGACCCCACCGAGCAGCGATGCGCCGCCTTTGCCCGAGGACAAGTCCTCAGGCGGGGCGCAAGGCAATCCGTGACGGTTTGACATCGATCCCTTGGGCACGATCTCGCCGTTTGCGCCGAAAGAGCTGCCGCATCTGCCGGTGATCGACGGCGTGCGCCTGGCGGTCACCGCGGCCGGCATTCGCTATCCCGGGCGCAGCGATCTCCTGCTCGTGCTTCTCGACCCGGGAACCACCGTCGCGGGGGTGCTCACGCAATCGAAGACGGCGTCACCGCCGGTCGATTGGTGCCGGGCGCATCTCGCGCATGGCATGGCCCGGGCGCTTGTGGTCAATTCCGGCAACGCCAATGCCTTCACAGGCAGGCGGGGGGAGGAGGCGGTGAAACTGACCGCCGAAGCCGCCGCCGCGACGGCCGATTGTCTCGAGACCGAGGTCTATATCGCCTCGACCGGGGTGATCGGCGAGCCGCTGGATGCGCGTAAAATCACGGGGCATCTCGGCGCGCTTGCGCGCGAGGCCGAAGCCGGCGGCTTTGCCGAGGCGGCGCGCGCCATCATGACCACGGACACCTACCCCAAACTCGCGACGCGCAAGGCCGAGATCGACGGCGTCTCGATCAGCATCAACGGCATTGCCAAAGGCGCCGGCATGATCGCGCCGGACATGGCTACCATGCTCGCGTTTCTCTTCACCGATGCGGTCATCGAACCGCAGGCGCTGCGCGCCTCGCTCGACCCGGCCGTTGACGAGACCTTCAACGCCATCACCATTGACGGCGATACCTCGACCAGCGATACGGCGCTGATCTTCGCCACGGGGCGATCAGCCATGCGCGGCGCCCCGCGCATCGTGAATGGCGACGATCTCAGGCTCGCGAGTTTCCGCTTCGCGCTGCACGAGGTGATGCACGACCTCGCTCAGCAGATCGTCAAGGACGGCGAGGGGCTCAGCAAATTCGTCACGGTGAAAGTGACCGGGGCCGAGACCAAGAAAGCGGCGCGCGCCATCGCCAAGTCGATCGCCAATTCGCCGCTGGTGAAGACGACGATCGCCGGCGAGGATCCGAATTGGGGACGGATCGTCGCGGCCGTGGGCAAGGCGGGGGAGGCGGCCGACCGCGACAAGCTTGCCATCTGGCTCGGCGACATCCTTGTTGCCAAGGACGGCGAGGTCGCGCCTTCTTATCGCGAGAAGGACGGCGCGGCCTATATGAAGCGGCCCGAAATCGCCATCACCGTGGATGTCGGCGTCGGACGGGAGGCGGCGACCGTTTGGACCTGCGACCTCACCCACGACTATATCGCCATCAACGCCGATTACCGGTCGTGAGCCGGGGATTGCGCCGGACCGCAGTTGACGGCGGGACACAGAGATGAGCACGGCAAGCAGAGGCCCGATCGTCATCGTCGCGGCATGCGCTCTCCTCGATCGCAAGGGCCGGGTGCTTCTCGCCAAGCGCCCGGAGGGGCGCTCGCTCGCCGGCCTCTGGGAGTTCCCGGGCGGCAAGGTCGAAGCGGGAGAGCGGCCTGACGACGCTTTGATCCGTGAGCTTCGTGAGGAGCTTGGCATCGCGATCGCCAAAAAAGACCTGACGCCGCTGACCTTCGCGAGCCACGCCTATCCCGATTTCCACCTCCTGATGCTGGTCTATCTCTGCCGGCGCTGGCAGCTGACGGTCACCGCGCTGGAAGGCCAGGAGCTCGTTTGGGTGAGCCCCGATACGCTTCACCTTTATGACATGCCGCCTGCCGATGAGCCGCTCAAGATCGCGTTGCGCGACCTTCGCTGACAGGGAACGACTGCGCGGCTAACCCTCTTTTCCAATCCCGCGGCGCCGTTGGGGATAGGCTGCCTTGTCCCCGGCCTTCTCTTCTTTGGTTCCGAGCGCATCGGCAAGACGCTGCGCGGCGCTGCCCGGCTTGAGCGGCTTCTGCTGGCTCTGATCGGGCCCCCATCCGCTGAGATAGACGATCTCGAACGTCGCGCTGACGCTTCCACCAGGCAGGCCGTGGCGTTCGCGGTAAAGGCTCTCGGCGCGCTCCAGGGTCTTGCGCGCAAGCGGAAGCCGGCTTCGCGTGAGAAGCACGTTGCCGCCGCCGAGCGCCCGGACATCGCGCATCAGCTCGCGCGGGCTCGCGTAAGGGATTGTGAGCGTCTCGGCGTCCGCCACCGGAAGGCCAAAACCCGCGCGCTGAAGCAGCGCCCCGTATTCCCTCACATCGCCGAAAGGAGCGACCCGCGGGCTTGCCCCACTTTGCGTCTCGACCTCGGCTTCGAGAAGCGCGCGGCGGAGCTCCAGGAGCGCGCCGGCGCCAAGAAGAGCCCCCATGAACAGACCATCGCGAGCAAGCGCGCGGCGAATCTGGATCAGTGCGCCGGGAAGATCGTTGACGCGATGCAACGCGAGCCCCGAGACGATGAGATTGAGGCTTGCTTCCCTGAAGGGAAGGAGATCTTCGTCGCAGACGAGAGAGGGCCGCGGACAGAGCGCCGCGAACTCGAACACGCTCTCCGCGTAGATCATTGCCCCGACCGACGGAAGTTGCGACGCGCTCCGCCCGACCAACCCATGATAGGCGCCGAGATCGAGCGCAAGCGGAAACGACCTGAGCATGAGCGCAGTGCGTTCGCTGATCTCGCGTGCCACATGCGCGAGAAGAGTTTCGCGGGACGCGATCTCGCGGGCGAAGCGCGCGCGGCGCCTGCGCAACAGCGTGCGGTCGAACAGGAAGCGCTCGTCGCTCATGGACCGCCTCTGTCCCGGGCTTTGTGCTTGAGGCCTTGAGGCCCTATCATGGTCCTTATGCCGATCGGCGAGGCCGAGCTTGGGCTTGAGGCGCCATCTGCCACTCCGGCGATGACCCGGGCGGCTCCCGGCGCCTTGCGGTCGATGCTCGGGCGCATCGCCGACTTCCTGCTGCCGCCGGTCTGCATCTCGTGCCGCACCCGCATCGGAAGCCACGGGCTCCTGTGCGGGGCTTGCTTCGCCAAGATCGATTTCATCGCGCCTCCGCTCTGCGCAAGGCTGGGGATTCCGCTCCCTTTCGAAGCGGGCGAGCCGCTTCTCTCGGCTGCGGCGATCGCTTCCCCTCCAGTTTACGACCGCGCGCGGGCCGCGGCGCACTATTCGGACACCATGCGCGAGCTTATCCAAAGCTTCAAATATCGGGACCGGCATGAGGGCCTGCACCTGTTCGCGCGTTGGCTCAAGAAGGCGGGCGCCGGGCTCCTCGCCGATGCCGATCTCATCGTTCCCGTGCCCCTCTATCCCTCGCGGCTGTGGTGGCGGCGGTTCAACCAATCGGCCATGCTGGCGTTAACCTTGAGCCGGCTGAGCGGCGTTCCCGTCGATTGCTTTGTGCTGAAACGGGTGCGGCGGACGGCAAGCCAAGTGGGCCTTAGCGCCGACCAGCGACGGCGCAATGTCGCCGGCGCCTTCAGGCTCGAAAAGGGCAGGGAGGCTGAGGTCAAAGGCAGGAAGCTGGTGGTCGTCGACGATGTGATCACGACGGGGGCGACCGCCGAGGCGTGCGCGCGGGTGTTGAAGCGGTCGGGAGCGGCACGGGTCGATATCCTGGCGCTGGCCCGCGTCGTCGAGCCCGCCGCCTTTGTGCTCTAGTCTTGTGCGGGACGCGTTATGAGCCCAGTTATCGGGAAGACTATTGAGTTGGCGACCACATGGCGCGCATCGTTCTCTATACCACGCCCTTCTGCGGATATTGCCGCGCGGCAAAACAGCTCCTGCGCGACAAGGGGCTCGAGTTCGGGGAAATCGACGTCGCCTTCGATACCGCCAAGCGCGCGGAGATGATCGACCGCGCGGCCGGCCGGCGCACCGTTCCGCAAATCTTCATCCACGGCCGTCATGTCGGAGGCCATTACGAACTTGCCGTGCTCGAGCGCGAGGGCAAGCTCGACGCCTTGATCGCCAACGAGGCGCTTGCGGACACCGACGAGACATGACGCTCGCAAGCAAGAAGCGTTTCCGCGCGGCGCTCGTGCAACTCCGCTCGAGCCGCAACGTGGACGCCAATCTGCAGAGCGCCGAGGCGCTGATCCGGCGCGCCGCGCAAGGCGGCGCCGCCTATGTGCAGACGCCGGAAAACACCGCGATCATGGAGTTTGATGCCAAGCGCGTGCTCGAAGCGGCCGAGGCCGAGGAGGACAGCGTCCCGCTCGCGCGCTTGCGCGCGCTTGCGGCCGAGCTCGGCATTTTCCTCCATATCGGCTCGCTCGCCATTAAGCTGGATCAAACCCGCGTCGCCAATCGCTCCTATCTCATCGATCCCGAGGGCGCGGTCGTCGCGACTTACGACAAGCTGCATCTGTTCGACGTCGATCTTGCCGGGGGCGAGAGCTACCGCGAATCAGAGCACGCCAGACCCGGCCGCGCCGCCATCCTCGCCGACCTTCCCTTCGGCAGGCTTGGGCTTTCGATCTGCTACGATCTCCGCTTCCCGCAACTCTATCGGGCGCTTGCCATGGCCGGCGCCGAGTTCATCGCCGTGCCCGCCGCCTTCACGCGACAGACCGGCGAGGCCCATTGGCATGTGCTGATTCGCGCTCGCGCCATCGAGACCGGCACCTTCATCCTTGCCGCGACCCAAGGGGGGCTGCATGAGAATGGCCGTGCCACCTTCGGCCACAGCCTGATCGTTTCGCCCTGGGGCGAAATTCTGGCCGAAGGAGGCGAGGACCCGGGCGTCATCTTTGCCGATCTCGATCTTGCGGCCTCTGCCGAAGCCCGCGTCCGCATCCCGGCGCTCCAGCATGGCCGTGACTTCGAAGTGACGATCGCCGGGCTATCGCCGCAGCGCGCGAGGAGAGAGGCGTCATGATCCGCTTCGCGCTCATCTGCGATCGGGGCCATCAGTTCGACGCCTGGTTCTCATCGGGCGGTGCCTTCGAGCACCAGGCCAAGGCCCACACCGTCATCTGCGCCCATTGCGGCAGTCAGGCGGTGCGGAAGGCGCCGATGGCGCCTGCCGTGAAGCGGACGCGCCGAGAGGCGCCCGAGGCACGGGACGTGAGGCAGCGGAAGAAGACTTATGCCTTCCTCAAGGACTTCCGCGCCCATCTTCAGGCCAATGCCGAGAATGTCGGCCCTGCGTTTCCAGAGGAAGCCCGCAAGATGCATTATGGGGAGGCAACGTCGCGCAGCATCTATGGCGAGGCTAGCCTCGAGGAGGCGAGGTCGCTGCAAGAGGAGGGCATCCCCGCCGTGCCGCTTCCGCCGCTGCCCGAGGATCATAACTGACAAATGCGCGTTATGATCGTCAGGTAACCTCTTATTGTTGCTTGCCGTTGCAAAATTGCTCCAAGGCGCCCTGGTATGGCCTTTAACCCGTCATATCTAACGGGTGCCGGGCGTTTGGTTTCTGCGCAACCAGGGTTCAACAGATGCGCCTTCCTGCGACCTTCCCACAGTTCCGAAGCCTCCTTGCCGTTCCGTTTCTGGCGGCGATGCTCGTTCTTCCCGCGAGCGCCGAGACCACCCCCAATGCGCCGCCCGCCGCCTCTCAATCGAGCTCCGGGACATCCGCGACGAGCCCCGCTGCGCCGCCTGCCGCCGCTCAGCCGACTCCCGGCACCCCGGCGACCAGTCCGAATGCCGCGACCAGCCCGAATGCTGCGCCTGCCGCCGCTCAGCCGACTCCCGGCACCCCGGCGACCAGCCCCAATGCTGCGCCTGCCGCCGCTCAGCCGACTCCCGGCACCCCGGCGACCAGCCCCAATGCGGGGGCCACGCCGTCGGGTCCTGCAACCTCCGAGACCACGCCTGAGGCGGCTACGCCCGCCCCTGTGGGAGAACCGAACGGGGCGTCCAGCGATCCGAATACCGCTGAGACCGACCCGCTCGCCGAGCCTGAAAAGCCGAAATCCAGCGTCATCGTCAATATCGACAAGGCGTCGCAAGAGATGACCGTCTTCGTCGACGGCGTTGAGCTCTATTCCTGGCCGGTGTCGACCGGCTTGGGGGACGGCTATGCCACGCCCTCGGGGGACTATACGGCGTCTTCGATGAACAAGATTTGGTACAGCAAGCAGTGGGACAACGCGCCGATGCCCCATGCGATCTTCTTCACCAAGAAGGGCCATGCCATTCATGGCACCAAGGAGGTGAAGAAGCTGGGCAAACCCGCCTCGCATGGCTGTGTGCGGTTGTCCCCGGAGAATGCCGCCACGCTCTATGCGCTGGTCGAGGCGAATGGCCTGGAACAGACCCAGGTCGTGCTGACCGGCACGACGCCCGGCGGCGAGGGCCCGCTGGTGGCAAGCCCCGGAAGGTGGCCCGAGGAGGGTTACTGGGGGCCGCCATGGTTTAATGGGTATGGTGAGAAGCCGCGGAAGAAGAAGCGGGGCCTGTTCGGGCGGCGCTGGTTCGATCCCTACGGTCCTCAGGGCTATTATGCCCCGCGCGGCAACCGTTACTATTACCCTTCGTACCCACCGCGCCGCGGCTACTAGGCTGGTCGCGTGGCCGTCACGAAATAGTTCACGTCGGTGTCGGGCGCGAGCCGCCATTCGTCGGCGAGCAGGTCGTAGACCATGCCGGTGATGTCGCGGACGGCGAGCCCGGCGTGTTGAAGCGCGCGGCCTAGCTCCTCGGGCGTGACGAACCGATTCCAGTCATGGGTTCCGGCCGGCAGCCAGCGCAGGATCAGCTCGGCGCCGATGATGGCGAGGGCGTAAGCCTTGAGCGTGCGGTTCAGCGTCGAGAGGATCATGACGCCGCCCGGCTTCACCAAAGGTGCGACCGAGGCGAGAAAGCGGGGAACGTCGGGCACGTGCTCGACCACTTCGAGCAGGAGCACGGCATCGAATGCGGAGCCCTCCTGCGCCAGCGCCTCGGCAGTGACATCGCGGTAGGCAATATCGAGGCGCGCGCCTTTGGCATGAGCCTTTGCCGCTTCGATATTCTCCGGCGCCGGATCGATGCCGGTGACATTGGCGCCGAGCCGGGCCAGGGGCTCGGCGACCAGCCCGCCGCCGCAGCCGATATCGAGCACCGATAGTCCCTTGAGGCTGCCCCCGGCCTTATGGTCGCGCCCAAACTTCCGGCAGAGCTGATCGCGGATGTAAGTGAGCCGTGTCGGATTGATGCGGTGCAGCGGCTTGAAGGGACCGTTTGCGTCCCACCATTCGCCCGCGAGCCTGGCGAAGCGGGCAACCTCGTCCCGGTCGAGCGTCCTGCTGGTTTGACCCATGGGAATGAAAGGGCGCCGCCGCCCTGTCCCTGTCAAGCCACCCATCCTTAACCTCTCGCCGCCAGAAGGAGGCGGGCGCGAGCGATTGAGTTGCGGCCCCCGGCCTCAATCAGTATGAAGGTCCGGCTTTCCGGCCGGTCCCTAAAAGGGCCGGCCCTCTTATTGTGGGCTTGAGGCCCACCGGGACGAGGCCATGGCGCTCTTGGTGCTGAAATTCGGCGGAACCTCCGTCGCCGACATCGTTCGGATTCGCAGCGTCGCCGCCCATGTGAAGCGCGAGGCCGACGCCGGACACGCTTGCGCCGTCGTGGTCTCGGCCATGGCCGGCGCCACCAACCAGCTCGTGGCCTTGGTCGATGAGGCCTGGGGCTTCAAGGAGCGGAAGCAAAACGGCGGCGAGGTCTCGGCGCAATATGACGGGCGCGAATACGACGCCGTCGTGTCCTCTGGCGAACAGGTCACCTCGGGGCTGCTTGCGCTCGTGCTGCAGTCGATGGGGCTCAAGGCCCGCTCCTGGCAGGGCTGGCAGATCCCGCTTCAGACCGATGCCGCCCATCGCGCCGCCCGCATCACCGGGCTTGCCGTGGAAGAGCTCAAGGCGCGGATGCTCGAGGGTGAGGTCGCCGTCATCGCCGGCTTCCAGGGGATTGCACCGGGGAATCGCATCTCGACGCTCGGCCGCGGCGGCTCCGACACGAGCGCGGTCGCGCTTGCCGCGGCGCTCCAGGCCGACCGCTGTGACATTTACACCGATGTCGACGGCGTCTACACCACGGATCCCCGGATCGTGCCCAAGGCCCATCGCCTGGCCCGCATTTCCTACGAAGAAATGCTAGAAATGGCCTCGCAAGGGGCCAAGGTGCTCCAGACCCGCTCGGTCGAGCTTGCCATGCAGAAGGGCGTGCGGTTGCTCGTGCGCTCGAGCTTCGAACCCCCCGACCTCGGCGGCAAGGAGACCGACGCGGCGCTGGAACTCGGAACCCTCGTTTGCCATGAGGATGAGATCGTGGAGCAGAACGTCGTCAGTGGAATTGCCTACGCGCGGGACGAGGCCAAGGTGACCCTGCTCAAGGTCGCCGACAAGCCGGGCGTTGCGGCGCAGGTGTTCGGCCCGCTGGCCGAGGCCAATATCAATGTCGACATGATCGTGCAGAACGTCTCGGAGGACGGCCGCTTCACCGATCTCACCTTCACGGTGCAGAGCGCCGATCTCGACCGGGCCCTTGAAGTCCTTCGCCAGGCCAAGAATGACATCGGTTATTTGGACTTGCGCGGCTCCACCGACATCGCCAAGGTATCGGCGATAGGTGTCGGCATGCGGAGCCACGCCGGGGTTGCCGCGCAAATGTTTAGCGCGCTTGCCGAAAAAGGCATCAATATCGAGGCGATCTCCACGTCCGAGATCAAAATCAGCGTATTGATTGACGCGGCCTACGCCGAGCTTGCGGTGCGAACCCTGCATTCCCTGTTCGGTTTGGACAGCCGCTAGCGGGCTTTGGCGGCTAACCCGAAGTTCGCCGTGCCGCCGTCCGGCGAGGACTGTTAATTATGGCTGTCTCAGTTGGCGCCCCGAGACAATTGCTGCGCCGCCTGCGCGAGGTCATGGCGGAGCGGGAGAGCGCGCAAACGCGCCTCGACAAGGTCGTGGTCCTCATCGCCTCGAACATGGTCGCCGAGGTGTGCTCGCTCTATTTGCGCCGCCGCGACGGCTCGCTTGAGCTGTTCGCGACCGAAGGCCTCAACCCGATGGCCGTCCACAACACCCACCTCAAGCCGGGTGAAGGCCTCGTCGGCCTGATCGCCGAGCAGGCCGAACCGATGCAATTCCCCGATGCGCAGCATCATCCGGCCTTCTCCTATCGCCCCGAGACGGGGGAGGAGATCTATCACGCCTTCGTCGGCGTGCCGATCCTGCGCGGCGGCCATACGATCGGCGTTCTCACGGTGCAGAACCGCACCATGCGGCAGTACAGCGACGAGGAAGTCGAGGCCCTGCAAACCACCGCCATGGTTTTGGCCGAGACGATCACCTCGGGCGGCCTCGTGACCGACGGGTTGACCGGCGAGGACCGGCGCGAGGGCGCAGCGCGGTTGGGCGGGCTGCCGATCTCCGAAGGCGTGGCGCTCGGCCACGTGGTGCTGCACGAGCCGCGCATCGTGGTCACGCGTCTGATTGCCGAGGATGTCGAGATCGAGCGGCGCCGGCTCGCTCAGGCGATCGAAGAATTGACCGGAATGATCGACACCATGATGGAGCGGGGCGACCTGGCGCGCGCGGGCGAGCATCGCGAGGTGCTGGAAGCCTTCCGCATGTTCGCCCACGATCACGGCTGGCGGCGCCGCCTCGACGAGGCGCTCATCACCGGCCTTACGGCCGATGCCGCGGTTCAGCGCGTGCGCAATGACACCCGCGCCCGCATGCTGCGTCTGCCCGACACCTATGCGCGCGACCGTCTGCACGATATCGACGACCTGTCCAACCGCCTTCTGCGCTTGCTCTCCGGCGGGATGGGGACGGCCGCGACCGGCACCCTGCCTCAGGACGCCATCGTGATCGCCCGCACCATGGGGGCCGCCGAGCTGCTCGACTACGACCGGCACCGCCTGCGCGGGCTGGTGCTGGAGGAAGGCGGCACCGCCAGCCACGTCGCCATCGTGGCACGCGCGCTCGGCATTGCCGCGCTCACCCATGTCAAGGGCGTGCTCGAAGCCGTCGAGCCCGGCGATGCCGCGATCGTCGACGCCGAAGGCGGCGAGCTGCAAATCCGGCCAACGCAAGAAGTGGTTTCGGCCTATGCCGACAAGGTCCGCTTCCGCGCCCGGCGCCAGGCGCAATATGCCGCCCTGCGCACCGTGCCCTCTGTCACGCTGGATGGCGAGCGGGTGTCCTTGCAGATCAATGCCGGCCTCCTCTTCGACTTGCCGCATCTCGATCAATCGGGTGCCGACGGCATCGGCTTGTTCCGCACCGAGCTCCAGTTCATGATCTCGGCCACGTTTCCCCGGCTCGAGCAGCAGACCCGGCTCTACAAGGCGATCCTCGACGCCGCCGGTGCACGGCCTGTCGTGTTTCGCTCGCTCGATGTCGGCGGCGACAAGGTGTTACCCTATTTCCGCGGAAGCAAGGAGGAGAACCCGGCGATCGGCTGGCGCGCCATCCGCATGGCGCTCGACCGGCCGGCCCTCTTCCGCACGCAGATCAGGGCGTTGCTGCGGGCGGCGGCCGGCCGCGAGCTTCGCATCATGCTGCCGATGATCGCCGATGTCTCGGAGTTCGAGGCAGCCCGCGCGCTGATCGACCGTGAGGTCGGAATTCTGAAACGCCATGGGCGACCGGAGCCGAAAAAACTCATGGTCGGCGCCATGATCGAGGTGCCGGCGATCCTGTGGCAGCTCGACCGGCTCCTGCCCTTGGCCGATTTCGCTTCCGTTGGCTCGAATGACATGATGCAATTCCTGTTCGCGGCGGATCGCGGCAATACGCGCGTGGCGGAGCGATTCGATGCGCTCAATCCCGCCGGGCTCAAGGCGCTCAAGCCGATCGTGGAAGCCGCCAAGCGCCATGACGTGGCGCTGAACCTGTGCGGCGAAATGGCGGGCAGGCCGCTCGAGGCCATGGCGCTGCTCGGTCTCGGCTTCCGCTCGATCTCCATGGCTCCGGCCTCGGTTGGGCCGGTCAAGGCCATGGTCCTCTCGCTCGATGCGGGCAATCTCGGCCGGCGCCTCGATGAACTGCTCGAAAGCAAGGCGACGTCGCTGCGCGAGGATTTGCGGCGCTTTGCCGCCGAGCACGGCGTGCAAGTCTAGCATTTTTGCAATGATGAGAACTCTCCACCCGCCGCCGCAATATGCTAGTCTTGCCCCGACGTTCAAACCGGACGCGGTTGGGCTTGTGTTGGCGGAGACAAGCTTGATAGGTGATCGGCCTTGCGCTGCCGACCGCGCCGCATCAAGTACCGGTAAGCTCACAGCCGGACGCCGCATGGCGCCTGCCTATTCACGGGATCGAGAGAATGCCCTCCGGCTATGATGCTGAGGTCGCGGAGTTGTTTCGAGACTTGAGGGCGGCGACGGCCCTGTCCGAAATGGAACTCGCAACGAGGATCGGAACCCGGCCCGAAGTCGTGCAGGCGCTCGAGCAGGGCGCGCTCAATGCGCTGCCCCCTTGGGCCGAGACCTGCCGGGTCGTCAATGCGTATGGCACGCTGCTCAATCTCGATGTCCGTCCGCTCTTAAGGCGCATCTATGCGCAGCTCGAGGCCGGCATCGTCGAGCTTCAGCCGAAGCCGATGCCCGACCTGCCGACAATGACGCCGCGCGATTCCGGCGATTTCGCTTTTCCTGCCGCCAATACGGGTGGTGCGCACAACCCCCTCGATATTCCCTGGCCGCCTCCCTCCCAACAGCAGCCGCAGCGGCAAAAGCCATGGCCGAACGCGGGGCCGGGGCCCACGCCTCAGGCGCGGCGCCCCAATGCCGAGCCGCCCCCCCAACAGCGGAATGCAAGGCCGCAGGGCCAAGGCGGGCAACCCCGACCGCACGGCTTTCCGGGACCACAGCCCATGCCGCAAACCTTCCGGCCCACCGCGCCCGGCCAGAGACCGGCCGCGCCGCAAGCCCCTGCCGACCGGCGGGCGCCGCAGCCGCGCGCGGGCCAGGCCCGTCCGCCCCAGCCTCAACCTCAACCAGCAGCGCAGCGTCAGCCCGCGCCCTCCGATTCTGAGCGGTTGCAGTCGGCTTTCGGCCCGGCTGCCGCGCAGCCCGCGCCAGAGCCGGTCACGAAGCGGCGACGGCCCCTATTGAAATGGGGGATCATCGCCCTCATTGTCGCGGTCGTGGCGTCGGGGCTTGGGCTCTTATACGTTTTCGCGCCGGGCTCGACGGGGCTGCAATCGCCCGAGACCGGCACGACCGATCCCGACGATCCGCGCAGCAAGAAGACCGACCGTCTGCCGGATGCACTTTCGCCTCCGCCCCCAGCCCAGTGATCGGTCCTCGAGACGCGGGAAGGGCGACCGGTTGCCGAACACCGTCTAGGCCTCTGCCGACTTGAATGTCATGACGACGATCCCTGCCGATAAGCTCGACAAGCTCGTCGCCCGCTGGCAAACGGTGCAAGGCACGCTGGCCACCGGCGCCGACCAGGAAAGCTATGTGCGTTTGTCGCGTGAATTTGCCGAGCTCGATCCCATCGTCGCCACCATCACCGCGCTGAGGCGTGCAACCGGCGAGCGCGGGGACCTGCAAGAGCTCATCGACGATCCGGCCTCTGACCCCGAGATGGTGGCGCTCGCCGCGCAGGAGCTCGAGGCACTTGGCCCCCGGATCGAGGAGCTCGAGCGGCAGCTCAAAGTGCAGCTTCTGCCCAAGGATACCGCGGACGAGAAAAGCGCGATCCTCGAACTGCGCGCCGGCACCGGCGGAGAGGAGGCCGCGCTGTTTGCCGGCGATCTCTTCCGCATGTATCAGCGCTATGCCGACCGGCATGGCTGGAAGGTGAATGTCCTGTCGGCGAGCGATTCGGCAAACGGCGGCTACAAGGAGATCATCGCCAACATCACCGGGAGGGGCGTGTTCGCGCGCATGAAATTCGAGTCGGGCGTGCATCGCGTGCAACGCGTGCCCGAGACCGAGGCGCAAGGGCGCATCCACACCTCGGCGGCGACCGTGGCCGTGCTGCCCGAGGCCGAGGAGGTCGACATCAAGATCGACGACAAGGATCTGCGCATCGACGTGTTCCGCTCGAGCGGCCCCGGCGGCCAGTCGGTCAACACCACCGACAGCGCGGTGCGGATCACGCATTTGCCGAGCGGACTCGTCGTCAGCCAGCAGGACGAGAAATCCCAGCACAAGAACAAGGCGAAGGCGATGAAGGTTCTGCGCGCGCGCCTTTACGAGCTCGAACGGTCCAGACGCGACGCCGAGCGCGCGCAAAATCGCCGCAGCCAGATCGGCACCGGCGATCGCTCCGAGCGCATTCGCACCTACAATTTCCCGCAAGGCCGCGTCACCGACCACCGCATCGGCTTCACGACCTATCAGCTCCCGCTCGTGCTCGAAGGCGAGCCCGCGCTCGACGAGATCATCGACGCGCTCATCACCGAGCATCAGGCGACCCAGCTCGCAGCCATGCAGGAAGAAGGCCATGCCTGAGACTCCAACCCTCGCGCGAGCCGGGAAGCCTTCACCTCTCCCCGCCGGGGAGAGGTCGCCCGGAGCGCGGGTGAGGGGGATGCAAACCGCATTGGACACGCCCCCCTCACCCCGGCCCTCTGCCCGCTGGGGAGAGGGAGAGAGAGGCTCCATGCAGCGAGCCTTCGTTGAGGCCGCGCAGATCTTGCGCCGGGCGGGCGTCGCAACGCCCGAACTCGACGCGCGGCTGCTGCTTTGCCATGCCGCCTGTCTCAGTCACGAGGCCTATATCGCCCGCGCCCGCGAGCCGCTCCGCCCCGATGCCGCAGCGCGGCTTGACGGAGCGATCGCGCGCCGGCTCAAGCGCGAGCCGGTGGCCCGGATCACCGGGACGCGCGAATTCTACGGCCGCCCCTTTGCTCTTGGGCCCGCAGCGCTCGATCCGCGCCCCGACACCGAGACGCTTGTCGAGGCGGCACTCGACCTCGTCGTCACGAAGGGCTGGCAGGCCAAGCCGCTCAAGCTGCTCGATCTCGGCACCGGGACCGGCTCGATCCTCGTCACCCTTCTCGCCGAGCTTCCAGGGGCCCGAGGGGTAGGCACCGATCTCTGCCCCGATGCACTTGTCGTCGCCGCCGCCAACGCGCGCGCCCACGGGGTGGCGTCCCGTGCGTCCTTCATCGCCGGCGATTGGCTCGAAGCGGTGGCGGGCAGGTTCGACCTCATCCTGTCCAATCCGCCCTACCTCGCCACGCGCGAGATCGCGGGGCTGGCGGAGGAGGTGGCCGCCTACGATCCGCGCCTTGCGCTCGACGGCGGGCCTGACGGGCTCGCGGCCTACCGGCGCATCGCAGCCCGCGCCCGCGAGGCCCTGGCAGAGGAGGGCAGGCTTCTCGTCGAGATCGGCCCGGCCCAAAGCGACGCCGTGGCCGAGATCCTGGAGGGGGCCGGGCTCAGGCCCGAGGAGACCGGCAGCGTCAGGCGGGACCTTGCGGGGAGGCCGCGCGTTGTTGTGGCAAGGCCGTGAACGGAATCGCGGGGCGCTCCTTCGGGCAAAAAAGGACTTGGAGAACCTCGATGTTCAGGTTAGGTTCGTGTCAGCAGATGACTATGCGGCCCTTTCGCGCTTGAGAAGCGCGTGGTCCGGTTGCAACGGCAACACGAGCGTATTTCTTGAACACCGATTGCAAGGCCTGACGCCTCTCGGACGTTCAGGAGACGCTCAACCGCTCATCAGATTGAGGTTGCTCGCGCCGGTGAAAGGACTCTTGGACGCTTGGCGCCGGAGTAGCGACTTATAGCGAGGCGAAAACAGCGAAAGCCTAGATGATTGCACGGCCAATCCAAGCTTCCGGGCGGAAGCCGCCGGGGACTTGGGCGAGCCGTGAAAACGTGAGCAGGGAAAACGCGGGGCTTAGCCCCCTTATCAGGTGATCGAAAGGAAATGAGACAAGGACAGCAGAATTGCAGGGGCCGCGGCCGCGGCCGCAAGCCCCAAAATCCGTTAGCGCGGAGCTACGAATCGAACGGCCCCGACGTCAAGATCCGTGGGACCGCGGCGCATATCGCCGAGAAATACATGTCGCTCGCCCGCGACGCCCTCGCCTCGGGCGACCTGGTCACGGCGGAGAGCTATCTCCAGTACGCCGAGCATTACAATCGCATCATCATGGCGGCTCAGTCGCAGATGGGGCCGCAGCACGGAGGCCATCAGGGCGAGGGGCCGAACGGCGGCTATCGTCAGCAGCGCTGGAATGCCGAAGGTCCCGACGACGAGGGGGGCGAGGCCGAAGCGGGCGAGCGCGGCGGCACGGATTTCCGTGCAGGCGGCGGCCGCGACGATCGCCGTTTCGGGGGCAACGGACGCGAGGGCACGGGCGACCAGAACGGGGGCGATCAGAACGGGGGCGATCAGCCGGAACCGCCTCAGCCCGACGACACCTCCGACCAGGTGAGCTAGCGGGTTCAGTCTTCCATTTCGACGCGCGCGGCAAGCCGTCATTCTGAGGCGCGACCCAGCAGTCCGTCATCCTGAGGTGCGAGCGGAGCGAGCCTCGAAGGATGACGATTGCGAGGCATCCTTCGAGGGCCGCTGCGCGGCCGCCTCAGGATGACGCGTCCTCGGCGGGCCGCATCGGGGAAAACCCCTCATCCGCGAGCCCCTTTTGGCGGGGGCGCCCGGGCGCTATATGTCCGTTAAGAGTGCCTGCGCTATGGCACCCATCCCCGCCGCCCCCTCATCGCGTTGACCCGAGGGACGAGACATGGATTTCGAGAAGCTCTCAGACCGCCTCAAGGGATTCCTCCAGTCGGCGCAGACGCTTGCGGTCCGCGAAGGCAACCCGCAGATCACGCCCGAGCATCTCTTGAAGGTGCTGCTCGACGATAACGAGGGGCTCGCGAGCGGGCTGATCTCGCGCGCCGGCGGCGACCCGAAGCAGGCTCTTGCGAGGACCGAAGCCGCGCTCGCCAAGCTGCCCAAGGTTTCAGGCTCGGGCGCGACGCAGCCGCATATGGCGGCGGCGCTCGCCCGCGTGCTCGACCAGGCCGAGCAGATGGCGACCAAGGCCGGCGACAGCTTCGTCACGGTCGAGCGCGTGCTCCAGGCGCTTGCCATGAGCAAGGAGGCGGAGTCTTCGCGCATCCTCGCCGATGCGGGCGTGACGCCGCAGAGCCTCAACGCCGCCATCAACGACCTCCGCAAAGGCCGCACCGCCGACAGCGCGGGCGCCGAGCAGGCCTACGATGCGCTGAAGCGCTACACCCGCGACTTCACCGAGGCCGCGGCGAAGGGCCAGCTCGATCCGGTGATCGGCCGCGACGAGGAGATCAGGCGCACGATCCAGGTGCTGTCCCGCCGCACCAAGAACAATCCGGTGCTGATCGGCGAGCCCGGCGTCGGCAAGACCGCCATCGTCGAGGGGCTGGCGCACCGCATCGTTGCGGGCGACGTGCCGGAAAGCCTGAAGGACAAGAAGGTGCTCTCGCTCGACATGGGCGCGCTCATCGCCGGCGCCAAATATCGCGGCGAGTTCGAGGAGCGGCTGAAGGCGGTGCTCAACGAGATCCAGGCGGCGCAAGGCCAGATCATCCTCTTCATCGACGAGATGCACACGCTGGTCGGCGCCGGCAAGGCCGAAGGCGCGATGGACGCCTCGAACCTGCTCAAGCCCGCGCTTGCCCGCGGCGAGCTTCATTGCGTCGGCGCCACCACGCTCGACGAGTACCGCAAGAACGTGGAGAAGGACGCGGCGCTCGCGCGCCGCTTCCAGCCGGTCTACGTGTCTGAGCCCACGGTCGAGGACACGATCTCGATCCTGCGCGGGCTGAAGGAGAAATACGAGCTGCATCACGGCGTGCGCATCTCCGATGCCGCGCTCGTCGCCGCCGCCATGCTCTCCAACCGTTACATCACCGACCGCTTCCTGCCGGACAAGGCGATCGACCTCGTCGACGAAGCGGCGGCCCGGCTCCGCATGCAGGTCGATTCCAAGCCCGAGGCGCTCGACGAGCTCGACCGGCGCATCATGCAGCTCAAGATCGAGCGCGAGGCGCTGAAGAAAGAGAAGGACCCGGCCTCCAAGGACCGGCTTGCCAAGCTCGAGAAGGAGATCGTCAATCTCGAGGAGGAGGCGAATGCGCTTTCGAGCCGCTGGCAGGAGGAGAAGCAGAAGCTCGCCTCGGCGCAGAAGCTGAAGGAGCAGCTCGACCAGGCCCGCATCGAGCTCGAACAGGCGCAGCGGCGGGGCGACCTCGCCCGCGCCGGCGAGCTCGCTTACGGCGTCATCCCCGACCTCGAAGGAAAGCTGAAGAAGCTCGAAGAGGACGAACAGAAGGGTGGCGCCATGGCGCAGGAGGTGGTGACGCCCGATCTGATCGCCCAGGTCGTGTCCCGCTGGACCGGCATTCGCGTCGACAAGATGCTCGAAGGCGAGCGCGAGAAGCTGCTCCGCATGGAGACCCAGATCGCCAAGCGCGTGGTCGGCCAGGAGGAGGCGGTCAAGGCCGTCTCGACCGCGGTGCGCCGCTCCCGCGCCGGCCTGCAAGACCCCAATCGCCCGATCGGCTCGTTCATGTTCCTGGGCCCGACCGGCGTCGGCAAGACCGAGCTGTCGCGCGCGCTCGCCGAGTTCCTGTTCGACGACGAGCACGCCATGATCCGCATCGACATGTCGGAATACATGGAGAAGCACTCCGTCGCCCGGCTGATCGGCGCGCCCCCCGGCTATGTCGGCTACGAGGAGGGCGGCGCGCTCACCGAGGCGGTGCGGCGCAGGCCCTATCAGGTGATCCTGTTCGACGAGATCGAGAAGGCGCACCCCGACGTGTTCAACGTGCTCTTGCAGGTGCTCGACGACGGCAGGCTGACCGACGGCCAGGGCCGCACCGTCGATTTCCGCAACACGCTCATCATCATGACCTCCAATCTCGGCTCGCAATATCTGGTCGCGCAAGCCGAGGGCGAGGATTCGGACGCCGTGCGCGACCAGGTCATGGCGGAAGTGCGGGCGCATTTCCGGCCCGAATTCCTGAACCGCGTCGACGAGATCATCCTGTTCCACCGGCTGAAGCGCGAGCATATGGGGAGGATCGTCGAGATCCAGATGGCGCGGCTGCAGAAGCTGCTCGCCGACCGCAAGATCACGCTAGAGCTCGACGACGCCGCCAAGGAGTGGCTCGGCAAGAAGGGCTACGACCCGGCCTATGGCGCGCGGCCCTTGAAGCGCGCGATCCAGAAATACGTGCAAGACCCGCTCGCCGAGATGCTGCTCGAAGGCAAAATCCATGACGGCGAGACGGTGAACATCACCGCCGGCAAGGACGGGCTCCTGTTCAACGGCCAGGCGGTCAAAGCCGCGGCTTAGGACTGTCGCTCGCTGCAGCGTGCGCCGAGCAGATCGTGGATGGCCGTCGCCGGCCAAAAGAGGCACGCCGCAAATTCACGAAGGCGGAAGCGTGGCCGGCAGGCGCTTGCCTCCTGCCGCGTTCTGTTGTCTCCTCGGCTCCGGAAGCGCGGGAATTGAGGGGGATCAGGGCGTGAACTGCCGCCTGCCGGTCATATTGCTCGCCGCGGGGCTTTCGGCTTGCGTCACGGGCGGCGGCGACGATTGGCGCCTCCACTACGTCACTTTCAGCGCGGCCCCGCCGCAAGGGAACCGCGTCACCATCTGCCACGCCTATACCTGCAAGGAGCAGACCCCTTACACCTTCCGGCCGAAGGACGTCGCCGAGATCTCGGCGATCATGACCAAGGTGAAGCGCGCCGACACGCCGTTCGAGGAGCGCCGCGGCGTGGCTTACGCCATCGCCCATATGGAGGTGAAGGTGGGCCACAAGCTCGGCATCAAGGACGCGCCGGGCATGCAGTTCACGGCGTCGGGCGATCCGTCGCAGCAGGATTGCGTCGACGAGGCGACCAACACCACGAGCTATCTGCTCGTGCTCCAGTCGAACGGGCTGCTCAAGCACCACACCGTGGCCGGCACCATGTCGAAGGAGAACCTCGCCCGCGGCGTCGCCACGCTCAATCCGGTCGAAGTACTGGCCGCATTGGACGGCGGTGCTGACCGAGACCAAGACCGGCCAGAAATATGCGGTCGATTCCTGGCTGTTCCCGAACGGCGAGAACCCCGCCGTGGTCAAGGTCGAGGACTGGTACATCAAGGACAATTAGGCCCGGCGAGGGGCTTTCAATTCAACCACCTCATCCTGAGGCGCGCGCCAAAGGCGCGCCTCGAAGGATGGCCATGCTTCGAGACGCGGCCTGACGGCCGCTCCTCAGCATGACGTGATTACAGTACGCTAGTTGGTGGTGGCTTGGGCGAGGCGGCTCGTGACCGGGTCGAGCTGCATCAGGCTCTCGACGCGCTTGCGCTCTCTCTGGAACTCGGCGAGCTGGCGTCCGGTGAGTTGCAGCCCGCGCGGCACTTGAATGGTCATCGGGTTGACGAAGCTGTTGTTGACCAGAACCTCGAAGTGACAATGCGGCCCGGTCGAGTACCCGGTCGAGCCGACATAGCCGATGGTCTGGCCTTGCTTCACGGCGACGCCGGGCTCGACCCCGGGCGCGAAGCGGAGCATGTGGCCGTAGGCTGTGGCGAAGCCGTTGGCGTGGCGAATGCGGACGTAATTGCCGTAACCGCCTTCGCGCCCGACCCGCTCCACCGTGCCGTCGCCTGCGGCGAGGATCGGGGTGCCGGAGGGCGCCGCCCAATCGACGCCGTTATGCATGCGCGTCACTCTGAACATCGGATGGCGGCGATCGCCGAAGCCCGACGTGTAGCGGCCGCCTTTGACCGGATTGCGCATCAGGAACTTCTTGGCGCTGTTGCCCTGCTCGTCATAGTAGTCGACCACGTCGTCCGGGGTGCGGAAGCGGAAGAATTTGCGGGTCTGCCCGTCGATGCTCATGGAGGTGTAGAGCAGCTCGCCCACTTCGCCTTCGCTGTTGCCGCCGTCGAAGAACATCTCGAAGCTGTCGCCGGCCTTGACCCTCTGCTTGAAATCCACGTCGTAGGAGTGGACGCGGAGCAGCCTGAGGATGGTGTCGGCGGGAATCTTTTGCGAAAGAGCCGCGTGATAGAAGCTCGTATAGAGCGTGGCGCGGGCTGAGGCTTGTTGCGTCTTGTCGTCGCCGCCGATCGGCTCGGCCGAGGCCACGAACACGCCCTGCCGGTTGCGTACCGCGCTGGCGAGATGGCTGCCCTTGGCGAAGATCGAGACCTTGGCCGGTTCCAGCGCTCCGGTGTCCGACGGTGCCGGCACCAGCGTGAAGCGGACCTCCTGACCGGACTTGAGGTCCTTGGCCGAGAAGATCGGTGCAAGCGTCTCGATGATCTCCTTCGCCTGGATCGGCTCGGCGTCGATCTTGTCGAACAGGCTCATCAGGGTGTCGCCGCGCCCGACCGTCAGCGTCTTCATCTCGGCGCCGGCGAACAGGTCCTCGAAGTCGTCGTCCTGCTCGGCGCTCTCTTCGGCCGATTTGCGGATCACGGTCGTGTGCGGTGAAAGCGACGTTCCGTCTTCGGGATGATAGGCCGCGCGGATGAGGCGTGCCTGACCGTCGCCGGCCTCGCCCGCCGCATCCTCGGCATAGGCGAAAATCTCGGCCGCTTCGGCCACGAGCCGGTCGACGTCATCCGGCTTGAGCTCGACCCCGTCCGCTTGCGGCAGGATCCCGCCGGGGACCTCGACCACGTTGAGGCTCACCGTCTGCGGTGCGTCCTGGGCCTCGCCGTCGGCGCCGACCGGGGTCGCATCGGAATAGAGCTTGAAGGGATTGAAGGGCGGCAATTGCTCGGCATCGGCCGGCGGTTCGCCGGCAAGTCCGGCGACGATGCGCAGATACGGCTTGATGGTGATGAATTCGCGGCTGCCTTGCCGCTCGATCACTGTGTCGTGGATGACGTCGCGGGTGGCAAATCCCGCTTCGGTCATCTGAATCCGGTCTTCCTTCTGGCCGCTCGCGCTCTGCCTGTCGTTGACCAGCGTGGCGGTGCGCATCGGCTCGAGCGCGGCCAGGCTTGCCCGCTTGATCGAGCTCACCATGCCGGAGCCGTCGTCCATATTGAGCGACGCGTAGATCGCGACCCCGATGAGGCAGATGCCGACCATGCCGGCGAGGCAAGTGCTCGCCAGCCATTTCAGCCGGCAGCTTGCGTCATCGGGGCCCGTTTCGCAGAGATAGACCGGCGGCAGCTTGCGCTCGGGCTTTGGCATCTCGCCGAGAAAGATGGATGGGAAGTCCGGAAGCCGCGGCCGGCACCAGGGCCTGGCCGAGCTTTCGACGCGCAAAGCGACCGCGACGTCTAAACAATCCGCATTCCCCCCGTCGATCGGCCGCCGCCCGCACGCCTGCGTGCTCTCTTCAGTCTCGCGTCCGGGCGGACAACACCGAAGCGGTTGCTGTCCCTCAAGCGAGGCGGGAATGATCGCCGATGGAGGTTTTTCTTCCCTTACGAAGCCCTTGAACGGGCCGTTCGTGCTGCCGATTTATGCAGCGACTTCGGGCGCGATCTCAGGATCTTCGGTCCTTCGGGT